>JAVYRX010000023.1:0-5007 GCA_038729485.1 Thermoplasmatales archaeon | reverse complement strand
CACTTGGATGGGTTGGCTGACTTCTCAGATGGCGTCATGAAGAAAGGGGGGAGGGATCAAAAAGTCAGAGCCCTGAAGGATGTGAACACCGGAGTAGCAGGGATATTCGCAGTAATAACTGTCCTCCCCTCTTTGAATAGTTCATCTTCCCAAGTTCCATGAACCACTCATCACTGAACGATATATCCAGGAAGAACTCACCCCTCACAACTAGTTCTTCGTTGTACCTTTTCCAGTCCCTCCTGTCTATGAACCTCTTACCCCATCTGGACATTATAACTGTTGTATACAACTGTTTTTATATTGCCGTTCCAATTCATACTTCCATGGTGACGACTATACTGATCTCCTTCACCATGGAGTACAGGGGGAGGAGCAGGGCAGACATATCAAGGTTCTACAGGGAGATCTACGGATATACCAGCCACTCGTACTACGGCAGGTACATCTCAAGGAAGGAGGGCTTCCTTGACGGGATAAAGCACATCAGGTATTCCAAGGGTCTGTTCATGATAAGGAGGGAAGACGAGAGGAAGGTGCTGACATTCCTGAAGAGGAAAGGTGCAAAGGTGTCGGAGTGGGAAGTTGTACCCAAGAGGGAAGAACTGAGGAGTCTGGGACTCCGGACAGCTTAGTTATTCATTAAACAAAGCAGAAGTCAAAAGCGATAGAGACCAAATAATTCACATCATTGATCATCAGACAAGTTTATCAGAGGGTGATCAAGCTCACGGGATTATTGACCAGGAAAAGAGACTTATGCACATGCGTCTTCACACTGCATTTCAGATAATAGATGGGGCCGTCGAGAACGGATATCACGTGTCTGTTATCGGTGGCCAAATATATGATGACAGGGCAAGAATAGATTCTGACATTCCTGGTATGGATAAGAATACTGCTGTTTCCATAACATCTAGAGCACAGGAAATCGTGGATTCTTCACGCAGAGTTTATCCACAGATACTTAAAAAAGACGAGGCACTCAACGTAACCAACCTCTCTAGAACCCAACCAAGTAAGGAGTTTCTGCAACGGCTAAATGAGGTAAGGGTCATAGTCATTGAAGGATTCGAAACTCAGATGGATGGGGGATCCACGTTTCAAACACAAAGCAAGTTGGGGGGGATTGACTTTGTGAAATATAGAAGCAAGGGTCTGCACGACGAGAGAGCCGAAATTAGACTGAAATGATTTATATGATTGGTTTTGTCTCGCTAAACCTCTACTGTTCAAAAGCACCATGAACCTTTTCCATGCCTTACTCGTCAAAGCTTAAGGGGGATTTTCGCCTGACAGAGTAAGCAAGACGCCCAATCTTTTGAAGACGACGGATATCATGCAATAGGGAGTAAACTAGAGAAGGAGAAAGATTTGAAATATTTATAGCTTGACCTAACGAATAAGAGCTAGTACTAACAATTTCAAAGTAAGTATCTCTAAGGTATATTAGAGCAGGCTTTAATTGTAGTAAAATCAGCTAATATTAGAGGAATAGTACCTGATATCAATGACATAATTCTAGAAGGATTCAATTAATTTCAGAGGCAATAAAGGCCCCGGATCCCGCACCTATTGCGTAAACGATTCTAGTGGGCATCTCTTATCGGTGATAACCTCTGCCCCTTACCCTTTCTTTGTAAATACCTCCCTATGTTCTTAACTCACAATATTGAATTCGATATGGTCATTTCATAATTGGGAATTTATATTCACCCTAACATGAAATTTTGCCATACTTGCCTGTTAAACGGAAGCAACGAGCAGGCAAAAAATTCCGACACGACAATCGGTTGCGTGTTTTTTGGAAATAGTGACATCAAAGTTCATTTATTGGTATGACATATAGAAGCATGGAACCATTTTACTTCAAGTCATTCGATAAGACAATAGGAGTTGCCTGCGACGTAAAAAGTTTGCTTTATACAGTCAAGTGCATTGCAAAGTATGACCCTAGGGCAATAGACTGGCACGTTAGTGAAGGTCATATATGTGCTTGGCTCAGATCAATAGGCGAAAAGGAGCTCGCGGATAAACTTTCCAATGTGAAGGATACCTCGATCTTCATTGATACCATTGATAAACATCTTAAAGAAAAAATGAAGGGCCGCAGACACCATAATAATCAGTAAGACATACTGCGCTCTTGATTGCCAAAGTCCTGTGTGCCGATAATAGCTTTGTGGATGATAGTCACCTAACCTATAGTACTATTCTAACATCGACAGCATATGCTCCTTTATCATTAACTATTAAGGGGTTGATATCCATTTCTTTAATGTTGAGATCCTCTATCATACGAGAAATAGCAGTAACAGACCTTATTGTAGCACCTGTATCGTAGTTCCTGTTTCTTGCCTTAAGCAGACCAAGCACTTTACTATCCTTCAGCATGTCAAGTGCCTCGTTTTCTGAAATTGGTGACAATCCATAACTGATGCTCTTCAGGACCTCCACATAGATGCCTCCTGGACCAACTAATACAGCAGGACCAAAACTGGCGTCCATCAACCCCCCCACGAATACCTCTGCCCCGGAAAGCTGTTTCTGTACCATCACCCTGCCGGTTTTTGTAATCAGGGTCTCAAAGGCTTCTTCGACGTTTTTTTCATCTACATTCATTATAACTCCTCCCACGTCAGTCTTGTGCATTGACTGATCAGATGAAATCTTCATCACAACAGGGAAACCCATTTTTGATGCAGCCCCCTTGATTTCTAACAGATTTGAGGATACAGCCCATTCTGGAGTCTTGATCCCATAGATTCCCATCAATTTCAAAGATTCCTCATCACTAAGACTCTTTTTTCCTCTTACGATTTCAAGCGCCCCCCTTTCAGGTTCAGAAACTCTTATTTTCACCGAGGGATTTCTAATTCCTGAAATATATTTAATTGCTTTAACGGCGTCCTCTGGGTAACTGAATGCGGGGATCCCTGCGGATGAGAGCACACGAAGAGCGCCCTCAGAGTCTGCCCCCATCAAGACGCCGATAATTCTCTTGTTTCTGAATTTCACCATCACTTTGGCTACCTCCGTACAGCTCACAGTTTCAAGGGACTGGGCTAATACAAGCTTGGTAGACTCAAGATCCTTGACAATATTCAGTGCATTCCAGTACCTGTCACCGTTTGCATCACCTGAAAGGTCAAGAGGGTTTTTGGGAGTACTTTGCTCTGGCAGAATATTTCGTAGTTTGGAACTGACATCATCTGGAATAGAGATTAAATTCATCGATTGTCTTTCAATTTCGTCTGTTGTCAAAACGCCATGACCACCAGAGTTGGTCACCACCAATATGTCACTTAGATATTTCTCATCTGACTGCACTATCTTCACAAGGTTGAGAAAATCGTCCAGATTTTCAACAAGTATACCTCCTACAGTTCTGACTGCAGCCCTGAATAGTTCGAAAGAGCCAGCTATGCTACCTGTATGCGTTTTCACTGCAAGAGAGCCATACTTTCCTGTCCCTCCCTTTATGAATATAACAGGTTTTTTCTTGATGACATCGGGAACCTCAGAGAGAAAACGGTTACCATCTGCAACTCCCTCCAAATAAGTGAAGATTGCCCCTGTGTTTACATCATTCGCCAGAAATTGGAATATATCTATCTCATTCAAGTCAGTCTGATTTCCCATACTCACAAAGAAACTCAAGCCAGTCTTAGTTTTCTGTGCCCAGTCAAGCATGTATGCCCCCATTCCACCAGATTGGGCCACAATTGCAATATTTCCCGGTTTAACATCTGCATAAGCGAAGGTCGCGTTGAAAGCCGGAGTTGCAAAACCCATGGTATTAGGCCCTAGGAACCGTATTCCGTACTTTTGCGCAATTTTGCTTATACTGTCTTCAAGCGCTTTACCCTTCTCGTCTACTTCTCTGAATCCAGATGATATGATCACTGCAGCTTTTGTCCCTATGAGACCTATTTCTTCCATGATGTCCGGCACACTGCCTCTAGGGACACTTATAATGACCAGGTCAACCTGTTCCTGAATCTCTTTTAGCGATTTGTATGCGGGAATGTTTTCGATGACAGGATCCTTATAATTAACTGGAAAAATTTTACCTTTATAGGTTAATTTAATATTTCTTACGAGTATATTGCCAATTTTCTCCCTATTATTAGATGCACCAACTATTGCGATGGACTTAGGATAAAAAAGATTTTCTAACATGCTCAATTGATGCAAAATTTTAATAAATATCTTTTTAAATAATACAATCGCAATAATTTCAAGCTAATTTCTAGAAATCTCTTTGGAATGAGCAAATAGAATGTGTTTTCTTTTTCATTTGGTTTGTCGGTGTTAATTGAATAGAGAAATGGCATTTGCTTGGTTTTGAAGGAAGAAATTGTTGAATGAATGTTAAAAAAATAAAATCGTAAGGATTTAGGGTGGTGATAACAGATGCTG
Organism: Thermoplasmatales archaeon; assembly: GCA_038729485.1. Classification (GTDB taxonomy): domain Archaea; phylum Thermoplasmatota; class Thermoplasmata; order Thermoplasmatales. Next base: position 585 of record JAVYRX010000023.1, on the reverse strand, counting down.
TGGTACGGCCTCAATTGCAGGTAGAGCAGATAGGACAGCTGAAAGTATCAATCAGATCCAGAATAATATAAGAGTTTGCATTCATCGTTGAAGGATGACGTTCAGTAAATCCACGGAAGATGTCTTGCCTTTCTTGTCTGAAATCATCTGTTGATAACAGCGCAAGAATAACATTGCAGTTCTTTCAGACAGTATATCCTTCAGTTCAAGTCATATGGAGGACATGAGGATAATAACTGTAGGCGGTAAAAGGAATGGAACTGAGATATTTAGGCCGGGATAAGCTGTTAAGAGGATAACAGGGAAGGGAGCATCAGTCCTTCCTCCCCTATTTTTTGAAAGAGATGCAATTTCAGGAAGAATGGATAGAATTTCTAATAACCTAGATATGTGACCACATATGGTAACAATAATGTTTATTCATGAAATGGCCATGATTACTCATTTCTAACCTTCTTGATGAGTCTATTGAGTAAGAACAGGCAGTATTTCATAAATGATCCACTGAAGTTCATGAAGGAGTCTATAGAATGGAGTGCATTTCCAACTCTATTGAAAGACTTATACCACAACTATACTAAAAAG
>JAVYRX010000022.1:0-5472 GCA_038729485.1 Thermoplasmatales archaeon | reverse complement strand
TTATGAAATACTGCCTGTTCTTACTCAATAGACTCATCAAGAAGGTTAGAAATGAGGAATCATGGCCATTTCATGAATAAACATTATTGTTACCATATGTGGTCACATATCGAGGTTATTAGAAATTCTCATCAAAGGACTCACTTAAATCAATAAGTAGCACCAGACAATCAACAGCTCTGGGAGAATGTTGGACTTGTTTATAGCTGTCGAACCCGTTCTCTGATAAGAACAAAATGGGTAGAAAGACTTGCTGCGGCTTACCATATATACGGTTAGATGGTTAAAACTAAGATAACTGTGTCTGTAGAAAAACCAGTGGTGGACAACGCAAAGCTGGCTCTATTGAAAAAAGGAAGGGCTCTCAGCAACTACATCGAAAAATCACTTCGTTCCCTTTCGACAGCGGAGATCTTAAGTGATCTATGCAAGGAGCTTAATCTTGATTGCGGATACATGAGCGGGGGAGATGTAGAGAGGAACAGGCCTGATCTCACTGGTAGAGTCTACTCAGAAAAAGAAGTCAGGGAAATGCGAAACGAACGTATCTCGCGTATATCTTGATACCAGTATACTGATCAAAAGGTATGTTAAGGAGGAAAACAGCACCCTAGCTGACGGCTACTTCCATCAAGCCCGGCGAGAGGGGAGACAGTTATTTGCCTGTCTGAGATTAACATTGGCGAGATGCCTTTTGTTTTTGACAAATGCTCCAGGAAAACGGGCATTGACGCGAGAAACAACATCCAGGCGATGCTAAGTGAGTTGGGCACACTTGAAAGATCCTCCTCGGTCGAAATATATCCTGTTGGTAGCCAGATAATCAGGAAAGCTGTAGATAAAGTTCTTGAACGACACATATACATTGTAGATGCAATTCAGCTGGAAACCTGTATTGAAGCGGGAGCTGCTGTATTCTGCTCGGCTGACAGGGAACTTAATGCAGCGGCCAGAAAGCTTGGTATAGAAACAGCCCAGTGAGTGCAGTAATATGCTTTTTATTTTTTATTTGCAAAGCTTCTAATCGGGAATAAGTATCAGTTCCAGATATGATGCGAAATTAACACCACATTTCTCTCTTGTTGAATTGTGGAGAAAGGAGGGGACTACAAGATAGACGGAAGAATCTATTCTTACAAATGGCGAATTTAGGTTCTTAGACCACTAGATAGTTGCTTGCTAAACTGAAAGAGGTATCTCCTAATGTAAGTGTCATTGGATCAAGATAGATGGATAGTGATACAGGTTGGTTATAGAAGCTGTCTAAGTAGGCCAGATAGAGCGTGGTGACCGGCTTAGTAGATATGTATATTGAGGAACACACTCCAACTACTGCCCAGGGTAGAGAAAGAAAGGAGGTCATTAGTGCAAATATCACGGCCGCACTGAGAGTGCCAGCAGAAGCAGTACTCAGACCAGCTGCTACAGCTGCAGCTATACCTAGGTCTGCGATCCCTATTTCAGAAGTATTAACAATGTTCATCCAATTGTTGTTGCTCCAAGAGTCAAGACTGGTTTGTGCCATTGTAAAATTAACCTGATTCCCGTCCTCTACAGTGCCATATACTGCTGTCTTATTCTGATATATCCAGCTCAGGACAGTTGCCAGTTGTCCGGGTAGATATCCGTGCCAGACTGTAAATTGTCCGTTCACCGTTGAATTTTCTACGTATTCCTGTACCTGCCACGAATTATATGCCTGCTTTGCTCCTGAAGAGAATTCCTCGTATAATTGATACTTTATCAACTGTATCGTGACTTCCTTTATATATACGTACGACACATTCCGGGAGGAATTGGTAGTCGTGGTGGGGTATCCAATAGTGGAGCCTGTAAGATAATCATTCGGCGAGGATGCCGTAGGACTTTCCGAGGAAACGAAATTCCAGTTTTTGACATTATTGATAGAGGAAGTATTATTTGAGAAGCTCTGAGCAGATGTAAATTCTGTAGAGGAAGTGAGGGAGCCAATATTTGCGGATAGAGTGAAATCACCGTACTGATTGTAGTTTAAAGTGGTAGAATTATGAAATATAATAAGTGGAAAATTAACATTGGAGAGAGATGCGCTTTCTGCAGGGAGCCACATCCAAATTGGGAAATTTCCTGGGATAGAGGATGGAGAGACTGAGTTAGAGACCGTACCTTCAGGAAGAGACGAAGAATTTAGCGGAACAATAACTGATGGCCTCCCTAGATTAAGTTTGTTTGAAATGTTAATTACCACAGGTGAGGAAGAGATGGTAAACGGATCAAAGAAGTGAGACAGTTCGTTCGTATATATATAAACGTTGCCCCCATTTTGTACCCAGTAGTTTACTTCGAAGATAATAGGAATCTCCTGAGTGGAATTTAGCTCTCGCAAGACTGCTGCCCACTCTTTAGCTAGGTTATAAAATGAGTAGTTCAGATTGAACGAAACGCCTCCTGTTAAATTCGCATTCCCCGCCCCAAGAAATACATAATTATTTTTCTGGATAAGGGGTATTCCGGTACCATTTGGTGTTGTGTCTACTGCAGAAGGCATTGTGATAAATGCTTCGACAGAAGCATTCTTAGGAGAAACGTACAACGAACTGGTGCTTTGCTGTACTGTAAGCTCTCCAAAGACAGAGGGCCCTCTTTGTGTACTGTTACTCATGTTTAAATACAAAAGAGATGCCCCAATTATAATGATGGTAACAATTATGGCTATTAGACCATTTCTTTTCATACCGTCACGTTTAACATTATAATCATGATACAATATATAAGGATTTCCCGGAAGCTGCTGTGTCTAATGAACAGCCTTATGTGCGTTGACTGCTGTTTCTGTGAATTAAAAAGGATTCGGCTATTTTATTCCTTCATGGTATCATATGCCCAGAACCTCTGATAACCCTCTGCCAGAAGTCCATCTTCTGATCCATAAGCTGTGTTCTCCCAGAACTTTCTCTTGACAGCTGAGAATATGCTCTCCGTCCCTGGCCACGTCATTCCATAGAGATACAGGGATGAAGTATCATTAACTTGAATAGCTGATTCCTACCTATCTCCCACATCAACTGATTTCAATAGTTCTGACCCATACGGTCTCAATTTGGTTTTGTGTATTTCTCATTCCCAAATATGATACAGGTCTTTAGCAACGGAAGGTGGGGTGAGCAAGGTCAACTATTAACTGAGAATATCGGGTACTCCATAATTGTGGGCTCTTTGCAAATGCAAGGATCTACCATAGAAACTTTTGCATTATTTTACTCTACCGAAAGATCATGATGCAACCTTATAATTCTTACAGATTGTGCCTCTTTGTATTCCTTCCAGCCCCTTTTCCTTCCATCCTCACATTCATCCTCTATTAGGTTCTCCCGTTCGCCCCCCAGTTCATCCTCTCCCTTTACCGTTACCTTCAACCTAACGGCTCTCAGATATCATCAGGATCATAATAGTCATAACTAATAGTTGTGGAAAAATAGTCTTGGTTATAGTCAGCATTGACGATTGCCGTCTAGCAATCGTAGCTCAATCTTCTTCCATTACATTTTCCGGTTGATGCGCCAGAGTGTTCCTTTGCTCCGTTCCTGTCACGCCTTCCTGTCTGCAGGTAGCTCCCTTGATGCATATCCTGTTGGAGTTGGTCTTCTGAGTGCCTACCCCTTGCGGGTGGTGAGGAACCGGGTGATGAACTAAAAAGTATTCGCTTAAATGAATAAGTAGCCCCGGGCAGATTCGAACTGCCGTCGTCGGATCCAAAGTCCGAAATGCTTGTCCACTACACCACGGGGCTTTTGTACCTTATCCGAAATAAGATAAAAAATTATGTTGACTTATAGCTAAGGAATTCTTTTCCAAGTAATTCTCTAGCAACGATTAATTTCATGATGTTTATACCGCCTTCCGCACCAACATAGTATGACATAACGCCCCCCTGGGCCGCGCCCAAAGGTAGGTCCTTTGTATATGCGAGTGCACCATGCCATATCATGACTTTTGTTATTATTTCGTGAGCTGTCGGGGGTGCAGTCATTTTTGCCATAGAAACAGCAATATTCTGCTCAGACAAAGGAACTTTTTCCTTGCCATTATACGCCCGATCTAGTATCCAAGCACCCCTTAGTGTAAGGAGCCTTGATGATTGTAATTTCGCGTAAGCTTCAGCAAGATCAAATTGTAATCCTTCCTGTCTTCCAAGTGGTTGGTCAAACAGATTTCGCGTTTTAAGATGCTCTATACCCATTCTTATTGCCTCGGATGCAGCACCATTGCAGGCCGCTGCAACATATGTTCTCGCTACATTGAAACCTTCCATAATTATGTGGAAACCTTTGCCTATATCGCCTACCCTGTATTTATCTTCAATCTCTACATTGCTAAATGAGAACCCCCCAGTTGACAAGCCTTCCCTGGCAATATTATCAAAGAGAGTTGTACTCACCCCCTCCTTCTTTTTTCCGTCAGTTCCTTTAATCATGAATGCGAAGGTCGTAAAGGCCTTTGAGCCAAGAGTCTTGTCTCCAGTGCGAAGAATTGTAAGGAACCCGCCGCCTCCAGGCATGCGCATTGATTCACCGACACCGCTTATATATACCTTTTCTCCAGATGCGCGCCATTTTCCATTTTTCATTTCAGCAGTGGATCTTTCATTCATCACATCTGAGCCGCCGGATGGCTCAGTTGATCCTATCCCAAAGAAAGTATTTCCTTTAACAATGGACGGAAGTAGCTCTTCTTTTGCTTCCTCTGAACCGTATTTTTCCAACATAAAAGGCCATCCGTTCATAAGGAGAACGAATACCGGTAGCGCCATAGAAACATCCCCCTTCGCTAGCTCTTCAACTATAATTGACATTTGTTGTATGGTACCTCCAGCGCCGCCATATCTTTCTGAAACGTTGAATCCAAGAAAACCTGCCTCAGCTGCAGCTTTTATAATATCGTCAGGTAGTGGTGTACCGTAAGAAATCTTATTCCTTCTAGGTATGACGAATTTTCTTACGAACTCTTCGGCTGTTTCCCTAACCATTTCATCTTCTTCCGTATAACTAAAATCCATAACTCTCACCATGTAATCCTTTTCTCTATTATAGAATTTTCAAGGTTAGCTTAGTCAATTTTTTTAAGGCGGGGTACATCCTGTAATTAGCGGGGGTTGCCGAGCCAGGTTAAAGGTACGAGACTTAAGATCTCGCTCCGTAGGGATTCGGGGGTTCAAATCCCCTCCCCCGCATTTTTTGTTTGACTCCTATCATTCAAATTTAGCTAAATCATGCCATAAAAGAGGTGTTCATAGAAAATATTAGCTCAGAAGTATCTTATAAATATCACATAGATACAACATGGATACAAAAGCTTGTTAGATAAAGCGGTATTGGGACATAAGTCCCTCTAACTGTGTAATAACATCAAATTGTGGATGCGCCCCTTGCAGAATCCAGAAGTCTCTTTTCTGTCCTTCCTTCTCTGATTATATCAGACCGCCTGTTGTCCTCT
>JAVYRX010000021.1:0-10075 GCA_038729485.1 Thermoplasmatales archaeon | reverse complement strand
GAGAGTATACATGAGGGCAAAACACACGGTGGAATCTGGTGATGCAGATGCAATGGAACGTGCAGGATTATACCTGGAATCCCATAACCTGAATGAGACCATCCTGTTGCCAGATCTGCACATAGATCACGTGTGTATTTTTGTCAAATTGATGATGCCTGGCAATAACGTACTTTTCACCGACATTGACAACATGAAGGGAGAGGACATCATTGACTTGTACAGAAAAAGAAACAGGGTGGAACACTGCTTCCGCTCAATCAATACAATGGATCCGGCCTTTCCACTGTATCACTGGACACCACATAAGATAAGTGTGCACATGTTCATGTCCCTTCTGTCATACCTGTTTCTTTCCCTGATATACAATAGGATGCACAGAAGTGACAGCACAATGGCAATTGTGTCGATGGCGAAGAACATGAAAGATATAATGGTGGTTTATGCAGCAAGGGGAAAAACTGTGAGATCAAGACTGGACTTCAAATCGGAAACGGGAAAGACAATAGGGAGAGTCATGAAACCTGATGAACTCATAACAATGTAGTGCACTCACAGATGTCAATTGAAAAAGAGCCTGAAATGCTTACTTCCAAATCAACAAAAGTAAAATGGATGTAAAGTCACGATAATAGTTATAATTTCAGAAGCGTTGGGACTTGTCTGAATCTAACAGTAATAAAGTTTGCTGACATGGGGGGCTCTAAGGAGTTCTGGTCAGAAGCAAAGACAACTAAAAAGTGTTACTGAATATTCAAGAAAATCTTCTGAGAATTTCCAAGCAGAAAATTTAGGGCTAGCTTCAAATGACAAAGAGGTACCAAAAGGATACATGGACAATTTTTATTTCAATCAATCGAAGAAAGAGAAATTAAATACTTTGACGAAGTTTAGTTTTATGGAATTTATTGAATGGGACGATGTCCTAAGCTTCATATCTGACAGCACATCAGCTTTTCGAAAAAGAGTAAGACTTTATCCTGCTGGTGGCCCAGGAAGCAAGGTTTTCCCTCCTACTTATGTAATAGGGGAAAGTGGTGGGAACTATGCAATGGAAAGAAGAAGATTTGGAGAAGAGGTGCTAAATACTGTCCTGTTAGATTCTGTCCAGTCCCAGGCTAACAGAATGGAGCAGGCATTATTAAATGCACAAAGAAGAGGAAGCCTGAAAATCCCACTCATCCAGGTCAATTTTAACGACAGGATTCCAGAATTAAACGGTACTGGCCTAATCACTACTCTTGATGCACCGCACAGAATTGCTGATGCTATTTTTCGTGACAGTTGTATTGGGGAAGTAAAATTCAGAGAATCAGAAATAGGCAAGGATTTTGCTATGGCAACCGCAAGAAATGCAACTAAAATGCTGAAATGGTGTCCCCATGCGCTGATTTTTGGAGTCTGGGACTCAACAGGAGCCATGGGCGGCCTAGGGAATAAATTTCAGCGCGTTATAACCTCCGAAATAATTGGAGTCCGAGCAGAAAAGGGAGTACATACGTCTTCGCGGATAGATCCTCTTGGAATAACTACTGTTTCAGACGTTTTCGAAGATGAGTCAGGAGAATGGACTCTTGATCCCGATAAGGCAAAGAAAAATAAGGAGGGGAAGCCAGAAAAAATTGCGCCTTCTAAGGTTGTGCATGGAAACATCCCACCAACGATAGAGATGGATAAAAATGAACCTATTCGGGGTGGAGTAACAATTGATTATGCACTGCAGACTTCCGTGATCTCACTTCCGGCCATAAGGAAACTTCATTTTCCAATAGATGCAAAAGAATCCCTAGAAGTTAACAATGCCGGTCGTGCCCTTCTGGCGGCATTATCGTTATACGGCCTGACAGCGATGGAGGGAGAGGGTTATGATCTAAGGTCTGGGTGTCTCTTAATACCTGATGGAAAGACCGGCATTGAGATCATTTCTAACGACGGTAATAAGGTGGAAAAAAATATTGATCTTAAAACTTCTACTGCAATTATGGATGCAGCAATAGAAAATGCAAAGGAGGCAGGACTTCCTTGGGAGGACAATATAGTCACTCTCCAACCATCAAATAAACTTGTAGAACTCGTCAGGGCGAGTAGGATTACGAGAAAAAAGAGTCAGGCCGAGAAGGAGTGAACTTTATTGTCAGGTCAACAAAACACCTTTTCGCTGGAAGTAGATTTTCTGCTCGGAAGGAGTTTTTCCTCGACAAATACAAACAGAGATGAGAATGAATGGCCTCCTCACCCTACGCGGCTTTTTTCTGCACTTGTTGCTGCTTATGAAGAGGGTGATATTGGAGTAGATGGAAGAGAAGCTCTTCTCTGGCTGGAAAGTTTGGATCCACCACAAATTTATGCGGAACTACCGGAAAAGGAATTTCAGCAGAGGAACACTCTGCGGAACAAACTAAGTTTCTATGTGCCGGTTAATGATGATTCAAATTTGCCCGAAAGGAGGAAAAAGCAGCCCAGATGGTTCCCCTCTATAGGATTGTCCAGTACAGAAGTTTGGTTTGTCTGGAAATGCAGCAACATAGATCCGGTTAAGTTGATTTCACTTCAAAAAATTGCGGAAAATGTAACCTATCTAGGCACTTCAATGTCACCTGTTAGAGTAAGAGTTGACGATAATCCTCCAAAACCTAATCTCGAACCATCTCCATATGGTGACCTTTACATAAGGGTACCTGGAAGGGGTCGACTTCAACATCTTGAGGAAATTTATAATGCCCGAAAAATGAGTACTTACAAACAGCCTCGGCTGGGTAGGGTTGTTCCCTACTCGTTGGTGAAAGATCAAAAGCAAGATGCAGTGTCTAGCAAGATGCGATCCATCTCGCTTTTTCAGATAAAGCATCGGAAAATCCCCCCAGAATACATATACCTCATTTCAAATGTCATGAAAAAGGCAGTAACCAGTCAATACCCGGATCCCGTACCCGAGGAAATTACAGGGCATAAAGCTAATGGAGACCCCTTAGACGCTCCCCATATGGCTGTTACCCCCTTTCTCAATGTGGGTAACTTGTATGCTGATGGCCACATTATGGGTATCGGCATCTGGATACCGGTAGATACTCCAGATTTTATAATAAAGGAGCTGGAAAGAGCGTGTTCCAGGATCGATCGGCTTACACTTGGAGATGTTGGGGTGATTGATCTAAAGAGGATTGCACCCGCGGACGAAGAACGAGTCCCTAGAGCAATCAGAAGCACGACCTACATAGGAACATCCGATTCTTATACTTGGGCAAGCGCTACTCCTCTAATTTTGGGTAAGCATCCGAAAAAAAGAAAGATTGGAACAGGACTAGACGGAGGCAAAGTGATAGTGGAAATGTGCCGCATCAGTGGCTTGCCTCCGCCTGTTGAAGTCAGGATTGGCAAGGATAGCCTTTTTAGGGGATCTCCTAAATCCTCGGCAGTTATATTGCCTGAAAAGTATTCCGGTCGTATCGTATCTCACATCTGGATAAAATTTGGGCAACCGATCAAGGGTCCAGTGCTATTGGGATCAGGCATGTACATTGGATTTGGGTTACTTCTTCCTTGGAAAGGGGGTGTTCTTGGTGAAAGTTGATGATTTTATACCATTCTTCAAAGAGATCCATGGGGTAGAACCGTTCCCTTGGCAAGTTCGGCTGTTAAGAGAGGTATCCACGAATGGGTGGCCAGAGACCATATCACTACCGACTTCATCGGGCAAGACCTCAGTGATTGACATCGCGATCTTCAGTCTTGCCCTACAAGCCGACCTCATACCGGAGATGAGAAGTGCCCCGGTAAGAATAACATACGTCGTTGACCGGAGGATTATAGTTGATGAGGCTTATGATCGGTCAGTGAGGATTAAAAGCTGCCTCGAAGATTCAATGTCCGGTAACCGTGTGCTTGCTCTTATTGCTAATAACCTCAGAAAGTTAAATGGGGGAGAAGGAAAAGGCGTTTTTGACATCGTAAGACTAAGAGGAGGACTGCCAAGAGAAGACTCGTTCATACGAGATCCATTAAAACCTACCGTTATCCTTTCAACGGTTGATCAGGTAGGTTCAAGATTGTTGTTTAGCGGATACGGTGTTAGTAACTCAATGAGACCTATACATGCAGCTCTTGTTGGTGTTGACAATCTCATAATTCTTGATGAAGCACATATTTCCCAACAGTTTTCGCAAACTTTGGCTGAGGTTAAAAAATACCAAAGTGAAAAGTGGAGTGCCGTCCGAACGGCGAAGCCGCTTAAATTTGTAGAGATGACTGCAACTCCTTCAAAAACCACAGGCTCTGTTTTTAGCTTGGATGGATCGGACATGGAGAACAGCACACTCAAGAAGCGGATAGAGTGCAGTAAACCTGCGGAACTTGTTGCAATTAAATCCGATAACTCCAGTGACGGAAAAGATTACCTGTCTAAAAATATGGCATTTAAATCAAAAGAACTAATGGAAGAACTGAGTAAAAGAGCAGAATATCCGATAGTAATAGGCATTGTAGCAAACACAGTTTCAACTGCGAGGTTTATCTTTAGTTATCTAAAATCTTTTGAAGGTTATGATGTCGTTCTGCTTACCGGGCGCAATAGATCTTACGAGCGTGATCTACTTATTAAAGAATACTTCCCTAGGATCCGTGTAGGAAGGAAACCAACAAGTAATGAAAAATCACTTTTTGTCGTGTCTACCCAGACAATCGAGGTGGGTGCAGATATTGATTTCGATGGTCTTGTAACGGAGGCTGCACCAATAGACGCGCTCCAACAACGCTTCGGTAGACTCAACAGGATTGGAAACAACACATTCTCGCGCGGTATCATTATGAGAGAAGTTTCCGGAAAACAGATTCCCAAGGATTATGTCTATGGTGAAGCCACTTCAGAAACATGGAAGTGGCTAGAAAAAAATGCGACAAAAATGAAGCATAGGATGTCTATTGACATGGGGATTTTAGCATTTGATAAAATTAGGCCAGACTATGAATCTATGAAAAAACTAGTCTCACCTAACCCCCCCTCACCGATATTGATGCCTTCACACATGGATTTACTCGTGCAAACATTTCCGCCCCCTGAAATTCGCCCCTATGTACCTTTCTATCTGCATGGAATCGGCACACAGCCTGAAGACGTACAGGTAATCTGGCGTGCTGATATTCCTGCATACGTCAAGGCTGGTCAATACTCCGATGTCATATTGGCTGTTGCGTCTATTCCCCCAGCAGAGGGCGAGGCCATATCTATACCGGTAGGCGCACTGAGATCCTTCCTTTATAATCAGGAATCGCTGGTTATTGCAGACATAGAAGGTAATGGAACACCTGAGAGAATCAGTAGTAAAACTAACGGAAAATATGTTCTTAGATGGGGGGGTCCTGACGAAAGTGAAATATTACAAGACCCGGCAGACATATCTCCTGGTGATGTAATTGTTATCCCATCTTCGTACGGTGGCTTAGACCGGTTTGGATGGAACCCAAGGGAACAAAATCCAGTTAAGGACATTGCCGAAATCGTGAGGAATATAGAAAGAAGAAACACTGTCATGAGGTTCAGTAAAAGCCTTGTTAAACAATGGTTTAAACCAGAGGCTTCTGAAAATGAGAAGCTTGCAGCTGATATCATAGATAGGGCTATTGCAAAATACTTAGCAGACGAAGATATTTATGACATTTGCGATGAAATGCTGGATTGTATCGTTAACTTAGCCGGCCTTAACGACGAATTCTTAGACATTCTTTCTAAATTGAAAACAAACTACAAAGTAGAAGTGTACCCAGATAGTGTTTCTCCGTGGGGTTTTGTCTTTGTAAGTTCTGACAGTGGGGAAGCTCTTGAATTTACAGACGATGACGATTCCTCATCTCTTATTCGACCAATTGGACTTCTAGAACACAGCATAGATGTTTCAAAAATTGCTCAAAAGTTTGCGTCAAACGCTGGACTCGGTCAAAACTTCAAATTTGACTTGGCACTTTCTGGCAAACTTCATGACATAGGAAAGGCAGACCCGCGGTTTCAAGCATGGTTGAGGGGCGGAGTTACCTCCAACAATGATGATGAACTTCTTGCTAAATCCGGAGAGCTGATTGCAAATGACTTTGTTTCTATAAAAAGGGCACGTGAAAGTTCAGGTTTCCCTAGGGGACTTAGACACGAAAGTTATTCGGCTGCAATGATACGCTCTAACAAAAACCTTGTGGCAGAGGCTCATGATAAAGATCTGGTATTGTACCTTGTCGGGACACATCATGGCAGGGGGAGACCTCTTCATAACTCCGTAAAAGACCAGGGAATTGAAGAAATAAACTTTGACTTCGACAATGAGCCGGTGCATTTTGTGGGAGTTCATGGTATGGACAGAATTGACTCTGGATGGCCTGAATTATTCTGGGGTCTAACAAGAAAGTATGGTTACTGGGGCCTTGCATATTTGGAAACACTTGTCAGGTTGGCGGACCATAAAGCTTCAAGTAGCTACACCGGGAGGAATTAAGTAAATGAGCAGCGTTCGACTGACAGGCATAACTGGTAGCTCTCCCCTTGGTGTACTCGCTTTGTACGGTATTTTAACGTTATGTCAGGAGATACCCGATCTGGAGGGTGCAAAAGTTTTCTGGCAACAGAAAACTATAGATGGATTTTTTCTGGATGAACCAATTGCAGAGATTGTAGTTCCTGGTGAGATTGATGAAGAGACACTGGTGGAAAAACTGGCTAACCATATCGGTGAAAAAAAGACTGAATACTTTGAGTGGAGTGATGATTTTGATGTAAGGGTAAAACCAGAAATCTTCCGAGATATGATAATCAGCAAACTTGAGAATTCTAGCTATAATAATAGGGAGTGGGTAGATTGGCTCGCGGCCTTTGGTTCCGAAGTTATTGTTGATCAGTCTAAGAAACTTGTCAAGCCCACTCTATTTTACATGACATCGGGGCAACAAAAGTTTCTCAAAATACTCTCCGAAATCTCTGTTTCTATGAAGAAAGGCACGATCCAGGCATTGCACGAAGCTATTTTCGGCCCCTGGATGTATCGGGACCCATTTCATTCACTTGGATGGGACCCATCAACTGAGCGACTCTATGCTTATGGTGAGAAAGCTCCAACTTCGGAAAGACCAAGCTGTGTCAAAGGAGCAGTGTATCTCGCGTCCGAGTCTCTACCTATGTTCCCTACCATTGCCCTTCCGAATGGAAAGCTTGCGACTGTTGGATTCTCAGGGCAGGGTAAATTTAACAACAAATTCTTCTGGCCGCTTTGGGATTCCCCAATAACTATTGACGCGCTGAAGTCTCTTTTATCTTCCCCTGAACTTTATGATACAATATCCGGAAAGTCCACTTTGATTAGAAGAGGTGTATTTGCAGTATATGCTGCTGAGAGAATGGAATTTGGAAAGGGCTATTTCATATTCAGGCCCTCTTCAGTAGTGTGGTCGACATGAATCCTCCTCAAGATGATTCAGATATGCTTCCTGCCAGAATGCTTAATGAATTCGTATATTGCCATAGATTGTTCTACATGGAATATGTGGGAGGTGATTTCGAAGATTCCAACGACACAATAGAAGGAAGAGTTAAACATAGGAGAGTAGATATGAAGACTGGGACGCTCCCAGAGGCTAATGACCTTAGTTCCGAAATGGACATTCGTGCAACTTCTGTTTTGCTCTCTGGGCAATATAGTGGTCTTATTGCTAGAATGGACTTGGTTGAGGGCAAAGAGGGAAACGTTTTTCCTGTTGAGTATAAAAAAGGAAAGGCTCCAGACTTAACTCACGGGATATGGGAGAGCGATAAGGCACAACTCACAGCACAGGTCATGATACTAAGGGAGAATGGGTACAAATGTAACGGGGGAATTCTGTATTATTCCGGGTCTAAGGAAAGAATTTTCCTTTCAGTTGACGATGGAATGATAGAATGGGTAAAAGAGGAGGTACAGAAAGCAAAGACCATAGCATCTTCCGGTATTACGCCTCCCCCTCTAATTGACAGCCACAAATGTGTGAAATGTTCTCTGGTAGCCATCTGCCTTCCAGATGAGATAAATTCCCTTAATCTATCAGAAAAAAATAATGAATCATCGGAGGTCCGGAGACTTTACCCGGCCAGGCAAGATTTATTTCCAATGTATGTCCAGGAACAGGGGGCGGTAATAAGCAAAAGAAACGAAGAACTGGTTATAAAGAGGGATGGGGAAACGCTTGGAAGTTCAAAAATAATGGGGCTCGCCAGCCTCTCTCTCTTCGGCAATGTGCAGATATCCACTCAGACAATACGGGAATTGTGCAGCAGAAACATACCGATCTGTTATTTCTCTACGGGTGGGTGGTTTGATGGCATAACACATGGGATGTCGCACAAGAACGTCGGTTTGAGAATACGGCAATACTCAGTGGCCACTGATCCCGGAGAGTCAATGAAACTGGCAGTAAAATTCATTGAGGGTAAGATTAAAAATTGCAGGACAATACTTAGGCGAAATGGAAATAATAGAGCAAAAACTGCTTTGGATCAGATGAGTAAACTGGCTTTAAGGGCAACCATGGCCAGAAACCCGGAAGAACTCCTCGGAATTGAGGGGCTTGCAGGACGAATATATTATCGGCACTTTACAGACATGATTAAAGTTCAGGGAAATGATTTTGACTTCGAGTTAGAAGGAAGAAACAGAAGGCCACCAAGGGACCCTGTAAATGCATGTCTTTCATATTTATATGCACTACTCACAAAGGATTTTACGGTCTCTATTCTCACCGTTGGTATGGATCCTTACCTAGGATTTTTTCACAGACCTAAGTACGGAAAACCTGCACTCGCCCTTGATCTCATGGAGGAATTCAGACCAATCATATGCGATTCGGTTGCAATCTCCGTTATAAATAATGGGGAGATAACTGCTAGAGACTTTATTAAAAGTGGATCTGCTGTGTCCTTCAACTCCGTAGGCAGAAAGAAGTTAATATCTGCCTATGAAAGAAGGCTCGATAACCTGATAAAACATCCCATATTTGATTATTCGTTAAGTTATCGTCGCATTTTTGAGGTTCAAACCAGAATGGTGGGCAGGCTGTTGAATGGTGAGATTCCCGAGTATCCCCCATTTGTTACGAGGTAGCCAATGAGGAAACGATACATTGTTTCATATGATATCCGGGAACCCAAGCGCTTAAGGATGGTATTTAATAAGATGCGCGGTTTTGGAAATCCACTCCAGTACTCAATGTTCTTATGCGAATTGTCTGATAAGGAGAAAGCAATATTGGTTTCGGATTTAACGGAGATAATCAGTATGACTGAGGATAGTGTTGTTATAGTGGACTTAGGATCAGCAGAGGCCAACCTCAGGCGGAAAATCAGTATGATAGGGCAAACCAAGGAGGTAGAGGAAAGAAACTCCATAATATTTTGAGTGTTAAGTCATTCCAGCAAGCTTGAGGGTTTGCTCGCGGTAGTGGTGAAAACGTCCCCATAAACGGGTGGTTGGAGTCAAGATCTCACCATTATCGATAATATTACCGTTGATTAGCGAGAGCATATGCGGTGACAAAACCTTGGAGTCCACTCGAATGGCACAAAAGAAGCAGTTAAGCACTTTCGATGAAGCCTTGCACCTTAATGACCTAAAGATTACCTCCATCGCCGTTGACCTCTCGTATACTTGAACCAGACATTGTTCGTATTTGTCTGAAAATTGCGGATAATATTCATGCGCTACGCAGGACAAGTATTTATACCCATTTCCATGATTGAAAAATCATGGCCACATTGAAGCCAGTCAGAGCGCGAATATCTGGAATGGCACAGGGAAATTTCCATGATTGAAAAATCATGGCCACATTGAAGCACTATCAGCGTCGCTAATAGTGAAGTCTACATTCAAATTTCCATGATTGAAAAATCATGGCCACATTGAAGCTCAGCATTTCCCCTCTTCCCTGCGATGTTTGATTCCGATTTCCATGATTGAAAAATCATGGCCACATTGAAGCCCCACTGGTTCGTTAGTGATGTCATCAGGTTTAGGGTGATTTCCATGATTGAAAAATCATGGCCACATTGAAGCTATGCTGTGCGATACAAGGG
>JAVYRX010000020.1:0-10270 GCA_038729485.1 Thermoplasmatales archaeon | reverse complement strand
ATTCTCCTAATTATAGATATCTTGTTTGCATTACTGTGTAGCGTATCCTCCCATCTTTTCAATAAACATGAAGTGTCTTTCTTGATATATGCAACAGATTCAAAACTTCCTTAGCTTTCATTGTTAATACCATTCTATTGCCACCATATATTGTTATCATATTTCTTAACTATATTATTTGCTCATCCTGGAGGCAAAATGAGAATAGGAATGCTCGGTTAAATTTATTAATTTGTTTAGCGATTTCCCAAACAGATAAGGTGTTCCTCTTATATCATATCAAAAATTTTGGAGTTGTGAAAGACCTTCTTTGCGAGCACAAAGTAGTTGGAGGCCCAGAAGGATATATGGCAGAAATGTATCTGGAAGGTCGATCCATGTAAATGAGGTGATTCAATGACGGCTAAAGATATTGGTTTTTTGGGACATGGGAATAAAAGGATTTACGAAAGGATATACAAAGGAAACAGAGAAGATCTAAGGGGTCTAATATCCCTGGGAGTTAACAGTCAAATTGCCCATGAGTGCCTTGGATTGGGATACGGCTTTTTTTCGCCATTAAACGGATTTATGAATAGAAATGAAACTGAATCAGTATGCAGGGATATGTCTCTAGGTGACGGCACACTTTGGAGCATTCCCATAAACCTCAACGTAAACGAGCAAGAACTCAAAGGTAGAGAAATAAAGGAAAGTGATGATATCCTTCTCACCTACGAAAATAAACCAATTGCGATCCTTAGTCTCGAGGAAATTTATGATTACAATTTGGAAGATATGGCAAAGAAAATTTATGGAACAACAGATTCCAAACATCCGGGAGTTAAGAGGACTTTATCTCAGAAGGGGAAATTCCTTGCTGGAAAGATAGACCTGGTTCAAGAACCCGTGTTCCAGCCTCCGTTCGACAAGTACTGGCTTACCCCCAGACAGCATTTTGAGCTTTATAAGAAAAAAGGGTGGCAGCATATTGTCGCCCACCAGACAAGGAACGTACCCCATACCGGCCATGAATGGTTAATGAAATATTGCTGGTTTGCAGCTAATGAAGACCTACCCGTTGATGAAATCAGAACTGGAGTTTTGGTAAATGCCGTAATCGGAGAAAAGAGGGCCGGGGACTATATTGATGAGGCGATAGTTCTTGGACAGGCGGAATTGGGCAATGCCGGGTACTTTAAAAATGACGTTTTTGCTGTGTCGCTTTTACTCTGGGACATGAGATATGCCGGTCCTAAGGAAGCAATCCACCATGCGATTGTCAGAACTAACCTAGGATGCACCCACCACATGTTTGGCAGGGACCACGCAGGGGTTGGAAACTTCTACAAGCCTTACGATGCTCATTATCTCCTTAAGGAAGTTAAAGACAGACTAAGAATCAAACCAATTTTCATGAAGGAGAACTATTATTGCACGGTGTGCGGAGAGGTTACAAATGCAGCCCTTGACGGTCACGAAGATAAGAGCCAGAGCTTCAGCGGGACTTTAATTAGAAGTATATTAATAGACGGAGTTAAGCCTACGAGGGGACTCATGCGACCTGAAGTTTTTGATAAGGTGATGGATGCCAGCGAGAGATATGGAAAGGGTTCTCCGTTTGTCACAGAGGAATATTTAAAAAGTAGGAGCCCGATATTTACTTTAGAAAAAGACGTTGGAGGTGTTTAGATGAATCAGAATATAACGATAAATATTTGGTTGAACGAAGAAAAAGTCGAGCGATTGGAAATGAATGGAATGGCGAATATGGCAGAAGATAGATTAGCAGGAATGAAGATGATAAGACTCCCAGTAACGGAGAAGCAGAAGGATAGGATAATGTCACTTTTCCCGACAGCCAAATACGACTCGTCCACTACCGGATCAATCGAACTTCTGCCAAGGGATGCAAAGGAGAGATTGTATAATTTGTGCGTCGAAATGAAAAAGGCTAACGAAGATGTCGTTGAGAAGTTCATAATTGAGGAAGAGAAGAAAAGGTAAGGGAGAAGGAATCCGGTGAAGACCCCAAAAAGATTTCGAATGGCCTGATTATGGAACTGACTAATCTCAGCTTGCCACTAGAATTTTAGGGTTAGGAACTAAAAGCATTAATATCCCTGACAATTAACCACAAAGGGGCCGTAGCTTAGATTGGTCAGAGCACCCGGCTGATAACCGGGAGGTCGTCGGTTCAAATCCGATCGGCCCCATTTATAAGGCATGGCTTTATGGATGATTGATGATTCAAGTATGAATGATCATTTTTCCTAAACTTTCCGATGTGGCAAGGGGAGCATAGGTTGAAGCTTTATCTAGGGCCTCTGTTCCATCGTCCTTAACTGGGATCTTGGAATGCAGTCAGGATAGAATAATCGTAATACGGTGTTTTATGACATTATCCCTTTAATTGAAAATTTCTTTAAAATCTTAGAAAATTTTGGCGAGAAGAAATGATTATAAAATTACAATGGAATTTCCCTCG
This sequence comes from Thermoplasmatales archaeon, assembly GCA_038729485.1. Classification (GTDB taxonomy): domain Archaea; phylum Thermoplasmatota; class Thermoplasmata; order Thermoplasmatales. The sequence goes on along the minus strand of JAVYRX010000020.1, from coordinate 7,803 downwards.
TCTCCAATGAGACCTTTACGTTGGTATTACGATTGTCAATTTCCCAAAAATATTTTGTGAACGTGAAGTATTAAACTATAGATGATTGTCTCGTTATCATAAAGGTTCCGCATTATGTATTTATCTCAGTGGAGAGACTAGCAGCTGTCCCGAGAAACAAAGGGTTTGATTTATATTCATTAGCCCCTTTCATGAGAAATTATGAAATTGTGAATGGTAGACCGGGTCTTAATCATGGTATTGAAAGACAAGGAAGGGAGAAAGACCTTAGAATTATCGATGGGTAGTTTTGATTCTACGCTCGGTAACAGGTCATACCTCAGTAGCAGGCCAATGATCTTAAAAGATCTCTAGGTAAATTGTTGCAGCTGTTACAAAGAGTATTGTGCCGATTACGTAGTCAAAATAAGCAGGATTCAACCTCTTCAGAGCAAAGTTCGCGACATAAGATGCGACAATCACTACACCCATAAGCGAGATTGTACCTACTAGTATAAAAAGTGAGATGATGATACCTAGTTGGTACGGGCTAAGAGCAGAGGCTGACAACAGGATCGGTATTATTGCGAAGTCAGGCAGAATGCTCACAACGAGGGACGTATTTCCGGCAAAGTTACTTGATTTTCTTTCCGAGAAGCCGTTCAGCAAGAAATATGCACCTACTATAACGAGAAGAATAAGACCCCCATATTCAAAGTACTGAGCTAACCTTTTTAAGAAAAGCAATCCTATGTAAAGTATTGCCAATGCAATTACTGACGAAAATATACCATGTAGAAGACCTATAGATGCCGTGACTCCGTACTTCTTCACTCTTGAGAACCTATTAGTCTCGGATACTATAGTTATCGGAAGCCAATGATCTGGCGCTACCATATGAAATATAGAAACGAGTACAGCTACTGACGAAATCAGAAGAAATTGATCTACCATTTTGTCAGAATATCCGCAAAACTAATAATTGTTTAGGGGGTTGCATTCAAATTTTTCAAAATTAAGAACTTAATTACTTCTCGTATCTAAGAAGAATTAAGGTTCGTTGCATTAATTCCATATACTTTTCTTATATAATAAAAAGTTCTTGATTTCAAAACATAAAAATAGTTAAAAATTTCTGTTTTAGACTAGCAAGCACCCTTTCAATTTGTTAATAACTATGTCCTCTTGGCAAATCTGAATGCCAATTAATTGTGAATGATCGTAAGATATTCTTGAACCGTCTCATTTTGGCTGGTCTATGTATGCTGAGCGCATACTTAGAGAAAATCACCTCCGGAACAATCCGATTAGGATAATTACCACACCCACTAAAAAAATCAGAAGGTATGCTGGATGAAAACCTTTTATCGTCAAGAGTATTCCTGTCAAGATTATTTCAGCAACGCCAACTACGATAATTCTGAGCCGCATTATCTCTACTGCGTATTATTCTAACAATAAGTATTCTTTGTTCTCGCATGATGATAAGTCCGCAGTGGTCGCTTAATTGAACGACTGTAAGCTTGAAGCTCAAGCTTTTTTGCGGATATAGCGATATTGAAATGATGGCATGTATTTTGAACGTGAGTGAAAATGAACATATTTTTCTTTGAAGAGGTATTAATAGCGTATGGAACTGGTAGAAATATTCGACAATTACGAAGGAAAAAGATTCAGATACCTTAAAGGTTCAGGAACTGGAAACATTGGAATTTTGTTGATGCATGGTTATAGCTTCTACGCTGAGATATGGAAAGAGTGCGGATTGCTTGACGCCATCTCCCATCTCGGATCGAAATTTGTATCTCTCGATGTTCCCGGGTTCCCTAAGAGCAAGAGCAGATTCTCATTATCAAAAGAAGAATTCAAGATTTTTCTCGAGTACCTCATAGAAAGGGAATTCGATGACCTGCCTGTTATTCTGGGTTCATCCGCAAGCGGGTTCCTGGTGCTATATTACGCCTCGGTCGCAAAAGACTTAAAGGCGGCTATAGCTGTTGATCCAGTAAACATTAATGAGATTAACCTAAAAAGTATAAAAGTGCCGGTGTTGGGGATCTGGGGAGAGTTAGATAAAATATCTGATCCATCAAATGCCGAAGTAATAAGAAAAATCGAGAAGGGCAAATATGCATTGATCAGGGACGCAGGCCATGCCTGTTACCTTGATAAGCCAAATGAATTCAATAAAATTGTACAGGACTTTCTTTCTGAGATTCAAGGACTTTAGCAATTTTCATATATGATTAAGCTAGCTTTACCCATCATCGCGCGGCCACCCATGACCCATTTCCCAATTCCTGATAACCTTGTAATAAATCACTGCACCGACCATTTGTATTGCTCCGCCAAAAAACAACGGTAGTGAAGAGTACAGGTCCATAAGGTATCCGGAGATGCCCGAGGTCATCTGAGAACCTCTTGTCGCCATTCCCTGAATGCTTGATGCAGCCCCGTAGTCTTCGCGTCCGATGCCTCTAATCGAGATTGCACTTCTCATAGGGGCACCAATTCCAGCCACTGTGCTTCTAGCAACGTACAACAATGCCGCTACTATTGCCAGTGGTGACAGGGCAATGGCAACGAGCATCAAACCCTGGAAGAGTCTCGTTATCGAAGAAACGTAGATGGCGCTTATCTTGCCTGAATTGAAATATCTCCCAGAGATGTATGAACCTAAGGCGGTTGCAGCATATGCATACGTGAAAACTTCCCCAATGGTTGATATTGATATACCAAATTTGAGCTCGAACCATAGCGGCAGCAAGGGAATAGCCAGACCAATGGCAGCGCCATTTACAGAGTTAGGTATCATAATTTTAACCATATACCTAGCACTTTCTTTCTGCATAATTGACGTTGTCTTCCGGGGTCTTTTTTTCTCTCTTAGAAAAAAGAGTGAGACTGTCGAAACAGTGAGCAGGAGAAATGAAATGAAATATAGAAATTTGAATGTACCAATCATTCCGAAGTACGGGGAAAGATAATCGTGAGTATATAGCATGATTCCCCCAATTATTGAGGAGAGAGAGGCAACTATGTTAACTCTCGCTAGTCTAAATACCCTAGCAATTTCGTCCGTCCAGTTGCTAGCTATGAATGCAGTCATTCCGGGGGAAAACGCGCCGCGAATGCCTCCGGCTGTCCCGGATATACCCGCTATTACGGCTGAGGTAATAATCACGAGAATATTAGTAGAAGAAGAAAGGCCGGCTGTCCCTGCCAGCGCAAAGAGTTCGCCGATTATTAGTGCCTTAGAATATCCGATCCTGTCCCCCATCATGCCTATTAGAAGAGATATTATCATGTTAAAAACAACAATTACCAAGTAGGCCAATCCTATGAAAACTAAACTGTAGCCTAACACGTTTAGGTATAAGGAAAATGCGAGGGAAACAAATACAAGGGCTACGCTCCTAGTGGCTCTCGAAATAAGAAGGAATTTGAATGATGAATCTATTCTTTCTTGAGATTCATCGAACATAAATCAGTTTATTTTCGGCGAATATTTAGCTCATTTGGTACCCGCGTAAAAAAGCTGAAACAATATTCCTCATTTCAAAGCATCCCTAAAAATTGTTTTGCGTGACATCGTACGATTTAAAATAAATCCATCAATGGCGCGTAAATTAGCATGCTAGGACTTTGTTCGTAATTAAATATACATCTTCTCCTTAACAAACGGATTAAACAGAATAATTAACAGGAATGAAAAATTGTGTGCTTTGATTAACAAAAAAAGCGAAATCCGATATCGTTTATTTCAATTTTTGCAATAAAATGTTAAGTAAATAACAGGATTGAATGACTATGCAAGAGAGAGTAATGGGAAGGAAGGGTGTTAGCCGTGTTCCACTATTAGCCTCGCTCTTTATGCCAGTTTCTCTGGAATCATCAATGGATATTTTCAATAAACTCATCTCAATTTTTGTTTCGAATCTTAAAGTCGAATCTTTGCCTTGTCTTGGTGCCTGCAAGTATGCAATGATACAGGAGTACGAAACAAACGCATCAGGTTATATCGAAAGCTTACCTAGGGGTGAGTAACCTTGATGTCACCCAATAGGCTTGTACTTAGGATCATGGAAAAAAGAAACGGCCTGGATTTTGGTCAGGGATTTGAAACTCTGGAAAACGAATTCCTGAACAAGAAAGAGGAAATTACAACAATGATAAATAAGTGTGAAACTGAATACGTAGACTTAAAGCTCGGAACCAAATTCAATAGATTGTATGAATTACTTGAGAAATTAATTCTCGCTAAGAGGCTTGAAACCGGAGTCAGTACACTAACTTTCTTTCTTTATTCAATCCTCTCTGGGGTAGCGGGCATCATTATGGAATTTATGGCATTGATCAGCACAACAGGATTCGTGGGGCACATTATACTTTCAATTTCCATAGCAGGGGGTGTCGGAGGAGTAATCTTTGCACTCTATAGTTTGAAGAAGGAAAGAGACTTTATAAGAAGCCTTAGAGAAATGATATTGCAGTTTTAGATTGTTTAACTATTTCTTACAAGCCTTCAAGATGAAACTAACATTTATTTTAGAGCGAGACAATAGGGGTGAACCTATGTTGCAATGCACCGTTTCGTGTTGGATGCAACCACTATATTATTTGACTTTTAAAAATGCAGAACGAAAAGTCTGGTTATCTTACTGTCAGGTAGCTGAACCAGCATTGAACTATAGACTTTACAACAGTGCATAGCCATTTCACGGAGCTGTATAAAAAGTAGAAATTTAAAATTGAAGTGACGGGAGAACCTTATTCAAGCCAGGAACGGTAATAATAAGCGCAGTAAATTGCCGGCTCCCTTATTTCGCCAGCAAGAAGAGCCTTAATTACTTGGGTATGAATTAAGATATTTAAAAACTAAAAGTGGTGAGGTGGTGGTTTCCGCTATCTTCTGCACTTCAAAGTTTCGACGCCTATCTTTTTATAATGTAGGTTTACTGTCAATCCTATGAAATTACCGTTTCCAGGTTTGGTCGTTGGAGCATTGTATGCCTTTCTTCTGCATTGCTGATAATACGGTCATCGCCAATATAAAATAATTATCTAAAATGCGCGTCGCTATATCAATAAAATATCATAGGATCGGCTCTTCCAGTATCATATTGAAATCCTTTATGTCTACATTGAACTTAGAAACTTGTTTTTGAATGAATTCCCGAATTTCATTAGGAGAGGCACCTAATACTGTTAATAGTATTCTTTCAGAGCCCGTTATTATCATCATGTTCTTAACATTCTTCTGACCTCTCATAAATGAAATGAATCCCTGTAATTGCGATGGTTCTATATTAAGCTGAATTATAGCCTTAAACGGTAAACCGATAAGTTGGTGGTTGATAATTCCTTTGCAGCCTTGAATTATCCCCCTATTCTTCAAAAGATTGAGCCTGTCTCTAACTGTCCATAGGTTAGCATTCACTGCATTTGCTATCTCTGCATACGTCTTTGAGCAGTCTTTTTCTATTATGTCCAGAATTTCCAAGTCTAGGCGATCAATCTTGAAACCTTTCACAATACGTATTCATTCGGAAAATCTTAAACATTTCTATATATGATTGAAACACTAGATTATTAAACAATCAACCTTTAAAATATACGTTCAGTACTATGTTGGCGCTCCCTAGAGGCTGACGTTATCTTTCGCTAGCACTTAATTTAATGGCATTATATTATTGGATTAAAGGTTGTACTTTTGTCCTATAATCCTTAAATTGAAATATTACAATGTGATTAACAAACGTGACCTATGAATGAACAAAACATTTTCCACCTATCAAGAAAAAAAGCCATGGCATGGCGTTGATAGAAAAAGCATATCTTGGTTCCCCAAAATAAATGAGGAACTTTGTAACGGCTGCGGCCTCTGTCTGCTCACTTGCGGGAACGCCGTTTTCAAGTGGAATATGACTCAAAACAGACCAGTAGTTACAGTAGAGCAAAATTGCGTTCCTGGATGCACAACGTGCGGAAAGGTGTGCCCGGAGTCCGCAATAACGTTCCCAGAGGACCCAAAAAAATTTTTGAGGGGTGTAGCGATTAAATATAAGATATATCCGAACGTTAAACAAGAACTGGCTGAACGGATGGCAAAATTCCCGAATCATCTACTGAACGCTACAGGAGGCAACAAGGATGGAAAATGAATTTTCTATGTGGCACGGTATTGAAAGGGACAAAATAAGATGGTACCCAATCGTAGACCCCAAGAAATGTACGGGATGCGGTCTATGTGTTGTTACTTGCGGAGAAAAGAGAAATGTATTTGGTTACGACGAATCCCTTCACAAGGCAGTAGTCTTGCAGCCGAATAATTGCATGGTGGGATGCAATAATTGCGAGGTATCATGTCTTTGGGACGCAATATCCTATCCGGAAAGTGTTGAGTATGTGAGACTCCTTTCTAGAAGTATCAGCACTGAGACCATAAAGGAAGAGCTTACCAAGAAGCTGGCTAGGACACCAGAACTTATACTTGAGGTATAAGTTCCTCGTGGTATTTGGCTATCTTATAGATAAATAACGATAATTCGCTCATCAAGATAAATGGCATTAGAACTACAGCTTTAGCGCCATACGGGATGCAACGTGAGCTAAACGTTTATTTTATGGGCTTAAACCTTACAAAATATACCTATTAGAACGGAGAAGAAAATAGAATTGATGAGATAATGGGATCCTTATATCGAGTACCAAATTTAAATAAAGAGATGTATCTAACTTAATATGCGCTTCATAGATCTTCACGAGGATATGGGTATTTCTTCCCAAAGGGCAGACATAATTCATGAAACTGAACAATCCAACCTCGATTACCTAAAGAAGTTTGAGGATGTTTTGATATTTGGTGTAAGCTTTCCTCACATTTCGACGCTTAACGAAAAGAGCGTTGGAAAACCAGATCAAAACTTATCAAGAGGCAAATTCAATCCTAGAGGGACAGTCGCATCCTGGGAGGACCTCATGGAGCAGCTCAAGGTATATAAGTACCTTGAAAGAACTGGGAGAATAATAACAGTAAGGAATCTAAATGATTTAAAGATAAGAGGGACGAAGATATTGCTAAGTCTAGAAGGAACCGATTGCCTCAGGGATCCATATGACCTACATCTTCTGTACGATTTGGGACTAAGATGCTTAGGGCTAACCTGGAATTATGATACAAAATTCGCTGCTGCGGCTATGTCTAAGAAAGACTATGGCCTCACGGGTTATGGGGAGGAGCTCATTGAAATTGCAGATAAATCAGGGATAATAATTGACCTAGCCCATGCAAGCAAAAGGACGATATTGGATGCCTGCGAAGTCACTAAGAAGCCCGTGATCAATTCACACAGTAATTCTAAGAGCGTTTATGATAATATAAGGAATCTGGATGATGAGTCCATTCAAGCCATTGCGGATACAGACGGAGTCATAGGGGTGACCGCCATTAAAGGTACCCTTGGGCAGGACCCATCGATAGATGATATCGTAGCCCACATGGAATATATTGGCGACAATTTCGGCTGGAGGCACGTTGCCCTTGGCACCGATTTCTTGGGGATAAATGAGACGCCAAAGGGATTTGAAAACGTGCTAAAGATAGAACAGCTCGCGGAGAAGCTCGGTTCGCGCTCAGAGCAGGTCCTTTGGGAGAACCCACTTAGAGTAATAAAAAGCATTCTGACTCACTAGAAAATTTCTAATAACCTCGATATGTGACCACATATGGTAACAATAATGTTTATTCATGAAATGGCCATGATTACTCATTTCTAACCTTCTTGATGAGTCTATTGAGTAAGAACAGGCAGTATTTCATAA
>JAVYRX010000019.1:0-10353 GCA_038729485.1 Thermoplasmatales archaeon | reverse complement strand
GAGCTGTGAATTTCCGTATTCATAAACGGATCTTTCGGTATGATGCGCTTCCATCACACCACTCTCATTGATCCTCCCTATGTATTCAGATACCTTTCTCGGTCCATGCGTTTCCCTGTCATACCTTGATGTGGAGTGGTACAAATAATAGTTTCCGTTCAGTATCTTGACCTCAAGCGGAATGTTGCGTCTTCTCTTCTCCTCATCAAGTATCTTTGCTACCCACTCTTCCATACTCTCTGTTGGGATTACCCACACATAAATGTTTCCACCGAGCGAATGAAGGAGAGCAAAGGTTTCAGGAGAATAGAAATTACTAATCCCTATAACTTTGCGGAGTTAAGGTTTTTAATATAAAAGTTGGGTAAAGACTTTATCTTGCCTTCATCTCTGATCCGCAATCGTCGCAGCAATAAACGTCAACATCCCATTCCATCACCATTATCTTCAGTGGCGGCGGTATGTCGAATATTGTTCTCTTCTCCGTTTTTAAGGGAGATCCAAGGTGATGGCCACACTTCGAGTCATATCAGGTTTTACAGGGATGATCTCATCCAGTTCATTGAGAACATTGGTTGCATCCTTATCATCTATGGGTGTACCTCTCTTTCCTGCGGGTTTGCTATCTTTGGCTGGGAAGTCTGCGGTAATGAGCTGTATGGATTCTCATAAAGAAGGTATTTCATCTTCGGTTTTCATTCTCATTTTTCAGCAATTCTATCTCTACTGCTTGTCTTTTAACTGTACTTTTCACTTCCTTGATACAATCTTCAGATTTTCTTTGTTATAGAATGATTGAGTATTTACCTTCACATGAAAATGCCTTTTGGCTCTCTAATTTTCATTATCTGCAATTGATCTGGATGAGAATGTCAAGCAAGGAAGCTAGACAAGTACTTGTATTTTAAATACCTGTAACCAAGTAAACTTTAAAGGTAAGAGGAAGCCAACCTTCGATTTGATGTAACGAAATACCTCCCATAGGCTTATACAAACTATAGATCTTTGAGGTATGAAATAAGCCCATATGTTCATCAAGCGGACCACGTTACACAATATCTATTAATATCCTTGTGAAATCAAAATTGATTCTTATGGTAGCCAAGAATATTGTGATTGTTGGAGGCAATGCAGGGGGTGGATTGCTTGCTGGAAGGTTGTCGAAAATGCTACCCAAAGATCAAGCAAATATAACTGTATTGGACAAACTAGGAAAAGTAGAATTCCAGCCTTCTTTTACCTATCTAGCTCTAGGAAACAGAAGCGAAGAACAGGTCTCCAAAAATTTCATTCATATGGAAAGAGAAAACGTGAAGCCCATTAAGGCTGAAGTAACGAAGGTAGATGCAGGCAATAGGATCGTCTATACAAATGACTCTCAATATAGATACGACATCCTAATTCTTTCCCCTGGAGTTCAGCTTAATGATTCTCGGTTTCCGGGATATCAAGACACATACCATTTTTGGGATGTGAAGTCTGCATTGAGATTGAGGTCGGCATTGGCAGGATTCAAGAAGGGTAAGATAGTAATTTCTGTTGCAAGTCCAATATACAAATGTCCTCCTGTTCCCTGGGAAATGTCAATGATGTTGCACGAATATTTTACTAACAAGGGTTTGAGAAACAATGTGGAAATTACTGTAGCGCATCCGATGGGAAGGCAATTTGAAATGTTTGGTTCCAATATAGCTACTCCGCTTGGGAAGTGGATGAATGAGATGAAAATAAAAGGAATTTACAAGTTCTTACCGGCATATGCAGATCCTTCAAAACATGAGCTGGTAGGGCAGAACAATGAAAAGATCAGCTACGATCTCGCAATTGTTTCACCAATACAGACTGCGCCTGATTTTATTTTCAATAATGATGATCTAAAGTCTAAGGTTGGATGGGCTGATTCTAATTACAAGAATTTTAAAAATTCAAAGTATGATGATATATACTCTATAGGAGACGTTATATCACCCACTCTAGGGATGGGCATGGCCGGAGCTTTCACTCATTTCGAAGCTGATACTGTTGCGACATTCGTTGCCAATGACGTCATAGGGAGTTACCTCACGCTGCCATTCAACCCGGTTGCGATGTGTGCCATGGAGGGAGGTTCATATGGCTGGGTAGCTTATTGCGATTTCAGCAAGAAGTTAAAGGATCCCTCCTACGTTTTCAATGACTGCAGTTTGATGGATAGGGGAAGAATCTATAAAATGTTGCATTCAATCTATGAGAAATATTATTATGCGACAATTTTGAGAGGGAGAGTGTAAATATGGTTACGATAGATGATTTATATGAAAAATTAGAGAGAATAGAAAATAGACTCGACGCATTGGAGCCCACTATTATTACAATAGAGAAACTCCAGGAAAGCGGCATCATTGGGATGATTGACGGATTCACTGAAGAGTTTGACAACGTATTCAATTATGCAACGAAGATGGAAATACTTGATTCCATAACTATGGCTATCAAGATTGTAAAGTCACTTTCCAAAGTGATGGAGAAGGGTAATTTAGATAGGCTCATTTCAATCGTCGAAAAAATAGACTTTGGCAAAATTACACCGCTATTGGAGGCAGCGATATCATGTGCGCCTAAAGCTGGGGAAATATTGAAAGCATCTTCCAGAAGAAAAGAGAAAATCGGTTTTATGGAGCTAGTTAATGAGGTTAGAAGCCCAGAGATCGCTTCATTAATCTCTCTCGCAAAGGAGTTTTCAGGTTGTATGCAATCTAGCGGCGGAAATGCCGAGAAATGAACTTTTACAATTACAAAATTTTAATCTCTATTTCTTTGTATCTTTGCTGGTAATAGAATTAATAAATATCACATAAGGAAAATAAAATTAAATGGATAGGATCAATGGAGCCGTTTTAAGATACCTTGACGCGGTGGGAATTAGGACATTGCTTACCTTTGCATGGCATGTTGTTTCACATTAATCCCCCTTATTTAGCAATCTTCCCAATTCATTTAGATCAACCCTATCACTATCTTTAAAGCTGAGCCTAGAAGGATCAATCCCAGGATAATTTTTAGCCAAGATGGTTTGGCAATCTTGACAGAGAGCAATGCACCTATGAGTGATGCTACCGCAATCGCCACAGTAGAGTAGAGGAGAATATTCAAGGGGATCACCGCATGGCTGAGGAAACCCAGAAAACCTGCTGCGCTAGCCACTGTTGCCACTAAAGCCGTAGTCCCTGATGCATTCTTTGTGTTATAGCCTGACATCATGAGAAAAGGGACAAGTATCCCCCCCACCTCCGATTGCTAGTAAACCACCAATGAATCCCGCGAAGGCTGAAGCTGGAACCCCTATGAGTGCGAAGTTTCTGCTGCTTGGTCTTGCCGATTTCGATTCTATCTCACTCTTGCAAATGTCCATACGCTTAATATTAAGAGAACTGCAACAAGAAAGTACAGTAATGTCCGCTCTGGGATATCAACTGCAGAATAGGCACCAGTGAACGCTAACGCCGCTGCCACAATTGACAGTAATGCTCCCCTATGCCAGTCCACGTTACTTGCCCTAGCAAATGGAATCAATGCAAAACCGCTGTTTATCCCGTTTAACAATATGGCTAATGGAAATACAGTAGCGACTACTCCGTAACCAAGGGTTTGAAGGCTGGCAACGAAGACAGGTGCCGCACCAACCCCCAGCATGCTGAAAAGCAGAGACCCGAAAAAGTTTATGATTGTTGCAACTATAATCGCCAGCGGAGACATTTTATTTAGTCACCTCAATTAAAGCTGTCATCTTTGACATATTTATCCTATGCTCTCTTCGCAACTGTACCCATACCAGCAGGAGCATTAAGGGTATCTCAAGAAGAGGGCCAACTGCAGTGGTTATCGCGATGTAAGGATACACCGTAAAAGCAGCTAGGGCTATTGCAATGCTTACTTCAAAATTCCTAGCTGACACAGAGAATCCAATTGCAGTGGAGTCCGAATAGTTATAGCCGATTTTTCTCGAGGTGAGATACCCCAAATGAAAGAGTACGAAGTAAAATATGAGCATCACGATCCCTACCATCCAGACCAGTGATGGCGTTTTAATTATTCCGAACCCCTCCCCCCAAAATATTACCACAATTGTGAGTAAAAGTGAGATAGTCTGTACAGACCCTAGAGATTTTAGCAGGCGGTTATAATATTTCTTTTTCTGGAAAACCCACCTGGTAATGATGCCCGCCAGCATAGGAAGCCCAAGGTACAACAGAACGCTCTGAATAATGAGGTACGGGCTCACTGTAACAGAAGTCCTGGTCAGAAGATATATAAGAAATGGCGTCGTTATGATCTGAATTATTGAGTTCCATGCTACGAGAGAGACACCGAGAGGCAGATTGCCACGGGACATGTCTGTCCAAACCATTACCATTCCTATACACGGCGCGATCCCGAGTAGAATGATGCCCACTAGCAGCTGGGATGCAACGCCTGAAGTTATGATACTAAAATGCAATTAGACCATATAGATGAAGAAGTATGCTATTCCTGCGACAAGGAATGGAGTAATTGCGTAGTTCAGAAGTGCTGTCAAACCTACAGTCCTGACGTTTTTTATGCTCTTTCCCATCTCATCCAGCCGAACTTTGGCCATGGCAGGGTATATCATAAAGAATAGGCCTATTGGAATGCCGTATGTGGCTACAACTGAACTGCCCGACCGGAAGCTCGATCCTAGTACTAGGCCCAAAGCAATGGAAATTGTTACAAAAAATGGAAAAAGAAGGTCCTTGACACCGAGTTTCTTCAAAATTTTATCGGACCCCATAGTTAAACACCTTTTGCTCTAGAAGGTGATAGTTACATACCCCTCTTCTATGCTTTCTGCTATGTATCCCCCGACAGGCACCAGTTCAAATTTTTTTGAAAGCTGATCGGCAATGCCATTTGCCTTTGCCGTATTTACGCACGCTTTTGGCCCTATTTGTCCCAAGGACCTGAAGCTTTCTTGAAGGGCTTGGTTGTTAGCCAGGGTCTTCTCGCTTGAACCCCAGAACACCACCCTTATCTCATTCCCTTTTTCCGACTGGTTCTTTATGAAGTTCAGGGGCATCTTTATCTTTTCCTCTTCCTCGCTCATTATTATAAGCAGTATCTTTGCCATGATTTCACCTCATGCCTTAAGGTCCTTGTTTTCCTGCGGGGTAGAGACTTTTGCAGGTCGAAGGAGTAATTCCCATATGAAGAATATTGCTGTTACTGCAGCGAATATCCAGAGAGTCTTCGTGAATCCCAGATATTTCACAGATGCCATGTAACCGACCAGCGGCATTAGAACGGACATGATCATCATTGTTGAGCTGAAGAATGAAGTGGACGTTGCAATCTCCTCAGGCTTGAAGGTGGTGTTCGCTATCTGTATTCCCAGAGTCCATGCTATTCCATCAGGGATTGCAGCTATGAGGAATGCCAGGACGAAGAATGCCACAGACACGGAACTCAAGGCAAGGAATATTGCGGAAATGAGTGCTATCGTAACAGCGAACAGCATGTAAGGTCTCTTGTTAATTATTGGTGATCTCAACCTTATGATGAACCTGGTTACAACGTCACCGACGAACATTGCTGCTAACAGGTAGAATACTGTTGTGGCAGAAAGGCCCAGGACTCCCCCGTATATGACTCCATATGAGAATATTATGTAGAAGGGGATAGTATAGGCGAATGCAGCCAGAACTGCCCAATTGAATTGCCTGTTCTTGAAAAGGGATGCGATGCTTGCATTCCCCTTGTGCCCCTTAGCTTCAAGATACTGCAGAGAGTATTTGTTTCTCAGGGAAGCTACGAACGGTATTGCAACAAACGCCATCACCGCAAATATGAGGAAGATCTCCTTTATGCCCAGATGGAGGAGATACCCAGTCACGAAAGGAGCAACTATCAGTGCAAGTGCAACCCAGAAAGAGAAAGATGCCTGCTCCACCTGCCTCTTAGACTGATCCTTTGAAGCCATTCCTGCCATAGTCATGAAAGAATCCATGACCAGGCCGGTTATGAAACCGTCTATTATCATCAGGATGTAAACTTCAGCAAACCCCTTCGCGAATATGTAAAGTGGCATTGTTGCACCAAGAAGCGCAAGCGATATCATCTCCACGGTCTTCAGCTGACTGGGTTTGAATGTCCTCATTAGGAAAGCCGCCACAGCGAATGCGATTGTAAATAATGCAAATCCTATTCCTATCTCAAATGAATCCATGCTGAACGCCAATCCAAGGGATCCGATAGAGGTCTGGTAGAACTGGAGGAGAAACCTGCCCATGAATGCCGCTATAATAATGAGCCATTCGGCTCCGCTTACAAGACCAAAATCCAGCCCAACCTTCCTTAAACTCTTAGTTTGAGTGCTTGTCATATTTTACTTAATGTTGAATGAGTATTTAATATTATTGACTGACTGGTCAACCAAAACTGACTAACCGATTAATAAATATACTTTAATGACATTACTTGCATTATGAATGATAGGGAGGGAAAAAGAGAAAGAATTTTGAATGCCTCAATGCGGGTGTTCTCAAAGAAGGGTTATGACCTTGCAACTATAGACGAAATTGCATCAAAAGCAAGGGTGAGCAAGGGTATTATATTCTTCTATTACAAGAAAAAAGCTCAGCTGGTCGAAGAAGCTGCCCTTAAATCGGTTCCAGCAGAAGAAATTTCCAAAGTAAATATGCTTGAATATAAAAGCGCGGAGGAGCTTCTTATTGATTTTGCCTTGTCATTTTTAAAAAAGTATGAAAATCCAGACTTGAGAAATCTCTTCCTTATGACCATTGCAAGTAAGGGGAGATACAAACAGATCGATCTTGCTTTGAGAACCATATGCTTCCAGGAAATGGACAAAATGTTTTCCAAACTGGAGCAACTCTCTGGAAAAAGGTTTTCGATCCCAGTTAGGAGAGCATTCTTTGGATCCCTGTTATGCTATGTAGTGTGGTGGAACGACAATAAAATGGACCCTGAGTCTTACGTAAAAACTCTAACGGAGGCGATCCTAGGATCAGAAAAGGATAAGCTCTTAATACTAAGAAATAAGTAATATACTGTTTATCGCAGTTTGAGACAAATAGCGAATTAAATTAAGGTGCGGCACCTGCCATTACGCCTCCATTTCTATCTCTCATATTTCTCTCCTTCCTTGATATTCTTCTTCGTTTGTTCATTTCCCAGGCATGAAGTCAACCCACACTTTAATTATTTTGTCGATTCGTATCAAAGTGCCTTGAACATTGCATAACTTCAATGAATTTTCATGCTATACGCCTATTTTGGAAACGTAGTTTGTTAATCTTGCTTACGAATTGAACATATTAATACAAAACGCATAATTATTTCTTCCTCCCGTCAAGAAAGTAATGGGCATCTCGTGAGCTAAATGATCAGTGAATTCGGGATCAAAAATAACTTTAATTTTACAGAAAAAACTATTATAGATTTTTACTAATCGTTTTCCATGACTAATGGATTTAACATAGAAACAATTCAAGAATCCGAAAAACCTGAAAGGCCAATGTTTTCAACAGATTATATGGATCTCTCGGTAAATCCATTCCATGATTTCTATCATTTTTCAAATGGAAATTGGCTTGCCACTCATCCAGTGCCAAAAGATAAGCCCACTTGGGGTACATTCATGCAACTATGGGAGAGCAACATATACGTTTTAGGAAAGATACTTGAGGAATGCGCATTAGCAAAGGTGGAGAAAGATCCGCTTAAAGCGAAGCTTGGAGATATGTATATCTCAATTATGAATGTCGACTTGATTGAGAAGTTAAAGTTTGATCCTATTAAGCCTTTAATGGATGAAATTGAAAGTATAGAAAAAAAAGATGAAATCGCGGCCGTGACTTCAAAGCTCCATTATCTGGGAATATTTCCATTCTTTTCCTATGATTCTTCAAATGACGCGAGGAACAGTGCCGTCTATGCACTTTACCTTAACCAGCCTGATCTTTCTCTGCCAAACCGTGATTACTACTTTTTAGAGACATTTCAAGATATTAGAGACGAATTTCGAAGGCATATGGAGAGACTTTTTGGTATGTACGGGTTCGAAGATGCTTCTCACTATTCTGACGTTGTCTTTAATATTGAGACCATGCTGGCAGCAGCAAGTAGGAGACCAGAAGAGTTAAGGGATCCGGAGAAGAACTATACAAAAGTAGAGAAAAGATTGCTTGCGAATTATTCTTCCGCCTTAGATATAGAAGCATATCTTTCACGGATCAATTTACCCAGGGCCGTGAATTATGTAATTATAGGACAGCCAGAATTCTTTAGGGCATTGGATGCAATATTAAAACAGGTATCCTTGAATGACTGGAAGGTATTCTTGAAATGGAATGTGCTAAAGTTCTCATTGCGATACCTGCATAAGGAAGCATATATGGAATATTTCAATTTCTATGAAAGGAGACTCACAGGGAAGCAGGAACCAGAGAAGAGGTGGAAATTTGCAGTGAGGATCATAGACCAACATCTAGGTGAGGCCTTGGGTAGGGTTTATGTTGAAAGGGAGTTCAGCGAAAAATCAAAGAGGATGATGGAAGAGCTTGTCTACGACCTTAAGGAAGTATTCGCAAAGAGGCTCAAAGAACTTGACTGGATGACTGAAGAGACAAAATCAAGGGCCCTCGAGAAGTTTAGAAAATTTAGGGCCAAGATAGGCTATCCTTCGAAGTTCATAGATTATTCCTCAGTAGAGATAGGAAAGGATGACTTTTTCGGTAATATAATGAGAACAAATTCTTTCAAATTCAGAAGAGAAATAGAAAGAATTGGTGCTCCTATCGATAGAGAGTTGTGGCTTATGACGCCACCAACAATAAACGCCTATTTCCACCCAACAGATAATGAGATAGTCTTCCCGGCGGGGATTCTTCAGCCTCCATTTTTTGATCACAACGTTGACCCTGCCGTAAATTATGGTGCTATCGGAGGTGTTATAGCACATGAGATCACACATGGCTTTGACGATCAAGGGAGAAAGTTTGATGCAGATGGGAATTTAAAGGACTGGTGGCGGCCCGAGGACGAAAGAATGTTCAATCAAAAAGCAAAGGAAATATCTTCATTATATAGTTCGATAGAAATATTCCCAGGGTTGAAAGTGAATGGGGAGCTTACGATGGGAGAGAACATAGCTGATATAGGGGGAGTCAGTATCGCTTTTGAAGCTCTCCAAAGAAGATTAGCAAAAAATCCAGAATTAAGAAAGAATGTTGACGGATTTACACCCGAACAAAGATTTTTTATTGCTTGGTCTCAAATATGGAAGCAAAATGAAAAGGAAGAATTGACAAAATTAAGATTAACAGGAGATCCACACTCCCCGTCTTCGGTGCGGGGATCTCTTCCAGTTAGAGTTCATGAGGCATTTGATACAGCATTCTATGATTACAAGACAAAAGGATCGCCTGAATATCCGAAGATTAAGATATGGTAATTATCCACTTTCTTTTTGCGTTGTAAAAATCATTTTCTTAATTTTATCGAAAGGAGAACATATGCATCAAAACAAGACTATCTACCATGGCTATTCCGAAAACTTCTCCCTCAGCCACAGAACCCCATGGCACAAGCGAGTAGATAACCCATGAAAGGATTATGATCAAAAACATTGAGAGTCCAATTTTAAATCTGCCATACCTGATTATTCCAATGGAAATGACAAGGTAAGCCAAGGAAGCTAGTATGAAGAACCAAATTGAAACAAAATCATGGGGGTATGTGCCTTCATGATATATGCCAATCAATGCGAGAAAAACTCCTGCAATAATGAAGAAGGAACTGCCAGCTCCCTCCATCTTATTACGGGATATTGAAAACATGAGCGTGGCAAATGCTATGAGAATAGCGGAAGTAAGTATCAAGCCACCGTTATATATAATAGGTAAAGATGGCATTGGATGGCCATTGGCAGATATATTGCCGCCACCTAAGTCGCTAAGAGCATTCTTCTCGATCGAAAACCAGGGATTTAGATGCCAGGATAATGCAATAGTTAACCAAGCAGATAGGATACCCAACAGGCCAAAGATCGAAGCGGCAGATATTTGCTTCATTACAATAACATCTTTTATTAAGGTAAAAAAATTGCTATTGTTGTCAATTAACATGCGCAGTGATTCCTACATTTTTAATGTCAGGATTCATATAGTCAATAAAGCTGATAGCTTTATATAATAACGTAGAGGAAGGCGTTAACAATGAAAGCTAAGGAAGTTTTGAATCTGTTGCATATATCAAGAAAGACACTTCATGTTTATTGAAAAGATGGGAGGATACGCTACACAGTAATGCAAACAAGATATCTATAATTAGGAGAAT
>JAVYRX010000018.1:0-11056 GCA_038729485.1 Thermoplasmatales archaeon | reverse complement strand
TAGCATACCTCGTTCTGTCCATAGTCGGTGAATTTATTGTGAATCTGGGCATAGCTTCAATAATAATTGCATACGGACTGATGGCATGGCTTCTCCTAAGTAAGAGAGTAATGGAAAAGTCTTTCTTCAATATGGTAAAGCATGGTTTTACATGAAAAGTCACAAATCACTTTTCATCATTGTAATACTTCGAATCATAGCCAGCCCGTATAAATCCTCTGTAGTCCACGTCTCCCTGAACTTTTATGCAGTTGACAGAACCCGGTTTTTCATATCAGGGATTTGTTTCCATATATTTTTTTATATTCCACAAGGTCTCCAAAGTGTGTCATCAACGTCTTATAATTAACACGCTCCATCATATCTAGAAGGGCTTCAGTCATCAACTTTAAATTACTTTGGTACAGTGTTATTGTATTAAATTCGTCCCGATTAATATCAAGCAACCCATCGTAGGATTCGATTGAATTCATTATCCTTGGAATCCCAGCAAAATCCACAATTGATGGCTTACGTCAGCATGGTTTAAAATTCTATCATATCACTTGCATTTTCCATGTCAAATTTTATAATAGATATGAGCTTTCTTTCAATGTACAACAATACGTATACTGGATTCAAGCTTGACAGGATACCCTTAATGATGACTTCATGAAGATATTATTTCATTGGGTATTCCAGACATACTCTAAGGTCATTTTTATTACAGTAAGATCAGCTATTGATTACAGTTCCATTATATTTCTCGCACCGCAGAACTAGGACTTGTTTGCTTTTTCCTAATATATCCTGATGACAACTGGAGAACTTTATCCAGGGTTCTAGCTTCTTTTTTAATATTTATAATAGTTAGCCCTGTACCCGCAATTATCTACCTTTGAAGAAAGTGGACGTTCCCAGAATCTCAAACTCAGTAGTATTTGTTAGATCTTTGATCGTTTCTTCGATCGCTTGCGGCAAGCATTCTATTGCTTGCATATTCAAAACCAGATCAATGCCATATGGGGCCTTTAGATTAAATAGGAAGTTTCTCATAAACAAATCAAAAAAAAATGACAGGAACGTGAGTCAAAATAAACAGAATCCATTATCCCAATTCAAAATTTATAAACGGTAGTATCAAAAGAAACCTCGAGCAAAAACCCGTATCTATGAGGATAACAAATATTATAGCAATAATAAGCCGGACGTAGGATAAAACAAGGTAACGAGTTCTTTGTTATCTGCATCCACGCTGTTGTTAAAAATTACTTGATAGGGTTATGAAATAGTGAAGCAAACTATTAAGGTGAAGCTAACTTGAAAAAACTTAAATAGACTTCACGTAGTATCCTTTCAGATGATAGTAGATATAAAATTAGAAGAGAAAACAATCCTTTTCGTTGGAGAAGGTCATGAATTTAATCAAAAGATGGAGCAATTCAGAAAAGCCTCTAGACTTATGCTCATAATCTCCCCAGAGAATCTTGAAAATATTGCAGCCGCTCATGAAAATGTCATATACCTTGGCAAAGATTACTCTATATTACTTTCAGTCTTAGAAAGATACAAACCTCTTTTTATCTTTATATCAACAGATAATTCTGATATTGATAGGAAACTTTCAGACATTGCTAGATCAAAATCCGTAATGGTCTATGTCCCAGACAGGAATCCATTGAGCGATGTGAATCTATGCGCTCTTCTCAATTATGGTCCTATCTCTATTGCAGTATCAACAAGCGGAAAAAGTCCAGCAATGACAGTTATTACAAAGAAGAAATTAAGCTACGCAATCAAAAAACTTGACATTATCAACCAGGAAGTTGAAGGTATAGTCGATCTTCTGTCCTCACTTAGAGTTGCAGTAATGCAAAAAATAGACTCAAAGGAGCTGAGAAAGAAAATTATGTACAGGCTAGCTGTAGATCCTGATATAAGGGCATCACTTAAGTCAGCGGACAAAGGATATGGAAAGGCTTTGAAAATAATCGAGGACTTCGAAGCAGGTGAAAAATGCACTTTACAATAGTTGGTGCTGGACCGGGGGACCCGGACCTGATTACACTGAAGGCGTTCAGAGCCATCAAAAGATCGGATATAGTGTTTGTTGATTCCCTCGTTTCTAAGGATTTCGTTGAGAAAATAGATCAGAGCAGGAAAATAATGAATATCGGAAGAAGGAGCGGAGATATGGGAAATGATCCCATCAGAAATCTACGGGAGAAACTTTTAGAGATCTCCAATAAATCCATCGATGTCTGCCATTTAAAGAATGGTGATCCAGGTCTCTTTGGGCGACTTCAGGAAGAGATTAAACTACTTGAGGAGTTTAGAATAAATTATGATATAATTCCAGGAATCACATCTGCAATTGGAATACCCACTATGCTGGGTATTCCAGTGACGGCAAGAGGGGTTTCACGTGCAGTTACTCTACTCACGGCCACTAATGAGTATGGTCACTTTGCCGAAAACGAAATTGCAAACTCTTTACGTACACCTACAACAACGATTATACTTATGGTTCGCAACTTTATTTCCAATCTGAGCGAACTTCTTTTACGGGAGGGTTTTAAAGGGGCTGTTACAGTTATACAAAATGGTACTCTGCCAAATGAGAAAGTAATAACCTTCGACTATGCAACATCGAACAAAGTAATCAAAGTCGATGAGAGTACTGATCCAACTATTGTAGTTATTCAGCCAGCGAAAAAACAGTGATTTCTAGGGAGGTGATAAAATAACAACTGAAGATAAATTATTTTTTTCTGTTTCCAATAAAAAGCTTTACCTCTTCGGGTCAAAGGATGATGGGATACCTATATTTTCGTTCTTAAATGAAAATGATAAAGATCTTTTAAAAAACTTACCAGATAACCTTGATTTTGGAGGTCTGAGTAATGCTGTGAGATTCTGGCTATTGCATGAAATTGCGTCAAAAAATTTCGACGGATATGTAGAGAGAGACATAGAAGGAGAAAGTCTCAGACTAATTGATCGTTTTATTGATAAGAGTTTACCGGATGATAAAAGACTCATAATTTCGAAATTAGTGCATTCGGTTGCTGATTTATCTATAATTCCAGATATAAGGATATCCGATGGTTTTGTTAACACATTTATTAAAGCACTAAAAAGTGAGGTTCCCATAGTATGTGACAGTGAGATGACAAAAGCTGGGATATATTCCAAAAACGTCATTTCGAGATCCCAGATATATACGTTCCTGCGTGATATTAAGACCATTGAGTTTGCAAAAAAAACTGGGATGACAAAATCTGCAGCCGCCATCCACATTGCGGTTGAAACACTAGGAGAAAACTGTGTCTTTGTGATTGGAAATTCACCAACTTCACTCAGAGAACTTGTATCTCTTTGGGAAAAGCATATTGTTAATCCCATAGCTGTTGTGGGATGTCCAGTTGGGTTTGTTAATGCAACCCTATCTAAATATGAACTAATTAAAACAAATCTAGAATATGTAACAGTTTTAGGGAGAAGGGGTGGAAGTCCAATGGCTGCATCTGTAGTAAATGCAATAGGGATGATGTATTGATGGCGGGGAAGTTATTCATAGTTGGAATGGGGCCTGGGGACGCATCACAAATGACGGAAGGTGCTGTAAGTGCAATTGAACACTCTGAGGTTATAATTGGATTTTCTCTATACACAGCACTTTTAAGAAGAATATTCCCTGAAAAGAAATTTATTTCTAATGGAATGCAAGGAGAAATTGAACGGGCAAAAGTTGCTATCGAGATGGCCGAATCTGGAAAAAATGTCGCTATAGTTTCCAGTGGTGATGCGGGCATCTACGGAATCGCAAGTCCAGTGATAGAAATAGTTTCACGTAGATCAAGCGTTGGTTTCGAACTAAAGATAGTGCCGGGGCTATCCGCATCTTCGGCAGTATCCTCTATACTTGGTGCACCACTTGCCAACGACTTCATAACACTCAGCCTGAGTGACCTCCTAACTCCACTTGATCTAATCATGGATAGAATAGAATTTGCGGGTAAATTTGACTTGGTTATTGTCTTATACAACCCGCGAGGCTCTAGATTCCCTGACAATTTCAGTAAGGCAATGGATATCCTAAAAAAATATAGAAAACCGGAGACCCCTGTTGGAATAGTTCGAAATGCATACAGGGATAAACAGAGTGCAAAGATAACCAATTTAGCTTCTGTGAACCCGGAAGAACTAGACATGTTAACAACAGTTGTTATAGGAAATAGCCAGACTACTGTATATAAAGATCTCATGTACACAAAACGGGGGTATTCAAATAAATATGATATCTAATTGGAATTATTCTGTCAGAGATCCATTCCAAACTTACGGAATTACGACTAGCGCAACCGCTGCCGCATCAGCTAAAGCCTCGGTGCTTGCGGCAAGGGGAATCGTTATAAAAAGGGTCGGTATTCCGACACCCCTTGGCCTCCGACTTGAGATAGACGTAAAACTTATGAAAGCCATAAGGTCTGATGAGGGTTTCGCGATCGTACAAAAATTCTCCGGCGATAACCCTGATGTTCTCAATAAACTAGAGATCTATTCTCACTGCACAATCACTGATCAAAAAAATGAAATAGAAATTCGCGGAGGATACGGTATCGGTGTAGTGACGCGTGAGGGATTGCCAGTAAAAGTTGGAGATAAAGCAATAAACCCAGCGGCACAGGAAATCATCAAGAGGGCAGTTTCAGAAGCAATAGAAGATTTTGGTGCTAAGATAATAATTATTGTTCCAAAAGGAATAGAGCTTTCCCCGAGGACACTAAATGAGAGGATAGGCATAAAGAATGGCATCTCAATTCTGGGTACAACTGGGATAGAGGAACCCGTAACTAGTTCTGATTACATTAAACACTTACGATTTCTAATTGAAAGTGGAAGATGCGTATCAAGCGTATGTGTTCTATGTCCAGGGAATACAGCAGTTCTTTACGCTGAAAGGTATTTTTCATTACCACGGGCTGGGTTCATACTCGTGGGTGATCGAATCGGGGATTCCATAGAGATAGCTAAGAGCGCTGGATATACTGACATTATTCTGTTTGGACTGCCAGGTAAACTTGTTAAGGTTGCGGCTGGAATAATGAATACGCATAGCAAAGTTGCTGACGGGCGATTTGAGGTAATAGGATCTATTGCAGCTGTGAATGGTGTAAAGCCAGAGTTAATTCAGATGATACTGAATGCCTCTACTGTGGATCAGGCTCTTTCTATAGTCGGAGACTTACAAATGGAAAGGAAGATCATGAATGACATAGCAAAAAGGATTGTGAAGCGGCTCATAGATTTCGACCCGGGGATTAACTATTCCACCATAATAATCAATTCGAGCGGCAAGCCCCTTGGCTTCTCGATTGCTAAATCAATTAAAGAGGTGATTTCTTATTATGGAACAGAAGAAATGGGAATTTGACGTTCCGGGAATACCAGACGAGTTATTCGAGCGAAACGAAGGTATACCTATGACAAAGGAGGAGATCCGCGCGTTAAGCATGTCAAAATTAAGGCTTAAAAATGGAGATCGTGCCATAGATATAGGTTGCGGAACCGGATCTGTTTCGGTCGAGATATCAAATATCGTTGGAAATAATGGGCATGTAATTGCAATAGATAAGGATGAAAACGCAATCACGTTAACCAAAAGGAACTGCGATGCACTGTGCCGGAATGATAATGTCACCATTGTAAGAAAAGATGCGAAAAATATAGATGAAGTGCAATATAGCCCGACATCTATTTTTGTCGGTGGTGGTTCTGGCGAGTTACAGCGCATAATGGAATGGGGCATTGCGCGATCCGAGAGAGCATTTAACATAGTCTTGAATGCCATTCAAATTGAAACTGCATATTCATGTATACGAACATTCCAGAAGTTTGGTTTGCAAGACATTTCGATCATCAATGTCTCGATTTCGCAAGGGATGAAAACATCTCTTGGCCATGCAATGATTGCCAGGAATCCAATATATGTAATATCTGGGAGGTGGGATGACGGAGCTTAATGTTGTTGGTCTTGGACCTGGTTCAGTAGATCATGTGACATTAAAGGCTCTACAAGTGCTTCGAGAAAGTGAGATCATCTACGTGCCAATTTCTGGTGGAGAAAACAAGATAGCAAGAAGAATTGTTGAGGAACTTATGCATCGGTACACTTTCATAGAACACAGTGAAATAATAGAGTTGGAATTTCCGATGACAAGAAACAGAGAGTACAACAAAATACACTGGGAGAAAAGCATTGAGGATATATTCAATTCCTTTCTAAATCATTCATATATATCTTACGCAGTCCTTGGCAGCCCGATTTTCTTCAGCACATTTAATCATATAAGCTCAGATCTTAGAAAAAAAGGGGTCAATATTAGATATATTCCAGGAATGAACTCCGTTGATGCATGCGCCGCATTGGCTTCGATACAGATAGGTCATGGTAATGATGCTATCCTAACGACAACCTACTCAAGAATATTTAATTTTGAAAAAATCGGAGAATATGATACAATTATTTTGTTAAAGGTACCAGAAGGAAGTTCTGCGATCAGCAAGATAAGGGAAAGATTTCCAGATTTTAAAAGTGTTACGTATAGCCGAAGATGCACAATGGTAAACCAACAGATAACTGCTGAACCAGGAGACGATGAAGGTGATTATTTCTCAATGATTATCATGAGGCGGGAAAATTGAACAAAGTGTATATTGTCGGAGCCGGTCCGGGGGATCCTGACCTTCTCACGGTGAAGGCGCGAAAGCTTCTTGAAAAGGCGGATGTTGTTGTTTATGCTGGCTCCCTGATAAACCCAGAGATTTTGAAAATAATTCCTCAAAAGGCAGAAATTTATGATAGCTCAAAAATGAATTTAAGTGAAATCATAGATATTCTTGAAAGAGGAGTAAGAGATGAGAAAGTTGTCTTACGCCTACATTCAGGGGATCCTCATATTTATGGAGCTCTTAAAGAACAGACTGCAATACTTTCAGATAAGGGAATAGAATATGAAGTAATACCCGCCGTAAGCGTGCTAACAGCTGCAGCAGCTTCGTTGGACATAGAGCTAACTATGGATAATATATCTCAGGCAATAATCATAGCTCGAGGATCTCTTCGTATTCCGGTACCGCAGAACGAAACAATAGAGAAGCTCGCATCACATGGCAGCACTATGGTCATTTTCACAGGAATACACATCATAGATAATATTGTAAATCAATTGATAAAAGGTGGATTTCCACGAGAAACACCTGTTGGAGTGGTCTATCATTCCACGTGGAAGGATGAAATAGTGATTAAGGGGACTTTGGGGGATATTTCATCAAAGGTTAAAGAGAAAAGGATTTACCGTACAGCAATCATAGTGGTTGGAAAAGTTGTAAGTCCGGAACATGTCTATAGAACAAAACTCTATTCTGAAGATTATATTCATTCTTTCAGAAGGGGGACAAGTTGACAGAACGCAACATGTCCCTGAATACTGGAAAAATTCTATTAGTCTCGATCTCAAAGAGAGGCGCTCAAAAATCCTTAGAAATAGCCTTTATCCTGAATAAAATCGGTGTCGATGTGGATAACTATGGGAAATACACTACCAAAGGGATAAAAGAATTGAATAGCAGCCTGAAATTGTTCTTGGAAGAAAATATAAGAAATTATGACGCTTCAATTCTTGTAATGTCCCTCAACGGGGCGTTGAGAATCCTTGAGAATTCATACATTTCAAAGTTTGTTGATCCTGCTGTCGTTGTTGTTGATGATGCTGGCAGATTTTGCATTCCTGTTATGTCAGGACATTCTGCCTCAGCTAACTCTCTCGCAGAACTTATAAGCAGTGCCATCCATGGCACTCCAGTAATAACCGATGGTCTTGATGCTGCTGGAATGAAGGGGGTTGAGGACATTGCTAGATACTTTCACTGCAGTATTTCAAACCCAGAATCAACATTGCTTATCAATTCAGCCATTTTGAACGAGTCATATGTTCCCATATGTATAAACAGCAAAAAGAGACAGCTCCTCTTCGATCGATATGATTACCCACATAAACAAAAGGGCGAATGCTTACATGCAGGTATAGAGATTACAGACGTTCCTGGCGAAAAGGATGATGTGTGCTATTTGATACCAGATGAGATCTCCATAGGGTTAGGATATAGGAAAACAACAACCCCCCAAGAACTTATAGATTGCATAAAGGAACATATTGAAATCCACGGGCTAGATCTTAACGACATATCCGTAGTTGCAACTGCAAAAGATGATAGTATTCTTATGGAGGCGGCAAACATCCTTGGATTAGAGTATCTAAAGGTAGATAAGGAAAAAATAGGCTTGCTTATGGCAAACGAAATAACGCACATATCCAAGAAAGCACAAGAAACCTTTGATGTTCCTGGAATAGCAGAACCCTCTTCCATACTTGCACTTTCCCCCGGATCAAAATTAATATTCCCTTTTGAGAAGTGGAATAGAAAAGTAACTATAGCTTTTTCAAGCAGAAAGAAGCTATTTTCCGGAAAGATTACATTTATTGGTGTTGGTCCTTCAGACCCTGAACTAATGACGATGAAGGCACGGAATGCGATTGCGCAAAGCGACATTGTAGCAGGTTACTCCACTCCGCTTAAAATTGCATCCAGAGTCATAGGTAAGAAAGAACGTATCACCTTCAAGTGGAAGGAACAGCAGTATTTTGTTGATCAAACAATAAAACTCTACAGGAAAGGATACAATATCGCGTTTCTTTTCACTGGAGATGCATGTTTCACAGAATCTGAGCTTATCACACGATTCACCGGTAACTGCAAGAACTTTGAGATTATACCCGGAATTAGTTCCATTCAAGCAGCTTCTTCTTTATCTGGTATGCCTCTAGAAATTGTTCCCGTTGTATCTTTTCATGTAACAGGTGATTTAGAAAGCAGAAAAAAGGAATTGATAAAAAATGTAAACGATAAGGGAAGGGCCTTGGTAATTCCAAGACCATATGACTTTATGCCATCAGAAATAGCAAGATTCCTCATTGAGAATGGCGTATCATCAGATTATAAGATCACCGTGTTGGAAAAGATTTCGTCTAATGAACAAAGAATTTCAGAATATTGCTTGAATTCTATTTTAGGCAAGGAGTTCTCAGATCTTTCGGTAGTAGCACTGGGCGAACCATACTATTGACATAACAATTGATCCATCAATAAAAGTGTGTAGATTTTCATATATGCCGTTAGTGTGTAAACCTTTATTTCCTCATTTCTCCGATCCTTTCTCAATAAAAAATGTTATCACTTACCAGTTTCTCTTATGTGTTTTGCTTATCTAAATGAATTTATAGTCGATACCATATTCACGATGCTCTAGCGAAACTTCAAGATCGGATGGACGCGATTAAGATTTGATTCTAAATAAGGATTTAATTTCTCTGAATAAAAGGGAATTAAGGATCACAAGCCAGGCACACTGTTAGACTCAGAGACTACTTTGTATTCGCCAGTTAAGATATAGTTTCCAGGAAGATAGTATTTCTCAATCAAGAATAGAAGTTACCAAAGTAATCGGCCAGTTTATTAGGCTAAATAACATTGATCAAAAAGATTATAGCATTGTTATTGAGACATACGTATCATCGTAAACTGATTATGCTTAAAATTCCATGGGCCAGTCAAGCTCATCAGGAATATATTGTTTCACCGTCTTGTGTGAGATCGCAAAATGGTTTCGATAACCATAACTTAAAAGCCTCGCATCAAATTAATAATTGCAATCTCTTCATATGTACCTCTGCATCCTTACATGTATTCCCTGAAATGTCCTAGTTAATGTGCCATTCCTGCAAGTCTTCCTGAAATGGCACTGTGGACACAGAGAATGTGTGTAAGCAAGTCTGTGAGGCGAACCAAATATAGAAGTAGCATCCAGATCATCTACCTTTACAGTAAATTACAGCTTAAAAGCATATTATGACGGGATCGCTGTTTTTCAAATAGCAATTGCTAAACCCTCAATCCTTAAACGATTCTCTTTGTTAAATAAAAATAAACCAGTGAATCGGTAGAAAAAACCATTCAACTTTATGTTAATCAGGTCTGAAATTAATTGCATTATACCATTTTTGCCTTATACAAAAAAACACTAATGGATTGTAGTATGGGAAATTCACAGATTACAGAACAGACCTATCCTATGATAAACTGCCATTGCCTTCAACAGCATACTGGAAATCTATTGATAAAATACCGACACAATGTATTAGACATGACGATAACAAGGTTGATTACATCAATAATATCGAACTGAGGAAACACATTATCGTTGACAGGGTCAGGTATATCGAGAAGGAATTAAACAACCTTGACGATGCATCGGCATTTGGTCTTAATAAAGAGGATTACCTGGAATTTGAAAATCCGGAACAGTTTTATGATTGGGTCTTAACTTTGAAGCCTAAGGATGTTGGGGGTAAGGGAATACAGGGAAGAGAATTGAAAAGGAGAAAAGTTGAGGTAAGGAAAGGAAAAATCTTGAACTTCATACATATTCATACAGAGATCCTTTATAAACTTTATAAGTCAACGCAGGTCGAAAAGCTATTAATATTCAGCTATGTGAATATTATTTTCCATATGTGGCGACATTTTTTCGCTCTTATCCATATCCCCCATTTCTAAATGGGCCCGACCGGATTCGAACCGGTGACCTCCTCCGTGTCAGGGAGACATCATACCGCTAGACTACGAGCCCTCAACTACCCTCAATGTGCTGTCAGACATGCTGGAGATAGCTGCTTTCGCAGATATAAAAAATCTATTTAACACTTCCGAGCAGCATTAGCACATAACAGGCATATTTCGTTGTTAAGTTCCCACGTCAACTTGAAATGATACTTCCTGACATCCTCTCTATCGCAACCCATGGGGGGTCACTGCTTCATCGGCGGCTGCTTCCCGATGTATTTCAGAGGCATTATTCCGTTTCCCGCCATTTTTCGATGGTCTATCAGGCTTCATTCCCGCATGCCCTGTGGAACTTGAAGGCTACTTTTTTATGACATAAGAACAGATCACA
>JAVYRX010000017.1:0-12783 GCA_038729485.1 Thermoplasmatales archaeon | reverse complement strand
GCATTCAGGTAAGATGAGAAAGAAATATATGAGCATAGTGAGAAGAGTTGGAAAGAACCGTGCGATAGTTGCTATTGCTAGGATCCTCATTGAAACTGTATTCTCAATGCTTTCAACTGGTCATGAATTCATTGACAATATTGATTCCCTCACGGAGAGGAAGATGAAATCGATGTCCCAGAGAGCTAACAGTGCAAGGAATGCCAACAGGTACACAAATATTCAGGACGCCATAAGATTAATTAAAGACAACAGGTTTAGAGGATCGTCAAAAGAACTTTTTTCATAGAAGGGAAGCCTATACCTGGAAACTCGAGGTGAAAATAAATGAAAATTGTTACAGTTTTACGGGGAGTAGATCAGTAGCAAGCGTGCTAATTGATAGAAATTAATTTCATAATAAAGTTAAAATAATTTCCGCACATCCTACCGGAAGGTTAAGTTAAAACGTAATTAAGACATTAAACGCCGCTGACCGGGCTCGAACCGGTGACCTCCCGGTTAACAGCCGGGTGCTCTACCAACTAAGCTACAGCGGCTGAAAGGTTTATGATGTGCTAATAATAATATTTTCCTATAAGAGATAGCAAAATTTACTTAGGGGTCTTAATATAAGGCTAAGGTGTTTGGATGGAAGGCATGGATATAGGAGACTTCTTGGTAAAGAATGGAAACATAAAATTCGGGAATTTCACTCTATCATCTGGAAAGCAATCCGATTATTATGTCGATGTAAAGACTGCTCTGCTAAACCCAAAATTCTTGAAAGCAGTTTCGAGAATGGCTTCTGAGCATGTATCAGGGGATAAGATAGCTGCCGTGGAGTTAGGAGCTGTTCCTTTAGGGGTGGCAGTTTCACTGGAAACAGGTAAAGAGCTAATTATTGTCAGAAAGGAAAGAAAGGACTATGGCCTGGAGAAATGGATGGAAGGTAGGGTTGAGATGGGAGAGACTGTCACATTCGTAGAAGATGTAACTACGACAGGAAGCACAATCCTAAGGGCAGTTAAAAGGCTCGGAGATCTCCACGTCAGAACGGATAGAGTTATTGTGGTGGTGGACAGGAAAGAAGGAGCAAAAGAAGCCTTGGAGTACGAAGGCATAGAACTGTTGAGCCTTATCGATATCGATGCCCTGCGCAATAGGTAGTATTTAAATATTTAGTTTATTTTATTGGGTGAGGACTGCCGATGGACAATAGAAACGAGACTGTTCAGGCGATAAAGAGATATGCGACAAAATGCGGGTATAGTGTGATCTGTGCTGACGAGGACCTTTCTTATTCGTTTGATCTCATACTCAAAAAGGATACCGAGACGATAGTGGTCAAGGTTATGGGTAACGTGGGTCAGATAACTGAAGAAATGTCAAAGTCGATGATTGCAATGTGCAAGTTCCTCGACGCTCACCCTCTTGTAATAGGCTTCATGAACAGAGAGGAGAAGATCGAGGATGGAGTTTTGTACAGCAGGTACTCCCTCCCGATAATATCAAGGCAAACATTTATTTCATATCTCGCGGAAGGGATAGAACCAACCGTAAGAGCAGGTCCAGGCGGATTTTACGTTGAGATAGACTCAGAGAAGCTGAAGAGGATAAGAGCGGAAAAGATGCTTTCGCTTGGGGATATTGCAAGTGCAATTGGTACTACGAGGAGGACCGTGCTAATGTACGAATCAGGAATGTCGGCATCAATAGAGATAGCGCTAAAAATGGAAGAATTCCTCGGTGAAGGAATACTAGATTATGTTTCCTTTCTATGGAACGTTGGATCGGAGGATCTTAACATTAATTTCAGGAAAATGAGGGAATTTGAGAGACTTGTTAAGGCTGAGATGGAAAACAAGGGTTTTTCTATATATCCATTGAGAAAATCCATTGTGAATTTCCTTGCAGAGGACAAAGACATATCATATTTTGGAGGAATAGAGGAAGAAGTCTCCAGAATAAAGAAGAAGGCAGAATACCTAAGGGAACTTTACGAAATCAGTAACAAGGCTGGAATCCTGATTGTCAAGAGAGGAGAAGAAGCATCGGAGGACTACGATGTACCTGTAATATCATATTCCAAACTCTCTACCGTCAAAGATAAACGCGAGCTTGTGGAGATGCTTAAGGAGAGAAGGGTTGGTTGAGGGCAGAATTCGTCGGGCAAGAAAGAATAGTTCTTTTAGGAATTGTCAAGGGCCTCAAGGATTCGGGAAGGGCCGTAAGCGATATATATTCGAGTGAGAGATTCGATCTTCTCCTTCTTCCCATAACGGAGGATGAGGTTGATGGAATAAGGCACCACATAAGAGAACCCGTGGAAGTCGAAATGGATGATATTGAAATAATTTATGAATACTACATTAAGAAATTTGGAGACACATCGATCCCTCCAGAAGCTTACGTAACTGCAGTACGTCTTGCAGACAGGGACGGAATAGAGGTTGCAGGAATAGACATACCAAGCGGAGCTTATGAGGAAATATTCGTAAGCAATATTCAGCTAAACGATCTTATTTCATTAAGTTTCAGGAAGAGAAGGCTAATGAAAAAGAAATGGAATTTGAACGATCCGGTATCGTTCAGTCTTGACTGGGATAAATATATAAACAAAGGGGGTTATAAAAATCTAGAACAGGAGAGGGTTAAGTTTATTTGCGGAGAAATTTTAAAGAGAAAAAGGGGGAACACGCTAGTTATACTGGAGGTTGAGAGGTTTCAGGATATCGTGGGCGCTTTGAAAAATGCTCTGCAAGGATATAGATTTCAGGCGAGTGTTGAGTAGAGGAAGGTGGCTTAGTTATCCTCACGCGAGAGAAATATTTTTCAAACTCTCGAGCAAGTTCATCGGTTAAATCACCCTGAAGCGTCTTAATTAGCGCTTTTCCGCCATTTACCAATACAGATTTGCATATCTCTAATATCCCTTTTGCTAGAAAAAAGGCGTCGGCCTGATCCACTGATTTGTTGCCACTTGTATGCATAAGGGCATCTGAAAGAACAAGATCGTAGCCTTCCGGGCTCTTGTAAATGATCATTTTCAGTGTCTTTTCGTCAAAAATGTCACCAAGAATGAAGGAAACTCCATTTATATTTGCCATTCTCTGTTTATCCACGGCAACATTATTGCCATTCGAATTTACCTCAGAAAGATACTGGCTCCACCCTCCTGGAGAAGCTCCGAGATCAAGGACTCTCATCCCATCCCTTATAAGGAAGTATTTCTCGTCAATTTGCTTCAGCTTATATACTGCCCTGCTTCTATAACCCTCCTTCTTTGCCTTCCTGTAATAACCTTCGGTTCTTCTCCTCTGTATCCACGACATACTTTATTTAATTATCTTTTCATAAGCTTCTCTCTTCATCAGGTCGTTAACCTCTGAAGGATTGCTCATCTTTAGCTTCACGATCCAGGCATCGTAAGCATTCTTGTTTATCTCCTCAGGGCTTTTTTCTAGCAGTTTGTTTACCTCCACTACCCTCCCAGATACAGGTGAGTAAAAATCCTCTGCAGATTTCACGCTTTCGACTGTTCCAAGCACTTCGCCTGCCTTTATAAGTGCCCCAACCTTCGGGAGATCTACGTACACGATATCCGACATCTGGTTCTGTGCAAAATCAGTAATCCCTATGGTGGCCACATCTCCATCGGCCTTGAGCCATTCGTGAGTTTTTGTGTAGTACAGACCGTCTTTTACGATCATGATCCAAGGAATGAACGGAGGGCAAAATATTTTGCGCATATCTTTATTATTAAAGGGATGAGATGCTTTGTTGCCGTAGACGTAGGAATTAACGAAAATATCTCTTCTCTATTAGGAAATTTAAAGCACATTGGAAAAGTGGTCGAAGGAGAAAATCTTCATATTACTCTAAAATTTTTGGGGGAGATTGAGAGCTCAACCAAAATAGAGGAAGCACTTTCGCAAATCATATTTCCGAGATTCAAACTGGTCCTTAAGGGGTTGGGTGCCTTTCCGACCTTGAAGAGAAGCCGTATTCTGTTCATAAATGCAATACCCGTTGAAAACATTTCAGCTTTGGCTTCAGAAGTCGACGCAAAGACAAAGGAAATACATCAAGACAACCCGTTTCATCCGCACGTCACAATTTTAAGATTAAAGGTACAAAAAGATCTTTCTTCCCTAGCTTCCATGTACGAATCAACAGTCTTTGCCGAGCAAGAGATAACGTCATTTCGTCTCTACCGCTCTACTCTTACTTCGAGGGGTCCAATATACTCAGTAATCCGTAGCTTTCAGCTGATATAATTTGTATCTCTTTTACCCTCAGGCTCTTTTTCCTCGCTCTGGCTTATGACGTCTATATAGAGTATTGCGTTCACAGGTATTATCCTAAATTTTTCTTTTCCTGCCTCCCCTATGTCGATCAGGAGCGCGGGCTCTTCTCCCATTGACAGAAAGCCATTAAGGATGCCTTCAGACACGGTATTCTCTTCTGTTGAACTTGCGGACACTATTCTGTATCTTGAGCCTTTGGTAAGATGCGTTATCATGTCATTCACCCACCATAGTTTGTATTCCTTCAACTCTCTTCCTGTAATTATCCATGGCCATTTTTACATTAGCCTCTACAAAATTCCACGCAAGGGAAAATGAATTGTACCTCATTACGTACCCTTTTTCTTTTCCGATCTGCACTTCCTGTATTATCTCAAGGGCCTTCAATCTGTTCAGGTGTCTGTACAGTGTTGGTTTTGAGGTGTTGAGGTAGGTTATGATCTCGTTGACTGGCCAGGTCCTGTCAGCTCTAGTTAGGAACACTTCCTTGAAAAGTCTGAATGGTACGCTATTTTTTATAGTATCAAGGCTAAACTCCCCTCTTTCTTCGAGATAACCTATGTCGATAAGAAATTCTGAGAGGAGCCTATCAATGTCGCCACTAACCGTTGGATTTCTTAACCTGACCCTGATCTCGAACATAATCGCTTGATGTTATTTCCATTCTTAGTTTTTTCCTGAATCTTGGAAATTGAGGGCGAAGGAAATATACAATTACATAACCCTTAAATAGGACGGTCTCCTTTCATTCTCTAACCTCTAAAGGAGGAACAGGTAAAATTGACAGA
This sequence comes from Thermoplasmatales archaeon, assembly GCA_038729485.1. Classification (GTDB taxonomy): domain Archaea; phylum Thermoplasmatota; class Thermoplasmata; order Thermoplasmatales. The sequence continues at coordinate 7,706 of JAVYRX010000017.1, read as the reverse complement.
GGAAGGGAATGAAGATTCGGACCCTGGTGGAAAACACCGTATTCATGCGGTTATTTTAAAAGCGCTTCATCGTTGCAATGCTACCGTTGATTTCGTTAGAAATGGGCAAGTGATCTTTCTTGAGGGGAACCGTAAGAAAAAACTAGGGAGGTGCTGAGAGTTGGTCGAGAGGGAAAGGGCAGTTATTCTGGCGGAAAAAGTCTTCTCTTCAACCTACGGCAAAACAGCACACGGCCTCATACGGTACTCCGGAAGATACAAGATCGTAGCAGTGATAGACTCTCAGCTCAAGGGTATGGATGCAGGAGAGTATCTTGAGGGAAAGCCTAAAGGAATACCAATCGTGGGAAGCTTAGAAGAATCGTTGGTTTTCAACCCAAACTACCTAATAATCGGGGCTGCAACTGACGGAGGCATTCTTCCACCGGAATACAGGAATATTATAAAGGAGGGGATCATTCGTGGCCTTAACATAGTCAACGGTCTTCATGACTTTATATCAGATGACCCAGAACTGAGCACTATTGCAAAAAACAACAACGTCGAAATCATAGATGTAAGAAAAATGTTCAGAGACAGAAAGATCCCGTTCACTGGCGAAATAGAAAACGTAGAATCATTCAAGATTGCAGTCCTAGGGACGGATAGTGCAATAGGGAAAAGAACGACTACGATACTACTCACAAAGGAGCTTCAGAAAAGAGGATTCACTGCCGAGATGATAGGGACGGGCCAGACATCTTGGATGCAGGGGATAAAGCACACTACGGTCATAGATGCTACGATAAACGATTTTGTCTCCGGTGCCATAGAAAGCGAGATCGTCTCTGCGTGGAGAGAATCAAGGCCTGACTTTGTCCTAATAGAAGGTCAGGGCTCTGTTATTCACCCGGCATATCCCGGAAGCTTTGAGATCATAGCGGCTGGAAGACCGGACGCCATAGTCCTGCAGGACGCCCCAGGAAGGAAAAAGATGGACGGTTTCGATTACCCAATGCCAGATGTTGGAAGGGTCATCAGGATACTTGAGCTTCTTTCTAACAAGAAGGTAATTGCTATAACTCTCAATACCGAAAACCTCACTGCTGAGGAAGCACTGAGATACTCGCAGGAATACGAGATGAAATACCACATTCCCACATTTCTGCCTCTCCTAGAGATAGACAAATTAGGCGAACTGGTGGCAAATATTGCAGTTAAGAAACAGATTCTTATCGATTGATAGGATAAGTGTAGAAGAGCCATTCTTCTCAGACAGGAAGTTCACAGCAAAATACGATGTCGACGGTGAAGAGGTGGTGCTTGAAGCTAGATACGACATGCCTTTAGAGCCCAATTTACAGGATCTGAGGATTATGGCTCTTGCCCCCTTGGTAAATTATTCCCTCTTTACTGGGGAAATAGAAGCCGCTTTCAGAATCACAGAAGCAGACCTAAACTTTATGAGAAGAATGATGGTGATAAACAGCAGGGAGATATACGTTAACAAGATCATGAAGAGAAAGGAGTTCTTCAAGGAGGAGTTCGTTCCAAAAGATCCAAGTATTGAAGAAGCCAGTTATTCTCCAGAATTTAAAATAGGCCTTGAGGAAAACAGAAGGGAACCGTCGGAAGGGAACGGATCAGTCGCTATTTTATCAAGCGGAGGTAAGGACAGCCTTTTGACTTATGGCCTCATGAAAGAGGTAGGGGCAAATGTGTTTCCAATATTTGTGAATGAATCGGGCGGTCACTGGAGAACGGCACTTACCGCATACAATTACTTCAAGGCCAACGATGGAAATACGCTAAAGATCTGGACAACAGTAGACAGGTTCTACAGAAAGATCAACTCAAAAGTGTCGGCCCTTAACGAGAGAGCGTTAAAAATGTGGTCAGACACCTACCCGATACAGTTATTCATATTCCCAGTTTATATATTCTTGTCCTTACCGTACTTTAGTAATTTTCGCATTTCTGCGGTTATGAAAGGGGACGAATTTGACGATCCAAGAGGATTCGAGCCAGAATATGGGATACCTCACTATAACGGAATTTACGATCAGACTCAACATTTCGATTTGGAAATCATGAATTACTTTGCAGGAATCAAACACTATATAAAGTTCTATTCGGTGCTGAGAGGCATCACTGGCTTGGTTGAAGAGAGGATCCTTTTCAAAAGATATCCGCATCTTGCACGTCTGCAAAGGTCATGCCACAGTTGCCACATTGACGATGGGGAAATAGTCCCTTGCGGGAAATGCTCCAAATGTAATGGGATCCTGCTTTTTCTTCTGGCCAATTCGATCGATCCGGAACTTCTGAATTACCGAAAGGAGGACATTGAGGATTTCAGGAAAAATTATGTAACAAAGACTCTGAGACTTGATGAGGATGAAAAACAGCACGCGTTTTATAAAATTTCGAATGGTCTTACGGGCGCAGAAAAGAAACACGTAGAAAAGATTCACGAAGAGCCTAATTGGTGCGATCCAAGGATGATTGACGACAGATGGCGTGATAAAATCCTTGGAATAATAGGAGAATATACAGAAGGTAAAACAAGGTTTGAAGAAGGGAAATGGACCTAAATATATGACTTCTCTATCTCCACTATTTCCTCACTATTCTTAGCCTTTGAATAGTCCTCCAGAGGATTCCTGTTAAGGTTAATAAATTGGATTCCCCAAGAAAATTTCCCTAGTATTTTCAAAGCGACCTCTTTCTTCCCGATTATGTAAAAAGATGCCGAAACCGCTTCCACGGTTGAAAGTTTGTAAGGTTTTCCATAATTTACTGGATTGGCAGCTAACAGAAAAGGAAGCGACCGAACATTCCCCCCAGCAAATTTATGTTTCTCGATGTTTTTCCATGAGACGTCTACGGCAACCAGATGATCAAATATTGCGTCACTGCTTGAGATACGTATAGGAGAGTCCGGATAAAGGATTATGCTGCTTCTAGGAACGTGACTCACGAAAACTGCAAGGCCAAATCGTCGCAATTTCCTTGCAGTACATTTTTTGGGATCGTCTTCATTGCCGTGGACCACAAGAGGGAGGTCTTCCATTATTCCATTGACATGAGATGGAAGATAAATCTTTATTCAGTGGAAAAATAAAGTTGCATGTTAAATTCAAGCATCTCTGGATTTTACAAACTCCCGATTCAGGAAAGAAGGGATAAACTCAGAAAGATCTTAGATCTCAGCGAGGAAGACGCGAAGCTGCTGATCAATATGGGAGGCTTGGAAGAAAGTATTGCTGATAGGATGATTGAGAATGTTGTTTCAGTAATGGAGGTTCCTATTGGAATAGCCACGAACTTCCTGATAAACAGAAAAGATTATCTAATTCCGATGGCCATCGAGGAGCCTAGCGTTGTCGCCGCTGCTTCAAACGCAGCCAGGATGGCACGTGTCAAGGGCGGTTTCAGTTCAATCTCGTCCGAACCAATAATGGTAGGGCAGATCGAACTCTCTGGTGTGCCCGATCCTTTTGGTGCGAAGTTTAGGCTCCTTGAAAGAAAAGAGGAGTTGATTCAAATGGCGAATTCAAAAGATCCAGTCCTGATCAAGCTGGGTGGAGGAGCTAAGGACTTGGAAGTTCGTGTAATAGATGAGGATCAACCAATGGTCGTAGTTCACCTTTTGGTTGACGTAAGGGACGCCATGGGAGCCAACGCAGTCAACACGATGGCCGAGTATTTGGCACCTAAGATATCTGAAATATCAGGTGGGAGAGTCAGGCTGAGAATACTTACCAATCTTGCCACATACAGAGTAACAAGATCATCTGCCATATTTGATAACAAAACTATTGGCGGAGATGACGTGGTCGCCGGAATTATTGAAGCATATAAATTTGCAAAAATCGACCCGTACCGCGCAACCACACACAATAAAGGGATAATGAATGGAATTGATGCAGTTCTTATAGCTACGTCTAATGACTGGAGGGCCGTTGAGGCAGGAGCGCATGCATACGCAGCTATGAACGGGTACACCTCCCTGTCAAAGTGGGAAATTAATGAAAATGGAGATCTTGAAGGGTATCTGGAACTGCCGCTAGCCGTTGGCATAGTTGGTGGAGCTACTGCAACCCATCCAAAGGCTAAATTAATGAGAAAAATACTTGGAATAACGTCGGCAAGGGAGTTTGCAAACGTACTTGGTTCAGTAGGCTTGGCACAAAATTTTGCTGCAATTAGGGCCTTGGCCTCTGAGGGAATACAGAAGGGTCACATGGAGCTCCATGCCAGGAATGTTGCCATTTCAGTCGGCGCTAAGGGGGAAGAAATAGATGAGGTTGCGGAAATAATAGTGAAAGATAAAGCTATCAGGGTCGATTATGCATCGGAGGTTCTACGTAAGATAAGGAGCGGTCCTAAAGATTGAATGTATTTCTGTCTTTTTCATCCCACACATCTCTTTCTGATATGATGTATATCCCGTCTGATGCATCTCCATTGAATCTCGACCTTACTTCCCAGTACCTGTCCCATAATAGAAGGATGAATTTCTGACCGTCTGCCTTTCTCATTTCTGGGTTTTTCTTTAAAGAGTCTAAAAAGTTCAGATCCTCAATGGCATCTCCAGATATTGAATCGACGTATTTTTCCATTAGCGACTTCAGTGCAGTTATATGATATACTGGATACTTCCTTAGATTCTCTAACTCCAAAGGTGTAAAGTCTACCATTTCGTTGATATAAATGCGCTTATTCTCTATTCTTAGGGTTCCTACCTCCCTTTCGGATATCATTATTTTCACGAGACCGTCCTTTTTTTCCTCTTCAATTGTAGACACAAGGCGCTCTATGCTGATATCCTCAATAGGTAGCTTGGAAAAAGTTGAAAATCCGCGGTACGGAATCGCCCTTGGGCCAGGAATTTCCGACATTATTTATTAAAGGAACAATGCTAGAAAAAGTTAATGATATATTATTGAGCTACAACGGAAAAAGTTAATATAGAACAAATATCACCCTTGATCGTTATGCAGAAGTTAGGGGAAGTGGACGTTTACCACGACGGAGAAACATTCAGGGTGTTGATATCATATCCCAATGGCGATGAACTTGTACTTGAAGGAGATGATCTTGAGGAGATACTTGAACAGTTAGCCACCGAACTATCCGACAAATATGGGAAAATTCAGCGGGGATAGCCGAGCGGTAAGGCGACGGCCTGCTAAGCCGTTTCCCTCTGGGATCGGGGGTTCGAATCCCCCTCCCCGCGCTTAAAATTCCAAAAGAATTCAATATAATCCGGTTAAAAAGATCCCTGATAATTACCCTCCAAGACCGCGATAAACACTGCTACTTCCTGGCTAAATCTTTTTAATATCGTCTAAAGACTATAGAAATCAATTTATACGATTGGATCTATAGGATTTTAATGAGCCCAAGCAGTGCTCTAACAAAAACGACCTACAGGAGGGACCTAAGTCTTTTCAATCTTGTGATGTTGAACGCAATGGGCATGATAGGTTCTGGGTGGCTTTTCGGCTCCCTTTATGCAGTGTCGTATGCAGGGCCAATAGGCGCAATCTTTTCCTGGATTCTAGGTGGAATCTTTGTCATCTTTATAGCAGTAAATTTCATGGAGGTATCTCCGATGTTTCCATTGGCGGATGGTTCAACACCCCTTGCTGAGTTGTCTCATGGGAAGATGACCGCATTTCTTGCTGGATGGTCAGGATGGCTATCAGATATAATGACGCCGACCATATAGGCGATTGCATTAGTTACTTATGCTTCATTCTACATGCCACACTTAATAAACTCTAACGGCACCCTACGGCCTTTCGGTTATCTGGTGGTTGCAATTGTGATGGTGCTTATATTTGTAATAAATATGCAAAGAGTCAAGATCTTCGGAAATATCACAAGCGCAATTATGGTATGGAAGTGGGCTGTGCCCATACTTGCGGCGATAACGATTTTAACTATAACATTCAAACCTATAAATTTCGTTGCATTTGGACCATTTACAAGCGCTGGCCCAAGCGGCATAGTATTTTCGTTTGAAGGATTTAGAGGGGCCATAAATATGGCGGGAGAGGTAAAGAAGAAAGATTATATCTGGAAATCAGTAATAATTGCGGTCATAGCTGTTATAGGCCTCTATGTATTGCTTCAAACTGCTTTTATAAGTGGAATAAACTGGGCATCGCAGGTATACCTGCAGAGATTGGGGTGACCTTAGTGCAGGTGGGTACATAGCAGGTCCATTTGCCTAGGAGGCGGCTGCAGTAGGGCTAGGATGGTTGGTAGTTATACTACTTATTGACGCCATAGTTTCTCCCGCAGGAGCCGGCATCTCTTATGCTGCTTATCCTGCGAGGATATTCCAATCGATGGCAAATTACGGCTATGCTCCAAAGATATTCGCTAGGCTAAATCCCAAAACACATATCCCCTTGAACTCCCTAATACTAGGCACCATCGTGGGATTTGTCTTCTTATATCAATTCCCGTCGTGGAAACTTCTGGTAGGCATTTTGACATCCACCCTAGTCGTGGCATACGTTATGGGACCAGTAGCTTTGAATGTTTTCCGGAAGACCGCCGCTGACAAGGAAAGACCATTTAAACTTCTTGCCTCGAAAATATTAGCACCATTAGGATTCATCGTCTCCTTCTTCATAATCTATTGGTCCGGTTATCCTCTTAGTCTTGAAGTTTCAGTAGTGATTCTTTCATGGCTAGTAATGTATTTCTATTTTCATTATAGGAATAAGTTTGTTTCCAAACATATAACGGCGGGACTCTGGCTAGTTGCAGGCCTAATTTTGATACCAATCGAAGCATATATAGGCCCCTCTAGTTACGGTGGAATCAACATAGTTCCTTTTCTCTGGGACTTCATAATGATTGCCGTTACCGTAATCGTATTATACATCTGGAGCCAATACAGCGGATGGAAAACTGAATCGCTTGAGAACTATCTCAAGGAGGAATCTTCAGGTTCACAGTGAAATCGCCATGACATTATTTATTCTGATATTTTGGGTTCTTACTACCTAAGGTTCTATCTCTTGAGTAATTGCTGTAAGGATCACTTCCATAACGCACCAAAATTGTGGGGGATTATAGAAAAGGATCATAAAAGAAGTGACATTCAATATTAAAAGGGATCATTTAACCTTTATAATTGCGGTAATTGTGGAAGAGATAGAGCTTTTTTAACCTTAACTCCGCAACTTTTTAGGGAATATATTGGTTCCAAGCTGTTCATCGAGTTTTGCAGATGATGCAGGTATTTCTGACATAATGGATTTCTTCCCATCCATTATTTTATAGACTCTGGAGAACTTGAGGAGTGCATCCTTAACCGATATCCTGTCATTAAGGTCTGCTGCCCTGATGAGTACAAAGATAGCATAGTAGAGATAGAGTGATAGGAATGATACGAAGAAGTATCCCCTTATTGAATCGTCATCCCTGAGGTACGACTTGTCATTCTCAGGCTCATTTTTCATTGCATCGAATGCCTGCTCTATCTCCTCACGCTGCTATTTTAAATGAGATACTTAGGATTGTTTGTCATGGTTGTTGAAGGTAGTGGTTAATATTAATGTATTAGCTTAAACAAATAAGTAGCCCCGAGCAGATTCGAACTGCTGTCAACGGGTCCAGAGCCCGCTATGCTTGGCCACTACACCACGGGGCTAACGATAGTAATGACGAATTAGTAGATAAAATTACACTTAGCTGTTTTA
>JAVYRX010000016.1:0-13859 GCA_038729485.1 Thermoplasmatales archaeon | reverse complement strand
AAAGCCTTTGACTACACCGTCCCTTTCTTGTCAGCCTTTCCACAGCTACCAATCTCGATTTTTCAACGCCTCCTTCGCTTTTCTTCTTCTCCTTTTCTATAAAGCGCACCCCTTGATAAAAACTTGGTTTTCTTATTTAGTTATCCCAATTCCCCGTATACCGTTTTAAGAGGAAGGTAGCGATCTCATAACTGTTACCTTTCATGATGCGTATACCTTCTTTAGGCAGTCAAAGCTGAAGCAACCCTCGCCTCAATTATAGGAAACAGAAACAGGCGACTTAGTAAACAATGCTGATGAAGCGTGAAATTGTATTACCTTTAACCGATGGATAGGTATTCGCCGGCGAAATCTTCCAATATCGACATGTAGCTCAAAAAAGCATAATATGGGGATTTATACGGATTAAAGTACTCGTGAACGATTTGGTCTGGAGAAATGCCTGTCGACATGTAGTATATGATATCAGAAGTTTGAAAATGTCTCCATTGAGACTTGTTGCTATTGTTTGACAATCTCTGCATCGCAGCAAAAGCATCTCTTTGCATTTCATTTCCCAACCACGGAGATATGTCCCTGTCAGTATCTGCCCACGAAATAGCCTTATTAACAGAGATCGTATCTTCTCCTTCATACAGTTCGGCGGCCTCATTTACAGTAAGCATCTCAATCCCCCTCCTTTTCAGCTCTATCGGGAGCCTTTGCAGGAATTTGAATATTCCAGTTTCGGCAACCTGATGTTCTCCGAACGTTTCGTAGTCCATGAATACGTTTGCTACCTTCCCCTGGGATTCATCAAGCCATTTAGCATATTTATCCGCTGTGAGTGGATACTCATTCCACCCCCAATTTGAAAACCTGAAAGATATGTCGTCGCTCAATTTGTAATTTCTGAGGAAAAGATTGAGACCTGACGTAGTTTTATGTATCGCATTTGGAGTATGCTCGGATATGATTTGATCAGTGCCCTCAGCGAGAATGTTTTTGTAGCCTAAGGCTGAAACGTACTGCGAGATTGTATCGCTATATATCAGCTCAGTATTCCTAAACGTCTTTGGCCTAATTTGAAAGATCTTCCACAACAACTCCTCTTGTTCCCTTATTTGCTCGAAGAACTCGTCCCTGTTCCACAACGATGCTAGGCTATGGTAGTATGTCTCAGCCATCAATTCTCCGAGGCCAAGCTTAAAATATTCTTTGAAGACGTCTATAACATCAGGGCGATACTCCAGTGCCTGTTCTATAAATGTTCCTGAAAGGGAAAAACTTGCCCTTATTTCGTTATCTATGAAGAGTTTGGTTGCAGGTATGTAGCATCTATCCGCCGCCCTCAAAAAAATCTCCTTGTTCTTGGTCTCCCAAAAATAATCATGGCTCTTTCCAACTTCATTCATTCTATACGGCCTTAGCCTTCTTGGCTGATGAACTTCAAAATAAAATACGACTCCCTTCATAACTCTGAATAGACCTCCATAGTTTGTAATGCTGCGGCTTCCCAGGTAAACCTTTTAGCCTCTATCTGTCCTATGGAACCAAGTGTTTTCCTGAGGCTGCCGTATTTCAGAACTCCAGCTATGTAATCCGCAATTAAATCCGTGTCCCAGAAATCAGCCTTCAGAACGTTTTTTAGGGCTTCGCCTACTCCTGTTGTCGTGCTTATTATTGCAGGCGTGCCAGAGCTCATCGCCTCTAGAACCGTTATGCCAAATGGTTCAGAAACAGCAGGAAGAACGAACGCGTCGCTTGTCCTATAAAAGTGTATGGCCTGGCTCAGATCCACGAATCCCGTAAAAATAACGTTTCTGCTTATTGATAACTCTTTAGCAAGCGCTCTCATCTCGTCCATCTGTTCTCCCGTACCGGCGACGACGAACTTGATCCCCTGGAATTTCTCAACGACCTTTTTGGCTGCCTCAATGAAGAATTTTGGGCCCTTTTGCATTGTAACTCGTCCGAAATACAGGACATGGCCGGAAAGGTCGTAGTCTTTTGGAGGGAGGAAATAAAAGTGCTTTCCTAAACCGTTGTGAATCGTGGTTATCTTTTCAACAGGGATTTTGTAAGTTTCCATAACTAGTCTCTTTGTGTAGTCTGAGACTGTTATTATGTGGTCTGCCGCCCTCATTCCCTTACCCTCTATGTCCATAATCCATTTTTGCGGGTAAAAATTCCCAGATCTGTCCATTTCAGTGCTGTGAACTGTTACAACCAGCGGTATTCCGTACTTTTCTTTGAGTTCTACCCCTGCATTGAATGTTATCCAATCATGGCAATGGATGACGTTAACGCCCTCAGAAACGAATGATTTTACCACCTTCTCGTTGTATTCCTTTACTGCAGAGTTAAATTCCGGAATTAGAAGATCGTAATTCCCTCCAATCCCGTTGTAGGTCAACGGAACAAACCTCACATGAAATGGGTATGTATGATACAGCAGAGATATTCTTGGGATATACACATCCACGTCCGCAAACTTGCTTATGACGCTGAACAGATTTAATGTATGGATTCCCAGACCGCCGGAAAAGGCAGGAGGAAGCTCCCAACCTATCACAGCTATCTTCACCTTCCTCCCTCCAAATCTTCAAAATACGCCCTTATCAATTCTGCATAGCTCCAGGCCTGAATAATGCATCCTTTTGATTTGTAGGGTGGATCACCGTCAAATATCTCCGGAACATAATTGAGAGAATAGAGATCATTAAAGTAGGACAGCAAAGATTCCACGCTCGTTCCGCTCCTTATTGAAGCAGTTATGTAGGGGCCTGCAAGCCAGGGCCACACGCTCCCATTGTGGTAAGCAGAATCCCGGTGATATTGATCTCCTTCGTATTTACCCAGATATTTCCTGTCCTTTGTTGATAGAGATCTCAATCCAAACGGCGTAACCAGATCTGAGAAAAAATTACGGTATTCACTAAAATTCTGTAGAACTGGAAATGGCAGGGAAAAGGCAAAAACTGCATTTGGCCTGACGCTGTAATCGTCCGGGTCCGAAACGTCAAGAATGGAATTTCCCTTCAAGAATATTTCAATGAATCTTTCCTTAACCTGGGGTATCATTTCGTCCAAATCTTTCCCAAATTTATATCCAAGCTTTTCAGATATGTACTTAGCGGTTTCAAGCGCGTTGTACCAGAGTGCGTTAATTTCCACGGGTTTACCTACCCTGGGGGTAAAGATTGTATCTCCGGTCTTGGCGTCCATCCACGTAAGTTGAGGCTTTTTTACCTTTACTAGGGAATTGTCAATCTCAAACAGATCGTTGCCATTCAGGTAGGCTTCGATGATTTCAGTTATTTTTGGGTATACGGAGCTTAGTAGGGCTTTGTCACCGGAATACTGGAAATATTTGTAAACTGCATATATGAACCATAATGGAGAATCCGCCGCTTCGTAGTTACCGGGATCAGACATTGCCTTTGGCAATAAACCCCGGTTTATCATCTGAGTGTAATTCATAATTAATTCCCTAGCTTCTTTGTATCTCTTCGGAACAAGCAACAGGCCAGGTAGCGATATTAGGGCGTCTCTGCTCCAGGGACCAAACCAGTAATAACCGGCTATTATGTTATTTTTCGCTATCAATTTGGTTGATTCGTTTACAATACTAGCCACTCTTCTGTCTTTCGTCCGAACCCGCGAAAGCGACCTTACGTACCTTTTTTGAACATCTTCAAATCCGTAACTGTCCTCTTTTTCGGGAGATATCAGAACAGTAAGCTCACCCGGCACGTTGTTTATCTCGAAATGACCCGGGAGGAAAAGATCCTCCTCGGAGTTGGAACCTCTAGCTTCCTCTATGGGGTATTTTACGTTATAATACCATAGACTATCCTCTTTAAATATACCTTCTGTCTTTACCCAAAAATGCATTTCATTCCAAGAGAATCGAACAGCACTATCCACCTCCTCAAAATATATGTCTCTGTCGCCCTGCCTAATAACTGTATGGTAGTTTCTGAACGCAACGAGAGGGTACAATCTTAACTGATCTGGTGTTTTACCTGAAAATTTATAGTTCATGAGGACAACATCATCATACGGATCAATCACTACTTTTTTCTCAATGCTGATTCCTGAAATAAAATAGCGGAATACAGGTATCGGAGATTTGTTAAAGCTGACCAGGTAATCGAAGCCATGCGGGTATATTGCTCCTCTGTAATAATTTGAATCGAGGGATATACTGCTTCCATTCACCTGCATTTCCTCGAACAACTTGGAAAGGAACACAAATCTCTCGTATCTTCGATTCGTATTTCTGACGTAAATTCCGTGGTAAGTTCGAAGATTAGAAAAAGAGGCTGTTGACGAGGAATAGCTGCCATTCCTGTTGCATATGATCCATTCCTCATCCCTGTCCATGTTTTCATCTAACGTAATGTGCATTATAAATTCTTTTTTCATGCTGGACTGAATACTCAATTGTAAAATATTCCAACAAAATCTTAAATTCCATGCATACAATATTGATTCATGGTGCGATATCTCCCTATAGGGAACAGCAGGGTTCTTGTGAGCTTTGACAGGGATTACAGACTTGTTGATTTTTATTACGGACGCGAGCAATCGGACAACCACGCAGTAGGGCATCCGTTTAGATACGGAGTATCAATCAACGGTGAATTCAAGTGGATTGACAGATCTGTCCTGAAATCCATGGATTATCTGGACGAGACGATGATAGGTGATGTCAAATATAGTATCGGGAATTTTGATTTTGATAATAACGACTTTGTAGATATATACAAGGATATTTACCTTAGAAAAATTAGGGTATCGAATAAAGGAACCGAAACTGAAGAGGTCAAGTTCTTCTTCCATCAGGATTTTTATATATACGGAAACGATCTAGGTGATACAGCCTTTTATTCTCCTGATCTGAATGCTGTCGTCCATTATAAGGCTGGAAGATATTTTCTCTGCGCCACTCTTGATTCAAGGAATGAATCGATAAACCAGTATGCCGTGGGAATAAAGGCATTCAGGGGGTTTGAGGGAACGTGGAAAGATGCAGAGGACGGAAAGTTATCATTCAATCCGATTGCAATTGGGTCTGTGGATTCTGTTGTTAGCAATACTATAGAGTTGCAGCCCGGCCAGACTAAGGAATTCTATTACTTCATAATATGCGGTGAGAACATGGAGAGCATAACAAGGGAAAGGAAAGAAGCAAGCATAGATCGGTTCAATGAGATGTACAGGAGGACAAGTAACTACTGGGAAGTGTGGAGCGCAAAGAAGAAGGTCGAGGCGTCAGAAGAAATTACATCCCTTTTCAGGAAATCTCAATTCATAATAAGGACTCACATTAACGACGACGGCGGTATAACGGCTTCGTCTGACAGCGACGTCCTAAAAGACAACAGGGACGGCTATTATTATGTTTGGCCAAGAGACGCTTCTTTGGCCGCTTACGCTCTTACCAGAACTCTTCACTTCAGTGCCTCAAGGAAGTTTTTTGATTTTACGCTAAGATCAGTCTCCGATGGGGGATATTTCTATCACAAGTACATGGCAGATGGAAAGATGGCAAGCAGCTGGATCCCTAGGGTCATAGATTCCAAGCCTATTTTGCCCATACAGGAGGACGAGACTGCACTTGTCATTTGGTCCTTCTGGCAGTACTACCTCAACTCTTTTGATGTGGAATACTTCTTCCCTTTCTACGATTCCCTAATAAAGAAATGCGCAGATTTCCTTGTGAGGTTTACAGATGAGGACGGTCTTCCAAATCCTTCCTATGATCTTTGGGAAGAAAGGTTTGGCGTACACACGTTCACCGTAGCTACAGTTTATGCCGCTCTAAAGGCTGCCGCAAACTTCGCAAATACTTTCGGTGACTACGAGCCCAGCGAGAAGTATAACGATGCCGCAAATAGAATGGCCGCTTCGTTCGAGAAAAAATTCTATTCCGAGGAAAAAGGATATTATGCAAGGGCGATAATAAACGGGGTTGCGGATTTCACCGTAGACTCACAAAACATGGCGCTTTTCCTCTTCGACATGAAAGACGCACGCGACCCAAGGATGAGGGCAAACATGGAAAAGATCATGGAAAGACTGTGGGTGAGGAACACGGGAGGGATCGCCAGGTACGAGAATGATAATTATCAAAGGGTGAAGCAAGACACTCAAATCCCGGGAAATCCTTGGATTATTACGACGCTATGGGCGGCTAGGTATTTTTTGAAAATAGGTGAAAAGGACAGGGCAGCGGATATGATCAAATGGGTTATTAATCACAGGCAGAACTCCGGAGTGCTCTCTGAGCAGATCAATCCGTATGACAATTCTACGCTTTCAGTATCCCCGCTCATCTGGAGTCACGCGGAATTTATCATCACAATACTGGAATACCTAAACTCAACCTGATTCCAGAGCTAAGCCCCAGAAAATGGAGGATCTCTACACTTATAAATAAGCATTTAAGAACAGAGTTATGTTTTTACCTCTTTCCTATACCGTAATTCTGTAAATCTCCCTGAAGAATGGCCATAGTATTACGGAAGCCACGACAAGTCCACCTACGACGAGGAATGAATCTGATACCGAGGTTAGCTGTATTATGGCACCTCCAAGCATTCCAGATGAAAATGTCGCCGCCACGGAAAATGTGTTAAAGGCGCCTGATATCCTTGCCATGAACTCCTGGCTGACGATGTGGAGCATCGAGGCCCCGTATATCACGTTGGCAATTCCAATCAGTATGCCTATAACGACTGCCGGGATCATGACAAAGAATATGGAGTCAAGGAAGGAAACTAAAGCAATCAATGTGCCGGTAAAGAAGAAAATTACCATGGATATGACGCCCAGCTTTCCCCTTATTTTATTTGCTACAAAAGACCCTACGATCAGCCCGAGGATGAACATGGAGAATACTATGCTCGCATAAATTGAGGGAAGATGGAACTTAATTTGGACCAACGAAATGAATATGATTCCTATAGTTCCGAACGTTATGTTGAGTATCAGGACTATTATCATCAGTTGAACGATCTCCTTGTGCTGCCTTATGAAAGATATCCCCTCCTTCATGGACTGCATTGCGCTCGTTTCCTCAGGCTTAAACTCAGTGGAAATAAAAAATAAGGGTATTAGAGCAACCACGAATACTGCAATCAGCGCTTCGAACGTGTGATAAAAGCCTAGGAGAAGGATAATGCCTGAGAGAAGATAGCCGGCACCCTCCGCTATATAATTTGCCATTGAAGTGATGGATGTACCCCGCTTGTACTGCTCCTCTGTGAGAAGCTCCTTCGTCCAGGTAGCCCTTATTGAATTTATCACGTCAGACGTGATCCCCAGAATGAAGCCGCTGGCATATATTGAGAGAAGTATTATTGGAAGTGAATCCAGGTAGAAGCCGTAAAGCACCGTGACAAGAAAGACGGCTCTAAGTATGCTGACGAGTAAGGCTATTGCTTTTTTTCTTGCAGATCTGTCGATGAGAGCGCCGATTATGAAACTGAAGAAAAGGGGGAGCGAAAGTATTCCGTCTCCAAGACCGGCGAGAAAGGCATTCTTCGTTTCGTACAGAATTATCCAAATGACTATCAGGTTAAAGGAGGCAAGACCAAACCTTGAAATGCCGACGTTAGCGACAAGATATTTGAACCTTGAATCGAAGCCGACAGATTTGCCTTCCACTTGGGCCTATGGGTGCATTGTAAATAAGCATTCCTCATATTTTTAAGTCAGTAAATTTTGAGGGAGATTAGGTAAATGATCAGGCCGCAGAGCATGTAAAGGCCTCCTATCGCTAGGTAGATCAACGTCATAATAAGCTGCTGCTTGTTTATGTAAGTCGCATCAGCTTCGCTAAGTGATTTCTTGAAATTCTGTTCAAGCTCCTTCTTGTAAGTGGATGCACCGAAGTCATACCAAGCGCCGAAGAACATTACAAGAACAGCGGAAATAAAAAGGATATCAGGCATCACTACAAAGAATGTCTTGATCCCAAGAAAAGAGAAATATATCGCGGGGGAAGCTATAATGACACCCAATATTTCCAATGGAGGCTTAGAATATTTCCATCTAGCCTTTCTGACTGCCTCTTTGACGCTTTGATTTACAAGGTCCAGTACTTCCTCTCCATTTGGCGACATTACAATTTCTTGTGTATTTCGGACAATTCCTCCTGCGAGAAGTGGCAGAAGTACCAATGGTCGTTTCCCAAGTCCCTCTTCTCAGGAGGAATGTTCCTGCATTTCTCCTGCGCATATACGCACCTATTAACGAATCTGCAACCTTTTGGAACGTCTATTGCATTCCCTATTTCTCCTAGTATTTCCACTGATTTGGGATCCCAGTCTGGAGATGGCCTGGGAACCGCCTTCAGGAGAGCCTTGGTATAGGGGTGCGCCGGAGTTTTCACCACGTCCTCAGTCTTTCCGCTCTCAACGCCTTTTCCAAGATACATAACCAGGAGACGGTCGCACACGTATCTTGCAGACGCTAGATCGTGAGTGATGTAAAAGACGGTGATACCAAACTCCCTCCTCATGCTGAGGATGAGATTCATGAAACCTATCCTTAGCGAGACATCAAGCATGGATATAGGCTCATCCATTACTATGAACTCAGGCCTAAGCACGAGTGCTCTTGCCGCAGCAACTCTCTGTCTCTCCCCTCCGGATAGTTCATGGGAAAATCTCTCGAAATAACTTTCGGGCGGCCTTAGGTTGACTATGTGAAGAACCTTTCCTATCATGTCTCTTGCAACCAGCGGGTCTCTCGTGACCCTATGTGCAATTATCGGTTCATTCACTATATCATATACTGACATCGTGGGGTCAAGAGAATCGTACGGATCCTGGAATATGAGCTGGGTATACCTCCTTAAAGCTCTTATTTCGTCGGATCTTTCCTTTACAGATGTTATATCTATTTCGAGCATTTCTCTTTTTTCGCCCTTTGGAAAGACGTACTTAACTTTTCCTCCTGTTGCATCTATAAGTTTTAAAATGACTTTTGCGAATGTTGTTTTGCCAGATCCGCTCTCCCCTATCACGCCGAATATCTCACCCTTCTTGATCTCTATCGAGACGTCGTCCACGGCCCTGACATATTTTGCTCCCTGTTCGCCAGAAAAGAGAGAGCCAGCTGCTGATGACCTCAGCGTGAAGTACTCCTTGAGATTGGTAGTAGTCATTATAGTTTCGCCTGTTGAGGAAGCGGAAGCCTCCACAGGTGCGTCAGTTTCCTCTGAATCAACAGATACCCCCTTCAGTTTTTCCGCATAGTGGCATCTGCTATATCTTCCAGGTTCCACTTCTCGTAAAGCAGGTGCTTCATCAAAACACCTCTGATCAGCATATATGCATCTGTTTGCAAAAAGGCACCCCCTTCTTTCCGAATACGGATCCGGGGTCTCGCCGGGAATCCCTGCCATCTTTCTCTTTGCTTTTTCGAGGGAGGGGTAACTTCTCATCAGGGCGAGCGTGTAAGGATTCAGCGGCTTCTGATACACGTCCCAAGTCGGTCCGCTTTCCATAACGCGGCCGCCATAGAGAACCATAACTTTTTTTGACAGCTGGGCTACTACACCTATGTCGTGAGAGATGATCATCATCGCTTTTGCCTGTGTTCTCTGAATTCTCTTGAGCTCCTCTATGATCTTCGCCTGTATTACAACGTCAAGGCCTGTGGTAGGTTCATCTGCTATTATCATACTTGGCGATAGGGAAAGAGCCATGGCGATCACTGCCCTCTGCTTCATACCCCCGCTGAGCTCGTGAGGATAAGCGCTGAGGACGGACCTGTTTAGGCCTGCCGACTCAACTACTTCAACGCACTTTCTCTTTATCTGATCGTCGCTCAGCTTCGTATGTATTTTGAATACCTCGCTTATCTGTTTTTCTATCGTGTATGCAGGGTTGAATGCGTTCATGGACCCCTGGAATACCATGGAAACGTCCTTCCATCTGATCCTCAACAGCTTCTCGTAGAGGATCTTCTTCTGGCCCCGTTTTAGCTTCCTATAAAATTCCCCAGATATCTTCTCCGCAGTGACTTCCTCGCCTTTCACTTTAACTGAGCCTTCTACAATCCCGTTGTCTGCGACCATTCCCATGATGGCCGTTGCCAGTGTTGTCTTACCAGAACCGCTTTCCCCGATTATTCCAATCGTATCCCCCTCCATTATGTCCAGACTGACGTCCTCCAGTGCCCTTATTTTCCCGTCGTATGTTTTGAATGTTATGCTGAGATTCTCTATGCTGACTATCGGTTTAGACGTTCCTGCAAATGAGTTGTTTTCAGGTATTGCTTCTACCAATTTATCTCCTCCTCAATCTCGGATTTACGAGCTCGTCCACTCCCCTAGAAAGGAATATGAATCCCATGACAAAGAGAGTTAGAGCCACCGTGGGCGGGAGAACCCACCAGGGTGCTACCGCAGCCAGGTAATAATTATCGTACAGCGGGTTCAGCATTCCACCCCACGTCAGTATTGTCAACGGGGCGATGCCAAGAAATTGAAGTGTTGCTATCGCACCCACAGCCCCGCTTATGCTTATTGACGTGAGATATATAAGAAGTGGCGTTATGTTCGGCATCATGTGCCTCCTCAATATCTGAAGGGTTCCGGCGCCGGAGACTCTCGCCGCATCAACGAAAGTTCTCTGCTTGACACTCCTTATTATGCCTAGTATCGTGAACGTTGTGAAAGGCCAGGCTGTGAAGCTAAGCACAAGTATTATGTTGGTCAGGGAAGGCTTTAAAACAGACGTAAGGGCAATCAAAAGAGCCAAACCGGGGATCAGGTAGATGACAAGTGTTATGGTGTCCACCGCCACCGATATAAATCCCCTGTAGTAGCCTATGATCATACCGAATATTATGGCGACAATTATGCCTATAAGTCCGACCGCTATTCCTACTACCCAGTCAGGCGGAAAACTGCCTATGAATTGCGACCAAACATCATTTCCTTCGCTGTTAGTTCCAAGCGGGAATATATTTCCAGAGGGAGTGTGGAATGTGGGTGGTATAGGATTGATGGAAACGCCTGAGGCTGAATAAACGTAGATATACCCATCTCCTCCCCTAAACGTGATGGATTCAGTTCCAGTCGCAGCATTTAAAATGAGCTCAGGCTGCGTTATGCCCTTCATTGCAGACTTTGGGAGCATACCCCAGTAAAAGGGGTTTGTACCGAGGCTTCCAGAGAGGGAATATAGGGCCCCATCTGTGGATGAAATAATGTATGTATTGGAGCTGGGATCGTATACGGGTTTATACGAGTAAGCCCCCACACCTGAAGCAAGTGAAACCTTACCGAGGATGTGATCCGGCCCGTTGAGGACATAACCTTCTGTACCAGAGATGACGATCACCGAGGAAGGGAAACCGGTGCTGCCGTATGACGACGAAATGGACGAGATTCGTGACGGCAGTGTGAAGATCATAGAAGATGTTCCGTTTGACGTGAATATCCTGAAGACGGAGCTAGACGTAGAGTTTTCTCCTACTGCAAGGATCGAGTTATAGGGTGCTACGGAACGCTGATATGCTAGAGGTATCTGTACCTGCCCCGTGAAATTCATTCCCGGGATTTTTGATACCCATGCAAGTGTTCCATTCAGGTGGTATGCATAAACCGAATTCCCGGACGTCAGGATGGCCAGCTGACTTCCACTTGACGGGAAGTATGAACCGTAGAAATAGAGGCCTGAGACGTTCGAAAATGGTAGATTCCTTTGTGATGATATTTTCAGGCTAGAATCGTCAATAACGAGCAGATGCAGTCCGGAAGAATTTTCCGTGACCGCAATAATTCTGCCGACGTTTGAAGATGCACCTAGAATAGACGAACTGTAATATGGGATGGAAGGTATGCTTGGCTGGTCAACCGGGAGGACTGTAGATATCGGGGGAAGAGCAAAATTTGATCCCAGGGAGAGATTTTCGGTAGAGACAACTTTAGGCGTAGTTAAGGCTCCAGAAGAGGTTAGATCAGATATCCTTGCGAGGACTATCTGGCCTGAATGCGTAGAAATCAGCATATAATTGGCCATCGTTTCAGTTCCAGTAACTGCGTTTGCGCCCTCTATAAGAGTGAATACGGACATGCTTTCCGGGCTTGAGCTGAGGGAAAGGTTGGCCACGCTGGCCAGTTTGCCAGTAGTTGTACTGGAAGGCGTAGCCAGCTGAAGTGCGACGACTTTTCCGTTTTCATTAACTGAATAGACCCAGTTACTTCCAGTAATTGTGATGGAGGAACCATATGAAGAAATCTGTGAAGAGTCTAGAGATATATTGCCTGCAAAATTCTCAGAGAGAAGCTTTGGCACCGTTGTATCTATGGAAGGTGCTACATAAGAGCTAGGGTTGCTTTGCAGTTGTATAGCCGGCGAAATCGCGGCAATTATTGCTAAAATTAGGATAATATAGAATCCTGCTTTGCCGTAAGGCGAACTATAGAATATCTTCCACTGCTTCTTCAACCTGGCTAATCTGAAATTCATCCTTTTCCTTCTGATCTCACGGACCGTTGCCTTTTCATTTTCTTGCGACGTCATCAAAAACACCTATAATTTAATCCTCGGATCAAGCCAGGCATGTATGAAATCCACGAGGGAATACGTGATGATCGTTACGAGAGAGATTATGAAGAGTGCTCCTTCCGCGAGCGGGTAGTCTAGTTCTAAGGTTGCATTGTATAGCAGGTGTCCTATTCCCGGATAGGAGAATATTATCTCCACCACTACTGCACCACTCATTAGGAGTGCAAGTTCCAGAGCCATTCTCGTGCTTATGGGTATCATGGCATTCCTTGCGGCATGGTGAAACATGATGTTGCCCTCACGAACCCCCTTTGCTCTAGCTGTCATTATGAAATCTTCCCCTAGTGTGGAAACCATCGCTGCTCTTGTTGTGAGCAGGTGGCTCGCTCCCTCTATTACTATGAGAGTAACCAAAGGAAGGAAAAGGTAATATATGACACCTCCCGGATTGGTGATCAGCCACGAGAGGGGGAAGACAGTCCTGACTGGGAAATACGGCTTCAAAGCAGTGAAATAGATAACGAGCCAAACTGCCAGGACAAAGAAAGGAATCGCATTCAGTGCTGTGGAAGTGGCGATCATCGTAGACTCCTTTTTGGTGGATCTAACCCAGGATGTCAGGATTCCCATGGGTATGCCTATCAAGAAAGATATAATTGCAGCAGCTCCGAAAAGGAGGAGTGTGTAGGGCAGAGCAGCCTTTATTATATCCCATACGGAAAGGCTTTCAAAGTAGTCGAATCCGAAGTTGAAAGTAAACATATCTTTCATGTAGATGAAGAAGTTTACGGGATTCCACTTCCCTCCAGCCAGACCCAGCTGAGCCTCAACGGCTGCAAGTCTCGCCCCCGTAAGACCGGCCTTGTTCTTTGCACCGAAGAGCAAGAGCTGGGCAGGGTTCCCAGGCATGAGCCTGTATACAACATAGATTACAACAGCAACCAAAATTGCGAGTATCACATCTTGTATTATCTTACGTACAATTAAGTACGGATTCACCAAGATTGATGTTAATTCCGTTTATAATTATTTCGCACGATTGAAAACGCTATAAAATAGAGAATAAGAAGAAAAATAAAAAAAAGTTTAAGTTTTCTCAGGTGGTTTTTGTTCTTCCTGTTCCTGTTTAGGCTTTCTCCGAGACACTGCCCAGAGAGCTGCGAATACTACGAACAATATTGCGAACACTATTATCAGAGCATAGTATGCGTCGAGGTTTGGAGTAACCGTCACTGTCTTTGTTACTGTCACCGTAGTTGTCTTGATAACCTTTTCCACGGGCATCACGAAGAACTGGTATGTAAAAGATTGGCCGTTGCTAGTTATTGTTACAGTAACGGGTGT
>JAVYRX010000015.1:0-17891 GCA_038729485.1 Thermoplasmatales archaeon | reverse complement strand
GATACCAGAAGCTTAAGCCTGTGGTACTCTTCTAGCTTTCCATCGATGGAGAGTTGATCAGTCCTGTCTATCGTATATTTCTGATCAGCCATTCACCAATGCCTCCTCTAGCATCAGAAAGCTTGACCACACATTTATAGGTTGAAGCGCATTTATATGCAAAGCAAGACACGACACTGCGCTCCCTAGCGGCCCATGTGACAGTTTAGATTTTTTCAAGGTGTTAAAGTCGAAACCTGAAAAACATCCAAGTGGATCTACACCTAATTGCAATGATTCCTGTACCTGATATCCGTCAACAGAAGGGCCGAGAGTCGTAAACGAAAATCTAATGGAAGAAGTGTAATTACTCCTAGTAAAGGGGGACAGGTACAAACCAGGATATTCACTTCTTCCAATTGGCACCTCTGTGTCAAACTGGCCATACTCTATTCTCAGAGGTATAACCCACGAGCTGGCTTCAGCACACTCGGATGCAATTTCATTTACATCTCCGGCGTTTGTTTTCATATTTTGCAATTATTGATTTGGATGCGACTATTTAATAGTATTATAAAGTTAGAAGTTTTTCTAACTTTAGAAAATTATCAAAATACATGATCCATATGAATAGTGGGGGACAAAAATGTTTGAACTGATACTTGCACTGGTTGCCATTGCCGTAACGGCGTACTTCACGCTGTTCCATCCTAATGGCGGATTATATATAGGCGGATAAACGAAAAACAAAATATGCTTTAATTTCTCTTTCTAACTTTTTTATAGTTTTAATTTATAGAGATTAGTGGTCTATGCAAAGCAATTAGTTAATTGTCCCGTATGTGGAAAACCCTCAAGAGTTGTTAGAAAATGGACTCGAAACAAATATGGGGTTAGATATGAATATTTTGTATATTATCACGCCGGCCAACCTCACTACGTCAATAAGAATGAGCCGAAACGGTCAAGACTTAGAAAAGGTGAACTTGAGACCGCATTGATGGAAATGATCAATTCTCAAGATTTTAAATTGGGATCATTTACAGTGAATGACATAATGAACCTTACGAGCAGTAAATTCTCTGGAATCGGGTATTGTGCGGTTAAGATGAACTTAGATAAACTATGTGAAATAGGCATGATAGAAAGTCGGAAGGAAGGTAGGAATATTTATTATGTCAACACAGTTGCAAAGGAAAGGCTAAGTTTCATAATACTCTCATTATCGATTACCCTAGAAGATATTGGGAATGACGGAATGTTCAAGAAACATATTGCTATATTAAAGATCAAAAATAACCAATCTTGGCCACTATATTACATTCCTCTGAGGGCCGTTGGGGATATAGACTCTAAGTTTGACCAATTGCAGTTAAGAGTGTCTGATCCAGAAAGCTCTATGGAATATCCTATAGTATTGATTGAAGACAACCCCATGGATAAGAGAATCTTGGCTAAGCTCCCTCATCCTCTTCTTCCCCTTGACTCAAAAATTCTAAAATTGGAATATCTATGGGATGAGCCGAAGAAATCATATGTGCATTCTTCTGCGACGGAAATGGAAAGTTTTCAATTTATATTGGCAAGCAATTCGGGAATTAAGATCACAGCTATAGAAACATCTATAAAGAATGACTTGTTCGCTGACCTATCAGGTAGCGTTTTGAACTGTTCTGACGAGAGATGGAGATATATAAAGAAGATATCTCTTAAAAATGTTGAGCCATTTTCAATGTTTCAGTTCAAATGGCAATTTACGTAAATGGAGATACGCAATATTGATTACCAGATGTGGAATGACATTACGATGGGAAGGAAATCTACAATAGAAATATGTAGGGTCTGCGGAAAACAAGCAAAAAAAATAAATTATTTCTCACGGGCAAAAAATAAAACCTATTATTACTATAAGTACGTTCATAACGATGGGACGGTTCATTATTACAAGAGAGATGATAGTCAGAATCGAGCTACAGGTGCGTCTTCGGAAAAGAAGGATTCACTACTGAACTTATTGGAAGAAATTATTAATGTAAGAACCCAAGACAAGAAATTAAATTTTTCCGATATCAAATCACTATTGAGAGAAATTTATAACGTATCCTATTCCTCTTCAACCATTTACAGAAACATTGAAAGGTTGATAAAACTCAACCTAATAGAGAAGGAAATTGAACACGGGAGGGTCTTTTATAAGAAAAAATCAACGGAGGCTCAAACTGGAAATGTAATTGCCACGACAATGTCTATTGGTCTGGTTTTGGCCGATGATGATGTACTTACTACGATATTTATACAGATCCAAAATGGAGGTTTAGGAACTATACCTAGGTTTAGCATCTCCCTTCCTGCTGTAGGTTTAGGTAGCGGAGGGAGCCCACATATCTCCATTTACGATGAAACAGGTCCTATATCATTGAAGGACGATAATATACTGGTCTCGGCACCGGATCAAATTGTAATAGGTGTACCTTTTAATCAAGCATTACGGCAATTTGGGAGCAGGTTAGTTTTTTTAGCGTTTGTTAGTAGATTCACGGGGGTCCCTTTCAAGATGGTTGCGACGTTTCAGATCAAAAATCTTAAGGTTAGCTGTAAGGTCAGGAAGGGTAGACAAGTTAAGATTGACCGTTTATTATTGGATGGGTTAAAGAGAATAGAGCCGCAGATTTCGAGAAAAACTGCAATGGACTCAGATTTTTCGATATTGGAAGCAGAATTTGAGGGGTTATCAAGGGGGGATACAATAACAATTTCTCCTCAATAGTATTGAGTTTTCAGTTTAGGCTGTCTTAATAACTCGATAGTTTACGTATCTAAAATGTACTTCACTTAATATGTTGATATTCAATGGATACCTCCCTGGTTGAAGACTTAAATATCGGCGAAATCTTTTCAATACATGCAAACTGTATCAGAAAAGCTTAGGAAAAAACGTGCATTAATTTTAAACTCATTCCATAATCCCCTGTTAATATGCAGAGAGAATCCCTTATTTAGCTATTTTTCCAGCGATAATAGAGCAGAATGCGTACTGGTTAAGAACAGTATTATGGAAAACATAGGTAATAAGGAAGTCAATGATAAGTTTGGGGTTGCTGACGAAAGCACCTGCATCCTGCAGCCATTTTTCAATTATAGACCGCAGAAAGCATGTGAGTTCTCAGAGGATGAGCTTTTTCAATTCCCGTTGAATGAAGAGGTGAGAATTATTAAGGAATGCAGAAAAGAAATAGAGGCTCAAGTGGTTTCAGAACTCTCTAACGCAACAACAGAGTCGACTGAAAGACAAGTCGTGAATGCCATGAAAAAAAGGATCTGTTCAATTGGGATAGATACGTTTTACGAGCCTATTGTTTCCTTTGACGAAAATACAAGAGAGATCTGGCACAAACCAGGGAATTCTAAAATTGGCAAACTCAGCTACGTAGAGATAGCTTGCAATATTAACGGTATTTCAAGCTTGTATTCTGAAACCTTTCTGTTTTCCGATATTGATTACCTTTCTTTACAATATAAAAACATTCTCAATGCTATTGAACTAATCAAGAAAAATTTCGTGGAAGGTGAAAGCACCTCTTATGTCTCAACAATTTTGGATAATTTTAGGAATGAAAAGCTATACCTTACAAATCCTCTGTTCCCATTTAAGTGTCACTTGATGCCAGGCGAGGAGGAAGTAGTGCATACTGGTGACATAGCAGTATTTGACCTCTGGAATAGAGCAGGTAACACTTACATCAGGAAAAAGGTTATGGCACTAGCAGGAAGCTACAGAGCCGAAATACTTTAGAACCTCTGAACAGCAAAAGACCCGTACCCGACTCCCGTTTCTCCACCAGCAATTTCAATGGAATTTGAAAGCTTTAGGAGGTCGACCTTTCCTGGGAACGTGTACAGCAATGTTGTAATGGTTCCGTATCCGCAAACACTCATCTCATCAGAATATACGTATTTATACAACGTCTTGAAATCCCTCGAGAGCACAGTCTTTGAAAAGAGACCGTCAAGCTGCCTTAATCTAGAAAGCGGAAGATAGTGGTTGAGGTCGGAACTTGCTACAACGGTAAAATTTCCGCCTAGTTTCTTGATCCTAGATGCCAGATGTTCGGCAGCTTCAAGACTCTGATCCATCATAACTATTGGAACTATCTCCACATTCCCGTATAGGAATTGGAGAAAGGGTATCTCTACCTCTACAGAGTGCTCGGAAATATGGGCCGCGTTATCCACTGTAATCACATCATCCTGAAGCTCTTCGATCGCATCCTTTTTCACCTTTGCTACCCCAAGAGGAGTGAGATAATCCTGATCCCCTAAGGAAATTGGGGAGCCCAAACCTGTATGATTTGGCCCAATTATCACAAAATAGTCGTACCTTCCGGTGGATGCCAGGGATGAGTATGAAAAAGCCGCGACCGGCCCGCTATAGTCGTAGCCGGCATGGGGAGCCACTATTCCTCGTTCCTCCTCAGTCTTCATCACTTCCGGAATGTGTCCTGGCCCATTCCAGTGAAGGAATGACCATTTAATTTTCTCTCTAAGTGTTTCAGGATCCGACGGGTAAAAGTAGCCACTGACGTAAGGCTTTCTCATGCTCCCTATGAAAGCATTCATTCTAATCTTAAAAACCTTTTTGGGACAACACAAAATTTATTTGGCGTAGCTTTGTACCTTATTCAATGAGGCTTTACGTGCTTCTCGTTGTTCTCATAGTACTGGCTTCATTTTTTCTCCCGGCAGCAATGGCGTCCCCAATCCAGCAGACAAGAACACCCATAAAGCATGTCATCAACATATTCTTCGAGAATCACACATTCGACAACTTATTCGGGACGTACCCTGGAAGCAACAAGACTACAGTCATGCTAAATTTGACGAAACCGCTTAACCTATTGGCAAACCCCGCATTACTGAAAGGCCTGACCGCAATACCGCCTGGCACTTTTTCAACTGCGGATCCTATAGAGGGATACCTCCCATACCATGAAGACTGGAATCATGGAAAGATGAATGGGTTTCTGAACGGCAGCGGACCGCAATCCCTGTATTATTACACTGCAGCGCAGGCTGCTCCCCTATGGGATCTTGCCGAGCAATACGCAATTGCCGATAACTATTTCGCACCACAGATAGGAGAAAGTGCTCCTAATACCCTATACTATTTGGCTGGTTTCTCCCCCGTGTTCAATGATTATGGACCCCCTCCTTTCATTCCGATTAACGAGACTATATTTGGTGAGCTGAATCATTATAAGATAAGCTGGGGAGTGTATGTTCACGGAAACGAGAAAGAATTTGATATGTCCCAATACATATCGGGCATAGGGAAATATCAAGGAAACATATCTAGCTGGCAATCTTTCTTGCAATCCCTCAATAACGGCAAGTTACCACAGGTTAGCTACGTATTTTCTCAGGATGCAAACGGCTATGACATGGGAGCACCGTCAAACATATTAAAGGGCGAGCTTTGGCTCCTATATCTGATAAACGAAATAGAGAAAAGCAAGTACTGGAACAGTACTGCCATATTCATAACGTGGGACGACCCAGGAGGATATTATGATCAGGTTTCTCCTCCGGTCTTTGACAACGTGCAGCTTGGTTTCAGGCTTCCCCTCATTGTAGTATCGCCATATGCCAAGGAGGATTATGTATCAAATACGCTGATGACGCATTCTTCCATAATATCTTTTATAGACTACAACTGGAACATTCCAGCCCTGAATCAGTTAGTTGCGTCTTTGCCTGTACCGCTTGATATGTTCAATTTCAATGCTTCATATAACTCGGGAGGCCCTGCAAGGATGCCGATGCAATTTAGCTTCTTCCCCATCCCCTCAAGCCCATATTTCAATTTAACGTCGCAGCAGCTAAATTTCAACTACTCTTCCTCCTTCCCAATGAGCCCACAGTACAACTTTTCCATTCTCCCTTATGCAAGGGAAGGACAAAGCAGTCAATCTCTTTCAGCCATGGGATTCCCCACATTCATTAAAAAGGATGTCTCTATAACGCCATTTTATCTTTCATCTGTCTTCGTTCTCCTTGTTATCCTGCTGGATGTAATAATTCTCTCAATACTCTGGAGGCGAAAGAATGCAGGTAAATAGAGCGTTGAGTATTCTGAATGCGATAATCTTTTCCTCAGTTCAGGAGATATTCGTAATACTGTCGTTTGGCTTCGCCTTTGGCATAATCTATCTAATAGGCGACACAAGGCAGCTTTACCCACTCCTTGAGGGCCTTATAGCGGGTACCGTATTCTTCTCCCTCCTTTATGTATTGTCAAGAAAGGATTCCTACAAACGCGTTCTCTTATTCTCCTGCATTTCCCTTACTCTGGTTTTGATTTCCTTCGCAATTTCGTACCTTTTCCATCGAGGGTACGGTTACGATTTCGAAGATGATCTGCTGTTCATCCAGGGTGTGATGATATCAAGTATACTCCTTCCCGTCCAGCAGTACACTCACTTCCTCTTTCATATCGACAAAATTTCTGCAAAAGGTCTAACTGCTGGAACCTCCTCCCTATTGATGATCGTCGGCGTGATAATCTTCTCATTCATATACGAGAAGGAGGGACAGATAATGCTGCCGAGGATGGTCGACGAGATCGCAGCTGTGGCTGTTGCAATAGCCTTAGCTGAATTCGTGCTCCTCCAGGGGAAGAAGGCCTAGAGTTCGGCCAGGAAATCTTCCTGCTTAAGCGATGATGTGTTTTCTCCCTTTTCTTCAAGTATTCTCTTGGTCAGCAGGAAATAGATAAGAGCTAGGCTCTCCCTGCCCTTGTTGTTACCAGGGACAACTAAGTCTACATATGACGTCGAGTTGTTAGTGTGACAGATTGCAACGACCGGAACCCCGTTCTTGACCGCTTCCCTTTGAGCCTGGTTGTCTGTTGCAGGATCATTAATAACAATAACATCAGGTTCCGTAAAGTTCGGGAGGGAAGGGTTGGTAAAGGAACCCGGAATGAACCTCTCGGTGATCGAAATCGCGCCCAAGGCCTTCGCAGCCGAAATAACGGGTTTCTTTGCATATTCCCTCGACGCTACAAAAACTATCCCTTTGGGATCGAACCTTGAGAGGAATTTGGCTGCAATCTTTATCCTCTCGTCTATCTTCTTAATGTCAAGGATATTGAGACCCTCTTTGTTCACGTAGGCGGTGAACTTTTTCATGTCAGCGCTTCTAATCTTTGTTCCGATGTGTACGGCCGAATTTCTATAGACTTCCTCTGAAACGAGTAGATCACTCATCGTCTTACACCTATTTCTTCCTGAATTCTTACGAGTTCATTTAATTTTGCTATTCTTTCTCCTCCTACGGTGCCTGTTTTAATGTAATCGGCGCCAAGTGCTACGGCCAGATGTGCTATAAACGGATCAGTCGTTTCTCCCGATCTGTGAGAAACTACTATTTCCATCCCGTTGCTCTTGGCAAGGTTATATGTCTCTAACAAGCGCGTCAGCGTTCCGACCTGGTTGGGTTTGAGAAGAATTGCGTTTGACGATCCCTTTTCTATGCCTATTCTCAGCCTCGAAACGTTGGATGTGTATATGTCGTCCCCAATTACTGTAGCCCTGTCTCCAATCCTTCTTGTTAATTCCGCAAACGAATCGAAATCATCCTCATCAAAAGGATCCTCTATAATCGTGAATTTGTGATCCCGTACCACTCCTTCCACAAAGTCTACCTGCTCTTCCTTCGTGAGCTTCCTGTCCCTGTACTTGTAGAAACTGTCTGAAAAGAAATTCGAAGCAGCGAAGTCCATCCCTTTTTCTATCTCCAAGTTCGTCTGAGAGGAGACTTCGTCAGCTGTTTCCTCTATGATCTCTATAACTTTTTCGTCAGGAAACGGAAGTATCCACGCTTTTTCATCTCCCATTCCTACCGGTACATCCAATTCCTTCGATGCCACTTCTTTAATTCTCTTGTGGACTTTGGCGTTTGTTGCTACGGCCGTAAAAACATCGTCGCTGTGCGTCGCAACGAGGAATTCTTGAATAGTAGTGCCGTTGACAGCATGCTTACCGCCTCCGACTACATTTCCCAGGGGAACAGGCATCTTGAAATGCAGGCCGCCAAGATATTTAAACAGAGGAATGCCTAATTCATCCGCGGAAGCTTTTGCAGATGCTATAGATATTATGGTAGCAAGGTTACCCCCGATGTTCGAGAAATCCTGCGTTCCGTCAATTTCCTCAAGAAAAGAATCTATCTCTCCTTGATCCGAGGCATCCATACCTATCAGCTTTGGGGACACCCTGCTCTCAAATGCCTTAATTGACTGATCCGGGCCTCCTTTCGGGAAATCCATTACTTCAGTTTTCCCTTTTGATGCACCGCTGGGAGCAGAAGCCTGCCCGAAGCCCCACTGAGTTATAATCTCTACCTCTATAGTCTCATTTCCCCTGGAATCAAGGACCTTCCTGATCCTTGCATCCTGTATTTCAGACATTTACTCCCCTCCTTTTTTTGAGTTTGCCTGCGCAGCTGCAAGTATCGCAATTGGAACCCTGTAAGGCGACGCTGAAACGTAATTCAGTCCCACAGTATGACAGAACTTTACGGAATCTGGATCCCCACCGTGTTCTCCGCATATCCCAATCTCTATATCCGGCCTCTCTTTTCTGGCCCTTTCAAGGCAGAGAGACATAAGTTCGCCTACTCCTTTTTCATCAATGGTCTCGAATGGGTCCCTTTTCATGATGCCGAGTTGTATGTAGTTCGGCAGGAACGTGGCTTCGGAGTCATCCCTTGAAAAACCATACGTGAGCTGAGTGAGGTCGTTAGTTCCGAAACTGAAGAATTCCGCTATTCTGGCTATCTCTCCCCCAAGGAGTGCACCCCTGGGAGTCTCTATCATGGTTCCGAACTTGTATTCTAATTTCCTTCCGCCAAGCTCCTCGTCAATTACACCTTTGAGCTTTTCGTGTATAAATTCCATTTCCGCCAGATCCACTGTTAAAGGTATCATGATCTCCGGTATCACTTTCTTTCCCTCATCAGTCACTTTAAGTGCCGCTCTTATAATCGCCCTTACCTGCATTTGGTATATTTCAGGGTACAGTATCCCTACTCTGATCCCCCTGAAACCTATCATGGGGTTGAACTCGCTTAGAGCATTGACTTTCCTGAGCAGCACCTCCTTTTGCTTTAGCCTTTTCCTGAGACTTTCCTTCTTCTTTCCCTCAGCATCCTTCATCTTTGCTTTAATCTCAACGATCTCGACCATCAGATCTTCCTTCTTCGGAAGGAATTCGTGCAAAGGTGGATCGAGAAGCCTTATTATTACAGGGAAGCCGTCCATAGTCCTGAAAAACTCCACGAAATCGTTGTACTGCAGAGGAAGAAGCTTGTCCAAAAGTTTTCTCCTTTCATCTTGGTTGTCCGACATTATCATCTCCCTCATTATCGGAATCCTTTCAGCTCCGAGGAACATCCTTTCTGTCCTGGCAAGCCCAATGCCTTCCGCGCCATTTTTCCTTGCCATCAAAGCCTCGCTTGGGGTATTTGCATTTGCGAGAACTCCGATCTTCTTTACTCGCCCGCATATGTCCATGAACTTCTGGAAATCTGGACTCATCTCCGGAATCGTGACGGGAACCTCCCCCTTGAAGACTAGGCCGGTAGTTCCGTCAACTGTAATCTCATCATTCTCTTTGAATTCCACGTCCCTGAACATGACGCGTCCAGAGGAAAGATCTATTTTCAAATCTTCAGAGCCCACTACTGCCGGTTTTCCCATAGCCCTTGCCACCACGGCAGCATGTGACGTCATGCCACCCCTTGCGGTCAGAACCGCCTGAGAAACAGCAATTCCATGAACGTCATCTGCCAATGTTTCCATTCTTACCAAAACGACCTTCTCACCTTTTTCGCTCATCCTGACTGCCTCGTCAGGGTCAAGAACTATTTTACCAGATCCTGCGCCAGGACTAGCTGCCAGTCCCTTGGCAATGGGGGAGCCTGCCTTTTGAGAATCAACCTGCGGATGAAGGAGTTGATCAATCTGCTCTGGCTGAACCATATTTACGGCTTCCGCGTCGCTTAGTTTTCCCTCATTTCTCATATCGATGGCTATTTTGATTGCCGCAGCAGCGCTCCTCTTGGCATTTCTGGTCTGAAGGAGATAGAACGTCCCGTCCTGAATCGTGAACTCTATGTCCTGAACGTCCTTATAATGCTGCTCCAATATTTCTGCGGACCTGACCAGCTCATCGTATGCCTCAGGTATTTCGTTCCTCAGCTTCTCTATAGGGGACGGCGTTCTGATTCCAGCTACTACGTCTTCGCCTTGTGCGTTAATGAGGTATTCCCCGTACAGTTTTTTCTCCCCTGTGTTCGGGTCCCTCGTGAACAAGACGCCAGTTGCGGATCTAATACCTGTATTCCCAAAGACCATTGCTACGACGGAAACGCCTGTACCCAGAGAATCAGGGATTTTGTTTATCTTCCTGTAAACAACTGCCCTTTCATTCTTCCATGATTCGAAGACTGCTATTACTGCCATTTCCAGCTGTTTGTAAGGATCTTCAGGCAGTTCCTTTCCCTCATTCCTGATTATGTTCTTAAATTCAGAGATAATCTCCTTCCAATCGTTTTCCCTTAGCTCGAAATCATTTTTGTATCCAAGTGATGATTTCTTGCTGTCTATAACCGAGTCAAACTTCCTCCCGTCTATACCCAATACTATTCTTCCAAACATCTGAACAAATCGCCTATAGGCATCCCACGCAAATCTCGGATTTCCAGTTTCGTCTGAGAGAATGCGGACGTTATTGTCGTTCAAGCCCAAATTTAAAACGGTATCGAGCATTCCTGGCATGCTTACTGGCGCACCAGACCTGACAGATACGAGAAGTATTTTTGGGCCGCCTCCGAACACACGTCCGGTCTTGGATTCAAGTGTTTTAACGTGATCCAGCACATCCTCCCAAAGGCCATCGGGTAGCCTGGCATTCTTAAAGTAATAATTGCACGCTTCTGTTGTAATGGTAAAACCAGGAGGAGTTCTGAGCCCGATTCTGGTCATTTCAGAAAGGCCAGCTCCTTTACCGCCCAAAAGATCTTTCATTTCCTTTGAGCCTTCTTCGAAATTATAAATGTACTTTGTACTCATATGGGATTATGTGAACCGCAATTTTAATACTTTTCATACCCCTAGTTGTAACGAAGAATTGCTCCGATTCCACCAAACGATTTTAGAAATTGAGAGCCTTCGTCAGATTCGTCGCTGACGAGCTCAATTTTTGAATTGCTTCTTTGCCCTAAATCTATGTATTCTTCTATCAGATCAACCTTATTCTCAATCACCATAACGGCACCGCACGTAGGACATATGTGCTCCTTCTCTTCCTCTGCAACCTCCGTCAATTCAAACCCGTCATTCTCGCATCTGTAAGTTATTCTGTTCTTCCTCAGGCCTTTCGATATTATTAGAATGTCCACTCTTCCCTGCTTGAGTGCTTCCATGACTTCTTTGTCGCCGTATGCAGCTAGTCCGGAACCCTTCTTTACTTCGACAAGAAGCCTCTCTATTATTCTTTTCTCCTTGGCAATTTCCAGCTGATCAAGTGTTTCAGACGCTTTGTCAACCAATTCCTTAAGACCGTATTCGTTGGTATAACCAACGTCATACAGATCGATGACCTTCTCCTGTATCTGGTACTGAAGGTATCCCTTCTTGTAAAAGAATTCCTTGGTAGAGCCCGGTCCTCCAATCAATACTCCCTTAAGTTCTGGCTCCTTGAGAAATGCGTTTGAGGCGAGCTCGCCGATCTTCGTGAAAAACTCATGAGCTGCTATTTCTATGAGCCTTTCATATCGTCTGGAACTCTGCCCCCCCTGGTGATGCTTACTTGGCACCTGCGAATCCTTGTTTTCAATAACTTCTATCCTAGAACCCCTAAGAAGGCCAACAGTTGCCTCAGACCTATCTATAACTATCAGACCATACACATCCTTCTTCTCAAGCATTGGAAGAATTGGGTCAAGATAAAATTTCGAATCACACCTGTAAAGGAAGCTTGAAACTGGTTGAGGTGGCTCAATGAAATAAGACACCATCTCACTTTGGTCCCCTCGAGTGGGAATGTAGCCGACGAATATCGCAAGACCATTTTCGGGGGGCATTTTGTAATATCGAAGCTTGCTCATTATGCTTTCGATAGCAGATGTGACGTTCTTTCTGGTCGTCTTGCTCTTTATGTTTGAAGATGTTGAATACTCATCTCTTAGATAGGCAACTACGTCACTTATCTGCCTTCCTGGGGGAATGTAGACGGAAATAAGCTCCGTACCCCTCCCCTCTAGCTTCCTTATCTCATCTATATATTTCTTGAATTGATACTCACGAAGTGATTTTTCTACGTCTTTTTTGTTCTGTTCTAACCCTGACATTTTACCATCAGGAAGGCGCCTTGGCTTCCTCCTTGGCTTCTTCCTTTACCTCCTCCTTCTTCTCCTCTGCCCTCTTTTCGAAAATCTCCTTAAAGACTATGGTCTTATTTACGACGTATTCCCTTATTGCACCGACAATCGCAAACTTAGCGAGCAGCCAAGAATCTTCAATTTTGGCAGAATCTGGAATCGTTATCGTTATTTCATCCCCAACTTCTATCTTAAACTTATCGTTGTCTTTAGGGAAATTTATCTCAATAATGGACTGAATCTTTTTATCCTCCCCTTCTATTTTTTCGAGAATCTTGTATTTGTATTTTATTGTTTTTCCAGCCAAAGGATGGTTGAAATCTACCACAACCCTTCCAGCAGTGACGGTTAAGATTTTACCATACTTGTCTCCCATCCTTACGGTCATCCCAGGTTCTGGAGCAACGTCACTATTGTTGTTCCCCTTCCTTCTTTCCTCATCCCTAAGGGCCCTTTCTACCTCCCTGTAGGAAGTGACTTTCACATTGTTAGTATCCCTCAGGCCAAATGCTCTTTCCGGAGGGACTATTACCTCCCTCTCTTCCCCTACATTTGCCTTCGCTAGATCCTCCTCTAGATCGTTGAACAATCTCCCTGAACCTACGATAGTTAATAGAGGCCTGTAGACGTAATGATCGTCGAATATTCCTGCCTCCTTTGCCTTAGACTCTTCCGTCGTTTCCACAAGCTTCCCGTCGTCTGTGAATGTATCCATCTGCAACTTTATGATGTCTCCTTTCTCCATTTGATCCACTCTCTTTCCATAACAATCAAAATTATAAAAATGTTAGTGAATTCTCTATCACATCAATTACAATAAAACAGCTAAGTGTAATTTTATCTACTAATTCGTCATTACTATCGTTAGCCCCGTGGTGTAGTGGCCAAGCATAGCGGGCTCTGGACCCGTTGACAGCAGTTCGAATCTGCTCGGGGCTACTTATGAGGATTCCGAATAACCCTCTCAGTCTCTTTATCCCCTGTAAGACCTGACATCATAAACGTAAACGCTGTCATCCTTCACGATCCTTCTCCTGTATCACACTCTGCCCATCACGGCAGGATCCTCACCACATTTTACCGCAGAGCTCCCTTACGTTTTATATGCTGCAATATTAGTTTCTGCTGACCTAATAATTTTTTTGGTATGGATAGGTTTGTAGATGCATCCACTGCTCGTTGTTCAAGTTATAACCCTTGAATTGTAGGATCGTAGAAAGATAATCCGTAGATCTTTAGTATCTAGAATAACCCTGTTTTAGCACGTTACTATAGCAGACAGCATAGATTCTGAAGATGAAATATGGCCCTATTGAACAGTACCTACTCGGATTAGTAATTTAAAAATCTAAAAATTGCAATGTAGGGAACATACACAACAATTTCCCGTTTACCATAAATGTCCCGTGTTGATGATGAATTCATAAATTTTATTCACAGATTCCGCAGCGTAAGAATATGACCAGTTTGTTACGTATATTGTGAAGGCAGACCATGCAACTTGGACTGACAGATATTGGTAATTTATGCTGATGCATGAACGTAACTTGAGTAGTAGATTGGACTCCTTGAATCTAACTTGACATATTACTTTAACAAAGACAATGCTTTAGGCGAAAAGCACAACATATACCGTAAAATTACCTGAATGAAACGAATGGTCTTAGGTCTTCTGTTCTATGCAAAGTATTTACAATATCAAACTAAGATCGAGTCTGGATAGATACAACTCTATCAGTATCTGAACCAGCTAACGTGAAATCTTAAGGATTATCCTCCCTTCTTTGCTCCCATATTCTCTGATGGCTTCTTCGTAGTCATTTAGGTTGAACACTTTCCAGATTCTGCTTTTCAGGCGATTTTCGGAGATCAATTTTATGAGATCTTTAAACTCGCTTCTTGTACCTCCTGTCGATCCTATTATTGATCTCTCTGCAGTGTAAAGCTGGGCAAGGTTTAGCTTTACCTCCTTGCCTGTGAGTGTTCCGAACGTAACTATCCTTCCATTTGTATCAAGATAATCTACGTAAGGCTCCCAAGCCTCCGTGCCAATAGAGTTTACTATAACGTCCACCTTCTCATTTTTCCACTCAGAAATGCCCTCTTGACCTTTTAACTTCTTTCTGGAAGAGTAGAATACCTCTGCCCCCATCAGTTTTCCGAGAACGATAGAATACAATCCAGTGTTTCCGGACGCCCCAATTACAAGGAGCTTTTCCCCCTTCTTCAACTCCGCCCTTTTTAGGGCATGGTAGGCAGTCAATCCACCCACAGGAATGGAAACTGCATCCTCGAAACTCAATGAATCAGGTATAAGTTCAAGATGGGTCTCATCAGTTGCAAAAAATTCCGAAAATCCTCCATTGCTTCCAACGCCTATAATACCCCCATTCCTACAAATTTCCTCCATACCTGTCCTGCATCTCTCGCAGGTGCCATCGTATATTCTGGGATAGACAACAACTCTATCCCCAACTTTAAACCTCCCAGACTGTTGAGTACTTTCAACAAAACCCACGAATTCAGCGCCAGGTATATGTGGATACGGTGCAATATTATAGTTAACCCGGCCAAGTATCACGTTGATGTCTACGGGATTTAACCCCGCATACGTGACTTTAACTATCAAGGGACCACTCGGCTTTTCTACCTCTTCCAGTCTAGTATTTTCTAAACCACCTGGTTGCCTGACTACAATCGCTTTCACGAATTGCGATTGAAACGTCATATATTTGTCCTTTGTCTTGACTCACATTTAATCTAGATTCTTCCATTGGCAGATCAAACCCCTTTGCTTTAAGATATACCTGCCACCAGTGTGAAGACTAAGAGCGTTCTCTGGAATTCAGTTTTCGCATCCGTCTTTCTTCTTATCCAATGGAGCATAGCATTCACGACAGCAAATCCTATCGCTATTGCTTCCATTATCCCTACGATTGAGCCAACATACAGCCATACCGGTGGTTGCCCACCCAAGTAATAGTGATGCCCCGTACCTATCATCACAGACAGTATGTCTGCAGTGGCATCATGCCTCACTATGGCCGTTCCGAGTCTTATTGGGAATAATCCCCCTATGATCTAAAGTGTGGCTATTACCGTCACGATTATTACAGGCCAGAATCCTTCGACGAAAGCATGGATCATGATCCATCTGAAATATTCATCTAGCGTGTAATTCGCCCATGGATGGAAAATTGGAAGGGCACACATAACAATTCCAAAAGTTGTGCCTGCCAGGGAGATACCTAGTAACTGTGTCAGTGGTTTGAAATGTGGGAGGGTGATTTCAGAGACTTTGAAGAAGAGACAGGAAACATAGAAAACAATTATTGAAACTGCAAGTAGCCACACGGTTCCCTGAGGGACGACATCTCTCCCCTGCACACCAAACATAAACCAGAGATCGAAAAACCCGCTGTTATAAGGGATGACTTGAAGATAGGCTGGATATCTTTGAATTTTGAATCAAATTCGAAAAGATGCGTAGAGAATTCCGTTCCTGTGTTAAGGTTGAAGAAATCCAGCTCGATCCCATGAGACGCTAATATTTTTGATACCTCACAATCGCCCCTCTCCACGTAAATTTCAATCTCATACAATCCCTTTGCCATTAATTAGCCTAACAGAGTGGGTAAGTATTTTAAATTTCTGCAGTAATATGCTTATTTCATTGCTTTGATGCTTAGTTTAACGCTTGTTTCAATCGATACATTTCCTCCTCATTTCCTAAGAAGGGAACGATCTTAAGACAGTATTAAGCAATTTATGACGTTCGCGGTGCAATCATGTCTTAGGGAAAAACGCTAAAAAAAGCTCCGCTATTCATGTACTTATGTGAGGGCTTTTTAAACTAGTCGAAAACCAAAAAAGGCCTCTTATTTTTGGGGGGTGCATGGATGACCCACTCATATGCCAAAAGCATTATGACTTCGTATATCCTCTATATTGATTAGCAAGCTTCACTTATCATCCCTCATGAAAAGAAGTAATATCAAGGATCTCTTGGTGGCAAAATCTAGATACACTTTTGAGGAGACGGTTGATCTCATCGTAGATAGGCTTGAGGCGGCAGGTTTCACGATCTTCTGCACGATTGATCATTCCGACGCTGCTGAAAAAGTAGGTTTGAAGCTGAAACCGACAACTGTAATTGTCTTTGGTAATCCGTTGAATGGCACTTCCCTTATGGAAAGATCGGAGACCATAGGGATCGATCTTCCAAGCAAAATACTGGTGACTGAGCGGGAGGGGACTACGATTGCATTCAATCCAATCTTGCCAGTCAAAAGGAGGCACGGATTCAATGTGGGAGAAGATGCCACGGAATCATTTGATTCGAAGGTTGAAAAGATATTAGACGAGCTAGCAGTACATCCCTGAAGTCAATTCCAACCTCTAAATTTTTATAACCTTCTTGCCACAAGAATGGAATTCGGGAACCAAGAGGAAGCACGTGTTCAACTCACCAACTGCTAGTATTCAATCGCGGGTTCTCATTGCACAGAAAAATGTATCCAAGAGCACATATAGATGCATACCTGAAACCACGGCTTCCGATGCTTAAAATAAGAAAATCGGAATAGGACAATAATGTTTCTAATATTTTCCTTTCTCCAGGATTAAAAAGTTCAATCTGCATTTCATTGTTTCAATAAGTTGTAAAGAACGACCGCATTGTTGTGGGCTTGGTTACTTGATGAAAAAACAAGTGTGATGTTCCGATGCTCCACCGCCAGTGATCTTAGCGTTTTCAGTGCAGAATTGTTCTTCAACTCATCTTTGTATCTTTTCTGGAATTCGTCCCATTTGTCATCCTCGTGGTTGAACCACTTTCTGAGCTCAGTTGAAGGTGCAACGTCCTTCAGCCAAAGGTCGATATGCGCTTCTACTTTACTAATGCCTCTTGGCCACAGCCTTTCAACCAGAATTCTGAATCCGTCGTCTTCTGAATATTTGTCATATATCCTCTTCAACTTAATTGGCATGCAGTAACAACACTGTGACGTTAATAAAAAGTTTTTATTTTGAAATGCTAAAAGAATCATTATCAGAAATACGGTATGTGGCAATGAGATTCAAAAACGAGAAAATACGCGATGTAAATAGCTAACAATGGAGTCTCGAATCGACTACAAGAAATACTGTAAGGACATGCTTGGAGCCTTAACCGGTCTCGAGCGGGCCATCTCTGAATCAGGGCTCGAGAGTAGCCTGCTGCACCTAGCCAAGATGAGAGCATCCCAGCTTAATGGATGTGGATGGTGTCCCGACATGCATTCTAAGGACGCACTGATAGATGGAGAGAATATTCAAATAATTATTCTGCTAGGCGCTTGGTGGGGGTCTCCACAGTTTTCTGACAGGGAAAAGGCAGCTTTAGCGTGGGCTGAGAGAGTAACTCTGATTTCAGAACAAAGGCGAGACGATGCCGTATTCGAAAACCTTAGAAAATATTTTAGCGATGAACA
>JAVYRX010000014.1:0-18456 GCA_038729485.1 Thermoplasmatales archaeon | reverse complement strand
AATACAGCAGTTAAAGCAGTGGTGCTTCATGGCTTGTTACACCATCAACGTGGGAAAGAAGAACAACCAAATTTCGTTCAGCTGGCATTCAACACACTCATAAACAAGATAAAATACAGTGTAGAAGGACCTGGAATTACAGTCTTGGTAATAGATGAAAGCATATACAGGCAAATGTTCCTTTTTGGATAATGAAGGCATAGAGAGTCATGATACACACAAAGGAAAGAGAATCTCTAGAGGGCTATTCAGAACATCAACAGGAAAAATAATCAATGCTGATCTGAATACCACATACAACATGATAAGGAAGGCATTCCTGAAAGCTTTTGCAGATGGGATAGAGGGTATGGGGTTACACCCAAGAAGTTTAAGCATAAGACATACGATAACTTCCAAAGGTGGATGTTAACATGGTTAATAGAAATCATAATCTAAATGGAAAATTATCTACAATTATGAAATTCGGTATAGTCTCTCTTGGAAATCACGCAATGACTAAAGTTATTCCTGCAATCAGGTCGCAGGGACATGAAATAAGCGCAATTTTTTCAACTGACAAGACAAAGGGGGAAAGAGTGTCAGAAGATCTAGGAGCAGAATATGTGCCTGATTTAAGGAAAATGAGTTTGGTGAACATAGATGCAGTATATATATCATCCCCTAACTCTCTTCACTTTTCTCATGCCAAGACGTTCCTTGAGGAGGGGAAATCAGTACTCCTCGAAAAGCCCGCAACATTGAAGGTGGAAGAAATAGAGGAATTGACTGAAATCGCGGAGAGAAAAGGAGTAAGATTTGCAATAGGGTTTCATTTGAGATTTCATCCTTCGGTAGAGTCAGTGAGGAAATCTATCTCTTCTGGAGAGATAGGGAAGGTGCTGTATGTATTCGGGAAATGGACCTATAATTCCCCGAGACGCGGTGACACATCTTGGAAGTCAAATCCGGAAATGGCGGGAGGAGGTTCTATTGTCGGAACGGGGGTCCATGTAATGGACAGTTTTGTGAATTTATTTGGAAAGAACATAAACAACGTATTTGCAGTTAGCAGTCCGAAATGCAAAATAATTGACGAGACTGTGCATGCAACATTTAACTTCAGTTCCGGAACAATCGTAGATTGCATATCTTCTAGGCTCATGAGTGATAACTACAACGACATGCTAATTGTGGGGGATAAGGGAAGCATCAGGGTTACCAATTTCTATTCAACGTCGGTAAATTCTGAACTCTATCTCAATGGTATCCTGAAGGGAAGATTTGAAGGGGGGGACATGTATTCAGAGGAAGTCAATGCGTTCTCTAAAGGTGATGCCAGAATTGCAGGAGGGGAAGAAGGAATAATTTCCACAAAATTGCTTCTGGCCGTACAAAGATCAGCGTGTAAGGAAGAAAAGGTTCCCTTGGACTGAATTACAGCTTAAATATTAAATTAAATTTCTTTTAATTAGACATCCTACGGATATTGCTGAGATGCACGTCTGTTCATCTTTCCCCTTACAGCGAAATTTACAATAATGCTTATGAAAAATACTGCTATGATTCCTCCTAGGAAATATGAATAGGTGAAGAAACTCTTGTAATACGAATACAGTGCATAGATAATCACGTATCCGATTAACAAGACGATCAGCGATAGGTACCTATAAATAGCCGGAACGTTCGCCGCAACCATAAGATTCGGCTTATCCTTATAGTACTCTAGGCTCTTTATCATGGACTCAACCCGCCTGTTTTTAGGGCACATTGGATCCTGAAGAGTCCTGATCGCGTCTTCAATAGAACCCTGGTACTGTACGGTATTTCCAGATGAAGCGTACAATTGCGCCAGTTGAACGTCGACCCTCGCTATTGCCTCGCAGTTACTTGGATACGATCCTGACGATCTTAGGGCTGTAAGTTGTTCCTGGAGTTTCCCAATCTTTTCTTCAACGTTTGCCAATAGCTTTCACTCCTTAATGCATAATAAAACTTATTATAAATATTGAATCCCCTTTAAATAAAACCGAAATTTTCTTATTCAGAGTAGTTGTTTCAATAGTAATTACGGTTTTTGGTTATTATTCTCCTTAAGTTCTTTGAGGAAACGCTGATAGTTCTTGTCATCAAACTCAAAGATAACGCTGCCTACATAGCCGCAATCTAAGCATCTGTATTTTCCTGTTATGTACCCTATTTCAAGATCAATGTGCTCTGAACCACATTGAGGGCATACTCTATGAATCATAATTGGGTCAAGGGAAAATCAGTGATATATATTTCTTCTGTCAAAGGAACTCATTCCCGTTTTCTTCAAGAAACAAATTGACCTTAGTCCTACCGAGATTCATGGCCGCCCTGATGTCATACTGGTTTTCTGCCATGTACACAAAGTCGTAATTTTCAAAATCACCTATTTCGATGCCTTTTTCGTTGGCTAAAGACAGGTATCCAATTCTTCTAGTTCTGTCAAGGCTATCGAGACTAGCAGAGCCAATTCTTATTTTCTTGCTTTCTGCAATTCTTAAAAATTCATCATGGTTGGCATAGACATTGCTAAGGAAAGTATCTCCCTTATCGGGAGGATTTGGATAATCAACGAGTGGAAAACACTCAATTCCATTACCTTTATAAGATGAATTTTTCTCCACCTCAACTCCAAGAAATTTTAACGCGTTCTCGTAGTATTTCATTAGAGGTTCAATTGCTTTCTTTTTAAACGGATCGTAAATGCGATTTAGTTGTCCTCCGAGTTTGTCATTTTTTTCGTATAATTTAACGCTTAACCCGATTTTTGCAGCGTACACGGCAGCTTCCAGACCCTGTATGCCTCCACCAATGATCGTGATTTCTCCGGAATACCTTCCAATTTTCTTGTATTCTCTTCCAAGACTAGGGTTAACGGTGCACCTCACTTCCCCGAGCGACAGATCTCTGCAAGCCTGATTGCATCTGATACAGGGCCTTATCAGATACGGGTATTTTGCAAGTTTCATGGGAAGATAGGGATCCGCAAGCAGTCCCCTCCCGAGAACTGCAAAATCCGCTAAAGACAGGACATTTTCAATGTCGTCTGGCGCGGTTATGGAACCCACTAGCATAGTCGTCAATCCGGGCTTTCTGCTCAACCTTCTGAATATGTGTGTCTTCGGCGAGTAAAAGGAAGCGGAAGAACCCGGTGGATAAAAATTTCCTGCTGAGAAATGCACGTAGTCCAAATTTCTGAGCGATTCGGCTACCTTTAGACCGTATTGCTCGCTCCATCCGCCGGGGTCATCCTCATATAAGCTAAGTCGGATTCCAACAGGGAAATCTCCAATCTCCCTTACCGCCTCTATAACCTCCTGGGGAAACCTGAGCCTGTTTTCGAAAGACCCTCCGTACTTGTCACTCCTCAAATTCAGAGTAGGCGAAAGGAATTGATGAACGAGATAACCATGGGCGCCGTGAATCTCCAATCCGTCAAATCCAGCATATTTGGCTACCCCCGCTGCGTTGGAAAAAGCATTCAAAACTCTCTCTATATCTTCCCTTTCCATCTCCCTCGGCTTCCTTCCCAGGTAATCTAACGACGAAGGTGCCATAGGATCTTCCTTATTCTCCCCCCAAAGTGCCTTACCGCCGGCATGAACAAGTTGCATGAAGACACGAGCACCATAAACGTGTATTCCTTCTGTGATCCTTTTGAGCTTTGGTACGAGTGACATAGAATACGCTCCTAGCTGATTTCTTGATCCTCTGGAATTCAGATTGTCAACGTATGTGTATTCCGTCATGATTAATCCCGCTCCCCCTTTCGCCCTTTCCTCTAGATAGCTAGATATTACGTTGTTGCTGCTTCCATCTGGGTTAGCCATATTTGATATCATCGGCGCCATCACTATTCTGTTTTTTATCTCAACATCTCTAATGAGGCCTGGTTCTAAAGCTTTCATTGTTTTCCGAAATATTGAATCATATTAAAGATGATTCCCGAAATACTGTCATTGAAATTGATTATCTGACCTTGTTAAAAATTCTAGCAAATTGAACGGATGCGCATAAAAGTTAAATTTTTGAAACAAATATGCCTTGCCTGAGGTTTATGACTGTTGACTCACTTTCTGAACTAGAAACTAAGAGACTTACAATAAAGAAAGACCTCGATGAAAGTAGAAAAAGAAGGGAAGACCTTAGACAGGAAATGGACAGGTTTGCCGACGAAAGAGATATCCTTAACAATAAAGTGAAGGAATTAATAAAAACACTGAAGGAGATGAAAGGAGTTAAAGATGATCTCTCAAACAAGGCAAATGAATTGAAGCAAACGAAGGACAAGCTCTCCGAGGAATTTCGAAAACTGCTTAATGAAAGGAAGTCCCTAAGACTTTCCATACTAAGGGACAAGGGTAAGCAAGTTGATATAAGAAAACTGAAAAAGGAAAGGGACGATCTTATAAAGAGACAAATGACTGGCGTCTACAATAAAAAGGAAGAGGAAGAGATCGTCAAAAGAATACATGCTATAAATAAGATCATAGAAGACTATGAGAAGGAATCAGAGAGGATAGCTCTTGACGATGAAAACTACAAGAAACTGGATGAGTCTATTAAGTCGAATAGGGAAGAAATAAAGAAAATAAACGACGAGTATCAGGCAAGCATAAAGGAAGTAATAAGATTGAGAGACAATCAAAACAAAATTTACGAGGAGATGCTCGAAACCAAAGGTAAGGCTGACGAGCTTCATGAAAAATATCTGCAGGTTCAAACGGAGCTTTTTAAGGAAAACCAGAAGCTGGATGAGCTCTTCAGTACGATTAGGGAATATGAAAAGCTAATTCTTGCGCTCAAGCAAAAGCAATCAAAGGAAAAGAAGAAAGGAAGGGAAAGCGAAGCGAAGGCTAAGGCAGAAGAGATATACGAGAAATTCAAAAATGGTGTCTCTCTATCCACCGAGGACATATTGGTTTTGCAGAAAGCCGGATTCCTTTAACTCAATTATAGAAAAAAAGATGCGTTACGAATCATTCAATTTAAGGGATGAGCATCAGCCGACTGAACAGGATGAGAGGAATGTCAAGGCTC
The DNA here is from genome assembly GCA_038729485.1 of Thermoplasmatales archaeon. GTDB lineage: Archaea > Thermoplasmatota > Thermoplasmata > Thermoplasmatales. Next base: position 13,407 of record JAVYRX010000014.1, on the reverse strand, counting down.
TATGTGCTGCCAGCAATATCGATAGTCCTATTCATAGCATCGGAAGTCGTTCTCCTCTTTCTCGGTTTGGTAAAAATTTATTATTTCTTCTTCATACCAGTATTCGTCTCGTCATCAGCCCTATCCTTAATCCCACTGATCTTTTTTCTCATTCCCATTGTTGTACTTTTTATTTCACTTAAGACAAACGATGCCAAAGGCAAATCAGAACACTTTGATTTCAGCCCGTACGAGAAAGAATATTACTCATCACCCAAAGATGCCAAGACCAGCTCAGGCTACGGGGGCGTTATAATGATCGGCCCCATTCCTATAGTATTTGGAAAAGGGATAAGTGAAAGGGGACTAATTGCCTTAGTTATTTTAGCTGTCTTGATTATAGTGATCTGGTTGTTACTCGCTAGATGAAACCACCGTTCCTTCAATCTTTCCCCCTTTTCTCAGCAGGAGGCCGCCTCCAATAACGGAATCTGATATTATTACTCCCTCGCCGAGCACAGAGCCGAAAGACAGGATAGAATTTCTTACTGTGCTACCTTTTCCAACCATGGAGCCATCATAAATTACCGAATTCTGTATGGATACATCATCCTCTATTGTCACGTTGTCATAGAGAGCGACGTCATTGAGTTTACAACCTTTTCCAATATTCACGTTTTTCCCTATGTATACACTTCCCGAAACTTCTCGGTGCTTCAGGCTCCTATTCCGAATTCCCGCCACGAATATGTTAGCTCTTATAAGATCACTGGGTCTTCCAATATCTATCCAGGTTCCCTTCATCATATAGCCGCCAATGCTCTTTTTCTCATCCTGAAGGCGGGGAAGGAGATCCTTTGCTACGTCTTCCGCCTGGCCTCTTTTAATAAAATCAAATACGGTCGGCTCCATAACGTACAGTCCCGCGTTAGCTAAATTTGATATCGGATTTGTTTTCGGTTTTTCCTGAAATTCAACTATCCGGCCACCTTTTACCTTAACAACTCCGTATTCTGAGGGATCTGAAACCCTTGTTAAACCAAGTGTTATTGTATTCTTATTCCTTTTATGGAATGAGACCAGATTACGTACGTTCTCCTGGAATATTGTATCTGCATTTCCAACTACGAACGTTCCATCTATAAATTTCTCTACTTTCTTTAAACCACCTGCCGTACCTAATGGCTCTTTCTCTACGGAAAAAAGTATGTTTCTCCTGCCCACGGTGGATCCAGAAAAAAAATCTATTATTCTCTCGTACCTGTAGCTTGCAGTTAAAATGAAATCGCTTGAAACCTTTGAAAGCGATTCAATAAGGTAAAAAACGATAGGTTTCCCCGCTACCGGAATCAACGATTTTGGTATTTTGTCAGTTATTGGCCTAAGGCGGGTACCAAGCCCGCCGGCCATTATCACTGATTTCAAGGTTGCATCTAAACGGAATCAATATTCCAGTCTAATCCTTTTGCCCCCGCTGCCTTAGCAACTGAACTTATTTCTCCCTTTTGTCCGATTAAATACGGCGATTTAACTCCTGTCAGAACAACGAGGACCTTTATTGCACCCTTGAGTGTTGGATCAATTGAAGCACCCCATATTATCCGCGCACTTGGGCTTACCTTTTGCTGCACAAGTCTCACTGCGCCTTCAGCCTCTGCAACGGACATTTGATCGTCGCCGACTACCCTGATCAGGGCTCCTTTTGCCTCAGATATGTCGGCCTCAATCAATGGAGAAGAAATTGCCTCTTCCACAGCTTGTTCAACCTTGTTCTGACCCGAGGCTTCGGATTCACCTATTCCAATCATAGCCACACCGCCGCCGGCCATTATCGTCTTTATATCCGCATAATCGAGATTTACCAAGCCAGGTTTTGTAATTATCTCTGTCAACCCCTTAAGTGCTTCCATGAGGATTCCATCTGCCACTTTGAAAGCTTGGTCCAAGGGAAGTCTAGGAACCAGCTGCAGCAGTTTATCATTTGGAATCACTATTGTAGTATCTGAACTCCTTCTTATCTTCTCTAGGCCGAACAGGGCATTTTCCATCCTCACCCTCCCTTCGGAAGTGAAAGGTAATGTGACTACGCTAATAACAAGTGCTTTTTGTCTTTTTGCCAGGTCTGCTACTACTGGTGCAGAACCAGTTCCTGTTCCACCGCCCATGCCTGCGGTAACGAATGCAATATCTACTTTTCCCAGAGCATTTATGAGATCCTCCTCCGCTTCACGTGCACATTCTTCTCCAATCTGTGGTATAGAACCTGCCCCGAGTCCTCTCGTCGCTCTCTTGCCGAGGAGCACCTTTCTATGGGCCTTTATTGTAAGAAGATGCTTAGCGTCCGTGTTAGCTGCGATCATTTCCGCACCATAAACACCTTCTTCCATGCATCTGTTGATGGTGTTGCTTCCTCCTCCCCCGCATCCAACAATCTTGATTGAAACCTTTAATTGTTCTACTACCTTCGCAAGTTCTTCATCGTCAGGAGACGCAAGGGGAGGTTTCGGACCTTGAATCCCGACAATCCCTGGGACATTACTAATTGGATCAGCCCCGGCGTTTTCACTCTCTCCTAGAGCGTTTTTAATGATTGATTTCATCGGCATTATAATTACCCCTGTCATCTATATGTATGACGCCATATATATATTTTGCGAATTAACGCATCCATATTTTTCAGGACATGTCGGTTTAGATGTTGTGAATATTTGAGGTATAACATTTGTATTTTGTTTCTTTTCGTCTGACAAATGTCTTATTTAATTTTAATATCGATCCCCTAACGGCCCGGCTCTGTTCCTGTTTCAAGGCAGGATATTATACGATTTATCGTTCCATGAGTTTTCTTCTATGTTTTTATGGCTGGCTTTACAGCACCAATTATCGGGGTGCAAAATTGAAAGTTGACATCCGAACTGAAAGCGTCGGATAAATAAATCGCATGAGGAAGCATATTGATCTTTTGTGAAACGCTTTCTCTCTGGCATAATCTTCTTCTGATTTGTTCTGTCTATGGTCGGCCCATGAAATGGGTGTCTGCCCGCTTGAATAGATTAAAAGAAATAATTAAATATGGAAGATAAATTAGGAAGTAGTGAAATCATGGTTGATTACGTGACTTTAGTAGTATGGGAGGCTCTCCAGGAGGATGTTGGACTCATCAGAGCTAGGATAGATCAGGCAACACGTGAAGCGCTTGGTGTATCAATTGGTGAAATTATTCGTCTAGAGGGAAAGAAGGTAACGGCGGCTAGGGTTTTTAGGCTTAGTGAGGAAGAAGAAAACAGGGGAATTATCAGAATAGACCCTCTAGTAAGGCAAAATTCAGGAGTTAGGGTCGGTGACAAAATCAAGGTATCGAAAGCAGAGGTTAAACCTGCGGAGACACTAGTTCTCGCCCCAATTATTGCAGAGAATCAGAGAATAAGGTTTGCTCCCGGGATTGAGGATTATGTCCGAAGATCCCTCCTAAGAAGGCCTATTGTTGAGGGAGACATTATTTCCGTGCAGGGTTTGGCGTTGACAAGCAAGGGAGGGGTATCTTTCAAGGTAGCCAAAGTAGGTTCCGGTAAGGGCATTTTCATTGTGACCGAAGATACTATGATTGAAATGAGGGAGGAAGCAATATCTGCAGAGGAGGAAGGCGAGAAAATAACTTACGAGGATATAGGCGGTCTGGGTGAAGAACTAAAGAAAGTCAGAGAAATGATCGAACTACCATTGAAGCATCCCGAATTATTCGAGAGACTTGGTATTGATCCGCCGAAGGGAGTTATTTTGTACGGCCCTCCGGGAACGGGGAAGACCCTAATAGCGAAGGCAGTTGCCAATGAATCTGGTGCGAGATTCTTTTCAATAAATGGGCCAGAGATAATTAACAAATTCTACGGAGAAAGCGAAAAGGCCTTGAGGGAAACGTTCGACAGGGCATCTAAGGAATCGCCTTCAATAATTTTCATCGATGAAATAGATTCAATAGCGCCAAAGAGAGAGGAGACGCAAGGAGAACTTGAAAGGAGAGTAGTTGCTCAATTGCTTACTCTTATGGATGGACTAAAGAGTCGCGGACAAGTGATTGTCATTGCTGCCACAAACAGATTGGACGCCGTCGATCCTGCTCTCAGAAGACCAGGAAGGTTTGACAGGGAGATAGAAATCGGAGTTCCAGATAGGAATGGGAGGAAAGAGATTCTTCAGATACATTCCAGGGGAATGCCTTTTGATGGAAAGCCGGAGCAGAGAGATAAATTGCTTGATGAATTGGCTTCTGTTACTCATGGTTTCGTGGGTGCCGATCTCGCTGCCCTTACTAGGGAAGCTGCCATGAAGGCCCTAAGAAGATATCTTCCAGAAATAGACCTTGACAATCCCATCCCGACTGAAGTCCTGGAAAGAATGCACGTAACGTCTGAAGATTTCTTTAGTGCCCTTAAGGAGATAGAGCCATCTTCCCTTAGGGAGGTAATGATTGAGATACCAAATGTGAAGTGGGATGATATAGGCGACCTTGAGGACGCCAAGAGAGAGCTCATAGAAACGGTGGAACTTCCGGTGAAGAACCCTGAGGTTTTCGAAAGAATGGGTCTGAAACCATCCAGGGGAATTTTATTCTTTGGCCCTCCAGGCACAGGTAAGACCCTATTGGCAAAGGCGGTAGCTACGGAAAGCCAATCTAACTTTATATCCATCAAGGGTCCTGAAGTGATGAGTAAATGGGTTGGAGAATCAGAGAAAGCGGTCAGGGAAATATTCAAAAAGGCTAAACAGAGTGCCCCTACAATAATTTTCTTGGACGAATTGGACGCAATAGCTCCACGCCGAGGCGTATACGCGTCTTCCGGGGTAACTGACAGGATAGTAAATCAACTCCTTACAAGCATGGACGGCATGGAAGCAATGAAAGGCGTTACTGTGCTGGCAGCGACAAATAGGCTGGACATAATAGATCCAGGGCTGTTGAGGCCTGGAAGGTTTGACAAGATAATTTACATTGCACCGCCGAACAGGGAAGCCAGGCTTAAGATACTCAAGGTACATACCCGTAAGATGCCACTTGCGAAGGACGTTGATCTCGATTTAATAGCTGAAAGGACAGAGCATTATACCGGAGCTGACATCGAGAATCTCGTTAGGGAAGCGGGGCTAAACGCTATAAGGAATGATATTAATGCGAAAATGGTAACCATGGATGACTTCACTATTGCCTTGAAGAGAGTTAAACCTAGTCTGGACGAGGAAACAATAAAATATTACGAAGAAGTATCTAAGAACATGAGCAGGGAGGCAAAGCCTGCTCGAAGAGAAGATCTGATATATTACAGGTGAAAACATGAGAAAATTCGTGACAGAGTTGAAAGGGAAAACAGTGATGACTAGTGACGGTATGATATTGGGAACAATATCGAATTTCGTGATAGATACAGATACAGGGCAAATAAACCATGTCCTAGTTAATCCTGCGGAAGATATAGCCAGCGAGAACCAGCAAAAGGATGCCCAAGGCCGTCTCGTCATTCCGTTTAAGACTATGAGGTCTGTTAAGGACGTAGTCGTCCTTGAGATGAAGTAATATTACTTTTGCAATTTTTCTTTTCCTATTTATTTCATAAAAATGCTTAAATTCAACAGTTGATAACGGGTAGAAAGGGTGCTCTGATGAAGAGGAGTTCTAGAGATTGGAAGAAAAGGCACAATATGCGTTGGAAATGGCGGAAGAAGAAAATGAGACGACTAAAGAGGATCAGAAGAGCATCCAGGAGTTAGTCAGGGAGCATGGGGTAGTCAGGCATCCTAGCGGGCTCCAGTTAGGGTTTGATTAAATGTGGGTCATCTGATCTTGATGAAAAACTGGAGCGATGACCCTAAGAGAGACCCGCAGATCTGGGTTCAAATCCCAGTGCTCCCATCTGAACATTCATGTCTCAATGTTGCACGAATCTAGATATCGTTCAGTAATTCTTCCCCTTTCAGTATTTCCATAGTCTTTCTCATTTCGTGACGGGAAGCTTTGAATTTTCAATTGCCTTTCCGTAACGAGGTTAACATGGAAATTTACAGAATGACAGTGAGCCTGTTTATCCGATGCCAAAAGATCAAATGAGTTTTCCCGCCTCAATTGATAGGGGATCAAGTACGATCAAGCGGGATGGGATGGCATATGCATGTTTTATCTGATCATTAAATATAAGAAAATGCTACGATCCTATAATTGCAACTAATGTGTATAATATGCCGTCATATGTTGTCATGTCCTTTCTTATTTTTAAATCCACTTTGAGGTCGGATCTGGTGTAGAAATCCACTATCTCACTATCCGTATAGAAATTAGCTAGAGCGTAGAACCCAGCTTTCTCTTTCATCAAACCTTCAGCGTAAGCACACCTCTTATCAATTATGACGGAAATTACTTTTTTTGATATGCGTGAGGCTTCCTTGATTGCTCTTTCAGGATACTTCAGAAAACACAATGTCATATAGAAAAGGGAGTATTCAAAGCTCTTATCGGGTAGTTTTGTTTCGTATGCGCTTCCAAGAATAGTTTTAACGCCCCTCTTCCTTGCAAGTCGGAGCATCTCTCTTGAACTGTCAAGTCCGAAGGATATTTTGAGGGGTGCTGCAAACCTTCCCGTTCCGACACCAATCTCTATGCCAGTGCCTACAGGTATTATACCTTTCAAGAACGTTAGCTGTTCGTCATATTCCCTTCTATGACTCTCAAACCATTGATCATATTTCTTGTAATTTGCTTCGAAGTAATTTATTACCTCATCTCCCACAAAGAGATATTCAATTTACTAAGTCAACTTTAACCATTTGTTCTTACCGAAAATGCCTCTTCCTGTCACGTTTTGGGCTAACAACTAGTTGTTCAGGAATGCCTTCTAAGGTTGTTCGATTTTTATCTCAGCAGCGCATCTTAGGCTAATACGTTGTATAATTCTGGCAAACAAGGCCAGTAGATCAAAGAGAAAATTTAGACGAGGAGGATCGGGGGAAGTTCTGCAGTATGGCTTCAAAAGTAATCTCGTTTTCACTCAATTGTCCATTAGTTTCACGGAATGTCTGTTCCATACTGTCTATATCGTTTTCAATATCCAGGGTCAAAACGTAATCCACGTTAACAATACAGTGGAAAGATAAATGCGCTTAGGTCTAATTAAAATTCCTTTTACTCAAGTTGCCCACTGTATTGCATTTAGCTTTCTGTCTCAGAGAATTCCCCACTATTTCAGGCTTAGACGAATATCCTTATACCCTCACTTGAAGTATGCTTCCGACATATTTGGAGCGATTGACATACATACAAACCTTTTTATATAATGCTAGGCTTTACAGGTCGTTCCCGTGTTAAATTCACATGAACACAATCATTGCCTAAACAGAATCAATCTATCAAAAAGTTTTAGAATGATACAATCTGGTTTATAGAAATTAACTTTTTACTTTGTCTAATTTCGGGCGTTTGATCGGTAAGTTAGAGTTCCTGTCTTAGGGCAAAGTTTTTCTCCATTAGGGCCAAGAGAAAACTAAATTAAATTGGCAAACTGATAATGTGTTTCCAAGAAGGTGCACTGACCGGCAGAACTCATTTGTTAAGATAAAGACTGAAATTCGCATCTCGGTTACACGGATAATCAAATTTTCTATCGGAATTCGATCTTGAGTTAAACGTGCGGAATAGTTTATAAATTAACGGGAAAACAAGGCTTAATGGAAGGGATCGCACGGATTACCATTGGCCCTGAACCACAATTTCGTCATACAGCTGTTCCAGTTCGTTTTCTCTATGCACTTCATGTTTAGAGAGGGTTTCAAAAAATTTTCTAAGTTGCTCATCTCTGTATTCTTTGGACATTATAGAAAAAATGCTCCTCAAATTATTTGATACCTTCATGGCCTGCAGGATCACCTTCTCTTCGTCCGTTAGAGACTCCTCATCTTCCATCACTAGATGGTTAAACATTTCCAGGTTTCTATCTGCTGTATCTATTGACAGCCAAGTGTTCTTTGCTAACATTTGTTCCAGTTCTTCGCAGTCTTTACCTGCTTCTTGCGCAAAGTCGAGTAGCATTCTCTTCAAATGAGATCTTCTAGCTTTTTTTGACATGTCTTCAAAACTATCCTGGAGCTGGCAATAAACATTCTTAGCTTTCGACATCAGTTCCTTCCTTAGAATCTCGGGATCTCTGTCTGATATAGAGTCCTTAACTTTTTTTACTGTGGCCATTCGTTATATGATGGATTAATTTGTATATTAATTTTACCGAGTTCTGTAGCGTGTTAAGCAATTCTTAATTTCTTTCAGAAAAAGGTTATGATGTGATTTCTGAAGAGGTGTTTGATGTTCTATGTCAAACACAAACACCTCCGTTGAAAACATAGAAAGGAAGGATAAAAGAGTTTGGAGCAAGTACAACACTTCTCTTGTAAGTAGGATAGATGTGCTAATGGATACATCATTCCTGAATTCATGGAATGATGATCTGAAGAGGGAGAACGATCGTAAGGTAGGGCATCCATATGAATACCCTCAGGAGTTCTTCATCTTCCTCTCTAAGGTTAGAGAGCTATGGAACGTTCCATTCAGGGAACTGGAAGGATTCGTCAGGAAACTTTCAGAACTCACAGGCAAGTTCAGGCCATTGAGCTACGTCACAATATTCTATCGCACAAGGAGTATTCTAATATCAGGAATGATTGATGAGATCAGTGCATCTTTCAATAAAACAGCGATAATTGATTCATCTGATTGAAATTCATGCAGAGGGGTGATTGGCTCTCCACAAAGTGGAATGTCAGTAGGAAGGGGTGGATAAAGATGCATGTTGCAATATAAGAGGATGAATGTCATCTCTTTAACAATAAGGAACATAGGTCTGATACAAAGGAGTTCAGAAAAGTCCTAAGCCCGATCATAGGAAATATATCAATAATACGCTGACAAGGGGTACGATAGCAGGAAGAACTTCATGTATTTACAGAACAATGGAGTGAACGCAGTAATTCTTCCACGCAGTAATGCAAGATCCCTCTCACGTGGTTCTCCATAAAGAAAAGTTGTCAGGGAAATCAAGAGGATTGGAATTGAATCCTGGATGAGGGAGAGGCAGTACGGGAAAAGATGGAGGGTGGAGATATTCTTCTCAGCTCTGAAGAGGGTTATGGGTGAAATTATAATGGCAAAGAAACCGAAGTATCAAATAATGGAATATGGGATGAAGATATGTATTCTTAATGAGAAAGAATACGCTGGTGAGTTGAATTGCTTAACACGCTACGAGTTCGGATACAATGTCTCCTGTGACAGTTAGGGGTGATGAAGGAGGCTTATCCTGAAAATTTTATTTAAATTCCCGCAATTGCGGAGTTGTTGTATGCAACGTAGACCCTTCAATATAAACTTTCTAATATTTGTTTGATGCAGGGCAGCAGAGAGGGCATAGGCAGACTCTATTGACTCCTCGACTTGGAGTATGCAGAATTTTGTCATCTTCCTGTGCAAATTGGGTTATAGTTAACTTCACTTGCTTGTCGTATCATTCGTGTTTTATATTTTCAAACTATGACAAGTTATAGCTATTGAAGTGAAATAATACTTATTAACCAGTCTTGATTAAAAAACTCGGTAGAAAGCATTGAAATTTGTTAACTACCAGAGAGTCCCTATAAAGCATTCCAACGTATCAGAAAGACTGAGAGGTTTGGATATAAGGACGCTGATACCTTATACGCTAGAAGAGGTTGTTACGGAGAGTTCACGTTGTCTGGGATGCGGGCTTTGCATTCAGGGTTGTCCTGCGAGAATAGATATACCTGGTTATCAGATAGCCATGGCAAATGGAAATATTGAAGACGGCCTCAGGATAAATTTTGAAAAACTGCCTTTCGTTGAGGTCTGTGGAAACGTATGTCCTCACCCCTGTGAAGATTCCTGCATACTGTCGGATAATAAGGGTGCCATTGCAACGCGTCATATTAAGCGTTATATCTCTGAAAACATAACAAATTACAAGGATGTATTAAAAGTGGAAGTTCAGGATTTAGGCGGTCATCCAAAGGTAGCAATAATAGGCGCGGGTCCTGCCGGCTTAACTGCTGCCTTCTATCTCTCAATAAACGGCGTAAAAGTTGACGTATATGAAGCGACTTCAAAAGCTGGAGGTATCATGGTTCACGGAATACCTCCTTTCAGGCTCGCCAGGGATTCGATCAATAAAGAGATAGAGCACGTCCTTTCTTACGGTGCTAAGATTATTTACAACACGAAAGTAGGGGAAAACATATCTTTCGAGAAACTGCTGAAGGAGTATTCAGCAGTATATATCTCCATAGGAAACTGGAAACCGTCAAAAACGAAGATAATGGGGGAAGACCTTCAGTCTGTTTATCAAGCCTTGGAGTTCCTAAGGAGGGTCAATAATGGTGAAAGAATAGAAGTTGGAGACAATGTTGCTATCATAGGGGGTGGATTTACTGCGTATGACGCAGCTAGGCTAAGCCTAAGGCTTGGCGCTAAAAAGGTGATGATGTTATACAGAAGGTCTTCTATAGATCGGCCAGGGTACCCTTCCAGCAATGCAGACGAAGAACTGGAAGAGGCTGAAGAAGAAAAAATAATCTTTGATTGGGAAACCACGCCATTTGAATACGTAGGCGTAAATGGTAGAGTCAAGAAACTAAAGTTTTGGAGAAATGAAATGGTTGACACAGGAAGAGGTAGAAGACAACCCGTTCCGATAAAGGACAAAGAATACGTTATGGATGTGGATACGGTGATAGAAGCGACGGGTCAGAGAGAGGACCTATCTTTTATACCCTCAGATATCATGGAGCGCTTGGCTACAACCCCGTCAGGGGACCTTGTGGTAAATCAATACAACATGACTACTTATCCAGGTTTATTTGCTGGCGGGGATATAACTAATAAAAGAAAGGATATTATAAGTGCTGTTGCGGATTCCGGGAGAGCAAGTATGGGAATACTGCTTTATTTGAAGGCTTTAGGCTTAATAAGTAGGGTTCCGCATCGTTTGACAAACTATAGGGGAGGCCCTTACTCTACAACTTACTATGAAATGGAAGTAAAAGATAGCTGTGGCATGGAGGTTTCTCTGAAAGTCCCAAATGGACTTTCTAACGAAGGGGTCTGAAATTAGCGTATTTTTTTACTTGGGTATTCTTTCCAACCTTAGCCGATTTTTCCTTTTCCTCTAAATTGATATTTTCCTTGCTTTGGATTTTCCTAATCTGTTCGTAAAACTTTTCGTCAAAATACAGAAAAAGCCCTCACATAAGTATACCTCCTTTTCCTCTACATTCCGTGAGATGCCTTTTGAGGTTTTTGTTTAGATGATCCGTTCGTTTATTGTCCTCTAGTAAACTTTGTAGTTGTAACCCTTTCAGATCAGGAAATATTTTAAATGAATTTGTTGCGTGAATGTCATTGCTTTTGTATTATTGATGTTATCTATTACGTATTACGTTATTAATTATAAGATATTATCTACAAACGATTGAATTCAGGTTATGCCCAGGATCAAGGCGCTGGAAACACAGTCTGGCGCGATGAGACTTCTTCTTCACCTGTTAAAGGGTCCGTCGTACGTCACTCTGATACTTGATGAGACGGACATCCCTAACATACAGCTTCATAGGTCAATAGATTTACTTGAGAGGTTGAAGCTCATCCAGAAGAAAGTTGACGTCTCGGCTTACCCAAAGAGAAACATAATATCATTGACTGAAAGAGGTACAGCAGTAGCACAGAAAGTAAAAGAAATAGAGGATCTCTTGGATGAGGAGAAAAAAGTGCGTCAGTAATTATCTGCCATTTCAATCTCGTCTTTCAGGTTTTTGGCTCTTTCATATGCTAGCCTGGATATTATCAGTGACATCCTGTCTTTGAATAGACTTATCAGTTCGTCCCTCGTTTTCGTCTATCTCACGCATTCCCAAAACGTCGAAAGATCCAAGTCAAACTGATCCCTTCTGCCAGAAACATACTCTTTGTTTGAAGTCCCCTCCACCATGCTAATCCTTCCTTTAACCTCCAGGCCCTATTTAAAGATTGGGATAAGGAATGTTCACTAGAGTTTGACCAGCTCATAATTTATAGAGTATTTCCTGTGCAGCCGATAGACCAGCTCCATTTTTAATGTCAACACCGTTTTTATTCAATCCATATTCAACCGCCCCGATTGCAGCGAGAATTTCAGTTGGTCCTATAGAACCCATGTGCCCGATCCTGAAGTATCGAGTAGAAATTTTATCAATTAATCCCCCTGCAAAAACAACGCCTCTTTCTTCAGCTGAAGAAAGGAATTTTGTCAACTCCACGTTACTGGGAAGAAACACCGCCGATACCGTATTTGCAAAAGACGTTTTTGCGATCAATTCCAACCCCATTTCCATGAGGGCTTTTCTGAAAGCTTCCCCTATAACTTCGTGTCTTCTTATCCTTTTCTCTAAACCTTCTTTCAGTATAGATTTAAGGCTTACCGCCAAAGCCATTGTCAAATTAACGTTGGGAGTTGCGAAGTATGACGGTCTTCCCTCTAATGTCGTTCTGAAGACAGGTAACCAGTTCCTGAGATCAGAGTAATAAGTCAAAGGTTCTCTGTTTCCCATTCTTTGCAAGGCTCTTTCTCCAACTACACCGACCGCTAATCCGGGCGGAGCCCCGAGTGCCTTCTGAGATGCGGAAAATGCCACATCTATTCCCCAGTCCATATTCAATGGCTCCGCTCCAGCTGAACATACTGCATCCACAATTAATAGAGAATCCGTTCCTTTCAATTTTTCAGCTATCTCCTTTATATCGTTCTTCACACCAGTACTTGTATCAACATGGGTGATTGTTATGACATCGTAACTGTTTTTCAAGGCCCTTTCTAATAATTCATTAGAATCAACAGCAGTTCCTAGTGGCTGTTTCATGATCTCTACGTTTTTGGTAAATCTGGAAAGGAGGTTCGCAAATCTATCTCCAAAATATCCTGTGCTTACGACGAGAACTCTAGAATCCCTCGTTATAAAATTGACTGTTGATGCCTCCATTGCAAGAGTGCCAGAGCCTGATATTATGAACGGTACCGAATTTCCTGAAGCTCCGAAAATGGTAGAAACGTCATTCAGCGAATCACGGAATGCTGAAATGAACTCTCTAGAGGTGTGAGAAATTGTGGGTAAAGACATCTTATTAAGAACATCGTCTTCGTATTCGATTGGGCCCGGGATCATCAAGATTTTCTTCATAGAAGGTGTATGAATTAGTGTATCTAAGTCTTTATCATCACTGGGGCATTGGGACAAAAGTCCCTCTAACTGTGTAATAACATCAAATTGTGGATGCGCCCCTTGCAGAATCCAGAAGTCTCTTTTCTGTCCTTCCTTCTCTGATTATATCAGACCGCCTGTTGTCCTCTTACC
>JAVYRX010000013.1:0-24483 GCA_038729485.1 Thermoplasmatales archaeon | reverse complement strand
CTACGGCCCCTCCCGCGTGATTAACAGAGAAAATGCACTTATTTCCGGTATTCTTCTTTTCCCAGTTATTACGTGCAGATAGCCTGCGAAAGAATTAAAAGTTTGTAAAAGTTAGAAATACTAACTACTATAATTTATAAAAATAGATCAGGAGAATGGAAACTAGGAGGTTTTAGAATGTACGTCTCAATAGTTTTCCCCTAGGGACTGCAGCGATGGCCCTTCTAACATATATGGGAGGAATAATAGTCGGCGGCAGGTGAGAACATAGATGAGCCATCTTTGGTTCAATAATTATTATTCAGTTTATTATTTCAGTTTATGACTTACTCTAAAAGGGAGGGGGTCTGCCCTATATGCAACGAGAAGGGCACGATTTCAAGAAAGTGGGTTCTTAACAGATATGGTAAAAGATACGAGTACTTGCTTTATCATCACGGCGATATAACCCATTACCTGAGCACAATACAGATTCGAAAAGAACAACGTGATTAAGATAATCGCCATATATGACATTGACGACGTTAGCATAGCGTTAAGATCAAGAGGGAACGTCAATGCGAGTAAATGGCTCATGGGTGGAGCTAAAACTGTAAATCCAAATTCGAGGCACCTTTACCTTAAGGAGGACGGCTCAAGGATACTGTCTTTCGAATTTAAGAACATTAAAAAAGGCGAGACTTTGGTAACAGAATTGAATAACGGAATGGAATAGCGCCGGAATCTAGATTTGTACCAAATTATATGTATAGTAGATTGTTTAATATCAATCATGAAGGATGCAATATTAAAGGGAGGGTTTTGATGATCTCATATATTACGATACTAGACTGGATTCTTACATTTGTCGTTGGCCTCCTCTTCGGCTTGGCCATAAAGAAGGGTGTTGTGGCGTTCGTTCTCGCAATCGTAGGTTTCGTCATAGCTGGATACGTGGGCATCTCATTCATCCCAAAGATATCGGTGAGCTACGAGATAGGAAAGGCGATAAGGGTGTTTGATCAGTACATAAGGCAGGTTCAGTTCGCAACTTTATCCATATCCCTTTCAATAGTTCTCCTTCTCATAGGTCTGGCTATCGGAATATGGAAAGGATAAAGTTCACATAGATGATAGCAGTGACGTTGAAGCCAGTAAAGACTGAGGATGGGGTGTCGGAAGTTGTCGGTACAATATTGATTCTCGCAGTTACGGTCGTACTATTTTCCTCTATCTTTGTTTACGTCGAACAGATTCCCAGGGCAACCCCTCCGGTGCAGGTTTATTTTTCTTCTAGCGTTCACTACTCTCCGTCAAGTGATCTGATATACGAAAACATAACAGACGAGGGGGGGAGTGTCATATTGAGGGACAGTACCGTTCTCATTATATTCATCGGAAGCGACGTGCTCAGATTTCCATTGGACAGGCTTAACGTTACTTCCCAGGAAGGACACACATCAGCATATCTGGAACCGGGAGACACCATCCACTGGTCCGGCTCTCTGGCAAATTTTAATGCGTCTCAGTTAAAAAGCTTGATACAATATGCTCCTACAGGACAGGTTTTATGGCAGAGCTCTTACAGCATTCCCACCACTTCTTTTCAAGGTTTTATCTATGACAACAAGAAATGAAATAAAAATCTGGGGATGAACGAGAATAGGAGCGAGGATCGGAATGAAGAATGCAATGATTTCTAGAAACTTCAACAGCTGGAAGAGAAACGCAATTTTCCAATTCTTCAGGATTTTCGGGCTTTTTCTAGCGATAAGAAAACATAATCTCTATGCTCAGTTTTCCTTTTCTAACAACTTATATATATCGTTAAGAAATGATAAAGAGTGTTCTCTGCGTTAAACATCCTGGGCATAATTGGTGCTATTTACGTCCTGGGAGTCTTCATAATTTCGATAGTAAATTTCAGCGATATGAGAGGCCAGTTCCTAAAGGCGACTACCTTATTTTTCGTCTTCTCTCTGATTACGATGATACTAGTCGCCCTCCTTTCCTTCAGGCCCTACATCTTCATTGCCCTCGTAACGTCAGAATTCCTTCTTATGATAACGCTTTTCTACAGCTACCTGAAATCAAACGTTTACTTCATGGCAGCTATTGTGATATACCCATATTTCGAAGATATTATGATAATTCTATCAATATATTTCTCCCTGTACATAACGGGTTCCATCCTCCAG
This sequence comes from Thermoplasmatales archaeon, assembly GCA_038729485.1. GTDB lineage: Archaea > Thermoplasmatota > Thermoplasmata > Thermoplasmatales. The sequence continues at coordinate 22,306 of JAVYRX010000013.1, read as the reverse complement.
GCAAAATCACAGGAAAGGAAAGGAAGCTTCCTCGTTACTTCTTCTTTCATACTGATGGACATAGCTCTCCTTCTCCAGGCGTTCTACATACTGGAATTCGAGGGAGCATTTATGGAATTGGGCATCTCGCTATTTGTGGTTTCGATAATACTGTTCCTTCTTCCATTCTTAATAGGAGGACTTTCTGAAAATGCCTAGGAGGGAGATAAGAGGGATGAGGAAGAATAGAAACGAGGTGCAGATCATCTACGAATTCCTCTTTCAGATTAGCGATGGAAACGTGCAGACCTCTTCCCTCCTCAGGAAGGTTAACATCCCCTACAACAAATACGAGGAACTGCTTGCCCTTCTTCAAGAAAGACAGATGATAAAAGTCAGTTCTGAAGAGGGCAAGGACGTCATCCAGCTGCTAGACAAGGGAAAGGAGTTTATGGAGCAGTACAGCAAGTTCAGCAAGCTTATGGAGAAAAGCTATGGTTTAAGGCTTTAGCTTTCTCAGTTCTAATTCCCTTATCCCTTGTTTAACAGGAACGGAAATTTTTATTCCTGCGGTCAACGTAGCACGGAAAAGTATTTCATGAGTTTGGTGATATCTCAGGAGATTATTATGATAAATGAGGGCAAGATCGTAGAGAATGCCGCGGGACCAGTTGTTACTGCTATGGTTCACATAAAGGCGGATACTTCAAAGATAGAACAGATAAGTTCGACCCTAGCGCAGCACACATTCGTGGAAGACATTTACCTCGTTACAGGCACGTGGGACATGATTCTTAAGGTCAGGTTTCCAGACATGGGACAGATGAGGAACTTCATTGTAAAGGATCTAAGGAACGTGGACGGTATAAAGGATTCATATACCTCGATGGTTATATCGATATTCAAGGATAGGGGCGTAAAATTTCAGTGAAGTGATTCGTATGGACGACATGAATGCGATTCTGGGAGAAACGGCCAAGATGTTTGACGATCTAATTTCAGACTATTCAATACCTAGAAACATCAGGAAGAACATCCAGGCCGCCAAGGCAAAGCTGATTCAGGACAAGGGGAATCTGGACGTCAGGGCCGCATCCGCTATATCGACCCTTGACGAGATAGTCAACGATCCCAATACCCCGGCACACGCAAGAACGCTGCTTTACACAATAATGGGCAAGCTTGAAATTCTGCAGAAGAAGGCATCATCTACCAGATGATTCCAACTCCCATTTTTTCCTTGCAGCTTTTTTCACGTGTTCGATGACCACGTCCAGGGGTGTCCCAGGACCGAAATTCCCTGTTATGCCCATCTTCTCCAGTTTTTCCCTGTCCTCCGGAGGTATTATCCCGCCTCCCACAACCTGTATGTCGGAGGCCCCAAGTTTCTCCAGCCACCTCTTGACCTCGGGGAAGGCAGTAAGATGTGCATTGTTGTGAAGGCTTAGCGCCACTACATCTACATCCTCGTCCACAGCTATTCTCGCAACCTTTTCCGGGGTCGGCAGGAGACCGGCGTAAAGCACTTCCATACCCGCATCCCTAAACGCTTTTGCAAGGACAAGGACGCCCCTATCATGACCGTCAAGCGCCGGTTTAGCAACAAGAACCTTGATCCTCCTCATAGAATTGTTGGCTCCTTCCATCCGCCGAACACCTCCCTTCCCACGTTTGCGATCTCCTCAAGGGTCGCATACTCCTTCACTGCATCTATAACGTAGGGCATAGAATTTTCGTCTCCGAGATAAGCGTTTCTTAAAGATTCCAGCTTCCTTGCAACTTCCCTCTCGTTCCTGATGCCCCTGATCTCCTTGAGCCTCGCCCTTTGGAGCCTCTCGGCCTTAAGATCTACTTTGAGAACGTTGATCGGCTGCTCGTTCTCCTTCTGGAACATGTTGACGCCTACTATCTTTACCTCCCCGTTCTCGACTTTCTTCTGATGGGAATATGATGTGGCAGCGATCTCCCTCTGTATGTAGCCGTTCTTTATGGCATTAACAACGCCCCCCATCCCTTCTATTTTCCTGAAATACTTGTATGCCTCCTCTTCCATCCTATCAGTTAGGCTTTCCACGTAATAAGAACCGCCAAGAGGATCAACAACGTCAGGCATACCCGTTTCGTAGGCTATAATCTGCTGCGTCCTCAGCGCAAGCTCAACTGCCTGTTCAGAGGGGAGGGCCCAAGCCTCGTCGTATGAATTAGTATGAAGACTCTGCGTCCCGCCGAGAACAGCCGCAATCGCTTCTATCGCCGTTCTGACCACATTGTTTAGAGGCTGCTGCCAGGTAAGCGTGTATCCAGACGTCTGGGTATGGAATCTCAGCATCATGGACCTCGGATTCTTCGCACCGTATGTCTCCTTCATCTCCCTGGCCCATATCCTCCTAGCGGCCCTGAATTTGGCAATCTCCTCAAAAAAGTTTATTGAGCTGTTGAAGAAGAAGCTGAGCCTGGGTGCAAAGGAATCCACGTCCAGCCCGTTATTAATGCCAAGCTTGACGTATTCGAATCCGTCGGCCAGCGTAAATGCGAGCTCCTGAACAGCGGACGCTCCAGCTTCCCTGATGTGGTATCCTGATATTGAGATGTAGTTCCACTTTGGGACGTTCTTGGTACAATATACCATCATGTCCCTGATTATCCTCATGTGCGCCTCCGGGGGGTAGAGCCACTCCTTCTGCGCTATGTATTCCTTAAGAATGTCTGCCTGCACAGTTCCAGAAAGTTCCTTCTGAGGTACGCCCTGCTTCTCCCCAACGGCTATATACATAGCAGTAAGCACGTTGGCAGGTGCGTTTATTGTCATGGATGTAGATACCTTTCTGAGTGGGATCCCGCTGAACATGACTTCCATATCCTTGAGGCTTGAAACGTTAACGCCGCATTTGCCCACTTCACCGTGTGCCCTCTTGGAACTTGCGTCTATGCCGTAGAGGGTGGGCATGTCGAACGCTATGCTGAGGCCAGTCTCTCCGTGGGATATCAGCATCTTCAACCTCTTGTTAGTGTCTTCTGGCGTGCCGAAGCCTGAGAACATCCTCATCGTCCACAGTTTTCCCCTGTACATGTTTTTGTGTATTCCCCTCGTGAACGGATATTCACCCGGTTTTCCAAGCTTCTTGTCGTAGTCGCCCGAAACGTCTTCCGGATAATAACATTCCTTTAGATTGATTCCTGAACTGTTTGTCTTCTCTCTATCCTCGTGATTGATCTGATCTACACTCTTGTAATCCTGCATCCTTTACCTTATTAGTAATCTCAAAAAAATACTTTGCTAAGTTCATGGAACAAAAGTTAATACTCTTTCTCAAATAACCCGTAGTATGTCCAAGCTTGAAGTTGGTGGCAAGGTATACGAGTATTTTCCCATTTCGGCATTGAAAGAAAAGGGATATGATGTTGATTCTCTTCCGTATGTAACGAAAATTCTCCTCGAAAATCTCCTCAGGAAGATGGACGGAAAAGTTGTCAAGGAGGAGCACATAGCCAAGGTGCTTGAAAGAAGAAGGGAGGAGATTCCCTTCTTTCCATCAAGGGTGATACTTCAGGATTACACAGGCATACCGGTTATAGTCGACCTCATAGCGATGAGGAATGCAGCCTCGAAGCGCAACATAGACCCGGAAAAGATCAATCCCGTGATACCGGTGCAGCTTGTCGCAGATCATTCCATCCAGGTGGATAAATTCGGCACCCAATATTCGTTGATAGAGAACAGAGTAATAGAATACAAGAGGAACAGGGAGAGGTATGCGGCCCTAAAATGGGCTCAGAACAATTTCCGCAATTTGAAGATAGTGCCTCCTGGAAATGGCATAGTGCATCAGGTTAACATAGAGTTCCTTTCAGAGGTAGTAATGGAAAAGGACGGCCTCCTCTATCCTGACACCCTCATCGGTACGGATTCGCACACGACGATGGTAAACGGCATCTCGGTTCTCGGATGGGGAGTTGGAGGCCTTGAGGCTGAGGCCGTCATAGTAGGGGAGCCGTCATATATCCTTGTGCCGGAGGTTGTTGGCGTCAACCTAAAGGGAAAACCAAGGGAGGGAGTTACAGCCACAGACATAGTCCTCTCCATAACAGAATTCCTGAGGAAGGAGAATGTCGTCGGCAAGATAGTAGAATTCCATGGAGATGGTTTGAATTATCTTAGCGCACAGGATAAGACGACTATATCTAACATGTCTCCAGAATACGGCGCTACCGCTGGCTATTTCCCGTATACGAGAAGCACGTCGTCATACCTGTCACTTACGGGCAGATCCAAGGAACACATTGCAATTGTGGAAAAATATCTCAAGCAACAGGGTCTCTTCTACGACGGGAAGAAGAAGAAATACGATGTGAACCTGGAATTTGATCTTTCAAAGGTCGAGACTTCGATTTCAGGACCTTCCAACCCGGAGGAAAGGATATCGATATCCAACGTTCCGGCAATAAAGAAGATTATTGAGGATGGAGTTTCGAAAAACAGGGGAAGCCCGGAGCTGAAAGCCCTTCATGCTACAATAGGCGATAGGGAGGCAGCCATTAAAGACGGAGCAGTAGCTATTGCGGCCATAACGAGCTGCACCAATACCTCAAACCCGGACGTTCTTATAGGGGCAGGACTCCTTGCGAAGAATGCCGTTGAAATGGGGCTCTCTAGGAGGCCATACGTGAAGACGAGTCTCGCACCGGGAAGCCCAGTTGTACAGGAGTATCTGAAGAGGTCGGGCCTCCAGCCATATCTTGACGCGCTAGGATTCCACATTGTTGGATTCGGCTGCACGACCTGCATAGGCAACTCGGGCCCTCTCGTGAAAGAGGTAGAGGAAGCGGTAAAAAAGGAGAAACTGTTCGCGGTTGCTGTACTCAGCGGAAACAGGAACTTCGAGGGCAGGATAAATCCCCTGACTTCAGCTTCCTTCCTGGCTTCTCCACTCCTAGTTGTAGCGTATTCGCTGGCGGGAAGGATAGACATAGATTTTTCAAGCGAGCCACTTGGCTTCGATCCAAACGGCAAGCCAGTTTTCCTGAAGGACGTATGGCCGGACCTCTCCATCATAAGGAAATATGAAAGGGAATATTTGAAGAAGAAATTCTACCTGGAAAGGAAGGAAAAGATATTTGAGGGCGTGAACGAGTGGAAGAACCTCGATGTTCCGGGCGGGAAGGAATATGTCTTCGATCCTGAATCAACGTACGTCAAGGAGCCGCCTTGGTTTGAGACGAAATCATCTCTTACGAACGTTGAAAGTGCGAGGATATTTGCGATATTCGGGGATAGAATCACCACAGACCATATCTCCCCCGCTGGGGCGATAATTACTGATATGGAGAAATACAGGGTAATATGGGAAAAGTTCAAAGCCGGAGACAGGACAGTTTTGGATCAGGTGGATTCGCCCGCTGCCAAATACCTCATGGAGAAAGGCGTTTCTCCGGAAGACTTCAACTCCTTCGGCGCCAGGAGGGGAAACCACGAGGTGATGGTTCGTGGCGGCTTTTCAAACCCGAAGATAAGGAACAAGATGGTGGATTCTAATGGAGGCTTCACCATTCATTACCCTGACGGGAAGAAGATGTCCTTCTTTGACGCATCTCAGGAATATCAGAAGGAAGGCGTTCCCCTCGTCATATTCGCAGGCAAGATGTACGGAGCCGGCAGCAGCAGAGACTGGGCTGCGAAAGCAACTTATCTCCTGAACGTTAAGGCCGTAATAGCGGAAAGCTTCGAGAGGATACACAGATCAAACCTGGCCTCAATGGGCGTCGTTCCCATAGAGGCAGATACATCAATGCTGCAGCTAAAAGGGGACGAAACTGTATCAATAGACCTTTCCAACGTAAAGGAAGGAGGAACGATAGAAATAAAGATAAAGGGAAAGGAGGAAACAAAGATCGAAGGCAAAATCAGGTTGGATACCGAAGCTGAAGTGGAGTACTGCAGAAACGGGAATATCCTTAACTACACGCTCAACCACATCTAGTTTTTCTTTCTCCTCCTTAATATCAGTACGGAAAATACAGCTATAAGTATCACGGCAACGCCTATGACGAGATATGTCAGCCCTGTCAGCGAAGACAGTTTCTGGAACGCCGTCTGCTCAACAGAAACGTTAAAGGTAAACGTCTTGAAGAATTCGATGGTAGAGTTGTTAGTCCTGTAGACAAGGGAAAGCTGCGACGGATATGAACCTGGCTGCGCAGCAGAAGAAACGTCTATAACGAACGTAACAACTATTGAGCTTCCAGGCGAAAGCTGCGAGAATGTTATGTTATTCGCAGTTAACCCTCCGAGTGGGTTGCTTGAAGGAATGTGGATTGAGAAGACGTCCGGGGTCAGTATGTGGAACTGCAAGTCAACCAGAGTTACTTTTCCCGTGTTCTTTACCATGAACGAGAAGAGATTCGAACTCGATCCAGAAACCACGGATATGTTGGGAGCTGTTATGCTCACAGAACCCTTGTTCAGTATTCTCTCCCTCAGGGTATACGTTTTCCCGTTTACGTGAAGGTATAGAGTTTGATTACCAGTGTTATTACCTGCGTTTATCAGGAAGGTAAGGTTAATCATTCTTCCTGCCGGAATAGACGGAAATGAATAACCGCCTGTGAGAATATTGAAGGAAGTAGAGTTGAGGCTAATGTTTAGCGGTGGGGAAAAGGAGTTTCCGCCGTTTATCAGGACAACCTGTAGCTGAACATACTCCTCCCCCTGATATATTACAGGCGGGTTCGAGAAGTAGCTGACAAGACTCACGTTGCCGTATCCCGGAAGAATCACTTTGTAGCTTAGGGAGTGGAGGCTGCCGTTGTAGTAAAGCGTTATATTTTCAGGGAACGAGCTTGCTCCTCCCGTTACGTTCACTATAAAAGTAACTTCGACAGGAGAGTATGCGGGAATGACGGAAATGATAGTGGATTGATTAGTTCCGGCTAAAGGATAGGAAGGTGAAAAATGAACACTCACGTTCTCAGCTGGAATGGGCGAATCGTCCTCTACGTAAAATGAAATGGGCACATTCTTCATTCCCTCTGAAACTATCAGGGACGAAGAGCCAAGCTGAGAGCCTGCAGGCACGAGATAAGGAAATCCAGACAGTCTGAGGGTGAAAGGCAGTTCCATGCTTATGCCATAAAAGGAAACGTTCAGATATTGATCAATTACTGTCCCGGAAGGCCCGGTATTGACGAAGAATGTTACAGGCTCGTAGGAATAAGAAGGTATTGCGGGAAGTATGTCTCTCTGGTAGCTCCCGCTCATTGGATATTGCGGCGAATATGTCACGGATACGTTTGCAACGGGGGAGTTCCCGTAGTTCTCTATATAAACGGTAAATGGCAGATTGTTCATGAAAGAAGTAGCCTCTATGGGAGAATCCGGAGTGCCGAAGAATGAATTGGAAGCGGCCAGTTTCACGTTTCCCAATATCGGAACTGTCACGTTTTCATTCCCCTTCACAGTAACGTTTCCGACGACGAAGCTATAGTCAACTGGTACCTGGTACATCCCGTCTGAAATTCCGGAACTTACGTTCGTGAGCTGGTATATGGAATATTTGGAACCTTCAGACACCTCAGGGAAATCGAAATAGTCCCTCACTTCCTTGTTCGGCCCATGAACGTAGCTGTATTCGAGTGCTCCGTTCAGGGAGGTGTAGTTCAATGAGACGTTCAGATCAAGCATCTGAGAGATCGCCACGAAAGTCACGAAGAGCGGAACGTACGAATACCCCGGGGAGACCTGGGACGTACTGTTGAGCGAATACCACGAGGCCCCCTCTATCTCGATGGGAGCCTGAGAACTGGACGCAACGGGAACTGCCGTGGTAACGATCAGGGCTATCGCCAAAATTGCGACCAATTCTTTCATTTAAACCACCTCATTCTTTTCATTTACAACCACCTTTTTCATAGATAAGCTGAACAGCAGGGAAATTAGGAGCGTAACGAAGCCTATAATGTAGATTACGTTAAAGGATTCCTGGGAGGGGAACGTTTCTAATACGGGAACGAACGGAAGGCCACCTAGCTGCATCGGAACGACAGAAACCAACGCCGGAGCAACCATCTGCGATTCTATTGAACCCGAAATAGCTGGAGCGAGGCTGGAGCCAATGTTCCTGAATACCGTATTCATGCCCGTGGACATCCCCGCGGATTCCTTCGGTGTTGATATTATTATCATGTTTATCATCCCCACGAATACGAATGCAGTACCGGCACCTATAAAGCTCGCGTCCTCCGTGATGGAGATTGGCGTGCTGCGGTTGAAATAAAGGAGGAGAAAGGCGATGAGCATCACGACTGTCCCTATCAATATTGCGAGCTTTGGTCCCTTTTTCCTTATTATTGCGGCTGCAACAGGCGCGAATACCATACCGAGAATAGCACCTGGAACGACTGTTAAACCGGCTGTGAATACGTCCTTTCCGAATCCGAGTGGATACGGATCCTCAAGAAGAGTGGGAATCGTATAGAAGAGGTAAAACATCCCGCCGGACACGAAAAGGCCTGCGAAGTTAGCCAGAAAAATGTTTCTTATTCCAAGGAGCTTGAGATCTATGAACGGATCCTTCAATCCCCTCTCGTAGAAGAAGAAAAGCGAGAAGGATGAAATTGAGAGGAATGCGAGGGAAACGACGATGACGGAACCCCACCCCCAATATTCACCCTCAGAGAGGAGAACAAGGAGCGAAACTATGCCAACTACTATGAGTGTCACGCCTCCGAAATCTATTCTTTCCACCTTCCTTGTGTTGCTCTCTCTTAGCACTATAAAGGCGGAGATCAAGAGACCGAACGCAACTGGTATCGCTGAATGATATGACCACTGCCAGTCAAAGTTCTGCGTGATCCAGGCACCCACGACTAGACCGATCGAAGCGCCGACGATGAACGTTGCAGAAATGATCCCCTGGGCAAGCGGGAGGTCCCTCGGCGGTAGCTCGTCATTAAGCAAAGCAAATGCAACCGGGAACATCCCCATGCCTAAACCCTGCACTGCCCTAATTGCTATGAATTCGGGAAGAGAGGTCGCGAAACCGCCGAACGATATAGCTATAGAATAAAGAAGAGCAAGAATAACGAAAACCTTCTTCTTCCCTATTATGTCACCCAGCTTTCCAAATATGGCGGCGGATACCGTTCCGGAAATAAGATAAGCTGTCAATACCCAGGAGAGCGAGCTATATGGCGCGTCGAAGAACTTTGACAGCACGGGGAGAGCTGGAACTACCATTGTCTCGACGTAATTGACCAGCGTACCCATAAGAGCCATTATGACTATTGTGGATCTTGCCTTTTCTGTGAACGGCATCCCCTAATCTCCTCCGTGACATCCCTGATCTTTTCCTTCGCGAATAGCATGGTTTCGTTTCCCTTCGCTGCGCATAAGAAAACAGCGGATATGAAATCGACAAGGTCGTTACCTATGGCCTGGTATAAATTCTCCACCCTCTGGAGAAATTTCTGATCTAGAATTGGACCGAGATCTCCGGACTGATTCACTATGAGCTGGTCCCTTATGAAGGACCTGACAAAATTTTGCTTCACGTCCTCCATGAAACTTCTTATTTCCTCTAAATGCAAAACGCCTTCCTCGGAAAGGGAATAATAGATATGCCTCCCTTCGGCATTGTGAACGACGTATCCCGCCTCCTCTAGTTTCCTCATTATAGGCAACAGGGTCCCGCTTGACATCCTCTTTCCGTCCCTCCCCAAAAGGGCCGAAAGTTCGTAGAGCGTGATTTTCCTGTTCGAAAGGAGAAATAGGACAATGAGCTTTGTCTGTGTCATCTGTCGAAATCGACAGTAATGCATCAAATATATACCTTCCCCAGAGTAATGTATTTATTTCCCCTTCTTTGAGGTATAGGATGGTAACCCAGCAGGCCCAGGATCTAGCCAGCTTTTATACAATAGGCATTCTCATAGCCATTTTCGTAACTTACAGGATAACAAGGTCGCTCAAGGGAAGGCAACTGAATTCAAGGAGAATATTTCTTGCCCCCGTTATCTATACGCTGCTTGCATTGGGCACTGTTCTGCTCTCAGCCTATTCTTCCCTCATATCGAGACTTCCCATCCTTTTCATACCTATCGCGATCCCTTTCGGATTGAGGTTTGCGGGAGGAGTTAAGCTCTTTGAGAAGAACGGGATGATCTATTACAGGAGATCCCCGGTAATACTGATAATATGGCTCGTCTCCTTCATATTGAGGATAACCATTGAGGCTGAATTTGCGACGACTCTGACCGTGGTAGTGCTGGTGAATTCCCTCCTGTGCTTCACCACTGGAATAATCATAGGCGAGGCCGCTGTTCTGTTTAAGAAGAACAGGGAAGTTGCTGGAAAGAGGGACGATGTTCTCTCCTACAGTCCGTAGAATTCCCTGTAGAAAGACATAGATCTTTCTATTTTTTCCACTTCAATTCCCTCCTGAATTAGCATGGAAACCCTCTTTGGAACGGAATCCGCCGGTAGAACGAAGTTCGGATTTCCCTCGTCCCCGGCGAAATCTGTCTCCAGGAAGAAATTCCTTTCCCCCCAAGGAGCGGCCCTTGCGTTTTTCCTACCAGCGGGCACAGAAGGAATAATGCCGCAATTATCAGAAAAAATGGGAGGGCTGAAATGCTTCACGACCTTCGTTCTCTTTCCCGCCTTTTCGGCAACTTTCATTATTGAACACATCCCCTCCTTGTCCAAGGATTCAGTGTGAAGTATCACGGGTATATCGTCGTCCCTTGATGCCTCGAATATGTAGGAAATAATGTCGTTACTCTCCAGGATTATTTCATCGGGAACGGGGAAGTGCGGTCTCCCAACCTCACCTATTGCATTGGCCTTCCCCTGCTTTATGTGACGTATCGCAACTTCCACTGCCTTCCTGTAAATTTCACCTGCCTTTTCTACTCCCTCCCTTTCCCTAATGGATATGTAATTCACCGGATAAGGCCCTATGGAAATGACAACCTGGAAACCCTCTTTTCTCAGGGATCCTGCTACTTTCTCTGTCTCCTCATATTTCTCCACGAACTGCTCCAGAGTGAGGCATTCTTCAGTAAGATTTACTAGATTGAGGGCCGTCCCTCCTGCCTTCCTGAAGACATTGGAGAAATATGAAACTGCCCCCGGCCTGACATGAACATGGTTGTCGAATATTTCCACGCTGTTGTAGGGAAAAGGAAGATATGAAATTATTCTAGAGCACCGTGCAAAATAGAAATAAGCGTTTTTGATATCATGGCGTGCTGGAGAGGCAATTTGGGTCACTTGGAGGCATCATAAAAAGGAGGTACAAGTTAATAATAGCCCTGTGGTTAATAGCAGTTATAGTGCTCCTTCCCTTTGCTGCGAAATCAACGAGCGTAACGAACTACAACGTAGAGATAACAGGTGTGAGCAAAAATACGATGGCAAACGAGGCGCAGAACATAATGAACAAGGAATTCAACAAGGGAAACGCCAGCGGAAACGGAACTGCCCTGGTGCTTTTTTTCAAATCTCCCTTCGATTCATCCAGCTCGTATTCTATATGGAATTACATCAATTCCACATATAAACAGGAGTTGCATGGAGCAGCGGTTCTTAACGTTACCTCTCCCTATCCGATAGCGAACAAAGTTCTCGGTTCATTGGGCAACAACACCTTCCTCGTTATGGATGAAATACATAACGCTTCCAATAGCACAAGATTGTCCTATTTCCTCTTCAACGATTCCCTGAACAAGATGGAAAATACGACCATGCAGCTGAAAAGCGTGGATTATGCTTATCTGTCAACCTTGAAGAACGTCACGTTCGCAGTTTCACGTTTCTCCGGCATGTTCCTTATTTATTTTAATTCCCTGCAAAATGCGTCAGGCCTAATATACGGGATTCCGTTGGAATTCCTTTCAATATACCTGAAAATATCTTACGAATACAGGAATCTGACACCTATACAGTGGAATTCGCTCTCTTACGCAGAATTAATGAACTCCACAGGCAATCTCTCAGGGAACCCGTCGTCTCTTTCATATTTCAATTATTTCTATTACAACTGGAATTCGACCACGTCTACCCAGCCGGAGATCAGCCCTTGGGTAAGACTGAATTCTTCCATAGAATACGCTTTCAACAGTTTCTCGACCTACCTAAACAGCACGGAGAAGGAGATCTTCGGCAGCGCTTATATCGCGCTGAACGCAACATCATTCAGCAACGTTTCCATGAGGAAGGCGATTCTGGATCAAGTTTTATACAACCTGACAAGGCAGTATGGATCGTCAAACATGGAAATATTCAACGCTACCTATTTTAATTTCCTTTCTGATGGAAACCAATCTTTCCTTTCCCAAAACTTGACGGGTCAGATAATAGAGAGTCACAATCCTTCCATATCCCTGTTCACTGAATCTCTTTTCAACGAAACGGCTGTTCAATTCTCCAGTTATTTCACTAATGCAACAAATGTAAGCGATGCATTCCTGAAGCACCAGATTGAGTCATCAAAGCTGGCCCCTTCAATATCATCAATTTCTTCTTCATTCAACATTTCTCTATCCCTTGTATATTCCTCTCTCCTAAACAATTCAATTTCCAACCTGAAACCTTACTTTGTTGCCTTGGCGGCGGAGAATATTCAGCCCCTTAGCAAATTGGTTAATATCAACTCTGAAAACGTTGTTAATTATTTCATCTCCAACACTCCATACAACTCTTCGCAGTATTTCACAGAACAGTTCTTGAAGAACCAGTTCAATGGATACCCCTATTTCAGCGTGACCAATCCTGGTAAATTCGCATCCATCGTAAATTCTTCAAAAGGAAACGTTGTTCCGGCAGTCAACGGGAATTATACATTGTCTGGAATAAGCTTCAACTCCTCCCTCTTTTCTCCTCTAGTCCCCCGGAATCTTTCGGGATTCATAGTCCTTATATCATTTAATTCCGCTTCGCTGAACAGCACCCAACTCCAGATCGCAAATTCGTACATCTCTAACCTTGAGGAGAAGTTCAGCAACGTACCGATATATTTCACGAGTGCTGATGAGATAGCACATGGCATTGAGAACACGGCATATTCGGGTCTCGTTTTCTCTCTCATCATAGGGATCATAGTATCGATTGTCATAGTCGGCATATATTTCAGGTCTCCAATCCTCGCTTTCGTTCCATTTCTCTTTTTCGCTGTGGCTTTCGGGATAACACTGGGGATTACGTACCTTGTCTTTGGGATCATCCTGAAATCAAGTCTTTCTTTTATTGTCACGACGCTGAGCTCAATATTGATCTTGGGCCTCAGCACGGATTATTCGGTGTACATGTTAAACAGGTACTTGAAGGAGAAGTCAGAAGACAGGCTCGGTAGCACCATGGAATGGGCCGGGCATGCAGTATTCACCTCAGGTCTTACAGTCATAATTTCCTATATAGTCCTAGCCCTGTTCAACATACCTATAATAGGGGACGGAGGCTTCGTCAACGCCCTCGGAATCACAATATCGCTTGGAGTTGCTCTCACACTCCTTCCTTCTTTCGTCTATCTCTTCGGACCCAGGATAAGGGAGAAAGGCAAGAAAGTGAGTTTCAAAAGCTTGGCGAAAGTCAGCAGGAACCACAGGAAGGTTCTAGTTGGCTTCCTGGTATTCCTTTTCGTCGCAGCCCTGGTAGTTTACGAGGTGACTCCGACGTCATTCGATCTATTCTCCCTGATACCGAACAACGAGGGGAAGATGGGTTATTACAACATAGTTGATTCCTACGGCGCCGACCAACTTTCTCCCGCATTTGTCATATTGAATTTCACCTCACCCGTTTATTCCAAAGGGTCGTTCAACAGCTCAGATCTGAACGTTCTGGGGAAGGTGACCGGAGCGCTACTTGACGATTCCTCAGTTTATGGGATAGAGACTGTGACGTACCCGTTTGGATACAGCGTGAATCCTGAATCCATCCCTGGAAGTAACGCTGCTGTGAACGCGACAATGAACCAGTCACTCTCCTTTATCGGGAAGGACAAAAGCACCGTTCTGATATACGTTTACGGGAAGTACGTTTCATACACCCAGCAGGGGATAAATTTCGTCAGCAAGGTTGATTACATGATGAAAAACACAGTCCCTCACAACGTTTCATACTACGTGGGGGGTCCAGGTCAGGGCCTTATAGACAGCTCGCAGAGCATAACAGCCTCCACTTATAAGATCGTGGAAATTCTTGGATCAATAATATTCGTAGTTTTAGCCCTGCAGCTGACTTCCATCTTCACGCCGATAAGGCTTCTCTTCAATGTTGGAACATCTGCTCTAGTGGCTGTATCGCTGTTCTACATAGTTTTCTATTACATTAAGAATCTCCCCATAATCGTGTTTGGACCCCTCTTTGTCATAATCACACTCTTCGGTGTTGGCCTTGACTACGACATCTTCCTCGTTACAAGGGCGAGGGAGGCCGTCATGAAGGGGAAGAGCGACGAGGAAGCTATCGAGGAGGCGATAGACGAGAATGCAAGCGTCGTTCTAGCACTGGGTTTCATACTTTCTGGAGTCTTCGGATCACTCATCTTTAGCCCCATAGGCATCATAAGCGAGATTGGATTCTCCATAACAATAGGGGTATTGATAGACACCCTTTTATCCTGGCTCTTCCTGATACCCGCACTGATGCTCGTCCTGAAAAAATACAACTGGTGGCCTTCGCATCCCGGAGAGATGGCGCAATCCAAAAAATAGCGGAGATGCTTTTTATGCGGCTAATTTGGAAAAGTTTTTTAGGAAATGTAGTATAATTTGTCATGACTTCTTTAGAATTGTTAAGAAACGTCGTTAAATCGATTGAACAGTTCCCGGACCTAAAGAAAGAGATAGCTTCAATGAACAAAACGTTCCAGTTCAACGTATCGGACGGAAGCCCTTTTTACGTGATGACCTCCGGGAGCGAAATAGTCGTCGGGGAGGGGACGAAGCAACCCGCCTCCGCAACAATTATGGCTACAGATCAGGTTCTTTCAGACGTTTTCTCCGGGAAACTGGACGGAGTTCAGGCCTTCATGCAGGGAAAGCTTAAGATCAGCGGCGACATCTTTTCTGTGCAGAAGCTATCCTCAAGCATACTGAAGGCAAGGAAGTGAATGCGTGAAAGCCACTGTGATCGGCGCGGGGGAGATGGGAAGAGGCATTGCACTGGTATTCGCGCAGTACGGGAACCAGGTCACGCTGGAAGATGCCTACAAGGAACAGTTGGATAAGGCATCGAAATACGTCGAAGAAAACCTGGCCAAGATGGCCGAAAAGGGCATAATAAAGAAGGAGGAAACTGAATCAATTAGGTCGAGAATAAAGTTTTCTTCCTCTCTCGAGGAGAGCGTGGCAGGGGCTGAAATTGTAGTGGAAGCGGTTCCGGAAATAGTGGAGCTGAAGCAGGAGATATTCGGAAAGCTTGATTCGCTCTGTCCAGCCAATACGATTCTGGCTACGAATACTTCTAACATAAAGATATCAGAGATATGCAAGAATGTGGCCAGAAAAGAGAGAGTCGTCGGCATGCATTTCTTCAATCCTGCAAACAGGATGAAACTTGTTGAAGTTATAAGATCTGAATACACTAACGACGGGGTATTCGAAAAAGCTGTTTCAATAGGGGAAAGCATAGGGAAGGTACCAGTGAAGGTTTTGAAGGATTCACCAGGTTTCGTCGTAAACAGGATAAACGCTCCAGACATGCTTTTCTTCTGCCTAATTCTTGACAAGGGGGTCGAGAGGCCAGAAGAACTTGACGCATATGCAAAGTCCCAGGGCCTTCCGATGGGTCCTTACGAGCTGATGGATTTCGTTGGCCTGGATACTGTGGTTCACTCTCTGGACTACTATGGGAAGACGCTCTCTCCCGAATACGATAAATGCACAACTCTAAGAAGGATGGTCAAGGACGGGAAACTTGGTAAGAAAACAGGTTCCGGATTCTACGACTGGTCTTCAGGGCGGGCAAACATTCCGAAGGCACAACCATCTGAGAATGTCACCATAATGGATCTCTTTGCGATTGAAATCAACGAGGCAGTCAAGCTGATTGAGGAGGAGGTAGCGCTTCCGGAGGAGATAGAGACGGGAGTCAAGCTTGGTATGAACAGGCCGTTCGGTCCTATCTCGGTTGCTAAGAGCATGACGAACGCCGAAGTCAAGAAAATGCTTGAAAAACTGAGCAAGACTTACGACGTCAAAATCTTCGAGCCTGCAAAATCGATAGCTGATGGGAGACTAAAGGACGTAATTTCTATAAAATCGTTCCCGAAGAGGGAGGTTAAGAAGGAAGTTCAGGAAGTAAAGGAGGAAAGGAAGGAGGAGGAGAAAAAGGAGATTAAATTTAACACGCTCATAGTCGAGAGGAGGGGGAATTACGTAGCAAGGATCATCCTTAATAGGCCAAGACACAACCTGATAAATTCCGAAGTCCTATCCGACCTGGAAAATGCTTTAAAAGAATTGTGGGACGACAGGGAAGTCAGGGCTATCGTGATCACAGGAAGCGGGACGACGTTCTCTGCGGGGGCTGAGCTGACCCAGTTCATTCCTGGGACATTCGATTTCGTAGAATACTCTCGGAAAGGGGAAAGGGTCTTCAAGATGATACAGGAAATCCCTAAAGTCGTTATCGCAGAAATAAAGGGTTATGCGCTCGGAGGCGGGTTTGAACTGGCACTCTCCTGCGACATAAGGGTTTCAACAGGCGAGGCACAGGTAGGATTTCCGGAAGTCACGCTTGGCCTTATCCCCGCTTGGTCCGGAAGCCAGAGACTTGCGAAGATAGCGGGTATGTCAAAGGCTTCGTATCTTATACTGACGGGAAAGAGAATATCTGGGCAGGAGGCCAAGGATATGGGAATAGTTTCTCAAATATTTGCGGCAGAGGCAATAGACGACGAGGCGCTGAAGCTGGCGGAATCGATTTCCCTCGGATCTTCGCCCATAGCGGTCGCACTTGTCAAGAGGCTCATAAATCGGGGCTCCGACGTTCCTTATGATTCAGGCCTTGAGATGGAGTCTATGGCGGCAGGCGTTCTTTACGGGACAGAGGATCTGAAAGAGGGCATTTCTGCAATGCTTCAGAAGAGGAAACCGTCATTCCAGGGGAAGTAAGACTGGAGTGTTTATTAGATGTACATATCATCCATCCTCCTTCTCTCAGGTATCCTCATATCTGCTGCCCTATTCTTCTGGACGGTATTCAAGCTTCTCTGGTACATGATAAAGATCCCCGCGAAGCTTGAAGGGGGTAGAGTAAAGCCTAAGATCCTACTGAGAATATGGCTTGAGATAAGGAACGTCCTCTTCCAGGGGAAGCTGTTCAAGGAGACCGGTGGGGGCATAATGCATTCCCTGATGTTCTGGGGTTTCCTTGCCTTCGCCTCTTACTCCATAGATTTTTTCGCTACGGGCATAGATCCTTCTTTTCACTTCTTCTTTTCAGGTATCCTTGAAAACGTAATATTCTTCACGGTAGACGTTTTTGCACTCATCGTCGCTGCAGACGTAATATATGCAGTCATAAGACGCTGGGTGCTGAAGATTAAGAGGTACCGCGGATACAGCGGATTCGAGGCTGCATTCATCCTATTTCTCGTTGAAGCGCTCATGATAAGCTACTTCTTCCTTTCTGCTCTGAGGTTAGACGGTTATACCCACAATATCCCAGGAGCGATAATGGAGAATCTTTCACCGGCCGTTACGCCGATAAGCCTCGCTTTCGCGAAGTTGATACCTCACATGACGGAGTCTGAGGCCGTAAACGTTTACTGGTCACTTTACGGTTTCCATGCGATCATTTTCCTGACATTCCTCGCATATATACCCATGTCGAAACACCTTCACCTTGTCGCTGCTCCTTTCAACGTCCTCCTATCTGAGGATAAACCAAGAGGCATGCTCCCTCAGATCGATTTCGAGAAGGAGACGAGATTCGGTGCAACGGATCTGAAGGACTTCACCTGGAAGGATTACCTTGATTTCTACTCCTGCACTGAGTGCGGAAGATGCACTGCAGCGTGCCCTGCAAACCTCACGGGAAAGACGCTTTCACCGAGGGACGTCATCTGGGATCTCAGGAAGGCACTCCTCCAACAGGGGGAGGAGTTCAGGAAGACCGGAAAGGACGAGGAAATAAAACCAGTAATAGGTACGACGATAAAGGAGGAGGATCTATGGTCTTGCACGACATGCAGCGCCTGCGTTGAAGAATGCCCTGTAATGATAAATCACGTGGACAAGATAGTCGACATGAGGAGGTCCCTTGTCCTTAACAAGGGAAGCGCACCGAAGGGCATACTAGAAATATACGGCAACCTGGAGGCTTACGGAAGCCCCTGGACAAACGATCCATCGACTAGAGCGGCATGGGCTGACGGGCTTAATGTAGTGGATTTATCCAAAAATCCAGACGCCAAGTTTGAATACCTGTTCTGGGTTGGCTGCTCCGGCAGCTATGACCCGAGGAATCAGAACATATCACGCTCTCTCGTGAAGATATTGAAGGAGGCAAACGTTTCGTTCGCTATACTTGGTTCAGAGGAGAGGTGCAACGGCGATCCAGCCAGAAGATCGGGAAATGAATACCTTGCCCAGACGCTCACCAATCAAAATGTAGAGACGTTCAAAAAGTACGGTGTGAAAAAGGTGATAACGCTCTGCCCTCACTGCTTCAACACGTTCAAGAACGACTATTCTCCTTACATAAATCTGGAAGTTGTTCACCATACAGAATTCATTGAGAACCTGATCAAGGATGGAAAGATAAAGATAGAGAAGAAGGACCTAGGAAAGGTCACGTACCACGATTCCTGCTACCTTGCAAGGTACAACAGTGTAATTGATGCACCCAGGTTTGTGATAAAAAGCGTTTCGGACGATTTCGTTGAGATGGAGATGAACGGGAAGAAGGGGCTCTGCTGCGGTGCAGGAGGTGCCAGGATGTGGATGGAAGAGAACGTCGGCACCAAGATATCACACAT
The DNA here is from genome assembly GCA_038729485.1 of Thermoplasmatales archaeon. Classification (GTDB taxonomy): domain Archaea; phylum Thermoplasmatota; class Thermoplasmata; order Thermoplasmatales. The sequence continues at coordinate 3,347 of JAVYRX010000013.1, read as the reverse complement.
GAGGATCGAACAGGCTGACAAGGTCAACGCAAAGACCGTTGTAACTGCATGCCCCTACTGCATGTCCATGCTCGACGACGCAAGGAAGGTCACTAACAGGGAAGAGAAGATGAACGTCCTGGATCTAGCGGAAGTCGTGGCTTCCTCTTTAGCTATATCAAACTCTAAAGATAGCTCATGATCTTCTGAACTGCTGCGTAAAGATCCCCGACTATGCCATAATCGGATTCCTGGAATATTGGGGCGTTCTTGTCCTTGTTCACGGAAATCACTATCTTGGAGTCCCTCATACCGGCAATGTGCTGTATCTGACCTGATATGCCTAATGCTATGTATATCTTCGGCCTTACCTTCCTTCCTGAATACCCGACCTGCCTGTCCTCACTTAGCCACTGATAGTCCAGGCAGACGGGGCGGGAGCCGGCAAGCTCAGCCCCTATCTTCTTTGCAAAAGGTTCTATCTGCTGGAGGCCCTCCTTCTTCCCCAAACCCCTGCCCACAGAAACGATTATGTTAGCCTTCTCTAAATCTACTTCCTTCGCCTTCTTCTGCTGAACAGATACGACCCTCACCTTCCCCTGAGGTACGTCCATCTCCTCTGTGCTGGAGATCACCCCTGAAGGCTTGTCGTCAGATATGCCGGGGAGCACTGTAATAATTTTCGCGCTGCTCTCCTCCTCTATCACCACCTTTCCTCCGAGACCGTACCTCTTAGTCCTTACTCCTACCTGGGTAAAGTCTACCGAAAACGCTTCCGGAATGACTGTCAAATTCAATTTTGAAGATAGATAAGACGCAACGTCCCTACCCAATGATGTGGATGCTATAATTAGATAGTTGAAGCCGCTGCTGAACACCTTTTCCACGACGGCTGAGATGCCTTCGAAATTCGCGCTTCCTTTAAGGAAAATGACCTTGGAAGCTCCATAGTTCTTAATTGATTCGTCCTTCACAGAGCTTAAAATCGTGTAATCCCCCTTCCCGTTAAGGAACGAGAGTATCTGTTTCGAAATATCAGAATTATCGCTGAAAACTAGGAAATTCATTTTGCCACCTCCTTTATGACCTTTGCAACTTCCTGGGCGCCCTTGTCAAGATCCTCGAAAATTATCTTTTTCCTCTCGCTCTTAGGTGCTATTCTTGAAATAACATTTACTCCGGTTTCCTCCTTCATCTGGCTCTGCTCCATGTTTATCTTCTTCCTTCCAGCCTGTATTATCTGCATCACAGGCGGAAACCTTGGCTCGTTTATCTCCTGAGTCACGCTTATTACAGCAGGCAGGTCAGCCTCCATCTCAATGTTCTCGCTCTCTCCGGCGCTCCAAACCTTCACCTTCTGTCCGGAAGCTTCTACCTTTAGGGCGTTTGATAAATATGGAATTCCGAGTATCGCTGCGAGCTTCCCACCAAGGAGGCCTGACATTGAATCAGCGGACTGGTTTCCCAGTATTACAAGATCGTGAGGGAGCTGCGATATCTTTGCGGCAAGTACCTTGGAAGTAAGAGAAGTGTTTCCATCCTGGTATCCCGTTATAACGTACCCCTCATCAACGCCCATCGCATAAGCCTCCTTCATGACCTGGGTACCTTTGTCGTTTCCAAATAATACAGCAGTGACCTTACCGCCATTCTTCTCCTTTATGCGAACTGCCTCTTCCACCGCATTTTTGCTCAAATTCTCGAACCTGTACGGAACTCCTTCCAGAATAGGTTCGCCCGTTGATTGATTCACCTTCACCAGCTCTAGGTCAGGTATCTGTTTGATCAGAACTACAATGTTGTAGGGCATTTCCAATCCCCGTCTATGATTCTCTGATTAAATATTACCCTTTCTCCCATTTCAGTGCTAAAGCGAATCTTAGCTCGCTTAAAATGACTGAGACTGAAGCATCAATTAAATAGAAGAAGCTAATTGATATGAGATATCTATGAGTAGCCCTTCAAGGGATGTTTACATTGTTTATTACAAAAGGACGGCGTTTTCTAGATCTAGGCCGAACGACCCATCGAAAGACGTTTTCAACGGCATAAGGATGGACGAAGCAATCGCGGAGCTGTTGAAAGATTCCGTAAGGACGACTGGAATAAATCCAGGCGAGGTAAACGATGTGATCCTCGGCTCTGCACTCCAGGTCGGGGAAAACTGGATGTACGGCGGCAGGCAGCCGGTCCTGCTGGCAGGCTTTCCTGTAGATGTTCCGGCCATGGCCATAGACAGGGCCTGTTCTTCATCCCTGAACGCAATATCCATAGGCGCAATGGAGATAATGACAGGAAATGCAGATCTAGTCCTGGCAGGGGGATTCGAACACATGACGCACGTTCCTCTAGGAGATAATCCGATGGTCCAGCCAAACCTGAAATTGCTCCTGAGACCGGAGTACATGAAATACGACATGAAGACGGGCTTCTACATGGGCCTGACTGCAGAAAAGCTGGCGTCGGTGAAAAACATACCGAGGGACGAAATGGACGCTTATTCCCTGGATAGTCACAGGCTGGCTTCAAGGGCCCTCGAAGAGGGATACTTCAAGGACGAAATTCTTCCAATAGAGGTGGAAACGGAGGGAGAGATTAAGGTCATAGACAGGGATCAGAGCATAAGGACCGACACTAACATAGAACAGATGAAGAAGCTTCCTCCTGCATTCAAGGAGGGAGGCGTGATAACAGCGGGAAACTCTTCCCCATTAAACGCAGGCGCGTCCCTCGTCATGCTTGCATCCGAAAAGAAGCTGAGGGAGGTTGGATTCACCCCACTTTCAAAGATTAGATCTTTCGGATGGGCCGCTGTCGATCCATCAATAATGGGGGAGGGACCCGTTCCTGCTTCAAAGATCGCGCTGGAAAGGGCAGGGCTGAGTGTCGGAGACATAGATTTCTGGGAGATAAATGAGGCATTTGCTGTAGTCGTGCTGAATGCGATGAAGGAGCTCGGAATACAGAGGGAGAAGGTTAACGTGAAGGGGGGCGCGATAGCAATAGGTCATCCGCTTGGGGCATCCGGAGCAAGGCTCGCCGGAACCTTGTCCAGGATACTAAAGGAGAAGGGGAAGGACAGGGGCCTTGCAACGCTTTGCGTCGGCGGGGGGCAGGGCTACTCAATGGTTCTGGAGAGGGTGTGATTATGGATTTTGAACTTGATGAAGAAGTAAAACAGGCAGCCGAGAAGGCTAGGGAATTTGCTGGCAAATATTTCACTGAAGAGCTGGCGGAGCATTCCGACAGGGAGGAAGAATTTCCGACAGAGCTCGTGAAACTCTCAAAGAAGGAGAAGATTCTTGATTACGCGAACCCGTGGAAGGTTCTTGTTTCGATAGAAGAACTCGTCAGGAGGGATCCTGGCC
>JAVYRX010000012.1:0-26373 GCA_038729485.1 Thermoplasmatales archaeon | reverse complement strand
GATCTATATCAAGGGAACTAAAAGGTCTGCAATGTTACAGTCAGAATTTCTCGTCTGAATTTGGGCATGCCCAAATAGTGGCACTGCTACCTAATGGAGTTGTAGTAGGGGCCGCCGATCCAAGGGGCGATGGTACCGCAGAGCCTGCACTGTCGATAAAAGCTTAATAAATTCAATCATTAAACTATCATGAGGCCATGAAAACATCTGCGGCCTTCCCACTACAATAACGGATAAAATCTATCATTTTTAAATTATGTTGGAACAGGTACTACAGAATGCTTAAGCCATGTTCTAAAGTTCGCAATTTGTGAACAAAAGAGTTTTAGCCGTGGTCGTTGCAATTGTGGTGATAATCATAATTGTTGCGGGAATTGAAGTGGGTTTGTTTTATGCCCACAAGCCAAGCACAACGAAACAGGTGGGGCACACGCTGATAATAGCCAGCTCTCAGACACCGGCCTCTTTAGATCCAGCGGTTGCCTTCGACACGTACTCGGTATTTTTTGATGACCAGATGTATCAGACACTACTGGGATACGGAACAACAACTGTCAACGGCGTTACATATGGGTCTCTGTCTCCAGTACCAGAACTGGCTACAAGCTGGGTTGTAAATCCGAATGGATCTGTTTTATTCGATCTGAGACACAACGTTACCTTCTGGAATGGGGATCCGTTCAATGCGTCCGATGTGCAGTATTCGCTTGAAAGAGTGATAACAATGAGCCAGGGGGCATCCTTCCACGTTGCACAATTCCTCAATGATAGTGGCATCCACATAATAAATCAATATCAGATACTTCTGGTTCCATCAGCTCCATATCCGTGGTTCCTTAACCTCTTTCAACTGTGGGTCACAGGAATAGTGGATCCAGCTTACGTAAATGCGCATGGAGGAATTCAAAAGGATCAGGTGAACCAGTGGATGTCGGATCACGCAATGGGTACTGGACCCTATGAGCTTAGCTCTTATTCAACATCAGAGATAGTAATGACTGCTAACCCGCACTACTGGGGAGGCCAGCCAAACATAACACAGATAGATTACGAGATCGTATCAAGCCCTGCAACTCAACAGACTCTTCTTGAAAGCGGGGCCGTGGACGTTGCTCTAAACATACCCCTGGATCAGATGCCCTCCTTGAAGAATTATACATCGGTCAAGGTGGAAGCAGGACCTACGTCCTCTGAATACTACATCGGACTGGACGAGAACGTAACTCCATTCAATAACGTGGACGTTAGAAAGGCAATAGAGTATGCTGTCAACACAACTGAACTTACCGACTATTCAACATTCGGTTACGGCATCGTATTACATAGCGTAATTGCACCGACTATAGAGTCCTATATTCCTGCCTTCCAAAATTACACGTTCAATCTCTCTATGGCCAGGCATTACCTGAATCTTGCAGGCTATTCACACGGATTCACCACATCCTTCTATTATACAGCAGGTGACCCTGTAGGATCTGCCATTGCAACTATACTTCAACAAGAGCTTGCAAAGGTGAATATTACTCTCAACCTTCAAGCAATTGAATCTACGACCTTTGATGATGAAGTCGGGAACGGGCAATGGCCGATGTTCTATGAGGGATGGGTGAACCTACTGGCAACACCTGACGACGGAATGAGACCGCTCTTCAATGCTGCAAATCTCGGCATATACGGAAATTACAATTATTTCAACAACTCAACAGTCAGCAAAGACCTGGTTGAGGCAGGAAAACTTTACAATCAAACTCAGAGAGATGCCCTCTACGAACAGGTGCAGAGAATTCTAGCTCAGCAAGCAGTTGAGGTTCCGCTTTTCAACCTGGAGAACGTCATACCAGTTACATCAAATGTGCACAATCTCTACATTTACCCAACATTTGACATATTTGTCTATCAGGCATCAATGACGTGACCAAATGAAGAATTTTTCTCGTTTTTTTATTTTTAGAACTATTTCTCTTATTCCAACTGTTCTTGGCGTCTTAGTGATAACGTTCATCCTTTCACACGTAATACCAGGCAATCCTGCCCTGATACTCATAGGTCCTGAAGTAAATGGGGCAGAGCTAAAAGTCCTTGAAAATGAGTTAGGACTGAACAAGCCGCTTTACGTACAATTTTATATCTACCTAGTTCAGCTCGCACATTTTAATTTAGGTTACTCTTACATTTTAGGCCATCCAGTGATCTATGAAATTGATAGTAGATTTCCAGTAAGTTTTGAGCTTGCAATTGCAACCATGATAATTGGACTCCCTCTGGGCATACTTTTAGGTATATATGCCGCGCTCAGATCTAATACTTATGCAGATCATGCCACTAGGGTAGGTTCTCTGCTAGGAATATCACTTCCTGTATTCTGGATAGAGATCGTCTTCATCTTGGTTTTCTTCTCTTACCTGCACGTGGCGCCCGCTCCTCTTGGTGAGCTGTCCCCGAGTCTGACTCCTCCTTATAGAATAACAGGAATGATGATCGTAGACAGCCTGATAACGGGAAACTTTCCAGACTTTCTGAACAGCCTTTGGCACATTGTACTTCCTGCTGTAAGCCTTTCTCTTGCCATAATAGCTACTCTTTCAAGAGTCGTTAGATCAAGCATGCTGGAGGTGATAAATAAGGACTATATGAGAACGGCATTCGCAATAGGACTTCCTAGAAAGATTCTGATTAACAAATATGCTCTTAAAAACGCATTGCTCCCGACCATAACCGTAGCAGCAATCCTTACCGGGGGATTGATGGGGGGAGTAGTTCTAACTGAGTCCGTATTTTCTTGGCCGGGTCTTGGTCTCTATGCCGTTAACGCCATAGAGGAGCTAGATTATCCCAGCGTAATGGGGGTAGTGTTGGTTTCTGGGCTTCTATACGTTCTTGTGAACTTCATAGCCGACATCCTCTATGGTTACATTGATCCAAGGGTCAGGTACTGAGGTGTAATAAAATGACATATGTCACTGACACAATATTTAAGATGCGACGGAGCAGAAGGACAAAAAGATTTTTGGAAACGATCAAGCTTCTTTTGAAAAATCCAACTGGACTAGTTGCGATAATAATTCTGGCCGCCTATATAGTGATAGCCGTGATCGGTTCCCATTTTGCTCCATACAATCCCGATCAAATTAATCTAAGCCAACGTCTCCTTCCGCCATCGTCACAGCACATTATGGGCACGGATGAGTATGGAAGAGATGTATTCTCAAGAATACTCTTCGCCATAAGACTCGATCTTGAAATAGCCTTCCTTTCTGTAACCATAGGTTACATAATAGGAGTCCTTTCTGGAATATTTTCAGGATACATGGGAAGAATAACTGATAACACTATAATGAGGCTGATGGATATCGTTCTTGCATTCCCTACCATAATATTGGCAATAGCAATATCAGTTGCCACTGGATATGGATTCTGGCCTGTTGTGGTGGCTGTAAGCGTCGTATCCATACCTGGATTCTCGAGGGTTGCGAGAAGCACCGTATTGTCAACCAAGAACGATCTATATGTGCTTGCTTCAATATCTCAAGGCGCCACTACGAAACACATATTATTTAGGCACATTCTACCTCCGGCCATCACTCCCACCATAATACTTTACGCCTTGAATCTTGGCAATGCCATTTCTGTTGCAGCTGCCTTGAGCTTCCTTGGCGTCGGCATACAACCTCCAACCCCTGAACTTGGAGCAATGATCACAGAAGGTTTACAATTTGTTGTCTCCGGCCAATGGTGGATTTCTATATTTCCCGGTATTTTCATAGCCGTTATTGTGATCGCCTTCAACATGATGGGAGATGCCCTGAGGGAGGTCACTGATGTTACCCTGAGGTCTTAGTCATGAATTCTTCAACGAACGTATTGTCTGTAGAAAACCTGTCCATAGAGTACACTCTAGGAAGCAGAAGGGTGTTTGCCCTTTCAAACGTTTCTTTATCGCTTGAAGAGAATGAATCCATCGGAATAGTGGGGGAAAGCGGCTGTGGGAAATCAACGCTGGCAATGGCGATTTCCCATATACTTCCCCAGAATGCACAGGTTACTTCAGGAAGAATTATCTTCAAGAGTCAAGTAATCGCGGATAAGGAAATGGGGGTATCCTTCTCAATAAGGTACAACGCAAGGGAAAAGAAAATAGAGAACCAGCTGAAGTTTGTGAGATGGAAAGGCATATCGGTTGTATTCCAAGGGGCTCTAGATTCTCTAAATCCTCTGCACACAGTAGGCACTCAGTTATCTGACATATTCATTTACAAGGAAAATCTTCCCCCTGAAGAGTCAAAGAAAAGATCTTTGGAACTTCTCAAAGCGATGGGTCTTGACGAATGGGTCTATGACGTATATCCGCACCAGTTAAGCGGTGGAATGAAGCAGAGGGTGATAATAGCAATGGCCCTTTCATTGAGGCCTTCATTAATAGTAGCAGATGAACCTACTACCTCCCTGGACGTTATAACGCAATATAAGATAATAGAGGAATTGATGAAGCTAAGAAAATCATTTGGAATTTCACTAATTAACATTTCTCACGACATATCCCTTGTTTCTAGATTATCGGACAAGGTTGCTGTGATGTACGCTGGGAGAATTATTGAGAAAATACCGAGCAACGACATTGCAAAGGGGAAACATCCATACACCAGACTCCTCTCAAACTCGATCCCAAAGATCGATTCTGAGTTATATGAGATCTCCTCCATCAGGGGAGCGCCTCCTATGCTCACTGAGAAGATTGAGGGATGCCCTTTCTTCGATAGATGCGACAGGAGAACGGAGGAGTGTAAGTTACCCGGCTCAAATGAACTCAGAGAAATCGAGGAAGGTCATGAAGTAGCGTGTATTCATCCGTTTAGCGAGGACTTGCCTTTAAAAGAAACCTTAACTATTATTCAGAACAGGAAAGTCACTGGCGACTATGTGATTGTTAGAACGAGGGAATTAACCAAAACATTCCAGAAACAAAGCGGATTGAGAGAAATAACACACAAGGGATCAAACACGATAGTTGCAGTAAACAGGGTTGAACTTGAGGTGAAGAGGGGGGAGATCGTTGCACTCGTGGGTGAGACCGGAAGCGGAAAAACCACTTTGAGCAGGATGATAGGTCTTCTTGAAATCCCAACATCAGGGACAATCTCCGTTCTGAATAAAACCGTAGACTTCAAGGATAAAAATGGTATAAAAATTCTGAGAAAGAGCATACAGACCATATTTCAGGACCCATTCCAGAGCATAAATTCAAGATTCTCGGTTTACGATGCCGTTGCGGAGCCATTAATAATTAACAGGAAGGACCTTAGTAATGAGGAAAGGGACAAATTGGTAATACTCGCTCTAGAACAGGCTGAACTGACTCCCGTCGAAGAATATCTAGAGAAATATCCACATCAGTTAAGCGGAGGACAGAGGCAACGGGTCTCTATAGCTAGGGCACTGGTAATGAATCCTACTCTACTGATCGCAGATGAGCCAATATCCATGCTCGACGTTTCGTTGAGAGCCGGAATACTAAATCTTCTTAAAAAGCTAAGAGATCAGTTAGGAATTTCAATCCTTTACATAACACACGACATAAGCTCGGCTAGATATATAAGCGATAAGATATACGTAATGTACAAGGGGAAGATAGTTGAAAATGGATTAAGCAACGAGGTTATCATGGACAGCAGCCATCCGTACACCATGGCGTTGATATTGGCCAGCATTGGCATTGAGGGGAAAGTTTCTGACGTTCTTGGAGAAAGGATATTCAATATAGAGGACGTCGAAAACATAAAAGGGTGCAATTTTTCGCCTAGATGTAAATTCGCTCAAGATCTCTGTAGGATCCAGGACCCCATTTTTGTGAACGTTTCTCCTACCCACTCTTCCAGATGCCACTTTGCCAAAGAAATCAAGAAAGAATCCAAAGAGAGCAGAGGTGTGTAATATTGCGGATTCTTATATTTTAATATTTCTCTTAGATTTCACCGTACGATATTTGAAAATTCAGGGATTTTTTTAAGTTTTTTTCGCTTGACAAAGTTCGAACGTGATTGTACCTGTTCAAAAGAAAGTTTATTACATAACTATCGTTGTAGACTTGATAGCAATGATTGCTTCGGAAAGTAACATTAAGAGATTTGTAGTGAACTATCGAGGCATCTTCCAGAAGACACTTGGTAAGAGAATATCGACGGATGTCGTGTACATAGCTCACCGCCAGGGAAAGACCGCGCTTTTCAATGCTAGATACAGCGACGACCCTGAGAGAAATGGCATTCCTGCAGCCAGATTTGCATTCATAGGAGAAAATATCGCAGAAGAAGATCTTGAGGCCACCGCGGCTGCAAAGATGGACATAGACGAAGCGGACGTCGTAGTCGTACTCGATGACACAATGGCTAAAGGGGTCGAGCCATGGGGATACTATGGAATTATGCCAATAAACGAGAAAGTCATAAAAGATGGTGTTATTCTTTTCGTTTCTAGAAGAACGCCGCAGGAAATAGTCAAGGAACTTGAAAAGAAACCATTCCCCTACAAACTGGCAATTCTTCCGGGGGACCCAAGCTTCTCAGGTCTTTGGTATTACAAAGACGACATGACTGACGTTAGGGTTCTTGGAGCTATTGCCAAGGTAGATCCCAAAATGATAACGATAGATGCCGTGAGGTCATACGTGAAGGAGAAGTACAAATCAGATCAGAAGGTCGAAGCGGCCTTAAAGGCGTATGATGAGGTCGTCATATACAACGTGAAGCCCGGAGAAGGAAGGGACTGGCCATACAAGAAACCAGAACTCCCAAAATGGAACGAGTTCAGGGAGGGAATCGCAGTAAAACCGCCACCGCAAGACTTTAAAATCGGACCGAAAGGGCTGAATAGAAACCCAGTATTCAAGAGAGGAACAAGCAAGACCCAGAGGCCGCTCGTAAGATTTGACATTTGCACCAAATGTACCCTCTGCTGGTACGATTGCCCAGACGAGGTGTTCGACCCGACAAAGGAAGGGTACTATGATCCGAATTACGAATACTGTACAGGTTGTGGGAGATGTGCAGAAATATGCCCTGTCGATGACTGCATAGTAATGGTTGATGAGATGAGCTTTGACAACAATGATTCAATATATGAAATGTACAAAAAGGATCCAAAGGCGTACGTTGACTGGGTAGAAAGTAAAAAGAAAAATATCAGGAAGCTGCCGGAATTTGTAACAGGCAAGGGAGAGAAGGTTGTTGTGCGGGATAAAGTGGTGCCTTTCAAGAAAGGAGGTGACAAACAATGAGTCAGGTAACGCAGAATTCTAAGAAAGTATTCGAATCTGAAGAACTCATGTCTGGAACAGAGGCTGTAGCACACGCGGTTCGGCTTGCAGACGTAGATGTATTTGCTGCTTACCCCATAAGGCCATACACGAGCGTTATGGACAAACTTTCAAAGTTCCTGGCAGACGGACAGCTGGACGCAGAGTATATAGTGGCTGATGGGGAACATTCGCAATTCGAAATAGGAAAACACGCATCGTCTGTCGGTGCTAGGTCCTTCGTTGGAAGCAGCGGTGTTGGATGGTTGTATGCCATGGAGGCTATCGTAGTTACAGCCACCGATAGACTTCCACTTGTGGCGCTAGTGGGCAACAGGGCTCTGGACGATCCCGGAGCATTCGGAGTCGAACAGAACGACGCTTTGATGGTTAGGGACGTTGGCTGGCTTCTTTCGTGGGCATCTACAGCTCAGGAAGCACTTGATACAACTCTGATAGGATACAGGGTTGCAGAAGATCCGAAAGTAAGGATGCCATTCGCGATCGCAATGGATGGGGGCTATCTCACGCATTCAGAGCATCTGGTTAAGCTGCCTACTAAAGAGGCAGTCAAAGAATTCCTGCCTCCATACAGTCTAGGCGACAGGGTTCTACATCCAGATAACCCCATATCTGTCGCTCCACAGGTAAACGAGGATTGGGTCATGGAACTGAGAAAACAAAATTATGAGGCTGCTAAGCGTGCGAGGAGCGTAATCATCCAGGCTTACAAAGAATACAATGAAATATTCAATTCCAACTACGAAAATCCCTTCTTCGAGGAACTTGATGTAGAGGACGCAGATACTGTCCTGATAGGTATGGGAAGCGTTGCAACGGTAGCAAGATCTGTTACCAGAGATTTAAGGAAAGAGGGCAAGAAAGTTGGATTCATAAAGACAAGATGGTATAGGCCGTTTGCAACTGAAGAGCTCCAGAAGGCGCTCGATGGCGTTAGTAACGTCGGGGTAATAGACAGAGACTTCGGAATAGGTGGTCCTAATGATTCTGCGGTAACGTTCCATGACTATAGATCCGCTCTCTACGATATGAAGAACAGACCACGGATGGTTAACTTCATCGCGGGATTGGGAGGAAGGGAAATATCAAAGGAAGAGGTCAGAAAAATGTTTGAGATGACTGAGAGGAAAGACACTCCAATAGTAAATTGGATCGGTCTGAGGGAGTAAAAGAGGTGAAAAAACATGGTAAAAGAAGTAGAAGAATTTAGGGATGCAAAGCTTTACAAAGGGGTACACAGCATCGATTTGCCTGAATACTATACATCCGGACACAGGACTTGCCAGGGATGTGAGTCCGCGCTAGTAATGAGAGACTTTGCCAAAGCTTCAGGCCCCAGAACTGTTGTGACGGGCGCAACTGGATGCATGTACGTGGCAAACACTTCCTACATGACTACGCCATGGCTTATACCTTGGATGCATACACAGCTTGCAGGAGGCGGCGCATCCGCCGTCGGTATGGCCGCCGGCCTGAGGGCGCTTAAGAGGAAGGGGAAGATTAAGGACGAAAAGATAAACGTGATAAACTTCTCTGGTGATCTTGGGGCTGGAGATGCTGGTCTGGGCGGACTTTCCGGTGCTATGCAATCTGATTATGATCTGCTGGTCATAGTCTACGATAACGAGTCAGCCGCGAATACTGATATTCAAGCCTCAGGCCTTACGACATATGGTGCACAGACGACTTTCTCCCCAGTGGGAAAGGTTCGCAGAATTATGCACAAGAGATGGAAAAAGAACCTAGCACCGATGATTGCGGTTGGGCACCCCAACGTGAAATACGTGGCAACGTCAGTAGCTACTTTTCCACCGATGGACTACATGAACAAAGTAAAGAAGGCTCTATCTGTAGGCGGTCCCACTATGATACACACACTAGATCCATGCCCAAAGGGATGGGACTATCATCCCAGGTATTCCCACGACCTTGGGGAACTGGCAGTAAAGACCGGAATTTTCCCGGTATATGAGATCATAAAGGGAAAAGTCGTCTACACTTACGATCTCAGAGGGAAAAAGAGGGAGCCGGTAAGATCATATCTCGAAAAGCAAGGAAGGTTTGCCCACTTCATAGACGAGGACTACGAGTACATACAGTCAAAGGTTGACGAAATGTGGGAGGAGTGGGAAATACCGGGTGTGGTTCCTTTCTCTTCCGGGCTAAAAGTAGAGAAGTAAATTTTTAATTTTTTTATTCCTTTTAATACCTTTTAACATCTTTTCAGCTTTCGATTCAGGAGACTTTTACTTTGAAACAACAGTCGACTGTTTCAAAATTGAACTTCTAGGGAAGAACAGAGAAATTATATCCCTTTGACTATGTGAAATGATTCCGTCTAATTTTCAATTAAGTTTCATATTCCAAATTTTAAAAGTTAATGAACAGGTCTCATGAAAAGAGCCTTCTCCGCCTTCCTCAGGTGGTAGGCAAGCGTGGTCTTGGGAAGAGAAAGTCTCTTGCTTAAATCTGAGAGAGTGAGGCTTCTTGGCCAATTGAAATATCCAGCTTTTATCGCATTTTCCAAGATAAGCCCATCAAGTTCGGAAAGGTTGTTCTGCTGGCTATCCATCCATATTCCCAAAAATAACTGAACGTAAAAGTCGTAGAATTCCGAAACAGACAACCTTCTTCCGTCGACAAGAGTAGTCGTGCTGTCGTTTACCCAGGTGAACGACTTTTCGTTTTCATTTTCAAGGTAGAAGAACCATTTTTCAATTCCATCCCTGGCTATAATCGGGTAAAGCCTGAATCCTTTGAGTGAAAACCTGTAAAACGCGGAAGTAGAGGGAAAAGTGTAGATTGCTGAAAATAACTGACCCTTTGAACCGATGACTTCCTGAACTTCCACATTTGGAAAGCTCTTAAGTTTCCTGATCGCATCCCTTGTTTTCTCGACTGAAGGAGAATGGAATATGCTAAAATTTGTTTGAGAGTTTTTGTCATTTCTTATCGTATTCAAAACTATTATTGAAAGTCCCTTGACTTTAGAAGTCAGGATTGGGTGTGGACAATCAGTCTGCTTGATTGATAGTTCAAGGATGTGACCCATCCGATCTCTATGTGAACTCAATATTAAACACTTTCACCAGAGCTCCCCAAAAGATACGAATGCCATATCGATGATCCGCGGAATGATATGCCACCTTAGCGCTGGGATGCCTTCAGGATGGATGATAAATCTGTTACCTTACCTACCCTGCCTAGATTAGAAAGACATATTGGGCAGGCTGTTACTATGTCATGATTCCCGAGTGATTGGAGCTCCTTATATCTATTAACTGAAACCTTCTCAGATATTGAGGGAAATAAAAGTTCGTCCGGGCCTCCGCAACACGCGGTCATTGCCCCGCTTTTGCTTGGGAGTAGAACATCCCGGGAAGATCTAAGCAGATTCAAAGGCGAGTTCAGGATTTCATTTCCTCTTGTAAGATGACAGGGTTCGTGGAAGATCACCTGTTCCCCAGTATTCCTAAGACTCTCACATTTTATCAAGTCCGTATAAAAGACAACTTCAAAATTGAAGTCCGCCAGATATTTTGGATATTCATATTTGAGTAGGTTGTAGGTATGCGGATCTACTGTTATTATTCTTCTTATTCCAAGCGATTCGAATCTTGACTTTATTGTAGCAGCATATCGCTTGAATTCGTCCAGGTAGCCCAGATCGAAGAGAAAAGTCCCAGGGTATGGCTCCTTAATCATAACCTTAAACTTTACCCCTTCCCTGGTTAGGACCGAACAAATGTTTCTTATATTATCTACGTAATACTTTTTGTCTCTATTTGGCAAGATTATTGAGATTAGTCTCATCATGACTGGAAAAGTGGATATGAGTTTTCCTGCAAATTCTGAAGCTTTGTCCCCCATTGAGCCTTCCATCCTTGAAAGTAGTTTGCTATAAGAAGCCAGAAGATACATCTGTCCGGTATAAAGAAGGGTGTCGGATTCTTCGTTGAAATCTGCGTCACAGATAGTATTTCCGATGTAGCCAGACAGACCTAGAGGACTTTCATACTTCAATGTTGTATTAACAATTGCATCCGCTATCCCTTTGCTTAATCCTTTTTTCACTAACTGCTCGCGGGAAAGCACGCTAACCTTCCCTGCACTTATTCCCACAGGGCATACTGAAAGACATGCATTACAATCCAAGCACGAGTAAAAAGGATCCAGCAATGATCTATCAATCTCATTTCCTGATCTGATAGAGCTGACAAGATGTTTTGCTATCTCAACTCTGCCTCTTGCTCCCTGTGATGAAATGAATGTAACTTGAAATGTAGGACACACTGCCTCACAGAAGCCACAATTTATACAATCCGCAACATAATCAGAAAGCGATTCGTTTTCACTCAGAATATCTTGCCTCCATTTAGGATTCCCTTCGGGTCCATGACCCCCTTGATTCCCCTCATGATTTCAATGGAACGGTTAGAATTTTTTATGTTCATCTCTTCCGCAAAAAGTTCCTTTTTTTCAAGACCGATTCCGTGCTCTGCAGATATGCTTCCACCCAGCTTAATCGCAATCCTCGCCATGAGTTTAAGGTAATCCTCCGCCATATTAACTTCTTGACTGTTCTTACTGTTGAAGAATATGTTTGCATGTATGTTCCCATCCCCTAAGTGGCCGAACAAGGAGATCATCATCCCTCGTTTTGCGTTTTCCAGTTCTACTAAGGCCGAAGACAACTGGGTTGTTGGAACAACTACATCTCCAGTAATGACAAGCTCATCCTCCGTCCTCCTCTGACTGAGTTCTGAAGAATAGATACCTTTCCTGATCTTTGACAGGTTATCCATCTCCGCCTCGTCCATCGTATATGTTACCGAGATTGGATTAGTAGAGGAAATTATGTTGTAAGCATCGTTCATCATTCTTTCTATTGATTCAACCGTCGACGATATATCAACCATTATGAGGTAATTTGCATCCTCCGGGAAAGCCATACCTTTTGTCTTCCTGATAGAATCCATGGCTATCCTGTCCAGAAATTCTGCCATTAGGGGCGTAATTCCTCTCGATTTTAGTGACGAGATTGCCGTCGAAGCACCGTCGATTTTATTGTAGTAGGCAATAATTCTTCCTACTTTTTCGGGCTTAGGCACTACCTTAAGGTAGGCGCTGGTTACAAGGCCCAGTGTTCCTTCGCTACCCACCATCAGCGCAGTAAGGTCATAACCATCGCTTCTCTTAAGGACCTTACCTCCCGTGTGTATTACTGAACCATCTGAAAGGACAACCTCCAATCCCAGCACCCATTCCTTTGTGGCGCCATAAGATACTCCCCTCAGGCCTCCTGCATTCGTTGAAATTGACCCTCCAACCGTAGCAGCGATGGAACTCCCTGGATCAGGCGGATACATAAAATTTAGCTTTGAGAGCGCAGAATTTAGGTCGTCCAGTCGCACTCCCGCTTCTACGTGAACGTACCTGTCAGCTGTGTTAATTTCTATTATGCGATTCATCCGTGCAAAACTAACCACTATTGACTCTGCCGAAGGAATTGAAGATCCTGTCAATGAGGTGCCGCCTCCCCTCGGTGTAACCTGAATCCCATGGTCGTAACAGATGCGCATTATTCCTTTCAGCTGTTCCACAGTCTCCGGTAGAGCTACGGCAACAGGCTGCGACCCAGGGAGGTAAGAGGCATCCCTTGAATATGGTAGCTTCCCGATAGGATCCGTGATTAAATAATCCCCTAAGATACCTTTCAGTTCTCCTAAAAAGCTCACAACTTTAGATCTGAAACGTCTTAATCAATTTTCCATTCGTATTAATAAAGATGCCTTGCGGCAATTCAAAATGATTTTCAGCTGATTTTCTCAGATATTTTGCACAAAAGTACAAATATTCTTCGATGCATAACTGGTTTGATGGAAAACGTAAGAGAACTCATAGAAAAAAAGTTCTCGAAACTTCATTCTCAACGGACCGTTGTTTTTAAGATCCTTGAGTACGGAATAAGCGTCAAGGATGGAAAGATTTTCTGCAATGACATAGAAATTGAGCCAAGATCCATTGCAGAAGCCTGTAACGTGGATATACGTGTAGTTAAGTCTGTCGCAGATAATATAAGCCGTGACCAAGAGCTTTCAAAAATATTTTCTAATCTGAAATCTACTCTTCACATGGGTCAGGTAGCCCCAATTATAGGATTCGGGGAAATAGTCATAGAGGCTTACGACCCGACAAAGTCTGGAATCATTCACGAAGTTTCTGAAGTACTTTCAAAGCACGGTATAAGTATAAGACAGGCCGTAGGGGACGATCCTGATTTTGTTAAAAGTCCAAAACTTTACGTGATAACTGATACCCCTATTCCAGCTGAGGCAATACCCGAAATAAAAAAATCTGACAAGATAAAAGGAGTAACGATATACTGACAACAATTAGGACTTAATTAATTCTAAATGCACATTTATCTTGACAGTCTCGCCCACTAGAATGCCCCCACCTTCTAGCATTACGTTCCACTTTAGCTCAAAGTCTTTCCTGTTAACGGTTGCCTCTCCGTCGTACCCAATTCTTTCCTTCCCGTACGGGTCCTTAACCGGTCCCTCAAGCTGACCCCTTACCCTAATACCCTTAGTGATATCTCTTATAGTAAGATCCCCCTCAACGACTGTGTCATTTCCGTCCTTGTAAATTTTTGTACTCTTAAAAAACATCTTTGGGTTTTTTTCAACATCGAAGAAGTCAGGCGATCTAAGGTGATTGTCCCTATCCTGATCCTCTGTAGATACAGAAGATACGTCTATGGAAAACATTGCACTCGAGTTTTCTAATCTATCGGTATCTAACACTACCTCTCCCTCATATTCCTTAAACCTTCCCTTGACGTTAGATACCATCATGTGTCTGACTGTAAATTCGAGGCTACTGTGCTTCTTATCTATAATCCAAATATTTTTTTGTGTTTCCATAGTTAGTTATGCATATTAAGTATATTAAAATTACCTGTAAAAGCAAGACAAATACTCAATCGAAAACCATAAATAGTTTAAAACATAAATAGCTTGGAAAATCTAAATTCGCCACTGAGAATCTCTCTGGAAGAGAAGCAAATCCCCCGTAACTGCATTTATTTCAACCATGGCCTTTACCGTTTTCCCATTTTCAATAAACTCCACGTTGTATCTCCAAACATCCTTCTCATTGGTTTGGTCCTTTTCCTGTTTCGCCATAGTTACATTAACCTGATCTACCCCGAAAGCGGATTTCATATGTTTTTTCAGTCTTTCGATCCCCTGGGAGAAATCTAGCACGATCTCTTAGTTTATTGTCATTAATCTTTTTTTCCTGTAGAAATTAATCTTAATTAAGGTTATAAGGCTAAATTAAAATACCCTTTTTCTATAGATGAATAATGATTGAAACCGATGCATTTCACGGTATAGACCACATAGAATTCTACGTGGGTTCCGCTAAACAGTGGGCATACTTCCACGAAAACGCGCTTGGCTTCAAAGTGATAGGATATAGTGGGCCAGAGACTGGAGTTAGGGATAGAACATCATATCTCCTAAAGCAGGGAAATGTGAAACTGATATTCACAGGCTTCCTGTCAAGAGCCTCCGAAATATCTAGGCACGTGGAGATGCACGGCGATGGAGTAAAGGATATTTCGTTGGGAGTTATCGATATGGATAGGACAATCGAATTCATTAAGGAAAGAAAGGTTGCGTCTCCCTCGAAAGTTGAAACTGTCAAGGGTGACTTTGGGCTTATCAGGAAGTCTCTTGTGCCAACATACGGAGAAACCTCTCACACACTCCTTGATTATGGCGAGTGGGAATCAGACCTTCCTCCGGGATTTGTAGAAGTGAATTCCCTAGACAATAATGCCGGTGTGAAAAAAATCGATCATGTAGTAGGAAACGTTGAAGAAAACAAGATGGACCCATGGATCGATTACTACGTGAAAGGACTCGGATTCAGTCAACTAATAAGTTTCGATGACAAGGACATAAGCACTAAATATTCAGCACTAAGGAGCAAGGTAGTCGAATACGGGGGCAGAAAGATAATATTCCCCATAAATGAACCGGCTCTTGGTCTGAAGAAATCCCAGATACAAGAGTATCTCGACTATTATGAGTCTCCCGGGGTCCAGCACATTGCTCTTTACACAGATAACATTATAGAGACAGTTAGAAAAATGAGAAAAAGAGGGATTCAGTTTCTATACACGCCCCCGTCATATTACGAAGAGTTGGAGGACAGGGTTGGGAAAATTGATGAAGACCTCGACGAGATAAGGGACCTTAATATTCTGGTGGACAGGGATGAGGACGGCTACCTTCTTCAAATATTCACACAACCCATTGGCGATAGGCCGACGTTCTTTTACGAGATAATACAGAGGAAGGGTGCAACGTCTTTCGGCAAGGGGAATTTCAAAGCTCTATTCGAGAGCATAGAAAGAGAGCAGGCTAAGAGGGGCAATCTCTGAGAATATGAAACTGACAAGAGGCGTTGTCGATGGGAAGGAAAGAACGCTCGTATTGATGAAAAATGAATATGCAGTGATTGACGACAGTGAGTTTTTCAACGCATTTAATATCCCTTTAAACGAATATCCCGTGGCAGGGCAGGACAAGATCGAAAAGAACATTTTACCCATTCCGGAGGTCCCATCTCTTAGAGATTTCTACACGTTTGAAGAGCATGTCAGAAAAGCTAGGGCAAGGAGGGGTCTAGAGGTTCCGAACGAATGGTACGAGATTCCTGCCTACTACTATTCAGGTACCGCTATGCTGTTCCCCTCTGGGTCTAAAATAGAATATCCGAATTTTACGAATGAACTAGACTATGAGATGGAAGTTGGAGCTGTTATAGGCAGGAATGGAAAGAACATAGGAAAAGAAGATGCCCTGTCCTACATTTTTGGCTTCATTCTGGCAAATGATTGGTCTGCAAGAGACATCCAGAGAAAGGAAATGAAAATAGGCCTTGGCCCTAGCAAATCAAAGGATTTTGCAACAAGTTTAGGTCCTTACGTCGTGACTAAGGACGAATTGCTCGAAAGAATTCTTCCTGACGGAAAGCTTGATCTCACCATTGAGGCATACGTGAATGGAAGGAAATACTCTTCGGGCAATCTGAAAGACATGAGATGGTCATTTCAGGATCTTGTTGAATATGCGTCACGATCAACTACCCTACGCATGGGGGACGTAATCCTTTCGGGGACTGTTTCTACGGGCTGTATTCTGGAGCTTGGACCCGAGAATTATGGTTGGCTTAAAAGGGGGGACGAAGTCTCAATCAATGGAGAGAAACTGGGTAAACTTGTCAATGAGGTGGTATAAAATGGTGTATTATGTGAAACAGGGAAAACTCCCCAAAACGCGACATACTTTTGAAAATGGGGAAAGGATATACAGAGAAGAACTATTCGGAGAAGAGAGTTTCGAAGGTTCATACTCTCTTCTTTATCACAGAAATGAGCCTACCAGAATTAAGTCTATAAAGGAGCTCCAGAAGAATGCAGTTCAGGACGACGAGTCCGTTTCTCACCGATTGTTGCACACTGACATGATTGATGGATTCGGAGATTTCATATCTGGTAGAAAGATGCTTCTGCATAGTGACGATCTGTCGATCTCAATATCAAAGCCAACAGAAGAAATGAAATTCCTCTTTGCACATGGTCTTAGGGATCAACTTATCTTCGTACATAGGGGAAGGGGAAGCCTCGTTAGCATTATGGGGAGAATAGACTTCAGGAAGGGAGACTACATTTACGTGCCCAAGGGACTGATCTATAGGATGGAATATTTCGACAACCCAATGTTCCTCTTGATTGAATCCAAGGGTGGAATCCATATACCGGATAGGTATCTAAACAGATATGGTCAAATAAAGGAAGGAGTTCCTTACTACACCAGGGACATCAGACCGCCCGTTCTTGAGCAAATACGTGAAAGAAATGAAGCTATAAATGTCTTGATAGATTTCGACAACAGTATGATTGTGGAAGAAAGAGATACCACCCCGTTTGACATTGAAGGATGGGACGGATATCATTATCCTTTTGCCCTCAGCGTAGAGGACATGATGCCCATAGTGGGTAAGGTTCATCAGCCTCCTCCAGTCCACGAATCATTTTCATCTAAAAGTTTCATGATTGCGACCTTTCTCCCCAGAAAGTTTGATTTCCACGAGCGGGCGGTCCCTATATCATATTATCACAGTAACGTCGATACAGACGAATTCCTTTTCTATTCCAGCGGGAATTTCATGAGTAGGAAAGGTGTGAGAGAAGGATCCATAACGCTTCACGTTAGGGGTTTGGTTCATGGCCCCCAACCTGGAGCCATTGAAGGCTCCATTGGGAAGGAAGGCACAGACGAAATAGCAATCATGGTTGAAAGCTATCTACCTCTCAAAGTCACAAAAGAAGCTTTACCAATAGAAGACAGGAATTACATGAAATCCTGGTACCAATGATATTCAACTATCTCCCTATAGACTCAGTGCATATTGGAAAAGGCTCTCAAGAAAGTGTTTCAGATATCACCGATCGAGGGAAGGAAACTTACGTCATAACGAGCAGGTCTGTTTCAAAGACAAGATACCTGAAAGGACTTATGGAAAAGTTGCCCAATGCGGAATTGCTGGAATTTGTGACGCAGCATTCTCCTATAGATGAAATTACTAAGATAGGTGGCCACCTATCAAGCAATAATGTGAAATACATTATCACCGCTGGAGGGGGGAGTGTCATTGATGCAGGCAAGATAGCAAGAAATAACGTTGATGTGGGAATTACCCAAATTGCGATTCCTACCACTCTTTCGGCAGCTGAATTTTCTCACATTGGAGGGTATTCAGAAGGCAGGGAAAAAAAGGGCATAAGAAAAAAAGAGCTTGTTCCTAAATATATTTATTTGGACCCTAACGCAACGGCTGAAACTCCTAAGGAGCTTTGGAGGTCTACCGGTTTGAGGTCAATAGACCATGCTGTTGAATCAACATTAGGAGGTGGCTTCCTAGAGTTCAGGATAAACATGGCATACCAATCTTTGACCAAAATGATTAAGAATATTGGAGGAGAAGGTGATGAGGAGAGGCTTCAGTGTCAAATAGCGTCATGGTATTCTTACATGAATGTTTATGACTCACCGATGGGGTTCAGCCACCAGATAGGAAAGATCATCGGAGCTCGATGGAACGTACCTCACGGAATAACATCCTGCATAACGCTTCCCGAGATTTTAAGATATTATTCGTTGGATCCCCCTGAAGGACTTTCAAGTCTTTCTTCATTGATAACAGGGGAGGAAGGCAAGAAAGGCATAAGTTCCCTTGCTGATATAATAGAAAATCTGATAAGAGGTTTGGAGCTTGAGAGGAAGCTGTCGGATTATGGAATTAAGATGGAGGACATAGACGGCATTTATGAGAAACTTGGAAAAAGAGACAATAATCTAAGGGAAGCTATCTTTAAGATGTTGTAGAATATTTTCATAGCATTTCCAACAAATAAACTGGAAACGTTGGATTAAGTTCCACATCCCGTTTTTTCAAGAGATGCAGTAATCTTGCTTCTCACTCCTGAGATCTTTTTCTTAGGTTCCATGGATATTGAGGAGGCAATTCTCATAAAACGCTCTTTGTATATTGTGTACTCAATTTGGATAATCCTTGAATTCATTCAAGAGGTAAAGCGTTCTATTTCCTGTCTGTTAATTAAATCGTTCCTTCTTGCCTACACAATCAACCATAAAATCCTGCAGATGTGTAATCACCCTCTACATATTGAAATTATAAAGCAGGTGTGACTGGTGGCACGTTAACTGCTTTAGTTCAAGCAATGCCTTGCATTATTTCAAAGAAAACTCTTGAATATTCCGTCCAAAATCACCAATCTATTATGGCTCTATGGCAAACAGCAAAGGGGGGATAGATAGGGCGTCTTTTCTTTATTGGGATGCATTCTCAAATGCCCCGAAAGGTCCTCCTCAGCTTGTCATGGCTCATTAGCGGAAACTTTTGATCGCTTCTCTATACTAAAATTCTGTCGAGCTGATTCTTAAGCAAAAGGGAGACGTTCTCTTGAACGGATTTGGACTTGGCTTTCCATAAATATATGTGATTCACTTCAAACAATGATTGAACAATCTGCCCGGCATTTAACGTTATTACGTCTGTTACTCCGTTATCTTTAGCAATCTCTAGAATGCGTAATGCATTCTTTTCTGTCGTTACTTCTTGCCCTGCTATCTCTATCAATTTTGAAAAAGTCATCTGATCCCCCGTGTACTTGAGTAGCTTGTATCTGGTTGATCTTGCAAATACATCTGACAGTTCACTTTCGTCCTTTATTGGTATCAATAGCACTCTTGTGTTTGAGACTGAAGGCTCAATGTGAATCACGACGTCCTTTATGTCATGGTTACTTGATTTTAACGATTCCTCGAGGGACGTAGCAACGTCGTGTGCCTCCTCTATCCTAAGCCTGCTGTTCACTGTTACAACCAGCTCCACGAATATGACGGCGCCGGCCCATCTGGCCCTAATCGACCTTATTTCCCATACATCCTTGTTCTTGGAGACTATCTCCTTTATCATAGGGATCATTTTCTTGTCCTTGGGGAGGTCCATAATCCCAATTATGCTGTCCTTTCCTACGACGAACGATGTATAAAGTATTGCACCTGCCGCAATTATGACTGCAATGTAATAGAAATATGAATCTCTCGTTAAATAAGACAGTAGGAGGCCGGCTCCAACGCCAACACCGACGTAAACATCTGAGTAATTATGAACTCCATCTGATACAAGAGACGTGAAATGAAGTATCTTTCCTCCTCTTATTTTAACTAGACCGGAAGCCAGGAGCGGCATCAGTGATATGAACTCAACAAGTGAGGATTGAAAATCAGATTTAGGTCTTGATGCAGGCAGAGATATGAGTATATCCAAGGCCGTGTAAACTATCAGCAAGGCGATTGCCAGAGATATGATATCCTCTATTCTGTAGAGGCCGTAGGAATACTTCGTTCCACGCTTACTGTTTGCGATCCTTATTCCTACGAAAACAGCAGCAGTAACGGTTATATCTGTAAGTATATGGAAGCTCTCGAACAAGAGGGCATAATTCTTGAACAGGTATGCCCCAAATAACCTTATAACAAGTACTGAGATCTGGAGAGTAAGGGAGATCAGAATATATCCGGTAAGAGTCAGTTTACTTTTAGTGTCTGGCAGAGTTGATTATTTGATCATAAGATAAAAGTATTGGTAATATTCAATTGGTCTTAAATCGTAGCCCTGAGCTTCAATATAATCATCCTGGATCTTCGATACACCTGCTTCTCAAAACCGCTTAGTTCCAAACTGGCCCAGTTGGCGTCTGAAATACCATGCGATGTACTGAACAATCCTTGAGACGTGTGGTATTCATATATGGCAATTAGCCCCCCATTGTTCAGCCTCGAAGCTAGGAAGTTCAGAGAATCATCTCTTCTGTTCCAGTGGTGGTACGAAAATGAAGATATTATGACATCAAACTTCCCCTCGAAAGGTATATTTCTGCTACTTCCCAGGGATGCAGTGATTCTTTCTTCAAGATTTGCCCTTGAGATTCTCCCCTTGGCTATGGAAAGCATAGCAGGCGAAGGATCAACGCAATAGAGAGTAGCTTCAGGATGTGACTCAGCTAATAAAATGTCCAGATTTCCGGGGCCGCATCCAACATCTAGCAGTGTTTTGAAACGTTCTGACCTTAGGTCACTGTCTATTTCTGCATAATTACGTCTCAAGAATTTGCTGAGAAAAGAATAAAAAATAGAGGAAACTGAACCGAATTCTTCTTCCCCATCCTTGTATAAAGACTCATCTGTCAACTTTTCCACCTAATTTGGAATCCACTTCTCCCCCCATGCCCTCATAGAATCCACTATGTTTCCAAGAGCCCTACCCTTCTCGGTCAATTCGTACGTTACCCTAACCGGCCTTGTATCAATCACGTTTCTAACAATTATCCCTTCCTCTTCTAGAAACTTTAGTTTTTCCGATAGCATTCTAGATGATATACCCTCTACCGACTTCTTAAGCTGGTTAAACCCTCTCGAATTAGGACACAGGTCCCTCAATATCATAAACGTCCAGACGTCCCTCAGAATGTACAGCGTCCTTTCGACTGGACAAGAGGAGCTTTTCCTCAATTCCATGTCATAATGTCTCCGCTGCATGATCCTATATATTAACTAAGTTAATATAATTAACTTAACTACTTTAATCTTCCAGGTAATTAGAATTCCAAGAGGTTAGAAACAAAATCATTTATTCTTTTACGTCATCCCGGCTAGTTGAATTACAAAGGGTCTGCGAAGTTTGATGTTATTCTTTTCTTTCTTATGTCCGTATTTTGGGCGTTGAACTACCCCCTTCTGAAAATTGCGCTCTTATATGAGTCGCCCATGCTCACCCTGCTGTTTAGATTACTCTTTGGGGCTATCTTTTCAATTCCGTTTGCCATTGGAACTCTAAGTCTCTTCAGGAGCATAGGAGTACGGAACCTCTTCATAATGAGCCTGCTTAATGTTTCTATGTTCATGGGTTTATGGTTTATTGGGGAAAGGACCGAGCCTGCCTCAATATCATCCGTAATTGTATACACATACCCCATCATTTCTGTTCTTCTATCGGCTGCATTTCTTAGGGAGAACCTTTCTTTTTTCAAGATAATGTCAATAACTGTTGGCTTTGTTGGGATAGTCTTAATATTTCTGGACCAGCTATACGTCGGATACAATATAGGACTTTTTCTCCTTATGGCTTCTGCGATATCATGGTCCGTAGGGACAGTTTTCTATAAGAGGTATCTTCACAACGCTGATCTTGGTACTGTAAACTTGTTCCAGTTTGTTTTTGCCTTACCGATCATCTTGGTCTTGGCCATGATAGATGGAGGCTTCAGACCTATTACTCTCCCATTCTTCCTGATAACGCTCTACATGGGCTCATTTGGGTCGTCGGTTGCGTACTTTATCTACTGGAGCCTGGTCAGAAAATACAGGGTTTCCCATATTTCGCCTTACCTTTTCTCTGTGCCAGCGCTATCGATATTCTTTAGCATTCTTATAACGGGGGAGAAACCAAGTATCCCGACGATCATTGGCTTCATATTTGTGGCAGTAGGTATTTTCCTCAGCACCAAATAGGTTACAGGAGACATTTGCAACCTTGTCTTTGCCAATTTGAAATGCTATCTATGTCGTGATGTCCGTTTCACTAAATACGGTGGAAAGGTGACTAACAGGCGTAAAGCTACGGGATCGTAGCGAAACACGTTTTAACTGCAAAGAAACTGATAGTAGATTTATTGGGAACTGCTGGCTGTTTTAAAATTGATGTTTAATGTCTGTTCAACTCGTCCCAATACAACTTAGAGTAGTAAAAGAGAGAGAAAGATCACGTAGTTATTTGATTTCCACCTTTTTAACTCTGGCTTTTACCTCAGGCTTTGATACTGCAGTCTTTCCAGCCTTCACCAGCTCTTCCGTTGCGTTCAGCATGTGCTCAAATGTTCGGCCAATATTCCTTCCCAGAGCAGGTATCGTTATTTTTATTTCAATGGTTATCTTATCATCATCCTCTGCCATGTCACTTCATCTCTATATCAAGAACCCCGTTATTAAACTCTGCCTTTACCGGATTCTTATCGGAAAACACTGTTGGCAGGTAAAAGACACGTTTCCAATTACCCAGTTGTATTATGAGCTCTCCTGACTTGTTATATACTTCAAGGTTTTTCTTGTTCGCAAACGGGAGCCTGAGCCTAACAATATATTTTCCCTGATTCTTTAGGAATTGGATGCCTTTTTCATTGGAAAAAACGGATGCCGGATCAGTGTCCTTGTAAATGCTTTCTGCCATTTTCTGAAGCTTTTCGAACCCTATAGGCTCATGCCTTAGCATGGGTATGGGAAACCTTTTGATGTCAGAAAATGCATTTTCCACCTCCTCTATGATGCTTTCCTGCGCTTCCCTCCATTCCTTGAAGAACGAGCCTGTGCTTTCGTCGTATATCTTGTTGATGAACACGGAATCTACTGGATATCCGTATAGTAGAAGATATGTATATGCTCTTTTTGTCTCGCTTAGTGACATCTTGTCTGGATTCATTACAAGCCTTATCGTGGAAATGCTAGGATTAACCAATATGTCCCTTATACGTTTGAGATTTTCATATAAGCTCTCGAAGCTGTCAAAGACCTCATCACTAGGCATAGAAACGGTAGCTACTGTGTTCCAAAGAGGCCTAACAACTTTTGCTGCCAGCTTCCCCATCGGGAATATCTTATCCATGTACCAGGTCATAGCCTCTGGGAAAGAAAGGAGCTTTAGCGATTCTCCGGTGGGGGCACTGTCTATGACCATGACATCATAATTCCCATCGTCGTAATATTGTCTTAGATAAAGAAGCTGAGATGCTTCGTCAAACCCCGGGAGAGTTGCTATTTCCTCGGCAGAGACCGGGTCCAGACCCTGAGTCTGAAATAGACCGGTCAGGTAACCTTTTAGCTCTTTCCAATGTGTATTAATCGCTTCATTAACGCTAATCTCCTGACCATACAGGTTGTCCGCAAGCTTACTTGGCTTCGGACCTATTTCCACCCCGAAGGCATCTCCTAGACTATGAGCGGGATCGGTGGATATGACTAACGTCTTTCTTCCTTTAGCTGCGAGAATAGACGCTGTCGCAGCTGCAATGCTTGTTTTTCCAACTCCGCCCTTTCCGGTATATAGAAGTATCCTTGGAGGCATATACACTTAAGTACCCCAAACTAAATCTATTTAACTTCTAGAAGACCTCAAAGAAGTCCGTTATCATTCTGAAAAGCGAAAGGAAGTGATCTCTGGTGTCCAGTGCGAAGCGCCTGACAGAAATTCCGGTAAGATACCCGGCTCCAGCCGTCATAACCATTATGACCAGTACCAGCAAGAAAAAGGTTGCTTTCGGCAATTATGATCACTCTTAAGTAAATTGAAAAATACGTATATAAACGCTTCACCTAACTTCTATTTGCTGTCTCTTATTTCCTTTAAAGCTTCCCTGTCCCTGCAATATAGGTACGGAGCGAGATCCAAAGATGGAGGAGACTTTTGAAGCTTTCTACTGTAAACTCTCCTGAGGTTACTGTCCACTTCTCGACAATACCCTTCCCAAGTTACCCCGAGCGATTCTACGAACTCCTTCTCAATCCCGGTAGCAATCTCATGAGCATGCGGATATTCGTAGCCGAGATCCGACATCCATTTTTCTGGAAGCTCGTGATGCAACCCTATGGTTTCTATCGTGCTAATCTCTTTCCCTTCTATCTTTAAAACTTTCGGAAAATGTTCATCCAGGTATATGGTCTTTCCATCCAGGGAATACCCTCCGGTGTACTTAATATCGAATTTTGTACTCACTCTAGCTTCAGAAGAATCCTTCCTTTCTATTATATTTCCAATTCGACTGCCATTAGAGAAAACTTCATTCCCTTCGACACTAACCGCTTGCTTTTCCTTGACTGGGATATCTGATGAAAATCGGATATATTTTGGCTCTTTGAAGTCTATTGCCACAATGTAATACTTTCCTTTTTCTTCCGTCCTTTCAAAAACCTGAAATTCTTCCATAATAAACTCATTTGAAATCAGCAGATAAATTTGTCTCTTATTTCCCCAACAAAATATTATCTTCCAAGACCTTTCTCAACGTTATTATACATACTGATGATCTCCTTCGGTGATGATTTTTTTAGAGGCAATTGTATTCCTCCTAATTGCTCTTACGATCGGGATTATTGGAAATATTGCAGGCATAGGAGGAGGAATTATTTTGATGATAATTCTTCTCTTCTTCTTCAGAGTTAATCCTGTCACCGCAAGCGGAATGAGCCTTGTTACTATAATGGTGAGTGCGATCTTCGGATCTGTATCAAATTTCAGGCAGCGGGCTGTGAATCTTCGGCTTCTAACTACAATAGGGATACCTGCATCACTCGGGGTTCTTGTCGGATCGTATCTTATTATTCACTTCGAAGATCCGTATTTCAATTACATATTCTCTTTCGTCAGCATAACCATAGGTCTCTTTTCATTGCTTGTCACCCGAAGTGACAAGAGGAGAAATATTATAGAACATGGAAGCTTCGCAGAGAGGAGCGTTCAATTAGATTACAACTCCATAAATCAGGGGAGGGGCGCAAATATGCAACACCTATTTACCTTCCTGGCTGGAATGGCTGGTGGTTTTCTGGGCATTGGAATAGGTGGGATTGTAGGAACTTATTTGACCGCCATAAGAAAGATAAATCCTAAAGTTGCCTTTTCAACAACAATATCCGCGATGGTATTTACTTCGTTGATAGGGTCGTCTTATCATCTCTTTTCAATAAAACCAACTGTGGATCTTCCACTGCTGATAATTGCGCTTGCAATTGGCGCTGCAATTGGTGCATTGTTGGGCTCCAGCATATCCAGCAGAATTCAGTTCGTGAAGCTCCGTCTTGCCCAAGGATATATCATAGTCTCATTAGGCCTGATAACCTTATTCTTCACACTTTTCACATAAGTTAAGTGTAATAAGCAAGCGAAGGTGCCCAGATTTTTAGTGTTGACTCTTCTGACGTCTAAGAGCCGTTGTAAAGATTGACTTTGGGACATAAGTGACTAGTCTTCTTCTTTCTTGATGATCAGGAGGGCCCTTTTTCCCAGGAACTCCTTTGGACAGTCTACCTTTGCACCGGATCCATATTTCGTGACTGTCCTCTCCATGTATGCCTGGATGTTCTTTACTGTGATGTGGTTGTCTTCCTTGATATGGACCTTACGCACAAATGTATATTTGCACAACACTTTCGTAATGAGGATCACACAGCGGGACTATGAGTATTTCCGTGACTCCATCTATTATATGGCAAGATACAGAGGAGGAATTCTCTTTACCAGTTACCACGGACTGGAAGGAGTATGAGTTCCTCTATGAGATGATGAAGAACATGGCACTGGAGCTGAGATCCATGGTAAATGATGTATGAATTTTTGTTGATGAATTT
>JAVYRX010000011.1:0-27529 GCA_038729485.1 Thermoplasmatales archaeon | reverse complement strand
TATTCTTCCAGGGCTCCAACAGCACAGCACTCGGCTACGCGATAATGTTCTGGTTCTGGGGGCATCCTATAGTTTACGTCGCTGTCATACCCGCATTTGGGTTAATTTACGAGCTTCTTCCGAGATTTACAGGTACGAAAATATACAGCTACCGTACAGGTGTTTTTTCGCTTCTCCTTCTCATGGTATTAAGCGCGACAGTATGGGGGCACCACCTTTTCAACAGTGGCCTCGGTACCATATGGGACATAATATTTTCGACAACTTCATTCATAGTCGCAATACCTTCAGCAATGTCCGTGTTTAACTGGATCGCTACGCTGTGGGTTGGAAGGGTGAGATTCACAGTTCCAATGTTGTTCATAATCAACGGCATAATAGATTTCATAATCGGTGGGATCATCGGCGTTTATCTGGCCGACCCCTCTGTTGACGAGCTGATACATGGAACTTACGCAGTGACGTCCCACTTCCACTTCATTCTCCTAGGTTTGACGACAGGCATAGCGTTTGCCGCTATGTATGTCCTCTTTCCAACCCTTACCGCCGGGAGGAACTACAACGTCCCACTTGCAAAGGTGCATTTCTACCTGACCTCTATAGGAACGTGGGTCATGTCCGGATTTTGGCTCGTCGGAGGTTTCGCGGGGATGCCTAGAAGGGTAGCAGGATACTTCGGTGTATTCCAAACCTATCAGGATGCGGCCGCCATTGGAGGAGTGATTCTTGGGATTGGATACTTGGTCTTCCTGATCAACTTCCTGTACTCCGCATATAAACCTGTTGAAGTCGGTATAGGGAACATTCTCGAAGAGGAGGTGGCGGCATGAGAAAGGCAACGCCGATAGCATTGTTCATAATAGTCCTCCTTGCCGCAGGTGGCTCGTTTATATGGTTTATGGAGGGGACCACCACGTCTCCGACGCAGCTCTCTGCCAGTTACAATTCTACGGAATTGATAGTATTATATGCCAATGCTGAGGGGTGGAACTATAACACCTCGCATCCGAATCCCACGTTGTATGCAAAAACGCATGTCCTTCTCGAGTTCAAGGTAATTGAACAGGACGGCCTCCCTCACACGTTGACGATAAATCCTGGACCTAACGAAAGTGCGTCCAACGCAATAGTGAATGTGGTGATACCAACGACGATTGGCTCTGTAACTTGGGTGAACTGGTCGTTTGCCAATCCCGGAGTTTATACGTATTGGTGTGAAGTACATCCTGAAACCATGGTTGGTGCGCTTATTATAAATGCCAGCACGTCGAATGCAACTAACTCCTCTGCACCCGTAGTACCCTATACTCCCCCTGATTATCCTGCGGCTGATTTCCAGTCGTGCTGTGATAATTTCAACATGATCAGTGAAGCGAATGAGAATCTCTAAAGCTTTCAGCCTTACGAAGCCCGGAATAGCGATACTTCTTGATCTTGTAGCTGTAACGACATTTGTTCTTGGGTTGAAGAATATGTCTTTGGCGTGGAAGGTTCTACCCTTGGTTGTCGCCGGAACATTCGCGTCGTTTTCATCGTCACTTGCGAATAATTTCTTCGATATGGATATAGACGGAAAGATGACTAGAACGAGATGGAGGAGCTCTTTTAAAAGTGGTAAATATTACATATCCTCAATTATACTGCTCCTAGCCGGTTCTGTTGCCATATCTATCCTGTTCCTTAACCTTGCTACGACAGTATGGATCTTGTGCGGGTTCCTCAGCTATTCTGTGCTCTACACGGTTGCCCTAAAGAGGAGAACGACTTGGAACATAGTAATTGGCGGAGTTGCAGGCTCGTTTCCTGCCCTAGCTGGCTGGTCAGCCGTGAATTCTCCCTATTCCCTAGTATCTGTATTCGTCGCAGTCATGGTCTTCCTTTGGACTCCAACTCATTTCTGGACTCTGGCAATAAAGTACAAGGAGGATTACGCTTCTGCCAAAATTCCAATGCTTCCGTCAGTCAAGGACGAAAAATTTACCGTAAATGCGATTCTCGTAAATACGATAGTACTAGTTGCTTTCTCATTCTCTCCTTTCCTTCTGAGAATTCAGTTCCCTCTACTGTATTATTTGTTGCTCGTACCCACCAGTATTTTCTTGGTAGCAAGAGTGGCCATGCTGGAATACGGGAGGATGGAGATAAAGAAAGTCTCGTTCAAAGCATTTTTAGCAAGCAATTATTACCTTTCTGTATTCTTGGTAATTTTAATGCTGACGGTAGTAAGGCTCTAAATGACGATCAAGAAGACATTTCCGATTATTATCGTATTTCTTCTTTGGAACATTCCGTTCTTTTTTAAGGAGGTGATATTTGACAGGAATGCCATGGTTGAATTTTTATCTATTGAGGCCGTTCTCTTCGTCTTTTTCACGTTCATTTCAATAAAGTTTGACATACATTTAAGATTTCTTTTTCTCCTTTCGATGCTCTCCGTCGCAGCTTCCATACTGGTTTCAATCTCTGGTTTCCTGTATTTGGCGCCGTTCTATCTTGTATCTGCACTGGTTGCAATGAAGCCTGCTTTGCATGAGAGGAAGAGGGACGACATAGCTGTTGCGTTGGTATCTTCTCTCATATTCCTAGCTCTCCTTTTAATTTCTACCAGCCTGAGAATTTTGCCTGTAAATACTGTGCAGCATCACATATTCCTGTTTTCGATATACAACAATGCGCCTGCAGTTGGCGTTCCAATTACCTACGCGTTCGGCCTAGTCATATCCCTCGGCAAAGTTACTTTAACGGTCTCCCCGCTGATTCTGATAGTTTTTCCCGCAGTTGCATATCTGGCTTCTTCAAACACTTTTCTAATAATAAGATCACCAACTCCTGGAACGTCCGTTGCTTCTGCGGCGGTCACGGCACTCGCATGCCAGTGTGAAAACACGGTTGGAATTCTTTCTGGGACAGCGTCGTATCTTGCGTTTGCAATAGTGCCGTATCTCGTCTTTTTCTCCGTTGTAATGCTTGTAGTTACAAATCTGTTCCTTCATAAACCCAGGCCACTACCAAAGCTGAATTTTGGTGTTGGACTGTTTCTTTTGTTATTCCTCGTTTCCATGGTTGCGGAATCCGCCCTGATATTTTCCGGTCTCGTCTTCAACCTGTGGATTTTCGGACTCAACTCGACCCTAACGTTGTTTTCCGGATTCTTCCTAGGGCAGATAGTTCCATTCAGGCATAGAGAACCTCTCCCTCTGATAGGGATAGCGTTCAGCTTGCAGTTAATGTTGCTGATACCGTTCGTAATCGGTAAGGCTCTAGTTTCACCCCTGTATTTTGAGATCTATTCACTGCTGGGAATTGTCTCTGGCCTGCTCATTTCCCTTGCGATGAGAAACAGGCGCAAGATATCCAAGATAGGCATTATCGAGCTTGTCTTTTCAATGGAGGCTATGCTTTCAGTAATTTTCCTGTACCTGAGCTTAAATTCAGTAGTTTTCTTTCCGGGATACTCGCAGGTGGCGGTCTTAAGCTTCTCTCTATTCCTGCTATTTGTCAGCATACCTGTAATGTGGTTTTCCAACATATTTCTCCTGAGTGCCAGGTTTTTTGGAACTTAACCTTTCCTTTATTGCGTTCCTGATATCGTAGAAATGTATGTTATCGTAAGGGCATGCCATTATGCATGACCCTGAACCGACACACTTTTGGCTCTTGAAATACCCTTTCTTCATAATCTGTGCAGGTATGTCGCCTAAGCCGACTTCGCACGCAGTCACGCATGCCTTGCTCTCACACCTGAAGCATACGTTCGGATCAACGCCCTCGATCCTGAAAAAACCAATTTTGCTAAAGAAACCGACGAAGGTTCCTGTAGTGCAAAAACCGTATCTCCTGCACGGACTCATCCCGATGAAAGGCATGGATATAAAAAATAAATACCATAGGAAATTCCATACTAGGAAGGAATACAACACAGCGGCGTCAATATGTATCCTTATCATTCCGTAATACGCCGCGAAGCTTAGAATTGAGGATGCAACCATGAAGACCCAGCTTGCAGAAGCAAGATCCATGGCTATGGCCCCGTATTTGCTCCCAATATTTTTTTTGCTGATTTTGGAAGCGTAATTGAGGGAAATCATTTCCTGTCCCAAGGTACCGCCGTACATTACTGCCGATGGGCATAGCGTACTGCAGTAGGATCTCCTTCCAAACAATATGGCCAGTACGGCATAAACAGCATAGGAAAATATCATCGGAAGTATCAGGGCGCCACCCACCGGGCCAAGCGCGCCAACATTTGACCACAGCGGAATCCTGTCCCATCCATTGATGTAATTGGGGCCAATCAGAGTATAGGTGAAATATGCGAGTAGTGCAAAGGATAAATTTATTCTTTTTTCAAACCATTTTATTCTCTTAATCCTTATAACAACAAGTGCGCCCATTTCAAGTCCCATGAGAAGTAGGAACATCGGTGCATTAGCAACCGCAGCTATAAACGGAACGATTGATGCAGCGGCCCCTCCATGGAAAAAATTGGAAACCGCCGATTCTTCAAGGTAGGAAAAAGCATAGGCTCCCGATCCGCTAACATTGAAAACCCCAGTATATATGTCAAGGGGGATGCTCATTAGCAGTTCAGATACGAACGATACAGAAAGTATGTAAAAGAGCCAACCTTTTCTATGAATCCATCCTTTAGTAATCTGTGAGCTTCTTCCGGATAGCACAAGGAAGAAATAAAGAGACATGCCGGCCATAACTGACACAGAATAGAATAACCAGTCTGTATCAGTTCTCGTTCCCTGGGAATAATATAAGAAGAAACCTATTGAATTCAACAGATATACTATGAAGGAAACGTCAATTATCCTCTTCCTCTCCAATGTTATACCGTTCTTCGCGCCAGAGACGCCTTCCAACGCAACGATCATCCCTGCAACCATGATGAGTGCATTAGTAAAGATCAAAATTCCGCCAAGACTTGGGAAAATTGCGGGGGATAAAAAATCCATAAGGGCAAGGATGACGAGAAGAATCCTGCCCGTACCCTTGATATCGAAGAAAAGTATTGAAAACAGCATCTCTACTTCCATAGGTGCAACAAAATAAACAGAGTTAACGACTTCAGGTACTGTCGAAAGACCTGGGCCGATCTTCTGCCCGCTCAATTGAAGGACGAAAAGAGTCATTAGAAACTCGTCAAAGACGAAAATTAGAGGAATAGTTATTTTTTGGAGATTATACCTTGCTTTCCACTCCATTGAGTACAGGTAAACAAGGATTACAATAATAGAGATCATCGGGACCATTATGATGTTTATAGCTACAATAGTGTCCAAGAAATTCTTGCCAGTAGCCAGATAAAAACTCAGCCCAACGAACATCGATGCCATCATTGTGAGGACGAAATAGATAAGGTACCTTCTCTTCCTGGAAGTTCTCTCCGGAACCAAAAAATACTCCGATGTAACGATCACTGCAACCATAGAAGCAATGGTCAGCAACACTAGGGGAATGGAAGAGGTCATCCTGCACTTTAATGTTACTATAATACTTACATTTAACGTAGTTTCAAGTGGGCACTAGAGAAGAGGCGAGCGCAGGAAAGAGAGCAAGTATGGGAAACAGCCCCCAGATTATGAAGTGCAGAATCGTTGAGGCTAGAAAACACCTTGTCTTCATTGCAATTAAGCCATAAACTAGAGCCATGCCGAACACGGACGTAAGCATGAGCATATTGTACGGGAAAGGAAATCCTGCTCCGTGATCAGCAGTCACGTACCTAGAATAGTACGTTACGTAAATTACTGCCTGAATCAATAGGGAAGAGTGCATCTTGAGTCTCCTTAGAAGGAGTCTCTGAATGACATATCTGAAGTTGAATTCTTCAAGGAAAACAGGCGTTATGAGAAGTTCAGGGAGAGTAACAGCCCAGCTTCTGTCTGAAATGTAGAAGAAAACTGTCAAGGAGAACAGAACAACTAGAAGAATAGCAAACGTTGGAATGAAAAGCTTCGAATCTTCCTTCATCTCTTTTTTCATAAAGATCGCAGCGACCGGCACAGACAAAAGACCCGCTGTTACGCCCACATAATAAAGTGCGGAGAGGTTAAGAGTTATGAAAAGATACTCCGAAATGAAAAATGCCGAGAATGATGTGATCAGTGATACCTGCTTTATCTTCACCACGGTT
The DNA here is from genome assembly GCA_038729485.1 of Thermoplasmatales archaeon. GTDB lineage: Archaea > Thermoplasmatota > Thermoplasmata > Thermoplasmatales. The sequence goes on along the minus strand of JAVYRX010000011.1, from coordinate 21,384 downwards.
AATTGAAGTTAAAGATTATAGGTTTACTAAAAAACTTAAAATAGTATCTTTGATTATTTGCCCCAATGAATGGCGAGGTTGATGAGAGCAAAAGGAATTTTTTAAAGGTTCTGGTGACTGCATCTGTGGTCGCAGGCGCAGGTCTTTCCCTCGGAGTCGTCGTAAAGGCCCTTTCGCCTCCTCCCCTTGGCATATCCAGCTTCCCTACGTTGCAGATTGTGGATTCATCGGGAAATCCCATCAAGGCTTCGTCGTTGTCAGTCAACAATCCATCTGCACTTCAGTTCAATTATCCTCTACAAGATACGCCTAATTTTCTTATTAACCTTGGCGATTCCAGCGGGAATCCCATTCAAGTGCCCTCTGTGCAGGTTACTATTCCCGCGACGGGACAGACTTACACATCCTACGCGGGCGTGGGGAAAAACGGATCGATAGTGGCTTACAGCGGAATATGCCAGCACCTAGGCTGCATATTTCCGGAGCTAAGGTTTTACCCCGCCGGCGTTGAATCTATAACGCTCAAAGGTCAGTCATATACGGGAGTAATACACTGTCTTTGCCATGGCAGCACTTACGATCCGAGCAAGGGTGCGGCAGTCCTGACTGGTCCGACAACGCATCCTCTCCCAATGGTTAAGCTAGTTTGGGATTCCACCACGGATGAGCTATACGTCTCCAATATGGTAGGTCCAACGATTTACGGGAGACCTTCCGATCTTACAGGAGAGTCTCCAATATCGGGGAACACCACTCAGCTTGCCAATATGGGAAATCCATTCACTGCGTGAGGTATGAAAATGACGTCTATTTTGGAAAAAATTAGAAATTCAAGAAAGAACATGGAGAAACCTAGCGAATGGCTCCTTTCAAGGGCGGGATTAGCGAACATACCTATGAGAAAGACGCCAGACTATATGAGAAAGTGGGGGGGAAAGTGGTACTGGACTGGCGCCCTGATAACTGTCGCGTTCACGTACGAGGTAATTACGGGCTTGATTCTTCTTCTGTATTACAATCCTGCAGACCCATATACAGCCACCCAATACATCCTAACCTCTGTTCCTTACGGCAAGCTACTGCTTGCTACACACCTATATGGCGCTTACGCAATGATCATTCTCGTCTACGTCCACCTTTTCAGAAACTATTTTGCCGGGGCCTACAAGAAACCCAGGGAGCTCCAGTGGATCATCGGCGTTGTTTTGCTTGCACTTACTCTCGGAGTAGGTTATTTCGGATACTCCCTTACTGGTGACGTTCTTTCTTATGATGCACAGGACGTGGGAAGGGGCATTGCTGGTCTCGTTCCCTTCATTGGAAACTGGCTTGTAAGCGTCGGTTTCGGGAACGGAACTGCGACAAGCCTATTCTCCAAATTCCTTGGTTTTCATATCATATTTGCCGCCCTGATAGCCCTGCTTTTCGGTTATCATTTCTATCTTGCTGAAGCCAATACGATGCTCCCCTCATCGAAGGTAAGCCATTACAAGGTTCCAGCTGTCACGCCAGAAACTGAGGACATGAAGCCCTGGTATCCATCAAATCTCCTTTACATCCTGGAGCTTGGTCTATTCACGATAGGATTTATAATTCTGATTCCGAGCTTCGTAGGTCTTTTCCCTTCCGTTCCGATACTTATCTCCCCATTCCCCGGCCCGGCGCCCACTAGCCCCTTGGCAGCTCTCATACCGCCCTATCCGCCCTGGTTCCTCTTATTTGCTTACAAGGCGGTTGATTTCAAAATGTTTTCCAACGCCTTTGGTCCACTTGAGGCAATGATCGTATTCGCGCTGATACCGCTGATATACTTTCTCATTGTGCCTTTCCTCGACAGGGGGAAATCTCTTCATCCTCTGGACAGGCCCCTAACCACGTCAATCGGAATCTTGAGCATCGTGTATCTTGTTGTATTTAGCCTCTGGGGTGCTTTTACGCCCGGCATCGCGATACCGACATCCCAGGTAATTCTTGTCATGCTTCCCCCCGCTGTAATAACGTTTGGAAGCATTATTGGAATTTCGCGCCTGTGGAAATCTGGTAAGCTGAGACCCGGCGCTAGAACTATAACCTCCTCGTTTTTCATATTTATAGCAGGTCTGATTGCAGCTATAATTCTTGCCGGTTATACGTTTTCCTCCCTTGTCTCCCATTTTACACCACTGGTTTTCGGAAAGTTTTCTCTATCACTTTTCTCAGTGGCCTTCCTCGCAATCGGAACGGCAAGAACTTCCAATGATCTTCCAGATAAGAAGATAGGGGGCAGTCCCGTAGGCGCATACGCGGCGATGGGAATAATAACGCTTCTTTGTTGGGTGCTTCTTGCCCTCACTATCAGGCTGAACCCGATAAGCCAGGCGATGCTGGTGGGTATGATCTTGGGGACGGTTTTCATATTCTCAGGAATAACCATGGCAATTTACAGAAGACTGGTATATGGAGAATAAACAAATATTTTTCACAGTGAGGTGATCATGCATAATGGATTATTTTAGAGAAGCACTTGAAGGGAAAATCGGGGTAGTATCCGGTGCCGGGAACGGTCAGGGAATGGCCGTCGTGAAACTGCTATTAGAAAACGGGGCCAGGATTATTGCTTTCTCGAGATCTGGAAACAAGCCTGCAATTTCCCATGAAAACTTAATAATAAGCAAGGGGGACTCAACAGATCAATCATCCCTCGGGCAGATTGCGAAGATAGTGGAACAAAAATACGGTAAATTGGATTTTCTCTATAACAATCATGGAATTTTTTCTCCGCGAAGCGAAGAAATCGATGGAAAGAAGGCAATTGAATTCTTTCAGGGAAACGTAGTTGCTTCAATGAACACTGTTAGCGAGTTTCTCCATTTATTCAAAGATGGAGGTTCTATAGTAAATGTGGGTGCATCCCCGGCTATATATAAGCACAGCTCGTTAGAATATGCCGTTACGAAGAGGGCAGTAGAGGAACTTACGAGGAAGATGGCATCTCTCCTGAAACCTAAGAACGTTCGCGTGAATGCTCTTATGCCGGGGAGCGTCGATTCCTCTAAGCAGATTGAGGAAATAAAACCCTTTTCATTTTCACAGGTTGCAGGAAAGAGCTCCGTCAGCACTCTCGAAGTTGCATATGTTGCGCTGTTCCTGCTGAGCAGTTTATCCTTTGGGATTAATGGGCAGGCAATCTATGTAGATGGTGGCCTCGGATTGTGATCATTACGGGAAAGATTTAAATTTAATTTCTCTATAGCTTTTTTATGGCACTTAATGAGACCGAAAGTTCCTTTTACAAGGAAATTTATGCAATGGTTAAGGGCCACCCGGCAACAGATAACAGTTTCATAAACAGATTTTCTAGGGGCGACATAACTCACGAGGAGTTTGTAAATTTTTCTGTGGAATTCTACCACTTTACAAGAGAGTGGGTATCTATTCTCTCCATTCTCCTAGTCAACACTCCAAATGAGTCTGATGCCGAATCCCTCACTAGAATTTTAGTTTCTGAACTTGGGGACAACGATCCACGCAAAAGGCACGAGCTTCTCTACAGAAAGTATCTCAGGAGTATAGGAATAAGCCCAGAGGATCTGATATTCAGGAATCAGCTGCCCACAACAAAGCAGTGGCTTGACAAGATGAGGGAATATTTTTCGAGCGATCATTTTACAGCCTTGGGTGCTGAATACGGTCTTGAGAACATGGCAATACCCATGTGGGACAAATTGATTCCCGGTCTTGAAAAAGCTAAGGATAAGTTCCAGGATTTAAGAAATATGGACATGGAATATTTCATTTTCCACAGGCAATTGGAGGAACACCACGAAGAGGAAATGGCAAATGTTCTTGGTGTTCACATAAATGACCCCGTTGCCAGGGGTAAGTTTATGGAGGGGGCAAAAGGTATGCTGGATTCGGAGAGGATCTTCTGGGAAGGTCTCTCCATGAGGAAGTAGTTAAAAGGATTTATTATATAGTTTTTTTACTTTACGTTCCAATGGAAAATACGGTGATTGAGGTATCTGAACTAGTGAAAGATTACGGTTCATTTAGAGCAGTGGACGGGGTTAGTTTTAACATAAGTAAAGGAGAAGTCTTCAGTTTATTGGGTCCAAACGGAGCAGGAAAGACAACCACCGTAGAAATATTGGAGGGCGTCAGGAAGAGAACGTCGGGACTAGTAAGCGTTTTAGGTGAGGACCCTGAGAAAAGCAGTGGGCTCATATCAAGGCTCGGAATCCTGCCACAAGATTTCTCTTTCATATACAACAGTACCCCTGCGGAAGCCCTTTCATTTTACAAAAAAACGCTAGGTTCATCCGCAGACGTAAAGGAGATATTGAAAGTTGTGGAGCTAGGGGAAAAACACAACACCCCTTTTCAGAAATTGTCTGGAGGGCAGAAGCAGAAATTAGGTTTGGCTATTTCACTCGTAAACGATCCTGAAATCCTGTTCCTTGACGAGCCAACGGCAGGCCTAGATCCTCAGGCAAGGAGAAACATATGGAATGTGATTAGAACGCTAAAGGGAAGGGGGAAGAGCATACTCCTTACCACGCATTATTTGGAGGAGGCTGAACTCCTGGCTGACAGGGTGGCAATAATGAACGGCGGTAAGATTCTTGACATAGGTTCTCCGATGGAAATAGTTGAGAGGCATCATGAAAAGGACAGACTAGTTATAAGAGGAGGGGAGGGGATCGATAGCATCATAAAGCAATCCGGATACGACTGCAAGAGGGAGGGCCCCTATGTAAGCGTTGTTCTTGACAGCATAAAGGAAGCGACCATGATAATAAATACCCTTTACGAGAAAAAGGCCAGGTTTGAGGACTTCACTCTCCATCGGGATAGCCTTGAAGACGTCTTCATAAGGATCGTCGGGGAGAGTGACGAAGATGAAGCTTAAGAGGGTTGGCGCATATTTCACTCTACACGCAAAGTCATACCTGAGATCAAGATCTGCCCTATTCTTTCAGATAGCCTTTCCAGTAATACTCATACTCCTCTTTGGCGCAATATTTTCTGGAAGCACATACACGCCTACCACACTTCAAATTCAAAATGAGAGTCCATCACCGATATCGTGGGAGATAGTCAATGCCATAAACGAATCCGGACTGTTTAAGGTTCACATCATGAACGAGACTAGAAATACTAGCGAATACATTCAAAGCAACCCTGCCTCCACGGTACTGCTAATACCGGGGAACTTCACTTCAGATTTCTTGGACGGGAAGTCTGTGATAATACTGGAAGGGCACGCGGACCCGACTACGGCAGGAGAAATTTATCAAACCCTGTCAGGCGTGCTTACGCAGATAAATTTCAGAATAGATAATTCCACAGAGCACGTAGTTCTTGCGTCAAAATTGGCCATAGGCAACTCAGGTAAGGCTATAGACTACTACGTTCCAGGGCTCATAGGTTTCACAGTCCTGAGCACAATGTTCAACATGGTTTATACAGTTCCAAATTACAGAAAGGAAAGGATATTCAGGCAGCTTTCATTCAGCGGACTGACTAAGTCTGAGTGGATAACGTCAAACATGCTTTTCTCATTTCTCCTTCTAATAGTATCAGACGTGATACTAGTTGCTATCGGAATATACGTTTTTAATGCTTCTCTGGTAATCACACTGGATACTGTGCTGGTGACTGCACTTGTCTTATTCGGTGGCCTGATTTTCTTCACCAGTCTTGGCATATTGGCGGGTTTGGTTTCTGATAATGAGGAAACCGTCTCCGTTGTGGGGAACCTTATAATGTTTCCAATGATGTTTCTTTCCGGTGTGTTTTTCCCTCTGACCTTTGCCCCGAATTATCTAACCACAATTTCAAAATTCCTGCCGCTGACGTATTTCATAAATTCTCTGATCTACGTTCTTGATTACGGCCAAGTTCAGTCTTCCCTTATGGAAATACTATTCCTATTAATAGGGTCTTTAATCCTATTCGCGGTTTCGGTTGCACTCTTCAGTTGGAAACAAAAATAGGTCATTTAGCAGCCGGCTCAGCGTTCTCGACCTTGGGGGGTTCCGGGATGTTGCTGGTAGAATACCTTCTGGCAATGAATGAATAGAATACGGAGCCGAAGAGTATCGTGAAAATGACGACGTAGAATACTGTATTACCATACGAATTGAACAGAGCTGGATCCTCCGATAAAACGATTCCTATTAGTACTATGACTGTCGACCCCCTGTGAACAAAAGACGAAACAAGGGATGCATCTGGTCCAAACCACTTAGTTGCAGCGTTGATGCTGTATATCTCAGCGAACCTGGAGCCAATAAGGACAAGGGTAATCACGAATGCAATTATCATGGCCTTGAAGTCTAGAATGTTGACGAGTATGCCTATGTAAACGTAGAAAAAAGTCAGAACGATGAACGTTATTTCCTGATTAAACGCCTCAAGCTGTTCTGTATTCACCTCTCCAGAAATTTTCAATACCTTCGACAAAGGTATGGAGTTAGCTATTATTACTGAAAATATAAAGATCGAAAGGATTGCAGATGCGTTTAGATAGTTCGATACGCCCCATAACCCTAGAAGCACAGCTATAGTTGCAACATAGTAGTGAGGGGTGGAAGCCTGTTTGAGGACGATTAGCCAAACTATTCCTACAACGCCTCCGAGAATAATTGCTTCAGATATGCTCGAGAAAAGATAGCCAGTGAGGGACAGGAAACTTTCCTGCTGGTTCAGGATGTTCAGCACCAGGAGAGTTATTATAATGTTTAAAACAGAATTAAATATAGTCTCTACCTCAATGGTGCGCTTTAGTTTTTCATCTGCGCGAACCCTTGACATCAAAGGTATGATAAACGTTGCGGACGTTTCGCTGAGCATCGCAGAAAGGAAGAGCGAGACCATAAGGGGAACGTTCATGACGTAGTAGAAGAATGCTGTACCTATGGCCATAACGAATACTATGTCCATCGATGCAATAAATATCCCCCTGGGGATAGCTCCGCCAAATTTCTCGATATTCAGCTTTAGGACGCCTCCAAAAACTATAAGAGTCAATGCGATTGTTCCGACGAATGAAAGCAGGTTTCTCAATGTAGTCATAAAGGAGATGGGTATTATTCCAGCGTAGTGTATCAGAATACCTATTAGCAGTAAAAGCAACATGTCTGGTATTCTCTTCTTTCTGAAACCAATCTCCCCAATGAATCCTAACAGCATTATAGCAGCTAAGATAAGAAGGAGCTCATTTGTGCTTATCAACCCTGTTAAAGGCTAAATTATATTATAACTTTTTCTCAAAAAGAAGAAAATTAGCGGAATATTCTTCCGCTGTTCCTTAAGAGAAGGAAAAGATTCAGAAAAACAACGACAGAGCCTACCAGATTCAACATCTGGAAAGACGGTATCGTTGAAGCTAACTTTTGTATAGACGGCATGTATACTCCGAACAGCGAAAACGACAGGACAAAGAATAGCACTATGCCCATAATTTCCCCATTCTGGTCCTGCATTTTAGCTACATTTTTTCCGAGTATCCTGCCAGCAAATAATATTGCAAGCGGCAAATATAGGACAAACAGCAATATGAAAATGTTCTCTATGAAAGAGAGGCCAGCCATTGTTTTAATGTTGTAAGCAACGAAAATGGCTACGGACGGAACTATTATACTAAGGTCTAGCAGCGTTACAAGATTTATGAGGCTGCCCGAGGAAACATCCTTCTCTCCCTTGAGGACCATATCTTGTACCTTGGCTGACAATATGTTGCTCATTTCATATGAATATAATATGCTAGTATATTAACATGTCTGATAATTGTCATACCAATGTCATAATAAATATAAAAAAGCAAAATTTATCTTGAGGGAACAATCGTGTAAATATGAGGATCGAGAAGTGGAAGACAACTAAGGAAAAGATAAACGCGTTTGTTTTGCCAGTGTTTCAGGACAAGGTTCCTGAAGTAACCGAGAAGATTATAAACAGCGAGCTTCCATTTGTAAGGACACAGGGTTTCTCTGGGAAAAAAGGGGAAATTTTCGACGTATTCGATAAATCTACAGAATCCAGGATCATATTAGTAGGTCTCGGCAAAGAAAAGGATTTCAGCCCTGAAACATTGAGAAGGGCATACTCTAATTCGTTTTCGATTTTCAAAAGTATAGAAAGCGGAGTTGTTGAGGTAATCCTTCCAGGAGTCTCCCCAACCATTGAAGCTAAGGAAGTCACTTTTTCGATCATCCTCGCATCCTACGATTTTGACAGTTTCAGAGGTGATAAGAGCAGCAAAAAGGTAAAGAAAATTTTGATAAATACCAAGGCTGATGAGTCAGTCATATCCGAGGCCATCGCTGTAGCAAATGCGGTGAATTTCACGAGGGACATTGCAAACCTTCCTCCCTCCATAGGCACCCCCTCCCGTTTTGAACAGGAAGCTAAAAAGATCAAGGGAGTAACAGTCAAGGTGTTGACCAGGGAAGATTTTATAAAATTAGGTATGGGAGGACTGGAAGGCGTTTCCAGGGCAGCCAAGGAACAGGGAAAGCTTGTTATTATGGAATATGGGCCAAAAGATAAACCGCCGGTGTTACTAGTTGGAAAGGGAATAACATTCGATAGCGGAGGGATCTCAATAAAACCCGCAGACGGAATGGACGAAATGAAGTTTGACAAATGTGGTGCATCTGCCGTTTTAGGGGCTGTGAAGCTTGCTTCTGATTTAAAATTGAACAAGCACATCGTAGGAATGATGCCTCTTACGGAGAACCTTCCAGGAGGCAACGCTTATAAACCGGGGGACATACTCACACATTACAACGGAGTCACGTCAGAAATACTTTCGACTGACGCAGAGGGGAGGCTCGTACTCGCCGACGCGCTTGCATATGGCGTTAAGAATTATAAACCGTATGAAATTATAGACCTCGCCACGCTTACTGGTGCCTGCGTAGTTGCTTTAGGCAACAATTATGCCGGGATGTTCGGCAACAGTGGAGAGCTGAAGCAGAAGATAGCCAGGGCATCGTCAATGAGCTGGGAAAAAGTCTGGGAACTTCCTCTTGACGAGGACTTCCAGGAGCAGATAAAGAGCAAGGTAGCTGACGTCAAGAATACAGGTGGCAGGGAGGGTGGAGCAGAAACAGCTGCGGCATTCCTGAGCAGGTTTGTGGGTGAAATTCCGTGGGTGCATCTTGATATAGCAGGCACGGCTTGGACAAGCAAGAACACGCCTAAAAGGGGTTACATCCCAAATGGAGCTACGGGATTCGGAGTTAGGCTACTGTATGAATATTTGAAAGAGTAGCGTCTTCCTTAATATAATGCAAAGTATCGTCATGTATGAGGAGTGCCTTTAGCAGATCTTACATTAAGGAAATAAGGAAAAGATTCCCCAGAGTAGACCGGGATTATACGGGTACGAAAAGGGTGTTCGTTGACAACGGTGCGGGTAGCCTGGTCCTTAGAGAAGCTGCGGAGGAAGAAATGAAGGCGAGACTGGACTATAGCGCAAATACCAGCGCAATGTACACTGAATCCAAAGGGAACGAATCCATCATAGAAGAGGGTAGAGAGGCTGTGTCGGACCTCTTGAATGCTCCATCTCACAAACTTATATTTCAGGGTGAATCTGCATCTGAGCTCTTCTTTAGGATCTCGTATTCATTGAGATCGTTTCTTGGAGAAAGTTCTAACGTTGTTTCGAGCTATGCAGAGCACTTTGCAAACGTTACACCCTACATGGAGATGAAAAAAAACGGTCTAATAGCAGATTTGAGGCTTGCAAAGATCTCCAGAGAAGACGGGACAATAGACATGAACGATCTGGGCTCCCTAGTAAACTCTAAGACAAGGCTGATAGCTATAACGGCCGAAAGCAATCTTCTCGGAAACAAGACTGACCTTATGGAAGTGTCAAGAATTGCAAGAGAGAATGACTCAATTTTTGTCGTGGACGGGGTGCATTACATCCCCCAAGCTTATTCTGACCTAAGCAAATACTGCTGCGACTTCTTCGTCTTTTCCTCTTACAAAGTATTTGGCCCGCGTGGCAGTTTTATGTACGTCAGCGAGAACGCTTTGGGCGAAATGAAGCCATATTACGTTGACAGGGATGCCAACCCGGAAACTGGATCCTATTTGGAACCAGGTACGAGAGATCAGAGCCTATTTGCCTCGATAAACGCCGTCGTTGACTATATCTCCAGCCTGTCTCTCGATCTTGGAAAGTTTAGGATGAAAAAGGTTCCGAGGAACAGGAGAATGGGAGTAAGGAAGGGCATGAAGAGAGTGGAGAGCTATCAGCACGAGCTTAATAGAGCAGTTCTAGATGGAATTGATGAACTTGAAGGTTTGAGTAGCATCAAGAACGTGAAGCTTTATGGCTTGAAAGATGCGAAAGCTGATAGGGGCAGCACTTTTTCATTTAATTTTAGCAACGTAGACGATAGGACGGCTGAGGAGTATTACTGGAAAAGATTCAGGATTACAGTGGTTGGAGGTAGTCATTGGAATCTCACGCATGACTTCCTTTCAGTACCATCCATGTTAAGGGCCACGTTCCTCCATTACAATACAAAGGAGGAAGTCAAGGAATTCCTTGCAGCCACAAGGTGGATTGCATCAAGATAGCAGCTATTTTAGCCTATAGCCGGCCGATGGGAACTGTTATAAGGGAGTTTTATCTCAATTCATCAATGACAATAATGAGCGGAAACTTCGTTAAATCGAGGGAATCTATGGGCATTGCGTTCACTTCCGGAGTGGACAGCATATCCACGGACATATATTGCAGCTGGAGTTGGTACAACGAATTGAAAGGCATCGTATCATGGAACTTCAACAACGAGTCCAATTTTCAGCAGACCGCTGCTCTTTACAGGAATGGTTATTACTTCGGGAACGCGTTCTGGCCAGTGTATCTTCAGACCGGTTTGACATCCTGGGCTTCAAGGCTTTCTCCACTTTTACAGAAGTCGCCGGAAAGGAATACGGCACCAATGGGTATTTTGGACTTCGGGAAGGGGAACAGGATTGTGGCCTTTCTCTTTACTCTTGCTCCAGGACAGGAGTGGAGCATCCTCGAAGGTGGCTTTACAAGGGCGTATCCCCCGATGAATCCCGTGGTGTATGGAACGAAGCTTGAGAAGACAGGCCGGTTCTGTGTAGGATACGATGAGAAGCAGGTTGAAGACTGGGACAGGCAGACTTCATCGTTTGAAAAGGGATATTCACCGAACCCTGCAGAAGTGGATACGGTGGAGGTGCAGATTTCTGCATACGCCTCATACGTGCAGCTATTCAACGGTGACTTGATCTCTGAAGAGCCTTGCGGGTCCATAACCAGGAGCCCCGCCGCTAAGGCAGGATCAGGGGACGACCTGGAAGACATAGTGGGAAACATCCTGAGGATTTTCAGGTCCATCTAAGCCGCAAGTGGTTTGTGGAGATACCTTCTTCAAAAAACGCAGGGTAAATGAAGGATTGGATTTCCCGTAGATTTGCCGGAAATTTGCATATAAATAAGGGAAAAATTAATAGGTTTTTCCATTTGGGGCGCATTAAGGACTTCTTATAAATTTTCTCTTTTCTCATCTCAATTATTCTTTTATCAAATTTTGCAATTTTTAGCTTTCCGGAGTCTTGTTAGGCCTATATAATCCATAGGAATAGTCCAAAATACCTAATTCTTCTTTCTTTTCAATTTAAATGAATACTCTGTTAAAAATGCGTTGTCGAAATTTGCATTTCACTTTCTGTTCTTCATTGATCAATTGTCATATCCGATCCAGGTCTTATATAAAGGTAAAATTTAAGCTCATTTTGATCAGAGTAATCTCGCCTGGGTCTTCCGATTTTTCCGTAACTTTTTCTGTGTTGTACGCTCCGACGCCGACGGGCCCGCCGGGATTTGAACCCGGGATCACTGGCTTAGAAGGCCAGTGCCTTATCCAGACTAGGCCACGGGCCCAAACGGCTGAAGGGCTATCATCTTTTTATTATTATTTTTTCTCTGTAGTAATTAAAATTTTATTATATTGATTGGCATCATATAATAATGGGATATAACTTCACAATTGCAGTAGCGAGGCATGGCCAGACAGAATCGAATGTCAAAAGTCTATGGGTCGGACGTGGGGACGATTCTCTCACCTTTGTAGGCAGGGAACAGAGCAGGCAGCTAGCTTTCTCCCTACAGACTTACGGATTTGATTTCATAGTGACGAGCGATCTAATTAGGGCTGTTCAAACCGCCGAAATAGTGTCGGACGTATTGAAGATACCGATAATTGCCAAAACGCAAATGATCAGGGACAGGGATTACGGAAACATTGAGGGTATGACTACTGAGGAGATAGCAAGAAGATACGGAATAAGGATGAGTTCCCTTTCAAAAGAGATAGAGTCAATTTCGCACGCAGAACCGGTAAGCTCAGTTATTACACGAGTTAGGAATTTCCTGCAGTCGTTCTCGCAAATATTCGAGGGAAAGAAGGTTATAGTGATAACTCACGGCGCATTTATCAGGGCATTCTATGAACTATATATAGGAAAGTCAGACGGGATCAGGTTCACAAATTGCTCAAACTATATTGTCGGGTTTTTAAACGGAAGCAGCGAGGTTATCCGTGATCTAGCATTCGTTGGGAATCAATGATATATATATGTTGTAGATAAGAGGTTGGGGTAGTCCCAGGGTGGCTGTCGCCAGGACTGGTGAGGAAAGTCCCCCCTCCAGATAGCAGTTTGGATAAAACCCAGGCCGAGAGGCCTGTATCCCTTCACAAGAAAGGGCACAGTTTCGGCTAAGCGTGATCCTCTAGGAGGTGACGTTCCCGAAAATATGATGAGACAGAAGGGGTAAGACGGAGCAAGCTCAAGCAGTTCCCGTGAACGCTATCAGAGGAACAGGTAGAGCGCATTAGTCAAATGCCACCAACCCCACTTGGGGCTAACAGAAGGGGGCTTACTCGGGACAACCCTATATAATTGATTTCTACAAAAATTTAATAATTGTTCACTTTATAATTGAAAGATGGACAACGACATTTCCAACCGCGCCGAAGCCCTGCTGATAGCAACCGTAAATCCTCTTTCAAAAGGGGAAATATCGGCTGCACTTCAGGTCGACTCTAAAGACGTTTCCAGGATTATCAGAGTTCTCAGGAAACGGTATGAAGGGACTTCTCTAGAGGTCAAAACCATTGGGAAGAAATACAAGATAGGTGTGAGGGACAAGTACAGCGACGTAGCGTTCAAGTATTCAGAAAGCGAACTTGACAAGGGAGAGCTGGAGATTATAGCACTTCTTTTCAGCAAAAAGAAGGTATACATAAGCCACATTGAAAGATTGAGGGGAAGGAAAACGCAGGCTGAGATAGACCATCTTGTAAAACTGGGGTTTGTCGAGGTCAAGCAAGTGGGCAACAGAAGGTTGGTAAAGCTGACCAGAATTTTTCACTCTCGCTACGGGAAGGAAATAAGAGAAAGACTAGATAAGACGGAAAAGGTGTGAGCTTGAAAACTCTCTTGATTGGCGGTGGCGGAAGGGAACACGCCATAGGTCTCTCTATAGTCAAGTCTGGTGCGGAATTGTTCGTCGTGTCTCACACAAGGAATCCCGGCTTGGACAGAATTGCCAAGAAAATAATAATGGGCAACGAAAACGATAAGGAGTGGGTCCTCTCTGTTGCTAACAGGATTGAGCCTGACTATGTATTCATAGGGCCTGAGGCCCCTCTGGCTTCCGGGGTATCTGACATGCTATCCAGAAACAAATTCAGGGTATTTGCGCCTAGTTCATCTGCCGCAAAACTTGAAACATCAAAGTCCTTCTGCAGAATATTCCTAGAGGAGAAAAATATAAAGGGAAACGTTGAGAGCACGCCTTTTTCAGATGTGCACAAGGTGGAGGAGTTTATTAAAAACATAGATTACGATTTTGTCATCAAGCCAGACGGTCTGACCGGGGGGAAGGGCGTTCTTGTTCAGGGCGTTCATTTCAACGGGAAGGATGACGGGGCAAAGCTTGCAAAGGCTTACATAGGGCGTGAGAGACAAACGGTGCTCATTGAAAGGAAAATGGTAGGAGAGGAATTCAGTCTTCAGGCCTTTGCATCAGGCACGGATATATTCTTCCTCCCACTGGTTCAGGACTATAAGAGAGCGATGGATGGGGACGTTGGCCCGAACACGGGAGGGATGGGTTCAATATGCTTTTCAGAAAGGGGGTTGCCATTCATCGACAGTAGAATAGAGAGCGAAGCGAAGGATATAATGAAGGCCATAGTTGCAAATTTAAACGAAGACGGAATTAAATACACGGGCCCGATTTATGGGGGCTTCATTGCGACATCCGATGGGGCAAAGCTTCTCGAGATAAATGCGCGTCTCGGCGATCCAGAAGCCATTAACGCGTTAACCTTGATGGACAATTCAATCCTGGACGTTGCAATCAAAATGTACAACGGCAAGAAACCCGCCCTTGAATTTAGGAATAAGGTAAACGTACTCAGGTACCTCGTTCCAAAAGGATACGGTTCAAATCCGAACCCGTCCAAGATATCTATAGATGAGGAAATGATGCTCTTAAAAGGAATTAGAGTTTTTTACGCCTCTGTCTCAAAGCACGGGAAGGTGCTCCAGCAAACAAATTCAAGGTCGGTTGCTCTCTACTCTGAAGGGGATGGGCTTTCACAAGTAGTGAGCAGGTTCGATGCTATTGAGAGCGCGATAAAAGGGGATTATTTTATGAGAAAAGACATTGGAAATGTTGCCGAAGTGGAGAGGAAAAAAAGGTTTATGGAAAATTTGTTTCCCTAAATATGCCGAAGTGCAGAAGTTCCACAACTGCCGGCACGGTCAGTTCCCTGTCATAGATTGAAGATTTTGGCAGTCCTCTCAAATCTGAAGAAAAATCACCTTCCGGGAACCCTCCTATAACGTAGTTCAGATTTACACTGTATTGAAGATTGTCCTTTCCTTTAGGGTGGAGGACCACGACATTGTCAAGAATGCCCTTTGATCTGAGGTAATCGATTATCTTTTCCTTCCTGTGTGTTCCTAAGAGAATTTTCTCTACCCTCTCTTTGAATTCGGCATAGCTTGGGCCTATCCCCATTAGATCGTTCTGCTCTATGATGACGTTGAATTTCGTGTGTATGGCGTACCCAATGTTCATAGCTTTTGATATGGTCGATTCAGCACTTAATCTCCAAAACATGTATGCAATATCCGGGAAGCCGATCCTGTTGACCTTCTGCGGAAAATGTTTTGATATCGCTCTTCTCATCTCATAATTGTCAAGGAGAACATTCTCCTTCCCCTCCCTTTCCAGAACTTTCTTCACATCCTCCTCTACCAACATTTGGTTCGGCACAAGTTCAAGTTCCGCATCTGCTAGAATGATCATCATCCGAACAGAGATCCCAGGCTATCGTAAACGTCGTTTCTCTCTGTTTCAATGACTTTTTCAACCTTCATTTTTTCCTCGTTGCTCATCTTATCCGAAATAGATGATAGCAGATCCCTGGCTACTTTAAGCCTTTCTTGGGATCCCTCCAGTATGAGATATACAAATCCTCCCTCTCGTAAAACAGAGGAATCTTTCGTTGTTATGGAGAGTCTAAACACGGGGTCCACCGAAAGTATTTTTTCCATCTCCTGTTTCTTCCCCACCGGTATCTTGTAAATGTCCATAGTACCTTAAGTCTTGTTCATAATTATTCTTTTTCGAAGCTTTTGATCCATTTTCTCCTGGAAAGATATATCGTCGATAGAGAAATCGCAACTGCAGCTAAAACGAACAATATGAGATAGTAGATCCCCACAAATTTATGCATCGTAGTGGGAGCAACGGAAAGCGTAAGATTTGTCGTCCCAGTCCCATTTATCCTATAAGTTACAACTGTGAAGTTGCCTTCCTTTGTTATGGTGTAGTTTGAGGGACCGGAAGGCGCATAGATCTGAGAAGATACGAATGACCAGTTTCCCTCCAGGACGATAAAGATGTATCCGCTTCCGTTCTGGAATATGCTTAGGAAGAGATTGCCGTTGGAGAAAGTCATCTGTTGAAGGGAGACGTTTGAAGAGAGGGGGATGTAATAAGCACCCTTTGAGAGAACTACTTCAGCTCCGTTCGTTGAGTTCTCTTTGCCTATTACAGGCTCCGGATTCTTAGGGTTAAGAAACCTGATAACTGCGAATGACAGAGGGCCTCCCAGGCTCAGCGTGGAATTATTGACTTCAGAGGAACCGTAAACGACAGCAAATCCGAGCGTTTTCCCATGTACCGAGATGAGGTACTCCTCTCTTTCCAGGAATTCAGGGAATTTAAGAAAGTATTGCGAATGGTTGTCGGAATCCTTGGAGTCTGACGAAGAGAGTGTTACGAAGTTTTCAAAATTGACCGTTAGATTGTAGCCCAAGGATGACATAAAAATCGTTGGAAGATGGGAATCAGTTGGTACAACAATACTTTTGATGTTGCCTGTAAAAGAAGACACGCTCACTGCAACCTGGTTTCCGCTGGCTTCGCCACCAGATATAGACGAAATGACATCAAGAGATGTATTGCCCTTCAAGAGTGAATATGAATAAAGCGAACCGTTTCGCATTTGGAATTCAGAATTTAAACTTATGAGCTGATTTCCGTTCTGGTTGTAAGTACCAAATTCCATGTCATATTGTGAAAAAGGGGTGGTGAAATATTCTACGGAAATCCACGGTTGATTAGGATAGGCATTTATCCTTATGGTTCCGCTGGAGACAGTCATCGCCCCATCGCTCATCAGGATTCCGACGTAGTAATTGGTATAGAGATAGACAAAGTTAATTTGCTGATTCTCCCATGAGAAATTTCCTGGTTTGGAGAGATTTATTGCGGACATCATTGTTATGTTGCCGTCTCCCTGCCAGTAGAAACTACCAGGTTGCATGCCGTCTTGATGAATGCGCGAAAACTGTTGCGAGGTATTCGTTATATTTATGTATTTAAAAACAAGGAGATTTTGGCCGTCAACCTGAACAGTGAAATTTCCGGACGGCCCATTGTACCCATGATCTTTTCCTGGTTCCGTGTGAGCGTAAACACCTTCCCCATAGATGGATGACAGGAGAATTAACGTCACGAGAAACAGAGCCAGGTATCTCATTTTATATAGATTAAAGATTGATATTAAAGGAAATTGATACAATTTTCGAACAAAACTGGGAAGAGTTATTATCGCCGCAAGGGATAAGGAATAAGGTGATAACTTGCCAGGAACTATAAAGAAAAGCGAGCCTCCCCAGCGTCCTCCCGTGGACCTAAAAATAAGCGCCGAGGACGAGAATGTGAAGAAGATCAAAAACATCATAGTTGTTATGAGCGGAAAGGGAGGCGTAGGCAAATCTACCGTCGCTGCGAATCTTGCAGTTGAGCTATCTGTACGTGGATTTCAAGTTGGTTTAGTGGATGCAGATATGCATGGCCCGGATATCCCGCAGATGCTTGGCCTGGTAGACGACAGACCGGAAGTAGACGAAGAGAAGAAGATAATACCGGTCAAATACAGCAATAACCTGAGGGTCATTTCAATAGAGTATTTTCTGCCTTCCAGAGACACACCTGTAATATGGAGGGGTTCGTTAAAGCATAAGATGATAGAGCAGTTTATAAAAGACGTCTCCTGGGGAGAACTGGATTTTCTGGTGTTCGATCTTCCTCCAGGAACGGGGGACGAGCCTCTTTCCGTTGTGCAGCTGCTTCCAAAGATCACCGGATTTGTCATAGTTGCGACCCCGCAGGAGGTAGCAATGATAGATGTCAGGAAGGCGATCAATTTCGCAAAGCAGCTAAATGCTCCGATCCTAGGTCTTATAGAAAACATGAGTGGGTTTGTCTGTCCCAATTGCGGTCACGTTACATACATCTTCAAGAAGGGAGCTGGAGAGAAGGCAGCAAAGGAGTACGGCATTAATTTCCTTGGTTCTATTCCTATGGAAGAGGTCGTCGTTGAGGACGGCGACGACGGAACCCCTCTTATCCTTTCTCACCCAGAAAGCGAAAGTGCCAAGAGCTTTAGGAAGATTATTGATGAGCTTCTGCAAATTGCCAATATAAAAGCTCCTCAATGAAGAGGTTGACTTGAAGATAAAGACAATTTCTCTTTCAAAGACTTACGAAGGAAAGTACAAGGCACTGGAAAGTGTGTCAATAAATGTAAACCTGAACGGAATATTTTCCATCATAGGAAGGAATGGTGCAGGCAAGACAACGTTTTTGAGGATACTGTCCACACAGCTTTTGCCTACAGCCGGAAGAGCTTATTTGAATGACTATGACGTTGTTGCTGAAGCAGACAAGGTAAGAAGGGAGATAGCCGTTGTTCCTCAGGAGGCAAGGGCATTGCCGTGGTTGACCCCCATACAGACGGTAACTTCATACCTGATGTGGAGAGGTTACTCCTACAGAAACGCCAAGGAAAGGGCAAAAGAAGCGTTGAGGTCGCTTGGTCTTGAGGAGCAGGAGAACATAAAAAGCAGAAAACTTTCGGGAGGGCAGAAGAGGAAACTGATGGTTGCTACAGTGATAAGCAGCGAGGCAGGAATAATTTTCTTGGATGAGCCCACGACAGGGTTGGATTACATTTCCAGGAAGGAATTGTGGGAGATCCTTGAAAGGCTAAAGAGTGAGAGACTCATAATACTTACCACCCATTACCTTGAGGAGGCCGAGGTGTTGGGCGATCTCATAATGATTCTAGACAAGGGAAAACTCATAGACATAGGAAGGATAGACGATCTTAGATCAAAAATAAAGCTGCCGTACGTTCTGAAGGTTTATGCTAAAGATTTTTCAGTAAAAGACAGCGATATCGAGATCCATAAAATTTCTGAGAACGAGACATTCATATACGGAACTGCTTCGAAGATTTACGATATGATACCTACACTTGTTTCAGGCGGAATAAGATTTACTGTGGAGCAGGCTTCCCTCAGCAACATCTTTGAACAATATTTAAGGGACGAGGAGGACGGTAAAGGTGAAAAAGAGGGTTGGTAGCCAGATAATGGCATCAATACTTGTTAACTCAATCTACGCTATGATTAACTATCCCGTCATTCTCATAAATACCCTGCTGGCACCAGTAGCTATCCTTGCCGTCGTGACATTCGCAAGCAGGGGTACCCTCCTGCCGGTAGCGTCCGTGGGAGCATTGATAATGAATATGGTATCTAGTGGCACCTCCCTCCAGCAGGATCTTTCACATTTAAAGAATGACATGAGACTGCAGGACATGGTGGTCAGCTCTCCGACAACAGCGGGAATTTACGTATTTGGCATGGCAATTTCAGAAATAGTATACTCAGTACCGACCCTCGCATTTTTAATAATTTTGAATATTCTCTTCGTTAAGACAACAGCCCTGGGTGCACTGATAATATTTCTTGACATGGCAACGATTTTCACATTCTCAGTTTCGCTGGGCTTCTTCCTGTCTACGTTTACTTCCGACATAATTCAGTCTTGGGGATTCTCAGGCATACTTTCTCCGCTCCTGAATACGATACCTCCTGTATATTATCCCATTTCCTATATTCCACTTCCGTTCAGATATCTTGCATATCTATCTCCAACAACTTATGCCTCAGAGATTGCACAAAGCCAGACGGGATTCTTCCACGCTACAACGGAAACATTCGCACTTTCCTGGATAATACTTCTGGGAATAACGATAGTTTTAATTTACCTGGCTGTAAAGAGGTCTAGATGGAGGGAAGTCTAGGAAATCTAAATTTAAATACAACACGCGCTATCTACAAGAAATGACGAGGGAAAAGATTCCCAAGGGAATAATCAGTATGTCGATATTGGCAGTACTATGGGACAAAGGCGGATATGGGTATTTAGTTCAAAAAGAAGTGGAAAGCTTAACTGGTCTTTCCCTTTCCAAGGGAGAGATATATTCTATGCTCAGGCATCTTGAAATAAGGGGACTCATCGTAAAGATGGATAACAGCGGGAAAATCAGGAGAACTTATTATAAAACTACAGATAAAGGCAAGATATTCTTCCTCAGTCAGAAGGATGTCTTAGCGAAGTCAATTAAGGCAATACAAGATTTGGAGAAATTTATTGAGGATCACAGTGCAAACTGCTGAATTTAAATAAAGGGAGTACATAATTGGAAGATGAATCAGACAGTCCTCTTCTATGGTAATGAGGATGTTCTATCTTCCCTTTTCAAGAAGGGTTCAGAAACAGATGTCAGGTATTACAACTACAAAATTGCGGGAAACGAGGTTACGTTTCTCTTTCCGTTCAAATTTCCGGAGCGTATACAACCTTTGGTAAATGCGTGCTCAGTGGCGAACAAAGCGATTCTAGCGGTCGATCAGCTAGACAAGAGCGTAGGCGAGTTCATACTTTCCCTTGACTACTACGATATAAAAAACCTGGGTTTCATAGGAGACGAAGGTATCTACAATCAGATAAAGAAATTGGTACTGCCAATAGCTGTAAATGTTTCAAAGATAACGCCGAGATTGGAAGATTTCGAGCAGTTTGTCTCTCTTCAAAACCAGAATCCTGTGAATGGGAGCGTAGTTGTAATAGATCAAAGCTTTCCAGTCAAAGGCGTCGGAACTGTAAGTCTCGGCTTTGTGCTAGGTGGCCAGGTAAAGAAGCATATGGTGATGAAGTCCTACCCATCGGGGAAAAATGTGGATATAAAGAACATTCAGGTAATGGATGTGGACATGGAAAGTGCAGGTCCTTTCTCTAGGGTGGGATTGGCGTATAGGAACACCGAAGTTGAAGACGTCCCAAAGGGTACTGTATTGTACGATCTGGAATCCGTGAATTTCGTCGAAAGCATAAGATTAAGGGTGAGAAAGAATCCGACTGTCAAGATCTCCCCATCACTCGGTGATAAGGTACAGCTAAATTTCCTGTTCAACAATATTAACGCGGAGATATCAGACATTTCAGAGGATCAGTACCTTCTTGATCTAGATAGAAAGGCACCTCTTCTCGACGCGGCTTACTCTATAACAAACTTGAACTCTACGCCTCGTATTCTGGGAGCTGGGAAACCTGTTTATTGAGGCAACAATTGAACTTTCTGGCAAAGAAGTGGAGAAAGTCATAAAGGCAATAATAGCTGATCATGAAAAATATCTGAGGTGCAATATTGTGAACGAGAAGGCTATTTGTGTGGTAAGCGGGAATGCAAACGACGTCAGGAAAACGATCAACGAGTTCTTAGAATCAATCAATTACGTCGAAAGCATCTCCAGCAGCCTGGACGCCCGAGTGGGGTAGCTTGGATTATCCTAGAGGCCTGCGGAGCCTCAGACCTGGGTTCAAATCCCAGCTCGGGCATCTCATAAAAGGATCAAGGCCGCAACGATATTCAATGTAATTAAGAAAGATTCTTACCCGTTATG
>JAVYRX010000010.1:0-51638 GCA_038729485.1 Thermoplasmatales archaeon | reverse complement strand
CCAGAGTTAAGAGCCTTAACCATAAGTCTTTCTCCATTTCTGCCTGTTACCTTCATTTTTACTCTTCCATCGCTCAGGAGAACAATATCCCCTTCGTCCAGTTGAGAAACTACCTCACCTGGGTTAAGAATTATGTCTGCAGGGCCGTCATCTCCGATCTTGTATGTTTTGTTCTTAACTATAGAAAGAATCTCTCCCGGACTGAATTTGGCTCTTATCTCTGGTCCTTTAAGATCCACTATTATAGAAGGTTTCAACTTTCCATCTATTGTCGTGCCACTCAGAAGTTTCTTAGTTTTTGTGACATAGCCGGGCTCAATGTGTGCGATGTTCAACCTAAAGGATACTGACCCAAATTTTACCATTTCAGAAACTGATTTCCTGTTAAAACATGAGGGACCTAGCGTTGATATAAACCTAGTTCTGTTCATAATTTCGTAACAAATGTTCGTATTTTAATGATGCTCTTATTACTTGCGGAGTTATTGAAGAGCTACAGTTTAGCTCGCAAACCTCTCATTTAGACGCATTCTATTTTCTTCAAAAGATCTCCTATAACGCTTTTCATCAGATTCAATGGTTCCTTATGCTGCCTCAAGAACCTTATTCCCTCAGGCTTAATTTCATATGTTGCAATCTGTCTCCCCTTTACTATCTCTTTGCTCTTAACAACTACAAAGCCTCTTCTCTTTAAAGTTGAGAGGAGAACGTAGACGGTCCCTGGAGGAATTGACCTCTTGAGTTTTTCTTCTATGTATGACTCGAGTAAGTAGCCGTGAGCTGGGCCTTCGCATAGCTTCGAAAGGATGAGAAGCGTCATTATCCCGCTCAGAATTCTTTCTCGCCTTATATCCATCTTATAAGGAAGATTGCAATGGTTATTATACTTATACATAATACACTTATGTATATGACAAATAACCATTTCAATAAGAGGAAGAGAATGATGTCCTCAAATAATGATTTAAGGGAGAGCTGATAGAAATTGAATACAGCTATAGAAGACTCAATGAAAAAAGAAAGGGGAGGTCGGGGGAGCAGGGAAGACTCGGAAGGCAAAAGAGTAATTTCATTTACATCTCTAGGCCATTTCATAAATGATGGCACTATGTTCCTTGTTCCTGTCGTTCTAGATCTTATGGCCGTGGTTAGGCATATTGATCCCATAATTATCACGGTCTCACTCACTCTATTTTATCTCTCAATGGCAGCCACAGCAGTCCTTCTCGGAGGGTACATAGATAGGAAGGGGCTTCAATCCTCAGGCATGGCAATAGGAATCTTAACTATGTCTCTGGGCCTACTTTTGTTCATCGCTGCTTTGGATGATCTGCTGACCGTAGCTATCATAATAATCTCATCGATACTCTCGGGATTTGGTGCCTCTTTCTATCATCCCACCGGAACTTCAATGCTCCAGTCACACTACAGAGGGGAAAAACTTGGGAGATATTTAGGAATAAATGGATCATTTGGAAGCATTGGAAGAGCGATCTACCCCTATTTCTTGTTGGCTTTCATAGCGTATTTCGCTTCAGAGGTTGCCGGCATAGGTATATTGGGGACGATAGGTGTTTTGGCCGCAATTTCCATGTTTATTGGACTCCGTGGATACTCAACGCCCCAGTATAAGGAGAAAAAGGGAGCCAAGGAGTGGAAGAGCACTCTAAGCCTAAGCATTCTTTTGCTTACGGCAATTTCACTCATAAGGTCTCTGGCATTCTATGGTATAGTGTCATGGATACCGGAATATCTTTCTTTCGATAGGGGCCTAAAAGCAAACCTTTCTTTGGGGTCGATGATGTCCCTTATGTATGTCGGAGGAATAGTTGGCCAATTGATATTTGGTCGGCTAGTAGAGGTATATGACAAGCGCAGGATACTCGCGACAACAACCGTACTTTCTGCTGCGTTGATGTATTTGTATATAATCACTTCGGGCACCCTTTCATATTTGTTTCTGGGGTTATTTGGGCTTGTGAATTTTAGCAGTTTTCCGATATTGATGTCAATGATTTCAGATTATGTTCCAAGAGAGAGCTCAACAACAACGAGCAATGCGCTGGTATGGAACGTGGGCGGGTCAGGCGGGCAGGCTTTGGGACCATTAATAGTTGGGGTTGCAATAGCAGGCAGTTACTCAAATCTGCCAGTGGTATTCGAGATACTACTCATATTAGCACTCGTCGCATCTGTCCTAACATTCGTGCTCCCAAAACCTGCGGTAACTAAGAAGGCTCCGATATTCGGATGATCTCACGTCTTAGAAATGCCCCGTAGCATTTCTAATTTTATCTTTTGGCGATAAGGAAAATATTTTACCATGGCCCATTAATGAGGTTCGGTGGGAAAATTGAGGAAGTGCATAGTTGGCGGGGTACTTCTCTTCAACGGGAGTATGGATAGAGTTCTTCTAATAAAACACAAGAAATTAGGGGTCTGGATTTACCCCGGTGGTCACATGCGACAGGACGAAAATCCTTTTGAATGCGCATTAAGAGAAACGTTCGAAGAAACAAGGGCATCCTTTCGTGTTATTTCCTCGACGAACGTGGAAATTTCCGGTGACGGTGCAGTCAGCCTTCCCAATCCACTGATAATAATGAAAGAAATAGTTCCATACCGTGAAGAGCCCCACGAACATTTTGATATGATCTATCTTGGCCTAGCCGATGATGATTCGTATCAGACGAACGATGAATCCTCCGATTCTGGATGGTTCAGCGAAGATCAGATAGAGGAGTTGGATACATTTGATAACGTAAAGAGCATTATCAGGTATGGATTCGACGTAATAAGACACAGAGGTGTCTCTGATAAAACTGCATAAATTTGCAAAGCACAAATAACGGAAATGTATGTGTTGATTCTTCTTAGTTAAGGTGCATTCTTGGACAGAAGTACGATAATCTTAAATGAGGGTTATTATCACATTGATATGAAAGAGGAAATAATTGAGTACACAACCTTTGATGGCTCAAAAGTCATGTCATTTTTGGCAGGTGAGAGGGAATCCAAAGCCGCGGTAATTGTAATACAAGAAATATGGGGCCTTACTAACTTTATAAAGAGCTATTCCAGGAGACTAGCTTCTTTGGGGTTTCTGGTTCTGGCTCCACACCTATATTCGAGGGAAGAAGAGAGGAATGTATTCACGGAAGAAAATATAGCTACTGCAATGCGACTTTTCTTTGAAGTTCCGACTGAACAGAGGAATGATCAATCGGCCATAAATAAAATCTTGCAGAGAGCGGACGACAGCCAAAGGGAAGTCATAAGGAGACTGATGATGGGCAGGGGGGAAATGGAGGAAATAATGCTAAAGGACCTAGGTATGGGATACGAATATCTTAGGGAGAATTTTGGACAGCAAAAATTCGGGGTCGTTGGGTTCTGTATGGGTGGCGGACTGTCATTGAGGCTGTCTACTCGGATCCCTTTAGATGCAACAGCGGTTTATTACGGGGCAAACCCACCAAATATCGAGGACATATCAAGAATCAAAGGACCGATAAATGCTGTGTATGCAGGTGATGATCCTAGGATAAATACGGGAATACCGGACCTGATATCATCCTGCATAAAATACAAGAAGCAGATTGAATTGAAAATTTATCCGAACACGAAACATGCATTTGGAAATAGTGACGGCTTTGCTTATGACAAAAGTGCGGCAGAGGATG
Organism: Thermoplasmatales archaeon; assembly: GCA_038729485.1. GTDB lineage: Archaea > Thermoplasmatota > Thermoplasmata > Thermoplasmatales. The sequence goes on along the minus strand of JAVYRX010000010.1, from coordinate 47,955 downwards.
CCTGGGAGAGAGTTTCAGCATTCTTTAAGAGGTATCTTATATGAAAGAGGAACTACTAAAAGATTGTTTTTTGACCTGGACCTCTGTGCTTGAAGAAGAATCGTCAATAAAAGAAGGAAACGTTAAAAAGGGAAAGAATTAGCTACTTTCTCATTGCGACGGATATTGCCCCTACCGGGCATGCCGTAACACAGGCATTACAGAATATGCAGTCTGATTCCCTTATAGGGTCACATTTGTCCGTCCTGTACTTGTTCCATTCATCTGTCCCCTGATCAACTTTTTTATCGTTGCCTGTTCCTTTGTTACCCGGGTTAAGGAACCATTCGTAAACATTCACAGGACAGACATCCATACAGGACCCATCTGCTATGCATGAATCCCAATCAACGGCCACATTTGTTCCGTGAATTCCCAACTTTGTAGGATATGGTTTTCCGTCCTTATCAAGTCTCTGCTTCCCTTCCGCCCTTACCTCATGACCGTTGTGATTTCCCGTAACGGGGTACTCATCAGTCTTGTCAAAGAAATTGTCATCTATTGGCTTTGAATTGAAGTCTACCTTGGCCATGATTGGAAAGACTGAGATGATATTAATAATTTTTGACCTTTGCAGAGCGTAATATAAATTAAGGGTGATCTAAACTTTCTAGAAAGCTCCAAAATCTTTCTGAAGTTTACATCTCAAAACAACGTAAAATAGCGCCATTTCGTGATTAAATTTACTAGATCTTAAATGCACGATTAATCAAAAAGCATTAATATAAATTTCTTATGTGATACTATGGGATTCGTATTTGGTGTTACCTCACTAGTGATAGGAGTAGGTGAGGAAGTTGTAATCGCTATTGTGGTGCTGATAATCCTTGCATTCCTTTTCTATTCCATAAAGGTAGTAAGGGAGTACCAGAGGATCGTTGTTTTCAGATTTGGTAGAGCCCTTGCAGAAAAAGGACCGGGGCTGGTGTTCATATATCCGTTTATTGATGTGCCGGTAAGAGTGGATTTGAGGGAAAGGTTCCTGACTATACCTCACCAGACATGTATAACAAAAGATAATGCCCCTGTTGACGTTGACTTCATTATATACTTCAAGGTTTTCAATGCGTCAGATTCTGTGATACAGGTACAGAATTTTGAAGGCGCCGCCATGGGTATTGCAACTACAACGTTGAGATCAGTCATAGGTGATATAAATCTCGATGAAGTTCTTTCGAAGAGAGAAAACATAAATGCAGTCCTAAGGACCAAACTTGATGAGGTCACGACGAGATGGGGCGTAAAGGTAACAAATGTTGAGATTAGAGAAATACTCCCGCCAAAGAATGTTCAGGACGCAATGATAATGCAGATGAGCGCTGAAAGGTCAAGAAGGGCCGTTGTAACAGAAGCGGAAGGGAAGAAGCAGGCGACCATAACCGTAGCTGAAGGAGATAAACAGTCAAATATACTGAGAGCAGAGGGCGATAAACAGTCCGCAATATTAAGGGCTGAGGGGTACGCTCTTGCCCTGACCACCATATACAATGCAGCTAAGGAGATAGATCAGAAGACGATGGCACTCCAGTATCTTGATATGATGAAATCGTTGGGATCAGGCCAGGCTACTAAGTATATAATACCCATGGAATTTACTGAAATGTTCCGGCCATTTGCAGATACGCTAAAGGCTGCATCCTCCAAGAACACGAGTGACTCAAATTCAAATAACAAAAAGGAATAATCACTGAGATGCCCAGAGAAGTAAGCAGGGTGACTGTGAAGTATGGCTACAGGACGATAGGTTTACTCATATCGCTTGCAGCCTTTGCCATCTTCCTCCTGACGGAGTATTTCCTTACTGGCGGTATCGTCTTCTTCCTTGTATTTTCAATAATAATATTTGTGGTCTTGATTTTTCTGTTCATAGGGTTCTCTCTTACGACTTCTTCCCGGATAACAAAGAGGTATTTCCACAGCGATACCCTCAAAGGGCAGAATGGAAACGTGGTCAAAGGAGTTCCAGCAGGAGTAAAGGGAACCGTTACTGTGCTAAATGAAGATTGGAGCTTCATATCGGATTCAGATACAAGTGATGGCGACCTTGTCACGGTAATTGACGTCCTTGAAGACGGAGTCACCTTGAAGGTTAGGAAGATTTCCTGACGAGCAGTATTTCATCCTTGACGTCGACTACCTCTATCTCCTCATTCTTTTTTATAGCCTCTTGTGAGACTGCTGTCCATTCCTCAGATTGAACAAGAACTACCCCCTTCCCCCCGGATTCGATGTCAGTTACCGCTCTTCCCTTCTTTCCTATTACAGTTTGTGGACCCATTTTTGGCGGCTTTTTCATCACTGACCTTCTAAGAGCAATTAGGTATAATGCTCCAATAGGTATTACCGTAGCTTCAAGAGCTATAAGGCCATAACTTGTTCCATTTAGAACAGGATTGTTGGAGGAATACGTGACTCCTATTAGCATTATCAATCCTCCAACAATTACGAGACCTACTCCTCCTGCCAATGCGAATCCATGGCCAAGCTTTATTTCAAGGAAAATCAAGGCCGCCCCTAACGCTATAAACAGTATTGCAATAGGTTGAAAGCTTATGAGGGTAACGCCCCAAATGCCGAGTGCTAGAATTATAACTCCTGCCACGCTGAGGATTATTGAACCGTGAAAAATGTCGAGAACTATGGCCACAATCCCTAGAAGTATCAAAACATCTGCCACAGTTGAATTGGAGAGAAATGATTCCAATTGCTGCACTTGATTTTCATAAAACTCCGTCAAAGGTAGCCCCTGGTAACCTAGTTTTTTCAGGACTCCAGAAAGACTATCTGACATTCCGGTGATTAAGCCAATCTTGGATGCGTTCTGTGCTGTAAACGCGTAATTCTTCTCCACCATAAGATATATGGCAGATTGATTCCACCCGTGCGTTTGTCCAAGGGATTCCATTAGAGCCAGAGAAGCATTTGTTACGTGCTCCTGTTCCAACGGCGTTCCTCCTATAACATATGGCTTTGAAGGGCCTATGATGCTTGCGTTTCCCATGAAAACGTAGTCAGATGCAAGGGCAATATATGAACCTGCAGAGGCAGCCATACTACCGGGCGGAACGTATGTTGTCACTGTTACGGTTTTTTCCGCTGCGATAGTGTAATTAACCATATTGAATGCGCTGGCAAGGTAGCCTCCCGGCGTATTCATAACTATAACCACAGGATCTCCCTGAGACGTAGCGTATGATAGAACGCTCTGCAGGTAATCTTGGGCGCCCGTGTCGACCTGGTAATTGAAATTTACGATTACGACGGACTTCTGACTTCCATGTCCTGATGGCAGGACAGCCAGGAGCATAAGCGCAATTAATATGATTAAAAGCACAGTGGTTTTCACGTTTATATATGTTAAATATGGCAATAAGTATTTCTCCTATGACAATGAAAGATTTAATTACCCTCAATCTAATGCCCTTATCGCATGGCAATATATCAAGGAAAAGGCAGGACCAAGATCAGCGGGGGAAAATTAAAGAGCAATAGGCATAAGCGCAGGTTTGAACTCGGAAGAGAACCGACTCTGACCGTTTTAGGGAGCGTTAAGAGGAAGCAGATTAGGGGAATGGGAGGGAATGTGAAAACCGTCCTGCTAAGCGGTAACGAGGCCAACGTTACTAATCCGAAAGACGGTGTGACAAAACGAGTTAGGATATTAAACGTATCTGAAAACATAGCAGAGACGCATTTTGCCCAGAGAAATATAATAACGAAAGGCGCAGTCATTGTCACGGAGGCTGGAAAAGCCAAGGTTACCTCACGCCCCGGACAGAATGGCATGGTTAACGCTGTTCTTATAGAAAAATGAAGAGAACAATCTGGGAAACATATTTTGACGACTCCGTCTCAAGGAAAGGAGGAAGGAGAGTTAAAAGGGGATTCCCAAAAGACAGATTGTTGGACGTAATAAGAGCTCTAGGACTTGAATACACAGTTTCTGAGGCAAAGTATCCCAGAGAGCCTTTTAAGAAAGTAAAAAAAATAGAGATAGAATACGAAGGCAGTAAAGAAGAGCTAATAAAAAAAATAGTAGAAACTGCCTTCGGCAGGCAATAAGTAAAGACTAATGCGTCTTTACGAACTTTTCTAATACGTCCTTGAGGTCAGGCTTTCCTATCTCTTGAAGTTCGTATCTGACGTTGACTATCGGTTTGTTAATCTTCACTACCCTTGTCAGATCTATAGGAGTACCGGATACTACTAAATCCGCAGGAACTGCGTTTATTGTTTCCTGAAGATCTTTGATCTGTTCCGAAGAATAGCCCATAGCAGGCAAGTAATTGTGTATTTGCTTATATTTTCCGTAGACCTCTTTGATGGTGCCCTTGGCATAGTCCTTTGCATCAACTAGCTCCGAAGCTCCAAATTTTATCGAAAATATGACTGCCGCACCGTAACTCATTTCCCCGTGCGTTAGTGTTGGCCCGTCTTCTATCGCAAGAACCTTCTTACCTCTAATTTTATCCGAATCTGTACTAAAGAATGGAGATGCCCCATCAATCACGATAGCCTTTGGATTGAAAGTCCTAATGTTTTCCCTCACTTCGTTTATATGCTCCAAAGAGGCTGTCTCCTCTTTATTTATGATAATTACATCTGCCGACCTTAGGTTGACTTCACCCGGATGGTATCTTATTTCGTGCCCTGGTCTGTGGGGATCAACTACTACGATCTGCAGATCACTCTTGTAAAAGGAAAAGTCATTATTCCCGCCGTCCCATAGGATGATGTCCGCTTCCTTTTCCGCTGCTCTCAATATAGCCTCGTAATCAACGCCCGCATAAACTACCACGTTCCTTTTTATGTGGGGTTCGTACTCCTCTCTCTCCTCTATCGTGCATTTTTGTTTATCCAGGTCCTCCATTGTAGCGAATCTTTGAACTCTCTGCTCAAGCAGATTACCGTATGGCATCGGATGCCTTATTGCGACAACCTTCTTTCCCAGACCAACTAATATGTCTTCAACCCTTCTAGTGGTTTGCGACTTTCCAGAGCCGGTTCTCACAGCGCAGATTGAAATTACTGGTTTGGTACTCTTAAGCTGAGTATCATTCGGACCTAAAAGGAGATAGCTCGCTCCGGCAGCCATTACCTCTGAGGCTTTATGCATCACATATTCGTGAGGCACGTCCGAGTAGGAGAAAACCACCAAGTCTACTTTTTTTTCTTTTATTAAATTTGTTAACTCCTTTTCTGGATATATGGGAATTCCGTTTGGGTATAGCTTTCCAGCTAACTCCTTCGGGTATGTTCTTCCTTCTATATTCGGTATCTGTGTTGCGGTGAAGCCTACTACGTTGTATTCTTTATTGTCTCTAAAGAATACATTAAAATTGTGGAAATCTCTCCCGGCTGCCCCCATAATTAGAACGTTCTTTGCCATTTTATCACCTTCCTAAATGGTTAAAGACGATTTATTCTTTCCTCATTGTAGGGTTAGAAACAATTAATAATTATTCCTCTTTACATATATGTGGTTGGAACTCCCGAAATCTTCTATCAAAATGAATTGAACGACGCGGATCTATACAAGAAAATATCAAACAGGATTACAAAATCCTTCAGGAGGAGGGAGAGGAACGAAAAGATAGCAACAAAGCTTATGGAGCTTTCCTCAATAGAGCTAAAGCACGCGGGGTTCTGGGCTGAGCTTTTAAAGAGGAGGGGATTGAGCCTTCCACCATTTAAGAGAAGGAACCCCGTATATTACAAATATGTTGGATTTCTCCAAAGATTGTTTGGAGTCTCCTTCCTCGTGAGATATCTTGAGAGAGGCGAGGTCGAGGCCATAAAGGAATATTCGGAGTACCTTGAAAAAGAATCCAGGGAAGAGTGGGAAAAAGAGCAGTTGGCACGCATCCTTAGAGATGAGAGGGATCACGAGGATACATTCATAAAGATGTCTGAAGAGTTGAAAGGTAGCTCTGAAAAAGTAAGAGACGCAATTTATGGGATGTCGGATGGGTTGATAGAAGTTCTCGCAAGCGTTGCGGGCCTTACTGGAGTTTTTATAGATCACCTCTATATTGCACTAGGAGGCATAGTATTTGGAGCCTCAGGGCTGATCTCAATGACAATAGGCTCGTATTTATCAGAAAAGGCGAAAACCCAAATGGATAAAACAAAGACATACAGCGCAAGGAAATCTGCCGGAAATACCGCTACCTATTACTCCATCGGCGCTATAGTGCCCATAATCCCGTTCATTCTTCTCGGGAGATACGAGGCACTTGTCACATCCTTTGCGCTTGTGATAATCGTAGATGGGATCGTAACTTCAGTCATTTCAATACAGTCAGACGGGAAACTGAGGAAAGATCTTGTTAGATCGCTAGGTTTGGTTACGCTTGGATTTCTGGGAACGTTCGCAATAGGCATGATCGCCCATCATTTCGTAGGTTATCTGGGCTGATCTATCGCCTATATCTGCCCATTGTTTCAGCCGTTTCAATTATCTTCCCTTCCATCCTCTTCAGAAGATCTTGCCGAACTGGCGTACCAGAGAGAGATATAGTTGAGTTTAGGGCATATAGCTTGAAATAATATCTGTGATATCCGTGACCCTTTGGAGGACACGGGCCGTCATAACCTATCCTACCGAAGTCATTTTTACCCTGTTCTGTACCGTCAGGCATTCTCCTGCTCCTATCCATTCCGGATTTTATTTCAGTCGTGGATGGCGGCAAGTTAAACAAAACCCAATGAACAAAAAGACCTACAGGCGCATCCGGATCCTCCACCAGAATAGAGAGCGATCTGGTGCCTCCTGGAATTCCTGCGATAGATATCCTAGGAGATGTGTTTTCCCCGTCGCATGTATATTTTGTTGGTATTTCAGCGCCATCCTGGATTTCGTCCACTTTGAAAACTAGAGTCATATTTTTAAATGTCAAAACATCTAGAAGTACTTTTGCAACGGGCAATTATTTTATTAAGATAACATATAAGGAAAAGTGCCCGAGAATAACTTCAATGTCACCCCCTGGGACGTTACAGGGAAAGTGGATTACGACAAGCTTATAGAACAATTTGGAACGGAGAAAATTTCTGATGCAACAATTAATGAAATAAGCTCTATTTCTAACAATAAACTCCATGTCATGCTCAGAAGGAAGATATTCTTCTCCCATAGAGACCTTGATCTTATTCTTAGAGACTACAAGGAAGGAAACGGTTTCTACCTTTACACGGGGAGGGCTCCTTCACTGGGAATGCACATAGGGCATCTTGTTCCATTTCTCTTCACAAAATGGCTTCAGGATGTATTCGATGTGAATGTATACATTGAGATTACTGACGACGAAAAGTTCCTGAGAAATCAAGACTATTCTTTGGAACAGACAAAAAAATGGGCATACGATAACATTCTTGATATAATTGCTGTAGGTTTCAACGAAGACAAGACATTCATTTTCAAGGATACAGAGTATATCAAGAATATGTACCCGCTGGCAATTGAAATCGCCAAAAAACTTAACTTCTCAGAAGTTAAAGCTACATTTGGATTCGACAATTCATCGAACATCGGAATCCTTTTCTACCCCGCCATTCAGATAGCACCTACTATGTTTGAAAAGAAAAGGTGCTTGATACCCGCTGCAATAGATCAAGACCCTTACTGGAGACTTCAGAGGGATATTGCAGAGCCGCTGGGATACTACAAGGCGGCCGAAATTCACAGTAAATTTTTACCTCCACTAACTTCCTCAGAAGGAAAAATGAGCTCTTCGATCCCAGAATCGGCCGTATATCTTTCTGATGATCCCAAAACGGTTGAAAGGAAAATCATGAAATACGCATTCTCGGGAGGGCAAGCTACTGCGGAACTTCAGAGAAAGCTGGGAGCAGATTTGAGTAGAGACATACCATATCAATGGCTATATTACATATTCGAAGAGAATGATGAGGAGTTAAGAAGAATAGCTGAAGAGTACTCAACGGGCAGAATGTTGACAGGGGAAGTTAAAAAGATACTCGCAGGAAAAGTAAATTCTTTCCTCTATGAGCACAGGATGAAAAGAGAAGAGGCTAAAGAGAAATATTTAAAATACTTGTATGACGGGGTATTGGCCCAAAAAATGTGGAAGAAAATTCATAACTGAGAAAGGCCCTTTTCTTTTCTTATTCTCTCTGCTATTGGCATGAACTCGCGGATCGTTCCTGGATCCTCCATAGAACCTGCATTGAATATTTTGTCTGGAGGAAACCCCATGAAGAGCTTCTTGAGGGGAACCTCCATCTTCTTTCCATTTATTGTTTTAGGTATCTTTGATACCCTGATGATTTCATCTGGCAAATGTCTTGCAGACAACTCCTCCTTTATGACCTTGAATATTTTTTGTTTGAGGAAATCAAAGTTATCCTCATCTGTCACGACAAAAAGTGGCATATAGTAGTCACCCCCAGGAAGTTCTACACCTACGATTATGCTATCCTTTACCTCATGAATTTTATCAAGAACGTTGTAGATTTCTGCTGTTCCAATCCTAATCCCTCTTCTCTTTAGCGTTGAATCAGACCTACCTAAAATAACTGCAGAGCCATGTTCAGTGATTATAACCCAATCGCCATGTCTCCACATACCGGGATATTTTGAGTAGTAAGTCTCATATAGTTTTGTTCCGTCATCGTTCCATAAGAATATTGGCATTGACGGCATTGGTTTCTCAATAACAAGTTCTCCGACCTCGTTTATAAGTTCCGCCCCTTTTTCATCAAGGGCATGAATATCTGCCCCTAAATTTCTGCACTGCAGTTCTCCCTCCCTTACAGGCTCACAGACGCACCCTCCGAGAAATGCCGTACACAGGTCCGTCCCTCCACTTATCGAAGCAAGCCAAACGTTATTTTTTACGTTTTCATACACGTACTTGAAGCACTCCGGGGACAGTGGAGACCCTGTAGAGCCTATTGCGGACAATTTTTCTAATGATACCTTTCCATTTGGAACTATCTTCTCTTTCATTATCGCCGATAGGTAGGCAGCGCTCGTACCAAAGAATGATATCCCTTCACTTTCCGCCATCTTCCACAGAGAATATCCATCTGGAAATGTCGGGCTTCCATCGTAGAGCACCGCCGTAGCTCCGGTAGCTATTGAGCTTACCAGCACGTTCCACATCATCCAACCTGTGGTAGTGTACCAGAAGAATTTATCTCCTTTCGACATGTTGTAGTGTATGGAAAGAAGCTTCAAATGTTCCAGCAAAATTCCTCCATGGCTATGAACGATAGGTTTTGGAGGCCCCGTTGTACCGGACGAATAAAGAACCCACAAAGGGTCATTGAAGTCTACCCTGACAAAATCGGGTTGCTTTGAACCATTAGAAATTTCATTCCATCTCCAAGTATTGCCCCCGTATTTCTCTACTCCTCCGACCACAACAACTGCCTTCAAGGACGGAAGACTCTCAACTACTCTTCCTATTGTTTCCCCCTTCTGATAAAGCCTTCCGTTGTAAACGTATTCATTTTTAACGAAGAGTACCTTTGGCCCAATTTGTTTGAACCTTTCGATTATTGCTTCTGACCCAAAATCGGGGGAAGAGCTCGACCATATGGCGCCTGTAGCAGCCGTTGCATACAAGGCTTCCATTGTTTCAGGTATGTTCGGGAGCATAGAAGCAACCCTGTCTCCTTTTGCGACTCCAACATCCCTTAGAAATGATTGAATGGAACCAACCGACCTAAGAAATTCTGTCCGCAAGATCTCGCTTCTACTGCCACTTTCGTTCACAGAGATAATTAAGGTGCCTTGGTTTCCAAGATTTATTGCATTTTCCGCATAATTTAGCAGGAGGCCACTAAACCATCTGTTACCAGGCATCGCACGACTATTCAGGATCTGGTTGTAGGAACCCTCCCTTATAATTTGGAAATAAAAAATTAGGCTTTCCCAGAATTTCTCTATATTATCGACAGACCATTTCCACAGTTCCTCATAATTCTTGATGTCGGTAGAAAATGTCGTATTAACCCATTTTCTGTACTTCTCTAGATTCGATGATCTGCAAATATCACCCGGTTCCCACAATATTGGTCTTTGTGACACTGCGTCATTATGGAAAGAAGCAATTAAAACTTATTGACTTTTTACTGGTATTTCTTCATTCCATCTCTCCTTCAGATTTGGAAGCTCTTCACTCTTAAATATACCGTATTCGGTGATATAACCTGTAACGTATTTTGCTGGCGTCACATCGAATGCCGGATTATAGGTGTGAGATTGTCTGGGAGGAATGTAAGAATCGTTTATTAGGGCCACTTCGTTCTCATCCCTGTATTCTATGGGTATTTTTGCTCCAGACTCAATACTAAAATCAAATGTGCTAAGAGGGGCAGCGACATAAAAGTTGACTCCATTTTCCTTGGCTACAACAGCTTTCTCATAAGTTCCAATCTTATTCGCAAAGTCCCCATTTGATGCAATCCTATCAGCACCAACTATTACCAAATCAACCTCCCCCCTATTCATCAGGAACCCTGAGGCATTGTCTGCGATGACCCTATGCTCGATTCCTTCCTGTACTAGCTCCCAAGCAGTTAGACGCGCCCCCTGCAACCTCGGTCTGGTCTCGTCCACCCAAACAAAGGGATTCTTACCCTTCCCGTTGGCAATCCTGATTGGGGAGAGAGCAGTCCCGTAGTCAACTGATGCGAGAGCGCCTGCATTGCAGTGGGTAAGAATTTTCGCATCTTTGTCTATGATCTCATTTCCATTTATTCCTATGGCTTTAGACCTCTCGACAATTGAATTTACGTATTCTTCCGCATATTTTTTTGCCTGATCCTGATGACTCATAACATTATCTACCGCATAAAAGAGGTCATATGCTGTAGGCCTTGAAGATTTTATTTTTGAAGCAGCCTCTTCAAGGTTTTCGCCCAAGAATTTGGCTTGCGCAATGCCATAAGCGGCTGCAGCTCCTATCGAAGGAGCACCCCTCACAGTCATCCCTTTGATAGAGCTATAGAGCTCATTTGTATTCCTAATTTCTGCGATTTGGAATCTCTCGGGGAGAAGTCTCTGATCTATCATCTTTATCACAGGCTCTTCGTACCATACGGCCCAATAATCTTTCACCCCATTCTCAAACCTGATTTTCATAAGACTTTAAGCAGACGGAAAAATTAATCTTTTCGCACTCCAAGGGTAACAAGATAAAACCTAACATCAATTTATAGCCAAATTATTTAATTGCCTCCGGATTAAGAGCGTGTTGCCGGAAATAATAGTTGTGATACTGATATCCCTGATATTCGCCCTTACTGTTGTTGCCCTGATTCTATACTATGATAGGAAATTAAGCACACTGAAAACGCTAATAGAGGTTGAGAAAGTTAGATCCCAAGAAATTGCAAGATCACAGGCAAATGAGATGTTCAAGGAGTGGACAGGAAGCACCCTAAACGAGCTTACAAAACAATTGAATGAGAGTTTGAGGAAGGAATATGATGCAAAACTCGAATCTTGGAAATTGGAAATGGAGGACAGTATCAGGAAGGATGCTATTCAGAGATCTTTAAGAACCGTTTCGGGAAAGGTTTCTGAGGAGTTCTCTCCCCTTTTTCTTGCCAACACTATCGGTGCCGACATGAAAGATTTCAGACATTTAGGATCTCCCATAGATTATGTAGTGTTCAGAGGCCTTAGTGATAATCCAGGGGATGTAAGTATCATATTTCTCGAGATTAAGAGCGGACGCAATAATATCCTTGTAGAGAGGGAAAAACGTGTTAAAAAAGCAATAGATGAAAAAAGGGTCTCCTATCTCATTGTTAATATTTCAGATCTCCTCGGCACTACTTCAGATGGCTAGATTCCTCAATTGTGATTGCCTTTTATTTTCGTGCCTGATTCCAGACATGATGTTGTGAATGCCCCGTGCAGTTTCGACGACATTTCTACAGACGACAAGCAGGGAAAATGCGTTATAAGAGTAGGCATGATTTATCCCACTACGGCACTTCCTAATTTCCTCGTTCACGGCTTCTATTATCCCTCGATCGCAACCGATCATTACAATTCCAAGATCTTATTCGATGGATAGAGGGCATGGGGAGTTAACCCTAGTTATTTTCAAGATCACGTTTTCTGCCTTCTTTCTGTTTAGATATACAACTATCCCATCCACCTTTTTATGAATGAAATAAGGCATTTCCATTTCGTGTAATCTGAGAACTTCTTTTTCCATATTTGTGATTTGGCAGGAAATACTGAGAGCTTTAATGTCTTCCAGTAAATTAATGCTGAAACAGCCTGATTTCATACTAGATATCGCAGTTCCTACCATTCGGGTGAAACCCCCTCGTATCTGCCTTTAGCTTGCATTTGTCAAGCAATGTTATTGCCACTGAATTTAATGCTTTAGAACCAAAAATTGCCATAAGATAGGCCTTTTCGTAATCTATCCCAGTAATTCTTAATGGATCAGAAATTATCTTTGAAACCCCCCGTAAGTAGGCCTCCCACATCTATATAAAAAATTATTATATCAGAACCAATTATTTCAGCAATTACAACGGCTGTTATGTCAGAGCCGTTTCTCCCAAACAATGCAGTTCTCCCATCTTCACTTACCCCAAAGAAACCTGTCACGACAGGGATGGAATCTGCCGGCACCACTCCAATATGTTCAAGAACCCATGATCTGCTCCTTTCAAGGTTAACAGTCGAATCCATTAACGTGACCGTTGTAACAAGCCCTATAACATCAGGCTCAAGAACTACAGAATTAACTCCTTTGTTAAGGAGAAAATAATGAAGCATCTCCGCAGGTAGCCGTTCACCATAACCCATTATTTTAGCCTTCAATTCTGGTTTGTCCTTGCCATTGTCAAAGTCTAAGATCAGAAACTTGATCTCAGAAAGCATCTTACGTAAGTGAGCATTATATTCTTCCTCTGAATCAGGGTCCTTGGAATGGGAATAATATCTTTTCTCCAGCCAATGGACGTCTATGTCGGGTGATTTTTCCAGAAAGTATGTAATTCATGAAAGAGCGCTTACGACGATAATTGGATGATTCAATATGGAAATTATACGAAATACAGTCTCAAGAGAACTCGGTTCTTTCAGACATGAACCTTCAAACTTGACGATGGTATAATTCGTGTTTCGATGCTTGAAGCCAGCTTGGTGTTAAGAATTGTATTTCCGGCCGCACTCCTAACCGGATTGTTTGTTAAAGAACGTAAGACAGATAATTATCGTCCTTTCTCAGTCTTCCCGGTGCGACATTCATTCCCCTTGCCAGAAATGGTGATCCTAGCTCCATGTATGAAGAAAGCTAGAGTTCCTTCTTTTTTGTCATAAACACCAACAGTCGTTCTTGGGCAATAGGGGAAAAACTAAGGGCCGGCGGTCTTTTGAAGCTTAATATTACATTTTTCACATCCCATATTTCTAACTAACTTCGGAGCTTCACTACTACAGAGCCGAAGTGGCCAATCCTGATTGGATCTCTTGTGGCCGTGTGGAATATTTTCATATCTGCATATAATATTTCTTTATCTTTCAAAGATCCGAATATTTTTCTTGTCTCCTCAGATATTTTCTCTTCCTCCATATAAGGCTTTAAATTACCTAGTATGCCGAGTGAAGGAACCCGTTATATCCGTCGCTTTAAACGGATTCAAATGTGGTGACAAATATCTCTTCTATGCCTAGAAGTTTAAGGAGAGCAAAGGTAAGCGCAAGACCTATTCTCGTGCGATTTCCATTAGCGAGAATCCAGCCGTTCTTTCCAAGAATTCCTAGATGTTTTCATTTATTTCAGGTACTATTATGGGGACAGACTTATCCATCCTGAATGCGGACAAGTTTGTCACCACATTCTTATCGTTTCTTCTAAGCATCTCCTAATATATGCTTGCAACACTTCGGGGGAAAAAGGATAGAGAGTAATCAGAGTCGTCCCTGCTCACGGTTCTATCTAGAGCCCTTGCCTTAGTGCTTAAAGTTTCGCCGGATAAATCTTCAGAATGTAATCTAGGGTTGTCTTCAAGTCTTACCCCTGCAGACTTTCCCATGCGTATATTCTATTCACTTTTATAAAAGGACGTCTCGATAACATCTGAAGGGCGGTCACACTAGAAAGATCGGTATCTCCAAGGACTGAAACGCCCAATTCTTTCAGCTACGATGACCCCTAGTGCGAAACTTCAGATCGGATGTCAACACAGGCAACCTGTGTTTCCAGATTTCACCAACATGAATTTCGGAGTATAATTTCATACCTATTAGTCGTATCAATAAAATATCTTAATATTATTATTCATCGCTAAAACCCCTGGTCGCCGCTTAAGTCCGCAATAACCTCGTACTAGTCTTTATTGTTCTGATTACCAATAAGCATAATATTAACGAAAATTATTTACAGTACGTATTGCTATACAACAGCTAAAGGTGAAAACAGAAACGAATAAAAAAGGTGAATCAACGGTAGAAATTCATCCGGGACAGGAGAAAGCGGATAGCGCAACGGGCTCAAGAGCAGTTCCTATTTACCAGACGGCTTCTTATGTATTTGAAAGCAGCGAAGAATCCTCCTCCCTGTTCTCACTCGCAAAATTTGGAAATATCTACACTCGCATAACCAACCCAACTACTGACGTTTTTGAAAATAGGATTACTGCCATTGAGGGAGGTTCTGCCTCAGTAGCCTTAGCATCTGGTCAGGCAGCCATATCCTTAGCTCTTCTCACACTTTCCAATCCGGGTGACAACTTCGTATCAGGAAATAGCCTTTATGGGGGGAATCTATGAGTTGTTTCATTATACATTTCCAAAACTTGGCAGGAGCGTAACTTTTGTAGATACTTCAAGACCTCAGGATTTTCTGCGCGCAATAAACCAAAAAACAAAGGGTATTTATGTCGAAACACTGGGGAATCCAAAACTAGATGTTCCAGACTTAAAAAAACTTGCTGAGATTTCACACGATGCTGGCGTGCCATTAGTAGTTGATAACACTGTTGGAGTGGGGATTGTTAAGCCCATACAATTTGGTGCAGACATAGTTGTATCATCTGCAACAAAATACATAGGAGGCCACAGAACTTCAATAGGGGGAGTAATTACAGATTCTGGAAAGTTTGATTGGGGAAATGGAAAATTTCCAGACTTTGTAGGACCTGATCCCAGTTATCATGGGTTGAAGTTCCACGAAAGGTTCGGCAATGTCGAAGGAATAGGAAACATAACTTATGCGATGAAAGTGCGTGCCATTTTACTGCGAGATCTTGGGCTTTGCCTTAGTCCATTTAATTCCTTCCTATTCCTTCAAGGTCTTGAAACGCTGGAGCTTAGACAGAAAAAACACTCTAAAAATGCATTGGAAGTCGCAAAATATTTGAATGATCATCCGTACGTCAATTTGGTGACATATCCAGGACTTACCAACCATCCAAGCCATCAATTAGCTAGAAAGTATATCAAAGAAAATTATGGCGGACTTGTGGGATTCGGGATCAAGGGAGGCCTAGAGGCCGGCAGGAGGTTTATAAGTTCTGTCAGACTCTTTTCTCATCTAGCTAACATTGGTGACACAAAAAGCCTAGTCGTTCACCCGGCTTCCACCACTCATCAACAACTTACCGAACAGGAGAGATCTGAAACGGGGATAACTGATGATTACATAAGGCTGTCGGTGGGACTCGAAGAAATAGAAGACATACTAGACGATCTTGACCAAGCATTGAAAAATGCTAAACAATAAGAAGGGAAATGGAATATGGTAAACTCAGAGACAAGCTTCCATCAGGCAACAGCAACGAAGACATTAAAAATTATCAACGAAGATGAGACGTTCAACTTGTCATAGGGAAAGAAATTAGCACCCTTGAATATTGCTTTCGAAACTTATCGAAAGCTCAACGAAGACAGATCAAACTGTCTCTTGGTTTGTCATGCACTCTCCGGGGATGCTCATGCTTCTGGCATTAGTAGCGAAAAAGGCAGACTGGGCTGGTGGGACAATTTAATAGGTCCGGGAAAGGGTATAGATACAGATAAATTCTTTGTAATTAGCTCAAACGTCATAGGGGGTGTGGAGGTTCAACTGGCCCGTCCTCAACTAATCCTTTAACTGGAGAGAGGTACGCTATGAACTTCCCTCAAATATCGGTTGAGGACATGGTAAACGCACAGGCTATCCTCCTTGACCGTTTTGGAATTAGAGACATTCTCTTTGTTGTAGATGGATCTATGGAAGGAATGCAGGTGCTACAATGGATGAAGTCATACCCTAACAGGGTTAAATCTGCAATACCGATAGCCACAGCTTCAAAACATACCCCTTTGCAAATTGCATTCAATGAGATGGGGAGGATGGCAATTATCTCTGACCCCAACTGGAATGGCGGGAATTACTACTCCCTAAGCCGTCCAAATTTAGGTTTAGCCATTGCGCGGATGGCGGGGCACATAACTTATCTGAGTCCCACGGCTATGCAAATGAAATTCGGGAGGAGAATTCTTGAGTCTAAGGATGGAAGCTTATTGCAACCGATGTTTGAAGTGGAGAGATATCTCGGGAATAAAGGTGAAAGCTTTACAAAGAGATTCGACGCTAATTCATACCTTTACCTGATAAAGGCAATAGATACTTTCGAAATATCATACGAAGATCTAAAATATCTCGATGGGAAGAGAGTTCTTACTATATCATTTAGCTCAGATTGGCTATATCCGTTGTCACAAAATATGGAAATAACATATGCGCCAAAATCTCATGGGGCCCTTGCCGAGCATATAGAGATAGAATCTCCCTATGGACATGATTCTTTCTTGATTGATACGAATACAGAGGCCTCAAAAATCTCTCAATTTCTTAATCTTGTGGCAGACGAAAATTCTGTGAAACTGGAGGATCAAAATTAGTTGTCAGAATGGCCGTGGTTAAACAGTTTTAAGTAGATCTGATTTTGTAACTATACCTACTATTTTGCCCTCTTTATTTACAAGAACCGCTTGATATCCCGTGAGGAGATACGAAATTATTTTTACTGGTGCATTTTCCGAAATTTGAGGAAATGGTTCCCCCATTACCTCTTTCACGTAGATCCCTTTTATTTTGTCATGAGTCTCGTACTTGGAAATAACATCCCTTATTATGTTGTCTGTTATGCTTCCAACACTTACCCCTTGATCTATTACGGGCAATTGCGAGAAGCCATAGTCTGAAAGTCTCCTTATAGCCTTACTCAACCTGTCTTTGCTTCCGACTGATATTATATTTTGGGTCATTATATCTCTGGCCCTCTTGACAAATCCTTCCCTTTTGGTCAGTTCTCCCTCTAGCACGTCAAAAATTTTCCTGACGCTTTCATACGTAGGGTTTAACTCATTTCTTTCTAACCTAGCAATGTAAGATTGACTAAAGCCTGACATGTTTGAAAGCTCTTTCTGGGTTATGTTAAGCTTTTCTCTCAGCCTCTTAATTTCATTAAGGCCTGGCATCATACATATTTCAACATACAATAATGTACTTGGATATATATTTAGGGCATGAGCTAAATTTGGTCAATTTCCAAGCTTTTGAGCATATGATCTTAGTATTTCATTTCTATACAACCTGAGTTTTCGTTTTATGAAAAGGAGGATTTACTATTAAATGAATCAACTTTCCAATTCATTAATGGTCATACCCTATAGATCACAAGACTACCAATCCTGAATAAAGATTGCATCCTCAGTCTCTAATCCATTTTATATAGAATATATTGAGCAATTTTGAAGATGACGAAACAGCTACTAATGGGATGCCATACGTCTTTCTGTTGTAAGTCATGCAGGAAAAAATTTTTATGATACATTTGCGTATTATTTTAGGTGCAATTTTATGGCACTAAGTAAAACAGCGATTGTTGTAATAGTGGTGGTCGTTGTTGTTATAGTTGCAGGAAGCATTGCAGGATATGAACTTACGAGGCCAACAACAACTTCGCAAAACGTAGTTCTTTATACGTGGTGGGCGACAACTGGAAAGGTAGCCCTTAATCACCTAATCCCCGGTTTTGAAAGTGCCAATCCGGGGTATACGGTGACGGAAGAGGTGTCTCCTGGAGGTGGCGGGGACAACTCTCTGATAGCAGTTATGTCACTAATTTCTGCAGGAAAACCTCCAGATGCGTTCCAAACCCATTACGGACCGTGGACCTACAGCTACGTTAGCGTTGACCCCCAGGGTGTGAATGGCTTTTACAATTGGACTTCGTACTACGAGGACAACCTAGCAGGACACGTTGTTCCCTCTGCCTTTGAAGCAGGTGCAATGAACGGAGTACTCCTTTCAATGCCGGTAGAAGTGCATACTATGGGTCTATTATACATAAACAAAAATGTCCTCCAGCATTACGGCTTACCTTTACCAACGAATGAGATGCAACTCTTGAACGAGACAAAACAGCTTGTGAAAGATGGATTTTACAATTCAACCGAGGCACCTTGGGGAATATCTGCGAACGAAGGAGGATGGGCACAACTTCAACTATGGGAAAACAATTTCCTGGCGCTTGCAGGGCCCAAATTGTACAATGAATTCACTTATGGAACACTTAATACATCCAGTCCTCAGGTGCAGAGCATTATAAACGAAACTGACCAGATATTCGTAGCAGAGTCTCAATACGATTACCCGGGCTGGCAATCTATGTCTTGGACCCAAATGGCATCTGAACTTGTTGATGGGCATATAGCATTCCTTACTGCCGGTGACTTTGTCACTAATTACATGTATGACTTCATGAACACAACCTCATATCCAGCTGTCGCACCATATGTTAACCAGAGCAATGTAACGGTTCTAGTTGAGTCATTCCCAGGTACCAGCAGTTACTTTGTAGTGAACCTAGACGCAATAGGCGTTCCAACTGGACCGACAGAAGCAGCGGGTGTAAAGTTTGTAAAGTACTGGACATCTTATACTGGTGATAAAATATGGACCCAATGGAAGGGAATTTCATACTGGAACAATGTTACAACTGATTATTACAATACACCTGAACAATGGTATATGTATCAGAAACTTATAAGCACTCCCTCCTCTGATTTTGTCTATGCGCTGTCTGATGGAGGCCTATTCGCCAGCCCATATACAACTCTGACAGGTGCTTTGATTACACTTGAGTCGAGCGGTTCCCCTGACATTTCAAGCTGGAATTCACAGGTGAAATCTGAAGTCTCTGTAGAAGAACAATCATGGCTTTCGGCAAATTCCGAACATCTTGGATATCTCGGATTCCCCGGAGCACCTTTTGCAGGATATTTACCCCCCTGGGCTAATTCAACATTTAATGCTACAGGTTCTGGCTCAAAAGCGGTTAACTTTGGGCATTCCTATTCTCCAAGTCAACCAGTTTCACAGCAACCAGCAATTCATTCTTCTTCTGTCCCAATAGGCAACTATCCATTCAAAGCTGCGGTCGTATACCCATCATTCAATACACTTAGGCACGGTGCGATTAGGGGCTAAAACTGAATGAGAAGGAGCACTTTTTTATTTTCTATTCCTGTTTTATTTTTTTCTGCTGTTTTGCTTTATCTATTATTGTGGAATGTCTATTTTTCATTCACCAATTGGTCTATACTAAACCCCTTTCCTAGATTCGTAGGCTTTGAGAGCTATTCAAAGATTGTAACATCGTTCTTCTTCAAGAATTCACTGGAGCATTCCATCTTAATTTCTGCATCTTTGGTTATTGCAGGTAATTTGATAGGACTTCTAATTGCTGGCCTGCTTTATTCTATTCAGAATAACAGGGTCAAGATATCGTACATGTCTATTTTCATATATCCCCTAACAATTTCGATGTCAGCGAACGGCCTTATATTTTTATGGCTTTTTAATCCAAACATAGGTGTCAATTACCTACTATCCATTTTGCATTTGCCCACATCGACCTGGTTTGCATCGACTAAGACCGTTTTGCCAAGCCTCATAATAATTGTTATCTGGGCTTACTCTGGAATTGCTGTTCTTTTCTACTTGGCTTCATTTATGAATGTAGACAAGTCAATAACTGAGGCAGCCAGGACAGATGGTGCATCATATTTTAGGATATTTTTCAGGATCTTGGTCCCCAACTCCATGAACAGCTTCATTGTGTCTACTGCTCTTCTGTTCCTATTTTCTTTCAGAGTATTTAGCCTTCCATTCGTAGTTTCCGGAGGATCGTCAAACATATATCTTCAGACGATGCTCGTTTATCAGTATTACGAGTTCTCTACATCTTATTTCGCAAACTCCGCTGTTGTATCGACAATAGTTGTTGTCATTGCTCTTGCCGTTGTGGTTCCTTACGCAGTTCTGGGTATGAGGAGGTGGACACATCACTGAATATTCGTCACTCCCTAGGCGAAGGATGAGCCCGGTCGTTAAGGCTGTTATCATCCAGATTGTGTTGATCTTTGCCTTGATCATATGGCTTATACCGGCATACACTATGATAATTAATGGGTTTAAGAGTAACACTGATATCCTAACTTCTAAGGCCCTTGTTCCCCCAACTTCATTCAGTATTCTTGCATTCCGAGAAGCATGGAGCGGACTTCAGGGACCCGTTCTGAACAGCATTCTTGTTATATTTCCGGTTTCGATAATTAGCACTGTACTTGGTTCCATGGCTGCGTATTATTTCGACATTCTTTCGAGTGGATTTTCGAGGACTGTAAGGAACTTCGGTACTGCGGGATTTGTTCTCGTTGCCCTAGGCACATTCATCCCTTATCAGGCCACACTAATGCCTCTCACTCGATTTATGGTTGGAATAAGCGGATTGGGAACATATTGGGGTATTCTATTTGCATATCTCATATTTTACCTCCCTACTGGAGCCCTTCTGATGTCAATATTTATGGCAGTTGTCCCCGGACGGTTTACTGACGCAGCGAGGATGGATGGCGCGAGTGACATAAGGATATTTTTCAGAGTGATTATGCCTGCAGTTATGCCTGGATTTATTGCCACACTTATATTCATATTCATAATGTCGTGGAATGTGTTTTTCCTGCCCCTGGTACTCGTCACCGATCCTTCGTCTCAATTGGTCTCCGTCGCTGTGGACTCTTTCACTGGAGGTTTCGGGACGCTTTATAACGAAACCTTTTCGGCTGCTATAATTGCCTCATTCGTTCCTCTTGTTCTCTTCATATTCCTGGGAAGGTATTTTATAAGAGGCCTTATGGCCCTTGGGTCTGGGGGGAAAGGTGTTTAAAAATGGTCACCATAAAGGTTGAGGCGGTTACAAAAGTTTTCAGTGCAAAGAAAAAGGAAGTTAAAGCCCTGAATGACGTTAATATAATCGTAAAGAGTGGAGAGTCATTTGGAATAGTTGGTCCAAGTGGAGCTGGGAAGACGACCTTGATGAGAATAATTGCTGGCCTAGACGTCCCGACTGATGGAAACGTTTACTTTGGAGACAGCCTTGTTTCGTCAAAAGGGAAATTGATCGTTTTACCAGAATATAGGAACATAGGCATGGTTTTTCAAAACTGGGCTCTTTATCCAAATATGACGGGATTTGAGAATATAGCATTTCCCCTCAGGTCAAGGCACCTCAAAAACACAGAGATAGAGGAAATGGTTCACGAGATATCGAAGGTTCTCGGAGTTGAAGAAGTTCTTACCCATTATCCGAGGGAGATGTCTGGAGGACAAGAGCAGAGAGTTGCTTTGGCTAGAGCGCTCGTCAAGAAACCTTCTATTTTGATACTCGATGAGCCCTTCAGCAACCTTGACGCCGCAATGAGGGATGGGGCCAGAGCTCTAGTTAAACGAATACAGGATAGACTGAAGGTAACAACACTCATAGTGTCCCATGATCCGGCAGATATTTTCTCAATAGCAGAGAGGGCTGGGGTCCTGGTACGGGGAAAATTCGAACAAGTTGATTCACCTCTTAGGATATATAATGACCCGAAAACTCTTGCAGTCGCAAAGCTTGTTGGAGACATAATTTCGTTTAGGGCCGTTTTAAGCAACAACGACAATACGGCCATAATATCTAACCTGTCGTTCATCCTGCCTAAAAAAATAGATCAGGGAAACACATATGTAATAGGATTCAGACCTGAGGACATAGCAGTTTCCCAAAAGGATTCGCTGGAAGGGTATGTCGGCGCGGGGAAGGTTAAAGTAAAGGTTTCGAGCTATTCAGGCGGTTCCTTTAAGATAATAGTGGCTCCTGTTGATAATGATGATCTCGAGCTGTTCGCATTTAGTGATGTTCCTTACGCTATTGATACAATCCTTAACTATTATTACAGACCAGATAGGTTAAAATTGCTGGGAGAATCGTAACCAACCTATTAAAAATCATCGAAATTTTATTTGTCAATCCTTAATACATAAAAGTAAATCCATTATTTGTGAATGCCGCTGTTATAATAGGCTTGATTGCTGGCTCGCTAACGACCTCCTCCTTCGTTCCACAGGCCATCAAAATATATGTAAAAAAGAAAGCAGATGAGATTTCAACTATAATGTTCTCGGTTATCTTCGGCGGCATGATTCTATGGGTCATTTATGGAGTCATGATACGATCAGTACCAGTAATTATCGCCAACGTTATCTCGGGTCTTCTATGCTTAACTATACTGATGCTTAAGCTGTACTACGAAAAAATTCGTGTAAGTAAATATTAACATGTATATGAATGGAGGCAAAGGGTAGACCCTGTATGAGAATATATGATAGCAGAGAAATAGACTGCCAGTTTTTTGATGAAAATCTTGTAACGCTAAGAAACAAATGATTTTCTTCTCAAGCTTATGTGCGCAATCACTTCTTTACGCCGTTAAATGAAGATGCGGGCGATGCAGATGGCGCAGTAATAATACCCGATGCTGCGTTAACCAACTCTTCATTATAATCATTAGTGATCCCTTTGGTGAACTTTCCAATTATCCACAGTGAGACATAGCTTAAAGTAAACACGAACGCAAACACTACCACTATAGCTAGTGATTCCACCCCCAACTGTCGCAGCGCTAACATTCCTCCGCCAAAAAGAATTCCATTTGGTAAATTCGGAGCACCTGCCAAAGAAGCATATGCTGACTGGGAAATAAATGCTATAAGGATGAACCCTGATGCTCCACATAGCAGATGCGTCGGAAACAAGCCGATAGGATCGCTATACCATTTCCTTGACATGAGTCTCTCCCCCAAGAGGAACAATGGCCCGCCAACAAAACCCACAACCACTGCAACAAGTGGACTTATGTAACCAGAGAGGGGGGACATTAAGATCAACCCGACAAGTATTCCATTTACAGCATATATGTATCCTGGGCTCTTCCTAGTAATCAGGTACCTGAATAACAATGTGGAAACTAGCGCTGAGCTCGCCCCCAGGAAGGTATTTAGTCCGACTACTATCGTTTCCTCGTTGAATGCTAAGACGCTTCCCGTATTAAATCCAAACCAACCAAACCATAATAGCAGCGTGGACAGCGTTAGCCATCCAGAATTGATTGATGTTGGTATTTGTGGGCTCTCCTTAAATCCTCTCTTTTTCTCTTCCTGCCATATTTTTACTACGAATGCAAGACCAGCGATACCAGCAGCAGCATGGACCACCAAACCGCCACCAAAATCTCTCACTCCGAGGAGATAAAGCCAACCGGTTGGATTCCATATCCAAGCAGCAGGCAGTGTCCATATCAGAATGAAATAAATAGCAGAATAAGCGATAAACGCCGACATCTTAACCTTCCGAAGCACTATAACTGCGACAATTGCAAGAGTGACTGATGCAAATGCAGTTTCGAAAAGAAAGTAAGTCCCTGTTGTGAGCCCGGTTGCAAAATATTGATTTGTCATGGACCACCATGTGCTAGAGATCACAGCTGCCGCATTATAGGAAAGGCCTCCGAAAAAGAACCCTGTATAATTAGGAATACCGATGATTCCATAAACGGTAGGTGCAAAAGCGATGTTAAACCCAATGAAAGCCATGAAGAACACCGAAAGACCACTGATCAGGATTGTTTTTAATAAACCTCCCGAATAATGCTTTCCGAGCTCGCCCATTTCAAGGAATCCGATTGCAATGGTCATTAGGAAAACAAGTATCGATGCGATCAATACCCATAGATTATTTATCAGAAATAGATCGGACAATATAGATCACCAGCATCGCAATACGGTATTCCCTTCGAATTATTAATACCTCCGAATTTTATGTTAATTGATAATAAAATTATTAATGGAGTTAAAATCTAAATTTTCTGAGCTGATTTTCTTACGATTCTGTTTAGACTGTGAGATTCTTAAGGAATGGGCAGTACTCCTCACTGAGCTTTCCCTTCAGATCCACCTTCACCAGATCATTTGAATATCTCTCCGGTTCCATTACAGGAGGAGCATATAAAAGTCGGTATTCATCGTAAATTAGTTATTCCAAAGAAAACACGATATTCCAGAACACAGGTACTCTATTTTATGATCACCATTCCAATAGGATCCAATATCCATACGATAAATGGAGCAACCAATTTGACATTCGGTGCTGCGTCCCTTATTTATTCATAATCTACGACGAAAATACAAGCGCCTACTTCTATGAAATGGCTGTAATATAGTGTGTATTCCTCATCGCTCCATTGAAGCTAGCATCTGCTTATTTCGCGATCAAATTGGAGGATGCTGCTGGGAACTCCTTAGGGATCTCGCGATGCCGTCTTTGAGAATTATAATGTGTTCGTGAATGTCAAACAATCAGTTTCTGACGTTGTTGACGTGGAGACGGGAGAGACCTATGACGTGAAGGTTTACTGGGAACCATACAACTAGCTCTTGAGCAATTCTAATTTCACTATCCAGTACCAGGTATCAGAGGTTGTGAACAGCTACTGGTCTACCCTCTCCCCGTCCAGAACCTCAACAAGTCGTATTTCGCTTTGTTCTCTGTCGGCCATAACGGCATAACCAAGAATATATCATTAATAGAAACGGGGCAGAAAGAGGATTCCAGCATAGCTGCTTGGACTTATTACCTCAACCTCTCACTCTGGGCAGAAACGGCTACACCGGACTCAGGGTATCTAGGCTCATAACCATAACAGGGCCATCCATCCAGTTATAATCCGGGACCGTTGCTGTCTAGGTGACAAGCCAGATCAAAAACCAGACAGCTCCCATAGAGAATGTCAACTCACACCTGCCAGCCATGGCGATACGATCAAGAACCAGACGGTAAACATCCAGGTATCGGTTAAGAATCTGAACAGCACGATGGGATTTTAATTCAATTTCTTCAATGTTTCCCTTCAGGATATCCTAACCATCGTGGACCACAGCAATACAACACTGACTGAAAAGATCCTTTTACGCTGATTCTCTCATAAACACTAGCGAAGACCGCTATGTTTCCGGTACTCCGGTAATATCTGGCCTCTCCTATTCCAGTTTGATCCAGATCATATTCCAGAGGACGGGTCTCCCCGCCAATCTGAGCCAGACTTAGGAGGTGGCGCACAGCATGCAGGCAAATGTCGTGGAGTCCCTTTGAATTGTTTCTATCCCCTTCTACATCACCTATATAAGACCCTGCAGCTTTGTTCTGAATATCAACCTCACTTAGTCTCAAGTGAACAAGATACGGAACGGAGTTTATATCTAGATTGTCGAACCTATAGGCGCAGTGAACGCTGCTCTACCAGGAAATATTTCTGGCTACAATTCCCCCCTCAGCCCAGGGCCTACAGGGCAGCGACAGATAGAACCGCGCTGTTCACGACGTCGAAAGGAAGGCTTACGTACGGCTACCTCAGGAATCTTGCCAAAATGTTCGGAGCCCGTGCAGGGGTGAAAAACTTCCACTGGCATGCCGCAAGGCACTGGTGCGCCATAAGCCCGTTGAGGGGCTACCGCGGAGCGCAACCGGTGGATATTCGCATGGTCCAAATCCATCTCGGCCACCTGTCATTGAGGACGACCCAGAGGTACACCCATGTGACGCAGCAGGAAATTGCGGAGGTGGTCAGATCCCGGTTAGGGGAAATATTTCAAGGAGATGAAAAAATGAACGAAGAAAGTGAATCCGGCACAGAACGCTATGGGGCTGCCCGGATTTGGACCGGGGTCTCAGGCTCCCAAAGCCCGTAGGATACCAAGCTACCCCACAGCCCCTATGGCGTAATTTTCAATTAGTTAATATTCTTTTAGTCTTTGCGGACCCGCAGCGGTAAGGTTGCTGTCTGATATAGTTTATTAAATTTAAACCGCCAAGATAAAACATTAAAATTATTTATTATCTTTCCCTTCTACATGCATGAACTGTGAGCTTTGCGGGAAACAAACAAACAGGCTCTTTGATGTTATTATCGATGGGGTACATATGAGGGTTTGTGCAGAGTGCCTGAAATATGGAAAAGAGATTCCTAAAAAGCCCGAAATACAGCATAGAAATATCGCTCACCTAACATCCCCCCCTCCAGCGGTACACGCCGCTCATACTGAAAGGCAGAGAGGAGCAGATGAAGATGTTGAAGAGCCCATAGAGGATTACGGTAAGATCATCAAAAAGAAAAGAGAAGAAATGGGGCTGTCCCAGGAGCAATTAGCTTCAAAACTTCAGGAAAAGAAAAATCTGATAGCGAAAATAGAAAGAGAAGAAATAAAGCCGGATAAGCAGATAGCCAGAAAAATGGAAAAAGTTATGGGTATCAAGGTTTTGGAAAGGATTCAATGACTTTATTTTAGGTAGTTTTCCATGAAATTTTTTGCGTTTTCTATTCCTATTGAGGTAAGTAGGTAGCCTAACCTTGGACCTGTTTCTCTGTTCAGGAATATCCTGTACAATATTGAAAAGCAGTTCTGCTTTTCCTTCATCGAGAAAGAGCAGCTTTCATGTATTACCCTATTGACCTCCTCAGGAGACATCCCGTCTTTCATCGATGCCATAAGCCTTTCTAGGAAGGCCTTCTCGTTCTCCGAAAGATTAATGGCTGGAGGTCTTTCATTTAGCTTGATTTTAAATTCATCGCTCGCAAAATGGTCAAGCCAGTATCTTACCGCTTCAATCCTAGCATACAATCTCTTGGTATCCCCAGATATGTCAAATGATGACTTTCTCAGGGTTTTAAGTATTTCGTCATTGCTTGCCTTCAACTGCACCAGATTCACAAGATGATTGAAAGAGACTTGAACAGGCATGGCCTTCGGCACTTCTTCTGGTTGCGAAAGTTCGTATATCCTCCTCATGTCCTTGAGTCTTTCTTGATCCACAATCTCTTCCTTGCCAAAATATATCCTTTCGTAAACGTCGTATTCATTCACAAGAGATATCAGCCCCTTTTCAGCGTCCATTTCTATGTGTCTTTCAGGATTGTTCTTTGCAATAAGGAATCTTAGAATCTCAGGCGGTGCCATTCTAACCATGTCTATGGATCTTATGAATACTCCCTTTGACGAATGCATCGCACCCTCGTTTCTCAGAAGAATCCATTCATATACAACAGGATATGGCGGAGATATGTTAAAGACTTCGCTCGCTATTCTCCTACCGGTATCGTAAGAGCCTCCGGCTGCGGCGTGATCTTTTCCAAATGGTTCTATTGTCACATGAAGTGATGCCCATTTGGCCGGCCATTCCACTCTCCAGGGGAGCTTGCCATTCCCATTTCTAACATCCTTGCTGCCTTCGTAATTGCAGCTGTTGCATCTGTAAGTCACGTTGGGCCAGTTGTAAGACAATATTTCCGTTTTATCAAGCCTTCCGCATGAATCGCAGATGACGTCAAACGGATAGTAATTAGGCTGAACCTGCTTGCCTGAAACTTCGGATAATATTTTCGAAATTAGTTCTCTTTTCTCGAAGGATATTCTTATGAGATCATTTAGGTATCCCTTCTCGTAAAGTTCGTGGGTATAGACGAAGTTAAGATGCACCCCTACTATGTCAAGTGTTTCTTTGAACGGTTCTATGAACTGCTCTGACCAGCTTTCATGTTTTCCATCCGGTGCAGGTATCTTATATAGTGGGTGGCCAATGTATTTAGAAAATGACTGATCTATGCCCCTTGGAACCTTTCTCAGAGGGTCTATGTCATCCGCTAAATAGTAGAACAAAACTTCCTTCCCAATGTCCCTAAGAGCCCTTGCAATTATCTCCCCAGTAAGAACTTCCCTCATGTTCCCAACGTGTATCTCCCCTGAGGGAGAGATGCCAGTGGAAACTATCTGCTTCCCTTCTACCTTAGAAGCTACTACGTCCGCCCAATGCATTATTTAATCAACCTAGCACGTATTAAGGCCCTCAGTGGGACTCCATCAATTTCATCCTTTGGAGTCTTATTGGCTATGACAACAACAAGGATCGGATTTCCTTTCTCCTTCCTAGCTGCATTTATGGCCTTAGAGACTGTTTCCCCTGTACTGACAACATCGTCAATGAAAACTATGTTCTTCCCAGCTATTTTGGCATAGTTGCTAGAGAAGGTACCCTCGCCCTTCAGGGTTATAGCACGATAAATGCCAAGCTCAGTTCCAAGTATGTCCGAAATAAACGTGGCATACGGTATTCCATTGATTGTGATTCCAACCACTGTCTGTACCTCTTTTTCCAATCTTTGCGTTTCCTCTTCTATTATGTCCGCCATTATTTCTGAAACGTTATAAATCCTGTTTGAGTAGACACCCACACTTCTCCAGCCTATCTTAACGTCTCCAGGTGCCTTTTCCAGTTTAGACTCACCGCTAAGAAGCCATATAACGGTATTCAAGGATAAGTGCATCTCAGTCGCGATATCCTTATCTGTCATCCCCTTCTGTTTTAATGTTCTGGCAGTTTCAGCCAATTCTTCTATACTTTTCACCATTATCACCATTCAGTACTCATAGGGGTCATCACAGCATCTGCTCAGTTGACCCTCTTCTCATCACGATATAGAATGACTCCTTTAGATATAATTCTTTTCAGATGTTTCTGGACTATTGATAAAACGTAAAATAATAAGTGGAAATTATTGACTATGCTTAGTATTCTGGACTCCAGGATACTCGACATCAATGCAGATGAGGCGGGCGTCAATATGGAGTCCCTGATGGAGAACGCTGGCAGGGGCGTGGCCGATTTAGTGTCTTCCTTAAAGCCTTCACGCGTGCTTGTTATCTGCGGTACAGGAAACAACGGAGGGGATGGCTACGTTGCTGCAAGAATACTGAGGTCTATGGGAACCAGGGTGAGGGTGTTCCAGATTTCAAATCCGTCAACAGAGCTCTGTAAGAAGAAGCATCAACAATATTTGGCTGATGGCGGAGAAATGCAGGAAAAGCTTGACTTTGAAGGCGTCGATGTTATAGTGGATGCCATGCTAGGAGTGGGCATCTCGGGTGAACCCAGAGAGCCTTATCTTACGGCTATCAGGATGGTAAATGAGTCTGGAAAGACTGTTGTTTCGGTAGATGTTCCTTCAGGCTTTCCGTCGAAAATTTCTGTACGCCCCGATCATACCGTTACCATGCAATTTCTGAAAGAAGGAATGAGAAATGAGAATTGCGGTGAGATAAAAGTCATAGACGTTGGATTCCCGAAGGATGCTCTTGAAATGATAGGTCCGGGGGATCTCCTCGCATTTCCCGAATCCCAACGGGAATCTCACAAAGGCCAAAATGGCGTCTGCATAATCGTATCTGGGAGTTCAGAATATTTTGGGGCCCCGGTCTACGTAGCAAAATCTGCATTAAGAATGGGGGTAGATTTGGTTTTCCTGTTCACCCCAGAGCACATTCATAAATTTGTTGCCGGCAATGCTCCGGACATCATAATAAGGAGGTCGGGGACGGAAAGAATAGAATTGAATTATTCACTTATGAAGGCCATGGAGGAAAGAGATGCCGCCGTTGCCGTTGGCCCAGGAATTACGAAGGACAGTAGCGCCGTAAATGAGGCAGGCAAGATTGTTCGTTTTGCTCTATCTCTTGAAAGGAAGGTCGTAATAGATGCGGACGCCTTATCGATTGCAGAAACAATAGATGATTTCGGAGGAAACGCCGTTTTGACGCCCCACAGAGGTGAGTTCAAGTCCGCATTCCAGTTGGAGCCCACAGAGGAAAATGTTATGAAGACTGCCAGGAAAATAAACGCGGTGATACTGCTTAAAGGTCCGGTTGACATCGTTACAAATGGAAGCCTGATAAAGAGGAATGTAAAGTATCACCACCAAAGTATGACGAAGGGAGGCACGGGGGATCTTATCACGGGTGCAGTAGTGGGTCTTCTTTCAAGGGGCGTCGACCCCCTCCATGCGTCTTTCCTGGCTTCCTACATAATAGGCTCGGCCGGTCTGGAATCATTCAACAGACATGGATACAGTTATTTTACCTCTGAGATCGTTGATCTAATACCTGACATTATTTTGAGTAGGAAAAAAAGTTCTTAACCGACATTGCCATTATTATTTATGGTATTCGTTAAGGACATTATGACCACGAAGATTGTTTCGGTTAACGCTGATGACACAATATCTACCGCAATATCAAAGATGAGCGACAGGAATTTTCATCATCTTCCTGTCGTTGATTCGGATGGAAAATACGTGGGGATGGTCGAGTACAACCTTCTCTATAAACGGGAATCCGTTCCGGTAACTACAAAGGTTAAGACGCTGATGATCAGGACTCCAACCATTAGTTCTGACGCATCAATATCTGATGCAGCAAGACAGATGCTCGACAGCGGGATTAGGGCTCTCCCAGTTATGAAGGGTGAAAAATTGGCTGGAATTGTAACCGCAGCAGACATAGTGAAAGCCGCTAGCGAACTTGAGGACGTGTCGTCTCAGAAGTCCTCGGATATCATGTCAGGTGATCCAATAACAGTAACCGAGAACGACATTTTGAGCGAAGCGCTCAAAAAAATGAGAGAAATAGATGAAACAAGCATTCCTGTTATAAATGGCTCTGGAAAACTGGTGGGAATGGTCAATATAAACGACGTAAGCAAAGCCCTTTGGAAAGAAAAGGGGAGAATGAGGCAGGGACATTACTACAGGAATGAGGCTGACGTGCAAGTAAAGGACGCAATGGATCCGCCTCTTTATGTAACCCCGGACTCATCAGTTAAGACTTGCATCGAGAGAATGGTTGAGAGCGGCCACAGCGTTTGCGTTATAGCTGACGAATCTCTTAATCCTCAGGGGATAATAAGCCAAAATGACATCCTCAGCGAAATAGCTAGAGGCTCGAAAGAAGAATCTGTTCTCGTGAACCTTTCGGGTGCAAGATTTGAAGATCCTGAGGTATACAATAACATTTATTCTATAATTGAAAAATCAGCAAAGTCCATAGCGAAGCTTAAGAGAATGCGCCCCCTGCTGATCAACGTACACATCGAGGAATATAATCAGCAGGGGAAGGAAATAAAATATTCTGTCAGGGGAAAGATGGTGACTGAATCTAAGACCTTCTTTTCTAGATCCTGGGAATGGAATCTTTATGGAGCGGTCAAGAATCTTATGGACCAACTGGAGAAGATGGTAAGGAAAGAGAAAGACCTGAGGTGAGGATATGGAGGAGCTTTTGGATAAATCCTTAGCATATGCTTCGAATAGCTGTAAATTCGTTGAGGTAAATTATTCGTCCTCAAGAAGGAACACGCTCCTCATGAAGAATGGTACCATTTCCGTTTCAGGATATTCGCATAATGCGGGCCTGGCAATTAGAATGTTAAATAATTCTATGTCTTTCCTATCTTCCAATCAAGAGTGGAATTCGCTAAAGGGAGACATAGATGAGGCTGTTGGGCGATCTAAACTTCAAGGCAGAAATAAACTGTCGGAAGAGAAAGCATACAAAGATTCCTGGGCCGTCCCTGAAAAGAGGAGGATAGAGGACCTCGATCTAGTTGAAAAGGTCAACATCCTGAAGCAGCTGGATGAGATATTGGTTCAGAATGGGATACAGATGCGCATCCTTTCATTGGGCGACAACATCGAGGAGGGGGCCACTGAAAATTCTGAGGGTACTTCAATAACATACAGGCTTCCGAAGATTAATTTCTTCGCCATGATCGGATACCTGGAAGGCGGAAACTATGAGCAGGGGTCAATTGAGCTGGGTTATTCTGGGGGGTACGAAGCGCTGGAGGAATGGAATCTGGAAGAGAGAGTTAGAAAGGAAGCAGATGTCCTTAAGAAAGCATCTGTTGCACACCACGTTAATGAAGGTACTTATGACCTAATTGCTGGACCTGAAATTTCGGGGATAGTTGCACATGAAAGTGCAGGACATCCATCTGAAGCCGACAGGATACTGGGGAGAGAGATGGCTCAGGCTGGCGAATCCTTCATAAAAAAAGATGACAGAGGGATGAGAGTCGGCTCCGATATTGTTAACCTTGTGGACGACCCCACCATAGAACACAGTTTCGGCTTTTACAAATATGACAGAGATGGCGTTCCTGCCAGAAAAAGATATCTTTACAAAAATGGGCTCGTTAATGAATTTCTTCACAACAGAGAGAGCGCTGGTAGAACTGGTGAAAAGAGCAATGGTGCGTCCAGGTCTTCAGAATGGGACAAGGAACCATTGGTTAGGATGAGCACCACCTACATAGAACCAAAGGAGTATAGATTGGAGGAGTTGTTGGAAGACGTAAAGGATGGGATATACATGAGGAGCTTTACGGAATGGAACATAGATGATATAAGATTCAACGAGAAGTACGTAGGCAGGGAAGCATATCTTGTTATGAACGGGGAGATAAAGGAGCAAGTAAAAAGGCCGGTTATAGAGACAACTACCGTCAAGTTTTACTCTTCCATAGATGCGATCGGCAATGACCTGGAGTTTTATGCCGGTACTTGCGGGAAAGGGGATCCCATGCAGGGAGTTGACGTTTGGATGGGTGGGCCACATGTAAGACTCAGAGGAGTTCATGTAAGGTGATCAGGTATGGATTTAGATAGAATTTACAGCAAGGTTTCCAGAAAGGCAGATCAAGCAGCCGTCAAAAAGGTAAAAATGAAGATAACGCAGGTTAGGTTCTCTAATAACGAGATAGACATAATCAATACGTGGAATGAAGAGCTCGCCTCCGTTTTTATGGCCAATGGAAAGAAGACGTTTGCATTCGAACTGAGAGATGAAGCCGATATAGATGACGTTCTCACTAAGGCTATGCCATCGCTGAATAACATTGAAGACAACAAGGATTTCGTCAGCCTAAACGATAAAAAGTTTAACTATAGAGAATTGAAAAATGAATATTCCAAATTGATGGCAATCGATCCCCAGAGATTCGTTAAAGACTTTATAGACAAAGCCAAACCATTCTTCAAAAGGACTGGTGGGGTATTCTATTCCAAGGAATTCAGGGAAGAGATTAGAACTCCCTTCAATTCAGGCATTCAGCAACATTTTGGCATTGAATTCGTGGCAAGAGGATTCAACGATCAGGACTACCCCGTGCAGTCCTCTTTCATGAGCTCATCTGACGACGATATACCAGCTCTTGAGAAGCAGGTGGATCAACTTATAGACCTTTCTAGGAATGTTAAGGGAATAAGAGAGGGTGACGAGGGAAAATTCAATGTGATATTCACGCCTTTATGCTTTGCGTCCCTCGTCTCGTACACAATACCTATGGCATCGGCATTCCAAGTTGATTCCGGGATGTCGATGTTCGCAGGTAGACTAGGTGAGAAGATCGGAAACAGTACTTTCACTATTTACGACGATGCCTTGGATGATTCCATGATCAATGCAAAGGCTCTCGACGATGAAGGCACCCCAACGAGGAAAACAGCAGTGATTGAAAAGGGGGTTGTTAAAAAATATCTTCACAATTTTTCAACTGCAGTTAAGTTCAATACTGAAAGTACTGGCAACGCAGGCATAATAGCGCCCGCGCCCTGGCAAGTAAGCGTTGAGCCGGGAAATGAGAATTTGGACGATATGATATCGTCAACTCGGAAAGGCCTTCTCATCGTAAACACGTGGTATACCCGGTTTCAAGATTACAGGCAGGGTATTTTCTCAACGATACCAAGGGACGGGATATTCTACATAGAGAATGGAGAGATCAAGGAAGCTTGGAAAGGGATTAGAATTTCAGATTCCTTATTGAATATTTACAGAAACATAGAGGGCATGACAAGAGAAACCGAGAAAGTCAAATGGTGGGATGAAACACTTCCTACTAAGTCCCCATACGTACAGGTTTCGGACGTTAACATATCAAGAAGCAAGTAGATATCGGCACAATGCCCACATTCATCCGAAGGGACAGAGAATGGGAAACTTATCAATCTTACTTTTATAGCAGGGCACTTAGTCTTATAAATACGAAATTCGCACCAATATTTCCAAAATTTTCGAATGCATACGTGAGAAACTTAGAAATGCTGATCCCGGCGATCAAGTTATAGAAATAATGAAATATTTAATTATAATAAATACACGCTCACTGCCCTTTGGCCCCTCCTAATGGGCAGTGAGTTTATTCAGAGTTTTAGGATGTCCAGATGCTGTGCATCTTCTTTGCTTTTTCAAGCCTCTTTTCAACGACGGACCAGTTTATTAGATTCAGGTACGCGTTAATATATTCCTTCCGGTTTGTTCCATAGTCGATGAAATATGCATGCTCAAACACGTCCAGAATTAGGATAGGGACTAATGTTACGAATCCACCTATGTTGTGGGCGTCAAACAATAGATTGTAAAGTTTTCCGTCCTCCAGATTTAACCCTAGAACTGCCCAGCCTCTTCCTGCCATTCCAGTTGCTACGAACTCATCCTTCCATTTATCGAATGTCCCGAAATTCTTCTCTAACTCCGTCCTTACTTCTTGACCCGGCTGAGATGACTTTTCCGAGAGATTCTCAAAATAGAATTGGTGTAGATACATGCCGTTTCCGTTGAAAGTCTGTTCAAGTTTTAGGGCCCTGAACTCCGAGTATGTGGCTGCACTTTTTGATAAATCCACAGTTCCGGATGCAAGTTTGTCTACTATCTCATTGCTCTTGTTCACATAGCCGTTGTACAGTTTCAGATGCTCGGATAGCATCCTCTCGCTTAGTCCATTCAGGCTTTTGTATGATGGTAATTTTGCAGTGTAATTTCCCATATTCTCACCTTTACATTCATGGATTAATTGTACTTAAACCATTTTGAATTTAGGCGAGCTAAATAGTGACTTTATCCCTGCCTGTTCTTCAAAACTGACCTCGCAATGACGATTTTTCTTATTTCAGTGGTACCGGCACCTATTTCATACAAAATTGCATCTCGTAAATATCTTTCCAACGGGTAATCCTCCGTGTAACCGTACCCCCCGAATATTTGAACTGCGTCCTTCGCTATTTGCGTAGCTGTCTCTGAAGCAAACATTATAGATGCAGCGGGATATGACGGATCTGTTACCCTCTTCTCAGAAATAAGAGCGGCCTTAAATGCCAACAATCTCGCAGCTTCCAGTTTCGTGAACATATATGCTATTTTTTCCTGAATAAGCTCAAACTCTCCAATTTTTCTGCCGAATTGTTCCCTCTGGTTGCTATATGAAATTGCCTCGTCCAATGCTCTTCTGGCTATTCCAAGGGATCCAAAGGCTAACACTGCTCTTTCTGCGTTTAGACCGCCGTAAACTACCTCCTTTCCCTCGCCTTCTCCCCTCAACAATCTTTCAGCTCCAACTTCAATGTTGTTCATGACTACTTCGCCCGTAGGCGATCCCCTCATTCCCATCTTTTTTATTTCTCTGGGAGTCTCCACGCCGTCCCCCCTCTCCAGA
Source organism: Thermoplasmatales archaeon (assembly GCA_038729485.1). Taxonomy (GTDB): domain Archaea; phylum Thermoplasmatota; class Thermoplasmata; order Thermoplasmatales. The sequence goes on along the minus strand of JAVYRX010000010.1, from coordinate 12,171 downwards.
ATAAAAGAAGAGTATCGATCAAAGTTTCTAGCGTATACTATAAAAACATCCGCAAGGGGGGCATTTGTTATGAACGTCTTGCTTCCGTTAATTTTGTATCTCCCTCCTTCAAATGTGTATTTTGTCTTCATACTTCCAAGTGCATCCGATCCTGAACCCGGTTCCGTTAGGCACAGTGATCCTATCTTTGAGCCTGAGACGAGAGACGGGACGTATTTCTCCTTCTGCGCGCTGCTCCCGTTTCTTAGGATGTTGTCTATTACAAGATTACAATGAGCTCCATATGAAAGCCCTAGGGAAGCAGAAAAATATGATATCTCTTCAAGTACTGCCCCTTCCGTAAGGTAGTTCATCCCTGCTCCTCCATACTCTTCTGGGGCAGTCAATCCTAAAAGACCAAGTTTACCCATCTCCCTAAATTTTTCAAGTGGAAAGTAGGCCTCCCTGTCCATTTTGCTAGAGATAGGTTCTATGTTTTTCTTGCAAAATTCCCTTGCGAGCTCCACTATAGATAGCGTTTCATCTGGTAGCGAGAAATCCATATTGCTCACGAATAAGATTTGCCTCTTATTAAAACGTTTGCCCAAGAATGCTTATAAAAAAGTTCCCGATATAGATATACCATGGAAATTCTGTTTCCTGATATTCCTGAATACAGATTTATATTGAAGGGGCTCTGTGATAACATATTTCCTACATATCCGAAATTCCACTGTGACACTTTCGATTCCATGGTAAATGATATTCAATCTGATATCGCATTCATTCCTTCCCCGTTGGCCGTTCTGAAAATGAACCAGTATTTTATGCTTAGCGCAGGTGCTATATTTTCATATTTCAGCGGCCCCATTGTAGTAAATCCGGGAGAAACCTTCAATGAACTCTACGTCAGGAAGGAAGATTTCTACTCAAGACATTATGCAAAAATATTCCTAAAAGATGCTATTCTTAAGGAGGGTGAAGGTTATCCAGCCGTGTTTGAACCTAGACTGGCAATTATGCTTGGGCCGTTTTCGTATCCTAAGACGGATCTATACTCTGCTTGGTCATCCCTGGCAGAAAGCCTTCCGCTGCCCCTATATTGTGGTATGATTAAAAGGGAGCTAAGGGACGTAAAGAAGATCGTTGAAGAAGCGATCAGAACATCTGTAAAGTATGCTCTTAACAATTCTGACCTTCTTATAAAGGATATTGCCCACCTGCAAGGAATTAAGAATGTTGATATGCTTAAAAGAGTGATATTAAACTTCGTCAACAGAGATACCCTGTCGATGGCTGCAGACGAAGTGGAGGCGATTGGAATTCTCAAGAATGCGATAGAGAGTAGAAATATTAAACCTGAAGACCTAATATTTTAAATCAGGCTAAGCGTTATTACCGTTGGAGTATATCACCACCTATGGAATATGTTGAGGAGATAGTTTCCCTTAAGGATCAACTTTCTTATGACGGGGAGATCGATACAAAGACCGATTTTAGTAATGTCGTAATCGCTGGCATGGGCGGGTCCGGCATAGCGGGTAAAATATTTTCTTTGATGTACAGAGAAAAGCCTGTATTCATTATAAGTTCATATGACATACCAGAGTTTGTAGATCATTCTACGCTTTTTATAGCGATAAGTTATTCTGGAAACACAGAAGAGACCATATACGCTGTTAGGGAAGCTATGAGACGAAGAGCGCAAATTGCGGCAATAACAACTGGGGGAAAACTTTCGGAAATCATAAAGAACGCAATATTAATACCTTCTGGCCTTCAGCCACGATCTGCCGTAGGTTTCCTTACCATTCCACTTCTCAGGGGATTCAAATTAATTGGAGAGGGTGACATAGAGGAGACGAAGGACGCACTTGCAAAGATTGACGGGAATACAGTAGAACTGGAGTCTGTAGCATCAGAAATATATAATGGAAAGAAGATACCAGTGATACTCGGTACCCCAGAAACGGAAGCCATTTCATATAGATGGAAGACCCAGTTCAACGAAAATTCAAAGATAATTGCGATCAGCTCCAGCTTCCCTGAGCTTAACCACAACGACACTATGCCTTTCAAGATGACCTACAGGAAGGAAGAGTTCTATTTCTTTTCCTTGATCACAAGATTCACACAGGAACCAATCAAAAAGAGGATACAAGTTACCTCAAAGCTCTGTAATCTTAAATTTCATGAAGTCGCTGGGGATGGGCAGTCCTATCTGTCAAATCTCTTTACGTTGATACACAAAGGCGATTACATCTCATACTTCTTGGGGAAGAAAAGGAAGATAGACCCTAGAGATGTCAGTATAATAGAGGAACTGAAGAAAGAGCTGAACTCCTGATGCAAACATAATTATAAATATAGAATAGGGCTGACCTATGGCATAGAGATGACGGTTATCAAGAGGGACGAGCTAATAACAGCCCTTGAAATAATATTCAAACCGTCGGGCATGAACCAGAGGGAAATAGAGGAACTTGCTGATTACGTACTTAGTTTCTTTGGGTTTGAGAATACACTAGTAGACAATGTCCTTTCGCAGCAGGATAGAGACGTATTCTACACACTAGAGGAAACAGGCATACTTTCAACGAGTAGCGAGGATGTAACTTTGATGAAGGGAAAAACATGGAGGATCCACTACTGGCACATCAACGACGATAAGATAAAAAATATCGTAAAAAGGAAAAAGGAAAACGAGGAAAACATATATGACAGGATATTCAGGGAAGAGCTTAGGTAGTTCCGTCATAATTTTCAATTTGCGATAAAGTTACCTATTTATAAACGTGACATCTGTAGATTTAGCATGGCAGATGCCCTTAAACTTCTCCGGAAAGCAAGAACAATGGTTATCTCTACGAACGGAGATGACATTTGGTCCGCAAAAGTTTTCTATGCTCTAGAGGGCGGAATTGTGTTCCTTGTGGAGAAGAATAGCAGAACGCTAAATAACCTCCTTAAGAATAGCCACGTCGTATTTACTATAGATTTTAACACACCCGACCTTTTCGTACAGGGTACTGGAAACGTCGTTATCCTTGGGGAACCAAGGGATTTCGATAGGGAAAGGGGCACCCTACTTTATAAGATCCCTGAAGACGCTCTGTTCGTAAAGACTGGGCATGTGCTAATTGCAAAGATTATACCGGACGTGATAAGGCTTAGTGACTTCAGGGCCCAGCCGATGAAGATTGATTTCCATTTTAAGCATGAGGAGCTTACGGAAAAGAAGACTTTCAGATATTGGAGGGCTCTTAGGCCGTGGTCGTTCCAACAGAGCGTTACGTCAATTATATTTGGCGCGCTGGTTGCCTTCCAAACAAGATTCGAGTATTGGAATAGCCTTTATATTCTCCTTCTTGCAGTGGTGTCCCTTGTTCTCGTTCATGGATCCTTCAACGCTTTCAGCGACTATTTTGATTTTATTTTAAAAACAGACAAACCGGAAGGAATGGGATCTGCGGGAGCGAGAGTTCTCATAGACAGGCTTATACCGACCAAGAGTTTCCTGGCTTATTCCGCCGCCGTTTTCTTTGTGGGCCTGGGTATCGGCATTTATCTTATTATTCTAAGGCCTGTCATAATCCCGTTTGTCATTATTGGTCTCGTTGCCGGCCTTCTATATGGATTGCCGAAATTGGGGCTAAAACGAATAGCATTAGGAGACCTGGCCGTGTTCCTTGCATTTGGCCCGGGAATTTTTCTAGGCTCAGTTGTGCTCGAAGGCGGGATCGTTGATGTTTCCAATTTGTTGATCTCATTTTCTCTCGGAATGATCATAGTGGCAATCCTTCACGGGAATAATTGGAGAGACATCAAGGATGACAAGGCAGCAGGCGTAAGAACGGTATCAGGGATGCTTGGAGACAGGGGTTCATTTGTGTACTACCTGGCGCTAATATGGACATCCTACCCGTTTTTCATTATAGCGGTCCTCCTGGATCACACGCTTTTCCCAATACTTGGTGCTCTTCTTACCATACCGTGGGCAGTAAGGCTCACCAATATAGCGAGGAATCCGAAGAATCTTAAGAGAAATCTTCTTGACATGTTAACTGCTCGGTTTACTTCGTTGCATATATATTTCTCAGTTGCTTTCCTAATAATATTTCTCGTTTTAATGCACTATGTCATACTTTAAACCCCTCAGAAAAAATAACTCCCTTTCAAAACCTGTAGAATTCCAAAAGCCGATCGGCTAACAATTTTCTTAACTGTGGGGCTTCCATATCCGCACAAGGGAGACCTGAAGACTTACCAGCATGAGAGCAGATTTGCACAGAGACTATCCGCGAATAGTACAGGCGCAAAGTTAACTTAGCGGCTTCAGCCTAGTAGAGCTTTTCCATTTCTTGTAGGCCGCCACATCTTTCGAAAGATCTTGGAAGGCAGAGCTTATTAGTTTTTCTGACCTTACCGCATCTTCGAACCATTGGATAAGAGTGGGTTTAATTCTTGAGATTGCAATTTCAAGGTCCTTCTGATCTATTTTTCTCTCGCTTCCCGTCTCTATAGCTTCCCTCCAGGGGATTTTTGCCGCTTCATAGGTTATTGCTACAATATCTGAAGATGAGTAATAGCCGGATGTAAGATCGGCCAGACGATCGAAATCAACATTATCGCTAACAGGTCTTCCTTTCAAATATCTCTTGAACAGGTCAGCTCTCAGCTTCCTGTCTGGAGGCGGGACGTATATGAAACTGCTAAACCTTCCGCTCCTTATTGCAGCAGGATCCAATAGCCACGGGGCATTGGTCGCACCGATTATGAGAACGTTTTCATTCCTTGACGATATTGAATCCATTTCCATTAGGAGAGTGTTCACGGAGAGCCTTGAACCCGAGTAAACAGATTCTTCTCTTTTCCCACCTAGCGCATCTACCTCGTCTATAAATATAATGGTTGGTGCATTTCTTCTGGCCAATTCAAAAAGGTTGTGTATGTTTCTTTCTGCATTGCCAGACCATTTATCGAGAACTTCCGGAATCCTGACGTCAAGAAGATTCAGACTAGTCTGGCCCGCGAGAGCCTTTACTATGTAGGTCTTCCCACATCCCGGCGGTCCGTAAAGGAATGTACCTCCCCCCGCTGAAACCCTGTACTTCAAAGATAACTCTCTATATTGAAGGGGATATATGATCTTCTCGACTAACTCCCTCTTTAGGTCTTCAAGGCCCACGACCATAGAAAGATTGATTCCTCTTACTTTCGTAAATGTAAACCTTGTCAGACCGCGATTAATATCATCTTCTGTTAGCCTCGTACCTGTGGCCTCGCTCAATATCTCTCTCGCGATAGGGTTCTCGGGATCGAGGTTCAGTATCTTTCTCAGATCTATGTAGGCATCCTCGTCCTTCCCACTGTTCATGTAAGCTATAGCTCTGTCAAGAAGATATTGGATATTTAACGAGTCGAGATCAATAGCTGCCGAATAATAATATATCGCTGCATCGAAATCTCCGGATTCGTGGTATGCCTTCCCAAGCTTGTGGGCTAACTTGGAACTTTTTGGGTTGGCATCGTATCCTTTTTTATAGACGTCTATTACGTCATCCAGGCTACCGGATAGCTGTCGAATAGAGAGAGCTTCTACGTCATACCCTTCTTCACAGGTAGGACAGAGGCCCTCAAGTTTCTCCGCAATTCTAATTGAGTCTCTATACCTAGAGGAGCCATAATACGCTCTGGCAAGATTTCCCAGAGCCTTGACGTTGGTGGGTTCTCTCTTCACTATTTCCTCCAACATCGTTGCGGCTCTTTCAAAGTTTCTGTTTTCCAGTTCCTTAACCACGGTTTCAAGAAGGTCCTCCACCATATGCTCCCTGTTATCCTTACACTCGTATTAAAAGATTTATTGAACTCGTTAACAAGATCTCTTATCTTATTCAGTATGTAAATCAAGTAACGGCGTCTTCTTTTAACAAAATTCCTCAGCTATAATCCTTCCTGCTTTGCATTGCCGGATTAATCTTTTGGGCTACCACTGAAATCACGGTATTTGTTTTCGTAGATCCATTGGGTTTGACAACAAAAGGAGGATTCGCGCTAACGCTGTCACATCAGACGGATCAGTCGAAACCGCAGCCGCAGAAGAGTGCTTCTATTTCGTTGGAGTATTCTCGACCGCAACCCAGACACTTAAACGAACCACTCTTCATTCTCACTATCCTAATTTCGTTTTCCATGGAGAAGTCTATTCGAACAGCTTTAAAAACTTGTCGATACTGATATTCGTTAATTGTTGTATGAATTGCAAAAAAATAACGGAAAATTCAGTTAGACGCCGTGCGAAAGATTGTCAATCCTTCCACCATCAACGACTAAAACTTGGCCGTTAACGTAATGGGAATCATCGCTTGCCAAGAACAGAGCCACTTTTGCTATGTCAGCAGGTTTCCCGTACAAACCGGAGGTTGTTCTTGAAATGAACGTTTCTTCAATCATCTTCAGTTTTTCCTTGTCCATTCCAGCCGTAGTCAAGTCTGTCTCAACCCATCCCGGAGCGATTGCGTTGACCCTAATCCTGTAGGACCGAAGGTCAAAAGCCAGTCTCTTGGTCAAAGAAATAACTGCACTCTTTGTAACTGCATAGAAGGTTGTGCCATCAAGAGCAGTGCCAATACCGGCATTAGATGCAATATTTATTATCACAGGATGCTTGCTGGATTTTAGGTAATTTAACGATTCAAGAATTACATATATGGGGCCCTTAACATTTACGTCCAGCATTTTGTCAAATCTCTCTTCATCATACAGCTCAAATGATGATGTTAACATAATACCGGCGTTATTGACCACGATGTCAAGAGATCCAAATGTACTGTACACTGCGTTTATCATTTTCTTTACTTGATCCCTCTTTGAAACGTCTCCCTTAAAAATCTCCACTCCTTTGAGCTCATTCTTAATGCTGGTTGCAATCTCTTCAGACGAATTGTAATTGAGTGCTACGTTTGCACCCTCTCTCCAAAACTCCTCCACTATCGCCTTCCCTATTCCTCTGGATCCTCCAGTAATCAGGGCAGTGGAACCTGTTAATTTTCCGCCATGCATAATTTCACATGCCTTACTCTTAATTAAACATAAAGTCTAATAAAAAAAATAATTAAAAATTTAAATCTTTGGTGCTGGCTGCTCCTTAGTTTCTGACTGTTTTGAAGAGGGCTTCGGGACGACTATTGAGAAGCCGATTGCCGCCGCGATAAGTGACATTATTCCCGTTAATATGAGGGAGAAATGAACCCCGTACGCTGTGTATATCAATGCAAAGCCGTATCCTGCGAACAACCCTCCGACAGCCTTTGACGTATATACTATACCGTAGTTCCCGCCGGAGTGTTGCTGTCCAAAATAGTCGCCGGTCATTGCTGGCCAAAGTGTAAAGAGTGGCCCCCATCCAAAAGCTATTATTATTATAGCCGCAACATAGGCTATTGAGGAGTGCAAGTAGCCCACCACTAGAAGACCGATTCCTGCAATTCCGAAAAATAGAAGCATTGACTCCCTTCTCCCAAGGAAGTCGGAAACTATTCCGGAAACTAGCCTTCCCAAGCCATTCGACAACGGGAACAAATACACGGCTATTACAGCAGAGATTACGAATCCAAGCGCAGTTCCAATTGATACGAGCTTACCTACTATGGCAAGCCCTGCACCAACGATGAAGAAGAACCCGATGTATATCGCGTAGAATTGCCATCTGTGAACCATCTCAGATGGACTGAGCTCAAGTCCGCTCTTCTTTACTCTCTTCCTGACGGCTTCAGCCTGCTGAACGGTCTTTCCGTAGGGAACATAATTCGGTGTTGGATATCTTACCAGTAGGCCGAAAGGTATTATTAGGAGCATTAGAAGGCCTACGTAAAGGAATGAAACATGGTAGCTCTGTGTAACGATAAGATAGTGCACGAGCGGCGATATAGCAAACGATCCGGCCCCAAACCCTAGATCAATTAATCCAACGACAAGACCTCTGGTCTTACCATGGAACCATTTCAAGGCAGTGGATATTCCCACTCCGTAAACTATACCAACACCGATGCTACCTATCCCGTAGACAGTATAGAGATAGTAAAGACCAGTGCTCTTGGTAGTGAATGAGCTCAGTATCCAGCCTATACTCGCCAAGAATCCTGCTATTGCCATGAAATATGGTGTAAGATGCCTCCTTTTGTCAAGGTATCTTCCTGAAATAAACATCGTTAGAGCTTGAACTATTATGTAGACTGAGAAGGTAGTGCTTATTGGATAAGACGTGGCTGCAATCCCAAATACCTTTCCTAGGGGAACGGTAAAAAAGGACCAAGAGTACTCGTACGGACTTACCAGGACCATTCCTATTATCATGCCAAATACGATGAGCCATAGAGGAACCCTAGTTCCTCTGTTTTTTATCAATTCTTCTTTTGTAGGTTTCGCGTTAGCGGTCATTAAAAATCCTCCACGCTTCAATTCGAGATGTCATTTAATAACATTTCCTGGAACATGTTCAAGAATAAAGCCTACACAAAATTGTTAAGCAACATACTAAAAATAGTAAAAATTATAAAGATATAAAACTCATTCCACCCCGTATCCAGGTTTGATCTCTCTGTTTCCGATTGCGCCGCTTAAAAATGCCAGTATAATGCCGATCCAATTCAGCAACAATCCAACTAGCATTATATAACTTGACAGCTTCTGAACCGCAAGGTAGTCAACAGCTACGCCAACAAGAAGAAAGACCCATCCTATGATATAAACAGAAGTATCTGAAATATTTATCAGACCCTTGTGGATGATCTTTTGGTCTGCTCTGGTTGTACCTGCCGTCATTTCTTATCGCCTCCACTTGTTTCAGCTACTTGGGACTCCACGGCAATTCTAGATGTCACTGGTTCCCCAAGTTTTTGTCTCACTTTGAGATATTCGGCATAGGTGGGTTGTTTTTCAAAGAAGAAGACTAGGGCGGACGCTATAAGGGCAAACGCTGCGGCTAGGTAAAAGACTATTGACCAAGCGGTGTATGTGAACGTTATTGACGGGCCAACACCCAGAACGGTTGCAAATGTACCTCCACTTACTAGCGTTAGTATTATTGTTGCCCCTATTCCACCGAATGCCCCTCCAATTACTTTAAGCGTGTAGGGTGTGCTCCACGAGGAACCGATATAGTTCTCACCGAAGTAGCTGGCTATTATTAACCAGTCAAAGACAAAACAAGCGCCTGATACTGCTCCTGTCAATACAGCAAGTACTGCCCACAATGTTGCCAGGTGAGCGAAACCAGCGTACAATACTCCTAGACCCCCAGCCCCCATTAATGCATAAAATATCGCAACAGCGTTCCTTCTGCCCAAGAAGTTCGATATGAACCCCTGAATTGGCCTCCCGATACCATCCGTAAGCGCGAATCCGGCCGCTCCGACAGTAAACGCTATCCCGCCAGTGAACCCCATTGCCGCACCGAATGGAGCATACAGAGAAACGTTAAATAATGACGCTGCCAACGCCAATGTGAAGGAAGCCATCTGTGCCTTTCCCTGCCTTGTGGCTAGAAATTCTCTGGTTGTAAATTGAGCGACTGCCGGGGGATTATGCCTCATTTCTGCTGTTTTTATTTTATTTTTTGAAGCGAGGATAGGATCCATGGTAGTTGGCCACCAATTTTTTGGCGGATCTACAGAGAGAAATGAAGTGATGATAAGACCGATGCCAATGATGACGCCCGTTATGTAAAGAACCGTTCTGAAATCGGAAGTATTGAAATAGTATATGTAGTAAACGATAAAGGGTACTGCACCGTAAGCCCATGCCCCATTCGCTAAACCCAGTCTCCAACCTCTCTTATCTGGAAACCACTTGTTTATTATTGCACCGCCAGTGGCATACCCAAATCCTGCACCAAATCCGCCAATTGATGCATAACCAAGATATGAGATCCAAGCTGCGAAAGAGTTCGCAAGGAGGAAGTACGATATCATGAGGAGCGCACCACCGAGGATTAGCATCCTCCGAAGATCTAATAAACCCCTCTCTCTCAGTCGCTGAAATATGAAGGCTGTAATGGTTGCTTGTGCAAATACATATGCGGTATAGTTGAAAAATGCCTCAGCAACTGACCAGTGGTAGTAATCGATGATAGTGCTTGATGCCACACCCCATCCATATTCAAGAACGCTGCCAAAGAAAAAAGCCATCCAGGCAGCAATTACCAACGTTCTTCTGCCGATCCTAATTCCTAGGAGCTTTTTCGTTATATCTTCAGGTTTCTCACCTACGCGATATTTTCTTCCGTTTTCGTCAACGTAAATTTCGTATTCACCGTATGGCGATTTAGCTCTAGGAGATACTGGCTTGGATGAAAATCCATGGCTGCTTTCTCCCACCATTTTCTCACCTCTTGATTATTAAATTTTTATAGTGAACTTAAGAATTTATCTTACTTTAATAATTATTCAGAACAGGTTCAATAATCGCTTATATATAATTAATACGTTCCATATTAAAGAGCTCGCTACATACGGAGTTACTAACGGCGTTCCCAATATGCGGTTTAAAAATTTCGATTATTTTAAACTATGAAGAACATCTAACTACGACACTCTATGCCTAGTCTATAAATGCAACACGTTAACTTTATTTAAACGGCAATCAATGTGGTTGTATGAGAACTAGACCAAATTCCTTTTCAGCAAGAGCAGTAGTCGCATCCAGCAGCCAATATGCTTCTGCGGCTGGCGCGAGAATCCTTGAAAAGGGAGGAAATGTTTTTGACGCAGCAATAGCAACGAGTGCGGTTCTGGCTGTTACTCAGAATAACCTGTGCGGTCTCGGAGGGGATATGTTCGCTCTTTTGAGATCTGAAGGTCATGGAATTATCAATATAAATGGTAGCGGGAAGTCGTTTTCCAAGGCTTCTATAGGATACTTCAAGGAAAATGGTTTGAACTCACTGCCTCCTCGGGGTCCGTATGCAGCTTTAACTGTGCCCGGACTTGTCAGCGGGTGGAACGAGATATACAGAAATTGTACTATCGACATAAAACAACTCCTTATGCCTGCATTTACGATTGCTGATGAAGGATATCCCGTAACTCAGAATTATTCTGAGTCAGTAGAATTAAGCGCAAAGTATCTGGCAATGTATGAAGAGTGGAAAAATACATTTTATGCTGATTCCAAAGCTCCCGCTCCTGGCACGTTATTCAAGCAGAAAGCATTGGCTGGAACCCTTAAACTGCTTATGGAGGATGGGCTTGAGTCTTTCTACACAGGATATGTGTCAGACAAAATAATCAAGGGTCTTGAAGGCAGCGGGGCGCTTATAACGCACGATGATCTAAAAAACCATAGAGCCGTAGTGGAGCGACCATTGAGCACAGATTTCTTTGACCATAAGTTGTATGAAACAGCACCTAACAGCCAGGGGGCCACTGCGATCCTCTGGGCAAATATGATACAGGAATTTTACAATGAAAAGGGAAGAATGCCGAACGACCCAGAACTCATAAAGTTAGGACTTATTTCTTACGAAGAAAGGAACAAGAATATTGCGGATCCAAATTATCATCCTTTGCCTAATTATTTCGTAAGCAAGGAGTTCGCCAAAAATCTCATGCTTAAGGAGCCAAATATATCGGCAGGAGGAAGGACAAAGGCTGACGGGGACACTACATATTTCGCCGTTTCAGATGGCGAAGGAAACAGCATCTCAATGATCCAAAGTAATTACATGGGATTTGGCTCGGGAATCATGCCAAGGGGAATGGGTTTTGTTCTTCAGAACAGGGGTAGCTATTTCAACCTTAACGAGGGACACCATAACTCGCTTGCGCCAAATAAGAGAACTTTTCACACTCTTTGCGCAGCGATGCTCGAAAAAGATGGGATGTTTGAAACATCATTTGGCTCAATGGGTGGAGACATACAACCTCAACTGCACGTACAAATTCTCGTAGGTCTGCTAAACAGGCTAAACGATCCGCAATCAGTGCTGGACAAACCTAGGTGGGCATTTCCATATACGATTTATGAGAAACCATCAAAGATAATCTGTGAATCGGAGGAGCTTGCAAGATCTATATCAAGGGAACTAAAAGGTCTGCAATGTTACAGTCAGAATTTCTCGTCTGAATTTGGGCATGCCCAAATAGTGGCACTGCTACCTAATGGAGTTGTAGTAGGGGCCGCCGATCCAAGGGG
>JAVYRX010000009.1:0-54869 GCA_038729485.1 Thermoplasmatales archaeon | reverse complement strand
GTTGAATATCCATTTGAAATAATGAAGAGTGTATTCCACTTCTCCTACACTCTAGCAACAATATCAAGAAGGGGAGGGTGAAATTCATGTTCACCTGCCTCCTGACAACCTGCTCCTTAAAATCAACCACAATCTTTGAAGGTTTGAATATCTGGGTATCAATTTCTCCCTTGGCCCGAAAGTTAGATCCAAACGGAATTAATGTGCGCACTCCGCTGTCTCAGAGCGCTTCATGAAGGAAAGCAGATTGCGCCATGAGTTCTCCGCCGTAAATGTTATCCCTCGCTCAGGGTAGCCGTGGCTGTTGTTGTAATGATCCGGACCCATTAACATTCAGTGGGCTTGGATAGTTACCACCATCCATTAAATAATATAGGAGTATCACTCGCTATTGAACAAAGAACAAGGTTCCCCTTATAGATGGGTTATGGCCGGAATTGCGGGTCTGCTTATGACCACCAGTTTCATATCGCTTACTTCATTTGGAATTTTATCGAGTAGAATAGCTGTTTCCCTTGGAGTTAGCCCCCGATTGTTGACTATTCTTGGAATAGATTCTTTTTCTATAGGACTCTTCGCTGCTTTCTTTCTAGGACAAGGCGGTTTATTCGACACTAGACCAAAAACAGGGATACTTGTAGCTCAGGCATTTCTTATAATTCCCCAATTTCTCATTCCGCTAGTTGACAGCCTCTGGATAATCGTTGTACTTCGCTTCATCCAAGGATTGATGATCATGATGCTCGCCCTATTTTCAGTACAGCTAGAAGGATGGTTCGCTTCTGATGAGAGGGCCAAGTCCCTTGCATTCACTCTCGGTGCAATTACCCTCGGGAGTGCGTTTGGAGGTATCATAGGCTCAGCATTGACGTCCATTCAATGGCAGGAATCATACTACATAACAGGAATAGTAATGCTAATAGGTGCTATCATTTACTTTACTTTCGCTAAGGACTCTCCCTCTCATAAGGAGGAGCTTGGCAAAAGAAAAAGGACGAAGCACGAAGGAGCCTGGAAGGACCCGATGACCTGGGTGATGGGTGCAATACAGATACCGCTGGCCTGGACCCTTTTCAGCATAGGTGGCTATCTTTCTACATACGCAAATTTCCTAGGGTATTCAGTTTCCCAGTCCAGCATTCTCATCGTTGGATGGGGATTGTCGGGGTTTGTCGCTGCCTTCGTCGGGGCCTTCCTAGGAGACCATCTGTCCAAAAAAACCAAAGGCAATAGAGGCATATTACGAGCAAGATTACAAGTAATGACTTTGGCTGAAATCATGATGGCCTTGGGCATAGTCCTGATTGTTGTCATCGGACATACTTCATTCTACGCACTAGTAGCGGCGGCAGTCATAAACGGTTTTCTCATGATGTTTCCACCGAATTACTGGGCGCTCCCTGGAAACATCTTTCCGTTCGCAATGATTAGTTCCGGTGCCTTTGGGATGGGATTGATATCCAACTCCGCCGATGCAATAGGGCCTTTAGTTACCTCATCTCTGATAGCAAAATTAGGATGGTCAGGAGTTTTCATTATAATGATAGTACTTTCGTCAGTTGGTATTGTACTTAACACTTTGTTGGCAAGATCTAGAATAAGGATACCAGATGAAAAAGAGGAAGGACAAAATGTAATCTGAGTCTATGAGACGGGCTCGTTGGAGCCTTCCTTGAAGAGAATAAGAAGGGTTACAACTCGGAGTGAACAGGTGGTTAAACTTGTAATCAGCTCATTCAAGTATCCAACGGCATAATATCGGCACTCACGAAATTTCTCAAAAGGGAACTGTGAAATTTTATGGAGAAAATAATTGTCGTCCCGAATGTTGAGTGGATGATAGCATTCTGCTGGTAGGAAGGAACATTATACGCTTAGCTTGATAACAAAGAATTCTGAGAACAAATTACGCCGTGGGGGTACTCTTAGCAGAAAACCCTCATATTCTCGAGATATCTTGGGATGTTAGAACGATGTGATATCCCTATGAGCCACAAGAACTAGCTGAATAATGGAGAAAGTCGATTGGGTAGATTGCGGTACAGAAGGAAAAGATATCGATCGTGGAAAGAGTTAAGCGTCCGGCTGCTACCTTAAATGGAATTTGAGATAAGTTTAGGCATTCTCCAGAAATGCCTGAACGTCAATACAGCTTTTCCCTCTAGGTAGCATTGTTCTCACCGATTGCATCCGTTTGAGAAAAAATGTAGAAGGTGCAAATTATTATATCACGGAACAAATATTATCCCGAGCCAACTTATATATTGATTGATTTGTTATTAATAGGGATAATTATGGAAATGAAAATGCTCATAAATGGTAATTGGATCGAATCTCACGAGAGGGAAAAGTTAAAAAAGTTGAATCCGGTTGATGGTAAAATCCTTGGATATTTTCAAGCCGGAAAAAAGACAGATGTTGATGAAGCAATAGACGCTGCGGATGAAAGTTTCGAAAAGTGGAATCAATTGGGAAGTCTGACAAGGTCTAAGTACATCTATAAAGCAAAGGAATTAATTGAAAGAAAAAGGGAGGAATTGGTGAACCTATTAATTTTAGAAAATGGAAAGATCTTAAGTCAAGCAGAAGAGGAAGTTGACGGTGTTATAGATCAATTGCAATATTATGCTGAATTTGCAAGGAAAATTACAGGAGATGTAGTTGAAGGGTCAAGCAGTACAAGAAAGATTTTCCAGTACAGGATCCCATACGGTGTTGTAGTTGCGATTACCCCTTGGAATTTTCCTGCTGGGATGGTTGCCAGAAAAATCGCACCCGCACTGTTGACTGGAAATACCGTAGTTGTAAAACCAAGCAGTGATACTCCTTTTACGGCAGAATGGATAGTGAGAAAATTTGTTGAAGCAGGTATTCCCAATGGGGTATTGAATCTGGTTACGGGGAAGGGTGCTGAAATCGGTGATTACATTGTTGAGCACAGAAAAGTTTCTTTGATCACCATGACAGGATCTACATCCACCGGCCAAAGCATAATGAAAAAGGCATCCGCGAACATGGCGAAGCTGATACTGGAACTGGGAGGAAAGGCACCATTTATTATCTGGAAGGATGCAAATATAAAAAATGCCCTGAAATCATTGATCTGGGCGAAATTCTGGAATTCAGGCCAATCGTGTATTGCTGCGGAGAGGTTATACATCCACAAAGACATTTACAGAGAGTTTATGGAAAAATTTGTCAGTATCACCAAGAGGCTGAAAGTAGGAGACCCTCGGAACTCAGATATAGGTCCATTAATCAACAAGGGAGCATTGCAGGCAACGGAGCTGGTAGTTAAAAACGCGTTAGATACCGGGTCCAAAGTGTTGTACGGCGGAAGGAAACCAGATCTTGGTAAAAAATACCAGGATGGTTACTTCTACGAGCCGACGATTATCGAGGACGGAGACCAGGGATCACCACTTTTCCAAGAAGAAATATTCAGTCCTGTAATCGCAGCAATGCCAGTTTCTACCGTTGAGGAAGCACAAACTCTTGCAAATGATTCCAAGTATGGCCTGGCATCCTACTTGTTTACCGAAAATCCTGAGATTATATTCAAATTTTCAGATTCGATAAGGTTTGGAGAGCTGTACATAAATATGCCAGGCCCAGAAGCATCTCAAGGCTATCACACAGGCTTCAGGCTTACAGGCCAGGGGGGAGAGGGAAGCATATATGGGATTGAAGAATATCTAAAATTGAAGAACATATATGTCGAATACTCTGGAAAAGAACTTAGTATTCCGACTCTTGATGATAAATTATTCGAGAGGATTTAGAACAGCTCTAATACCATTTACGAATCTTTGCCGCCTATGGGAGTGGGCAATGCCAATTGCCTATGTCGCCGACTAGATGTAATATATTTCTTCTTCACAATTTGACTTGATTGGGGGTAGCCTTAGCCGGTTTCCCGAAGGTAACATACATGCGAGTTCGGTGCATTCAGTTGTAAACTATTCCAGGCTCAGGGTCTACAAAGATTGTCTTCCTTTCTCTCGGTCTCTTTTGAGCAAAGTTGAGATAAGAACAGACTTCTTTGACTCGACTAACAGGTCTACGATTGTGCTCAACGGATTGAAGGTGAATATAATCCCATTAAATTTAGAGAATCTACCTTCACACGTTTCCTTTTCACATATTAGAATTTCCCCGTCTTTTGAGGGGTCGTACGTAACTTTCCCACTTACTCCTTTACTGAACGGATACCCTCTTCCAATTCACGAGAGTAAGGCCCATAATAATATGGGATAAACTCGCATGGCGGCTTCTCGAAGAAAGATGTCTCCTTCTCCAGCAAGAACATCTCCTTCTGAAGATCCGTCTTGGTAGGAACGGGCTCGTTATCCTTAAGGGTCCTACCTCGGGCAAACAAGAGTAGATCGAGTGCTTGAGTCTTGTCCACTATATGTTAGTTAATGAAAATATAAAAGTGTTGAGCATACTAGTCTTCCATAAAAGTCTCCACACTGGGCTACCTGAGTGTGTAACTCAATTCTAGAATCTCCCACATTGAATAAATTGCGCAACAGCCCATACAGAATAACGCGTTATCGATACTGATATCCCTCTAGATATCACAAGTAACTATAAATTGCTACTTGATCGTTCGCAGTCTGGTTACTGACCCGCGATATCGGTAACCACAAAATTGTATTGCAGCTCGGATATCAAATTGAGCGCCAAGCGGGGATGCTGTTAGGTGTTATCGAAAAATACACCTTAGTATATAATGGCCGCTATTGCTATAGCTATGACAAATGCAACCCACAGTGAATCCGATAAAGCAAGTTCGGACTACTTTGGTAGACAAATAGTGATATTTTTTAAACAGGGAAACAGTAAATTTGAATAAATATATGAAAGAGGTATCTAGCCTTAAAATAATGCATGGAGGCTAACCAACTTAACAACATATGCCAGATAGCGTGTCATTCACAGTAAAGTGAGGGTTTAAGAAAGAATATTATTTTCACATCACTTCAGGGGGGTGTGAGAGAAGCAGTAACCTTCGCCGGTTCATTTATGCAATCATTCACATCTATGGGTCCAATGCTTGACATAGTGGCCCTTTTCTCAGCTATAGCATTTTATTCAGGAATATACCTAGGCATTGTCATGCTTTTGTCATTCTGTTCTGCACTCAGCGCAATGTATGTCATCAAGAGCCTCTCGAAAAAATTCCAGTCAAACGGCGGATACTATTTATTTGCAGGAGAGGCCCTCGGCAAAGATATTGGCATATTTACCTCATTTATCTACACATCCTACGCATTATTGACTATTCCATCTATATCTTTGTTCGTGTCATATTTCGTATTGAACACGTTCCTTAAGGGTACTCATTTCGCGGCTTTTTTCAACTATATAATTCCATTCGCCTTCCTGCTCTCAATTGTTGGGATAGTTTACCTAGGACTAGGAAGGTCTATAAAGTATACTTTAGTAGCAGGCATAATTGAGTTCGCGTTCATCACGATCCTCGATGTGCTTTTTTTTAAACATGGAACAGCGTCAGTCCTCTCCATATTTCCTGTAAATCTTCATGCCGTAACTTCTGTATTCACGGGTGTTGTATTCGGCGTTCTTGTCTTTTCTGGGATGGAGTCTCCGGTATACCTTTCAGAGAACACAGAGGAGAGGCGTCGCACAGTCCCGCGTGCTTTAGTTTATTCTTATCTGGCAACAGGGTTCCTCCTAGTAATTTCAGCCTTTTCCATTCTATTATTTTTGGGGTCAGAGGGATTAGAAAAATACACTTCATCGCCCCTTGTGATTGAAAATCACATCCGTATCATTTTTGGGCCTGCTGTGTACATTCTTTTCTTGATCCTCGCAATCCTTAGTTCACTGAACCTATGTGTTGCCTACTCAAATTCGGTTTTAAATGAAATCCGTAGGATGAGCGAGGATCGTATATTGCCAATGATCCGGGGGAACTGGAAGAATATTGTGATCACTTATTTCATTTTGGAAGGGGCAATAGGATTGATAGCGAACGTCTTCCTCGGTAGCTTCTTAGGTTTTGTTGTCATTGCAGCCATCGTGTCTTTCTCTTATATGGCTGTCCAGTTTATCGGCGGTCTTTCTCTCATTTGGCTTTCCGCAAACTCTGGTCGGATTAAACCTTTCTTAATAGCTCTTTTTTCAGTAATTGTAATTAGCCTGACCTTGATTTTTTCGTTATATATTGATATCTTCGGTAATGGCCCAACCAGGATATCCATAGTGGCGTTCCTAATAATTTTGATTGTGTCATTCTCAATATCATATGCTGGGAAGGTAGAATTCCCAGAATGGTATGACGGAATCGTAATGTTCAATTCCATCAAGGAAGCAGACGATATAAATTAGTGAAAATTGTTATTCCCTGAAGCGAGAGCGTTTTTTTTGTTCCGGAACAAGTTTCATCTTTCGTCAAATTTTTCCAATAACTCCGCGGTTTTAACTGAGCCTGGATCTAAAACCAGATACCCTCAGGTAAACTAATATCAATCCCTTCGAGAGATTCAAGGAGGATATCGTTATCCTTCTTTTTTCTTATTGAGAACCTTATCGAATCAGGAAAGCCGAATGAAGTGCAGTCCCTCACAAGAATTCCCCTCATTTTTAATTTTTCTTTTGTAATTTCGGCTTCGCCCACGCGTCCCAAAAAGAAATTGGCGTCCGTTTTAAGACCCGTTATTTTCATTATCCGATCCCTTTCCCCAAATATTTTGGCGAGCGATCCTTTTAAGAAATTTTCATCTGAAACTATGTTCTCGATGACTGAGCATCCAAGACTACCTATACCCCACGGCATCCTTGTTTCCCTTATCTTACGGGCAGTCTGCTCAGATGCTATGGCGTAGCCTATCCGTATACCTGACACATTGTAAGATTTGCTGAAACTCCTCATCAGGACTACGTTATCATTTATCTCGATGTCTTTAGACCTTTGTCTCACAAAGTCAATAAATGCCTCGTCCACAACTACATAGTATTCTCTTGAAGTTGCACCTTCAATCACATCGCTTAGGAAATCGTAGTACTTGCCCGTGGGATTATTAGGGTTGTTGATAATAAGGACCTCTCCGCGCTGTAATTTTAAATCATCTATAGTGAGCGATCTCTTCCTTATGGATCTGTACTTTGCGCCCACGATCTTTGCAACCCTTTCGTATTCGCTGTACGTGAACTTAGGTATCACGAATCTCCACTTTCTGAAGATGTTGAATATAATGTATATCTGTTCAGTAATTCCGGCAGCAATTGCAACATCACCTTTTATTGAAAATTTCGTCTTTATCCTTTCTTCAAGAAGAGATTCGCAGTATGGGTACCTATCGAGTTTAGAAGATACGACCGCCTCCTTCAAGAATGGAGGAACATACGGATTGGCAGAATATGAAAAATCAATTAAACCAAGCTCATCCGCCCTAGCCCCACCATGGTCCAACTGCGATCACCTCAATCGTTACCAAAAATACCATTAAATAAGATATCGAAAATATGTAAAATACAAGTTTCCTTAAATCTTCTGTTCTAGGAAACCTTTCACCCTTCACAGTGTAATAACCGACCTTTTCAATTGATACGTTGAAAAGCCCTGCCATAGAAGCCATTGAATACATACCATTTATCTTCAATTTCCTGTATTTCTTGAGGTTTCTTAAGATCCTTTTAGGGCTAAACAGAAAAACGATAAAGGCAAAAAATCTAGCGGGGATGAAATTCAAGACATCGTCTGCCCTTGCAGCGAACTTGCCGAAGTATTCGTACTTGCTTATACGATATCCTATCATCGAATCCGCCGTGTTTATTATCCTGTAAACGAGCGCCCCCAGAATCCCGAAAAGCATGAAATAAAATAGAGGAGATATTACGGAATCTACAATATTCTCTGAACCTGACTCGAAAGCTGCCGAGAGAAGGTGATCCCTGTCCAGGTCAGAAACATTTCTAGAGACAATTAGAGAAACATTTTTCCTCAGTATATTATCATCCTCCGAGATGCATTTTTTGATGGCCCTCGCCAGACCTCCTATCGAAAACGTTGATTTTAGGATGTAAACATAGATTATCGCTTTAACGTAAAAAGGAAGAAATCCAATCGGGTACATAATCACGATCCAAATTGCGGTTACTGCCAAAACAGAGAGCATCCCATTTACGAACTCCCAGACCTTGTTATTTGAAAACCTGTGATTGTCGAAAAAAGAAATCAGCTTACCAGTGAAGACGACGGGGTGAAACTTATTTGGGTATTCTACGAAGAAATCTAATATCACCGCCGAAGCAAGGATTGTGATCCATAATATTCTAGTTTCTGGTAACAATGCCTGTTGCCTCCCTTAGATCTTCGGCAGTGTTGATGTTCAGACCGAGGTTGCTATCATCGTACTCTATGAGGACGTCGCGTTCATCATTTGGAACGGCGATATTTAATCCGATGAATTTATAGCCATGATCGAAGATCACAGCTGCCATGCTCTTACCTCTAAACTTGCTGAGAAAGTCATCAATTATTTCTGGGCGTATAAACACTGAATCTCCGTTCAGTAACACCATAGGCCTTTCAAATAGGCGAAGAAGAAATGCCACATCTTCGGGATAACCTGCACCAGGCGTAACGATAGTGTTAAACCTTTTGCAGTATTCCATCGTCATCGGTGCATTTCTGGAGACTGCAACGTAATATTCATCCACTTTCGATCTAGAAATATTTCCTATCGGTATATCTATAACCCTCTTTTCTCCAAGGTATTGGACTAACTTTTCTTTCCCAAACCTTGAGCTTTTTCCGCCTGCCATTACAATCCCAAGCATATTAACCACATTGTCACAGCCCTTGATATTTCGTTCATCGCTCCGAGCGAATCTCCATTTACGAATCCGAAGTTGTGGTACGAAATTTCTCCTATTATCAGAGAAATTATAACTCCGGCCAACACATTAAGAAGTTGGAACCCGAACAGTGCTGCAGTTGGAGCGATGATTATCAACGATAGCGGCATATAATACCATTTGAAGCCCTTTTTGAACTCGTGAGCAAGACCTGTTTCTGGCACCTTGAAAAAAGTCAGACCCGAAATCATGGAAACCTTGGATGATATCTCAGAAACTACGAAGAATGTGAGGACGCCCAAGAGGCTCAGCTTTAAGCTGTTTATGGCATAGAACTCAGAAAGGAGGACAGTTATTACTGCGAATATCCCTGCTACTCCGGTGTTCACATCCTTCAGGGCTCTGACTTTTTGATCCCTCCCCCCTTTCTTCATGACGCCATCTGAGAAGTCAGCCAACCCATCCAAGTGTAGTAGACCAGTTAAGAAATAAATGGAAAGAAGGAGGATAAGCGTGAGGACAGTACGAGGAACGAACTTCCCTATAATGACATATATTACGAAAGGTACAAGACCAATAATTAAGGCTATTACACCTATGAGATAAATAGTTGAAGATGCTGTTTCAATTTTTCCGTCGATTGGTAATCGGGTGAAGAATGATAGTAAGCTTTTCATGACAACTCTTAAATAAATTTTAATAATATCAAATTTGCTTTAAATGCTTTTCACCTTAGTTATAGGAAATACTGAAATTGCGAACGTAAACGGCATAACTGCGGCCGGAGAAAACAGTGAATTGATAAAATACACTCCGCCCGCGGATGCTGAGTTTCTCTTCTACAATAGGCCGAGATGCATCGACGCCGTACCTATCACCCCCTCCGGAAACCCGACGCCGGCCATAATCACCAAGGCTTCTAGGAACCTTCTGAACTTTCCCATACTTGTGATAAGGGGCGGATCAATCATAGAACCGAGCTTGCCATACGTAGCAATCACATCAGGAGCAGGAAGGGATATACGGAAGCAGGGAGCTGTCACGGATTTCGATAAGATTAAAGAAAAAGCTCGTTTGCTTGCAGATTTTTTGTATAAAAAAGATGGAGAGCTTATGATCGGGGAGAGCATTCCTGGTGGGACAACAACTGCCATGGCAGTTTTGAGTTACCTAGGATACGATGCGATCTCATCGTCCTCATTCAGAGAAAACCCGGTGACCATAAAGAAAAGAGTTATAGAAGAGTCCCTCGAAAGGATGAGGGGGAAAGAGCGTGTAGACCCCATTGAAGAGTTGGGAGATCCTGTCCTCGCAACAATCTCATATATATCCTTCTTTTACAATGGGGAAATCAATCTGGCTGGCGGAACTCAGATGCTTGCCGTCGCTGCCTATCTTAAGGAGATAGGAAAAAGCATAAATTCCATAATTACAACAAAGTACGTTGTAAACGATAAATCTGCTACGTTTAAGGAAACAGCCAGCCAGATCGGGGTTAACTATATCTCTGCAGATATCGATCTATCTGTATCTAGGTTCAAAGGGATAAGAGAGTACGAATCCGGGATTGTGAAGGAAGGCGTGGGAGCCGGCGGTGCCTACTTCCTGGCTAGGGAAAAAGGGTTCGACAACCACTCTATAGTTTCTGAAATTGACAGGATTTATGATGAAATGATAAAATAAGTGCATTTCCATCTGGGTTATCTTTCTCTGGTTCACAGTAGATAGATCGCGTTATGTATTGGGCTACGTATGTATTAGGCTATATGAGTGTTGTTATAAACGTATTGAAAAGACAGCTACGTCTATCGCACTTTGTTAAGGGAAGATAGATTCATATATTGTACTTGGTGTTAAGC
Organism: Thermoplasmatales archaeon; assembly: GCA_038729485.1. Lineage (GTDB taxonomy): Archaea > Thermoplasmatota > Thermoplasmata > Thermoplasmatales. The sequence continues at coordinate 44,181 of JAVYRX010000009.1, read as the reverse complement.
TGGCCATAAAAATACTAATAATTGAGCACCTTATCCTTAAACATCGAACTTCCTTAAATTCTGCTACTATGTTTAGCTTCTCTAGACAGGATTTTTTTTATCTACAGGTAATTTTTTCTGGATAAAGTAGATTGCCAAGCTAGGCGAAGCCTATAGTAACAACAACTTTCCCAGCATTTGAAATAAATTTAAATCCGGAAACTTCCAAACATCATGATGGGAACAAAAGATCCAGAATCTGAGGGTAAATTTCCTCCGAGAAAGATCGTGGTCGCATTCGATGCGTCTACCCATTCAATCAGAGCTCTTAAGGCTGCAATCTCAATTTCCGCGAAGTATCATTCTAGAATAACCGTTGTACATTGCGTTCAATACCCGGTTATGAATTATGGGGACGGTAGTATATATTACAACTGGGATCAGTACTACAAAACCGAAAAGGAAAGCATTACCAAAGCGTGCTCACCTATCATTGAGTATACAAAGAAGAAGAGGGTGACAACAAAGCCTCATCATACCTATTACGAGCTTACAGAGATTGGAAAATCAATATTGAAACAGAATTCACAGGTATGAAATAGAGGTGAAAGTTGGTATGAACAACGAGTTCTTCGAGCTAGGGGTATGCAAAAATAGTAATCCCTAGCATATTTGTTTGAGATTATAAGATAGCTGACCCAACTGCCGAGGAGAAAATTTTATCTCAGCGATATCATCCCCTAAAAATCCCTGATCCGCCTTGGGGAAAACGTACATCAGGAATATGGGGCAAAGTTATTATCAAAATTGCACTTTCCTCAATATGAGTGAAGCCACGTTTATTTCTAGGTTGGATGAAAGAGAGCAGGCGAAGATCTCGAAGATTAAAAATGAAAAGGTGATTGAATTCGTGAATTATTACTACGAACTGATGAGTCCCTCATCTGTTTTTATTGTCACTGATTCCAAGGAAGACTATGATTACGTCAGGAGAAAATCAGTAGAGCTCGGAGAGGAAGCAGAGCTACTGAAAGATATGAATACATACCACTTTGACAACTACTACGATCAGGCAAGGGACAAGGAGAACACGAGGATGCTGACCGCTCAAGGCGAGAGGATACCCTTCATAAATTCGATGAGGAGGGACGATGGCATAAAGGAAATAGAAGGGTTGATGAAGGGCATAATGAAAGGGAGGACCATGATCGTAGGGTTCTTCTCGCTCGGCCCTCATGATTCCCCGATATCCCTGAAGGCGGTACAGATCACGGATTCCTTCTACGTAATGCACAGCGAAATGATTCTTTACAGGACTGCGTACCAGTATTTCGTTGACAACAGGGACATAGATTTCCTCAGATTCGTTCACAGCCAGGGCGAGCTGGACGAAAGGAAAACGTGCAGGAACCTGAAGAACAGGAGGGTCTATTTCGACCTCGATTCAAGTACCTCTCTTTCCGTAAACACGCAGTACGCGGGAAACACAGTCGGGATGAAGAAGCCTGCGTTTCGCCTCACAATAAACAAGGCTGTGAAGGAGGGCTGGTTGTCAGAGCACATGTTCATCATGGGCGTGAACGGGCCCGGAGGGAGGGTGACGTACATCACCGGTGCCTTCCCCTCTGGATGCGGGAAAACCTCTACATGTACGGTTCGCGGGGAAAGGATCGTTGGGGACGACCTTGCGCTCATAAGGGAGAGGGATGGGCAGGCATACGCAGTAAGCCCCGAGATTGGCATTTTCGGCATAATAGACGGGATAAACAGGGAGGACGATAAGACAATTTGGGACGTTCTGCATGACGATGATGAGGTAATATACTCAAACATCCTTATACACCAGGGGAAGCCATACTGGAACGGGATGGGCGAAGAAATACCCGATGTCGGGATAAATCACAGCGGAAACTGGTACAGGGGAAAGAAGGATGCGGAGGGAAATGAAATCCCTCCGTCTCACAAGAACGCAAGATTCACAGTTAGTTTGAAATCTTTCCCTAATCTGGACTCGGAAGCGCTGAACGGCAGGGGAGGAGTGCCTGTCGGGGGGATGATATTTGGAGGAAGGGACAGCGATACCTGGCCACCTGTATGTGAGTCACTTAGCTGGGATCATGGCGTTGTAAACAAGGGAGCGAGCATTGAATCAGAATCAACAGCTGCCACTCTGGGAAAGGTGGGCGTAAGGACCTTCAACGCAATGTCTATAATGGAATTCATGTCGGTAGACCTTGGGAAGTATCTGAGAAACTACTTAGATTTCGGCAAGAAACTGAAGAAAAAGCCCATCATATTCGGGGTGAACTATTTTCTCACCGAGAACGGGAAGTTCCTTAATGAGAAGGTCGACAAGGCGGTCTGGCTGAAGTGGATGGAACTAAGGATTCACGGGGAAAGCGGTGCGGTTCTGACACCAATAGGTTATATACCCAAATACGAGGATCTCAAGGATCTTTTTAGAAAAATCTTGGGAAAGGACTATTCGCGGGAGGAATACGAGATACAGTTCTCAATTAGAGCCCAAAAGCTTATAGAGAAAAACAAAAGGATTAGAGATATTTATTCTTCAATAAAAACTACGCCGCAAGGAGTATTCAAGGAACTGGATGACGAGACTTCTCGCCTTACTGAAGCAAAGAAGAGGTTCGGTGATATTATATCACCCTTCAAATTTTGAAATCTTTTTGAAATCTAAATGAGGGTTAAATCGGTAATACATTCATTCGGTCTAAAAATTCTGGGAACTTTTATTTAACTTTGCCTTTAACATCGATATCTATAGCAAAATGCGAGTTTAGCAAGGACCGTTAGTCTAGCCTTTATTGTATTTTTAATCCTATAAATAAGAGGTGTTCAAAATTCATTTAAAAACGTTTTCTCCGTGTAACTGTAAATTCTAGAAAAGCTGCTGGCTATATTATAATGAATTTACAGTGCTTCTTGGTTAACAGATCGAAATTAAGAAATTAAGCTAAGACATGATTGAGAAATTTCCGTACTTTTCTTCCTATAAACAATCCCTTTATCTCCTTCACTTCCCTAATCACAGCCTCATTCTTCTCTGATCGTATTAACCTCTCTCAAATGACTTTTATTCAACATTTGCTTTAATCCAATAAAAATACAAGGGATAACGTTAAATTGAAAATTCCTCTTTCACCTTATGGAAAACAGGGAGATTGAGAATAAAATTTTCGCGTCAAGGAAAATATCGCAGGATGGGTCTATTGTCGTATACAACCTGTCGGGAAACATAGATTTTTCACATCCAAAGGAGCTAGCAAATGCTCTCTCAAAGGTATTCTTTGAAAACGATGCTAAGAATTGGTTTGTAATAGAGGGTAATAGAATTAAATTCTCTCCGAAATACAAGGTTAGAATTCTCATGGATGAAAGCAATAGAAAGCTACTATCTGCTACAGCGGATGATTTTCTATCAGACTTAAAGAATGAGGAGATAAAGAATAAGTTCAAAAAGAATATTGAAGATATTTCAACGAAAGAGATCAAAATACAAAGTGCTATTGGTATCTCCGCGATAGCATCATTTCTTGAAAAGCCTTTATTGAAGAAGGATGATAAGGTTGAGATAGAGGATCAGTATTTTACCGAAATGTTAGAATATTTGGAGATCAGAACGCCTTCCGATCAAGATCTAATAGATTGGGATAACCTTCCAATTTAGCTTCAAATTCAACATATAAAACACGAAAAATCTCCATTCGCAAAATGATAAAGGAAATTTTTATTCCGAAATTATATTAAGAAATTCTAATTTTCTTCTATCGTAGAATAATAACATTTGCTATATGTACTGCCAAATTGGGTCTTGCCAGAGATCGTATTCTTCCCTTACTTCCTTAATTTCCACGTCTTTTATAGAACCCTTTTTCACCTCCTCCTTATAGAGAGAAATGATGTTTTCCTCGTTCATATTACCTAATTGGTCAAACTTTTCCCTGACAGTCCTTTGGTTCATTGGATGAAATTTACTCAATTTCGGACCAGCAAACAGTACCCTATAGAATCTATTCTCTCCCTTTGATACGTGAAATATTTGGAATTTCATATCTATAGAGTGCTTTAGCTCCAGCCAAGTAAGAGACGCTAGTGCTTTTACTATAATATTTTCTGAAGATCTTATTTCAAAGTTTATCTCCACTCCCTTTTCCATATCACTAAATTAGAAAAATTGAATATAACGATTGTGTGGGCATCTTTCCACAACGAAGGCGAACTCCTTCTTTTTATCTAAAGTTGTAATCAAAATTTACGCTAACCATGGTCTTTATATTCTCACGCTAAAGAAGTGTTAAGAATTGCATAAATTTTAGAAAACGGTTCTTATGAAAATAGAAAAGGCTGTTGGGAGGAAAATACCTAGGAAGTTTGAATTACCATGGGGGAAGGGCTTGATAACAGAGGAAGCATCAATAAAATGCTCTATTTCCTCTGGAAATTTTAATGAATCCTGGGAACCAACTATTCAGCTCCTTGAGTTCAGCAATGGTGAAAAGGCATTGAGGTTCTGCGTTTATGGGAACGGTAAGTTAAGGAGGATGCCGTTAATTCTAGACGAAGAACAAGCCGAAGAACTTGCGAAGGAAATAGATGCAAATTTCAAAATTAAATCTATCGTGAAGCATCTTACTAGATAATCTGTCGTCACAGATTAAAGAGATAAATGCATTCTTGAAATTAATTAGCAAAAAGTTTTCGGGTTTCCTGATTTTTCATTAATAATGTATTTGCAGCCATTTAAAGAGAGTGATCTGCCCCAGCTAAATTTGGAACACTTTTCAGCTCTATTCATTTAGTTTTACCTCCATTCTCTTGATGTAACCTTCCCTGAATGACCAGTCATTCAGGGAAACCTATACAAGGAAACTCTAGGTGAAAATAAATGAAAAGTGATGAAAATTGTTACAGTTTTACGGGGAGCACATCACCTCCATAGTTTTCTATAAAGTTTCAGATGATTTCGGTTTTGAAAAAAGATAACCTTAAATTAATAAACATCCTAACAATATTGTGAAAAAAGAAGAGAAAAAAACAGAATATGAAAGCGAGTTTTCTCCAAAAAGGATTGTGGTTGCATTTGATGCTTCTGTCCATTCAATTCGTGCTCTTAATGCTGCAATCTCAATTTCAAAAAAATATCGGACGGAAATAACAGTCATTCATTGCGTACAATATCCCGTGATGAACTATGGAGACGGAAACGTTTATTACAACTGGGACAAATACTACGCAATAGAGAAAGAAAATATAACTAAGGCTTCCAAGGCGCTTATTGATGGCGCAAAGAAAAAAAGAATAAAGATTAACCTTGTTTTCACGGAGAGTACGACTTCCGTGGCAGAATCAATTCTCGTCGAAGCAAAGAAAGTCAAACCCGACCTAATAGTAATGGGGTCAAGAGGACTTGGAGGTTTCAAAAGCCTATTGTTGGGAAGCGTATCGAATGCTGTTGTCGCACATTCAACAGTTCCAGTTTTAATTATCAAATAGAGGTGAAAATTGTAAGTAAATTTGTTCTAACAGCATTCTAAACACATAGTAAATACACTCATTTTACGGTTAGAATTCGTTGAAGCTAGAACCAAAACCGTACATCAATTGGTAGTCCGTCAATCTTCCAGAGCTTGTAGCTCAATTTCTTGAGGGGCCGTTACTTAAACAAGGTTGTTATAATTGTTATGCACCCCAAAACAGTTGCCACGCATGCAAATATTATCCGTGACCTGTAGGGATTAGCTTTCCTTGTAATGAATGGTCCGACTTGCGATCCGAAGAGAGAACCAACTATCAGAAATATGGGAAGTTCAAAGGACGTAAGAGTTTTGGTCATAGACCAGCCTACAAATGCAACAGAATTTATGACTGCTACTGAAAAGAGCGTTATGCCCACTGACTGCCTTGGAGGATTTCCAGAGATGAGTAAACCTGCCGTTGCAACTGGACCATATCCCCCTCCAGAAATTGCCTTGTTGAATCCGCTTATCAAGCTTACAAAGCTCACCTTGAGCCAGCTAAATTTAAACGATGGATTTAAAAGGAGAGTAAAACCCATGGTTATAAGAAGGGCGCCTATGTACACACTGATAGCTGTTTTTGAAATCTGAATTATGAGGATCATTGCAATTACGACACCAATTATTCCAAGAACAAGGAAGCGGGCCAATATGCCAAAATCGCTCCCTTTAAAGTCCAGGTAATTCACATTTCTATTCGCGTGGTGTACAACAGACGCCGTGAAAGCACCAAAGGTCTGAGATATGAGTATGGAAGGAACAACTATTCTTGGAGAAAATCCTAGCAATAATAACAATGGTGTTCCTATGGTGCCATAGCCCATTGCCATGGAGCTATCCATTAGGGCGAGCCCGAAGCCCATGGCGAAAAAAACAAGGACCCAAAAGTTGGTAGGTCCGTCTAGAATTAAACGATAGTATGTCAAGAGAATCGCAACAATGACAATGACTGAAGTTTCTACTACAAAAAATAACTTTTTGAAATTTATGTGAGATGAATAGTTTAAATGTTGGGGTATGTCCTGGTGCAAAAACTTCATGAATGTTGAATCCAGTGTTTGATATATATCTTTTTATAATTATACTTAATTAAATTAGATCTTTTCCAATTGCTAATTTATTTCACGGCCCTAACTAAAGTCATAGATCAAGGTCAAATTTTCAGTAGTGCGTTCTCCTAAATATTTACGTTATCTGCTTAGAGGACGAATTCTTTTATGCGTTCATTATTTTAGCTCTCTACTACTTCTAAGCTTTGCGCAGAATACTTGGGCGGTGCTTTAAATCATCTACTTTCCGAAGATGGTAATGCTTTTGCTATACCAGGAATGCGATGAAGTGGAAGATTGAGTGAGACCGTAGACAAAACGACGCTTCTTTTACAACTATTGGATATGAAAGTAAAAAGAAAAAAAAATCTACTGAGCAGTGTACCCGCCATCAACTACAACTTCCGATCCTGTCATGAAGGAAGAGTCGTCTGACAACAGAAAACAAATGACGCTGGCTATTTCCTCTGGCTTCCCAAGCCTGCCCAGGGGATGGAGTTTCTTTAGGGCCTCATAAACAGATTCTTTATCCCCGGTACTTTCTGCGAAGCCTCTAACCATAGGCGTATCTATAAATCCAGGGTGTACGGAATTGACGCGAATATTGTATTTTGCGTAGAATAGTGCATCCGTTTTTGTCATTAATCGCACAGCCCCCTTAGAGGCATGATACGGAGGCGCATCCTGTGCCCCTACAATGCCGTATATGGAAGAAAGGTTTACTATGCTTCCTGCGTGATTCTTCATCATGCTGCCAACGGCGTACTTAGTGCAGAGAAACACACCGTTAACGTTTATGTTCAATACCTTGTTCCATTCTTCCAGCGTAATCTCGTGGGAAGGTTTGCTTACCCCTGAGATCCCTGCATTATTGACCAATCCGTATATGTCTCCTAGATCCTTTTCGATCTGTTCAAAAACAGATTTTACTCGCGTCTCATTGGAAACGTCAAGCTTATAGAATTTTGACTTTCCTCCAGATTTCAAGATTTCATCTACTGTTTTCTTTCCTTCAGTTTCATTCACGTCACATGCTGCTACGATTGCTCCCTCGTTGGCCGCTGCTATGGCAGTGGCTTTTCCGATCCCCATGGCGGCACCTGTGACAACTACCACCTTTTTGCTGAGTTTTCCTGCCACGGACATCCCTCCAAATATTATATTTCATGCGACTACTTTATTTTTTTAACTTTAAAAATTTTAATAAGAAATCAGTTCGTGCTCAGGTGATGCATATATTAGTTAGCCTTTCCACGATCAGATTGCATTGAATTGTTGTTGGAGTTGCGTAAACTGAAAGAGTTCAATCCTTGTTTTTGCCGGTATGTCGGTAATCTGTTTCTTTTGACAACTGGCAATTTTAGATATATATTTTCGAGATGTTCAGAATAAAGGAGAAGTAGATTTGTTCACACCATTCAGAATGGGGAGAGATGTCCCGACTCTTGCCCCCGGCAAGGGTGTCTTATTTACCGCTACCAACAGACAGCTAGGTGTAATCCTAATGATGTAAGTCGCGGGAAAGAGTCATGACAACATAATTATTAATCAAGTGATTTAGGACTGAATGGAGGAAACTCTGAGTAAACAAAAGAGGTTCATAAGGAAGGTAACCTCGTTGTCCGCAGCAGGTGTCTTCCTTGATGGTTACGACCTGTTCATAATCTCAGTTGTATTGATATTTGTTGAATCCCAGAATTGGCTTTCTTCTGTCCCGTCGACAAAGAGTTTCCAGCTTGGACTATTAAGTTCGTCTGCCCTCTTAGGAATGTTTGTTGGGGCACTCTTGGTCGGGAATTTCGCCGATAAGATCGGGAGGAGAACCATATACATCATAGATCTAGTTTTCTTTGTTTTCTTCGGGCTTCTAACGGCATTAGCTACCAATATAACCCAGCTTATAATCTTCAGGTTTCTCCTCGGTATAGGCATAGGAGCAGACTACCCCGTAAGTTCAACGTACGTATCTGAATTTTCTCCGAAGAACGAAAGAGGCAAGCTTGTAACTAGAACTTTCATGTTCTGGGGTATTGGCTCGCTTGTTGCAGCCATTGTTGGTTTCTCACTGGGAAGGGTTGAATATTTGTATTTTTTAGGGAGGCAGATAGATTCTTGGAGGGTAATGCTCGCTTCAGGTATTATACCCGCATTGCTTGTGCTATTCCTAAGACATTCAATGCCCGAATCGCCCCGTTGGCTACTTACGAACAACCAGCAAGCTAAGGCCAAACAAGTCATTGACATGATACGAGAAAAGTACGGTCTTGATTATTCCAAGGACCTTTCAGCGATAGAACCGGAAAGAAAAGGTCGCATTTCAGAGCTTCTTGGCGCAAGATACAGGAGGAGGACCCTTTTCTCGTGGATTCCATGGTTTTTCATGGACATTGGGGTGTATGGTGTCGGGATTTCTTTGCCGTATATGCTCGAGACCATTGGATTCAAGGAAACCGGATTAATAGAGAAGGTTCATGCAATACTTGGAACGATAGTTCTAGATGTTTTTGTCGTTGTCGGCTTCGTCATTGCAGTTATCATCATAGAAAAAATCGGAAGACTGCGGCTTCAGGAGATTGGATTCTTTGGTATGGCGGTTGCCACGCTCGTGCTTGCTGCTGCCTATCAATACAGCATCATAATTATTTTCACGTTCCTGGCGGCTTATCTATTCTTTGAAAATGCGGGGCCAAACGTTACTACCTGGGTAATACCGACTGAAATTTTCCCAACTAGGTTAAGGGCGACGGCGCAGGGGAGCGCCTCTGCAATCAGTAGAATCGGTGCAGTGCTAGGAACCTTCAGCTTCCCCGTGCTCGTCTATTACTACGGATGGAATATAACTTTTCTTACGATCGCTGTGTTTATGTTTCTCGGGCTTCTCTCAACCATATTGTTGGGTGTTGAAGCAACAGGTCTCTCCCTTGAGGACTCTTCTATGGTGTTCCTAGAGTTCTCAAAATACCTGGAGAAACTGGGTCAGGAGGTTCTTAAGGGTGCTGAAAAACTTAAGGATATGATTCATCACTACGACAATCTTTCTAGCAGGGCAGAGGAGATCAGGGGCATTGAGCACCTTGCTGACGGAATAGTTCACGAAATTTACACAAAAGTGAATCACATGACAAAGCCGCTGGAATCAGTGGACGTGGGAATGCTTGCTACCAAATATGATGACATTCTTGACTTTATCAATGCAGTGGCAAAAAGGATAGTATTATTCAAAGTGGAAAAAGACAGCAAAATGGAGGAGTTCGCTGATGTCATATACCAATCAGTTGTTGAGGTCAATAAAGCCCTGAAGTATTTTGAAAGTTTCGAGCAGTCCGATTTCGAAGCTATAATTCAGGAGTGCGTAAAGATTAACGAGCTTGAGAACAAAACAGACGACATGCTCGCATCTGCCTACGAGTCCATATTCTTGAAAAGGGACCCCGTGGAAATTGTGAAGCTGAAGGAAATTTATGAGTATATGGAAACAGTTACAGATAAATGCGAAGATGTTGCAGACATATTCAGAGATTTGGTTATAAAATACAGTTAAACATTAATTGTGAAAGTACATCTTCCATCCATGCCAAGGATCGTAATCACAGTAAAGCTCAAGAAGGGAGTGGAGGATGCTGAAGGTTTGTCAGTGCTTAAAGCCCTGAAACTACTCGGATATAAAGACGTGGAAGACGTAAGAACTGGGAAGGTTTATTACATAAACATCAAGCAGGGAGGGAAAAAACTGGCTAGGGAGCTTTGCGAGAAACTTCTTGCCAATCCCGTTATAAATGAGTGTGTCGTGGATGACTAGCGTTACTGAAGTTAAGATTCTAGGAAGAAGCGACAGCGAACTTTTATGCATTTCAAGAGACCTCGCACTAGGTCTCTCACTGGATGAAATGAGGAAAATAGGCCTTTACTTTTCAAGGGAAGGGAGAAATCCGACTGATCTTGAATTACAGGCCCTGGCTCAAGCTTGGAGTGAGCATTGCAGCTACAAGAGCTCGAAAGTGCACCTGAAAAGATATCTCATGGATGTAGGGTCAAACAGAGTTCTTGCTAGAGGGGATTCAGGCATTGTTTCCCTTGACCAGAATCTTGCAGTCGCGTTCAAGATGGAAAGCCACAATCATCCGTCTGCCATAGAGCCCTATGGCGGTGCTGCGACAGGTGTAGGAGGCATATTGAGGGATGTCTTAAGCATGGGCGCTCAACCGATAGCGGTAACGGATGTGCTCTTCTTTGGTACGAGGAAATTAAAGGGTTTCCCCTCTCCTAGATTCATAGAAAATGGCGTTATTTCAGGGATAAGAGATTACGGAAATAGAGTTGGTATTCCGACCCTATCTGGCGGTATAACGTATGCAGCATTCTTCTCTCCCAACGTTCTTGTGAATGTCGGATGTGTAGGCGTCGTTGAAAAAAATAAGATCTTAAACTCTGCCATCAGAGAGGCGGGGATAAGTTTGATTATTGCAGGTGGCAAAACCGGAAGGGACGGAATCCATGGCGTGAACATGGCTTCTGAAACTATCGGCAGGAATGAGGACATATCCACTGTCCAGCTAGGCAGCCCTATAATGAAAGAGCCCCTCATCCACGCTGTATTGGAGGCAAATGATAGGGGACTGATATATGCGCTTAAAGACCTAGGGGGAGGCGGGCTGAGTAGCGTGGTAGGCGAAATGCTTCAAGCAGGCGGTACAGGCGGCAAAATACAGCTGGAGAAGGTCCCGTTGAAGAATGAAGGCATGCTGCCCTGGGAGATTTGGATATCAGAAAGCCAGGAGAGAATGATGTTGGCTGTTAAAAAGGAGAACGAAAAAAAGGTGCTCGAAATTATGGACGCCTGGGACATACCTTCAGCAAGAATAGGCGTTAGTGAGGCTGGCAATAGGCTAGTTATTTACTATTACGATGAAAAGGCAATGGATATGGATATAAATTTCCTGACAAATCCTGAAGCATATGAAAGGCCTCACGCAGAGAAAAGGAGGGAAGTTGGGACGTTCCTACCTATTAACCCAAAGGACGTAAACAAACTTTTTTTGCGTATGATAGGTGACGGCAACGTAAGAACAAGGGAATTTGCGGTCCGCCAGTACGATCACACTGTCAGAGGCAGCACAGTTCTTGGACCATTTTCCGGGATAGTTGGTAGGGAAGGGCCAACTGACGCGTCTATTGTAAGACCCGATTGGAATTCCAATGTGGGCGTTGCGATCAGTCACGGTTTCAATCCCTTCTATTCTTCCCTGGACCCTTACGCAGGTGGAATTAATGCTGTTGACGAGGCTGTTAGGAACATTATTTCTGTGGGAGCAGAGCCCCTGGGTTTTTCAGACTGTCTAAACGCGGGAAACCCTGAAAATCCAGATGTGATGGGTGAATTCATAACCATGCTGAAAGGCATAAGGGAAGGTGCCAAGAGCCTGAACATACCATTCGTTTCTGGCAACGTTTCATTTTATAACGAGTCCTCGACGAAGAGAATACCCACCTTTCCCACAATAATGTCAATCGGAAAAGTGGAGGACATACGAAGAACAGTATCTCCGGATTTTAAGAAGATCTCATCCGCAATATACCTTGTTGGCCTTCCCACAACAGACCTCGGCGCATCCCTTTACTTCAGGGTCATGGGGTACCAAAAGGGGGTAGTTCCAATATCCAATCCGGAAAACTTGAAAAGAAGAAGTTCAGAACTCCTCTTGGCAGTACAAAAGGGGGAGGTTCTTTCGATGCATGATGTTTCTGATGGAGGAATCGCATTGGCGATTGGAGAAATGACAATAGGTTCTGGAATAGGAGCTGAAATTGATATCTCAAATTTTGGTCTCAGGCCAGACTTTTCCCTCTTTTCTGAGCCACAATCTTCGTGGATTGTGGAAGTAAGGGAGGGTAAAGAACAGGAATTCGAAAGTCTGACAGGGGAAGACTCCGTTTTCCTCGGGAGGACCGCTATGGACGGAATCCTAGTTCACAATGGAGAAGTCGAGGTATTGAATGTTGATCTTGACTCCGTTCTCAGAAGATGGAAGAGGGGGTACGCATGAGCGACAGGGTAAAAGTGGGCATAATAACGATGGAGGGAACAAACAATGAAGGCGAGGCATATCTCTCCTTCCTTCATTCTGGGGCTAATCCAGAGATTATTCACATTAAGAAATTTGAAAACAAGTCAAGAAGAGTTTCGGATTTTGACATACTTTTCTTTCCCGGCGGATTCTCCGCAGGAGATTACGTCAGAGCAGGTGCTATAATGGCTGCAAGAATTAAATCTTCGTTCATTAAGGACATATATGCGTTTGAAGAAGAAGGACGCCTGATCATGGGTTCATGCAACGGGTTTCAAGTTCTAATAGAGATAGGCCTTCTCCCAAATACCTCCGAAGAACATGAGATAGAGTCCGCGCTCGCCACAAATATGTCAAATAGATTTGAAGCTAGAACAGTCTATCTGAAGGTGAGAAAATCAAACTGCATCTTTCTACGGGATTTCAAAGAAGGTGAAATCGTAAAACTCCCGGTGGCCCATGCGGAGGGCAGATTCATACCTGCAAGTCAGAAGATCCTGAAAAATATTCAGATCGCTGGGATGAATGTGGTTACGTACGTTGACAGTGAAGGTCATCTGGCTGGATACCCTTGGAATCCGAATGGGTCCGCATTAAACATAGCGGGGCTATGCAGCAAGGGGGGGAACGTCCTCGGTCTTATGCCCCATCCTGAAAGAGTGTTCTATAAGTTCACGGAATCTGATTGGAATAGGGGAGAAGGTCACTTGGGCGCAGGAAGCCGTTTCTTTAAAAGCGCAGTTGAATACGTAAGAGAAAAATTTTAATGGAGTGCTTAATAACGTCTCCAGTGAATAGGAGATTTCTTATTCTTGCAGTTGCACTGTCGTTCGCAGTTATCCTGGTTGGGGTAGGACAAGCTCACGGTCAAAGCACCGTAAGCTATCCAACTATAAGCTACCAGACATTTTCGGGATATAACATAACTATAACGGACACAATGTGGAATCAAACAGTTTATCCGGTGATTTACAGCAAGAATTTTTCAACTTACAATTGGAAAGACAGCCCCCTTAAGAATTATATATTGTTCGACTACAGTCTTACGGGATTAAACCCTTATGGGGCTGAGTTCATAGAGGCGATGGAGGCAATAGGCAACCTGACGACTTCAAACGTCACGCTCGCATTCCAGAAGATTGCTAATCTTGATGCTACCAATTCTGGTTATACGAATCAGGAAAAGCTAAACGCAGGCGCCCTTCCTGGTTTTTCAAACTCAACTCCGACCAGCTTTAGCAATCCAAGCGTGAGAAATACTTACGGCTGGATATTTACAGGTGGCGTTATTGTGTCCATAATAGCGCTTTATTTTATCTTCAACAGGAAGAAGAATGAATGATATTTCGACAAAATTTGTTCAGGATTACTTCAATAAATATTACAGCGGAGTAGATTCATTCGGAATAAAAATGGTTATGAAGAGAGAAGTGGCCTTCGCCCCTTTTACAAGGCAGGGCATGATTAGGCATACTGCTTTCTCTTCAATGGAGTCGCTGGTGAACTACGTGAAAGAAAACACGCCTCTACATTTTTATTATTCCAGCGCTTACTACGAAAATCCCTCTGCATCCATGGACAACAAGGGCTGGAAAGGAGCTGATTTGATATTCGACATCGACGGAGATCATATACAGGGGAGCGAAAAGATGAGCTATGGCGAGATGCTTGCAGCAGTGAAGCTTGAGGTCAGAAAGCTCCTCAACATATTAATGGATGACCTCGGAATTAAGAAGGACTACTTGGAGATCGTATTTTCGGGAAGTAGAGGATACCATGTTCATGTCTATTCGATATTCGAGGAACTGGAGTCGCAGGAGAGAAGAGAAATTGTGGACTACATATCAGGCAGATGCATCGCAGAGACGGGTAGCCTCTTCCCAAGGTCCAGGTGGGCGGAGCGTGTCTCTGCGATAAGGGAAACACTTTTTGAGGATATGAAGTCAAAGGGAGCGTGGAGGAAGCAGCTGGAGGATAAGACAGGCGAATTGACGGGCAAGATGAGCAAGAAGGAGATAAAAGAAAGCGGATATTTGGAGAGGAACTCAAGGAAGCTAGCTATAGAGCTATACGCTTCAAAGATAGATGAACCTGTAACTATTGACATTCACAGGCTCATCAGGACTCCAGGAAGTCTTCACGGGAAAACTGCCCTGAGGGTAATGCAGATAGAGGAAGAAAAGCTGGACGATTTTGATCCGTTGCGTGATGCAATACCTGCCGTTTCAGATGATAGAGTTACGGTTAGCGTTTCAAAGAAGAGCATCGTTGAGATAGGAGGCGAAAAACTGGAAATACAGGAAGGCAAGGCCAAAATTCCATACTACATTGCTGTTTTTCTCATATTGCGGGGGAGCGCAGAAGTTTCCCAAGAATGAAATATTTAATTAGTTTGTGTTCATACAGGACCATGGGTTCCATTAGGCCAACTTTAGTCAAAACGGTTGCAAGGCAACTCTATCAGGAATATGAAGAAAATCTAAACAATCAGTTCGAGCACAACAAGGATATTGTCAACAAGGCGATACCCGATGCATCCAAGAAACTTAGGAACCTGGTTGCAGGCTACGTAACGACGTACTGGAAGACAAAGAAAATGCCGAAGAAGAAAAAGGAGCCAGAGGTAGAAGACTTTTCACTGTAAATTTAGTATTTCCTTCCTGGTCAGGACGAGATAAACGGATTTATCATTCTTTATTACTTCGTTTACAGCGTATCTTTCCTTCTCAAGCTGGAGAATTGCTTCCCTGAGCCTAAGTCTCCATTTTACCGCAAGCTGCACGTTGGGGCTTCCAAGATTCATTGGTACTTCCAGGGCAACTGAGTCAGGGCCAAGCCGTATGCCGTCCCAGGGCTCTGGGAACTCCGTTATCTTTCCAACAACGTCATAGCTCTTGGGCCTTATCGGCTCCCTATCGAGGAATTTATGAGCTTCATACCTGTCTGATTCAACGCCCCTGTTTTCATCAGAGTCCATTTCTCCATAGTAGTTTATGATGTAATTGTAGGCATAAGCTCCAAGTTTGTGAACGTTGAAGTAGGCATTTCTCACTTTGATTGGATCAAATGCCCACCTCACCTCATTGTACCCCATCTTCTTTGCTTCAGAGAACTGATGCATTTTCAGCTGGAAACCAAGGCCCTCATTTCTGTATTCTTTCAGTACGCCGGCCATATGGGAGTACAAGAATCTTCCTCCGCCTTCAGAACCTGGGAATGCAAGAGTGAATCCTACGATCTTCCCATTGTCCAGGGCAATTTCAACAAGGCCGCCATTATGGCTTATAACCCTTATCAGCCCGGCAGGTACCGGCGTCTCGCTTTTCATTCCCCATATTTCTCTTTGGAGCCCCTCCAGAGCCCTGTACTCTTCAATTGAATTTGGTGCCCTTATTTCCATCCGCACTGCATTTCTTTGAGAATAAAATATTTAACTGACGTCCTTGCTTCTTATCCTATTCTTGAGAGCTATTCCCCTATCAAAGTCCATCATTTCGTCCCTGGATAGAAGCACCCTGCCGAATGCAATCAGCCTGTCCTCCTGATCTACGACCACTGCTTCGTCATGGGGTCTGAGCAGAGGATCCGCATCCAGGACAAACTTAGCGAATACGTTCTTTCCATCCCTCACGAATTGCGCAACTTCGTCATCCACAACTACCCTGTGCCTTGGTTTCTGGAAATTGTCATGCAATATGCCCGCCCCGAGGATCGTGAGACTGAAGAGGCCGTCTGAAGCCCTGAAAGAAAATGCCGGCTGACCGTCAAGAAGGACCGTCCTTATCTTCCCGGTGTTCTTGCTCCTTACGAGGCTGACGGTCTCCTTTCTTACGATCGAATATAGGGGTTTTCCAAACTGGTAGTGAAATATGTGATTAACTTTTTGAAGAAGGAACTCCCTCCAAGGTTCCTCGTCAAACTTCTCGCTGCTCTTGGCAGACGAAAGGTTTTCGTTAGGAAATATGGATTGGGCTACCGGGTAAGTTTCATCGAAATAAAGGGGCATATTTCCGAACCCCGTCTTAACGCAGTCAACAGGTTCGTAAACAAAGTAAGAGTAAGGCTTCCCTGGAACGTCGATGCAGGGACCTTTTTCAGCTAGGATTTCCCTTAGCCTTACTGCGATCGGCCTGGACAAGGATTCTTCACCCAGATACAAGAATGGAGATTTTCTTGATCTTGGCTCGAATTTCTCAATGTATTCATAGAATTCCAAAACTTTTCTGTATGCTGAAAGGAGAAGAGGATGAGAGTGAGCCCTGTACTCAACGTAATTCCATATGTTCTCCCTCCTTATCTCTTCCCTGATCCTTTCAATCTCCTTCACAGACACATATAGATTATGAAGACCCAGAACCTTTGTTTTTTCATCCCCACTCATATTTTCAATTTCCCTTTTGTTATATCTATCAAGGTACGGTGAAGGAGGGAGATCTTCCGTGACGTCTTCCAGCTGCAGGGTACCGGTTTCAGTAAGGATTCTCCCATCTTTTGCATATTTGATGTATGCAGATGAATCAACTACGTCAACCCCTATTAAGAACAGAAGCGGAAAGAACATGGGATGGCCAGCTCCAAATGCGTGAATAACGCTAGACGTCTTCAGATTCATCTTTGAAATCAAGATTGATTCGACGACCTCCTTGTACATATATCGTTCCATTAAAGGTACAATCCCCCCTATTGGATAGTACTCTCCTTCGAGAGATGACATCAGTGCCGCACTCTTAGCTCTTAGTGCTTTGATCAGGCCTCCCTGCACTGGTAGGGCCAAATACGCTTTCGTCTGAGATAAAGCCTCAAGCCCTCTCCGGTAATTCTCATAGATGTCCCTTTCGACCTGCTCCTCCGGGTGTTCTGCCTCTGAAAAAACATCCCTAATCGTGACTATGTCAGAATTGACTTCCACCTGATAATTCACCATTTCGAGGTTCCCAGCATCAAGTGGACCGTACATGTGCTCCTGAAACGTTCCAGAATCGGTCATTACTATTCCAGCGAAATTAATTAGGGAGTGTATGTCATGACCAGGAGAGAAGCCACCTCTTCTCATCGTGTATGAATTAGTTATGACGGCTGGAACGCGGAGCCTCTTAACTTCTGAGACCCACGGTTCTGGCTTAAAGGGGTGTATTACTGGTAAAAGTAAAGGCGTTAACGCCTTCTTTCCATTAATCTCGAGTTCGCCTATTCTTGACAGCGAATCCCTATGTAAAATCTGAAACATTCATTGCTAAAACTAAAAATAATAAGGTAGGTGATTCACTGCACCTACTTTTTAAGCACTATTTCGATGGACGAGACGTTGCTTTCCCCGTCCTCCCTCTGCACTTTTTCTGTTGCTATCTTTATGTCTTGGTATTTGACGGACGTCTTCATCATGGATTCCATTCTGTTCCTTACGATTTCCGCAACGTCGACTGCTCTTTTTATTGCCATTCCTCTCGCCTTTATTGACACTTCACTTGCTCCGTTTGTAAAGAGCATTATCGTGCTGAAGACGTAGTTCTCGGTTGGCTTTTTACCGATGAATATTGTGTTGTTGTCTGCCACGGCTATCACCAGGATTGTCTCAGTATTACATGATATAAAAGTCTTTCGCGAATTTTATTCTCCGCACCAATATCAAAATCGTTATAATTACACTTAATTATAGTAAATTATTTCTAAGACCAAAGCCTCTGTAATTATGGTGAATGACAAAAAGTACACGACTGTTTCTATTCCTACTCCTTTATTTGAAAAGATCGAGGAGAAGATAAAAGGAACAGGCTTCACATCGGTAAGCGACTACGTGACATTTGTTCTCCGAGAAATCCTGTCTCATGGAAGCGGAAACGAGGCTTTCAGTGAAGAGGACGAGAAGAAAGTCAAGGAAAGGCTCAGGTCTCTAGGGTATCTGGATTGAGGTGAATGACGTGAAGGTCGCCGTGATCGGGCTTGACTGCGCTGCTCCCTCCATAATGTTCGATAAGCTAAAAAATGAGCTGCCAAACATAACGAAATTTGCACGCGAAGGCATGTACGGAAGACTGAGAAGCTGTGATCCTCCAATTACGGTACCTGCCTGGATGGTTATGAGCACCGGGAGAAGCCCTGGCGAACTTGGCCTTTACGGCTTCAGGTCCAGGGTATCTAATTCCTATTTCAGCATAAAAATTCCTACCTCAAGCGATATTAAATTCGACACAGTCTGGGATATCCTAGGGAGGAGGAATAAGAAGAGCATCATCATTGCCGTTCCGCCTAGTTATCCTCCGAAAGCGCTGCCGGGAATACTTGTAACAGATTTCCTAACGCCTGACAAGGATAAGGAATTCACTTACCCTCCGGGCCTAAAAAATGAAATAGTCAGGGATTTTCCTGATTATCAATTCGACGTTAAATTCAGGAAACCTGAGAGAAAGAAGATTATAGACGAGATTTACAGAATGACAGACACAAGGTTCAGGATGGCAGAAAAGTTCATTTCAAACAAGGAGTGGGATTTCTTTTTCATGGTTGAAATTGGCATAGACAGGGTGCATCACTCCTTCTGGCGTTACATAGATCCGGATAGCCCGCTGTACGAAGATGACGAAGAAATGAAAAATAAATTCATCTCCTATTTTAGAATGGTTGATGAGCATGTCGGGAAAATGGTTGAAATGATGGATGACGATACGGTTGTCCTCATAGTCTCGGACCATGGCGCCAAGAGGATGAAGGGGGCCTTCGCAATAAATCAGTGGTTGGCAAAAGAGGGCTATTTAAAGATAGATCAAGAAACGATAAAACAGGGATCTACGCTTGAAGAAGTTAAAGTTGACTGGTCTAGAACGAAGGCTTGGGCCTGGGGAGGCTACTATGCCAGGATCTTCCTTAACGTAAAAGGCAGGGAGCCAGAAGGCATAATAGAGAAGGGGGACGTTAAGGACGAGATACTGAAACTTAAAGAAAAGCTGATGGCAATAAGGGGGCCCGGTGGAGAAAAATGGAATACGGAGGTCTTCGAGCCTGAAGAAATGTACGAAGTGGTCAACGGGGACAGGTCCGACCTTTTTGTATATCTTGACAACCTTGACTGGCGTGCGGCAGGTACTCTGGGCTATTCCACCGATTATCTCAAAGAGAATGATACTGGGCCTGATGATGCAGTTCACGACTTCGACGGAATATATGTTGTTTATAGAAAAGGAAAGAAGGTCGGGAAATATGAGGATTCGAGCATCTACAGAATTGCACCGACAATCCTGCATCTTTACAGGGTAAGGAAGAGCTACGGAATAAAGGGAAAGCCTATCGACGGGGTGGAATATTTTGAATGACGGTGGATTTGTCCTCTGGTTAACGGGCCTTCCCGGTGCCGGCAAGACAACGCTGGCAAGGGGGGTAGAGGAGGCGCTAAGGAGGATCGGCGCGAGGGTAGAGGTGCTTGACGGGGACGAGATAAGAAAAGGTTTATCCAGGGATCTAGGCTTTTCTAAGGAAGACAGGGAAAAGCACAACGAAAGGGTCATCTACGTTGCAAAACTCTTGTCGAGGAATGGGGTTGTTACAATTGTACCCCTTATATCTCCGTATAGAGAAATACGTGACAAGGCAAGAAATGAGGTAAACAATTTCGTGGAGGTATACGTAAGATGCCCTCTAGACGTCCTTATCAAGAGGGATCCCAAGGGACTTTATAAAAAGGCTCTTGCGGGGGAAATAAACAATCTCACGGGCCTTCAGGACCCGTATGAGGAACCCCTCTCTCCTGAAATCGTGATAGACACGAATGTGCTTTCGGTTGAAGAGGGCATACAGAAAATCATTGATTACCTGTACGCCAGGGGGCTTCTTGAGGGGATAAAAGAACTAGAATGATCTTCCCCCGGTTGCTTTTCTGATCCTGTTCATTATTGCCAATCCTATCCCCTTCTCCTCGAACGGCTCTATAACTCCTCTGGCGTATTTGCTCCTGTCAAGAGTTCTGAATGACGTAAACAGATTCCTTGCAACCTCGTAGAGGTCATTCCTAGAACCGAGTACTACTGACTCGCAGCTAACCTTCTTCGCAGTTTCAGCACTTCCTATGAACAGTGTATTTCCTTCTCTGCACATTCTTTCTATGGACTCATAACTCATTCCTAATATCAGCTCTTTCTCTGGGGCATAATGTCTATACTTCATTCCGGGCGATATTGGTGTCCCCTCTTGTGAGGACGAAATTACAACCTTCTTTTTGAATATTCTTGCCAGTTCCTCTACCTCGAATGCGCCTGGTCTGAGAATAAGTATATCGTCTTCCCTGAACATTATTACCGTGGACTCTACGCCGAAGAACGATGGGCCCCCGTCAAGTATCAGATCGACCTTTGAATCAAGGTCCTCCAGAACCTCTGATGCCTTCACTGGGCTCGGGCTGCCGGATTTGTTGGCGCTTGGAGCTGCAATTGGCACTCCACTTCTCTTTACGATCTCTTGTGGTATTCTATGTGCGGGCATTCTGACAGCCACCGTATCCAGGCCCGCTGTTGGTACAACACCCACATTCTTCTTCTTGAGGATGACAGTGAGTGGACCGGGCCATATTGTTTGAAACGCGCTTTCTGTTCCCTTGGGAAGACCATCAGATACTTTGAAAATCTCTTCGAAATCTGAAATATGGACAATTATGGGGTTGTCCGACTGCCTTCCTTTTATAGAATAGATCCTTCTGCAGGCTTCGTCGTCGAGTGCGTTTGCCCCGAGGCCATAAACCGTTTCGGTGGGAAAGGCAACAGTTCCCCCCCTTAATATTATCGAAGCAGCTTCCTCTATTGAAGCGTCATCTGGATGAACCGGATCCAATTTCACAAACTTCATATCAAACCTCACGGGAACTAGAAATGAGAGCCCCTCTTAAGAAATATGCTTAGGAACGCATACGACATCAATATGTCAACCACGGCAGTCAGCGAATATCCTTGAAGGTAAAATAGAGCATGGGAGCCAAGTATATACTTTGAAGCGGAAAAGATCAGAAAATTCAAGCCTATTATAGGCACTCCAATTATGAATACCTTGAGGAATACCCATCTGCCACCGATCCCTTCTTGGGACAGAGAATAAACCTCGTTTGGTATAGCGCGTACCAGATAGGTCCCTCCTGTGAAAAGTACTGCCATCAGGATAAAGAGGTAATATGGATAGTTTATGAGCAGAAAGGTAACAAGCGATCTGTTTGCAAAGGCGACGATAACAACCAATATTCCGTAGTATACGGCGCCGATGCTCAGAATACTGTAAAACTTAGAGAAGAAGAATTGCCGTCTCGTAATTGGCAGGGCAGAAAGATGCCACGCTGCCTTTCCCTCTAGGCCGATAAGCATTACGAAGTCTATTAGGAATATAAGGGATACATATGGAACGTAGAATTCAAGAATTGAAGAGCCGGGCTTCGAAGCTATTATGGACGGTATTATCGGTATTATGAATGTAATCGGAATGACCGTTATCATTATAGCCCCCCTTCTTCTCAATATCAGCTTGAAATCCTTTGAAACGAGCGAGCTTAAAGGTCTTGAGGTCTTGACCGAGGCGGCCCGCTTAGATGGCGAAACAGAAACGAAGCTTTCCATTCTCTCTGTAACGCTCTTCTTCTGAACTAAGAGGTAAACTGGATAGATCACTGCAAAAAATGCCACGAAAACGAGGAAAGGGTAAGGGGAAAGAACAGAATAGTATTGAACGCTCATCGGAGAGTAAATCAAGACTGAATGCGGTATTTTGACATACTGCTGAAACGCAGGATTCGTCGCAATTTCTATCGACAGGATAAAAATCAGGAAAATTATGACTTGGAATATCTGACCTAGATAAAGCCTCTTTGAACTCCTTGAGGTATTGGTTTTGGCAAAAGATACACCTAGAAGTAGCGAGATCAATCTGGAAAGATATATGAAGAGAACGGTGTAAATTATGAAAACAACAGCTGGAAGAGGATTCCTAGTGGCAATGGAAATTATTAATCCGGCCGGGATGGAGATGAAAGGGAGATAAAATTCATTGTAAAGGAAAAGAGACAGAGGTACAACTGATCGTTCAAGCTTGATTGGAAGATCCTTTAGGGGTGATAGGAGCTTCATGTCCCAAAGACCCCTATAAAATTGCGTGTCTGTCATTATCCCTAAAACAAGCAGGAGAAGGAAAAGTATGAATGCGTCGTTGGACGCGATTGCTGAACTTGCAAGGCTAGCATATCCGAAGAAGATCGATATCATTCCGTATACAAAGGTATTCACGTACAGGGAGGATCTGACGCTGCTCATCAAATATCTTTTAGCAACGTAAACGGATCTCTTATCGCTTCCCTGAAACCTCGGCGTATTTTTTAGGTATTGGTACTTCAGTTCGGTATTGATGACTCTTGCAAGAAATACGCTACTCTTTATAGACATCCCATACCTCTTCCAGCACCTTTCTCTTCCTCCTAGCTATATCCACTTCCTCTCTGTCTATTGTTGCCAGCCTTGATTCCTCCACGAATTTGCCAAAAGAAATTATTTCCCTACCGTCGGGATTCAGCACTCTGCTTCCGCCCCAGAAAACAAGATTCCTCTGGAGACCGACAGTATTCACGTATATGACAAAACTCTGATTCTCTATTGCCCTGGCAGGAAGAGTTCGTTCAAAATATGGATAAGATGTGAACGGCGACGCTGAAATGTTTATGATAAGATCAAGACCTTTCTGGAGCGTATCCTGGAAGAAAAGGTCGTAACAGATTTGTATACCTATGTTGAACCCCCTAAAATTGATCGTCAAGGGTGAGTTACCCCGTTTAAAATATCTTAGTTCCTCGAATGGCCCGAAGTTCGGAGGGTGCATTTTCCTGTAAATATTCACCTCGCTCTTCCCCACTGCGACCGCTGAGTTATACAGAAACTGATCCATAACGGGAGCACCAAATATTATTAGTCTATCACCCACTTTCCCCATAAGCTCTTCCACAAATTCTGGCTCCAAAACTCTTAGGTTTAGGTTGTCCCTGTGAAGGTATCCAGAATAGAATAGCTCTGGGAATATTGCAACGTCAAATTGTTCGTTCAAGATATTCAATATTGCCTTCTCGTTATCCTCTACCCTTTCAGATGAATGGATCTGCTTTATTAGAACTCTTATGTTGGACATTCAGTATTTATGATAGAATCATTAAATATCTATTTAGCGCAAGAGGAATTGCATAACTTAAGGAGAAGACATAAAATGCATAATTTTAAAAAAATTTAAGAATTATTGGGGGTGTATTGGTTCTGGTTCCGAGGATTCGATCTGCAATTCTATTTGCAATTCCCTCTCTGAAAGTACCTCCTCCAGCTCTTCTTCCATTATTGATTCTATGTAGCTTTTATATTTCCCCTTCAGAAAGAAGAGCTTGCTCTCTATGAATGAATCTATTTCCTCCCTTATGCTCTTGTTAGCATCTTGTAAGGATTGAAATTCATTGTTGTCGAATATTTCTATCTGATCTGTTTCCAATTTCAGTTGAGCAAGCGTCGCATCAGCTACTTTTTTCCTGTTATCCTCAAACTCAAACGGCCGTACGACATACAGCCTGAATGGTATATCGTCCCTCTTTAATATTTTCACCATTTCTACTGTCCCGCCAGACCCAGTTCCACCACCGAGGGTCGCAACCAGTACAACGAGATCGGCCTTTGAAAACACGCTATAATTTATCAAACCCGAATCTTCCTTGAACACCTTTCTCCCAATCTCGGGATATCCGCCAGAGTCGCGGTTGTCTAAGATGTAATCGGTCCCCACGTTAACTTTAATCACGTCATTCCTTTTTGCATTCGAAATGAAATCTGTATTCAAGCAGAAATGATTGACGTTTTTCACCTTTCTGCTGAGATCTGACACTATATTGCATCCGCCGCCACCGATGCCGGCGCAAACAATGTTGGGCTCTGGATAGTTTTCCTTATCCTTCAGGCCTTTCTTTAGCCATCCAAGGACGTCGTTTTTTGACAAATTTATCAATCCTTTTCACCTCTTTGTCCTTCCTCACTTTCTTCAGGTAGAGAAAAGTCCTCCTGGCCCAGAAGATTCCTAGTATCTACGTATCCCCTGATAAGTTTATTGAGCCACTGGGAAAGGAAATGTTCTTCGTTTATCTTTCTGATTATAAACTCCAACGCGTCGTTTCTATCTTTGAATAGCCCCTTAACGACCATCTGATCAAGCAGATTCGCTGTAGCCTTTGAAAGTGCATTTTCCTGTTCATCCGTCCGTGGTCTGGCTGCCGGTTGATGTATGTAAGAATATATTGCAGCTCTTATGAGCTCTGATTTGGTCTTAAACCTGAGGGAACTACTGAGATAATCATTCAACTCGTCATCCTCCTGGGGTGTCAGACGAAGAGCAATCCTCCTGGTATTACTTGAGTTCAACTGGAACCAATCCTCTAACTAATGCTATGATACTTCGAATATTTAAATATTTGTAATCAGACATACATTTAATTTTAGTAGTTACCAAAAATAATAAATTAAGAAATTATTTAAATTTCTTTTGTGTTCCGCATTTAATTTAACATTCCTACACATTGGTTCCGTAAGACAATGTTTGACTCTATTTCTCATATTTGTCATACGCCCATTACCTGATGCTGAACAATCGTCTGCGAACGTATGACTTCGTGATTCCATGTTGTTGTCTCAGCTAATACAATTTAACTCTCAAGCTTTTTAAGGGAGGTTTGAATCACTCAGGGTGAGTGACAAAAACTACGAGGAACTCCTGAAAAAGGTGAAGTCTTCGGTTACGAAGAGGGAGGACAAGATAAGATTCCAGATACCCAAACCAGAGGTCATTACGGAAGGTAAACTCACCATCGTGAAGAACTTTAGAGATATCGTGGATATGATCAACAGGGATGAAAATCACGTATTCAAGTATCTTCTCAAGCAGTTTGGACTGTCTGGTGAAATTTCTGACGGAAGGCTTATTCTGAAGGGAAAACCTCCGGAGGGTGCCATAGATAAAGCAATCGAAGAATACCTCAGAACGTACGTGCAGTGTTACGAATGCGGCAATTACGATACTGAGATCATAAGGGAAAATAGGAACGAGATTGTTAGGTGTAAAGCTTGCGGCGCCGAAAGACCGTTGTACGTCAGACGGGAAGTGAAGTTTTCAGAGGAAAAGGTGGAGGAGGGGAAGACGTACGATGTCGAGGTTACGGACGTTAACAGGGACGGAGATGGCATTGCCGTAAAGGGAAGTACAACAATTATGATTCCTGGTGCCAAGAAGGGGCAGAGGGTAACGGTAAGGGTAGAGCGGGTAAAGAAGAACTATGCGCTTGGCGTTTTGGTGAAAAAAGATTGATAATTCTGGATACAAACGCTCTGATTTATTCTGTCAAACAAAAGATTGACATTAGGAAATTTCTTGACGAAGATATTGTAGTCCCAACGTCAGTCATTAAGGAACTCGACTCCCTTTCTCATTGTTATGAACACGCTAGGGTTGCGCGCATTCTTGCATCACATTTTAAAACGCTTGAAGTTGAAAACGGAGGGGACGCGGGCATAATCGAAGCAGCTAAAAGATACGGCGGGAGAGTTTTGACTAACGACAGAAAGCTTATCCTTATCCTGAAAAGAGAGAATGTGGAAACAATTTCCGTTTCAAAGGCTATGGTGAGGCACGCATGAATCCCATCATATTCGACTTTCTAAAAAAGATATCTTATCGGCAAATTAATGGGAAGATCTCTCTTAATACGCGAGCAATTTCTTCGGAGCTCGGGATATCACAACAGTCAGTTTCAAGATATTTAATAATACTCGAGGAGGAGGGTTATCTGCTCAGAAAAAGAACAAGAGGTGGGGAGGAAGTAGTGTTGACGGAAAAGGCATTCAAAGAATTTAGAAATGAGGCGAATGCTCTTCGGTATATTCTTGGCAGCTCAGACGAAATTGAACTCGAAGGAATACTATTCACCGGTCTCGGAGAAGGTTCATATTACATCTCAAGGGGCGGATACGTGGACCAGATTAAGAGGGTTTTGGGTTTCACGCCTTTCGCAGGTACGCTTAACATCAAATTGACGGAAGAGTCCGAAAGCTACATTCCAATATTGAACAGCATAAAGGCGTACGATATACTTCCCTTCGAACAGGAGGGTAGGAAATTTGGAGGCGTCAGAATACTGAAGGCAAAATTCAAGGATAGTGAAGCTGGAGTTGTTATACCGGAAAGGACGCATTACGAGAACGTCCTTGAAATAATATCGCCCGAACAATTGAGATCAAGGTATAACCTAAGAGACGGAGATAGACTGAAAGTCGTGATATTCAAGAACCAGGGGGTCTAGAGTATGTTCGCCTCTATATCCTCTGTTTCCATCTCCGATTCGCAGTAGTGGCATTTTATGGTGAGCGGGTTCTTAGATATCAGGGTGAAAGAGGGTACTGACGTCTGCTCAACGTTTGTCACGCATCTGGCGTTACCGCACTTGAGAATGCCCGTTATAATATCCGGGAGTTTAACTGTGAATTTTTTGACAACCTCATAGTCCTCCACTATTGAGATAGTGGCGCCCTCAGCTACAAGAGCTATCTTGTTCAGTTCCGCGGAATCAAGAACTCTATCCTCTATCTTGACAACGTCCTTAAGCCCCATCTTCTTACTTTTAACGTGGATGGCGATGCTCACCGTGACGCCTGGGTCCGATGATATTTTTAATATCTTCAGAACCTTGAACGACCTGCCTACTGGAATGTGGTCTATGACAGTCCCCCTTTGGATTTTCTCCACCTTCAACATCTTATTCTTCGCCATCTTATTCACCTTTCAGGATTAGATCAAGAATTGCCATTCTAACCGGAACCCCATAGGATGCTTGCTTGAAATAGCGGGCCTGTGGCAGATTATCAACGTCTGGAGAAATCTCATTGACCCTTGGAAGAGGATGCATAACAAGAAGGCTCTTCTTGGCTTTTGATAGGAGGGAGGGCCTGATGACGTAACTTCCCGCAACCTTATTGTATTCATTAATGTCCGGAAATCTTTCCTTCTGTATCCTGGTTACGTAAAGCACGTCGAGCTGATCAATGACAGATTCTACTTCCCTTGTTTCTTTAACCGGCACCCTCTTTTCTATATCCTTCTTGATGTGCTTCGGTATTTTCAACTCCTCTGGGGAAATAAGGTAAAGGGAAACATCAAACATCGATAAGGCCTTTCCAAGTGAATGTACGGTTCTTCCGTACTTCAGGTCCCCAACAATGCCTATGTGTTTTCCCTCCACTTTACCCGTTTCCTTCCATATGGTAAAAATGTCTTGCATGGTCTGAGTTGGATGCTGCCCTGCTCCATCTCCAGCATTTATAACAGGAACATCGGAGAATTCAGAAGCTAGCCTTGCCGCCCCCTCAGATGGATGCCTCAATACGATTGCGTCAGAGTATCCGTTCAGTATCCTGATCGTATCAGGCAGAGATTCACCCTTTACCACAGATGACGATTCCAGTGAGCCGAAACCCAGGACATGAGCTCCCATTCGCATTGCAGCAGACTCGAAACTCAGCCTAGTTCTGGTACTCGGTTCGTAAAAAAGTGTTGAGATTATCTTTCCCGCCAGGGGCCTATCAGGATGCCCCGACTGGGCATAAGGTACCATCTGATTTGCCCTCTTGATGACGTCAGTTATTTCGTCCTTTGTGAAATCGCCAATTGAAACGATGTCTCTATTAAGCCACATCAAAAAATTGAATGTGGCGCGTAATAAATATTTATCCTTGATGCATTCAGTTACATGAGACAATTAATACTTCATGGCGGCGTTGGAAGTAGCACAGATTTCAACCCACTCCTAAACAAATTTGCGTCAATGGCAATAAATTATGACGAGCCTCTCGATGCGGTGGTTGCGGCTGTCAAGTACATGGAAGATGACACGAACTTCAATGCGGGGACTGGCTCAGTTATGAGACTTGACGGAACAATACAGATGGATGCCTCTGTAATGGTGGAGGGGAATTTTGGGGCTGTTATAAATATTGAGAACGTTAGGAATCCAGTGCAGGTTGCCAGGGATGTAATGGAGAAATCTCCGCACGTAATACTTAGCGGGGACGGAGCCGTTGACTTTGCCAGAAAGCTGGGCTATCCAGTTTACGATCCTTCGACTGACAGGGCCAGGACGAGGCTCCAGGAGGCAAGGAAGGTAGCTGCAGCTGATTCCCGCTTCTTCTATCGAGGTGAGAACGTGGATACAGTTGGGGCCGTGGCAAATTTCGACGGGAAGATAGCAGCTGCACTATCCACAGGAGGCTCTTCTCCGATGATGAGGGGGAGAGTCGGAGACTCGCCTATACCAGGTTCCGGAATTTTGGTAAGGGAAGGATTTGGTATTGCAGCCACCGGCACTGGCGAGGAGATCATTAGGAGGACGCTATCCTTTCATATGTTTATGAACAGGGCAAGACTTTACGAAGAATGGGAGAAGATATGCGGAAAGTCTCCTTACCCCCTCGGAGCAGTTGGATTTAATTACGAATCCAAATTTGTGTTATCAAATCGCCCAATGGCTTATGGGTATGCGCGGGAAGAGCACTAAAAATATAAATATCGAAATATTTTGTCAAACTGGTAATTACCATGCGGGATGGGGATGCATACGAAGACACAGATGCAGAACTGATAGAGGTTTTAAAATCACTGAAAACAAATATCAAGATATTCGGATGTGGGGGCTCTGGCTCCAACACCATCACGAGGATTATGGAAGAGGGAATACAGGGCGCTGACGTTATAGCGGCAAACACGGATGCGCAAGCACTCCTGATGACCCAGGCCACAAAGAAAATACTTCTTGGCAGAAGGGCTACCAGGGGGCTTGGAGCTGGCGCGATCCCTCAGGTCGGAGAAGCCGCGGCCAGGGAGGCGGAAGATGAAATTAGAAGGGCTGTAGAAGGCGCTGACATCGTGTTCGTGACAGCAGGGATGGGAGGCGGAACCGGAACAGGTTCCGCACATGTAGTCGCTGAAATAGCAAAACAGGGGGGTGCCCTGGTTATCTCAATAGTGACGGTTCCATTCACGTCTGAGGGCGTGATGAGAAAAGAGAACGCTATGTGGGGGCTAGAGAAGCTCAAAGAGAAATCTGATACTATAGTTGTAATTCCCAACGACAAACTCCTAGAACTTGTTCCCAGACTTCCACTCAACGAGGCGTTTAGATTCGCAGACGAAATTTTAATGAGGTCAATTAAAGGGCTTACTGAACTCGTTACTAAACCAGGTCTGATAAATCTTGATTTCAACGATTTAAAAACAGTGATGAAGGACGGTGGAACTGCAATGATAGGAATAGGACAATCTGGTTCCCAAGATAGGGCAGTTGACGCCGCGAAGAAGGCACTTGGTTCCCCCCTTCTAGATCTCGAGATCTCCACAGCAACTTCCGCTATAGTCTCGGTTACAGGAAGCTCGAATCTGTCAGTTGAAGAGGCACACGCGGCCCTGGATGAAGTAAAGAAGAGAATTAATCCAAATGCCAGGATCATCTGGGGGGCAAGGATAGACGAAAGCATGAAAAACGATATAAAGGTATTAGCCATACTGGTAGGCGCTAAGAACAAGTACGTTTAGAGGTAGGAATAGATGGGTGTTGATGATAGATTCGAAGACATAGAGGAAGGAATAACTGAAAGGGTAAAGAGGATCGGTAGAGGAAAGTATTCTAGGATACTCAAAATGGCTAGAAAACCTACGAGAGACGAATTCGGAAAGTCCTCGCTGATAACTGGAATAGGTATTATCATAATAGGAGGGGTAGGATTTCTGATTTATCTAATCATGAATGTATTCTTCAAGGTGCCGTAAATGGTAAAGTGGATCTTCACTGGGGCCAGCACAGAAATCGGAACGAACAAGAAGGTTCCGTTCACGATTACGCTGAAGAACGAGGAAAAGGCAGATGTTGAAGGGGAGTTTGATCTTTCACTCCAGATAAAAGAAAAGAATGACGAGATAGAATGGTTTCTTGTTGAAGAACAGAAGAAAGGGAGGCAGGTCGCCATGTCTCCCAAAACGCCTGACGTACTGAAGGTTCATTTTAAGCTTAAGGAAGGGGCTGAAAATGAATTTCAGTTCTCGCTGGAAACTCCAAAGGGTGCAGACCTAGGTGATGAGGCTACAGTAAAACTGAAGATAAACGGGACGGAGTCAGAATTATTCTCCGTAAAGATAAGGCAGACCATAATAGTTGTAAAGACTACGATCGGACAGGAACTGAAGATTGCTCGCGATATCGGTTTAAAGGCAGAAATAGACAATCACGAATACATCTATAGCGTTCTTGTTCCTGCGGACGTAAAAGGTTACATATTCATAGAAACCCTATACCCTGACAGGACCATGGCCCTCCTGAGGAGCGTGAGGGGTGCAAGGAATATGATAGCTGGAGAAGTGCAAATATCTGAGATAGAAAATTACTTGGTTTCAAAACCGGCAATCGAGGCCCTAGGTGTTGGGAATTACGTAGAAGTTATAGAAGGGCCATTCAAGGGAGAAAAGGCGAGAATCACACACATAGACACGTCTAGAGACGAGATTACCCTTGAGTTACAGAATGCCATTGTTCCCATACCGCTTACAGTTAAGGCTGATTCAGTAAAATTACTCGAAAAAGAGGTGTAAAACATGCCGCAAGAGATTTCTGTTATGGTAGAGGGGGGAAAGGCTACAGCCGGACCTCCTCTCGGACCGGCGCTTGGCCCCATGGGTGTGAACATTGGACAGGTGCTGAAGGAGATAAATGACAAGACGAAGGCTTTCTCGGGGATGCAGGTGCCCGTAAAAGTTACGGTTGACCCCGAAACAAAGAAGTTTGAAATATCTGTCGGGAAGCCTCCTGTATCAGCCCTTCTTAAGAAGGAACTCGGAATTGAAACCGCTACCGGTTCCTCCAAAACGAAGCTTTCAGGGAACCTTGATATGAAGCAGGTTAAAAAGATTGCAGAAACGAAGATGGACAACATGAATGCCGGGTCCCTGGCTTCTGCAGTTCTTGAGGTCCTCGGAACCTGCATATCAATGGGGATAACCGTTGATAACAAGGACCCACGTGAAATACAAAAGCTTATAAAAGAAGGGACAATCAAGTTATAGAGTAGGAGAGTTCAAAGACTCGCAGTACTACTCTGGTGAAATAGATGGAAAGCGAGAAATTGCAGAAGAGTATAGAAGAAGCCATATCGCATTCTAAACAGAGAAAGTTTGAGGAAACTGTAGACATGGCGATTAATCTGAAGGACGTTGATCTAACAAACCCCAAGAATAGGCTCAATGAGGAAATACTGCTTCCCCACGGTCGTGGAAAGGCAGTCAAAGTGGGCGTTATCTCAGGAAACGAAATGGCTTCAAAGGTTAAGAATGTGGCAGACCTCATTGTGTCTGCAGAAGAGCTTGACAAGTTATCCGATGACAAAAAAGGAGCAAAGAGACTTGTAAACAATATGGATTTTTTCATAGCAGAAACGGCCTTGATGCCAAGGATCGGTAAAATACTTGGAAGCATAATGGGACCTAGGGGAAAGATGCCAAGGCCAGTTCCAGGAAACATAGATCCCTCCCCCATAATAAATAATCTAAGAAGAACCGTTAAGGCAAGGAGCAAAGAGAAACCGGTAGTGCACGTTGCCATTGGAACGAAGACGATGGATCTTAAGAAACTGACTGAAAATGCATCTGAGGTACTCAAGAGGGTAGAATCAAAGCTTGAAAAAGGCGAGGAAAACATAAAGAGCGTCTACATCAAGACAACCATGGGCCCGTCTGTGAAGGTAGAGGTGAAATAATGCGGGAAGACAGGTTCTCCGAAGACAACGACAGAATCATAAAAGGATTGAGCGAAAAGATCAAGAGTTCAAAGTCCATTGCAGTCGTGGGAATAGAGAGGGTTCCGGCGAAGCAGTTCCAGCAGATAAGAAAAACGCTCAGGGGAAAGGCCGAGATAAGGGTTGTCAAGAAAACGTTTCTGAAGCGGGCTCTTGAGGAGAGTAACGTAACTACCCTGAAAAGCATGGAGGAATTCATGGACGGCCCAATCGCAACCATATTTTCAAACGAGGATTCGTTCAAGCTGTTTAGGGACATTGAATCAAGCAGGACAAAGGCGCCTGCCAAGGGAGGGGAAACTGCCCAGGAAGACATAATTATTGAGGCCAAGGCAACGAACCTGAAACCTGGTCCGGTGGTCGGGGAGCTTCAAAAAGCTGGAATACCGGCTGCAATAGATCAGGGTAAGGTCATAATAAGGAAGGATATCGTCCTGGTGAAGAAAGGGGAGAAGATTTCTAAGGAAAAGGCAAATGCAATGACGAAACTGGAGATATTCCCGCTTGAGATCGGCCTTGATTTCCGCGCTGCGCATGAAGATGGGATCATTTTCCACAGGGATGCGCTTTCTCACACGGTAGAGGAATACGTTGAGCAATTAGCTTTGGCCCATTCCTACGCTATGGCATTGGCAGTGAACATTGAGTACTACACGAAGGATACAGCACCCATAATGATCTCCAGGGCATATGTAAATGCTTTTTCACTGAGTCTCAGCATATCATATCCTACAAAGGAAAATATAAGATACCTATTGGCAAAGGCCGCTCAATCTGCAAAGTCTATAGAATCGAAGGTGCAGGGTGGAAACTGAAATGTTTAAAACGCCAAATTTATTATCAAAGAGTAATTAGAGGTGAAGAATATGGAATACATATACAGTGCTCTGATATTGAACTCGGTAGGAAAGCCAATTACTGAAGACGGAATAAACGAGATTTTGAAAGCAGCTGGAGTTACTCCAGACCCGGCCAAAGTGAAGAGCCTAGTTTCTTCGCTCCAAGGAGTTAACATAGAAGAAGCCATAAAGTCCTCAATGCTTGCAGCTCAACCTGTTGCACAGGCGGAGCCGAAGAAGAAAGAAGAGAAAAAGGAAGAAAAGAAGGAAGAGAAGAAAGAGGACAAGAGTGAAGAAGAGGCAGTGGCGGGACTCGGCGCTCTGTTCGGGTAGATTCCCTGATGAATCCGAGAGCCGTTACTTTATTTATCTTATTTTACATAATACCATTAGCCATTTTCGGAACAGGGATATATTTTAGAAATTTACCTCTGGAACTTGTCGGACTAATGTGGCTTATATCTGCATTTATACTCAACCTTATGAAGGATTGAGGTTATTTTTTCAAGGCGGGTTCCGGCATACCACCCAAGGTTTTCTTCTTCGAATTGGCCCTGAGAAGAAAGAACATTGCCGACGCTATGAAGCCGGGGGCTACCGCGAGACCCCATATTTCAAAGGGATTTATCAGGTAGCTAAGAAGCATTGTACCGTATGCGGGTCCCATGCCTCGCCCAAAAGAATTGAAGAAATTGTATATGCCCATGTAAGATCCCACGTCTTCTCCGTGCGCTATATCTGATACGAGTGCATTTCCAGTCGGCGTTACGAAATTCTCGCCCATAGTTATTATGAACATGGATTCAAAGAACTGGTAAGCGTAGTGATCCAGGGAAATTGAAAAGTAACCTATCATGTACAGAATCGTTCCCAGGATCATGCCATTCCACATTCCGATTTTCTTTACTGCCAAATAAACGGGAAATTGGAAGAATACGACGACAAGTCCGTTGACGAGATAAATAAAGCCTATCGAAGTGGACCCAAGCCCAGCTATGTGATTTGCATAGAGAGAAAGAGTGACTGTGAACTGAGATACCACTACGAACAGAAATATTGTAGCGGCACCGAGGAAGAATATGTTCCTGTTTGCCTTTGTAATATTTAGGCCGCCCCTTGTGCTTATTCCTCCCTTCACGTCATGGATCGTATTGTATGCGACGAATGCGAGGAAGGTGGTCATAGAGGCTATGAGGAACATGCTAGCGTACCCGAAGTCCGAGATTATAATTCCACCAACAGCTGGTCCGAAGGCCCATCCCAGGTTAGTGGCTATTCTCATTACGGAAAAACCCGAGAGCGGAATGTCACTGCTTAGTGTGATAATTGCATTTGCGGAAGGTTGGTACAGGGACGACATTATGTTGTTCAGGATGAAGAGGGGGATGAAGATGAACGCATTGAGCGAGAAATGGGCTGAGATAAACAGGAACAAATATGAAAGGAAATTCCCAAATGAAAAGAATACCAGCGTTCTTTTGTAGCCCAGGGTATCTCCAAGCTTTCCTGAATAAATTTGAACAAGGCCTCCTACTATCGCATTCACTGAAAAAACAATCCCGATTATCAGGGATGCCTCGTGGAGCACGTTTGACATATACAGGGCAGAAAATACCCAGGCAGCCCCGGTTCCGAATGAACGAATCGCAGAACCGAACGAAACTGTGTATACGTTTCTCTTATCCGTATTCGGGTCACTCTTAAATTAGCGGCTTTCCGTCCAGTTCATGAGGAATATCTAAACCAAACAGTTTAAGTATCGTAGGGGCAAGATCATAAATGCTTGGGGTGACGGCCTTTGGGGCTATCCCAGGTCCAACTAAACCGAAAATACCCCTTATCCTGTGATGTGCAACCTGCCTCGTTCTGTATGCCATCTTCTCGTCGGGTATGTCTGACGCCCACAAATATCCTGACATTTGCAGGCGCTGATGATATATTTCGTTAGTGAGTGCCACCACATCTGGAGCTTCTGAGACGTAGGGCCCCCAATACACCTCCCTCCCTTTGAGAATCCTGTTGTACAGTTTCTTCCCGCTTTTCGATTTCAAGGAGTCGAGCTTTGAGGTAAGTTCCCTCATGATCTCTTCCCTTTCTTCCTCATATAGAGGATTAACGTAGAACAGGCCTTCATCCAGTGCTATGACTCTAGATTCTTTCCAGTTTAGGAGGCCTTCTAAATCGGTTTCCATACTGCTCTCGATCTTCTTCACTCTTTTAACTATTTTCTGCTGCATGTTGTCCGGAAGACTCTTTGCAAGCTTGTATAGACCAGTCTTCTGGCCTATACTAACTACCTTTTCCCTAGATAGAAGCGGTTCCTTCCTCTCCTTCTTCACCAGAAGGCCTTCCTTTGATAGGTATTCGTTTGCGTAGAATTCATCTTCAATAGGTCCATTTCCGTGATCACTCATTAGGATGGTGTATCCATCCCTGTTCAAAGACAGGAGGCGAGAGATTCCCTTATCGAGTGCCTTGAAATTCCTCAGCATGATGTGCTCGTTATTCCACATGAAATGTGAAACATGATCGTTCATAACTACGGAAACGTGGACGAGATCGTGATAGAAGAGCTGCTCAGCCATTGAGAACCTGGAAGCTATGTCCCTTTCGATTCCGTCCATAGTCACCTCCGGGTCTTCATTCTTCGTAAAGAGGTGCAGCTGTTCTTTTGAGTAGCTTGACGGTATTAAGCTCTGGAACTCCGGAGGGTAAACCCAGGGACCGACTCCGAACGGGAACCCGCTGATCATAACACCGTTTACTTTTTTTGGAGGAAAAGTTGAGGGCATGTCAATTATCGCAACCTTCTTCCCACTTTCAGAAAGGATGTCCCAGTAGTCTCTTCCGTGAAACCCTAGGGAATTTATATTCCTTATTTTCATGTCCTTCCAATCTATTTTGGACCAGAAGTACACACCCATCTTTCCAGGATTCAGGCCTGTCGAATATGCCTTCCATCCCGGCTGAGTTATGTAAGGTATTGTTGATAATAAAGGCCCGTGGAGCCCTTCATTCCAAAACCTGGCATAACCCGGTAGTTCACCAGATTCGACGTATTTTTTAATAGGATCCCAGGTAGCTCCATCTATGCCGATAACTAGCACCTTCATTTTGGCATTATGGTATACGCCTATAAAATAGGTTTCAATTTCTCACGAGTGCGTCTATTAGTGCGATTGGTTTTAACATGGTCTCTATCGGATAAAATGGATCGTCTATATGTCCGGATGTTGAACTTCTTATGCCATATGAAATGGACTTGTTCTTCAAATATGTTTTAGCAGTAGCACGAAGATAGGAATATCTCTTTCTCAGGAGCTTGTAATAAGAATCCATGTCTGAGTGATCGTGATACAGAAAAGCTTCAGCGACTAGGACCCCTCTGTAGCCGGCCTCTAGAGCCCTGAGATTCACATCATAGTCCTCTCCGCCTCCTGCAATCCTCTCATCAAAACCACCTATCTTCCTAAAAATTTCAGTTTTCCACGCTGAATTGCCCATCGGAAGGTAAGCCATACTTGAGGGCACAAGGGTATTGTAAACGTAGTCCTCTATCTTGTTCATGTAGATCTCCGGCTTGCTTTTTGGGACAGCATGTTTAACGATACCCCCAGAAAAATCTGCCTTTCCCGCCTCTATTGGCTCAATCAGCTTTTCTAGCCATTCCTGGGGCGCAATCTCGTCCGTGTCTATGAACGCTACTATATCAGTATCTACAAGTTTTAGAGCTTTATTTCGGGTCTCTACAACATTCCCTGGAAGCGTCTCTAGCACAGCGCCATACTTTTGGCATACCGAAAGAATGTCCCATTTTGTGCCTCCGTCTGCCACAAGCGTCTTCTCAGGCCTTCGAGTTTGTTTCACCAATGACTCCAGAGTTCTCGATATACGTTGGTCATTGTAGGAGGTGATAAGAATGGTAACGGAGGACAATTAAACACCCGTCGTAAAATACTCTTCAATTATTAACTTTTTATTTTAGTTAAACCCGGGACGTTGATCATGTATGTCCGTTCAATAATTCTTGTCCAGTCTCATTTTCAATAACACTTTATGCACCCTTTTCCTGGAGAATATCTTCCTTAGCCCCAAGAATAGGATTATACAAATTAAGATCTTTCAGGAATTTAGAAAATCTCCATATTGGTAAGAGGAGGAATTAAGCGCAGGAAAGAAAGCGCAAATGGATGATCCCATCCGAATCCAATCGTTGTTCATGTTTTGCGTTAGATAAGCCTGAATCCAACGGTGCGAAAAGCACAATTTTGCCATAGTTACTATATCAAGGCTCATTGGGAAAAGTATTAATATAGAATAAATATTGTCAGACTAATGTCACACATTACGCTGAAAGGGTGGCATAAATATCGCGAAAGGGGGAACTATTCCTGGCAGTCCTCACTCATAATAGCCTTCTTAGCCTCTATCCTCCTATGGTGGCTTCCAATATTTGGTCCCATGATCGCAGGATATACTTCCGGTCGAGCAGCAGGCACCAAGTTTAAAGGCCTCTTTAATACCATCATAGTTTCAGCATCAATTGGCCTGGTAGCTTTCGTGTTCACATATCTGCCCATAATTCCTTCAGGAGTTAGGTATTACTTCAACTCCGTTATCCTTTACCATATAACTCTTGCAAGCCCATACGGTGGCTGGTTTGCCTCTGCACTTGGCCAAATGTTCACAAGTTTCAGTTATTTCCTCGGACACTTCCCATCTAATTGGGCAGTTTTAATTGCTTTCGGATTCATCGGCGGAAGCATGTCGGAGCTCTTGATCAGGGAGTCTGGCGTAAAGACAGTCCTTCCACCGAAACATTCAGCAGCTGTGAACTCAAAGCCTTTGAAGCCAACGGAAGTCGAATACCAGCCTGAGGAAAAATCTCATCCTCTACTGAAAAAGATAATCAAGGAAAAGGAAAGCCAGGATTCTTCGGACGATTATATTTGACCTTTTTGAATTTGAGTTCTTCCATCCCCCAGTATTTTATTCTAGCCATCCAGAACCGAAAAGCCCGAAGAAATTCTTTTTTCTGGTTTAAAATCTACGTTTTCAATTTCCTCCTGAGGTCTTCCAATTCTTCTTGAATTGATTTATTCAACGGATTCTTTCTAGCCTTCTCTTCCAGCTCCTTCAACTTGTTTTCCAGACTCTTCCTCTTCCTTTCCAAGTCCCTCTTGCCGAGCCCCATCAGCAATACAATCAATACGGATTAATTTACTTTTTCCGAAATTTTGCAAGTTAGATCAGAGAAATCTGATTATTATTTGGTTTTTTAACCCGCATTTTTCCGCGAGTAGATGTATTTCCTGTGACAGTTTTTCCATATTTGTATGTTCAGAATCGTATGTCAGTTTGAATTTGTTGCTGATTGGGAATTCTTCAACCTTAACTATTCCCGCGATTTTTCTGATTCCAGTTGTGAAAAGCCTTGAACATGAGATACAGTATATTGAATTGACTGCTATTGATGCTTGTTTCAACCTTTTCTTGGTTTCGGTATCCTCTGTCATATTTTCGGCCTGAACCTTCTTAGCAGGAGGGAATTTGACATTACGCTCACGGAGGAGAGCGCCATTGCAGCTCCCGCATATATTGGGCTAAGCAATACTCCGAAAATTGCATAGAAAGCACCAGCGGCCACAGGTATTAGGGCGATATTGTATCCAAACGCCCACGCGAGATTCTGTCTCACCTTGGATACAGTTTTTCTAGATAGCTGTATCCCTGATACAACATCCATTATTTGATTCCTCATGAGAATCATTGCTGCAGTTTCTATTGCAACGTCTGAGCCTGAGCCCATTGCAATTCCGATATCTGCCTGGGCCAGAGCCGGTGCATCGTTAACTCCGTCTCCAATCATTGCTACTATTTTCCCCTGATCCTGGAATTTTTTAATTACCTCGAGTTTTTCCTCGGGATTAACCTCGGAATAGAATTTGTCTATTCCGGCTTCTTTAGCTATGGCCGACGCGGCAAGACGATTGTCGCCAGTCAGCATAACTGTCTCAAACCCCATCTTTTTCAACCTAGTGACCGCTTCTTTCACGCCGCCATTTAACGGATCTTTTATGGCTATTATTCCTTGGAGTTTACCATCTACGGCCAGAATAACAGTGCTCTTCCCTTCCATTCTAAGGTCGTCTAGAATTTCCTTGGCATGCTGATCGATTTCTGTCCCTGAAGCTAAGACGAATCTTTCGCTCCCAGCGTAGATGAGAGATCCTTGATATCTTGCAGTTACGCCCCCACCTGTAATAGACTCAAATTTCTCGGGCTCGGCAATTGTTTTTGAACCGGAAAATTCCGATGCATACAAGAGTATTGCATTGGCGAGGGGATGCTCTGAGTTTTTCTCTGCAATTGATGCAAGATTCAAAATGTCGTCTTTGGAATAAGTGGAAAGTGATATTATATCAGTTACAACAGGTTTCCCTCGTGTTATCGTGCCTGTCTTGTCAAAAACAACGGTATTTATCTTCTGCATCTTTTCAAGATATTCTCCACCTTTAATCAGGATACCATTTTCCGCTCCCTTACCAGCCCCTGTCACCACTGCAGCCGGAGTGGCCAATCCGAGTGCACAGGGGCAGGCTATTACAAGAACAGAGACTGCTGAAATAAATCCAAAATTAGCTCCTTTTCCCATACCTAACGTCCAGAAAAGGAATGTTGCAGTTGCTATGGATAAAACAACAGGAACAAAGTAAGCTGACACCCTATCCACCAGACGCTCCACTGGACCCTTGCTTGCCTGTGCTTCATCTATGATTGTTATTATTCTGGAAAGCGTAGTGTCTGACCCTACTCTCGTGGCCTTAATCTTGAGTGATCCCCTCCCATTAATAGTTCCACCTATCACCGTAGACCCTGGACCCTTTTCAACAGGAATACTCTCGCCAGTGATCATCTTCTCGTCAACGGAAGAGCCACCACTTATCACGGTTCCGTCTACGGGTATTTTTTCCCCCGGCTTTACGATAAGTACGTCGTTTACCATAATTTCCTGGATTCTTACGTCTGTCTCAGTTCCGTCATCCAATATTTTATGGCCGATTTCCGGCTCCAGCTCAAGTAGCTTTTCTACGGATTCGCCCGCTTTTCTTCTAACCTTCTCTTCGAGGAATTTGCCGATTAAAATGAGTGTAATTACGCCTGACGAAGAGTCAAAGAACAGGCCGCCAAATCTAAGGGGAAATGGATAAAGAACGTAGAAGGCGCTGTAAAAGAATGCAGCGGATGTACCTATAGCTATAAGAACATCCATATTCGAAGATCTCATCTTTAGGGCATCATAAGTACCTCTGTAGAATCTCCACCCTGCAACGAATTGAACCGGAGTTGCAAGTAAAAAAAGTAGATATCCGATATACCTTTTGTCTATCGGTATTAACGATTCTAGGTAAGTGAGTGCAATTATAGGAATAGTCAGAGCTATAGAAATGCGTATGTTTCTGATTAGAGTCTTCAGCTGTATCTCGGGTTCAGTGAAAACCTCGCGGCATGATTCGCTACAGAAGTAATATTTCCTTCCTCTGACTACTGCACTGAGTGAGTCCTCCGATGCTTCTACGAACATTCCGCAAACTGGATCCGTAGGCATTCCAGAATACCTTTTTTGATTTGCAGAAGTAAGGTTTTCAAGAGTTCACATAATTTCCTGGATTGGAATCGAAACTCTTTTTGCACGATATACTGCAAAAGTAGTACTTCTTGCCCTTGTATTCAGAGTAAAGTTGAGATTTTTCGCTTACGTTCATTCCACAAACGGGATCCTTTGCCATTCTCTTCACCAAAAAGTGATTGATCTAAGGGATATAAGACCACTTGAAGCATCATGCATTATTTTCTTTCTTCAAAAGTCGAGTGAGGTCAGTTTTGCAATTTTCGCAGCATGCAAAATATTCATGGTTTTTGAAGAGAAATGTTATAGGTTCTCCCTGAATTTCCTTTCCACAATAATCGCAGTATGTTTTTATTAGTCTGGAGATTTCAGTATGGCTTACCAGCTTCGAGACTATTCCAATCTTAGAATATTTGCTTATTTTGGCTATCGCAGACATTGGAAGCAAAACAATCTCATTTCCATCAAGGAGCTGAATGGTTTCTACTCTGTCCTCCTGAGGAATACTGGAATCATCATCCGTCTCAACCATAATCAGCTTTTCTTCTGGGTTGGTCACTTTTACAGTGAAATTGGTAATTATACCCTTGGATATTAAATCGTCAACTATCTTTGCTACGGTGTTTCTATTTAATCCTGAAGCCTTTGAAAGTTCGGAAATAGTTAACCTCGAATTTTCTGATAAAAGTCGCAAAATCTTAGATTCGTTTTTTGTAACGTTAATCCTACCCATAAGATTCCTTGTATGTCATACAAAGATCTTCCTTAAGCTTTGCTCAAATTCCACATTGCACCACCTTTAGAAAATAACAAAGGATAGGTTATTAAGACGAGATCTTATCTTTCTTCATGTTTGCAGGCAACATTTTGAAAGGAAAAAATATCTTGATAACGGGTGGGGGAACAGGCATAGGAAAGGCAATGGGTGAGAAATTTGGTAGTTTAGGTGCATCGATTGCAATTTGCGGCAGGCGGGAGAACGTCCTAAAGGATACTTGCGAGCATTTTACAAACATTGGTATTCAATCAGAATATCACACTTGTGATGTTAGAGACCCAATGCAGGTTCGTGAAACCATTGATTATTCTGTTAAACAACTCGGCAGGCTCGACGTTCTTGTCAATAATGCAGCGGGAAACTTTGTATCGCCTACAGAAAGACTTTCTGCCCACGCTGTAGATTCGATAATTAATATCGTACTGCATGGAACGTTTTATATGACACTCGAGCTAGGTAAAAGATGGATATCGGAACGTCAAAAGGGAGTTATGCTTGATATTGTAACTCCCTACGCTTGGACGGGATCTCCGTTTGTGGTGCCTTCTGCCGCAGCTAAGGCAGGCGTTCTTGCCATGGTTAGATCCTTGGCTGTTGAATGGGGTAAATACGGGATCAGGCAGGTTGCCATCGCCCCCGGTATATTTCCAACGGAAGGTTCGAGAAAAAATCTGTTTCCTTTAGGCAATCTGGAGGATGAACTGAAGGACAGAGTTCCATTAGGGAGAGTTGGCAATTTAAACGAGCTAGCGGATCTTGCCGCATACCTTATTTCTGATTATGCATCTTTCATAAATGGAGGGGTAGTAACTATTGATGGCGGCGAGTGGCTTAAAGGGGCTGGAGAATTTAGCGATTATCTAAGCTTGTCAAATCAAGATTGGGATAGAATAAAGGAGATTTCCAAATCCCGTTGACATGAGCCTTGGTCCCGTTTTCCTCATTATTACTATTTTTACGCGTATTTAGAGCGATCCTAGAGAAATCAGGCATTATTATTTCAAAACAACTAATAGACCAATCTAAGCACTGCCTCAGTTTTCCTGATTAGTTTTGAACGTTTCAGACGTGATTTCTTTCGTTGACCTAATACCATCGATGAATCCCTCCATTTCCTTCCTTATCAAGTCCAGGCCCATCCTTTTGCCCCTTAACAAGTATACAACGCTATTTGGAATGACAAATGAAAGAGATTTTATTACCGCTTTTGCAACGAAAAATTCCTCTTCACCGTGCAAAATCCTCATGAATGTGACCCAGTCCCTCATCTCAATTTTCAGCCGATTTGGGTCCAATATTTCGTGCTCTGCCCAATACCCGAAATGGCCAGGAAGTTCAACGTCATGAAACACGAACGAACCCGTAAATGCCACTACGCGGAATGACTTTCTTTTTAGGCATAGAGCCAGGTAAGCACTATTGTACACGGGTAAATCTTCATTAAATCCCCCCGCTGCTAGGATGAGGCTCCTTTTAGCAACAAAGGCGTTAGGAAGTGCGTCTAT
Source organism: Thermoplasmatales archaeon (assembly GCA_038729485.1). Classification (GTDB taxonomy): domain Archaea; phylum Thermoplasmatota; class Thermoplasmata; order Thermoplasmatales. Next base: position 937 of record JAVYRX010000009.1, on the reverse strand, counting down.
GTCCATTATTTTATTTTCCAGAGCCTGGTTCCGCATTTTGTTTCTGCCAATTAGTTCATGACCCCATTTATCATTCGTGAAAGGCACTGCGTATACCCAGACTAAATTTTTTTGATGCTCATACAGCACCGATGGAAAAACTGCAGCTATATCTTCGTTTCCCGCAAGAATTCTGATGGGTTCTACAAAGGTTGAATCATCCACTTGGTTGTCGTCGTCAATAAAGAAAACGATCTCCGTTTCAGCCAAGGCTAGCCCCTTATTCTTCGCTTGACTTATGTAAATACGTTCCTCTACTTGTATGACTCTGATTTTGATGTTCGTGACAATTGAATTGATGTCTTCCTTTGGACAAGAATCATCCACTATTATGATCTCACGTAAATTTCGTGGATTAACCTTGCTAATGGAGAGGACTAGATTCCGAAGCTTGTCATATCTGTTGTGTGTCGGAACTATTATAGTGAATTCAGGAGTCTGGGTAACATTCATTATAGAAAAATACAAAATACGATTATTAACTGTTTGTCCGGATTAGTTATATCAACCTGCAAAGGTAACGTTGCGAACTCCTTTACGTGACTCCGGTTCAAGTTAGGAAAAGAGCGCACCCACATGTTCTCTCTCTCCGACGCTGTTTATCATCTACTTCGGATTCGTTCCTAACTTAATATTGTCATTTGCAGAATAAGCAATTTCCAAGCTTAAATAGGGGGGTGCAATTATTCAATCCTTGATGATCTTGAACCCAGAAAGTTGTTATGTGATAATCATTTAGTACTTTCCGTTCGATAAACAACCTATTCACGAACTCGCTTTTAACGTTTTAATTGCCCCCCCTATATTCGGGCACAATAACCAATATTGATGTCTGGGCAGATAAAGTAAAATTAGGCTTATGTATATAATAAGAATAATAGTATTACGATTATCCATT
>JAVYRX010000008.1:0-55111 GCA_038729485.1 Thermoplasmatales archaeon | reverse complement strand
CATTCACCTCATATGCCTTCCCGGAGAAATCCTCGAATTCAGGCGGAGACGTAACAGCCGCTAGGTGCAAAACATAGTCCTTCCCCCTGACTGCCTTTCTAACAGTCTCGATATCTCTAACATCCCCTTTCACGTGGATATCCGAAATCGAGTTCTTTTCTGCTACATCCAGAGTCGTAACGGTGAAGCCTCTGTCTTTCAGCATCTCAACAATGTTTCTTCCTATGAAACCCGATCCGCCCGTAACAAGGACATCCATATTCCTGAAATATTAGCTTAATAAATCAACATTTCTGAACATTTCCAAAAAGAATTTAAAGGTTGATCACGTTCCAATCTTGTAATGCTTAACAGGCTTGTCATGACGAGAGCGCCCCTTAGGATCACTTTCACAGGAGGAGGAACCGATCTTCCTGTTTATTTTAAGAAGAGAGACTACGGTGCCGTCGTATCAGCGGCGATTAACAAGTACATCTATATTACTGTAAACAAGAAATTCGACGACATGATCAGAGTGAGCTATTCAAAGACGGAAATAGTGGATAGCGTCGACAAGATTGAGCATCCGACCGTCAGGGAAGCTTTGCGACACCTTAACATAGATAAGGGGATAGAGATAGTCAGCATTTCAGACATACCGTCAAGGGGAACCGGTCTTGGTTCAAGCAGCAGCTTCCTTGTAGGTCTTCTTCACGCACTTCACAGTTTCAAGGGAGAATTCGTGAATCCCGAGGAGCTTGCATTGGAGGCGGTAAAAATTGAGAGGGAAATACTAAAGGAGCCGGGAGGTAAACAGGATCAGTATATGGCTGCATACGGGGACATAAACCTGATGAAATTTTTCAGCGATGATTCGGTAGTGGTGCTTCCAGTCATCTCTCATGACAGCAATATAAGGAAAATCGAGGAGTCTCTTCTTCTCCTTTACACGGGCAAGGAAAGAAGTTCCTCGGAGATACACAGTGAGCAGATAGAGAATTCTGCGGACAAGCTGGACGTCTATGACAGGATGCGGGAACTTACGCAGGATGCATTCAAGGCGATATGCGAAGGAGATACGGCCATGCTAGGTCACGCAATGCACGAAAATTGGTTGCTCAAGAAGAAACTTTCCACCAAGATAAGTGATGGATGGATAGATGAAATGTACGATAGGGCAATGAAGCTTGGAGCTTTAGGTGGGAAGATCGTCGGAGCTGGAGGTGGCGGCTTTCTTTTGCTTGTTGCAGAACCTGAAAAACACGCCAATATTTCAAATTCATTGGGGTTAAAGAGAACGGATTTCAAATTCAGCAGGAGTGGGAGCAGGGTGATATTTGTTGGAGATTAGGACAGCAGAGCTGGAAAGATACAGGGAAGAGGGGATTGAGGCAAGGAAGAAGATAGACGTCTCACTGATTACAGGAATATCTGAAATCCTGTACTCAAAACTCAGAAAAGGAGGGAAGCTGATCACATTCGGAAACGGTGGGTCGGCAGCGGACGCACAGCATTTCGCAGCTGAACTCTCCGGAAGGTTCCTGAAGGAGAGGAGATCACTTCCTGCGATAGCGCTCACGACAAACACATCTTCCATTACAGCAATAGGAAACGACTACAGTTTTTCAGACGTTTTTTCAAGACAAATTGACGGAATCTGTGCAAAGGACGATTTTGTTGTTGGAATAAGCACGTCCGGGAACTCCTTAAACGTCGTCAACGGCCTCAAAAGGGCAAAAGAACTCGGAGCATTTACGCTTGCTCTGACGGGTAGAAAAGGGGGAAAAGTCTCTGAGATAGCCGACATTAGCGTGAGAATAGATTCCGATCTTACGCCAATAATCCAGGAAATACACATAGCTGTTATTCACATGATATGCTATTCCCTCGATCTCTTGATGCAGGAGTGACATCTCGTGGAAATCAAGGGTGCGTTGCTTACGGGAGGATACGGAAAGAGAATGCAGGGTCTTGATCCGGGGCTCCCAAAGAATCTCCTTCCAATCAGAGACAACTATACCATACTGGACAGGCAGCTTAGGGACTTCAAAATAGGCGGAATAGACGAAGTATACATGCTTACCGGCTACCTTGGAGACAAGATCGAGAAGAAATTCGGCAACAATTGGAGAGGAATCAGATTAGAATACTTCAGAGAAGAGAGACCAATGGGAACTTTGTGGTCGCTAAGAAATTTGTTTTCAAATGTCCCTGGAGATTTTGTCGTGAGAAATGGCGACACAATATGTGACGTGGATCTTAGGGATTTTATCAGGCGGGGTGAAAGATCGAAAAAAATCGGTTATATTCTCGCGGTTAAGATGAGAAGCCCGTACGGAATATTGAAAATCGCTGGAAATACTGTGAGGGAAATAGATGAAAAACCTCTAATGAATCATTACATAAATGCTGGAACGTATCTTTTGAAGGAAGACATCACAAGATATTTGAAAAAGAGGTACGAAGGTAAAGACATAGAAAAGACGCTCTTTCGTCAAATGAGCATCGAGAATAACCTTGGAGTAATGAAGTACGACGGCTTCTGGGTTTCGGTAGATTCGCTTAAGGATTATGAAAAAATTAGAGAGGAATACGAGGGAAGGACTGACCACGAATTCGGGTATTCTGTCCACAGGAAAGGTTGGGTTGAGACTTACTTCGTCAGGAAAGCAGAAATAAAGGCGAAAATGAGATACGAGATCGCAGTCCTGAGGGGTTCAGTAGTAAAAAATGGCAGGAAGTATGGGCGTGGTTCAAAGATAGCAGTGGAAAAGGGAGACGATCTTTCATTTGAAGAGAACGCGATCTCTAGAGCCAGACTAAAATTCCTTAGCGATATGCCTTCATTCTGACGATTCCCTAGGCAAGTGAATTTTTCAACAGCTCTATGCCATGATCAACGTCAATTTTTGGCACGAACCCTAGTTCCTCTTTTGACCTTGCCATATCTGCCTGTGTTATATTTACATAATTTTTCACAGGCATCGGGACATACTTCGCTTTGATATTCTTATTCAAGGCCCTATCAAGTTTCTCAACAACCTCGTTCAACGAATAGCTGATTCCAGTGCCAACGTTGTACACTCTGAATCCTCTCGTAGAAGAAGCCTTTATCAGCGCGTCAACAACGTCCGTCACGAATATGAAATCTCTCCTCTGTTCTCCGTTACCGTAGATCACAGGTTGCCTGTCGTTCTTAATTTCCAGTAGGAACTGCGTTATTAGATTTGCGTATTGTCCTTTGCCAGCGTCGTTGTATCCGTAAACGGAGAAAAACCTCATCGCAGCGACGTTGACTCCGTGAAGTTTATAGTATAGTTCTCCAAGCCTCTCTGATGCAAGTCTTGCTTCCGTGTAATAGTCCGTTACCTTGGGTATGCAGTCCTCTCTGTGAGGCGGTTCAATGCCATTATATATGGAGGAAGTAGAAGAGAAGACAAGTTGAGAATCGTTCTTCCTGCAATACTCAAGGACGGCTGTCATCCCATTTATCACTTCCCCCACTAAAAATGGATTCTTGTTGTACATGGGGGAAGAGGAGTAAAAACCAAGATGAAACACGACATCAAACTTCTCTTTTAGATTCAGAACGTCCTTTGCGTCGCTTTTGATAAATTTCACGCCATTGCTCATTGCATTCTTGATGTTATCCAACTTTCCAGTATGCAGGTTATCAAGTACGACCACCTCATTCTCCTTCATCAATTCGTTTACAACATTGCTCCCAATGAATCCAGCGCCACCCGTGACCAAAATGTTCTTGTCCTTCATTTATCACCAATTAGCAAGAAATATAAAACGTTGCCTGGTGCCTCGAATTCTTTATTTTCAGAGTTTGAAGCTGAACGAATTTTCGATCAAAACGTCTCTTCCTCGTAATTTATTCCTAGAATTCACTGTAAAAGCATAAATATCCTTCCGCAATGCTATGCAGAAGCGGGGTGGGGTAGCCAGGACATCCCGACGGGCTCATAACCCGTAGACCGGTGGTTCAAATCCACCCCCCGCTATTTTACAGGAGTGAATCCATCATTTCCGATACGTCTTGCAACGGTTTTCCGTTTTTCTCAATGGGGTCAAAGACGTAATTTCTCTTTCCGTAGTCAGGGATCAGTTTTCTCAGCTTCTCATCGTACGTCTCAGTCCTGTAATCGATGAATACTCCCATAGGTATCCTGTCGCCCCATTCCAGAGATTTTCCAACCGCCTGTCCAACTTTCTCCCTGTATTCATTTTCATTTTCCGCTACGGGATTCCATCCCTCTTTCTCGATGTCGTAGAGCCTTGGATCGTAGAATTCCTTGGTGTTGATGTTGTTGTAAGTTACGCAGGGTTGCATTATGTCAATTACAGCGGTTCCCCTGTGCTTAATCGCCCTTATGATTGTTTCTTTGAGGTGCTTTATGTTGTACGAATAGCTTCTAGCAACAAACGTGAATCCAGATGCTAGTCCCAGAAAAATCGGATTTACTGGGAACTTTATGTTCTCAGTCTCGAGGCTTTTTGGCATTTCACCATAAGGGAGCGTTGGGGAGGCCTGCCCCTTGGTTAGGCCGTACACTCCATTGTCGAATATCAAGTAAGTGAGATCCACATTCCTCCTTCCAGCCGCCACGAAATGGGCTGATCCAATGCCTAATGCATCCCCGTCTCCTGCCGAGGATATCACTTCGAGTTGAGGATTGGCAATCTTCACCGCCTCGGCCTGAACAAGGGATCTCCCGTGAAGTGTATGGAGTGCATTCACGTTAACGTAATGCGGTATCTTGGAGCTGCATCCTATTCCGCCGGTCAGAACAACGTTCTCATTTGGTATCTTGAGTTCTTGTAGGGCCAGAACCAATGCATTTAGAATGCCAAAATCGCCGCATCCCGGACACCAATCAATCTCCACGTCCGTTTTATAGCTCTGAGGTTTTGTCGGAGCATTAAGCATAGCTCAACACCACCCTCTTCTGTTCCGGAACAAGAGAAAGCGCGTGAACGAGCTCCTCATAGGCAATCGCCCTGCCATTGAACTTAACTATTCTGGCATCCGCCTCGATGCCAGTCCTTTCCATAATGAGATCGGCAAGCTGCCCGCTGTAATTCTGCTCAACTGCGATGACGCTCTTTCCCTTCAGATATTTCTTCACCTCTTCCGAGGGGAACGGGGACATCATCCTAACCTGAAGGAAGGAGAAATCGTTGAACTCCTCCATAGCGTCAAGTATGGGACCTTTTGCTGATCCCCACGAAACAATCACTTTCCTGCTTCCTTGTTTCCCGAAGAATTTTACCTTCATATCCTCACCTGTCTCCTTTAAAATAAGTTTCATCTTACCCATTCTCTTGTCCATCATTCTAATCCTGTTATCAGGGTCCTCAGTAAATATGTGGCCATCCTCGTCGTGTTCATCGCCTGCGATGGTCACCAGACCTCCTTTGACGCCCGGCACGGACCTCGGTGAAATGCCGTCGTCGGTGAATCTATATCTCAAATAGTTGTTAGTTTCGTGCAATATTAGTTTTCCCCTGTCAATCTTCACGTTGCTCAGATCGTACGGTTCGACTGTTGTGTTGCTCATCGCCATCGCCTTGTCTAGGAGAACAATAACAGGAAGCTGGTATCTCTCTGCTATGTTGAACGACTCCACCGTATCGTAGAATGTTTCCGTATCATCTCCGGGAGATATGACGACCCTCGGAAACTCTCCGTGCCCTGCACTAAGCGCATACATAAGGTCTCCCTGCTCGTGTCTCGTCGGCATCCCCGTTGAAGGTCCTGCTCTCTGGTAATAGAAAATGACAACCGGCGTTTCGGTCATTCCAGCATAGGAAAGAGCCTCAACCATCAACGAAAATCCTGGGCCAGAAGTGCTCGTGGCAGCCCTAACTCCCGTATTAGCTGCTGCTATTGCCATATTGATTGCGGCTATCTCGTCCTCTGTCTGTTCGACCACAAAATCATACTTTCCCATGACTCTTTCAAGATAATTTGATTCATCACTTGCTGGCGTTATCGGATAGTAAGACTGGAATTTAAGTCCAGCTTCAACCTTTCCCATGCCTACAGCTTCCGTTGCATTAATGAGCATCCTCTTCGTAGCCTTGGTGGGTTCAATACTGAACAGCCTTTTAGGATCAAAAAGAGAATAGACCTGAGCCACAATGGCGTTGTTCATCTCTGCTATCTTAGGCCTGGATGAGAAGTTCTCTGAAATGACCTTTTCAAGCTTGTTCTCATCGAGGCCTATCATTTTGCAGGATGCCGCCAAAGCAACAGTGTTTTTCATGACATTGAATTCTGAGAGAGGCCTGTTGAATTTGTTTGCCACACTCTGAAGTATGTCCCTGTAAGGTACAACCTCTCCGCGTTCGTCATCCACTTTCTCCTCAGAAATAATGGCGCCGTCTTGGGCCAATTCCCTAAGGTGTAGCTGTATGCTGTTCTTGTCAAGCGGGATAAGGATGTCCACTCTCTGCGAATAGCTCCTGATGACGTCCTTACTGACTCTTACCCTGAAGTAGGAATGCTCCCCCTTGATAGTCGAAAATAGTTCGGCGCTAGTAAAAATATGATAACCTTCCCTCGCCATGGCCTTAGCAAAAGTATCGGAGGTGAAATTAATTCCGCTACCTTGGGGGCCAGCTACCATTAGATTTAAGTCCTTTATCATAGCATCTCCCCTTCTAACTATATAGCATACAGCCTTAAATACGTATGGTAGCAGGGAGAAGTAAGGAAAAAAATATTTAATACATGCTTCATTAAGCAATTGTGCCAGATGAAAAAAAGGGTTCAGGGTTTCAATCCGCAGCGGGCCTTATCAGGTACTTTGAGGAGGAGGAAGACCTTGGGCCAATATTGGACCCCAAGCTTGTCTTGTATATCGCCGTTATATTCGGGGTTATGGTCGAGCTTCTGAAACTTTTCTGGCCGATATAAGGAGATCTCTAGTAGTTCGAACTATCTAAGCCTGTTTACTGAGCTTAAAAGTTATGATCAGCATTCTCTGCTATGACGAATGTTTGCCTCAGTACCGATCGTATTAAAGAATGCGACTGTTTTCTTCAACTTTATTTTATTTTCCAACAGTTAGCCCCCTGATGAAAATTTTACTGAAAGCGAAATGAATTGAGAAATCTCAGAAAAGGATATGTCCTTATTTTCATTACTATATCAATGAAAGAAGCTACCCTGTATTCAGTTGAAAAAGACAAAATAAGATGCACTGCATGTAGCAGATACTGCCTCCTTAAGGATGGGCAAACAGGTTTCTGTGGAATTAGAAAGAATATAGGAGGGAAATTGTTCCTGCTATCTTACGGCAAGGCTGCAGCCATCGCGGTTGATCCTATTGAGAAGAAACCGCTTTATCATTATATGCCAGGGGCGAGCGTACTCTCAATATCTACTTCAGGATGCAACTGGATGTGCAAATACTGTCAGAATTACGACATATCGCAGAGAAGGGAAATATACGGCGAGGAGTTAGAACCTAAGGACGCGGTAGGCGTAGCCGAACGAACAGCCTCTGACGGTATTTCCTACACATACAACGAACCAACTATATTTGCAGAATACGCTCATGACATTGCCGTCCTTGCAAAGAAAAAGAATCTGTTCAGCACGTTTGTAAGCAACGGATACCTCACGAAGGAATCCATCGACTACGTTTCAACTTTCTTAGATGCGATTACCGTAGATTTCAAGGGAAACGGAAACGATCAGTTCGCGAGAAAATTCATAGGAATTCTAAATTATTCTCCAGTTTTTGAATCGCTGAAGGCACTGAAGGCATCGGGAATTTACATAGAAATAACGGATCTAGTCGTCCCGGCAAAGGGGCTTGGAGACAACGTTGAAGACGCAGCCTCACTAGCCACGTGGATAAAGGAGAACATCGGCCCAGATACGCCCGTACATTTCACTCGTTTTCATCCCGATTACCTGATGAAGGATTATCCGGCCACTCCCGTTTCTACGCTTGAAAAGCATTACGATGCTGCCAAGGAGGCCGGCCTCAATTTTGTGTACGTGGGGAACATTCCCGGGCACCCTTACGACAACACCTACTGCCCTAATTGTGGCAAGGAACTAATCACAAGATATGGATTTTCGATATTGAAATATGATATTGACGAGAACGGAAGGTGCCCCTACTGCGGTAGAGACATGAAGATAATTAGGAAGGAAAAAGCCCCAAAGAGGAAATTGATATATATGCATGGGCTCTGACCTTCTCATGAAGATCGGAAGAAATGTTTTCGTAGCAAATAATGCCACAATAATAGGCAACGTTTTCATCGGCGACAACGCATCTATTTTCTACGGTGCGGTGATTAGGGCGGATCAGAATTCCATATCAATAGGCGCAAACAGCAACGTTCAGGATAACGTTGTCATTCATTGCGACGAAGATAACAGTACTGTCATAGGCGAGAATGTTTCAATCGGACATGGTGCAATAGTTCACGGAGCCAAGGTCGGTTCTAACGCTCTCATAGGGATGGGAAGCATCCTGCTTTCTGGATCAGTTGTTGAGGAGGGGGCGATAATCGGGGCGGGATCCCTCGTAACATCTGGGACAACCATAGGGAAGAATTGCCTGGCTGTGGGTTCCCCGGCTAAGGTTGTTAGGTGTGATGATACCATAGGTGAGCGTGCCAGAAAGAATGGTGAGGTTTATCAAGCACTCATGAAAAAGCATATGAATGGGTCTTTTGAAAGATATGTCTAATTCAGATTCCCAAGATCTTCAGGGACTCCAGATTTAAACTGTTTCTTCATGATGCTAAGTATCTTCCTGTTTCCCTTCAGATTCTTTACCATTTCCTTTACTCTTCTATAATCTTTAAGGAGTTCTTTCACATCCGATGTGGAATAGCCCGAGCCATTGGCAATCCTTTCCAGTCTGGAACCCTTTATTTCGTCTGGATTTTCCATCTCATAATAAGTCATTGAATCCATTATGACCTTGTATTTTTTCAGCTTGCTTTCAGATTGCTCAAAGAATTGATCGTCCATCTCCTTTTTTCCCGTGGCCGCCATTGGAAGAGAATCAAAGAGCCTCTTGAAGAGGCCAGGTTTGTTCATCTGATCCCATACGTCGTACATTTCCTTCAGCGTAAATTTCCCGGCTATCATCTTTTCAACTGCTTCGTCCTCCATGCCTTCCTGCATCTGCTTGGCTGCGGCCATAAGCGTCTCGAAGTCACCCATTCCGAGAAGCCTTGACAGGAAACGAGCTGGATTGAAATATTCCATGTCATCCATGTGCTCGCCAGTACCGATGAAAAGAATGGGGGCACCTGTTGACGAGACGGCGCTAAGGGCGCCTCCTCCCTTTGCAGTTCCGTCCAGTTTTGAAAGGAAAACTCCGGATATCTTCACCGCATCGTTGAATGCCTTGGCCTGGCTGCCTGCCTGCTGGCCAATGCTCGCATCCAGAACGAGGATTACCTCCTGTGGTTTTGAAATCTCCGATATATCGGAAATCTCCTTTGTCAGGGAACTGTCAATTGCATTCCTTCCGCTTGTATCTATGATCTTAACATCCCAGTCCCTGTATTTTTCCAGACCCTCCCTGACGACCTTCCTGCTGTCCCTCTCATCCTTTATTCCAAAAAATGAGGCACCTACGGCGCTGGCAACCTGCTCCAGCTGCTCGTACGCGCCCACCCTTTGAGTGTCGGCAGCGATGAGTACAATCTTGTACCCGTGCTTCATGTAAAATTTTGCAAGTTTACCCGCACTCGTCGTTTTTCCTTGGCCATAAAGACCGACCAGCATAATGGTAGCAGGTTTTACGTGGAACTCCCTAGGTTTTCCGAGTATCTTGAGAAGCTCCTCGTAAATTATCCTTATGAGGTGGCTCCTTGGGTTTGAGTTCTTGGGGACTGGTTCCCCCTTTGCCCTCTTTTCTACTTCATTTGTGATCTCGAGCGTGAGGGACACGTCTACGTCAGCCATCAGCAGTGCCCTCTGCATTTCCCTGACAATTTCCTCGACCAATCTGTCGTCTACCAAGGCGCTCTTGTTTATTCTCTTGAGTGCGTCCCTCAAGCTTTTTGCAAGAGAGTCAAGAACCATGGCAGCTACCTCTATTCTCCAGGAACCTTCTCCACTATTGAGCTGAGTCTCGTGATCAGTCTCTCTAGAGCATAATCAAGAACATCCCTAGGTTTAAGGCTTCCGTCTGTTTCAAAATAGAAAATGAATCTTCTCTCGTCTTCCTCTATTTTGAGAGAATCCATTCTGTAGAGCTTTGCCAGGTACTTAGAAGGTATATCTGTAGTGAATACGACTTCCTTATCGTCCTTTTTTACGACGTTTGCAGGAGAATTTTTTATTATTTCTTCAATCTCTGGTTCCCTGGCAGACACTCTCAGCTCCCTCCCGTATCTATAGGAAACGCCTGACGTTACCTGAAACCTTGCGTGCTCCTTCCCCCTCCCGAGGTACGCTTCTGCATCTATCATAATTGCCTGCCTTTCGTTCAACTCAACGATGGGTATTTCCTTGTCTACGGGAGCAAAAGATGGGTCTCCTATTGGTATTAAGTTACCACTTTTTACAATAGCCGGACCAGTGATGAAGAGGCTATAGTTGACAGTACACAAAGAGCAACCCTTTCCTCCGCAACTGCAGGTTTCCCTCTCGTTCATCTTAAGGTCGGTTGGCAATGGAATCATACCCAACCTTGAAGCTATAGTCTCGTCAAACAGAGAGGTAAGGGAGGAAAAAACCTTGTCCCCTTCCTGTCTTATTTCTCCGTGATGGAAATGGACCTTTGATATGGCAAGTTTCGGAATGTCGTTAATCAACGTTCTTCTCAGAGCGTTTGCATAAGCAGGAGTGACTCCGCTAACCTCGAATCTGATCCAGTTTTCCCCCTCCTCAATAATCTTGATCCCTTCACTCATACCCTTCTTCCCCTCTTCCCCCCTTTCTTTTTTGTTCCATCATGGGGGATGGGAGTTGAATCCTCGATTCTGGCTATCTTTATTCCGGCTCTTGCCAGGGCCCTTACGGCAGCCTGAGCACCCGGTCCGGGATTGTGGCTCTTGGCACCTCCAGGCGCCCTTATTTTGATAACTACGTCCGTTATCTCCCTTTCCTTTAGCTTCTCTACAATCAGATCTATTTCCTTCATTGCAGCGTATGGAGAACTCTCATCCCTGTCAGCCTTCACGACCATGCCTCCAGAAGCCTTTGCGAGAGTCTCAGCGCCTGTAATGTCCGTTACTGTGATGACTGTATTATTCTGGGATGCGTAAATATTAACAACGCCCATCTTCCCCATCAAGACGTCACCTCGCTTTTATCCTCTTCCTGGGTCTTTTTCTCCCCGACGATCCTCATCGGGTGGAGCTCGTTCGCCAACGGAGAGTCAGCAGAATATCCAACCTCTGTCTCCTCACTCTTCAGTACCTTATAACTAGGAATTGTAACCTTTTTTTCTCCAACTGAGATGTGGCCGTGAACGATAAGCTGCCTTGCCATTCCAGGGGTCCTTGCTAGCCCCTTCCTGAACACTACAGTTTGAAGCCTTCTTTCAAGGAACGACTGGACGTTTAGTGCAAGAATGTCGTCTGCAGAAGCATTCTCACTCAATATCCCATATCTGGCGAGTCTGCCAACCATGCTCTTCATTGTTTGCTGTGCAACGGCATCGCCTAGCCTGAGGCGTGCTTGCAGGTCTCTCGCATTTGCTCTGTACTTTCTAAGCTCTGATTGCGCCTTCCATAGCTCCCTTTTATTTTTAAGTCCATATTCCTTGAGTACCTTGTTCTCTCCTTTTATTCTTTCCCCCTCAAAGGGGTGTCTCGGAGTTTCAAACTTCTTTCTAATTTTTTTAGGATCACCCATTCCGCATCACTTCTTTTCAGCTTCCTTCTGCTGTCCAGCTTCAGACGGAGCCTCCCTCCTCTTTACGACGCCTACGGCCAGTCCTTTTCTACCGTTAGAGCGCGTCCTCTGGCCCCTGACCTTTTTCCCTTTCTCGTGCCTGATTCCTTTGTAGCTCCTTATCCTTTTCATTCTGTTGACATCATCAAGAACTGCCACATCCCATTCCGGCCCAACCTTAAGAAGATCGTCGCCTGTTTGAATGTCCTTTCTATGGTTCATTGCCCAGGAGGGATATACGTCCTTGAATCTCCTTTCCAGCACGTCTTTTATCTCATCCAGTTTTTCGTCCTCTATCTCTCCCAGTTTCATGCGAGGAGATATATCCATTTTTTTCAACATTATCTCGGCCGTTCGGTAGCCTATTCCTCTTATAGTGGACAGGGAATAGACTGCTTCCTTTGTGCCGTCCAAATTGGTATTTGCCAATCTTACGATGTATTTTATATTCTCATTCTTTTCATTCTTTTCTGCCATTATATCACTTGAGGAGTAAAACGTAAAGCGGTTTTGCATATAAAACCTTTTGATTTGTAGCCTCGGTTTTTCATACTTTGGTCCATACACGCTTGGCGCTTCCTTAAAGAGAGATTTTGAAACAGATCATCGAAAGTAGTGCTAGATCGTCCTTGCCTATAAAAAATCCTGAACCTGAAACTCAGTATTCAACTGAGTAAAGGATATCTTGAGGTGAATTATAAAGTGGCATGAAATTGATAGGCATAGCAGCACCGATGACCGGTTCTGGCAAGACTACGGTGAGTATCTCCCTCCTGTCAAGGATAAAGAAGTCGGTTGGCATTAAAGTAGGTCCTGATTACATTGATACGGGCCTCCTATCAAGGGTTTCGGGTCAAAGGGCTTGGAATATAGACAGATGGATCCAGGGGAAGTCATACGGAAAAATCTTTCAAAGGTTGGCGGGGAAATATGACGTTGGTGTTGTCGAAGGTGTCATGGGATTATACGATTCCGGATTCAAAGTGGACGTAAGCACAATGTACTACTTCAGAAAATTCAAGGTACCGTACATTCTGGTAATCGATGTTTCAAAACTTGCCGACTCCGCTTATTACATAGCAAAGTCCTTTCTGTCTAAGAATGCCGTAGGAGTGATCCTAAATAAATACGGATCAGAGAAACACCTTGAGATGGTTTCCAAGCCATTCAAAAAAAATCGAGTGAAGATCGTTGGAGCAATACCGGCCGACGAGAACGTTGCGATAGAGGAGAGACATCTTGGTCTAAAAACTGCCGGGGAAATAGCGGACGTGAAAGGAATAGCGGAAAGGGTGTCCAGACACATAGATTTCTCTTTTTTGGACGACCTTCCTGAATACGTTTCGAATGAAGATAGCTATGAGAATGGTAGCTCAGGATCAAAAAGCATATGGGTTGCATTTGATAATGCATTTAATTTCTACTATGCGGATTCATTGGAAGCTTTGGAAAGGTTGGGTAAAGTGCACTATTTTTCTCCCATTAAGGGGGAGATTCCGGAGGACCCAGATCTCATTTACATAGGGGGAGGTTATCCAGAGCTTTATTCCGAGGCACTCTCATCGCAAAAAAAATTGCTCAAGTTCATGAAAGATTATTCCGGCTCTGGGGGTAGAGCTATTGCAGAGTGCGGTGGGCTCATGTACCTTGAGAAGGAGATTCTTGTTAACGGATCAAGATATGAAATGACAGGCGTATTTCAAGGCTCCGTAAGCATGAACAACAGGCCAGTAATAGGATATACTGAACTTTCCGTCCTGAAAGACTCAATTCTTCTTAAGAAGGGAGAAACCGCTAGGGGACACGAATTCCATTACAGTTCGATCAATGATCCTGGCTACAAGAGCATGAAAAATCTGATAGGAAGAGGGATAGACGGGTATGACGGAAGGGTAGAAAGGAACGTACTAGGCTCATATTCTCATTTCTCACTCAGCGCCCATTACAAAAGATTGCAAAGGGTACTGCATTGACGCAGACTGAAGGAGAAGCTCACGTCGGCAAAAGCACCTTCCCACGGATAATTCAAGGCGGCGTTCATACGCGAGTTGCCTTAATCTTAGTCATTTAGAGCTTAAAAGTGGAAAACATCGCAAGGTTGATACCTCAATAAAAATGTTTTAAGCAGTTACGGCATCAGTATGGAGATGGAAAGAGGGAAGCTTATCCTGGTTCTGGGAACGTCGTCTGGAAGTGGTAAGAGCACGATTGCAACGGCTATTTGTAGAATACTCTCAAACAAGGGTTATAGTGTAGCGCCTTTCAAATCTGTTAACATGTCAAGGAACTCCGTTTCGCTGGACGACGGATCTGAAATAGCTAGAGCGCAGTGGTTACAGGCTATTGCATCAAGAACAGTTCCAACGAAGGAGATGAATCCTGTTCTCCTCAAGCCAGAGTCAGACGGAATGTCGCAGGTCATAATAAACGGTAGATCCATCGGCGTCTTGAGCGTGAGGGATTACTGGAAAGTCGTAGGAGCGAAGGGTAAAAGAGCGGTAGAATCATCATTGGACAAACTCCTTTCAAATTATGATGTCGTAGTTGCGGAAGGTGCAGGATCGCCTTCCGAAATTAATCTAAAGCGAACAGACCTTTCGAATTCATTCATTCTCTCGCACTACGATCCCTATGCTATTCTTGTTTCAGACATTGAGAGGGGTGGCGTTTTCGCATCAATACTCGGGACAGTAGAATTGATGACAAATCCGGGTTCACTGAGAGGCGTTTTGATTAATAAGATGAGGGGGGACCAAAGCATTCTTAACTATGGGATAAGAGAGCTTGAAAGAAGAACCGGGAAAAAAGTGATGGGGATCGTTCCTTTTATAGAAGGCGTAACGCTTCCCGGAGAGGATTCATTCAATTACGATAGGGAGCCTATACTCAACAGAAAAATTTGCGTGGTAAAGTACCCCTACATGGAGAACTACAGCGACCTGGATCCGCTAGTTGCATACGGGATCGGTTTCATGTACATAACTGCGGAAAACGCGGATATGCTGGAATCCTGCGATCTTATCGTCCTCCCTGGGTCAAAGAATGTTCTCAAGGACATTGAATACCTCAAGAGTTCGGGAATCTGGAGTAAGATGAAGAAAGCGCGAAAAATATTGGGCATATGCGGAGGCTTTCAGATCTTGTCGAACAGCATATACGATCCAGAGATGGTACAGGCTACAAAGACATCGTACAAGGGATTGGGCCTCCTGAAATGCACATTTACATACAAGACGGCCAAGACAACCAGGGCAGTTTCATACAGAATTATGAACAAGCACCTGTCCTGTGGACCGGAAAAGGGATACGAGATACACTACGGTGAAATGACGAGTTCAGAAGAGGAGGCACTGAACGTAATAGACGGGAGAGGAGAGGGTGCAATATCAAATGATGGCCTCATCATAGGAACCAACGTTCACGGTATACTAGAGAACAGCTGTTTCCTGAAGTTTATACTAAACGTCAAGGTGAGTGAAAAATATTCAGAAGTTCTTGACGAAAATATTGAAAAATTATCAAAAACGGTCGCGAACAGTATTGATCTTTCCAGCGTCCTTAAGTATGTTTCTTCTCGAATGGCAGCGCGCGACTTCCAAGGAACACACGGGGAATACTAAATTTACACATACTCCAAGTACAACCTGACCATTCAAGGAACTTTATAATCGTGGCCCTCTTTCGTCATTCCAGATGAGAACAATGCGTCTAGAAATCTAGGTAATTGTATCTTAAACGGCAAGAACAGATTCGCAAAATAATAAAAATTGGAAATTTAGATTAAAGATTACGACTCTACGATACCAATGTAGGGCGTAAAAATCATAGACCTCTCGTTTAGGCATTGGTTAAGGCTGAACTCCAGTGTAAATTTTGTAGCAGAGTGAGGGGCAATATAGAACGGATGATTCAGGAAAGCAAATTTTGATGCAAGGTGGAACGTCTCGTTTACTCCACCTATTACGACAGAAACGTTTGTCACGTAGACTCTAAGCGTAGTATATTTTCCGGAATGCAGAGAGAAGCTCCCTAGAAATGAGGAGTTGTTTACGGTCAGTCCATAAATGTTCACTATCTTGTTTCCGACAGAAAGATTGATCCAACCTGAAGAGTTGCTGTGCAGCGATATGGAAGAGAAAGTGATGTAAACTGCACTTATGTTACCTGCAGGTGCATCAGCTACAGATATGCTTAGGGTTCCCACGGTTCCGTAATATTCATAGACAGCGACGCCTGCTATTATGACAGCCGCAACCGCTACGATCGCGATAACGCTATTTCTATTCACTATTTTTCAACGTTCAATGAATTATAAGGATTGTGGTGCAATTTTTTATGAAAACTATGGAATAGTTGAATTGGATTTGGAATTGTTGATAAGGCTTCTCAAGTGTTTCCCCATGGGATATGAGGAATGCCTAAAATGGCAGAGGGAGTTGAACAAAGAGCGTGAGGAGGGGAAGGTAGAGGATATAATAATCGCAACGGAGCATCCAGATACATACACAGGGGGAATACATTTTAAGGGGGACTACGAAAAATATCAGGTTCCCATATTGAGGGTGGAGAGGGGGGGTAATCTAACGTACCACGGCCCGGGTCAGTTGGTTTTATACTTTATTTTTAACCTCAAAAGCAGGAGAATGAATGTTCGGGACTTAATTTTAAAGGTTCAAGATGCGCTCGTCTCAACTCTTCTAGAGTACGGCGTGGATGCGGAAGGTAGGCTATTTGAAAGGACGGGGATATGGGTAGAAGAAAGGAAGATTTGTTCGATAGGTTTCGCTGTAAGGGGTTCAACCACGCTCCACGGTATCGCAATAAATATTAATACTGATTTGAGAAAATTTTATGCGATATCTCCTTGCGACCTTGATCCAGGTATAATGACTTCCCTGCAGAAGGAAATAGGGAAGGAGGTAAACATGGCTGAATTTCTGGAGAAGGCGGCACGAAACCTTGCCGTAGTTTTCGGAGAGGAGATCGATGAGGAACCATGTAAATTAGATTGATTGTGTTCTATTTAATATATCAAATATTTTTAGAAGTGAGAAATGTATTTATCCGTGAATTAAATTAATTAATATGATAACTCAGGGAGAGATGAATGCAGATCAGGTTAGAAAAATAATATCCTCGCACATGTTAGCAGATGGATTGCCATTGATTCTTGATCTTAAGAGAAGTCGGGGGATGAAGCTTTACGATATTTCTACAGGCAAGGAATTTTTAGACTTCTTCGGATTTTTCGCATCGAATCCAGTCGGGGTGAATCACCCGGAAATGCTTGATCCGGAATTTATAGAGGAAATGAAATGGGCGGCCCTCAACAAAGTTACAAATTCTGACATATATACCCCTGAAATGGCTAGGTTCGTGGATGCCTTTTCGCGTATAGCGGCGCCAGAATACATGAAATATTATTTCTTCATAGAAGGCGGTGCATTGGCTGTGGAAAATGCGTTAAAGACCGCTTTTGATTGGAAGGTCAGAAAGAACCAGAAAGAGGGTATCAAAGGGGAAGTGGGCACGAAGATAATTCATTTAAAGGAGGCGTTTCACGGAAGAAGCGGCTATACTCTAAGCCTCACGAACACGTTCGACCCAAATAAGATAAAATTCTTTCCCAAGTTTGATTGGCCGAGAATAACGAATCCGAAGATGACCTTTCCACTGACTGAGAGCAACGTAAGAAGGACGCAAGGACTCGAAGAAAAAAGCATTAGAGAGATGAAGGATGCTTTCAAGAAATACGAAAATGAAATAGCTGCCTTCATAATGGAGCCTATACAGGGCGAAGGCGGGGACAACCACTTCAGAGAGGAGTACTTTAAACAGGTTATCGAGATAGTCCACGAGAACGATGCCCTTTTCATAGTGGACGAAGTGCAGTCGGGAATGGGAATAACGGGTAAATGGTGGGCTCACCAGCATTTCGGAATAGAGCCAGACATAATAGCCTTTGGAAAGAAATCTCAAGTTTGTGGCATAATGGCGGGCAGCAAGATTGACGAAGTCGAGGATAACGTTTTCAAGGTGTCGAGCAGAATAAACTCTACGTGGGGCGGAAACCTGGCGGATATGGTCAGGGCAACGAAATACCTTGAAATAATGAAGGATTACGATCTTGTGAAAAACGCTGAGAATATGGGCAGGATTGTGGTTGAAGTTCTTAACGAAATATACGATTCATTCCCCAATCTAGTTGAAAATCCTAGGGGAAGAGGGCTAATGGATGCAATCGACTTCAAGAATGGAAAGATGAGGGACGACTTCTTCAACAGGCTTTACTCAAAGAACGTTCTGGTACTCAAGGCATCTGAGAAAACAATAAGGCTGAGGCCTCCTCTCATAGTTAGTGAGGAAGACATAAATGTATTCAGGGACAGGGTTAGGCAGGTGCTCAAGGACATGTCCTGAGCATCCGGGCTTCCCAATGAACATGACAAATAATTTATGCACATATTCCTCTTACGTGGAACATGGATTTCAAGGTAACAAAGAAGGAAGGGACTGAAGAGAAAACTGTCAATGCAGAAATATACTTTGAGCGGGGCGAAAGATACCTTTCAATTAAAAAGTACAAGGAGGCAATAGACAACTTCAAAAAGGCCCTGGAAATCAACGAGAGCGACTATGAAACAAGGTTCAATCTCGCAGTCGCATACTTTCACTCGGGAAATTACGATTTAGCCATATCATTGTTTAACGATCTGGTTTCAGAAGGGCACAATGATCCAGATCTATTCTTCAACGTTGGCTCCATTTATCTTGAAACTGGAAACTACGGCAAGGCAATCGAATATCTCAAAAAAACCGTGGAAAGTGATGCACTTTACCTTGAAGGTTACGTAAACCTTGGAAATGCATACTTTTACCTGAAGGATTATGACAAGGCCATTGAAAATTACAACGAATCCATAAAGCTCAACCCGCAGAATGCAGATTACTACGCGAATAGGGCATTGGCGTACAAGGAAAAAGGAGACGTGGCTACTGCCGTAGCCGATCTTGAGATGGCTCTCTCTCTCGACCCTGCAAACAGTAAGGCAAAGCTGAACCTGAAAAAGATCGAGATAGGAGACTAAGGTTTCAGCGCTTCCACTATTCTTCCCAGAGCCAGGGGATCGTTTTCTGCAATTGTACCCGTGACTATAGTTGTGGCGCCGGCGTCCAGCATTTCCCTTGCCCTTTTTGGCGTCCTGATGCCGCCTCCAACTATAACCGGTATTGTTGATTCAGATGATACCTGTCTTACGACTTCAGGTTCTATGCTCTCCGGAGCTCCAGAACCAGCTTCCAGATAAATTGCATCGAAGCCAATGAGTTCAGCCGCAGCGGCAAAATCTAGGGCAGCTGAGGCGTCATTTCTGCCTATGAGTTTGGCTCTTCCAACTCTCCCTACTGTCATTCCAGGCTCGAACACCAGATATGCTACAGAGATGACCTCCATCCTCGATTTCTTTAGGAGGCGGCCAGCCTTCACCTGGTATCCAATCACGTATTTCAATGAGGAAGAATTGAGAAGGCTTAGATAGAAAATTCCGTCCGCTTTGATTGAGACGGCAGATGGGCTGGAGGGAAAGAGGATCACGGGTTTCTTTGTTCTATTCTTTATTTCAGATACAAGCGAATCTACCTTTTTTTGAGTAGTGCCGGTTGATCCCCCCACTAATATTCCTCCGCTGCCGGAAGTATCTATAACTTCTGTGATGCTAGCCACATTATTAGCGTCATACTTTTCAGGGTCAACCAGAGTTAGGTGCCTCAGCCTCCCATATTTCATGTTTTCAAGTATCATATTGAACTACCAACCAGGAACGCTGCCAGACCCAGAATCATTGCCACCTTTATAAGGTTCTGCCCTGTCGTCTGGTTCTGGAACGAAAAGAATGCTGAGGCAAGGAATAAAAGGTCCGATATGCCAACTATGAGCACGTAAAATATGTTCCAACGATAATAAATATAGGGTATTGGGGAAAGCGAGACGGCAACAACAATAAGCAACGCAGCTACGACGAGGCTCAATCCCTTGCCTATCCTCTTTGGCAGAGTGAGTCTGTTTACGTCTCCGCCAACATCTTCCACGTCCTTTACAATTTCCCTTGCCAGATTGGCCAGAAAAGCCATCAAGGAAAGGATAAGAACAAGAACGCTTATTCTTACTGAAAGGCTTCCGTAGACGAATATGAGGCCTACCAGGACAGATATGACTACATTCCCCATCAGGCCTGTCGCCTTTGTCTTCCATTCATAAGTCACCAGAAGGAATATCGCAACTGCCGCAATGATCACTTGCATAATGTTGAACGTAAATATTGAAGCGACGAAAGCAACGGCGAATAATGTGACAGAAAGAAGCAATGCAGAGCGCCTGGAAACCTCTCCAGAGGGTATTGGTCTCTTTGGATGATTAATTTTGTCGATGTCCGCATCGAAATAATCGTTCAGTACGTTTCCAGCCATCAGGATGAGGAAAACTACAATCATCGCGATATACAGCTTGTATACATACAGGGCAGAGATGCTCTCGCGTGCGATTATGCCACCTATGAGCGTGCCAAGAGAAGCCATGACAGCATTGACAGGCCTCATAAGCGCAATATATCCCTTCATCCCTAGAACTGAAGTTTTACGATTAGATAAATGTGTTGAATGAATAGCTACGCTGAAGACAGAATATCGCTATACCTCTCGGATGGGACATTGCTTTTGACTCCAACTGGACTGAAATTCGTAGGGCCGGCCTCAAATCCAGAGGCCCTCAGTCTTTCGATGATCATTGACTTTCTAACTTCCGTTCCAGAAAGCCTGTTAAGAAAGAAAAGAACCATTAAGTCTTCGTACTTAAAATTCTCAAAATGCTTTGTAGTTCTTTCTGAAAATTTTAGCGCTTTAATCTTTTCCAATACTCCTCTTTCGTATATTCTGCCCAAGTATAGCGGACCAATTTTTTCCCCATCCAGCTCAATGTTACCTATCTTGCTTAACGCTTCGAATGAATGGGTGCTCCCCTTTGTAAATTGCACAAAAGCCCTTATGTAATGGCCATCCCTTATCGCAGCAAGAGGAACCCCTCCAAATCCTAGCGCAGCACCTTTCCTAAGAAGGAAAGAAATGAATATCCTGGTTGAAACTTCCCTGCTAAAAGTGCCTCTGATCCCTCTGGACAGGTATATTCTTTCTCCCTTTTTCAGGGAATTGCCTTCGAGATTCGACGTATCAGTCATCGTCGCACCAATTATGCCATGGTTCCTTAATTTCATGAGTGCAGCGTCAACGTATCCAGCAGGCGAACCGAAAGGATCTATATCAATGTAATCCCACGTTCCTGATGATATTGCGGAGAAATAATCCTCGTTCAAAATCTCTATGTCTGCATTGTTTATCTCTGCATTCCTCTTGCACAGTAAGACGTTTTCCTTGCTTATGTCGTTTACGGTTACGTCCCACCCGGCCTCTTTGAATATCCTGATCCCTCTGATTCCCGTGCCGGCCATCGGATCGATTGCTATGCCCTTAGAAACGGAGGAAAGAATTGCCACAGTCAGGTCTCTAGAGATTTCCATCTCCCTATTGAAAAATCCTACGGATTTCCTTCCCGGTCCCTTTTCGAAATATGAACGCACCTCAACTTTTACTGAGCCCTCATTCAGGATCAAGCTTCTTCTCCCTTTAGAAGCTGCGCTATTTTATAGGGGAGCAGGGTCCTGTTAATTTGAGTTACCTCCAGGTTTCTCACGTCGTCTCTTTTCTTTACTTCCTGCAGAAGGGGATTCCGTCCTTTCTTATGGAGCGTTAATATCATCATCTTATCCAGCTCCAATATGTCCTTTACGAGTTCAGTATATGGTTTACTCTCCTGTTCGATCTTTCCTACCTCGTCAATAATTATCACGTCAGCGTTTTCCCTTGCCCACTCAAGTGCCGGTATTGCAACCTGATCGAACGCCTTCAGATCAACGCCGAATTTTCCTATTCTTATTCTTGAATTTATGCTCTTGTGTGCAAAAACTATACTGTTCTTTGAATGCCAATCCAATACCATAAGCCCTACCTGCTCCTTATTTTCCATAACTTTTTCTGTGAGTATTCCCCCTACGGTATTGCCCTCCCTTTCCAGTATGTCGATGGTTTTGACAAGCGTTTGAGTCTTCCCAACCCCCGGAAGACCAGCCAGAGATATTTTAACCTTCATTCTTCCAGCACCTTGAATCTCATAAGCGGGTACTTCATCGAAGGAACCCAGGCCAGCCTGCCCTCCACTCTTGCCTTTCCGTACCTTATGACAACTTTCGCATCAATCATGTCTCCTACCAGGGTTTTGTATTTGTAAGCTGCCCTTGCCTTCCCTACCTTCCTCCTATCTATGTTGATCTTTACGCCCTCTACAAAAGGTTGCACAGAAACAGCCTTCTCTATCGTTCTCTCCACAAATTCAACATTCTCCTCATTAACGGGAATGCCAATATATTGGTGATAAATGGCACCAAGCTTCACTCCAGACTCAAATATTGCCCTTTCTTTGTCCGTGCACGAGAAATAAATTGCAGCAGGATCATTCACGTGAACATATATCTTAATTAATAATAAGATTTATGCGTTATTTTCGTTACACCTTATATTACCACCAGGAATTTTTATCCAATAAACGCTTAGAATCATTTCCCGGCAGCCTCAATAGCGGAAATGTGGAGCATCAAACCATATTTCATGGATTCTTCGTTCACGTCAAACGTGCTTGAGTGTTTTGAAACCTCCTTTCCCCCGATCTTCCCCGTTCCAAGGAATGCGAAGGCGCCAGAAGCCTTGGCGCAGTAGAATGCAAAATCCTCCCCACCCATGGTGGGCTGTGGCTCTATTTTTTTAAGATATTTTGATGCGACTTCGTCAATCTGGGATGCGAATTCCTTGTCATTTACTAGTGGGGGAAGCTCCCTGTCGTATTCGATGGTTACGTGCTCGTTCTTAAGCTTCAGCAGCTCGGTTTCTATCGTTTTTGAGTCTTCGATCCTGAACGTCCTTACAGTTCCGCCAATCCTGACTTCCTGCGGTATAACATTCTTCGCCCTACCGCCGTTTATGTAACCAATGCTGACCACTGCGGATTCAATCGGATTTATTTTCCTAGCAGGTATTGTCAGAACGTACTGCGATATCCTTGTTGCTTCCAAAATAGAATCGAATGCAAGATGGGGATAGGCCCCATGGCCACCGTTTCCCTTAACGACGATTTCAAACTCATCTACTGCCGCCATGGCCTTCCCTTTGCAAATACCGTACTCCCCCACGTTGAGCGAAGGCCATGCATGCAATCCAAAAATCCTTTGTATCCCCGTTAGAGCTCCGCCTTGAATCATCATTTCTGCTCCCTTCCCGATTTCCTCCCCCGGTTGAAATATAAATCTCACATTCTTTAAGTCCATTTCCCTTACGTAAATCATGGTACCCATGAGTACAGCTGTATGGAGATCGTGGCCGCAGGCGTGCATCCTCCCCTTTATTTTTGAGGAGAACGGAAGCCCTGTTTCCTCATCTATTGGCAGAGAGTCCATGTCTGCCCTCAATGCAATCTTTGGTTTGCCTTCAGAATCTACGATAAGTCCGTTACTGATTTCCCTGTAAGAAAAACCCAATTCCATAGCAAGGGAAAGCACGTAGTTCTTGGTCAACGGGGTGTCAATACCGAGTTCAGGATTGTTATGGATGTGTCTTCTGAATTCAACCATCTTTCCATATATTTTGTTTATCAGATCGATATCAATCAAGGATCCTCCCCCCTTCAACTTCAAATTCCTTCAAATATTCGTAGTTAAGCGTAACACCTATCCCCGTTCCCTTCATCGGTTCTATTCTACCATTTTTCATTTCGAAGATCTCGTTTGTTATGTCCTTATTAAAATACCTTGAGTTAGGAGAGGTATCTCCAGGCATATTGGCCAGCGGACTGGATGCTAGAGATATGTTGAAAGATCTTCCAATCCCGGTTTCAAGCATGCCCCCTATCCATATCCCTACCCCATGATCCTTTGCCATTTTCATAACTTCAAGAGAATTGGAAAGTCCACCAATCCTTCCAGGCTTGATGTTTATTACGTCAACGGCACCCAACTCAATTGCGTTTGCGGCCAATGAAACTGATTCTATACTTTCGTCTAGGCAAATTGGTGTTTCCATCTCCTTCCTGAGCAGCGATAGACCGAGGAGGTCATCCTTCTGAAGGGGCTGTTCCAAATACAGCAGATTGTATCTGTCAATCTCCTTCAAGTGATTGAAATTCTTTCTTGTATAAGCCTGATTTGCGTCCGCGCTAAGAGGGATATTGCCAAATCTTCCCCTTATAGCTTCAAGGAGTTCCAGGTCGTATCCCCTCTCAATCTTGACCTTTATTCTCCTGTAACCTGCCTTTAGAGATTCCTCGATGATTCCAAGTTCTTCATCTATAGATGTCATTCCTATCGATATTCCGACATCTGCATACCCCTTGCTCCCTATGAGTTGGGAGAGAGGCTTCCCCTCGCGCTTTGCGTTAATGTCCCAGAGAAGCATCTCAAGTGCGCTCTTTGCCATACTATGACCCCTGATGCGTGATGCTTTTGAATTGAATTTCTCAGGTTCAGCATCAGGCGAAAAAAATTCTATGAGATCGTCTCTGATCACATGAAGGAGCGTAAAATTGTCCTCGTAGCCGTACAGGGGTTCGTCGTCTGTAACGGCTTCAGAAAAGGCTTCAAGTCCCCTTTCCTTGTAAATGAAGATGATCGCATCTCTTGTTACCTGAGTTCCGAAGCTCGTCTTGAAAGGTCTGACGAGAGGCATAGAAACTTTACTGTATAGAAGCATGAATTGATATTCTAACACCGATATTATCTTTGTCGCCTTACTGCTTTAGCGTTCCCTTGAGAGCGTTGACAACTGAGGTAATATCTTCGTTTGAAGTCAATTGTATAAAGACGTCCTCAAGTGTTTTCTCCTTGAGGAGAACCGAGGTATTTCCCTGAGCGACTATCTTTCCCTCCTTCATTATTGTTATGTCGTCACACACTGTTTCAGCTATTTCGAGAACGTGAGTAGAAAATACGACCGTAGTTCCATCGTTCGCGAGACTCCTTATAAGATCCCTGAAGATCTTTGCAGATTCCGGATCCAAACCGTTAATGCTTTCATCGAGGATGAGTACGCGGGGTGCATGAAGGAGAGAGGAAATTATAGAAACCTTCTGCCTAGTTCCAAATGAAAGGCTTCCTATAAACTGGTCCACGAACTCGTTTAGGCCCAGTGCTTTGGAAAGCTCCTCTGCCCGCCTTGAAGCCAGATCGGAAGGTATTCCTCTGACAGATGATATGAAACTGAAATACTCGTACGGGGTAAGGCTTTCGTAAAGGTTTGGCGACTCTGGAACGTACCCGACGATCTTCCTGACGCCGATTGGATCAGATTTTGCGTCTATGCCATTTACAGTTACTTTTCCGCGGTCGAATTGAGATATTCCAGCCATTATTTTCATGAGCGTTGTTTTGCCCGATCCGTTAGGTCCCAATATTCCATAGACCTTTCCATCAGGAATTTCCATGGAAAAGTTTGAAAGAACAACCTTATTTCCATATCCTTTCGTTATTGATTCAACGGATATGCCCACACAGCTGTAGATAAACATTGCTATTTACATTTTCCCCGCTCCCTGCTGAAAGAATTAATAGCAGTATATTACATGTGGAACAATGGTCTCGTCAAAATTCACGAAGATACAGCCGTCCCCTACAGTTTCGCTCAATAACAAATTCTCTGAGATTATTGAAAAAGGGGAAAAGGCGATTTCTTTTGCTGTGGGGGAACCAGACGCAACTACCCCTCAGCATATAATTGACTTTGCAGCAGCCAAGGCCAAAGACGGAGGAACCCACTACACACCTTCCAGCGGCATAAGGGAATTGAGGGTTGGTATTTCAAAAAAATATAGCGCTCTTTCAGGAATAAACGTAGATTTCAAAAACGTAATAGTGACGCCAGCTAAGTTTGCATTAAACATTGCTGTGCAGGCAGTGATAGAAGAAGGAGACAAGGTGCTGATTCAGGACCCAAGTTTCGTGTCATATCCAGAGATAGTGAAAATTGCCGGCGGAATTCCCGTGTATTTTCCGTCCAAGGAAGACGGCAGCCCGGACATAGAAAAGCTCAAGGAACTAGTAGACGAAAGAACGAAAATGATCCTTTTGAATTCCCCTTCCAACCCAAGCGGCTGGGTTGCCTCTTGGGATGACATGAAGGCGATTTCAGATATATCCATTGACAGTAAGATTTACGTTTTGTCGGACGAGATATACGAACATATCATATATGAGGGCAAACACATTTCGATCCTTTCTTTTCCGGGAATGGAGGAATTCTCCTTCATAGTGAACGGCTTCTCTAAGAGTCACGCGATGACCGGCTGGAGAATCGGGTATTTAATTGTTCCCAAGGATTTTTCGAAATATGTGGACGCGTATCAGCAACAAACTATTACATGCGCACCCTCAATATCGCAGTACGCGGCTATAGCGGCCCTGGACGACAATGAATTCCCCGTGAAAATGAGGGAGCAGTTTAGGCGCCGGAGAGACATTCTATATGACATACTGACAAGCAGCGATATGATAAGCGTGACTAAACCGCCAGGCACATTCTATATGTTTCCTAAGATTTTAAACGGAATGAACGGGGAGCAGTTCTCGTCTGAGCTCCTTGAAAGGAAGAAAGTACTGGTCACGCCTGGATCAGGGTTCGGCCCGTCTGGGAAGGATAGAATAAGGTTATCCTACGCGCTTTCCGAAGATGCTATAATAGAGGGTGCAAAGAAAATAGTAGAATTCCTGGGTTAGCTCATTTTCTTTTCTTTCTGTATGCCGTATACTTCATCTGGTCGTATTCTACAGTATGCTTTATTTTTTTGGACACAAGGTATTTGCTTATGTCTTCCGTTATGTCTCTTACGTACGTCTCAGGAAGGGGAGCTAGAATCGTTATTTCCTTCCTGTTCAGTGGGAATATCATCTTCAACTTTCCCTCTCTTGTGTATCCTTCAGGTTTCCGGTTGTTTTTTACGTCCAGGGTATTGAGCATTATAATTACGTCCCTGTGATCAGGTTCGTCTTCCATTTCGTTTGTTTCTCTGAAGAAAAGCTCCATTAAACCTCGGAAATTTTTTTCCAGTTGCTTCCATTCAAAATTCTGCGGAAAAATGATATGGCCACTCCAGTTTTTCATACGACCTCTTTTCCTTTCCTAACTACTGTCATCGGAATGGCGTCGTTGTCAAATTCAATCATCGCAACCCGCAGGGGATCCGATACCTCCTTTGGAACGTCTATCAATATTGGTGCGCCCATTGAAATCTGTAGGGCCCTGGCCCCTATGATGCGCGCCTTTTCATATTTAGAATACTTCCTTCCTGCCATTAGATCACCTGTCTGATAAGAATCTATTGAAAGAGTCAAGCATCTCCCTTATATCCTCCTCCCTAATAAGTTTGCTACCCTTTCAAGGAAAAGATTGTCTTTGTCGGTGAAAGGATTCAGACTGTCGCTATCTATATCTATTTCACCTATGACTTTGCCATCCTTGAATATCGGAACCACAATCTCTGATTTCGTCTCCAGAAAGCAGGATATATACCTGGGATCCTTAGACACATCCGGAACCACAATAGTCTCCGCATTCTTAGCGGCGAGACCGCATATGCCGAAGCCAATTCTTATCCTTGTGTGTTCCGTTGCCTTTGGCCCAGAATAGGTCTCCAGAACAAGGTCTGAGCCCTTAACCATGTAGATCCCCACCCAGTTGTAGTGGGGTACGCCATTAAGGAACCTTACAGTGAACTCAAGTGGATCACCTTTCTCTTCCCCAATCTCCATCTCAAAACGCTTGATCAGGTTTGAAAAGCTTACACTCTGCATTATTAGTGATGATAGGCATATATATAAAAATCTCGTACACCGAACTTTTTCCGCTACAATTTCAAAATAACAAGATTGAGATTAATGGAGAACCTACAGTTTTCTGTAAGTTGGGACGAACCTACCTGAATAGAAGTATCGTCAGGGAAATTCAAGGCTATCTTCCTTTAAAGAAAGTATTTATTTATTCCAAATCTTCTAGTTTATGCTTTATTTGATGTCTCCTTCTACGATCGACAGGGATGGGAGAACCATTAAAATAAACAAGGAGCAATTCTTGGATATATATATGCAGATTGTTCACCAAGGAAAAGGAACATTTGAAGGTGAGGAGGTCTATCCGTCAGGGAATTTCTCAGAAAAGGGGATAGATGAAGATTACCTGAGAGAAATTCTGACGAAGGTGAACGAGGCTAACCTTTCCTCTCTTCTGACAGAGGATCAGATGATCGAGAAGATTATATCGGTGCTTGATGAAACTGAAATTTTCGCGAATTTTATAGAGCAGAAAGTGAAGGAGACATCAATGTTTAAGCGCTACTCTCCGACATCCAGTGACGAATTTCCGAAGGAGATCAAGGAAATGCTCGATGAAGTAAAGAACGACATTGGAAACCTGGAGAAGCAGCTCGAGGAGTACGTTGAGAGGAATGCACCTAACTTGAAGGAGATAATCGGATATAAGGTGGCTGCGAGGCTTCTCAAAGCATTCGGAGGTCTCAGAAATCTCGCTCTGAGTTCATCAAGCAAGGTACAGATCATAGGCGCAGAGAAGGCATTATTCAGGTTTAAAAGGGGAAGAGGGACGCCGCCAAAGCATGGAATAATTTACGAAATACCAGAAATATACAGGGCTCCAAGATCAATTTCAGGAAAGATGTCTAGGATGTATGCAAATACTATAGTGAAGGCTGCAAGAGCTGACTTGGCCCATGTGAAAAGAGACTACAGAGCGCAACTGGAAAGAGAAATCGAAGAAATAAGGAAAAAAGCTGGAAAGAAAAAGGCACATTAAAGTAGTAATTTTTCCTAACGTATTATCATGGAACCGGTATTACAAGTCGCCTTGGATTTTGAGAACCTGCACAGGGCAGTACAGGTAGCTAAGGAAGCCGTAGAAGGTGGGGCTGACTGGATAGAGGTTGGAACACCACTCATCAAAAGCGAAGGGATGCAAGCCATAAGGGAGCTAAAGAGGTTGTTTCCAGACAAGGTAATAGTTGCTGATATGAAGACTGCCGACGTCGGAGGGTTCGAGACAGAACTTGCAGCAAAGAGCGGCGCTCAGGTCGTCACAATACTAGGAATCTCTGATAATCCTACGATAACTGAAGCAGTGAAGGCAGGCAAGAAATACGGAGCAGAGATAATGATAGACCTTCTTCAAGTCGAAAACGTGGAAGAGAGAGTTAAGGAGCTTGAGAAGCTTGGTGTGAAGTATTTCTGTGAGCACGTTGGCATAGACATGCAGATGATCGGGAAGAATCCTCTTTCGATCTTGGAAAGGGTGGTTGCTTCTACAAAATTGCCGGTTGCTGTTGCGGGCGGGCTAAACAAGGAAACGATACCCGAGGTAGTAAAGAGGGGCGCTTCAATTATAATCGTGGGAGGTGCAATAATAAAAGCACCAAATGTTACCGAGGAGACGAAAGCAATAAAGAGGGTCATAAAGACAGGTGCTGCGGAACATTCAGACATGTACAGGAAGTACTCTAAGGACGAAATTATCGAAGCGTTGTACAAGGTCTCTTCTTCAAACGTCTCTGACGCTATGCACAGGGGCGGAGCATTGCATGGTATAATTCCTAGAATTAATCCCGGTACCAAAATAGTAGGTCGTGCACTCACTGTAAAAACGATAAACGGCGACTGGGCTAAGCCAGTGGAAGCTATAGACAGGGCAAAGGAGGGGGACGTTATAGTGATAGATGCTGATGGAGGGGAAGACGCTGTATGGGGGGAGCTAGCTTCCTGGAGCGCAGTTGGCAGGAAAATAAAGGGAGTGGTCATCTGGGGTGCGATAAGAGACATGGATGAAATAATTAAAATACCATTCCCTGCATTCACCAGATTTGTTTCCCCAAATGCAGGCGACCCAAAGGGTTACGGGGAGATTGGCGGCGAGATAGAAATAAACGGAATAAAGATCAGGACTGGGGACTACGTAATAGCTGATTATTCTGGCGTTGTGATAATACCTGAAGAAGAGGCCCAGGAAATAACGAACAGAGCGATTGATGTTGGGGAGAGGGAGAATAGGGTGAGAGAGGAGATAAAGAGGGGGAGTACGTTATCTGCTGTGCAGAAGCTTGAGAAATGGGAGAAGGTTGGATAATTTTCTCCCCTTCATTTTTTTCATACAGGCTGTAATACTTGGAAATGTTGTAACCCTTCTCATCTAGGTAAGTCCAGTTTACTGAGAAAAGATAAGTTGTACTATTGCTGGTCAGGGAACTGTTGACATAGCTCAGTACAAACGGCTCTTTAAAGAACTTCGAGAAGGAAGTGGCATTGATCACTATAGCCGGTTGGTTTGGATTAAGCGAGCTGTTGTATCCCCAAACTCCGTACCTTAGCATATACGAATCTAGAAGTACGTATCCTATTGGGGGATACGAACCGTTGTCTCCCGTCAATTCAGATATTGCTTCTTGCCACTTGCTGGAATTCCATAGAACAGAAATGTTGTTGAACGGGGACACAAAACCGTAGGAGTACAGAAGAATCCCTATCTGGTGATCAGTAGCAACGGAAAGGCTCCTGTTCCCGTTTTGAACAAGGTATTGAATAGTCGCGTTATCCTCCAAGGTAATCGCCTCGGTATGGGAAGGGACGAAATCATTCACCATCGGATAGGATGCTACTCCCATGAGAAGCACAAGGGAAACAGAAACAAGGACAACTATGTTTTCAATGGGGCGTTTAGCTGACTGTACGTAATGCCTCACTTCCATGTGCTGTGACGTTCTCGGGACCATGACTATAGTGACTCCGGCAATCGTATTGATCGGAACTGCGGAGTAGCCGCCTCCAGGTACAGTGTGACTTACCACGACGTCCCTCTTTTCTCCTTTTATCTCTCTGAAATGGACGTACCATCTAAATAGCACATATCCTGCAATTATGGAAAATGGCTCTGAAAGATATTCGATGTGTCTCGCAGGAAGAAGGACGGTGTTCTTTGATATGTAGCTGTATAACAGGGATGCAACTATTGCCATGCTCCAGCCTACGAACTCTTCTTTGTTGCTGTCCACGAGAAAATACTTGATTCCTATGATTGAAACAGTCATAAATATTAGAAAAGGTATGGATATCAAGACTGCGGTGTAGGTAACGAAGCTTGGAAGAAATGAGAGCGCAATCATTACGACAAGAACAGCTACCATCGCGAGGGTTCCAACTAGAACAAGGAAGAAATCCCTCTTGGGGTAAATGTTTAGCTTTAATCTGTTGATAGCGTTTACTGTGCGCTCCCTTATTTTATCGCTGTTTATATTATGTAGAAGTAAATACATAACAAGAACCAGCGCGTAAAAAAGGAATATTACGCCAACATAACCAAGACCGTGCACCGCCTTCGAGAAGAAGTGCACCATGCCCGGAACCCTAAGGAGCAGATAGCCAATCATGAGAGTTCCAGTTCCCTCAATGATAAGGATGTCGGTAAACAGAAACTTCTTCCACCTGTTGCTCAGAATATTGACAGCAAAAACCATTCCTATTATTGATATCAAAAAGAAATAGGTGGAAAGCTGGTGAGAAAGGACCAATAGGACGATTGAGACTGCAAGAGGAATAAGAAAGTAGCGCTTCCCATTGTGATATGCCAGAAAAAAGAGGACGCTGAGAAGCAGAAAGAAATGGCCTGTTGTAAGATAGTTGGGTTGCGAGGTTTGATAGAGCTGTATCGGGCTAACGACTAGAAGGAATCCCGCAAGAGCCGAAGTGATCCTGTCAAGCCCGGCTTCCCTTGCTATAAGGTACAGCAGAAACGGGGTTAGTCCGCCAAGAAGGGGTATTGAATAATCCAGGGATTCTGCGACCGGGATGTGGAGAAGATAATGGACCCCATCAACAATTAAATATGTCATAGGAAAGTACTGGTACCCGTCCGTCCCCCAGGGAGAATTTGGAGGATAGGCCAGTGATCTGCTGCTCAGGAACGCCTCGCTTAGGTAGTAGTAGATGCCATAATCATTTCCCCACGCGTAATTTAAAATGTTCGGGAGAAGCCTTATCGCAATGCCTGAAACTATTATCCCTACGATGAGAGCGATATACTTTCTCCCCGGATTCATGTGGCCTATTTAATGAACATTTAAATTTTTACTTTTTGGTGCATTAATATGTATACCGTTAGATTATTGGGTAAGAAATGCCTAGGCTTAAGTGATTAAGCATTTATATTTATCCTCAATAAAATTAATCTTACGTATAATTCTCTATTCTTAAATACGTGGTATTGATTCCTCACAGACAATGTGTGTAAACCCTTCCCTAGTTCTCCGCAGTACAGGGGGGCGAATAAATTGAAAATAGGTTTTGTCTCGAAGCCTGAGTGTGCTAGATGCATAGAAGTAATTAGGATTGTTTCGCAGTTCCTCGACTCAAACGGACTAGAATACGTGATAGAGGAGGGAACGGCTAGGGAAATGAAAGTCGAAGGAGAGCCCATATCCAGGTTGAAGGCGGACCTTATAATGACCGTAGGTGGCGATGGAACGGCGCTTTGGACCATACAGAAGACTAGGTTGCCTGTCC
This sequence comes from Thermoplasmatales archaeon, assembly GCA_038729485.1. Classification (GTDB taxonomy): domain Archaea; phylum Thermoplasmatota; class Thermoplasmata; order Thermoplasmatales. The sequence continues at coordinate 22,540 of JAVYRX010000008.1, read as the reverse complement.
TTCCTGTCAATGTAGGAAGTCTTGCCTTCTTGTCTGAGGTAGACCCCGCCAATGTACTTTCTTACATGGCACGCCTTCTTGCCGGCGATTTCAAGATTGAGGAAAGGGCAAGGATAAAAACTACGGTGAACTCCAAACGCCTGCCTGACTCGCTAAACGAAGCAGTACTTAAAACAATGTTCCTTTCGAAAATAAGGTGGTTTGGGGTGTACATAGACAACGATTTCATACAGAATATCAGGGCAGACGGCATAATAATAGCTACGCCCACAGGCTCTACTTCCTACTCTCTGAGCGTAGGAGGACCGATACTCGATCCGAACGTGAAGGCGTTTATAATTTCATACATGGCGCCTTTCAGTTTAAGCGCTAGGAGCATGGTCGTCCCGTCTGATTCAACGATCAGGGTGGTCACGCTAGACAAGGGAAAAAGCATAATGCTGACACTTGACGGCCAGGAGGGAGTAGAGGTTGGTTTTCATGACGAAATATCCTTCACGGAGAGTGAATTTCCTGCAAAGTTTATAAGGTTCAATGTAGATTTTTACAGAGCCATAAGGGAGAAAGTAGTATGAAGATTAGGAGGGGGGTGATACAGCTTGTTATGGAGAGCTCCAAGGACTCTCTTCCAAATGAATTTGCCGCACTTCTGAAGGCAAAGAAGGACATAATATACGAAATAGCGCTGCTTCCGGGAACTATCTCCGGGGATAGAAGTGCCATAATGCAGCTCTGGATGAGGCCTATTGATTTAAGTTATGTAGGCACTGTTCACTCGCATCCATCAGGCGTGATATATCCAAGCGATGAGGACAGGATTCTCTACTCCAAATTCGGCAACATTCACATAATCGTCGGGTATCCCTTTAACGACTATTCCTGGAGAGCATTCAACAACGAAGGCGTTGAAATAAAGGTGGAAATGATAGAATGATAAGAATAACTGATGGAAGATATATAAAAAACGTGTTTGGTATTCCTGTCGTGGCAGATATATTCCGCGCAACCTCGAACATAGTAACCATGTTTATGAAGGGCGTTCAAGAAGTTGTACCGGTGAAGGACGTAAGTGAGGCATTTAAGCTGAGGGAGAATGGATTCCTACTGTTTGGCGAAATCGACACGAAGCCTATAGAAGGTTTCGATTACGGTAATTCCCCCTCGGAAACATTCAAACTTGACCTTTCTGGAAAAAAAGCAGCCCTAAAGACGACCAATGGAACAGATCTGATTTTCAGGGTCGGTGATGGGGCGCTAATAGGTTCCTTTTTGAATATTACGTCCCTCTCCAGATACCTCAGAAACAAAGAGGTACATATTTTTCCTGCAAATTTAAAAAATGGCACGGCCGTTGAAGACAACGAATTCGCTTATGCCCTGTCCAAGAGGATACTGGAACCTGGTGCCAATATTGATGTAAATATCCAAAAAGCCAGGAACGGAAACGGGAGTCAGAGGCTTAAATCTTACGGGTTGGAGAGCGATATCAATTTCTGCCTTCAGACTGATGTTACTGAAATCATACCCGTGTTCAGAAACGGAAAAATTGTGAAGCTAGACTAGCTACTTCTCCTTCTCCTTTAGGAAGATGTACAGCCCCAGGGCGGCAACAACGGATGCCATGGCAAAGTCAATATAATATCCAAAACGACTGACTATTATGCCTGTCACTGCAGATCCGATAACGGCCCCAAAACTCTGTACAGCGTTATATGTTCCGCTAACTCTGCCCCTTTCCTCAGGTTTCGATAGGTTTGAAGCAAGCGTTCCAGTTCCGACTGATATAAAAGCCCATAGAGCGCCGAGAAGTGAGTATATTATAAGCATTGCGACGAACAATATTGCTTTTGACCCAATGAACGCGACGATGCCTATGACAGATGGAAATATTATTATCCTTGTTAGAACGGCCATAAATGTTACCCTCCTATTCCCATATTTCACGCATGTTTGTCCGGAAAATCCGAACGTAAGGGCACTGAACAAGTAGTTTCCTAGGTATATCAGGAAATATACTGTTGAGGATACGTCCAAAGATTTAAGGAGAATAGGGAAGGCGACGAAAAACAGCTGAAAACCGGCCATCATTATCATGAATCCCACAAGCAGAAGTTTCAAGTCTCTGTGTAGCTCGCGGAAATGGAGATTGAAATGTATGATTTGGGACGGGAGGTACCTAACTCTCTCTATGACTCTGAACGTCCTTACCGGTACCTCGTCCCTGGTTATTTTTTCCTTGCTCTCAGGCACAAACATGTAGCCGACAACAGCCGAAGCAGCGTAAAACGCAAATGTGATAAGGTATAGGTATCTGAGAAGATGAGGCGAAGGAAATCTCCCTGTATAAAGGGCCGCCACTATAACTCCCGCAATGTTTGCATAGCTGTTGTACTGTGAAAATTTTGATATCTTCATCGACCAGTCTTTCCTCTCAGTAAGCTCCATTATCAGTATCGAGGAAACAGGCGTGACGGCACTTCCCATGAAACCAGAAACGAAAGAAACTCCTATGAAATACAAAACGTTGAATGACAGGGCAAAGAGGATCGAGGTTATGGCCAGCGAAATAAATCCTATAAGAACGAATATTCTCCGCTTTCCCATCCTGTCAGAAAGGTTTCCCCAGATGAACAGGCCGAAGATTGTTGCGATGGAAGAAACCACGGCGTATATAGAATAATCGACAATGCCACCCCCAAGTAACTCAGTTATAAACAATGGTGCCAGGGGGCTGACGATCCCCGAGGAAGTGTTCATAGGGAAGTAGGACAGAAACCAGCTGTCTCCTCCCCTCTTCTCGCTCATTCTCAGTTGATTGCGAACAATTATAAGATTCTTGGGAGTTTTCTATTCAAAGATTAGGGGATCTCTGATCCTCCCACTTAAAGCCCCTCAGGGACTCAAGTCCGTACTTTAGGTATATAGACGTTATCTTGTTCGCCATGCCCACGGAATCTCTAATGCTACCGCCCATATACAACGAAGAATAAAACGCCGCTCTGAACATGTCACCTGCGCCGACAGTCGATACGCCCTCTACGTATTCAGTTTCAAATATCTTATTGTCATACATTGCACCCCTTCCTCCGAGGGTTATCACAGTCCTTTCTGGATCAGGGGATTTAATCGTCGAAACGTACTTGAACTCGTCTTCGTTCAAAATGAGGAGATCTGCCTGCTTAATGGCCTCGATCAGTTTCTCCCTTTCCCACCTGTATTTCGCCTCTTGTCCAGGGTCAAAGACCTTCGTTCCGTGACATTTCTTCATGAGGGCCAGAATCCAATCTGGGTTTGAGGTGGCGAAGTGGCAGTACCTGCTATCAATCTCATAGATTTTTCCGGGTGTTTTCATCGGGCCCTGATACACGAACGCTGTCTGTTTATCCTTGGAATCAAGAATGTAGCAAATGGGGCCTTCGTCATCTTCCCTCTCCAGAGTTAGCTTTATCTTTTCGTTCTCTAGATCGTCCAGGAGCTCCTCTGGGAAACTCTTTGATATTTTTGATATAAGTTCTACCGGGGTACCGAGCGCGGCCGAAAATTTCGCTATATTTGCACCTGTTCCTCCCAGTGACCTCCTGACTCCTTTAACCTCCTCGCTTCCGAACGGCGGGATTCCGCCTATTTCAAGTATTATGTCTACGTTTATGTGGCCTACAACGGTCAGGAATTGCATCCTTAGACTTACCAGCCTCTCCCCTGAATTTTTTCACCTTCGGCCATCTTCTCTACGTCTCTCCCCTTCATTCCGGAAAGACCTTTGCTCATCTCTACGAGGATGGATGGATCATCCCAGGCCGCGGTAGCCTGCACAATGGACGATGCCATTTTGTCCGGATTCGGGCTCTTGAATATTCCGCTTCCGACGAATACACCGTCGACCCCATGTTGCATCATTAGGACGGCGTCAGCAGGCGTCGCAATACCTCCTGCTGCGAAATTTACTACAGGTAGCCTCTTCGCTTTTTTTATCTCTTTCAGTACTCCGAGGATTCCTTTCTTTATTTCGCCGTAGGTGATGTCCGGGAAAATCATATCACTGTCCAGGACGTTTTCCTTCCCAAACAGGGAGCCTCTCACTTCCTTTATGAGATTTTCGTAACTCTTCGATATGCTGACTGTCATTTCCCATAGTTCCCCTTCGTCAGCATTTACAACCTCAACAATGCCTTGATTCACAAGCCTAACGTGTCTGACAGCCTCTATTATATCCCCTGTGCCTGCTTCTCCCTTTGTTCTTATCATCGCTGCCCCCTCCCAAATTCTCCTAACTGCCTCACCGAGATTTCTAGCCCCGCACACGAACGGTATTGAGATTTTCCTTTTATCCACGTGGAAAAACGGATCTGCTGGAGTTAGAACTTCACTCTCGTCTATCATGTCAATACCAAGCGTCTCAAGGGCCTTAGCTTCTGCAAGGTGTCCAATCCTTACCTTTGCCATGACAGGAATGGTTACGGAATCCACTATCTCCTTAATCTTGAGAGGGTCAGCCATTCTGGCGACGCCGCCTTCAGCCCTTATGTCTGCCGGTACTCTCTCGAGTGCCATAACTGATATTGCTCCGGCCTCCTCCGCTATTTTAGCTTGGGTTGCATTGGTGACATCCATTATTACCCCTCCCTTGGTCATCTTAGCAAAACCTTTCTTAAGGAGGTCTGTCCCATATTTGACGTTGATCTCAGTTGCCATAAGAGATATATAGCAATCGACAAAATATATGTTTCCAAATTACGTCGTGTGGTATAGGATCGGTGTTGATAATTCCAGCAAATTGCCAAAGAGTTATTTAATTTTGAACATTATGCATTCAAGAGCCATATTGGGAACGGATATGGAAAAGGATTAAGGCCGTAGCCGCATGACTAATTATGAAGCTCATCAAGAAAGGTAAAGTTAAGGAGGTTTACGATTTGGGAGACAAACTGTTATTCGTATTCACCGATCAAATATCCGTTTTCGACAAGATTATTCCGTCTTTAATACCTGGAAAGGGAGAATCCCTCGCTCGAACCTCTGCGTTCTGGTTCAAGCGGGCAGGAGAAATGGGAATAAAAAATCATTTCATAAACTTGAGGAACAGGAACGAGATGGAAGTTGCCAAATTCAAGATTATAGAGGGAAGAGTCTCAATTAACCAGAAAGGGTATTTGATACCGCTGGAATTCGTGATGAGGTATTACGTTGCGGGATCGTTGCTCGATAGAATTGAAAATGGAAAGACGAATTTTAAGGATATTGGTTTCAAAAGAAAACCATCTTACGGAGAAAAACTGCCAGAGCCCCTCTTTGAAGCCACTACAAAGTTCGAGAAAACGGACAGACTTTTAACGTTTAGCGAGGCCAAAGTTATAGGCGGCTTGGAGGACGATGATTTAGAATCGATTAGAAAAATCGTAGAAAGGATAGATGATGAGATCAACGGGACTACCTGGGATAGGGGGCTTATACACGCTGACGGGAAGAAGGAGTTTGCAATGGATGAAGAAAGGAACCCTGTTATAGTGGATACTTTTGGCACCGCTGACGAAGACAGGTTTTGGGAGAGGGAAGAATACGAAAAGTATGGCCGGGTAGTGGAAAGAAGCAAGGAGTTTGTGAGACAGTATTATAGAAGCATAGGCTACCATGACAGGCTCATGCAGGCAAGAGCAACGGGTTCAGCGGAGCCTGACATCCCTCCTCTCCCTCAGGAAAAGATCGAAGAGACAAGGAAACTCTATATTTCGCTATATGAACGTATCACAGGACAGAATTGGTGACGTTGCATTCCCAAAGAATAAATAAAATGAACTCTTTTTGTGGTGGCGGAGGTTGCCGAGCTAGGTCAAAGGTGCCAGATTGAGGGTCTGGTTCCGTAGGGATCCGAGGGTTCAAATCCCTCCCTCCGCATAGACTTGTCGTCATTTCCAAACTTCTTAAAATTATATGTGCAGTTCCCTTAAGCTCTTAGTCGCTCAACCATTTTTCCATTTTTACGGTTCCGGGAAGGATAGCAACCTGCCTCGCAGTTTGCTGATCCGTTTCAAGTTGTCTGAAGGGCGGCGAACATAAAGAAAATTCCCTATTAATTGACGAATGGGACATAATGTCTTAGATCGAAATATCTGTACTATGTATTCTATTGACTGTTACGTACTCATACTACAATACTTGCGGTATTATTAACATCCTTCCAACTTTAGTCCTATGATGCCTAATGGACAACGTGAACGATGATGCCGAAAAGATCGTAAGCTCCCTGAACGATTCAAAACCATCAGGATACCACTATAAGACTTGGTTGACCGCCGGAATGGGCTTCTTCACGGATGCCTATGATCTTTTCATAATTGGGGTCGTGCTATCAATACTACCATTGGCTGGATGGAGCAAGTTCACAACGTTTCAAACTTCGCTTGTCGCCTCCACAGCCCTCATAGCCGCCGTAATAGGTGCAACGATATTCGGGCGTCTACTGGATCTGCTGGGAAGAAAAGCAGTATATGGGCTTGAGCTTATATTGCTGGTTATAGGCGCGCTGGGAAGCGCTTTTCTGGTACCTGTGAATGGCGTCTACTACCTTATTGCATGGAGATTTTTACTTGGAATTGGAATTGGGGGTGACTATGCCACGAGTTCTGTGATTATGAGCGAATACTCCAACACAAAGAATAGAGGAAGATTCATCGGGATGGTATTTTCAATGCAAAGCATTGGACTTGTTTCAGGTCCACTGGTAGCACTGGCCTTTCTTACGACAGGAGTGTATCCAGGAATAACATGGAAGCTTCTTCTCGCAATCGGTGCGATACCAGCAGCTACCGTAATCTACTTCAGGAGAAAAATGCCTGAGCCTCCAAAGTATTCAGCAATTGTAAAGGGAAAAATAAACAAGGCAGCCAGTGACCTTGGCACTTACACAAAAATGAACATTTCTGTCACCAATCAAAACGTGAGGGCCAAGAGCCATATGACACTGAAAAGGATGCTGACGGATCGAAAACTGATTGGCCTGGTTATTGTGACTGCCGGCAGTTGGTTCCTTATGGACTGGGCACTGTACGGCAATAGCATTATGTCGAGTGAAATGCTTGGATTCCTAGTTCCTGCTGGAATTACTGGTATCCAACACGTCATAAGGACTACTGAGTTCAGCGCAATGATCTTTGGATTAGCTGCATTTCCAGGATATTGGATTGCCACTTTCACAATGGATAGGATAGGAAGGAAACCAATACAGATTATCGGATTTGCAATGATGGCTCTTTCGTTTGGCATTTTGGGAGTTTTCACTGCGCTTACAACTTCTGCATACTTGATTCAATTCCTTGCGCTATATGGAATTAGCTATTTCTTCATTGAATTCGGTCCAAACGTGACGACGTTTGTTGTGCCTCCGGAGGTATTCCCGATATCTGCAAGGGGAACAGGCTCTGGTTTCGCTGCTGCTGGCGGTAAAATGGGTGCATTCATCGGAACATTCCTCAACATTTTCATTACCGCACAATTCCATTTGAAAGGGCTCTTCCTTGTGCTCTCCATGCTTGCAGTTGTAGGATTGATACTTACAATAGTTCTTCTACCGGAGCCTAAGGGCAAAACGCTGGAGCAATCGTCCAGGGATTCAGAATATCTTGTTGATGCGAAAGCGTGAATTAGAGAAGAAAACTAAGATAAATAAAATTTATTTTTTTTCTGTTTTTTGAATTTAGTTTATCTTAGAGAATTGATCTTTCAGAATGTATTAACCAATTCAATTCACCACACTATTCCTTCTTGGAGGATAGTAGAGGTATATCTCCATGAGATCCTACTTAACCTGATACTTCAGCTTCATCGCGCTCATAACCTATCCAGCATTTCTTTTCAATTCGCAAAAGAATATCTCAACCCTTCATCTCTTACCTTAGCTCAGAGAACTCTTCCATGATTTAATGACCATATTACTTATGGCTCCTATTGAATTTCTCCTAGCGGGAGATCCTCCACACAGAGTCATTGCGTTCTCTCTCGGGAGTATTGTAGTCTTAATATTGTTCTTGAGTAGATAATTGAAATTTGATCTGCTTTCGCGTTCCTTGTCTCACAGAATTTCTGAGATCTTTTCCACTATTGGATTGAGAACATTCCTCAATTTCTTCACGCCACTGGCATGTCTAAACACAAAATTAATTACCGCGGGCTTTATGTTTTTTATCATGCCAAATATTCCAAAAGGCAGGTCTTTAATCATCTCATCTGTGATCATTGTTGTCGTTCTCGTTATAATTTCAATGCCTATCGGTGGGTTACCACCGCTCCAAAAGCTTCTAAATCCCTCTGCCGGAGTGTGGGACACACAGATTCCCTCATACTCGGCAGGTATTCAATACATAAATGTTACCGTCAATGGATCTACATCTAGCATCGTCGTCTATAGGGAAGCCGACGGATTTATAGGAATAGATTCAAACACTTCATGGGGGATGTACTATGAGCAAGGGTACCTTGAGGCCGAATACCGTCTTGAAGAAATGGATTTTCTGAAACGAACCGCTCTGGGTACATTGTCTCAGGTGGTAGGTCCGTCTGCCCTCCAATCTGACATATTTTATAGGACTCTCGAAGATAGCCAGATAGCTGAAATGGAGGCTGCGAACCTTTCAACCACGAGCGAAACATATTTAGCATTACACTATTTTGTAACAGGCATAAACGCCTACATAAACTCCCTTACCCCGAACACGATGCCTTTTCTATTTAAATTGCTAAATTATGTGCCGCACGATTGGAATTTAACAGACATTCTTGCGGTACAGCAATTATTCCTATGGCAGAATACGCCGGCAACGATGGACCCACTCTATTTCAATTATGCGCTAGAAAAGATGCCGGAGAGCGTTATTCAGGGAATTTACCCTTCTTATCCCGCCGGTATTCAAAACCCAATTGTTCCGTATTCGCTTAATCCATTCATATACAACGAAACAGGTGACATTAGAAATCTATCTCTTTATAGACCATCTTATAACTACACTAACGCCTCTTCAACAGGAATCTCTGAAAGTGATGCGCAATCTGTAGCCAGCTACGCACGCCTAAACGCGGAGGATTCAAGCATCTTCGAAAAATATCTCGGGATCAATGCGTCCCTGAACATTAGGTATGCTACCTTTACTGATTTAGGGAGCAATGATTGGGCCGTGAACGGAATAAAGACGGATTATTCATCAGCTCTGCTTGCAAACGATCCGCATCTCACGACATCAGTGCCTTCCATATGGATCGGCTTTCAACTCGTATCCCCTGGAGAAAATGTTGTGGGGGTCATTTTTCCTGGTTTCCCTGGAATAATTCTTGGGCATAACGCAAACATTGCCTGGGGGGCAACAAACGGCCAGATACAGGAAACATATTTTTATGCTGAATCTACAAGTCCGGCTCATCCGTTCATGTATTTCATGAACGGGAGCTGGAACAAGTATGAGATCACAAATGAATCGATTCCAGTAAAAGGTGAAAGGAGCTATCATTTAACAGTTGAGAGAGCTGTAAACGGAGTTGTTGTTAATAGTGGGGCATCGCCCATCGCTATGGACTGGACAGGATTGTACCCCACATATGAGATTACTGCAATCCTATTAAACGACAGGGCCCAAACGGTAAGACAATTCGCCGAGAACATATCGGAATATTTCAAGGTTGCAATCCAGAATTGGGCAGTTGCTGATTCGAAGGGCAATATAGGGATATTCCCGTATGGAGAATATCCTGTGATCAGGGAAGGGAACCCGCGTGGCATACTGCCTGGTACCGGTCAATACAATTGGATCGGTTTCATTCCTCAGAATGAAGAGCCGTTTCTCTACGACCCTGCAAGGGGATTTGTATTTTCCGCAAACCAGATCACTGTTTCGTCGAATTATCCGTATTATATAGGATGGGACTACGAATCAGGTTATAGGGCAGACGAGATATACAATCTTCTCAACTCCACCTTCGGCTTCAATACGGCCAAAATGGAGAATGTGCAGCTTACTGTTCATGACTACACAACGAACATACTGCTTGGCCCCCTTCTCAATGCCCTGAATGGCAGCGGAATGAGCAGCGATCCCGGATATTCCGTTCTTTCATCGTGGAACGGGAACATGGCAATCAACTCGACTGCAGCAACCATATATTATTTCTGGCTTTCCAATTTCATAAACGATACGTTCAGACCATACATGCAATATTACAACATAACTCCGTCTGAAGGACTAAATCAAACTTCGTTCTTCCTGGGTCCAGATGACGCTTATCATGGTCCTTTGATTGAGGATTTGATTAACTGGACTGTTACGGATCAGTCCATCCACTGGTTCGACAATCCTATAACTGGTCAAGTCAGGAGCGAAGCAAGCGTCATGACTCTCGCGTATAACCAGACCATCTCTTATCTTGAGTCCATGTATGGCCCCATATCTACAAAGTGGGAGTGGGGAAACGTACATCAGCGTCTTCTCTCAAGTTTCTTCGGGATATCTGCCATGAACACTAAGGCGATACCGGCCGCCGGGGACGGCAACACTATAAATGCGGCGTATGGATTAAACTCGGATTTCGGCCCTTCCTGGAGGATGGTAGTCAATATGAGTCATCCACAAGACGGAATCGGGATATATCCTGGAGGAGTATCCGAAAATCCTCTCAGCAATTATTATGAAAACACGTTTTTGGCGTGGAATGACGGAACGTATTACAGACTGATACCGGAAACGGCGCCGTCCATTTTCTATTATGAGTACTCGGGGGTGACCTAAAATTAGGTATGCTGTCATAGTTGCATTCATAGCAAGTCTTCTGCTTGCATTTGCACTTTCTTTTAGTTACTACTGGTATCTTGTTTTCATCCCCGAAGCACTTGTGGGTCTTTTTCTTGCCAGGCATCTCGGAGATTCTGCTATTGTAGGTATTGGGGCAGCTATAGGTACAGTTCTACAGATATTCTCCTACGAGGGTTCGTTTAGGCTTCGGGAGGCTTCTTTGATAGGGAGCGTTTCCGGGATTCCAGGCGGATCTGCAGTATTCCTGTTGTTTACTGCCTTAATCGTATTTGCAATCGCGATGCTTGGCAGCCTGATCGGTGCCTCCTTCTCACCCATGCTTAAGAGGGCAGAAAAAGAAGCCACGTGACTTGATCGACTTCGGCAAAGAATGCTCTTGGCGGAGTGATTCCCTCCACCAGTGGCTATTTGAAGGACCTTAAGGACGGAATAAAGTTGTTTCATTCTTGCTATTTAGAACCATGAATCTGCGATCACAGAATTAAGTCACAGACTGTAATACATGTAAATAACGTCATAGTACATGCCTCCTCTCTTTATTTCTTTTGGTATCGCACCATATTCAACAAATCCTATTTTCTTGTAAAGTCTTATTGCCCCTGAATTAGACGAGAATACCTCCAGTTTCAGCACTTCAAATTTTCCTCTTGCCAAATCCACTACCTTCCTTATCATTTTCTCTCCTATTCCCCTGTTTCTGAACTCCTTTCTGATCGCAATGCCTAGAACTGCGACGTGATCCATATCTGTTCCTGGCCTAACTCTATTAGCATCGCACAGTCCAATAGCCTTCCCGTTTTCTTCTGCTACTACCGCAATTGCGTCTCCCATCTCTACGTTCCTAAACAGGTTGGAGAACCACTCCACCTCTGAGGCGTAGGTCGGTCTTTCTCTATAGAGAACCAGGCCAAAATCTGGGGTTTCCGTTAGTTCGTCATAATAAGAATAGTAATTTTCGACAAGATCGTTCATATCTCTCCATTCTAATTTCCTAATCATCGTTCGTTCCATGGGGACCATACTAATTATTTTTCCATAACATAAAGGGTAAAGCGTGCATAAATAGAAGCGAATCGGAAAAACCGTCAAGCGGCATAATTAGCGGTAGCGTCATCTTGTATCGTCCATTTAAAATGCGCTTATCATCATGTTACATTCTTTCATCAGAAAAAGGCTTTAGTCTAGTTCCTTTCTTTTCCAAAGTGGTCGAAAAATATTAGGCGTCCGAGGTTAGAGGGTTCACGGGTAAGAAAAAGTATAAGAGAAAGGTACGAAAATTTTTAGCATAAAGCTATTTTAGGTCTATCAATGAGATTGAAGGAAAGTCATCTTCTTGTCATGCTTACAATAATGCTATTAGTGACAAGCTCACTCTCAATTTCAACTGGAACAGGTCACGGATCTTTTCAACATTCCTTGGAACCTATATTAAAACCGGAGGAAAGCTCCTTTAAGCTACCTTCTCCGGGAAACCAGGTAGTAATTCCCCATTTCAGTTATCTCACTGAACCGGCCCCGATGGGAATCGCTGATTACGGTCTCGGCCAGCCGACGTCATTGGGCTATTATAGCTACAATTACAGCACGACGAAATTCCTGGGCATTGTCAACGTATCGTCATTAGACACGTACAACTCATCACAAAGCGTCACCTCCAATCTCAGCATCCAGTTAAATCTCAATCTAGCCTTTTACAACAATAACACGCTTTTCGTGTACTGGATTCAGGACGTAGCTTTCCTGAACTCAAGGAATGGCTCAGTTCAATTCATCGACAACATCTGGAACTTCTCATCTACCAGTTCTTCCATGTTAAATTCCACCGTTAGCGGCAACGGTACCATTGCAAAATCCGGTCACACTCTGTTCTACTATGATCTCGCGAACGTTTCTCTTCCTGGAAACAACGTTACTTTGAAGGCTCCGTATGCAATAAAGCTCCAGGCGATTTCCTCAGTTCAAAATGGTATCCCCCTAATACTTTTCGAGTATGATGATGGATACGGCTGGGTTACTTACGACAGGGTGCTCTTTAAGTTTGCGAGGAACGTCGACCCGGATGGAAATTTCCTTGTCGACGGATCCGTAACGAATCCAATAGGCACAAATTATGACGCCGAGCTCATTCTTGGAGGTCCAGGTAATGGAAGCAGCACCCAGGATATTTCCTCTTCTGTAGACATGTCTCTGGAATATTGGAACGGACACAACTTCCAGGAGGTGCCAAATGCATTCAACTTCGGTTCCGACACTGCAGAAACCATAGGCAACGTTGTTTCACAGGCCTATTACGACAATGCGACCGGTACGATATATACAAATTTAACCAGTGGTCCCGGTTCTCTTGCCGAGATATATACATCTAGCGACATCTCGACCATTGATCTTAAGACTGGGCTATCGTCCGGCAATCTTTCAGTAGGGGGTTTTAATTACAGTTTCGTAAACAATTGGGTGAACGTAACAATAGGGCCGGGAAATTATACGTTGAAGCTTTACGATTACAACGGGCTTCTAATATGGTCAAGGAACATTTCCTTAAAGGCAGGGGAAGTGCTTCCGCTTATTGCCAAGGCTCTTTATAACGTTACCTTTTTGGTGAACGGTCTCCCGTACGGATCGACCTGGAGATTGAACATAAGCAACGTTGGCTCCCTGGGTCCTTTTGGCAATAGCACGCTTTCAATACAGCTTCCAAACGGCACGTACAATTATTCAGTCTACACAACAAACAAGAATTACAGAGCCCCTCCAGCTGCGGTATTTCTCGTAAACGGTTCAAGCGAAACCGTTTATCTCAATTTCACACTAGTAACTTTCCAGGTAAGGTTCGCGGAAGCTGGGCTTCCTCCCGGCACCCAATGGTCAGTAAACATAAAGGGAAAATATTTCAATTCCAGCGAAAATACAATAGTATTTTATGAACCAAACGGGTCGTATCTCTTTTACATTGCCAATGCTTCGGGCTACTCGCCTAACGTTACAAACGGCCCCCTGATAATCAGTGGTAAGGACGTCTCTATAAACGTTTCATTCTACTATTATGTGTACCTGGTTGGAAATATATCTCCAAAGAGCGCAACGCTCTACATCGACGGGAAGGCAGTGACCACGCACTCAGGTCACTTTAATATAAGCCTGAAGGCCGGAAGCTACAGGCTGAAGGTGGTTTCCTTAGGTTATTCCACGTATTCTTCGAATTTGACTCTTAACAATACGAGCAAGGTACAGATGGTTGACATAAATCTGCAAAAAACAAATTTTGACCAATATTACCTTCTTGGTGCATTGATTCTCGTTCTGGTCATCCTGGTAGCGATCATCGCCGCTAGAAGGAGAAGATAGGCACTAGCATCATTTTTATAGCGAAGCGCATTAAGTCATAAATGACGGCCGAAAATTCCGGCAACACACACGAAAAGGATATTCAAGCCCTTGATGGCATCAGAACGTTCTCAATTATATCCATCATAGGATACGTGCTATCAACAATCTCCTTCATCATCTCAGTGGGGGAGATTAGGCTCATCATTTCTGGTATTTCTGGCACCACCGGGATTCATTTTCAGGCTGCCCTGATAGTACCCCTTATCTTGTCCATTGTAGGCTTTATAATTATTATGCTGTCTCTCCTTTTTCTCAGGAAGGGATACTCCCTCCTAAAGGGCGAATATCATGAATTTAGGAGCCCCTATACGGGCATAGCCCTGTATTTCATAGGTCTCATAGTTGTTATTTTAGCAATTGCGGTTGTGATTGCCGCAGGTGTGACAGGACTTGTTGCAATCGTGCTTGTTGGGGTAGCACTGATATTCATAGGAGGGATAATGAGTCTCTTGGGCATAATCTTGGCACTGGTAGTAGGAATCTTTCGTCTTGACGGAAAATACGGTGGATTTGCGGCAGCTGCTATACTTTTCATATTCGGTCTCTTCCTTCCTCTGTTCAGCTTTATAGCGGCGATACTTGTTTATTTGAGGGCGTCAAAGAAAATAAGGGAGTTCTCTCAAATTAGGGAACAGCAGATAGTCAATTAAGGGCGCCTGTAATATAGAAAGATGCGAATACCTGTGGAACACGGGAACGTCGCCACTTCTGCCGTTCTGGGAATATCATCAGTCGCATATGCGTTGATATCTCGGAAGGGCGTCGAGGCAATTCTATTCTGGATCCCGGTGTTCATGGGTATATTTGAGTATGACGTTCCCCTGAAAATTGCGATCCGAAATACGGGCGACCTAGCGATGATTGCATTCATCGTTGCATTTGCTGCAGCATCTATGCTGTTTCTCCCGTATTTAATAATTCCATATGCTCTGTTTTTTGCCGTATATGCAACCCGTCTACCCATGGCTAGGAATAAGCTCAATCATTATGGCAACGCCATCGGGCTTCTGGCATACTCACTCCTCTTCTCCTTCACAATTCAAGGCGTGAACTTCTTGTCCTTTGTGATTGGTGGAACGCTCTTCCTGTATCTTGTCGGGGCCGAATTCTCCGTACGTTCGAAACTTAAAAGAAATGGGAAACTGCTTCTTTACAACGTATTCCCTGCATTCCTTGGACTGCTTGAACCGGGATTTTTCATTTATTCCCTTTCATTGATCCGAATACCCGCTGCGACTGTCACCAGGGAGGTCAGGAAAATAGGTATGATCGAAACATCTTTAATGATCATTGTGGTGGCATTCCTCCTGCTATCCCTCCATTCGGGGGCAATATTCACTCCCAACATCCACAGCACTTTCCTAAAATATTAGACGATCTTAGAATACATTTCTGAAACGAATTCAGCTATGGCTGGCGAGGCAGTGAGACCCGGAGACTCTATCCCTATGAGATTGATGAACCCTTCTAATCCATATTTAGATTCCTCCTCAATTACAAAATCCCTGAATCCCTCTCCTCTGCCTTGGAGTTTTGCCCTTATCCCCGCGAAGTCTGGAGTAAGCTTATACTTTCTTATGGAAGGAACGTACCTTGCAACGTCATTCCTGAACTCGTCGGCATCAGTTTCAACCCTGTAATTAATTTCGTTCACGTAATAGGTGTTTGGGCCTAACCTTACAGTTCCGTCCATGCCGGGAGTTAAATGAATTCCAAGTCCCTCATTTCCAGGAACAGGATACACAAGCATGGAAACTGGACCATTTCCGTCTATCCTATAGTAGTCACCCTTACAGTATTTGATCCTGTAGCCCCTCGATTCAACGTCGATGCCAGCAGCTTCCGCTACCTTATCTGCATAGAGACCGGCGCTGTTTATCACCGTTTTCGAGCTAAAGGAAAACGCTCCTCCCCTCCTTTCTCCGGATATTTTGTATCCCACATTTTCTTTCTTTATTTCCTTAACTGCGCTTTCCGTTATCAAAACCCCGCCGTTGTTGATGAATTTGGAATAATAATAGTCTATCAGCTCATCCTGGTTGATGATCCCACTTGTTGGGGTATAGAGGGCCGAGTCAGCACTTACGAGAGGTTCCAATCTTGATATCCCTTCTGAATCTAGCATAACCATACCCTTGACTCCGTTTCCCTCCCCCTGCTTTCTGAGAATTTCTAGCTCCTTGTAATCGTTGGATGACGCAACCGTGATCTTCCCCGTCCTTTTGAAACCTATTCCATTCTTTTCGCAGATATCATAAAGGAGGGAATTTCCTCGCACGCACAGCCTTCCCTTCAGGCTGCCGGGAGGATAATGTATGCCAGAGTGAATGACGCCACTGTTATGGGTACTGGATTCAAGCCCTATCCTCCAATTTTTCTCTATTATGAATACGCCCTTATGCTGCTCCGCTAAAGCAGCGCCAATTGCCAATCCTACTATTCCACCGCCAACTATTGTTACATTGACGTCGTCCACCTTGCCTAATGGAACAACGTAATAAATCGTTTATCTGGCAGATAAACTCCTGCTGTAAAGTTCTGCGAATACGCCCCCTTCACCTGAAAGCTCATCCAGGGTGCCCTCCTGGACGACTCTTCCCTTTTCAAGTACGATGATCCTGTCTGCAAGAGTTATAAGGGAAAATCTGTGCGAAATTAGTATTAAGGTTCCTTGGCTTGAATAACGTTTCATCGCATCTATTATTTCCTTTTCAGAGGGTGGATCTATCTGAGCAGTGGCCTCATCCATGATTATTATTTCCGGGTTCCTCACGAATGCCCTCAGTATGGAAACCGCCTGCCTCTGGCCTTCCGACATGTTCCTTCCCATCTCCCCCACCCACGAATCGAGGCCGTTCGGAAGAGAGTTGAAAATGTAGCCCATGCCGTATCTTTTTATCATGTCCTCAAGTTCCTCTTTTGTAACATCTTCTCTGGCATATCTTATGTTCTCAAATACCGTACCGTTAAAGAGGAACGGTTCCTGAAGGACTGGCGCTATTATGCCCCTGTACTTTTTCGTGTCTATGTCCATAAGATCCCTAGTGTCTATCGAGATTTCCCCAGAATCAGGAAGCTTCAGTTTAAGTATGATGTTTGTGAGCGTGGTTTTTCCCGCTCCAGTTCTTCCAACTATCGCAACAGTCTCCCCCTTCCTTATTTCTATGGATACGCTCTGCAGGGCAGGCGATTCTTCGTAATTAACTACCAATCCATTAGCCCTGATGGAGCGTGAAAAATGATCTATCTCCTCTTTTCCGGAATCTTTTTCAGGGTCGGAGTTCATTATGGCATATATTCTGGAAGCACCAACTAGCGAGTTCTGATATGTGTTGTAGAGTTGGGAAAGCTGCACTATGGGATTGAAGAACTGTTGGATGTAGGCGATGAATGCAACCAAAATTCCCAGGCTTATCGCGCCTGAAAAGAGCGATATTGAGCCTTCGTAGATCACTATTATTATGCCCACCGCTTCAATGACCCTTATGACCGCGCTGTAAGACGAAGAAAGCCTTGAGGCCTTCATGTTCGCATCGAAGTTTTCCCTGTTAAGATTATCGAATCTCTCGACAGCCCTGTTCTCCGCATTGAATGCCTTAACGGTCCTCATAGCTGCTATCGTTTCAGCGAGGTTTCCGGTAATTGCTGCAATTGTCCTCCTCGTCCTGAGATAATTTCCCCTCACCCTCCCCTGCAGGGAAAGGGTGAAAAGACCGAGGACAGGAAGAACGGCCAGGCTGAACGCGGCCAGCCTGACGTTTAGGTAAAACATGATGCCAGCCGATATCAGTATTGTCGTTATCCCTGAGATGACCTGCGGAAGCTGGTATGTCAGGAAATCAGATATTGATTCGGAATCATTTTCTATTCTGCTTATGAGGTATCCAGTCCTGACCTTTGAGTAAAAATCGAGTGGTACCTTCTGAAGTTTGGTGAACGCTCCATCCCTCATTTTCTTGATTACGCCCTGCGCTACCCTCGTAGAACTGATCGTCTGGTACCGGGAGCTAACGAACTGAATTGCGTAAACTGTGAAGAACAGCGAAGAATAAATAACGAGCAGGGGGACGTTTTTCCTCAGGACTGCATTCACCGCATAGCCGAGCGCGAGGGGGTACAGAACTCCTGAAATAGCTGTTATCACAACGGAAAATATGAAAATCGATGAATATCTCTTCCAATAAAATACGTCCTTTGCCATCCTGATCATTATTCTGATGCCACGCTGTGGCTTCAGATATCTGTCTTCAGTTGCATCATAACCACTAGTCAAAGCACGTCCCCCCTTATTTCCCCTCCTTCCAGTATCAACGTCTTGTCTGCAAAGGAAAGAGCTGACTCCCTAAGGCTTATCATCAGGATCATTGAATTCTTCATATTCTCCTTCAGGTTCTTGAAAATCTTCACCTCTGTATCAGGGTCAACGCTCGACGTTGCATCGTCCAGAATTAAGATTGCTGGTTTTCTTATTACGGCCCTCGCTATTGCAACCCTCTGGCGCTGCCCTCCGGAAAGCGTTATCCCCCTCTCTCCAACGAGCGTATCGTATTTCAGGGGAAGGGAAGAAATGAAATCCGATATGCCCGCTATAGAAGCAGCCCTGTGAACTTCCTCATCGGTTGCTTCATACCCGAACAGTATGTTTTCTCTTATTGTGCCCGAGAGGAGATTTATCTCCTGTGGAACTATTGTAACTATCTTTCTGAGAAAGCTGAGAGGAATGTTGCGTATGGGAACACCAGATATGGTTATCTGTCCGGAATCCGGGTCGTAGTATCTAACTATCAGGTTAACCATCGAGCTTTTTCCTGCTCCCGTCCTGCCAGTAATCCCAATGAAGTCCCCCGGAGAAACCCTGAAGGACACATTCCTGAATATAGTCTTCCCTGCCCTCGAAAAGCTCACATTGTTGAATTCAAGGGGTCCAGGGTTTAGGACGAAGTCCTCGGAATCAATGTCCTCCTCATTCCCCGTGGAAATGATCTCGTTTATCCTCTGTATTGCAGCCCTCGAGTTCTCCGAAAAAACGACCATTCTTCCTAGAAATGAAACGGGATTTGTCAGCATGGCGAAAATGGTTACGGCGGAAACAAGGCCGCCCACGCTGCTCACGCTAATCATGTCGGCGTAGCCACCGAAGCCTATGGCTATGCTCGATATGGCAGCAACTGTCAATGGCATAAGGTTATTGTAAAGGCCTCTGACCCTGCCCACTTCCGAGTTCTCCTCGAGATACTGCTGGGTCTCAGTTGAATATTTTGAAATTTCCTTGTCCTCCGCAGATAGGCCCCTTATGATCCTCTGCCCCACTATGTTCTCCTGGAGAATTTCCCCCAGTCTCCCGTATGTCTTTCTTATCATCCTCCACAGGGGCCTCTGCTTCCTTGAAGACCTCATACCCAGTAATATGAGGACTGGGGTTGCCAGGGCCAGAAGAAGGGAAAAAAATGGAGACACTATATAAAGAAGGACAAGACCCTCAGCTATCAGGAAAATTGTCGGTATTAGGCTGGAAAACGTGTTAAGTATGAAGTTTCTTGTAGCCTCTATGTCCATGGTTCCCCTTGAGAGAAGATCGCCAGATGTTTGAGATTCAAAGAAGAGAAACCTCTTCCTAACTAGGTGCGACATGAAATCTGTCCTGAGCTTCATTGCGTAATATTGTGAAATGTACTGCGATCCATAATTCATGGCAAAACTCACTACTGCGGAGACTGAATACGCAATCAGAATGAGCAGTACGAACGTCACTATTTCCCCGTATCTCCCTGCTTCAAGGGCGGAAACAGAATCTCCTATAAATATGGGAACGAAGAGGAGGGAGAGATTTGATATCAGGCCTGAAATTATGACGAGAGTAACTAGAACCATTTTTCCTTTTATATAATGAAGGGAAAATATCAAAGGCTCGAATACGCCCAGAAGCGACTCCTTCAATCCTTTAGACGATCTATCAATCTCTTGCATGCCATAAGTCTCCTCATTTTTCCTTTATCCACGTTCTTAATAATATCTTTTGTAAGTTGGTAAAAAAATGGAATTTATTTATATCCGATATTGGGATGAATACACGTGCAGATACAGGCAGAAACAATCAGAGGTTCATCAAGGGCAAATAACGAAGACGCCTTCTTGATTTCGCATGAATACGGGGACAGGGGCGAATTTGCACTTGTCTCCGTAGCAGATGGGATGGGAGGCGGTTCCTATGGAGAGCTGGCCAGCTCGCTAGCCGTCGATTCATTGGCTTCCGAGTTCTCATCTGGAATCGAGAATGGTCATAGATTCGAGGAATTGTGCGCTGACATATTGAAGGGCTTTAGCGAAGCAAACCACAAGATCAGGCAGCTTTCAGAAAAGCTAGGTGCTGGATGGATGGGTACTACCCTTTCCTCAATGCTTGTGAACGGTTTCAACGTCTTTGTCACAAACATAGGCGATTCAAGAACGTACATCATTGATTCGGAGGGGCACATCTTTTTTAGAACAAAGGATCATTCATATGCTCAGGAACTTGCCGATGCGGGGGAGATAAAGTACGAGGACGTAAGGCGGGACTACAGAAGGAACGAATTGACAAGAGCGCTTGGGATCATAGACGAAATCAGTCCAGATTCAAACGTCGTTAAGGTGCATTCCGGCTATTTTGCATTGCTGTGTACAGATGGCCTGTGGGAATACATCGAGGACAACGAAATCTGCGAAACAGTAGCGAGTAAAGGAAAGGACAAACTTTCCTTCATGATAAGAACGGCTCGGGAACGGGGTTCCACCGACGATATTACGTCCGTTCTTTTAGGTTTTTGATTGGATTATTTCAGTCTTCTAAGAAAGATTTAATAAACTTAACTTCATTAGCACCCCAATGAACCTAGACAAAAGGGTTAGGGCCATCCTAGTTATTTTTATTGAGGGGGTCATAGTTTATTTAATCTCAGAGTATCTGATCATCGGTCCCATATTCAGAAAATTCTACGTGGGGGAGCCGGCTGTTAGTCAGCTCCCCTTTTTCATTTCCTATGTGTCGTTAGGGATTGCGGTTGGTTTTACGACTATTGCCCTGTCAGTTTATCCAGCGCTCAAGTTTAGGCAGGAAGGTGAAGCAAGTGGATAATAAAACAAAGACTGAGGTCATTTGGATTGTTATTGTTATTGCAATACTTACCTGGGGTGCAGTATCGAGCACCACTTATCTGTATTCGCACCCCCAGAACATTGCCAATCCAGAAGGAGGGGATCCTGAAGGGATAGTGATAAACGTTACGGGATATCAGTGGGCCTGGCAGTTCTCCTACCCTAATGGAACAGTGACTACTGACAAGCTATTCCTAACTGTCAATACAACTTACACTCTGATTGTAACAAGCAAGGACGTTATACACGACCTTTATATACCGCAATTCGGGGTCCAGGTATATGCGGTCTACGGCCACCCGAACCAGGTAACCATAAAGCCAATGCAGGTTGGGACTTTCATAATGGAATGCGTTGAGTATTGCGGTGAATATCACTACGAAATGAGGGGTACGGTGGTGGTAACATAATGGGTTTTTCCTTTGAATTGGCTGTGTTCGGTTCCACCATTGCAGTTTTTGCAATAATAGGGTTCCTCCTTTACTATTTTGCTCAGGACTACAGAAGGAATCTCGTTGGAAAGGATCTGGATTCAATGGAGAAGAAGCAATACAACACTCTCCTCTCAAAGATGCGTAGGGAACTAAGCTTTGCCGCGTTCTTCCTGGACGATAGCAAATCAATAGGTATAAGGTACCTCATAACTAGTCTGGCCCTCTTCTTCATAGGCGGACTGGCTGGAATAGGGATGAGGCTATCCCTTTGGTTTCCAAACCCTACATTTCTGACTCCAATTCAGTACAACATACTTCTAACTGCTCATGGCGTTATAATGCTCTACGGATGGGCTCTCGGGAGCATCTTGGGCATAAGCTATTACCTTCTGCCGTCTCTCATGAAGGTAAAGAGGGATTCACTCGGAATAGTTAGTTCAGCATTTTACTGGATGTTCTTAGTTGGTGCTATTTTCATCATATTTTCAAAAAGCACAGCTTCTTGGTACTTTTATTATCCGCTCGTTGATCAGCTAACCGAGGCCGGAGGCGGATCTTTCTCTTATGCCACTCTAATCGGCGTTATGCTCATAATGACTGCTGCAGTGGGTTCGAGCATCATCTTCCTGAAAATGATATTCCTGGACAGGGATAGAAGCATCAAGCTTTCTTCAATCCCGCTGTTTGCCTGGTCAGTTGTTTCCACAGCCGTTTTGATTATATCTTCAGCACCCGTATCGATGGCGGCAGACGGAATGCTGATATACGATCTAGTAAATCCTATATTCTTCCAAG
>JAVYRX010000007.1:0-55969 GCA_038729485.1 Thermoplasmatales archaeon | reverse complement strand
GAGATAGCTTCCTGCAAACTTGTCCTCATGTTCGCTCACGTAGTCCTGGAGGAGATCTGTTATCTCCTTATCGCTCATTTCCGCTATTTCATTTGGTTTCAATCTAACTTCTTCACAGAACTTCGATAATCTTCTTAGGTAAACATCTGCAGTGATTATACTACCTCTTGCTAGATTCTTATACCACCTTTCCACCTCTCTGTCTGAGAATAAAATTCTTCCTTTGCTGACTCTCACGCTCTTAGGATAAAATGGGAATATCTATACCTTCATAGGTACGGGCTTGTCGGGATTTGAACCCGAATCGGGGGCTCCGGAGGCCCCTGTGCTGTCCAGATTACACCACAAGCCCGGTTATGTAGCATAAAAGATTAAACTATTAAAAGGATAATGAATAGATTGCTATGAACCTAGAAAAAGCCAGGGAAGAGATACTAAACGAGCTCGGTCTTGATGAGCTAAATTCTGGTGTATATGCCGGAGAATGGATCGAAAAACCCTCAGGTAAAATTACAGAACCCCTAAGCCCAATAGATGGTAAGAGAATAGCGAAGGCTGTCATGGGTTCCGAACAAGACTACGAAACTGTTGTTAATCGTGCTGAGAAAAATTTAGAAAAATGGTTCGAAACGCCACCTCCGACGAGGGGAGAACTCATAAGAATCATAGGAAACGAATTGAGGAATAAAAAGAAAGCATTGGGAAAAATCGTTTCGATTGAGACAGGCAAGACTGTTGTTGAGGGGGAGGGGGAAATACAGGAGATGATAGACATATCCGATTTTTCAGTTGGATTATCTAGACAGCTTTTTGGGCTTCAGATCGCCAGTGAAAGGAAACAGCACAGAATGTATGAACAGTACCATCCTCTGGGTCTTATCGGAATAATCACATCATTCAATTTCCCTTCCTCTGTTTGGTCCTGGAACTCATTTATTGCGTCCGTAGTCGGAAACGTATCGATATGGAAACCTTCTTCAAAGGCAGTCCTGACAGCAATTGCTGTCATGAAGACTGTGACTAGGGTCCTAAAAGAGAATGGATTCCCGGATGTGTTCTATCTAATTACTGGAGCTGGAGAGGAAATAGGTAATAAAATATCGTCAGATCCAAGGATAAAGCTTGTTTCGTTTACTGGTTCGGTAAAGTCCGGTAGAAAGGTTTCCGAGGATGTTTCCAGGAGGTTCGGAAAAGTCATACTGGAATTAGGGGGGAACAATGCGGCAATCGTAACCTCCAAGGCGGACATAAAAGTAGCTCTAAAAGGGGTTGCATTCGGAGCACTAGCTACCGCAGGCCAAAGATGTACAACAACGAGAAGATTAATTCTGCACGAAGATATCTATGAAACCTTCATACATAAGCTAAAAGAAATGTATGAAAATGTCAGGGTCGGAAACCCCCTTGAAGACGGCGTACTTGTTGGACCACTCATAGACTCTAATGCCGTCAGGAATTTTAAAGCAGCTGTTGAAAGAGCCGTTAAAGAGGGGGGAAAGGTAATCTACGGAGGCACGGAACTTAAAATTCCAGATTTTGGAGGCGGATTCTACGTAAGGCCTACAATTATAGAGATGCCTGGGGTCACACCCATTACATGCGAGGAGACGTTTGCCCCAATACTCTACGTTTTTAAATACGGAAAAATTGAGGATGCCATAAGGATACACAATTCTGTCCCTCAGGGGCTATCCTCAAGTATCTTCACGACCGATCTTAGGGAGGAGGAGGACTTCCTTTCTGCAAAGGGGAGCGATTGCGGCTTGGCCAATGTCAATACTGCTACTGCAGGGGCCGAGATAGGTGGAGCCTTTGGCGGCGAGAAGGATACCGGTGGAGGTAGGGAGAGCGGGAGCGACGCATGGAAGAATTATGCTAGAAGACAGACTGTTACGATAAATTGGGGAGAAGATATTCCGCTAGCCCAAGGCGTAAGGTTTGATGTGTGATACCTTGCACAACGACAAAGTTGTATAGCAATAGCTATTTACAGAAAGGTGATCGCCAAGATACAGGAAAATGAAATTATTCCTTCGGATTTCCCGGAAGACGTGGGGAACAAAACAGGAGCGATAGTTATGTTCGAAGGAATTGTCAGGAAGTACGAAGGTAACAAGGAGCTTTCATTTTTATATTACGAAGCGGAACAAGCGATGGCAGAGAAGGAGCTTATGAAAATACTGATGGAAGCTAAGGCAAGATACGCTATTCAAGACGCAATGGCGGTACACAGAATAGGGAGGCTTATGCCAGGGGAGAGATCATTACTTGTTAAAGTTGCATCTTCCCACAGAAAGGAGGGATTTGAGGCATGCTTGTTCATAGTAGACGAATTGAAAGAAAGAGTTCCTATTTGGAAGAAGGATATCTACAAAGACGGTACAGAACAGTGGCATTAGCCCGTAAGTAAATTTTAAAACTTCAGAAAGTTTTGATATTTAATTACAATGTAGAGCTAATGATTTACGACAGGTTTGGGAGGCCTCTCAACAGTCTAAGAATTCAGCTTAACGCATCTTGTAACTTTAAATGTTTCTTTTGCCATATGGAAGGGACCGAAGAGAATGGCGCTACACTTTCACCCGAAATGATAGAGCGGGTCGTTAAAGTAGGGGCTGCCAACGGTGTGAATAGGGTAAAATTCACAGGGGGGGAGCCTCTTTTGAGAAAAGATTTAGAGGAAATAATACACAGGACAAGAAAGCATATAGACGGAGATATATCGCTTACTACAAACGCTTTTTTCCTGAAGGAAAGGGCAAGGCAACTAAAGGAAGTTGGCCTGAATAGGATTAATATATCTATGCATTCAATTGATAAGGAAAAATTTATAGATATAACAGGGGTTGACGCACTTGAAAGGGTGAAAGATGGAATAGAAGCTGCACTTTCGGCTGGTCTTCAACCCGTTAAGGTCAATTTTGTTGTATTAAAAGGGCTGAATGATGATCAGGTGGATGATATGATCAATTTCTGTGCTGATGAAGGCGCGACTCTTCAGCTCATAGAATACGAAACGGACAGAAAAGGGGAAGAGTCTCCAACGTACAAGAAGTATCACTATGATCTTAGACCGTTGGAAAACAGATTTTCCAGAATCGCACAAGGAATTGAGGTGAACCCTCTCCACAATAGGAAAAGATTTCAGATTAGAACCGACAACGGAAAGATATGCAAGGTAGAGATAGTAAGACCTCAAAGGAATGCAGATTTCTGTAACCACTGCACCAGATTGAGAGTAACATCGAAGGGCGAATTCCAAACCTGCCTTAACAGAAGGGATCAGCTTTTCGAGTTCAAAAATCTCGGCGATGAAGGAATTGAAAATGCGTTCAAAGAAGCTGTTTATGCAAGGGTGCCGTACTGGAGGGAGGTTGATGAGACTTCATATTAAGTATTATGCAAAATATAGAGAAGCTGCCGGGAGAAAGGAGGAAGAGATCGAGCTAGACAAAGCAACAGTTTCACAGCTTCTTGACTTCCTTAGGACAAGGTATCCGGGATTGAAAAATGAGAAAAGTTCAATCGTGGCTGTGAACAGCAGGTTTGCAAAGGAAGATGATCCACTCTCTGAAGGGGATGTTGTATCAATATTTCCGCCTGTAAGCGGAGGATAATATTTTAATGGATTTGGCTATCATAACTAGTGAATGAAAGATACCTGAGCCAGCTTGCCGTCAAGGAGATATTCCCGTCTGGGCAGAAAAAGATAGAGAGCGGGTCTATCGTTATCATAGGAATGGGCGGAATTGGCACATCAGTAGCCGAGATACTTACGAGAATGGGAGTAGGAAGGCTTATTATAGTGGATGATGACGTTATTGAACTTACTAACCTAAATAGGCAGGCTCTGTATAGGGAGGAGGATATAGGGAAAAAGAAAGTAGACATTGCGTCGAGCATCCTTCAATCCATCAACTCTGAAGTGAAGATAGTTGCGGTTCATGATCGTCTTACTTACGAAAGGGCCCCGTCCTTACTGAGCTTAGGGGACATTATTGTGGATGCAACAGATAATTACGATGCGAGGGGTATTATAAATAAAGTGGCATTCAAATTGAAGAAAATGTGGGTATTTTCAGCGGTAGAGGGGACGTTTGGCTACGTCAAGGCTATAATACCCGGAAAGACATCCTGTCTAGCGTGCTTCGGTTATCCAGACTCCGGACCAGGAATTTCCTGCACTGCCCAGGGTGTTATAGGCCCTGCCGTACGCGCAATATCAGCGATGGCAGCGAGTCTGGCCGTCAAACTCCTGATAGAAGGTGATGATGACGGGTCCCTCACATACATTGATGTGTGGAGAAAACATTTCGAATCCCTTCCTATTCCAAGGAATCCGTCGTGCAAAGTGTGCGGGGGGAAAATAATTTAATACGCTGTAAATACTAAGTCATTGCGCGCGCTTATATTCGCGAAACCAAGTACGAGGCTTCCAGGGAAACATTTAATCGATATTTGCGGAGAGCCAATGATTCTGAGAATTCATAAGATCCTGGACGGCTGCAGGTTTTTTGATTCAATTATCATTTATTCCAAATATGAGGACATATGGGTACCCGGATTAGAAACGATAAGGGATCGAAGCACGGGAACCCTCCTGGACTCACTGATTTCCGCCTTAGAACTATATGATGAATTTTTTGCCATCGGAGGCGATATGCCTTATGTTGAATGCAAGACTATATCCATGCTGATCTCCAATTACACAGGGAAACCCGTTACCGTCTCAGATTCTCACGGTTTCCTTCAACCTTTGTTCGCTATTTACAATAGAAGCATCTACAGAGAACTAAAGGAGCATTCCACGCACGATAAGAGAATATACCCATTCCTATCAAAAAATTTCTCAGTTATAACATTGGGCCCAGAAGATAGTGAAACTTTACTGAGTATAAATACTGAGGAAGACCTCAATGAAGCTAGAAGGAGGTTACGCTGCTGATAGCTATTTTAGCATCTATGATGAGATGATAATCAGTATATATGAATTTAATATTACGGTTCGGTGGCAGTAATTACAGTTTGCCCTTACTGTGGCACCGGCTGTCAGATTGTTGTCGGGGAGAGGGGAGTGAGAGTGATAGGTTATTCAAGATCCCCTGTCAATCATGGAAAGCTTTGCATAAAGGGATATTCCGGCCTAACGTACAACTTCTCGAAGGAACGGCTGAAATACCCCCTGATCAAGGTGGACGGAAAATTCAAAAGGGCTACGTGGAATGAAGCCTTAGATACTGCAGGGAAAAAGATGGCTAATATTATAGAGAAATACGGTCCTGATTCTGTTGCCTTTCAGTCTTCCGCCAAGTGTACTAACGAGGAAAATTATCTAATGCAGAAAATGGCCAGACTCACGGGAACGAATAATATAGACCACTGTGCACGAAGCTGCCACAGCCCCACAGTCTCTGGCCTCATATCGACTATCGGAGCGGGGGCAGCAACAGGTTCAATAGATTCCCTCGGAAGCTCAAGAACGTTTTTCATAATTGGTTCCAATACAACAGAACAACACCCCATAATAGGCTCAAAGATCATTGAGGAGAGAGAAAGGGGAAAAAATTTGGTTGTTGCTGACCCAAGGAGGACTAAATTGGCTGATATCGCTCAGGTATTTCTCCAGTTTAAGCCAGGAACAGATGTAGCTCTTCTTAATTCCATCATGTTTGTTATACTTAACGAAGGCCTTAAAGATAAAGAATTCATAGAAAATAGAACAAAAGGATTCAACGAGTTTAAGAAGGAAGTCGAGAAATACGCGCCGGAAATTACAGAAGGTGTGACAGGTGTCAATCCAGATCTCATTGTAAGAGCCGCGAGGATGATAGCTGAAGATAAACCTACCTCCATATTATATGCCATGGGGATAACGCAACATGTGCAGGGAACAGAAAATGTTCAATCGGTTTCAAATCTTGCCCTACTCACAGGAAATTTAGGGAGGGAAGGTAACGGTATATTCCCTCTTAGGGGGCAGAACAATGTCCAGGGTTCATCAGACATGGGGGCACTTTCGGAATGGTACCCTGGTTACGTAAAGGTCGACTCTCCAGACATTGAAAGGATAGAAAAGATTTGGGGAAAGAAGCTTCCAAGACAAAAGGGTCTAACGCTATCCGAGATGTTTGAAGCTGCGATAGACGGAAGAATCAAGGCAATTTATTTGATGGGGGAGAATCCACTCGTTACAGAGGCAGCGGTAACGGATGTCGAAAAGGCTATAGAGAATCTGGATCTTTTCATAGTACAGGATATCTTCATGACTATTACTGCCGGAATGGCAGATATTGTCTTTCCTGCAACGACATCCTTGGAAAAAGAAGGGACCTTTACCAACACGGAAAGAAGGATACAGAAAGTTAACAAAGTCTTTGATCCCCCAGGGGAAGCAAAGCCTGATTGGTGGATTCTGAAAGAGATGGGAGTTAGGATATGCGATCTGCAAGATTATCAATCCCCCCAAGAGATTTTTGATGAAATAAGGAGGGTAATCAGGAATTACTCTGGGGCAACATACGACAACATTTACCCAATAGGAAAGCAGTGGCCGATAAATGAAAGCTTTGCGGATGGAACTGAGATACTCCATACTTCTTCATTTCCAATTGGAAGGGGAGAGTTTAAGGCAATTTCCTACAAGCATCCTGCGGAAGAGGTTGATCAGGAATACAATTTTATCATGACAACAGGTAGGAACTATTACCATTGGCATTCCGGTACAATGAGCAGAAGAACCGACATACTTGAGAGGGAATCTCCCGAACCGTACGTTGAAATCAATTTCGACGACTCTAGGAATCTCGGAATCAGGAACGGCCAAAAAGTCAAGGTGGAATCTAGACATGGTTGTATAGAAGTTATGGCTCGCGTTACGGACAGCATTCCGAAGGGGATTGTGTTTGTACCGTTTCACTTTGATGAGGCAAGAGTAAATAGGCTCGTTGGAAACAACCTCGATCCCATTGCCAAAATACCCGAATTCAAGGTAGTGCCTGTGAGGCTGATCCCGTGATTTACATCCTTGACGAGAATGAAATGCAAGCTTTGCTCGAAGATGTATCGAAGGAATACGAAGTTTATGGCGCTACCGAAATCGACGGGGAGGTTGTGTTTGAAAGGATAAGGAAAATAAGCGAAATTTCAGAAAGGAAGTCAAGGTATGCGCCTAAGGAGTTCTTAATCAATAGGGGAGAGAATGTTCTTTCCTTGATTCAGGAAGAGAAAAGGGCTGTTTTCGGTATTAAGAGCTGCGATCTCCAAGGATTCTATATTATGGATAAGCAAATTCTTAACAAGGACCCATTCTACACAGCTAGGAGAAAAAATACTATCTTCATAAATTATGTTTGCACTGAGCCGTGTGAAGGCGGATTCTGTACAACTTTTGGAGGCCCTGTCCTTAGGAACTATGATATTCAGGTTCTGAAGATCAATGATCTGTTTCATGTGATGGTGTCAGAGAGGTTCTTGCCCTACTTCAGAAAATTTAGGAAAGGGGAGGAAGATCCATTCGTTGGCATTACGGAAAAATTCAACCGCGAAATGAAACCACTTCCAATTAATGGCATCGAGGACAGGATGAAATGGGATTCAAAATTATGGACGAAATTTGCATCTGAGTGCATATCTTGTGGCGCATGCAATTTTTCCTGTCCAACTTGCTACTGTTTCGACCTTTACGACGAAGGTGAAGAAAGGAAAAGAGAGTGGGACTCCTGTATTCTTTCCGGGTTCACTAAGACGTCTGCAGGTAACGTGAGACCAGAATTATCCGATAGATTGAGACAGCGATTCTATCATAAATTCTCATATTATAAGAGGAGCCAAGGTGAATATCTTTGTACTGGATGCAACAGGTGCGTTGAAGACTGTCCAGTCGAAATAGATATAAAGGAGGTTATAACACATGACTATTCAAAAGAATGAGTATCTTCCTGAACTAGTTGACGTTAAGGAAAGAAGGAAGGAAACGGAGGACGTCTTTTCTGTAATCCTAAATTATAAATCTACAGCAATGCCAGGGCAATTCTACATGCTTTCCGTCCCAGGTGTAGGGGAAGCTCCTATCTCTGTCGCATCTGGGCCGGGTAGGGACCTTGAATTTACGATAAGGCGCGTCGGAAGGGTCACCTCGTATATGGACAGGGTTGAAAGAATCGGGGTAAGGGGACCGTACGGCAATCAATGGCCGGTGGAAAGCTATGACAATATTCTGGCCATCGCCGGAGGGATAGGCATTCCTCCGATTAGGTCTCTTATCGAAAGCTTAATTGACCAAAGGCGCACGGAGGGTTTGGAGGTTCTCTACGGAGCAAGAAGCCCCGAAGATATTGTTTATAAATCGTTGATCGAAAAATGGCAGAAGGAAGTAAAAATGAGACTTACAGTTGATAGGGGGAACGGTTCCTGGAAGGGGAATGTAGGATTCGTTACATCCCTTATAGGAAAAACAACATCACAGAGAAATGCTGCTGTTTTTATTATAGGCCCTCCCCTAATGATGAAAAATGCCGTAAATGAGGCTTTGAAGCTTGGATTCAGGGAAGAGAGAATATACCTCTCACTTGAAAGGAGAATGGAGTGCGGAATAGGCGTCTGCGGCCACTGCAATATTGGCAGATACTACGTGTGCGAATCTGGACCAATATTCAGATTTAGCGACGTAAAAGGAGAACCGGAGCTCTTCCTCTAAACCTCTATTCCTAGATCCTTTATCGCCTTGGGAGTAATGCTTCCGTCTTCTTCTATACCCACTTCCCTGAGGTAGTCATTTACAAGGGTCCTGTAATCTATTTTCACCCCGCCTGTTGGACCTCCTTTGAGAGGGGGATTTCCTACGACCCTCCCTGGTGGCTCTATCCTTCCCGGGTTCACGCCCTGTTTATGATTGAAAATGTATCTTAAAAGCTGAATCCTATGACCTATGTTTACCAGGTCATCTACAGTCATATCCCAGCCGGCAACAGCCTTCAGCAGTTTTAGGTATGGATAACTGTTGGGCCATACCGATGTAGAGAAAAGGCACATTCCTGTGGCATTGATTATCTGTGTTCCGTACGCAGACAGAGCTTGCAAGTGACCCTTACCCTTAAACTCATATCTCGCTATCTTTGTCCCAGATTCAGGATGGCTGAACGGCAATGTTAATGATCCGCCTTCGTCGAACCCTATTCCGCCAGCGGTATGTCGGCCAGGAGTGGGATCCGAGATGTACGTAGTTGCAAGACTCGGCATAAGCCTAGGATCGTGCATCGGAAGATCTTGGCCTGCGATAGACATTGCAAACTTCTCGCTTCCTTTTCCTATAACCCTAGACGCTTGAAAGGATCCCTGACCTAGGACTTCGCCTATCCCCTTTCCTTCGGCTATTAACTTGACGAGTTTCACCATTCCGTCAGCGTTTCCGAAACCTATTTCGAAACCGATGTCATCCTTACTGATGATACCATTTTCATAACATTCGTTGGCGAACGCAATTACTGAGCCGGTAGATATTATATCTAGACCTGCTCTGTTGCATATCTCGAAACTCATTGCAATGGCATCAAGATCAGAAACTAGGTTAAGTCCTCCAAATGAACCCGTACCTTCGTACTCTAGCCGATGACCTTCCAATGGACCGTATTTCGTCTGGCGTCTTACGTGGCCACCGCAGGCAAGAGTACACTGTGCACATCCGTAGGACCTAAGCTTGTCTTTAGCTATTTCTTCCCCGCTGATCTTAGCAGCGTTTTTTTCTCCAAAATCTATAATGCCTACGCCTTTCCAGTTTTTAATCGGAGTGTCTCCGTTAAGGTGCGACGACTCTGTGATTGCGGTCGTTCCATACAACTGCCACGGCCTGGCTAATTCTATGTTTTTGTTGAACTGTATCTGTATTTCCTTCATTGTGTCGGTGAGAAGCTTTGCGTCGTAAGGTTCAACTTTCCTACTTCCTCTAACTATTATCCCTTTGATTTTCTTGGAACCCATCACCGCTCCAAGGCCGGACCTTCCGGCTGCCCTGCCATAATCATTCATTATGGATGAGATCAGCATCTTCTTCTCGCCAGGTACCCCAATAACTAGAGCTTGACCTTTTGGTTCTATCTTTTTTAAATAATCTTCTGTTTCGTACGCATCCTTACCCCAGATATCCTTTGCGCTTTCCAATGAATACTTACCATCAACTATTTTTAGATAAACAGGTTCCTTCGCTATTCCACGAAAGAACACACCATCAAATCCACTATTTTTAAGTTCTGGACCAAACTTCCCGCCACAGTTTGCGTCCCCCCATGTTTCCGTTGCAGGAGATTTCCCTACGACCTCGAACCTCCCGCCTAGTGGAATAGGGAACCCATTAAATATACCAGTAACTACGCCAAGAATGTTCTCAGGGCCTAGAGGGTCTTCACCCCCCTTCATCTCCCTGTTGAGTATGTATGCTCCAAGCCCGTTTCCAGTGAGGTACATCTTATAAATTTCTTCCGGAATATTCTCCACTCTCAAGCTCATATCGTTCAGGTCTACCCACAAAATTTTACCGTTCAGACCGTACATGAATCATAATATCCTAACCGTATAATTAGTTTCTTAAAGACATAAGTTAATATTTATTCTCTTTATTAGGGAACAATGGTTGATTTGAACCTTGGGCCTTATCTACAGGATCAGATAAAACAGGCGGATTCGATTCAGAAACAAATGGAAGCATTACTAGCTCAGCAGTATCAGTATGAACTGAAGTCTAGGGAGGATAAGAAAACGCTTGAATACCTCAAGGATGCCAAGCCTGAGGACGATATATATAGAGGTATCGGAACAATTCTTGTGAAGGTAAAAGATATAGAGGCGTTCAAAAAAGAACTCGAGGAGGATGTGGAGATATCAGATATGAGGCTAAAGTCCATAAAGGAGCAAGTTGCTCAACTTGATGCAAAACTTAAGACTATAACGGAAGAGATAAACAAGATATACAAGAAGACGGAAGAGAAGAATTAAGGATATCGATCCATTAACATCGCGTCCCCCAGGCTGTAAAAATAGTACTTTTTTTCTATAGCCTCTTGATAGGCATTCTTAAGACGTCTTTCTCCTCCAAAAGCATAAACAAGGGCTAGGAGTGAACTCTTGGGTATGTGGAAATTTGTGATTAGGTGAGTTATTGGCGAGTTGAATTTCCAGCCAGGGTAGATAAAAATCCTAGTCATCCCCTTATACGGGACCATCCTCCCGGGATATGAAGCTGTCTCAAGGGACCTGACCACCGTCGTTCCTACCGCAATTATGTTCCCTTTAGCCCTTTCAAGGTCAGATACGAGTTCCTGTGATACTTCAATTTCTTCCTCGTCAACAATGTGATCTCTTATAGATTGGTCCTTAATTTCCTTGAACGTACCGTACCCTACTTTCAGCAACGCATACCTGACATTCACGCCCCTATTTTCCAAAATACTGAGCATATCCTTACTGAAATGTAGGCTTGCAGTCGGAGCGGCTATTGAACCCTCAGTATCACCTATTTCGTTCTGATAATAAGGGAAATCCATCTTCTTTTTCACATAAGGTGGAAGTGGGAGATGGCCTATTTTCTCTATGAATTCCCAGTCAATGTCACCGGTGATTATCCTGAAGCCGTCGCCGCTTGATGAGACTGTGAAATCCCTACCGCCTATCAGCACTCTTGACCCATCCAATATTCGCCCCTTTATAAAGCAGAGGAAACCTTCTTGCCCCCTACCTAGGAATGTGATTTCAACCTTTCCGCCAGTCTCTTTTTTGCCATAAACTAGGGACTTTCTTACCCTCGTTCTGTTAAGAACAATTACGTCTCCGGGTCTAAGTCTGTTAACGATTTCCTTAAAATGGGAATGCTCAATTTTATCCCCCTCCAAGATCATCATCCTGCAGTCTGACCGATCTTTGGGAGGCTCCTGACGTATCAGTTCTCTCGGCAGGGTAAAGTCATAGTTTGAGAGAGAGAATGGATCCATGTGAGGGGAATCACAATCCGATTAACTATATTTTTTATAATCTTATAAACGGTAGCAGCAGAGCCACAAATATTTTCACAATCAGTATAATGCTAGATTGTCTAAAAACGAAGAATAACATCAGAAAAAAGTATTAATAAAGTGAAAATCAAGGTTAGGGGCTCGTGGTCTAGCGGTTATGACATCGCTCTCACACAGCGAAGGCCGCCGGTTCAAATCCGGCCGAGCCCATTCCGCCATTTTTTTTTACGCATGTATAGATTTTTAGAGGTTCAATTTCTTTTTATGAAATAATGAAATCTCTTTATATCTATACTTATACAACAGGGAAATGTCATAAGGAAAAATTTATTGTTCTCTGATAAAAATTCTCCGAGATGACTGGGCATGGATTTGTCAGTTAGCGCTTTTATTACATTGTCTAAGATTATGTTCCAGGACAGATGAACAGGCTAGCTATCCTGTGCTTAAAATATTCCTTAGTTTTTCATACCAAGCAGGTTTAACGCAACAAGATAACAATCCGTATAATTTTTGAATGAAACTTTAGTCAGAAGAATGGATATCCCTAGCCTATTAGCGGCCTCTCACTCCAAGTCAGGAAGTAGAAAATTGATCCTTGCCTTGCGTAAAATTCATCGAACTATTTCGTGTATCACGCGGAAAATTCATCGTATCTCTGGTAAGCCCTGTATATATCGCTCTCCGTGATTATTCCGATGACCACTTTATCCTCCCTAGTTACTATAGGGATGCCTCCGATTCTATTTACGTGCATTTTCCTTAAGACACTCAGAACTGAATCATCGGGGAAGGAATAGACCACATTTTTCGTCATAATCTTTGAAACGGATGTGATATCGGCCTCTTCCCTCTTGACATTGAGGAGATCTTTAACCGTAATTATCCCAACCAGCCTTGAATTCTGAACAACTGGAAGCCTTTTTAGCTGTTTCTCGAGGAAAATACGGTGGACATCAGATACGCTTACTGTATCCTCCACGCAAATTGGATTGGAAGTCATTATATCTGAAGCTTTTGTCCTAGCTAGCACAGGAACGCTGTACTCGCCACGATGCGCTGGAGAGTCTGCCCTTGTCCTGACCTGGCTTTTGTATATTGTGTATTTTGGCCCAGCTATATAGTACGAGATCACCACAGCTATCATTGATGGTATCATCAACTGTAGGGTTCCGGTCATCTCGCTTACCATAAGTATAACTGCTATCGGAGTCCTTCCAACCCCAGCAAAGAGCGCCATCATACCTATTATCACGAAAGGCGCCGGTGTTGGTATGATTGTCTTATTCACCATAGTCAGCAAAAGCCACAAAAATGCACCCAGGAAACCACCTATAACGAGCGAAGGCGCGAATACCCCTCCGCTCCCCCCTGACCCTATGGTGAATGATGTAGCGACAACCTTCGCCAGAATGGTGAGCAGAAGAACCGCCACCAGGGGCAAAACTATGTAATTGGTTCTAATCAACGAGAGCTTTCCATCAATCAGGTATTGGAGATATCCATAACCCATTCCGGTAACTTCAGGGAAGAAAATAGAAATTGTACCAGCAACCGCTCCCCCAATCATTGGCCTCAGGAATTTCTTTATCCTGATTCTGGAAAACATATCTTTTGTTTTGTAAAAGAGGAATGTGTAGAAGCGGCCGAAAATACCTGCAACTGCACCAAGTATAGCATAAAAAATCAAGTTCAGCGGATGATTGAACGTGTACGCAATTCCTGTCCCAAATATTGGGTCAAAATTTGTGAATGATGCGAATATCACATAACCGATGGGAGACGCTATGAAGGCAGGGATGAGTGCTTCGACCTCCATATCTCCGGCACTGTAAAGAATTTCTGCACTGAGTATCGCACCTCCGAATGGTGATTTGAATATTGAACCTATGCCTGCGCCTATTCCGGCCGCAACTGCAATCCTTCTATCTTTGCTGGACAAACCCAAGACTCCAGATATGAAGGAACCGAAGCCTGCAGAGATTTGGGCTGTTGGGCCCTCTCTCCCGGCACTCCCTCCCGAACCTATAGTTAGCGAGGATGCTAGCATCTTAACTATCGGCACCCTTTTTCTTATCACACCGTTCTTATTGTGGAAGGCGTCTATGGCGGCATCCGTACCATGACCCTCTGCCTCCGGTGCAAAAAAATATATGAGAAGACCCGCACCCAGGCCACCCAGAGCTGTGGACACAGGGATCAGGTAATAATGAGGGTTAACAGTGGGTGGAACAGGCAGTTCCCCGGCCGGATTAGGTGGATAGAATCCAGTGAGACTCCCAAGAATGAAATTGGATGATTCCTGCAAGAGATAGTAAAATGCAGTGGCTCCAAGACCTGCGATCAGCCCTATCAAAATGCCAACCACTACCCACTTACCAAGATAACTAGAAAGGATCAGAGACTTCAGGAAAGAAAATGGATTCCTGCTAGATCGCTCCAAATTTATCCGTACTAGATTATGGCATCAGGTATATATCTTGCTGAAGTTACTAATTTGGAAAGTGGCCATTAAGGCAGTATCAATTCCTGTGGGAAAAGGAATAAACAGCAATTGAAAATATCAGGAAGAGCGGGATGAGAACGAGATCAGAGATCTTGACGGCCGCCTCTGCAAACCAGAATACGGAAAAGGAAAGAAGAAGCGCGGAAACAATGACCTTCATATTTGCCTGCTTAATCTTCCTGACCTGAGACCTGAGCACTATTGTTCCGACAGCAACAACCACAAGCCCAGATAGCAACCCGAAGAGTGTTGAATAATAGTTCATAGGGACCAGGGCAACGATCACTATTGCAGCTTCGAACGACTCGACAAGCCCGACTGTGAATGCTGTATAGAATACCCCCCTTTCAATGCTTTCATTCTCCTGTGAAGGATTCGATTTAGACCTGAGCACTGCCCTCCTCGCGCTTCTCGCCAGACGGATGCCGAAATATAGAAGGAGGACACCGGCAACAATCCTGACCAGGACCATAGGGAGCCTGGCGATCTGTTCCCCAACAATGAAAGTAATCAGAAAAACGATCGATATCCCAGCGGCAACGTAAAGGAAAACCTTATTCCCTCCTTCTGCTGAAATAGCGAGACCTACGGCGGATGCCTCTGAAATTTCGAGGAGCGTGATACCCATTGCAGCTAGGAAAATTCCGGGGTCGAGCAACTCTTTCGTATGTATTCTAGTAATATCTATTTTTTTATTGAAGTACTCACTACCTAGAATGTGAAATCGGATGGATCTGGCCTGGGATATGCTGAGCTGATAATAACCTCGATCATATGGGGTGTCACATATGTGCTCCTAAAATACGCCCTTTCTTACCTGGATCCACAGCAGATTGCCTTTTCTAGATTCCTTGTGTCGTCGATTTTCTTCATTCCTGTTATATTTCTCATAAAAGAAAGATATACCAGGGTGGAGATCGTAAGGCTTGTTTTGCTCGCCTTGACTGGTGTACTTCTGTATCAACTCTTGTTCATTTGGGGAGAGAGGGGCTTAACCGCTGGGGATGCAAGCTTCATCGTGAGCTTGGAACCTATATTCATCGCTATACTCGGTGTCGTGACTAGAGAGGATAGGATGACCCCCATGCGGCTGCTAGGCCTCGTTATGGCCACTGCGGGCCTGATAGTACTGCTGAGGCCAACAAATGTGACGAGTTATGAAATATTTTCCGCAGTCCTTGTATTGTTGAGCGCCTTTTCCTGGGCAGTTTACACGGTTTGGGGAAAGAGCATTCTTTCTAGGCACAATCCTATGAATGTTACTGGATACGTTTCAATATTCGGGACATTGATGCTCTTTCCTTTCGTCTATTCTGGCCTCGGTAAACTGTTCTCTATAAGGGCACCCTTTCTCATAATTTCCCTTGTGTTCCTAGGTATTTTCGCGACCTTCATAGGATACTACCTGTGGTTCGATGGATTGAAGAAGGTGAATCCGATTAGAGCTGGCTCTACCCTGTATATCACACCATTCGTGACAGTCATAGCGGCATCATACATGATATCAGAGCCCATTGAATACGTGACACTTGCTGGCGGTGCACTGATCGTTGCGGGTCTTATAGTTGGAAGGTAGTCCTACATAGTCTTAAGGCCGTTCCCAGTCAGTACTAGAACGCTTTCTCTCTCGTCCATCTTCTCATAGGCCGCGAACACTGTCGCAGAACTGTACTCAACGTAGAAGCCTTTGGAAGCGAGCGCCTGCCTTGCTTTCAGTATTTCGCCCTCGGAAACGACTGCGCACCTACCGTACTTTCTGACCGCACCTACCATCAGATCTATGAGTATGGGTTCCCTAGAGACCAGGGCATCTGCGATGGATGTAATTCCGTTCTCCTTATCATAGGTGAAGCCGTTTACAGCAGCGCAGAGGGGACATACTGCCTCAGTCTGAACTGCCACTATCTCCGGTATTTTTCCTATCTCACCTGATTCAAGGAGATGCTCTAGGCCTGAGACAACACCAAGCAGCAGGGTGCCTGCTGAGACAGGGAGGAAGATCCTATCCGGCATCCTGTGACCCAGCTGCCTAAATATCTCATAACTGAGCTGCCTCATCCCGTCCCTGAATTCCGGGTTAAGAACGTGGCTAGCGTAGTAACCTGGATAGCTGGAGGCCACTTTTTGGACAGCGGAGCGGGATCCTTCAACAACGTGTATATTTGCACCGTACGCTTCAATTTGCCTTATTTTTTCCATTCTAGTTGTTGCAGTGACAAAGATGTTGACTCTAAATCCAGCAGCCGTTCCGTAGGCACTTATAGAGGCCCCTGCGTTTCCAGATGAGTCTTCGTTGATCTCATATCCTTTTGGAATGTTTGAAATAAGGCTTGAAATTAACGCCTTGCTTCCCCTATCCTTATAGGAGAATGTCGGGGAGAAGTAGTCCAGCTTCAACTTCAGGTTGCCAAGGTCTACCATTGGTGTTTCGACCTCCCCTAGGCTGACAACCTTTTTCAAGTATGGGTAATTAGAAATATATGGTCCTTCCCTGTACTTAAAATCAATATCGGGAACGAGTATGCCGCCGCAATCGCAGACAGGTTTGCCGTTGAATTTCGTTCTTATTCTCCCGCAGCTTTGACACACGGCCCTAAGCATCTATAGCATTAATGATATTGAAATAAAAATATTACCCAAGACTTGTTTTTCATTAGCTTAAAATATGCATAGGGCCATAAAATGAGACTGTTAGCTTTTACTTTGCTGACCTTCCCATTTCTCATTTTCAAATTCATTGTAGAGTTTTATAAGTTGATCTATTTCCCTTTCCAAAAAAAATCTGCTCGCATATTCGACCAATGTACTCTTATCCTTCT
Source organism: Thermoplasmatales archaeon (assembly GCA_038729485.1). Taxonomy (GTDB): domain Archaea; phylum Thermoplasmatota; class Thermoplasmata; order Thermoplasmatales. The sequence goes on along the minus strand of JAVYRX010000007.1, from coordinate 38,645 downwards.
TAGTCCCAAGCGCCCTTGTTATCGTTTCCTCAATTTTTTCCATGGGGGAAATGAATGCCATGTCGTCCAAAGTTTCCCTAAACACCGGCAGGTCGTTCACCACCACATTGGTGCCGCACGCCAATGCCTCAATTGGCGGTAAACCAAAACCCTCAGCATCGCTGGCGTAAACGAAGAGATCAGCGTGGGAGAGATAGGCCCTGAGCTCCTCATCCGGCCTGGGGCCTAGGATCCTTATGTTTTCGTAACTTGACACAAATTTCATCAGTTCCCTGTACCTGGAAGTCCAGGAGTTTACCGGACCTATGTGGTATAGTGTCCATTCTCTATTTCTAGATACAAGATTGTAGAGAATGTCGAATCTTTTCCTGGGATTGAAATCCCCAACTGTAACCAGGTGAACCTTCCCGTCATCTGGGTACGGATTACTCTCAACGTAGTGAAATCTTTTCTTATCTATGGCCTCATGGATTACCTTTATCCTTTCACTGTCTATATTCAAAGCATTGATCAATTCCTCTTTTCCTATGTTTGTAGATGCAATTAAAACTTTAGCTTTTATTGCGTTGCCGTACATGTGTATATAGGCTCTCTCATCGTACCTGCTCCTAATGAATTTTTCCTTTTCTGTAAAAGGAACTATGTCGTGGATAGTTACTATATCGACCCCTTCAGGGCTCAGCTCGGGTACAAGGGCGTGGATCGGGTGATCTCTGAACCTGTGCACCGCTAACCCGATCCTCTGGGAAGCTATCCCGCCGAATGGTTTTCCGAATAGGGAAATTTCTATCTTTCTGATGCCGACACTCTTGAATTGATAACCTGCAACCGTCAGACCTCCCAATATTGATTCAGCGTAGAACCTGTTCCCGCTCTGAATCTTTACCTTTGGATAAATTACGGTTAACACATTTTATAATTAACTGAAAGTATTAATACCCCATTTCTCCCGGAGAGGTCAGCTTAATTTACCACGCTTAAATTTGGGAAACTTATTTAGAATATTTTTCCCTTGTATTTACGGTAATCACTATGATAGGAGGATTCACTGGAAAAATCCTTAGGGTTGACCTCGGAACCGAGGAAATAAGGATTGAAGATACAAATATGCAGTGGGCCAGGGACTATATCGGGGGGCAGGGACTCGCTACGAGATACTACATTGACGAGGTTGACCCGAAAGTTGACCCATACTCGCCAGAAAACGAACTGATATTTGCACCAGGACCGTTAACAGGCACAAATGCACCAACTGCCAGCAGGTATATGGTTGTAACAAAAAGTCCACTGACAGGAACCATAACAAGGAGCAACTCCGGAGGTTACTTCGGTGCCAGGCTGAAACATTCGGGTTTTGATCTCATCATATTCAAAGGCAGAGCAAGATCACCCGTCTACCTTTACATCTACCAGGGAAAAGCAGAACTGAAGGATGCAACGGAATTATGGGGGAAAGATGTCTTTGAGACGACAGATTCCATCCTTGCTAAGGAGAAAGGAGGCACAAGCGTAGCTTGCATCGGACCGGCCGGGGAGAACCTAGTACGGTTCGCATCTGTCATGAACGACAAGCATAGAGCTGCCGGTAGAAATGGAGTGGGTGCTGTAATGGGTTCTAAAAAACTGAAGGCCGTTGTGGCGGGGACTGGCTCATTTCCGAAAATAGGGAATCCTGATGAGTACAAATCAGTTCTCCAAGAAATGCTTACTAAGATAAGGGAAAACCCCGTTACGTCCCAGGGGTTAACTCAATTTGGCACTGAGGTCCTTGTCAACATAATAAATAAATCCGGGATCTATTCCAACAATAACTCGCAACAGTCTGGAGATGATCCCCTTGCGGAAGAAGTGAGCGGAGAAAGATTGGTCGAGACCTACCTTCTTCACAACCAGCCATGTTTTGCCTGTCCTATAAGATGCGGAAGAGTGGTTAAGTATAACGAGCGCGAATCTGAGGGACCGGAGTACGAGAGTACCTGGGCCCTAGGTCCAAATACCGGTATCCACGATTTTTACACGATAATAGCTGCCAACGATAATGCAGACAGGCTTGGCTACGATACTATATCCGCGGGGCTCACGATGTCCGCAGCAATGGAACTCTACTCTAAAGGTAAGATACCGAATAAGGACGTGGGGGCTACAAAACCAGTTTTCGGAAATACAAGCGCTGTTCTAGAAATGTCCAGTAAAATTGCATACAGGAAGGATTTCGGGGATGCGCTTGCAGAGGGTTCGCTGAGGCTTGCGTCCAGGTATGGCGATAGAGATGCTTCAATTTCTGTCAAGGGGCAAGAGCTGGCGGCCTACGATCCCAGGGGCGTCTGGGGTATGGCCCTGGAATATGCGACTAGCAATATAGGTGGTTCCCACATGCGTGCATATACAATCTCGAATGAAATCCTAGGTGTTAAACCTGTTTCAGAGCCAACAGAACTTAGGGGTAAAGCTGCTCTTGTTAAGTATGTCCAGGATTTCACGGAAGTGATGGATTGTTCTGGACTTTGCCAGTTCCCGTCATTCGCACTGAATTTCGACGATTACATGAAACTGATCAATGCAGTGACCGGTTTTAATTACACCGCGGATGAACTCCTGAGGGCCGGGGAGAGGAATTGGAATCTTGAAAGGATCTTCAACCTCAAGGCAGGCATCTCCCCAAAGGATGATACACTTCCTAAGAGATTCCTAACTGACGGAATTCCCAAGGGACCCAATAAAGGAAAGACGGTTCCACTCAAGCCCCTTCTGGACGATTATTACAAGGAGCGGGGCTGGTCACCTGACGGTATTCCGACCAGTGAGAAGATAAAAGAACAAGGGCTGGAATTCTACAAACTCTGATTCATCCTCCCGCGACTGGTGGAAATATGTCCACCTCGTCCTCATCATTTAATTTTGTTTCCAACTTAGATGAAAATATTATGTTTTTTCCATTCACCAGGATTATGACGTTTTCTCTGATTGAATTAACGTCAAATAATTTAATCTTAAATTCACTGCCATATTTCCCTGTGAGCGTGGAAAGGAGACTAGAGATATTTCCAACTCCAGCAACTATCTCTTCCCTGCACTTGGTTATGTCCCTTAGATTTGCGTAATACCTTACTTTTACCGCGGACATTGCTTGTTAAGAGACATGTCAGTAATTAATGTATTGCCAGTTTCTGATCTTTTATCCCAAGAGAAATTTTGACGGAAACAGCTATGAGCTTATGATTTTAGCCATCTTTCAACCCGATAAAATATATTAAATTCGCACAATTTATTTATGTTTCCAAAAATGATCCGCGCTCAAAAAAGACCCTTCTTGTAACATCTATCTTAATCTTCAGGCTAATGAAAACTTATCAAATTTGACGGCCTAGCAATCGTGAAGTTCACATAAAATCCACAAAACATGATTGCACATCAATTTATGTTCATTTTTAAGGCAATTGAATTGCTTGCGACATATGCACCTTAGGATGCGAAATGTTAAGGTGTCTCTCCGATGACAAAAATGATCACAGTCCTAATGGTACTGCTAGGTTCAGTATTAAGGATAAAAGAAAGATAAAACCTATAAAGGAATTGGGCCTAAAAAACGAATTTCTGATAAGCTTCGGATCGTCCGGATTTATGATAATATGCTGGTATACTATAAGGAACGTAATTGAAATTACTGCAAGTAAATACCAAAATGAAGGCATGTAAAAAGTGAGAAGCCAGAATGCAAGCAGCGCTACGGAATGAAAAATATCTGATATTATCAATCCCTTCCTTATGCCATACTTCGCCATAACGGTCTTCAGACCTTTCACCCTGTCAAAATCAATGTCAGGAATAACATATATCATATCGAAACCGGCAATCCAGAATGAAGTTGCTATGAAGATCAAATATATGACGGGCGCAGACGGAAATGAAGGTATCACAGCAAGATAACCTGCTATCACCCCTATTCCAATTGCGGATGCCATGTAAAGATGACGCCAAACAGTATATCTCTTGAGTAATGGATCTGATAAAAATAAAAATATTACCACAGGCGAAAGCACTAAGACGAATGTATTCAACAGAAACGAACTAACTTCAAATATAGTCACGAATAGAGACGTCAAATAGATCGCTTGCTTCATGCTCATCCTTCCTGAAGCCAAAGCCCATGTTCTTTTTCTGGGGTTTGCTACGTCATATTTGGCTCCCAAAATCCTATTCAGCGACATTGCGGAAGAACGCGCCGAAACTGCAGCAATGAAAATCAAGAGTATCTTAATTGGATAAACGCTGTGACCGGCGGCAATGACGTAACCTGAAAAGATAAAAGGTATGTCGAATACCGTATGCTCAAGCTTTATGTAATCTATTACGTCTGCGAGTTTCAATGCAACACGTTATCCCGTAATATTGTTTCTTTTAAGTATATCTGCTGCTTTCCTTCGCAGTTCATCAGGCATTTCCAGGACATCCGGCCACCTTCTCTGATAGCCTTCGTTTTCGTCCTTCCTTGTGGCATCGATACCCATTTTCGAACCATAATTTAAAAGAGGAGAAGCATGGTCGAGACTATCCGTCACTGTTCCTGGGATTATTATAACGTCACGGTCTGGGTCGATTCGCGTAGTCATTGCCCATATAACCTGCTTTCTGTCGTGGACGTCTATGTCACTGTCAACAACGACTATTATTTTGGAAAACATCAATTGCCCGAGCCCCCAGAGACCAAACATCACCTTTTTTGCATGTCCAGGATACGTCTTCTTTATGGAGACAATCACCATATTGTGGAAAACAGCCTCCTCCATGGTGTTTATGTCAATAACTTCTGGCATTATCATCCGTATGATTGGCAGAAACATTCTCTCAATTGTTTTCCCTAGTATAACGTCCTCATGCCATAACTTTCCGACTATTGTTGTAGTGTAGATCCTTTCACGCTTCTCAATGATTTTTTTTACGTGAAAAACTGGGAATTCTTCCTCAAGAGAGTAATATCCGGTGTGATCCCCGAAGGGGCCTTCGACCCGTGTTTCTTCTGGATCAACATATCCTTCCAATACGATCTCGAAGTTTCTTGGGTATACCAGATCGACCGTTTTACCTCTCACAAGTTCTGATTTCTTTCGGGATATCAAGCCTCTGAACATAAACTCGTCAATACCGTTTGGGAGTGGGGCAACAGCGGAAAATATTGTTAGCGGATCGCTTCCGATTACAACAGCTACATCCATCTCCCTTTTCAGGTCTCTTTCTCGCATATAATTCTCAGATCCCCCCTTATGTATGTGCCAGTGCATTCCAGTAGTTTCGGAGTCGTAGACTTGCATCCTGTACATTCCCATATTCTGTACTCCATTCACAGGGTTCTTCGTGATTACCAGTGGCAATGTAATAAATCTTCCTGCATCTTTCGGCCAAGTTTTGCAGATTGGATAACGCAGTAGATCCACCCTTTCCAGGTCATTTCTGTCTGATGGAAAAGAGTTTGAAATCTTTGGAGTAATTCCGCTAAGCTCTCTCATCATGTCCAAGCCCCTTCCAATGAACGAGGCCCTATTTTCAGGAGGCCTAACGATGTTTACAATCCTTTCTCCCAAAGACAACGGATCTGATTCGAGGATTGCATTCATCTTCTGGTGTGTAGAGAACAGGTTGCCAATGGCATGTACTTCGCTGCCTTTAACGTTTTTGAATAGAATTGTTCTCCCCCGGCCAATTCTCTCCTCCTCGCTGAGCATATAACTGAGCTCCAGATCTGGGTCAACCTCATCTTCAATTGTAATCATGTCATTTTTCGAGACCAAGTAAGATATGTAATCACTCAAATCGTCGAATGACATGTTACTTGCATTCAATTTACCCTATTGAACCTTCTTAAATTCTATATGCAATAATAACGCAAATGGGCTAAATATTTTACTGAAATTGAAGTTCTAAAAACTTACATAAACTTAGATTAATCGAGTAAGTGATCGAACGGCGATTGCCATTTTTTGGTTTTGTTAACGAGAAAATAGTGATAGGAATGTATCCTTAATAGATCTTTCAAACAGCAAGAATGTAAAAAAAACACCACTATTTGTCCTCTATTGTACCAGGTTGAATTTCCTTTTTGAAGCTTACTGTGGAAATTTGTTAAATCTGAATGGAATCTAATACTGAGCCTAATTATATCTACATAAATCGCATAAAAGATATTGTGAAGAAAAGAGTATTTTATTTGCCCCTGTCCGGATTCGTAATGTCTGCGATGTTATTATCCTCTCTTTCTTCATTTGTAATATTTATAGGATATTTTTCCAAACTCACAAATACAAATCAGGATTTGTTGTTCTATTTGGGAACTTTGCTATACTTTGCAGGCATGCCAGCCGGAAAGCTTATAGGAAGGATTTTAAAATACCACAAGAATACCATACTTTCTACTTTCTTAGTAGTTACTGTGATATCTGTAACGATAATTCTTATGCCATATGTGAGTAATCTCGCATTACTCCTAGCATTCAGATTTATACAGGGAGGCGCAACGTTCTTAATGGAAATATTTTCATTGAGTTATGCATATATATATTCTGATCGCAATAGGATTCTTGCAAGTACGGTTTCTATCTCTGGTATACCGGCAGGAGTAGCAATAGGCAGCGCAGTACCATTCCTAGCGGAAATGAGCCCAGACATTGTTTATACAGTGTTGGGATTATTATCGTTTATATTCATTATTCCCTTCGTTTTCCTTCTGAGTAAAGATAGAGAGGCTCTAAACCCCCTAAAAGAGGAAAAGAAAGGAACCACCTTTAGAATGCCGATAACGTGGCTTTTGGCTTTCTTGTGGATGTCCATAGCTGGGTTTAACCTTGTTTTAGGCAGTATATTACCCATATATCTAAGCAGATATGATCCTAAAGACATAGTTATTACCATGAACATATTTGGATTCTGGGGTGCGGGAGCTACCATAGTTGGTGGATTAATAGCCTACCTTATGTATTCAAAGGCTTCAGGTTATAGGGCGCTTATATATGTTAGCATTATCGGCTACGTGTTTGCTGTTCCTGGTTTCTTGCTTTTGAATTTTAGGGCTTCCAGCATGTTGCTTTACTTGGCGATGTTTCTGATACAACTTGAAACATTCGTGATTGCAGCTATATACACATTTCCAAGAAAGTTGTACCCTCCAGGCTTAGTTGCAAAGGGCACATGGGAGTTTTCATTAGTTGGATCGCTGGGACACATTATTGCGCCTCTGATTCTAATTCCAATTGCATATTCCATTGGATTCGGTTATATGTTCGCAGTTATTCTTATATTCCCAATTTATGGTATATTCGCAATGGCATATCTGCTTACAAAGATCTAAAACAGAGATTTTCTCAAAACCCTAGTATTCATTTGCATCTCAAAACGGGCCCGCCGGGATTTGAACCCGGGTCGCCGGCTCCGAAGGCCAGAAGGATCATCCAAACTACCCCACGGGCCCATTGCATATACCATTGAGCTATATAGACTGGACTATTCCCTTCAAATTTTGCTGAGATTAAAATCAGAAATTCTGATGGCAATATAATACATTGAAAATGATCTTGTAAAAAATCGTAGTGTTATATCTTGAAATTTTCAGAAGAAACTCAATCGACTCGTGCAAAAAGATTCGTATTGTTTTTTATACGAACATCTGAAGAATCAGTTAGGTTTTTATTTCTATAATGATAAAGTGTTAGCGAGCGTGGTGTAGCCTGGTAACACGTGAGCTTGCCAAGCTCATGCCTCGGGTTCAAATCCCGGCGCTCGCATATCAATGAAATCTTAATTCTTCATGCTCCTCTCTATTTTTAAAGACTTCAAACAATATCTTTTTTCTTATTAATTTCCTGCGAATCAATTATTCGCAGGTAAAATTTAAAAGATAATTTAGCACCTGGAAACAGATCTCGTCATCAAGGCTAGTTTTGTTCAAGATCTCGGCGATAATTAGTATATAATGGTGCCTCAAAGAAATAGAATCGCAGATTTAAAAAATAGAAATAGAAAACGGGCCAATATTTTCAATTTGGATATGAATAATTATAAAGAGAGAATCTGAAAAATACAATAAATAAAAGAAGGAAAGCAACTAATCATGAATATTAAAACTTAATTCCAAAACCTAATGTGCCTACAATTAAGGTAAAAATGGAAGAGACATCGAATACAAATTCGTATCAGAGATGATAAAGCTGATACCAGAAGTAGCAAGATACTCGAAGTGAGGAAGAAGGAATTGATAATTCTTGGATAAGCACACAAGAAAATTTGTTGTGGAACATTGAGAGTAGGTGCTCTGTCTCTTATGATTTTTAATATAACTTGACAGGAGGGTGATTCTTAAGCATGAAAGTATTTGATCACGCAATTTTCTGTATCACCCTAAACAATCAATAAATCCAAATAATCAGGCCTCCATTATGACAGCTTATGATTCTTAACGTAAAATGAAGAAAGGGGAAAAAGGATTACGCTGGCAACATGTTTCCATCATCGGTCACAACCATGGGATATCCTTAACCCTGAAGGCGCAAAGAGTTTTTAATTAGCATTTGGAATCTATGTACCTTCAGTATTTTTCGATTTACCTTCTACAAACATTTCCTTGGGCAGACCTTCGTGCAACGGATGAAATGATCATGTCTTATTTCTTTTGTAGATCAGGGTATCAAAATGGCTGAAGAAAAAATTGTGGGAAAACATGTTAAGACAGAGAAGGGACTAAAGAGGAATACGGTAGGGATCATCCATGCTATTTTTCAATCCCAATCTCACGTTGCGCCCGCTGCCGATGTAGCTCTTCTCATAACTGGGACAGCAGCCATAGCTTTAGGTGCTACACCCCTGGTTATACTGCTAGCTTGGATTGGCTATTTCCTCCTTGTGAATACAAATTATCAATTTTCAAAATATATATCAAGCGCAGCAGGGTATTATGGATTCGCGGCTAACGGATTAGGGAATAAGTTTGGGATACTTACTGGATGGCTTTTCATAGGGAATGAAATGCTCGCTTATCCTGCCTTCGGTTTCCTGGGAAGCGCATCTTTGATTTATTTGCTCGAACCTTCTATATCTTCAATTCCATACCTATGGATTGCGTTCATATTGCCGTTCATGGCTTTTGTATTTATTATTGAATATCTGGGGATAAGACCTTCTCTAAATTATGCATGGATAGCTGGCAGCATCGAAGTCGCGTTCCTTGTAATCACTAGCGTTATTATAATATTCCTCGTTGGACCCCGTAACACCCTTTCAGTTTTCACGCTTTCTCCTGTTAACGGTGATTTTCATCCCGTATTCTTAGCATTGATAATAGGAATAACGACCCTTGCTGGTTCTGGATCAGTAGTGGCTATTTCAGAAGAAACTAAGCTCCCTAAAAAAACTATTCCAAAATCACTCATTTACGTTATGCTTATTGATTTATCTGTAGTACTGGTCACATATGCTCTCACCGTTGGGTGGGGTGTACCTAAGATGTCTTCCTTCGCAACATCCCCCGATCCCGGGATATTGGTCTTCACGCGTTACCTTGGCAAGATAGTTGCAATTGTATTCGCCGCAATAATATACAATAGCTACTTTATGTTTGGCTTAGCTATAAATAACTCGCTTTCAAGGACTATATATGCAATGGCTAGGGACAATATAATATTCCCAAAAAATGTTTTCGCGAAAACACACCCTAGGTATGGAAGTCCATCGAGGGTGATAATGATGATCACAGGATTTGCATTCATCTTCGCGATAATCAACGGTCTCGTTTTCGGCCCATTCGAAGGCGGAGTATATCCATTTGTGATGATTGGATTGATGCTAATCCTAACTCACTTAATAAACAACTTCGCTCTGATAAGATTCATTCGAATAAACAAAAAGAAACTTAATGTTCTAACGCATTTACTTATCCCTTTGGTTGGATCTGCCCTTTTGATTCTTGCCATATATTACTCCCTAGTGCCATTTCCCACTTTTCCGGCAGCCACTTATGCTATAATTGCAGGCATTTGGATTTTTCTTGGAATTATCTACTCAGTTTGGAAAGGCTTGAAAACATCAAAAATAGCGACTGTAAATGTTGATTAGATAGATATCAAAGTGCCATCGAGTCAATAGTTTTTTATTTTCCACATATTGCAAAGGCCTTCATTGGACTGCGTTTAAGGTATTCAAGGATAAGAGATCTTCTTCACCTTTACTCTTGGTAGCGTTGCTGTACAGCGATCTCATTTTTGCTGGAATAGAATAATAGCACACTGGTGCGGAAAAACTCAGAGTAAATGATTAAATGGTAAAGAGCATCTTAGTACGATATATATGAAATGGGTCACAAGGGAGAAGGCAAAGGTGGATAGGATTGCTTGCCCCTGGCTGATATCTAGGTTTATTGATAAGAATCCGGAATTTATATTCGTTCCGAAAGACCATGTTCTGAAGGTCGCGAAGGAACAAAATGCGATCCCCTTCGACACACCGGGAGCGGAACTCCATCATTTCAAGGAGAACGATCGTGAATATGTGAGCTTTGACGCGATCATCAAGAAATACGGGCTAAAAGATCCAGCACTCCTTGAGCTTGCGAAGATAGTGAGGAGCGCAGACGTGACGCTCCCAGATCCAGAACCAGAAGGCGCCGGACTCGAGGCAGCTGCAATAGGATTCAGGCTCATTTCTGCTGACGACCGTGAGAACATGAAACTACAGTTCCCCCTCTACGATGCTTTGTACGCATACTGTAAGTGGAAAATCAAGGAGGGAGGAAAGTTAGAGCACAGCAAGTCAAAATGAGGAACCTCATTTAATCCTGCTCTCCTAGTAGATGTTTCTGAACTTTCCCTCTTATCCTTTTACCTTCTTGCCTTTCTTTATCACTAGCACAATGTTTTCCGGATTAAGCCTCTTGACATCCTTAAGTGGATCACCCTTAACGGCTATGACGTCTCCCCTGAAACCTTCATTGATCTTCCCGACTCCCTCTAATCCAAGACATTCTGCTGCTATGGAGGTTGACGCCATTATTGCATTCTCATTCCCGATAACTTCTGATAGGTTATTGATCTCAAGCCAATTTGATCCGTGGGGAGTATCAGAGGTTCCTAGAAAGTCAGTGCCCATTGCTATTCTTATCCCTAGGTCATTTGCAAGTTTTACCTCCTTCTCAATATGATTTCTTATCATTGCGTTCCTAGTTTCATTGGAATCTTTCCTAAGTGATTTATAGATGGAAATTGTGGGAACGTAGAACGCCTTATTTTTGACCATTTCCTCCCCTATCTCTTCGTTTAGGCCGAGCCCATGCTCTATGCTGTCGAATCCGGAGACTAGGGAATTATGAATTGCGGAGACTCCGTACGCATGGGAAGCTGCTCGCAGATGAGACTTGTGCGCTTCATCTGCAATTGCTGAAAGTTCTTCAACAGTAAGCTCATCCCTGATATCACCCCCTCCAACGAAGCTTGATGATGAGTAAGCCTTTATAGACTCAGCCCCATTCCTCACGTTAAGGCGAACTGCCTTCCTGCAGTCCCACGGACCGTCGCAATAGTATGAATAGGACATCTTTGTAGAGTCGTTATAAGGTAGAAATTTTGGGTCGTCGTTTCCTCCTGTTTGTGCTATTGAAAAACCCGAAGAAATGATCCTTGGCCCATCGAGTATTCCGTCTGACTCTGCCTTACTCAAACCTATAGAGACCTTGTCCCCCATGGTTCTAACTGTCGTAAATCCGGCCTGAAGAAGATTTCTGGCACCGTATACAGACCTAACAGCTATGATTATATCGGGCGTAAGCGTCCATTCAGATATTGACCTATTTGGGCTTCCGAAAAAATGGATGTGCGTGTCTATTAAACCGGGAAGAAACGTCACGTCTTTAGAGGAGCGCTTGCCTCCGGAACCTCTTAAGTCGTCAAGATACTCTATGGTGCCAGAGACTTGGTCAATTGAGATTTCAGCATTTTCATGAATATCCGTTCCGTCGAATACCCTTCCCCTGTAAATCATATCTTTGCAACGCCTTATTAAGATATCTATTTTTTTATGAGAGCCCTAGATAGCATAGTTTAGCTATTATGACGAACTTACCCTAATTCCAACTACACGATGAAGAAAGAAAGAGGCATAGCTGGACCTGCTGATTTTCACCTATACCTTCTCAGATTAAGTCGCGTTCTTAACAGTTGACATTGGAAGTTTAGAGTTACTGGAGCCATCCGACATCTCTGCCCTGAACAGCCAGTACATAGATCTGAAAATTCCCGTGACATTGTTTAAATCAATGGCACTGAATTCGTATGCTTTCTCCCCCTTTGTTTCCATTAGTTCCTTGAATACCCTTTCGACATGCGCAAGTGTTCTATCCATGAGGAGGTCTACTATTCCCCGTAAGGTCTTACTGAACATCCTTCCTGTCATGTGAGGAAGCACCTCTCTAGTAACACGGAGATCGTTCTTCCAGCTGAGATACAGAATGTCCCAGTACTTGGAAGGGAGCGTCTTTAATGCAGGGAAAGGATTTTTACTTATCTTCGTAGACCCCATCGGTATGACCGGCAGCGGGAAGACCCAGGCTCGTACACCGCTGTTGAAAAGGTTATTAACGAGTTCTATACTTTCCTGGACATCATCGTCCGTCTCGTCTGGAAAACCTATGGTCATAGTGTAGCATGGCGTTATCGACGCTTTATTCAAAATTTGGGTCGCTTTTATTATAACGTCCTCCCATTCTTCAGGCTTGAAAGGATAAGGTTTCCCTCTCATGTATTTCGATATAATTCTAACGCTTCCGCTTTCTAGACCGACAACAGGGGCCTCAGCATTGTACTTCCTGTACTCTGCTATTTCTGAAAATTCGTAAACTGTTTCTGGATCTGTCACAACGGGTGGCGCTGAAATGTGAGGAAAATATATCTGCTCTGCTCCCGCCTCCTTTACAGATCTGAAAAGGTCAACTACAGCTTGATGGTTTGTGCTGAGCCTGGTTGAACCATAGAGCAATATGTCGTCAGTTAGAAGCTCTATTGTTTTCTGTCCAGAAGAGATGTTAAGTCTTACCTCTTCGATTATGTCTTTCAGCGGAACCGAACGAAACGTTTCTGGCGTGATTGTACAAAACTGACAGCCTCTAGGGCATCCCCTTGTCACCTGCACCTCTCCAAGTCTCGATGGTTTTTTAATGGTGGGTATTTCCTCTACTTTTGGGTCCCTCCCCTTGGTCTCCCTCGGAATCTCCCTACCGGCAATGGCTTCACTTATGAGGTGTGGAAGATCAATCTCAGCCTCTCCGTTAAATATAGTGTCCAGCCATTCTGGTCTCTCGAGAGCGAGCTGCCACGTAGCGGGGCCTCCCGCTATCACCCTAAATCCAAACCTCTTCTTTAGAACAGATATTTTTTTAGACAGCTCGTTGAAATATACGGCGTTCCAGGCTGGGCCTCCTCCAAAAAGCATCGTTAGCTTCATCGACACTGGACTAAGTCCATGGGGGTCATGAACAGTTATGCCTAACACCTTTGTGTTTCCGTCAATAACCCTCTCAAGCCTGTCTGGAGGTACTACCATTACGTCTTTTATCCCTCTTTCAATCAGGGCCGCTTCCACTTTCCTAAGAGCATACGGGGCAAATACTGCTTCGCCCGATCTATGATATTTCATTTCAGGCGTGAACAAAAGATTCATTAGCGGTCTTGGAACCACCCTGGCTGGCATGCATGCGACGTAGCCGAGCGTTGATATGCCTCCGTAGTCAGTGAATGAACCACGATCTGCAGTTAAAACTACAGTTGGCATGTGTTTAGGAAAATCTTAATGAATTTAATTTTTTCTTAAGTAGAACAGTTAATTTTTACCGTACCAGTAACGGAAAATTAGGCAGGCAAAATTACTTTTCAAGATATTGATCATATATGGAAGGGTATTTCTCTGCCAGATAAAGATTCACCTCTATCACATTTACAAAGGCGGAACCGAAGAAAAACAGTGTATATTGTTTGAACTCGTCCAGAATTGTTTTGAGAGTGGAATACGACAGCCCGGTTGCCTGTTGTATTCTCGGAATCTGTGCTACTGCAAAATCAAATGGAATATCAGGATCTGCCCCCGCGACAGAACTGTTCAATGGATGGAAAAATACTTGGAGGGAGAAATTCTGGTACACTAGGCTTGAGCCAATGGATCTCCCGTCGTAATAAAGCTGCGATCCTTGAGATTGATAAGGGAAGGCAACCTCTCCGATGCCCGTCATTACAATCGGAAAGAGAAGTCCGCATATCAATATCGTAACAAGAGCAAGCCTAACAGGAGTCGTCAGATCTTTCCAAGCTTTCATATTAAGCCCCCAGCGCTATCACAAGGATAGAGATCAGCTTTATTGCTATAAACGGGAGAACGACTCCGCCGAGACCGTAAATCATCATATTTCTTAAAAACATCTTCATGGTGTTTAAAGGCCTTACCTTGTTTCCCTTCAGCGCAAGTGGTATGAGCACAGGAATTATCAGTGCGTTGTATATTAGGGCTGACAATACTGCAACATGCGGAGTTAGATGCATGAAATTTATCTCTTGAAGATGAGGGAGCCTCGAGAACATTATCGGTACGATTACGAAATATTTTGCTATATCGTTCGCTATGCTGAAAGTTGTGACTGTACCCCTTGTTACGAGAATCTGCTTTCCTAGAACCACTACATCTATTATTTTTGAAGGGTTTGATTCGAGATCAACCATGTTCGCCGCCTCTTTCGCTGGTTCAGTGCCGGATGCCATTGCGAGACCGACATCGGCTACAGACAAGGCAGGTGCATCATTGGTGCCGTCGCCTATCATTGCTGTGAGCCTTCCTTCTTTCTGAACCTTCTTTACCATATCGTATTTAGTTTCAGGTCTTGCCCTTGCTATAAACTCATCTATTCCTACGTCCCTCGATATTATCCCCGCGGTTGTAGGCTGATCCCCGGTGACCATTACGACCTCTATGTTCATGTCCCTAAGTGCCCTTATCTTCTCCTTAACTCCTGGCTTAATCTCATCTTTCAGCTTTATGAAACCCAGGATCTCCCCGGATTCTGCTACGGCCATAACTGTAGCGCCGTCTTCAGATATCCTTTCAAGTAGCTCGTCGAACCCCTCCGGTTTTCTCTTGACATATTCCAGCACAGCGTCTGGAGCGCCCTTAATAATTTCCAATTCCGGCTTTTGTGATTCTGGTTCGAATTTCTTTCGCAACCGCCTTCTCTGCAGAAGATCTCTTCCTCCCTTCGGAAGGACGAACTCCCTAGTGTCAGAAATCTTTACTGCGCTTCTCCTGGTCTTTGCGCTGAATTCCTCAAATTCAGATTTGTATATATTCATAATTTCCTGAGGTATAAACCCCTGATCGTATGCCAATTCAACGATGCTTTTTCCCTCCGGCGTATCATCTTCCCACGAAGCGAGGAAAGCAGCTTCCCCCACCTCCCTTTCAGTATGATTTGCCAAGGGAATGAAACGCACGGCCTTTCTCATCCCTCTCGTTATTGTACCTGTCTTGTCTAGAAGAAGAGTGTCAGCGTCTCCGGCAGCCTCTATGGCCCTCCCGGACTTTACTATTATCCTGTTGTGGGACATCCTGTTTATACCTGAAATTCCTATCGCAGGAAGGAGCGCGCCGATGGTAGTCGGAAGTAGACAGACGTAAAGCGCGATTATTACAGCAAGGTCAATGCCCAGATGAAGCTCTATTCCCACTGCAAGCAGAGATGCTATTATGATGGAGAATATCACAGTAAATCCGGTAAGAAGTATAGAGAGGGAGATCTCGTTTGGAGTTTTGGGCCTTGCGGACGACTCGACGAGTTCTATGAGTTTGCTTACGTAAGTTTCACTCGGATTTACGGATACTCTTGCGACAAGAGAATCAGATACGACCGTCGAACCCCCAAGAAGCGTGGAACCCATGGATTTCCTCACGTTTACGGATTCCCCGGTCAGAAGCGACTCGTCCACCATTGCAATGCCTTCAACAACCTCGCAATCAATTGGAACCCTGTCCCCTTTCTCTATAAGGATCAGATCTCCCTTCTTCAATTCCTCAGAAAGAACGATGTCGTATTCCCTAGCGCCTTCCTGCCTTATTTTTTTTGCTTGCACTTTTTCCCTGATTTTCCTAAGACTGGAGGCTGTATTCCTAACCTGAGCCTCCGCAATTGAATCAGAAAGGGTACTAAACCAAACAGTTACTACTAGAAGGACAGCGACAATCGCGTAGAACGATCTGTCGTGTGGCGAAGAAACCACAGGAATCAATGATGGAAATACTGCCATTAGAAAAACGACAAAAAAGGCTACCTCCGTTAGGAACATTACCAAATTTTGCACTAGGACAAATGGGTTCAGTCTTTTGATTGAGTCTATTAGTATTGAAGACCAACTTAGTCCTGAGTCGTCTTGTGTCTTCATACCTTAACCACCACCAGAAAATGACTCTCCAAAAATTGCAGAACCGGCCCTATCACCAAGAAAGGGAAGAAGGTTAGGACTGTCAGAATAAGTATGCTCACGACAAGCACGATAGGGAAGCTTATAGAATCTGTCCTCAGCCCCTGGACGGGCGATCTCTTTCTCTTGGATATGCCGTCCGCAAGAGAAAGCATGAATATCATAGGAACGAACCTCCCTAGCCACATAATTATTCCTGTGGAGACGTTAAAGAATGTGGTATTTGCCTCGGATCCCAGGAAGTCAGAGCCGTTGTTTGCAGCCGCAGATACGTATTCGTAGAGTATTTTAGTGAAGCCAGCAGCATCTGGAAATATACCGACAGCCCTTTCTGCCCCTAATCCGAATGCTACTACTACAGGCACAAGGATCAGCAACGGGTGCGTTATAAATGCTGCTACTGCATTCTTTATGTCACGCCCTTCTATTTTCATTCCCAGATATTCAGGCGTTCTCCCTGCCATCAGACCTACAAGAAATATCGTTACTATGACATACATCAGCAGATACATTATCCCGACGCCTATACCTCCGGGCGCCCCCTGGACAAACATGCCTATAAGAGCCGAAAGAATGACTATAGGACTCAATGACGAAAGCGAAACGTTAAGAGAACCAGTGGTGAAAGCCGTGGTTGTAACGGTCCAAAATACAGACGCAGCATTTCCAAGCCTCACCTCAACCCCCCTCGACTGGACGAAAGGGAGGAATGCTATAAAAATATCTATAGCATATATGGCGTAGGCCGCTATGACGAGTGTTCTTGCCTCCTTCCTGTTCCCTATCGCCCTTCCAAACATGAATAGAAGGGATGTAGGTAAAAGCATCATGAGGAATATCTCAAACAGATCGCTTATTTGTGATGGATTCTGCAGTGGATACGCAGAGTTAAGCCCAAAATAGCCTCCTCCATTCGTTCCAAGCTGCATGATTGAGACAAGAGATGCTACGGGCCCCCTGTATATGATCTCTCTTATTCCTGGCTGGAGACCTCCAACGAGCTGGTATCCTGAAAGAGATTGAGGAATCCCAAGCCATATGAGAACTATCGTAGAAATGACTGATAGAGGGATAAGCACCCTGGTCAAAGAACGTACGTAATCATAGTAAAAATTTCCTAGATTTTTTGTTTTCCCCGAGAATCCCCTTATCATAGCTACACCAACTGAAAGGCCTGTTGCAGCCGATGCAAACTGAAGAAACTGTATGACAGCCATCTGACTGAGATAAGATAGCGTGGTCTCTCCGGAGTAATGCTGTAGATTTGTGTTTGACGCAAATGAAAGTGCAGTGTTGAAGGCAAGAGACCAGGATATGGAAGAATAGTGCATCGGATTCAACGGAAGGCTTCCCTGAAAGAGGAGAAGAATAAAGCCTATAACAGCCTCAATTGAGTTCAGGAAAATGAGGGCCTTAAAGTAGTCTCTCCAACCCATTCCTTCGGCCGGTTTAGCTCCTATGATCTTGTAGATGAAATTTTCAATAGGCAGCATGAAGCTGTCAAGTCTGCTCTCAGAGCCTGTGAAGACCCCTACGAGGTATTTAGATAGGAGCCAGGAAACAGGTATGACAGATACCCAAGTAATGAATACCACAAACAGGCCCTGAAGACTTATCATCTTTTCACCTATTCAAGCACATGCCACATTTGCACCTAGATAAATAGGCGCCCTATTCTAATCTTTTTCCAAATCGGCTTTCAAGGAGGTACTTCTAACGTATGATTTCTGTGCGACTTTAGCACTATCGAAGTAACAGTACTCTTTACTCCCTTGATCCTCATAATCCTGTTTTTGAGCAGATCCCTAAATTCCTCTATATCAGCAACGTTCACCAAAATTATGATATCGAACTCTCCCGTAACTTCATATATCTGCACCGCATTTTTTATCTCTTTAAGGGATAATATCACGTCATCCATCAAAGGTGCTTCCACGAATAGATCCACAAATGCCAATACCCTATCAGACAAGTTTTCACTTTCCTGGATTTTCACCTTTATTGCATCTTTATATAAAAATGTTGATGGAAGCTGAAATTTAGCGTTGAACGGGAATAATTTATCCCTTTTTTATATAAATAATCATTCTGTCCCCATCTTCAACCTTGTGTTCAAGACCTACCCTCTGGTTAGGAAACCTCACGGAAGGGCCAACTATAGTTGCAAACTTGAACTTTTCTACAAAATCAGAATGTATTGAAAGGCAGACGTCCTCAACGGTGCTTCCTTCCTTTACTATCAGAGGTTCCTCGTTATCTTCTCCGTTTATAGACTTCAGATATACCTTTATCATCCTTATCGTTCCTGAAATCCTTTCTTTAAGGATATCTATGTTCAGCTGACTGCTTACAGATATGGGGATAGCATCATAGCCTTTATACAGCAGGTACCTATACGCGTCATTGAACTCCGGAACGTCAGCCTTGTTCATCACTATTATACCCTTGATGTAAGACCTGTTGCCTAATATTGCATCTATAAAAGATTCTACAGTCACATTTTCTCTTAGGATGATGTCTGCATTGATCAAACCAAACTCCTTGCATACAGACTCAATCATTTCAACGTCTGCTTCAACCTTGGCTGTAGTTGATATATTTAGACCTCCCCTTTCTTTTTTTAAGATTGAAATTTTAGGGGGTCTTTCGTTAAGCCGTATTCCTGCCTTCCGAAGCTCAGAAATTATGTACCCGGGATCTCGCTTGAAGGGGTCGAGAACTATTACCACGAGATCAACATTCCTCAATACGGAGATCACTTCCCTCCCTCTTCCTCTTCCTTGGTGCGCTCCTTCTATCACTCCCGGCAGGTCGAGGATTCTGTATTTAAGGCCGTTATATTCCATGACGCCCGGAACTATAGAAAGAGTGGTAAAGTCGAATTCTCCAACCCTGCTCTCGGCATTAGTTATGGCATTGAGTATGCTACTCTTCCCTACTGATGGGGGACCTATGAGCCCGACAGTTGGATATATGCTCTTTTTTATGAAAAAACCGGTCCCTCCTCCCTTGCTTCTTCTCTCTTCACGTATTCTTTCCAGTCTCGCTATCTTTGCCTTTAGGCGTCCTACGTGATGCTCGGTAGCCTTGTTGTACTGGGTTTTCTTGATTTCCTTTTCCAGCTCTTCAATTTCATCATCGATGGAAGGCATATCATTCCACCCTGGTAACGTTGATGACCTCGAAATCGTAAGTTAAGGACTCAACTACCTTGAAATTCAACTTCGGAAATATGGTCCTGTCAATCCTGGATAAGCTGCTTTCTATAAGAAATGCAACGTTACAGTGATCCTTGAAGCTCTTTAGAAAATTCAGAGTTATCTCATTTCCATTGATTCCACCAGTCCACGAAACATCGTCTGCATCACCTGATGGCAAGTATGGTGGGTTGAAAAGGCAGAAATCAAATTTGCCACGAATTGCAGAGAATAGATCCGAAATAATCACTTCAGCAGCTATCGAATTCTTCTTTGCGTTCTTCTTTGCGCATGATGCGGCCACCTTGGAAACGTCAGTCATTAAGACTTTCGATCCTCTTAACGCATAGCTTAACCCAACAATCCCAGATCCACAGCCTATTTCCAGAACTTTCCCTCTTATCTCTTTTATGTTTGCCAAAAGGTATGAGTCATCATCCGGATCGTAGACTCCAGGGCACCTTTCTATGTTCATAATCCCAATGCTTCTTCAATATTGGAAATTTCTACGGTCGTACTGTCTTCACCAATTAGGGCACCGTTGTTGTTGGAAACAACAGAAGCCCCGATGTACATACTGCCGAAGTTGGCAGTGGCGACACTTCCTTTCACCCCAAAGAGTTCCCCAATACCTTCTATTTCCTCATCGCTCATATTCGGTGGAATTAGGATGCCCTTGTTTGTGACCAATCCGCTTGAACCTATGGTCTTAATGCTTTTGAAGCTACCCTTCACAACTTCGACCCCAAGCACGTCTGAAATTATTTTCATAGACCTCTCCCCCATCTCTTCGTGAACCATCGCCACTCTGTCATTTGTCAGGATGTTGTTGCCCACCGCGTTCAATTTGTCATAGATGACGCCGACGCGTATGTCATTCGGAATGATCTTCAGCTCCTCTTCCGTGACCATCCTCCCCAAAATTACTCCGTTAGAATTCATCGCACATAGAGAACCCACTAAGTTTGAGCCCCCAATTGTCATTTCTATGGGCTCAGTCTTGAGATAGAAAGAAATTAGCTTTGTTATTTCGCTCCCAGCACCTTTGGGATAAAAAGTATATTTTTCCCAGGTTCGAATGAACACACCAAGAAACGGTGAATTGAAAATTCTTGCTTTCTGAATCATGCCTTGTCTGTAAGCAATACCTCCGCCGAGTTGTCCTCCTCTATCTTCAGTATCTTTACCCTCAGCTTCTTCGGTGGCTTCTCTATTCCTCTGCTCCATATGAGTTTGTTTACTGCATCATCTATCCACACATTTTCCATAGGTACCTTAACAAACCTAGAGACCCTCCTTCTCAGGAGAGAGACCGCTGCGGGGCTTCTCCTTTTTCTAGGTGCATAAATTATTTCTCTTAAGGAAATCGTCATTTCTAATTCTTTTTCAGGCATACTTTTCACTCCTTTAGCTTATTTCTTCTCCACGTTCTCCTCTTGGGATTGGTAGTGACAGCCCTGTTTGTCCTGACCATGACCCATGCGGGAACTCTAGAATTTTCTTTTATTTTAGCCATCAGCCTTTTCTTCAACGCCACCGGTTTATTTCTAGCCAATTCTTCTCATCTCCTCTCTATCCTTGGTTCTCTCTTCTCCGTCAGCCTTGCCAGAAGCGATTTCAGTTCCGCATCTGTAATCTGCCTGTTCAGTCTGCCCGATTGGGCCAGCATAATTATCTGGTTTTCAACGTTTTCTACTACTTCGGGTCTCACAAGTCTGACGTTAGACAGTCTTTCGTAAGCCTCTGGTGTAACGAAACGCTTGACGAACTCGTGCCTCTCCTTTTCCGCAGCCTTTCTCTCTGCCTCTTCTCTCTGCTGCACTTCCTGCTGAGCAACAGCCTGATTCTGAAGTTCCATCAGGCGCCTTTTTCTCAGTTCTTCGAGTTCCTTATCGTCCGTCATCTCCACCACCCTTAAATATACTTTTCAATTGCAGGAATATTTTCCTTCAATTTTGGTGCTATCTCTTTAGCCACTGATATTAACATCTTCATACCCGCTGGGGATATAGATCTTCCTTTATTGCTTTTAGAAATATATCCCAGTCGTTCAAGCTCCTGCGTAATGCTCCTGATGATCTTGCGCGATCCCCTGCTGGCGTGATATCTTGCTGAGCCTCTGTCTATCTTTCCCCCATACTCCGAAGACAGCCTTTCTACACCTATTGGGGAATTTAACGCAATCTTTCTTAACACGGAGGCTGTCCTTACGAAGTACCAGTCGGGATCAACAGGTCCTCTTTCCTTATGCTGGCCTGTCTTCACCTCTTTGACCCACGAGGGTTCCTTTACTTCTCCCTTGAGCTTGGAGGAAACCTCCTTTATCAACATTTCCGGTGGAACGTCCTTTAAGTTGACCATCGCTACATCCTTCCTGAACCCTATATGAAAGTCATATTTAAAATTCCTTTTCGTTCTTACCTCAATCTTACAGTTTCAAGGTCATAAGGCGCATAGCTCTCAACGCCAAATTTCATGGAAACTGCCTTTGAGAATTCGACTGCCTTGTTCGAATCTCCGTGATTTATTAGTATCCTCTTCGGCTTGTATTCGAGAGCTTCAACGTATCTCATAAGCTGTCTCCTGTCTGAGTGACCTGAAAACCCGTCGACGCTTTCAACTGTCAGTCCTATTTCCACTTCCATTAACCCTTCGTTTCTCCTGACACTTATCTTTTTACTGCCCGATAGGATCCTTCTGCCGAGAGTTCCTTCAGCCTGGTAACCGACAAATACCAGGAAATTCCTAGGATCATCAGCCCAGTTAACAAAATATTCGATAACAGGACCACCGTTCATCATGCCTGAAGTAGCCAGAACGACAAGAGGGCCAACGTCGCTTATGATCTCCTCTCTGGTCTCCGGCGCATCAACCCTTTGAAATATGTCAGATAGAAATGGATTTTCCTTCTTTCTGGTGATCAAGTCCTTAAGATTTGAATTTAGGAATTCCGGATAAGCAGTGTGTATGCTTGTCGCTTCGTATATCATGCCGTCGAGGTACACCGGAACCTTTGGGATCTCTCCTAATCTAGCCTTTTCCTCAAGCACGAGCATAACTTCCTGGCTCCTTCCTACTGCAAATACCGGGACTATTACTTTCCCCTTTTTCTCTGCTGCGAGTCTGACTATCTGGGCAAGCCTTTCTCCTGCTTCCTGCCTTGACGGCTGGAAATCGTTCTTGCCCCCGTAGGTACTCTCTGAAACGAACGTTTCAACCCTGGGAAGCCTAGTGTCAGCAGCATTGAAAAGCCAAGAGTTGGTATACTTTATGTCTCCCGACATCAGAAGGTTGTAGAAGCCCTCTCCTATGTGAAAATGAACTATTGATGACCCCAGAATGTGACCCGCATTTCTAAGCGTAACCCTTACATCTGGTGCGATGTCAGTCGTCTCGTTGTAGTTGAGAGTCACAGTGTGCCTTATCAGGCTTCTCACGTCTTCCATCTTGTACGGGACACGCCTATTTTCAGATAGGCCGAGTTTCACGTAATCCATGAGAAGAAGGAGTAGGAGATCACGTGTTGGGGCAGTCAGGTAAACTGGCCCGGCATACCCTATGCTGTACAGGTATGGAAGGAATCCCCCGTGATCCATGTGGGAATGAGTTAGGACGACTCCGTCTATGGAGTTTAACGGCCATATTTCAGGTGCATTAAGGTAAGGAGCTCCACTGGCAGGATCGTCAGTATCTATAGCTGCTGGATCCAGACCGCAATCTATCATGATCTTGGAGTTCTTCGTCATGAGAAGCGTTGATGATCGGCCAACCTCTCTCCAACCCCCTAAAGCTGTCAACCTAACGTAGTTTTCCCCTGGAAGAGGGTCTCTGGATATCCTTTTCGCGAGATTCTTCAGGAACTTCTTCCTTTCTTCAGATTCAGATTTCAGGAACTCTCTTACCATCCTTATCGTTGCGCTTCTTATCGGAGGCGTCCTGATGACCCTCGGCGCCCACATTACCTCTTTCCTTATTGAACCAGTTATCTGGGAATTGTAGGATTGAATCCTCTCCGGATCGTCAACCTCTATAAGCACTTCGCCAGTTTCGTGCTCGAAATAGATGTCTGATATTGAAATATCCTTTGGGATTATTGCCCTGATCTTATCTTCCGCCTCTTTCTCATCCATCAGGACGGAAGGATCCGGCCTAACAATGACCCTTTTTCTTATGGCTTGGGCCAATTTCTTTATCTTCTCTGGGTCTTCCAAGAAACGATAGTTCTCCTTTGAGTACAAAACAACGTTGGCCCCTTCCATATCCAAAGTGGTGTACTCCAAATCAGGGAATATCTTTTCTATGTTCTCCCTTGTTATAGATATGATTTCTTCATATTTCATTAAAAATTCCTCTTAAAATTTCAAAAAAATAATTAAAATTATCAAAGTTTTATCTTTTTAATCCTCTTCTGAACGTCCTCCTCAGCCATCTCTAAATAACCAGAATCGGGCGTTATGGTCACTATGTCTATCCCGTTTCCGGTCGCTGCGTCCCTCTGAAGGGATGTGGATATAGCCCTTATGGCAAGATCGATACCTTCGTCGATCGAGAGGCTTTCCTTATAACCGTCTTCAAGCACTCCATAAACGAAGGGAGAGCCGGAGCCGGTGCTAACGTACTTGTCCTCTACAGAACCTCCAGCCTCGTCTACAGAAAATATGTGAGGAGAGCTATCTATGCCAGCTATTATGATCTGAACATAAAAAGGGGCGAATTTCGTCTGATTCAGCATGTTTGCTAGGAGCGTGGCAAGACCCGATACTGTTATGCGTGTTCCCTTTCTGTATTTATATAGTTCCGCCTCAGCTTTCATGTATCTAACCAGAGTCTGTAGGTCTCCAACCAGACCTGCAGTGGTCATCCCTATGAAATCGTCAACCTTGTAGACCTTTTTCCCTACCTTGTGCGCCACCATATAGCCTGCAGTAACCCTCCTGTCTGCAGCTATGACGACGCTGCCTTTTACAACCATTGCCAAGGTCGTAGTTCCAGTCTTAAGTTCCTCCATGATAAGCACCTTTTCAAAACCTATTGGACTATGCTCTCGCTTTATTTAACTTTTCTTGACTTTCTTAGCTATTGGCGATGCGATAATATTATATTACTCTCTTCTATAAACTTGCCGTGAGGGTTAGTAAATATTACTTTCACGATATAAATAAGGTGATACAAAATGAATATAGATCCAAATATCACGAAGTATCTCATCAAGGTAAAGATAGTCACCGACGGGATAGTAGAAAAACCCGACGTAGTAGGGGCTATTTTTGGCCAAACAGAGGGATTGCTGGGTGATGCACTAGATCTTAGAGATCTGCAGAAATCAGGAAAAATCGGAAGAATAGAGGTTGACATCGATTCAAAGAACGGAAAATCCGAAGGGATTGTATACATACCTTCAGGGGTTGACCAGGTAGAGACAAGCATATTAGCGGCGAGTCTTGAAACCATAGATCGTATCGGACCGTGCAAGGCTAAGGTTGACGTGATAGACGTAGAAGACGTCAGAGCCGCAAAGAGAGAGAAAGTTGTCGGAAGGGCAAGGGAAATCCTTGAGAAGATGCTGGAAAACAACAAAAGCCTTGGTGAGGACCTCGTCCAAGAAGTCAGAAGCAAGGTTGAAAATGCAGAGATAACTACCTATGGTACGGACAAGCTTCCAGGTGGACCCAACGTCAGTTCGAGCGAGTCCATAATCGTGGTTGAAGGAAGAAACGATGTCTTGAATCTCCTTAAATACGGCATCAAAAACACGATAGCAGTTGAAGGCACCAATATTTCTAAAACAATATCGGAGCTTACAAAACAAAAAACTACAACAGCGTTCCTGGACGGGGACAGGGGAGGAGATCTCATCCTCAAGGAACTTTTACAGGTGGCAGACGTTGATTTTGTTGCCCGGGCGCCAGCAGGTTTTGAGGTGGAGGAACTAACTTACAAACAGGTAGTCAAAGCGCTGAGGGATAAAATGCCGGTAGATCAGTACCTCGCGTCTCACGGAATGCGGGAAGAACTTAAGACACTCAATATTAAGAACGAAACCTCGGAGAGAAATGTAGCCGTGGAAGGAAATGGGAACAACCATGCAGCATCTGTTTCGGCCCAAAACATGAAAACAGAAACGGTAGAAAAGACAAAGGAAAGCAAGCCGGAGAAGCCTTACGTTAAAATACTTGAAGAAGCATCCCAGGAAAAGGAAGTGAGATTCTATGATGAGTCATGGAAGCTCATCGGAAAACTTCCTTTGAGTGACGTCATAGAAAAATTTGATACAGTTGACAAGAGCTACTCAAAGATTGTAACTGGAGGAATCGTATCTCAAAGATTGCTAGATAAAGCCTATGGAAACGGGGTAAGAGAAATATATGGTATAAAGCAGGGGGCCATCGCAAAAAGGCCCGCCGACATTAAAATAATTACGAAAGAGTTCGGGAGAAACTAGATTCACAGGATGCGAAGTCACATATTCAACATTTTTCTAGCTTCGTCTGATATCATGTCGAGGGTCCATGGTGGGTCCCAGACAAGCTCTATGTTGCATTCTTTTACCCCTGGTATTTCCTCAACCCTTCTTTGAGCTTCAACGAGTATCCAATCTGTTACTGGACAGCTGGGGGCTGTCATAGTCATTCTTATGTTAACCTTATCGTCCTCAATATCTAGCTGATATATGAGACCCAGATTCACTATATCCACGCCTATCTCCGGGTCGCTAACTGTCTTCAGTACCTCAAGTACTTCATCTTTACTTACCATAATTGACGAGTTATTCTCTGTATTCATATTTTTTGTCTTTTCGGTCTCCGTCAAAATCACAGGCTGCCATTGCGGACTTTGAAAACTGCAGATTTAACGGAGAAGAGATTGGAAAAATCGCAACGGGTAAAAGAGATTAAGTATTGATCAAATATCATGATCAAATATGCCATCCGTTTCTATTATAATGGGCAGCAAGAATGATTGGGAGTACATGAAGGAATGTGCATCTGTTCTGGACGAGTTCAACGTAGATTACGAGAAGAAGGTTATCTCAGCGCACAGAACTCCAGATTTTATGAGGGAATATGCAATGAATGGAAGGAGCAGGGGAATAAAAGTGATAATAGCAGGGGCAGGCGGCGCAGCTCACCTTCCTGGAATGACTTCATCATATACGACCATTCCGGTTATAGGGGTCCCAATCCCATCCAAGAGCCTAAATGGCATCGATTCCCTCCTGTCGATAGTTCAGATGCCATACGGCATTCCGGTTGCCACCGTAGCTATAGGCGGTGCAAAAAACGCTGCCTTGCTCGCCATAAGGATACTTTCTCTTGGATCTGAAGAACTCAGGGTGAAACTTGAAAGATTCGCAGAAAAAATGATGGAAGATGTTCTCTCAACTACCCTCTGATCTGAGAATAGGAATCATAGGGAGCGGACAGCTCGGCCTGATGATGGTGCTCGAATCTGCAGGATTGGGCATTGAGTTCAACGTACTTGGAAATATGGACGACCGTGTTTGCAGATATGCGAAATGCTTTGATAATTCCAGATACAAGGAATTCGTTGAAGAATCGTCAATAATCACGTATGAATTTGAGCAGGGAAATGAAGACGCAATGCGTTTAGCTTCGGACAGGAAGAAGCTGGTTCCTGATTATACTAGCGTATGGATGAAAATAGAGAGAGACAGAGAAAAGGAGTACCTTTCCAGGAACAATTTCCCCGTTGTCAGATTCGTAATAGCGGATAATGGGAAAGAGGCAATACGAGAGGTGAGAGATCAGTTCAACTGGCGTGCCGTTATAAAGAAGGTAAAGGGAGGATATGATGGGAAGGGCCAATTCTACGTTCTGAACGAGAGATATGATGCAAACATTGATAAGATAAAGGATAAAGTGGTGGTCGAAGAATACATCGATTTTGACTACGAATCCTCAATAATAGTCGCAAGAAATAAGGATGGAATTTCAACCTACCCAGTCTCGTTTAACGTCAACAAGGATGGCATACTTCTGTACAACTACGGCCCAATTCATGATTCAGGGGAAAGCGAGCTCGGAAAAAGGCTTTCGCTTTCAATGAACTACATTGGCGTTATGGGCATTGAATTTTTTGTCAGGGACGGCATTGCAACCATAAATGAGTTTTCTCCAAGAGTTCACAATTCTGGTCATTATACGATAAATTCATCAACGACATCTCAGTTCGAGAACCACGTAAGGGCAGTGGCAGGATTACCTCTTGGGTCTACTGAGACCAACGGGTACTTTGGGATGTTAAACATTCTTGGTAAGTCACATTTGAGCTCCGATCTGGTAAAATACGGTAACATATTCTGGTACGGAAAGGAGAACGACTCTCCCAGGAGGAAGGTAGGTCACATAAATATTCAGGGGACTACGTTCGATGAAGTGGTCAATAAAATAAATCTATTGTTGGACAAAATATATGGAAACGATACTTCTTTCCTCAAAGTACGTTAAAGAAGTTAAATTTCTAGGATATAACCACATTTTTCGATCCCTTTTTCCTCGATTTTTTATCTGAGCGCATCGTTACGTTCTAAGGCTATCTTTTCATTTTTGTAGGAATGCATTCCTTTATAAACGCACGATTATCAGCTGGAAAAGCTTATTTGTGCTTCTTAGGTATCATTTGTTCGTACCATTTTTCTGTGACTTCGTCATTTTCCTCCCTTTCAACCTTTATGTTTAATGACTGAAGGTAACGTGTAATTCTTTTCTTGGTATCCTCTCTGAGTTCTGTTGCGATTTTTACCCTAGAACCCGTTCTTTTGGCCTTGAAGAATATGGGATCCACGCCATCCTTTAGGAAAACCAGCCGCCCCTGTGTTTTCCATCCGAATATCATGGAGATATGCTGAGTGGCTAGCGTTCTTGGGAACAGAATGATATCTTCATTTGGCTTGACCGGTTCGAACACCTCGTCCTGCCAGGCGTACATCATCTCATCTCTAGATTCAAGTGGTAGAATCCGTTTGAATTTCCCGTCGCTGACCATCATGGCAAGATAGTCAGAAATGTAATCTATGCTTACGTCTCCGTTGAGAAGGGCGAAAAGTATCCTTCCGTTGAATATCCCCAATTCCCTAGTCAAAGCATTCAGGGCCGTCTCTCTCCCTGGAGAGTTTGGAGTGATCTGCAGCTTCCCCTTGGAATCCTTATAAATTACGCATTTCCTAATCATTTCGTTGACGTAATTCAGCGTTTGGTTTATAGTGAAACACGATTTTTCTATGAGCGTTTCCTTGGAGAATGTTTGGAATTTCTTGGCTATTTCGTAAAGCTTTCTGGCATTCTCGCTTAAAGAGTGGCGCTTTAGGTCAGATATGAGCGAGATATTGTCCAGGCTGAGATAGCCTGGAGACCCGTCTATCAGATAGCCCTGTACCGCAAGTTTGCTCATTACGAGTTTTTCCAGATCTATACTCCTGTCGCTTTTCATCATCAGTTCAAAATTGCCACGATATCCTAAAATTGAACTTAAGGCTTCGACGGGATCATGATGCCTGAAGCCTGTAACAAGGTGATGTTTTGCTAGCAGGTAAGACAGGAGATACTCCTCATCAAATGATAAATCTTCAACGTAAGACCCCTTTAGGAGGAAATTCCTTACAGAAACGTATCCCATCTCCCTGAGTTTCGCATCGCCCGGAAGGGGAAAAGGAACCCTTCTTATTATAAGGGAATCAAATTTCTCCACTTCAGATATCTGGCCAACAACCTTCATAACCTGTTCGAAATTTCCGGAATATTCTCCCGTTATATCGAATATCTCAAGTATGCCGTTCTCCCTCCCCGTTTCAACTCCAAGCTTTACTGAACCATCTTCTATCAGGAAATATGTCATCCCTTCTCCAATTTCCCCCTCTATCCTCGCTCTATTAACTAGAAATACAGGATCTTCTCTGTCAACTATAGCTGTTTCAGGATGACTTGACATATCGGAAAACAGGTATGTTACGTGACCGCTCACGATCTTCTTCACTCTTAGTTTCCCCAAATGAGATGACACAGATATACCGAAGAAACTTACGAGATCCTCTATACTCAGCGGGCCATATGCACCGATAAAGGCTTCAAGCATTTCTTCAGGTTGCCTTGGTTCGTCCCTTATCACCTTTAATTTTCCCTTTCTGCTGACGACGTACATGTTCCTGAAAAGCTTGTCAAGAGTTTTTTGTTCAACGTCGTCCCTAGTAACTTTTCCCTCCTCAATGGACTTAAGGATCATTGATTCTTCGTGAGTCAATTCCTCGGTCCTGTTGAGTGGAATCAATGACGGAACTAACTTCTCGTCAAAAAAGGACCTCACGTTCCTGCTGAATGAACCTGAAACAATGTGATCTTCGTGAGCCTGTTCCTCAGGGAAACCTCTAACCCTCAACGCATTTTCATTGACGGCAAATAGAAATTGATCGAAGTAATTTTCTTCCCGCTTCTCGAAGCT
This sequence comes from Thermoplasmatales archaeon, assembly GCA_038729485.1. GTDB lineage: Archaea > Thermoplasmatota > Thermoplasmata > Thermoplasmatales. The sequence goes on along the minus strand of JAVYRX010000007.1, from coordinate 8,509 downwards.
TCTATTCATCCTAATTCTTCCTATTTCACCCTCGTCAATGGACCTAAGCTTTCTGAGGTCTTCCATTAATATATATTGTTTCTCCCTTTTCGGGTAGAATCTGCCGGAAGCTATGATTTTCTTTTCTAAAAGACTCTCAAGCACCTCGTCTATCTCGTGTATCTCCCCTATCCTGTCCACTATCTCATTATAGGTGAGGGGACCATTCTGCCATAGGAACCATAGTATAACCTTCTTAACCGACTCGACATAATCTTCGTCCCCTACGTTCCTGTGATACCATCTTATCTTCGTTCCCGATTTCAGAAAATAGGCTGAGTAGGACCTTTCCATTTTTCTCAGTTCTATCAAAGCGTCCGCCGGATCCAAGGAGTTATTCCTTGCTACTATATTCGTTGTGTCTCCGTCGTCGAACTTCAGGTCGGCACTCGAGCTCTGCCTGAATACAGATGCAATATATCCCAGATTTTCAGGGAGGGCATATGTAGTCTTGCCGGTGAACACAGGGACTATCTTACCTTCCTCTATCAACTTCTCCACAGTAGAGAGATAGTGATCCTTATTCTCCGCCTTCTTCATTGGAGAAAAAGACGCAGTTGAAAACAAGTCGGAGAAGCCAGCATTTTTCAGAAATTCCAGCAGTTCAGTATCTGTGTTAACGTTCAGCTTTGACTCCTGGTAACTTATCAGGGACTCTATATCTATCTCTGAGCTGCCTTCAAGACCCATCTTCGTGAGCAGCGATTCCTGAAGCTCCCTAATTATAGCCGTCTTGTCTTCCATGAGTACTACGTCGCTAATGCCAGTAGATATTATCCCGAATGCAAATGGACTTGGATAGCGGCTGTATTCCCTTGTCTGTAACTTGATGACCCCTTCCCTTATACCCAGCAAAATTTTTTCAGAATTATCAATGTCCATCACTATATCCTCTATTTCTCTGAATGTTTCCTCAATTATTGGAAACCTGTCCATAGAGAACAATATGTCCAGTACCTTCTCGCTTCTCAACTGTTGTCGCGCTACCGATACCTCCCTTCCCCTGTATCTCCTTAGAACCATGAAGGATCTGGTTGCGCAATGTCTGAACCTCTGCTTGAAAAGTTCCGTTGATTTAACCGCGTTTCTTAGGGAATTCTTTATATCAATCTCTGGTATCATTTCAACGATCCCGGAGATGTCTATTCTCCGGTTGAATGTAAGCATGAAACCATCATCAGTCAGGGATATTCTTGAATTTGCTGAGAATTTTCTGGAGATGTTGAATGCGATGACCCTGCTTAATGCATCATTGACCCTCCTTCCGTATGGGAAGTGGAATATCACGGAAAATTGATTTGCCTTGTCGATATAACCCTCTATAAGCAAAAGGTTGTCTGTTGGAATCCCAAAGTTCATCTGACTTTCGACGTAAGAACTTATAGACCTTATGCTGTTGTCGTCAGCCTGATATTGTTCTCTCAGGAATTCTTCTACAGTCCCTTCCTTGACTCTTTTAGCCAGTTCGCCTCTAAACTTTCCGACCTCCAGTGACAGATCAAATGTTCTCGGAAGCATTTCGCCAACCCAAGATGGTACTGTCGGCTTCCTCCCTGAAGCATCCTTTATGAATATTTTGTTTCCCCTCATCCTCATGAATTCGTATGTTCTAGCACCGAGAACAAATATGTCGCCCCTATGCAGTTTTTCGACGAATTTTTCCGATAGAGAACCGAGATGTCTATTGTCAACTGAAAATACGTCATAATCAGCTTCTTCCGGTATAGTACCTGCATTCGTGAAATAAATGAGCCTGGTACTCTTTTTCCTGCCGAAGGTGTGGCCATCCCTATCCCACCATATTTTAGCGTAGACGTTGCCCTCTTCGAAACCTCCTGAAAGATAATCAAGCACCTTGAAGAAGTCGGTTTCGTCCAGTTTCCTGTAGCAATAGGATCTCCTTACGATGTCGAGAACTTCCCGGTCGTTCCATTTCCTGTCTAGCGATATACCTGTTATGAACTGACTCAGAACGTCTAGTGAATTCTTTGGTATTTTTATCCTGTCAAGCCTCTTTTCCCTCGCTGCCTTGACGAGAACCAGTGATTCTATAAGATCGTCTATGTCCATTGGAATTATTCGCCCCTTGGCAGTGGCGAATACGGAGTGCCCGGACCTTCCCACCCTTTGCAGGCCCTTAGCTATACCCTTTGGCGATCCAACCTGTATCACTAAATCTATGCTTCCTATATCAATGCCGAGCTCAAGCGAAGTAGATGAGACCGCACATTTAAGCTCCCCCCTCTTAAGCCTCTCCTCCACACCCAGTCTCGACTCCTTGGAAAGGCTGGAATGGTGAGCTTCCAAATCCAAGATACCTCTTTCTATGAGCTTGGAAGAAACACGTTCAGCTCCGCTTCTAGTATTGGTGAATACTAAAGTCGTTTTATGTTCCCGCACAAGATTTTCCACGATATCATACGTTCTCTCGTTCACCTGTTCCTGTGGAGCAGAAAATAGGTCTGATACAGGACATATGACTCTCATGTCAAGGTTTTTATTTGATTCGGCCTCGACGATGTGCACCTCTCCTTTTTCGTCATCTCCTATCAGATACTTTCCTATTTCTTCTATAGGCTCAGTCGTAGCCGAAAGACCTATCCTCGTTACGTTCCTGCAATTATATTGAAGAAATTCAACGAGAAGACTGAGGAGCTCACCCCTCTTATTGGAAGCCAGGTCATGAATCTCATCTATTATTATGAATTCGACATCTCTGAAGCGTTCTTTGAATTTCGGAGAGAACAGAGAAAGAGCGAGGGATTCTGGCGTCGTAATAAATATATGTGGCGGAATCCTGTTCATTTTCTGTCTTACATATTGACTCGTGTCTCCGGACCTCACTCCAACCCTAATCCTTGGTATATTGACCCCTTTTTTCGCAGCCAGTTCCCGTATTTCGGCAAGGGGCACTTCAAGATTTCTGTGTATATCGTTGGCAAGAGCCTTGAGCGGGGAGATGTAGATGCAGTAAATTTTATCCTGCAGCTTGTTCTGTTTGGCTAAAAGAAAAAGCTCATTAATAATCACGAGGAAACCAGAAAGCGTCTTTCCGGTACCTGTAGGTGATGAGATCAATACATTCTTTCTCTCATGAATGAGGGGAATGCCTATCTTCTGGGCAGCGGTAAATTCATTATATTTTGACTTGAACCACTCTAACACGATCGGGTCTAGGAACCCTTCAAGGTTATACTCCATATTGTCTCTTATTATCATTTTGAGCCCTACGTAGTGCGAAAGGTATATGGAAATGCTATAAAAACATGTTTAATATTGGATTCTTACCGTATTCCGCAAAGCTCTTAGATTGTTCAAGATTTTCAGTGGCTCAACAGTTGTGAGAACGTTATTTTTAAGCCTGTCCAGGAAGGACTAGTGGTTCTCCAGATGGAATAGCGCCATGCGCTCCAAAAGCATTTCCACAGAACTAACGTTCCAAAACGTTTTCTTAGAATCAGTTACCTCAATTCTGGGTTTATTTCCGTTTTCTGAAACAACGTCAACGACGATGACCTTTCCAGAGAAATTTTTTACCCCTAAGATATCGATGCTCCTGTGTATCTGCCGTTGCATCGAAAGATACAACAGTATTTCATTCCATATCGATCTGCTTATCATTGTTCCCCTCCTGTAGTTTTCAGTCGCGTAAGCTATAGCTAGATCGATGTGCGCATTCCCCAAAACCCTATCTTCCCTGATGAACGCTTTCTTCCCGAACTCCGTTATTTCGTTGCCGTCGAAAGAGGGGATTATTGTGTAGGCAAGGTTAACTTGGATCCACCATCACCTGTCCTGCCGAAATCGCTGTTTCAAATTTTGACAGGAGAGAGGACTTTGATCTCGTTGGAGCAAGAACTAGCTTTAGAACCTCGCTTATGGTCTTCACCGGATGTATGTTTATTTTTGCTTTTTGGGCCTCTTCCAGGATGATGTCGCCCTGATTGCTCTCTGGTATTATGACGTTTTTGAAGCCGGCCTCAATTGCGGCTTCCACCTTGGCGGTAACGCCGCCAACTGGCAGAACTTGCCCCCTGATTGATAAAGAGCCAGTCATCGCGTATGATTGATCCACTGGTATTCCTTCCATAGCAGAAACCACTGCAGTTGCAATGGTAATGCTCGCAGAGTCCCCCTCTACCCCCTCGTAGCTTCCTATGAACTGAATGTGAACATCGTGATTCGAAATGTCCTGACCGGTATATTTCTTTATAACCGCTGAAACGTTTTGGACTGCCTCTTTTGCTATTTCCCCAAGTTTTCCCGTGGCGATAACTTTACCGCTTTCCTTTTCCTGCGCCGGTGTCACTTCAGCTGCCACGGGCATGACTATGCCTGAATATTCTGCCATTCCAGAACCTGCGCTAAATACAGCCAGACCATTAACTATGCCTATGGAATAACCCTCATTTGTAAACGTTCTGTATGCGCGGTACGCTTCTATGTGTTTGTCTGCAATTTGTTGCTCCAGAGGTTTGGCCTTCATCTTCGCTTTAATAACATGATCGGAAGTCACGACTGACGAACCTTCTGCTACAGCTATGTCGCCGGCTATTCTTACAAGACCACCCATTTCTCTCAGACGAAGCGTAATCTTACCTTTTCTTCCAGCCCTCTTCTGTGCTTCTCTGATAACTTCGGCAATTGCACTGCTGTCGAATGGAGGTATCTTTTTGTCTTTTGCAACCTCTTGGGCAACGAACCTTACGAGCTTTTCTCTGTTATTTTCCGAATCGTCCATCACTGAATTCATATAAACTTCGTACCCGTACCCACGAATCCTTGATCTCAATGCCGGGTGCATTCCCTGCAACGCATCTAGATTCCCAGAGGCTACGAGTATAAAATCGCACGGAACACCCTCTGTTTGAACAAGCGCTCCTGCGGATCTCTCGCTCTGACCAGATATTGAATACTTCTTTTCCTGCATTGCAGTCAGAAGACTTTGCTGGCTTTCAAGCCTCAGAGTGTTGATCTCGTCGATGAAAAGGACTCCCTTGTTTGCCTTATGTATGTTCCCTGCCTCAACCCTAAGGTGTGCCGGGGTCTCAAGCCCGCCTGACTGGAAAGGATCGTGCCTTACGTCGCCAAGGAGGGCTCCGGCCTGGGCTCCGGTTGAATCTATGAATGGAGGCTTATCCTCTTTGTCGTGACCAACCAGAAGCTTTGGCACCATGGTCTTATCCTCCCTCGCCACGGGTCCCATGTTCATAGCTATATAGAGGAAGGCTGCGGCCATTATAGCCAGAAATATCGGGGTTGAATCTATAGAGTGAGTGGAAGGATAATTTATGAATGCGAATATGAGGCCTATCACAACTATGAAAATTACCAGAATTCTTACACTTCTCTGCCTCTCAACTTTCTCCTGATCAGCCCTCTTCTGGTAATCCTTAACGATCTCCTTTCCCTTTCCAGCAGGAACTGTTACTATCTTAGGCCTGTTCGGGTCTTCGGGATTGTGGAAGACCAGAATGTCCTCGAGTTCCTCCTTTGGGATAAAATCTACCATTGACTGGGCGAGCATGGATTTTCCAGTACCCGGCTCGCCTATCAGGATAACATGCCTCTTCTGCGTAGATGCCCTTTTTATCACTTCGACGCCCTGATCTTGCCCTATAACCTGGTCTACAAGTTTATCAGGTATCTTTACGTCCGCCGTTGTGTTGACTCCTTTGGACTTTATCCATTCTTGCAGTTCGTCCATTCGGATAGCCAGTAAAAATGAATAATTAAGGATTTTGATATTCTTCTCGAAAACATTTCATGCGATAAGCTAATTTTAATCTTTGAAAGAAATCATGGTTCATGATTCTTGAAGGTAAGAATCTTGCAAAAGAAATACTTGATGGCCTAAAAGAAGAAATATCGAAAATTGGCAAGATAAATCTTGTGGGTATTGCGTATGAAGAAGATCAGGAATCAATAGTCTACTTCAATAGCATTAAAAGAAATGCAGATAAAATTGGGATCAATTTCCAAATAGATGCAATAAAGGGGGAAGAGCTTATGGAAAGGATAACGAAACTTAATGAAGATGAGAATGTAAGTTCATTCATAATAGGGAGGCCTTTCCCTAAGGGCATAACCAACGAAATGGTCTCAGAGGCTATTGATCCAGACAAAGACGCTGACTGTATTTCACCGTTCAACCTAGGGCAACTTAACTTTAGGAATGAAAGGATCGCACCTGCAACGGCCAGGGCTGCGATTGACCTGCTTGAATACCACAAAATCGACTTCAGAGGAAAATCAGTACTTGTGATAAATAGATCTATTACTGTCGGAAGACCCCTAGCTCAGATGCTGCTAAACCGAGACGCCACGGTGACAGTAGCGCATAGCAAAACGAAAGAAATGGAAAGACTGATCCAAGAAAGTGAGATAATTTTTCTTGCAGTCGGAAAACCAGGTTATCTGAAAAATTCTTCCCTCAAGGGAAAACACGTAGTTGTCGATATTGGTATAAACGTTGTCGACGGCAAGATCAAAGGAGACTTCGAAGCAGATAAAGAGAACGATACCGACTATACCCCTGTTCCTGGAGGCGTCGGTGCCGTCACTAGCGTTGAAATTCTTAGGAATGCAGTAGACTTGGCAAAATCCCAATAAGATTTATAAATGGAGAATTCATACCTTCCGACTTGGGTGCTGATCACATGGGTGTAAACACAAAAACTAATAGAGAACTCCTGGCCATAAAGTTAAAGAAAGCGGCCGAGGAAACTAATTCCAGACTATGGGCTGATATAGCTAATAGAATCAGGAGACCAAAAGATAGGTTAAGTGAGGTTAACGTTGGTCATATATCAAGATTCGCAAAAGGAGGGGAGGCTGTGGTAGTGCCGGGTATAGTTCTTGGTTCTGGAAGAGTAGAGGAGCCAATTGAAGTCGCTGCTCTCTATTTTACAAAAACGGCTAAATCTAAAATAGAAGAGGCCGGCGGGAAGGTAATGACCATCGAAGAAATGCTTCAAAAGAAGGTGAAGGCATCCAAGATGAAGATAATAGGGTGATGCACTATTAGATTAATAGATGGAACAAACTTAGTTTTGGGGAGGATCTCATCGTACCTTGCGAAGGAGCTTCTATCAAAAAAGGAAGAGATTGTCGTTATCAACGCAGAAAAGGCAGTGGTTACGGGAAAAAGACGATTTTTGATAGAAAGGTACAAGACTGAACGTGACGTAGGATCTGTAAGAAAAGGACCAAGATTCCCAAAAGAACCAGACAGAATATTCAGAAGAACGGTAAGGGGGATGCTGCCCATGAAAACGACGAGAGGAAGGGATGCATTGAAAAGGCTGAGAGTTTACAAAGGGATTCCAAAGGAATTCCAGGGTAAAGAGGCAGAAGTTCTTGAAAAGTACACGAATAAGCATGTATCCAACGTAGTTCCACTGTATGAAATAAGTAGAGAACTGGGTTCGAAGGTGATAGCTGATGATAATTGAAACCAGCGGTGCCCGGAAAACTGCCGTTGCACGAGCAACGATAAAAGAGGGGGAGGGGAGAGTTAGAATAAATGGAACACCTATAGAGATTTATTCTCCAGAACTTGCAAAGCTTAAGATGATGGAGCCATTGACCCTTGCGGGAGAGAAAATTTCAAAGGTAGACATATCCGTTAAGACCAAAGGAGGAGGAGTAATGGGTCAGGCTGATGCTGCCAGGACTGCCATATCCAGGGCAATAGTAGACTATTTCAAGGATCAGGAGCTGGAGAAAATTTTTAAGGATTATGATAGAACACTTCTAGTTAATGACGTCAGAAGGAAACTCCCCAAGAAACCTGGAGGAAAAGGGGCAAGGAAGAAGAAACAGAAGTCCTATAGGTGACCAAGAATGATAATTCCAGTAAGATGTTTTAGCTGTGGGAGAGTCATTGGCTCTGATTACGTTAGGTTTGTAAATAAGATGAATGAAATTAGAAAAACTCAGAATAGAGAACCACTGCCAGAAGAAATAGCAAAGACACTTGATGACCTTAATGTGAGCAGATACTGCTGCAGACGAATGATACTTTCTAATGCAGACCTTCTAGAGGAAATCCTCCCGTTTGATTGATGGGACCGTAGGGTAGACTGGACCATCCTACCAGCTTGGGGTGTTGGTGACCCGAGTTCAAATCTCGGCGGTCCCACTAGGTTCAGGTGCCGTTCCGTTCGGATTCGCGCTTTTCATTTTTATTTCAACCTCACGAAAAAATTTCTCCATCTTCTCTCTGACCTCATCAGCAACTTCCACCGTTGTGAGGTGCGTGTACCTCTGGGTAGACGAAAGGGAACCATGACCCAGATGGATTTGCACCTTCCTTATGTCCACGTTCCCCTCCCTTAAAAGTGCCGTAGCATTCCAGTGCCTAGCGGCATGGGCATGGAATTTCGGCACACCGGACCTGTAGGCGATCTTCTTTATTATGTTCCTCGCGAACTGGTAGCTCATCCTTCCCTTCTTTGTCGTGAACAAT
>JAVYRX010000006.1:0-57366 GCA_038729485.1 Thermoplasmatales archaeon | reverse complement strand
TGATGGAACAGGTTATTCCATCACTGTAACGAAGCACCACTATTCAATAAGAGGGATGGCGAATCATCGAAGGAAGGCAGGTTCGTCTATTCCTTCGCTTCATGGACCTTAATACGAGGATGTACGTCGGTTACGCTGTTTCCGTCAGATCTGAGATGGATGCGTATCACAAGGCTCTCGATATGATAGGTAGGATGCGTTTGGATCTCAAAAGCGTCAGACTGGACAAATACTACTCAGGACAGAGCATACTTGAAGATTTCAATGAGAACACGAGGATATTCATCATTCCTAAGAGCAACTCAAGGATAAGGGGGAAGAAGGTGTGGAGGGAATACTTCAAGAGGAATGCTTCTGAGTCAGGATTCTCATCCGGTAAGAGGACAACAGGCGGTCTGATATAATCAGAGAAGGAAGGACAGAAAAGAGACTTCTGGATTCTGCAAGGGGCGCATCCACAATTTGATGTTATTACACAGTTAGAGGGACTTATGTCCCAATACCGATTTTTTAGTATCTCCTAAATAAATCATCAAAATTAAATGAAAGATGCAGACGAAGTACAAACAAACTCATTCCTACCATTAGAACGATTCATTTCATGGAATTTTGTAACGATACTTTTCTTATTTAGCTAGACAGGGGCTTAGAATTAGCAGGATAGAGTTTCCCCGCTATGATCCAGATGAATGCCCCTGCATTCCATATTGTTATAATTGGGCACTCTCACAGATGCTCAAGTCACTGCGGTATTTTGCATCCCATTGCGGCGTTTTCCATTCAGTCGTAAATTTGCACTTTCTGAGGCCAAGAAAAACAACTGGCTTATTGGTTCCTAACACCAAACCTAAAAACCTTTTATTTTCAGCATTATGGCTAGGGCATGGCAAGAATGACCGCTTTTGAAAAGTGGTTCGTGAACAGAAGGGGGGAGCAAACTTTCGTCAAGCTTCTAACAGAACTCGAAAAGGCAGCGGTCGTTCACATCGATAATAATTCTAGGATACTTGAATTGGGAGGCGGAAATGGTGCTTTCTCATCCATGTTATTTGACAGGTATCACCCACGATTAGTTATATTGACTGATCTTGATCCCGATCAAGTCGCCGTAGCCAGAAGTTTGCTCAAGAAGAAATATGGGAGCCTACCAAATTCGTTCAATCTTGGGCAGGCAGATGCAACGCATCTCCCTTATAAAAACGAAAGTTTTGACATTGTGGTGGCACACCTGATTCTCCATCATTTGGGTACAAAGGAGGAGGTGTTTTTGGGATTGGACGAGATATCCAGAGTTCTCGCATCACATGGACAGTTCATTTACGCTGAGTTTGAACATAAAAACGAAATTAGAGAGCACCTATCACATTCCGGTTTCGAGATATCGTTCAGGAAAGTAGGAATACAGAGGGAAGTTGTTGTCGCAGTGAAGGTATGAATCGGCGATTCATAATAACACGCCTATCTACATGATTCCGTGTCCACCGAATTGATGATACATAAATGTTTAATGGATTTCTCCAGCGAATAGCGGTACAGACCATGGAAGCACAATCTCCTGAATCCGCTTCGAGAAAGAAAGGTCGTGTTTCTACCGTTTTATATTTCATCATTTCACCGAATAATTCTATATTTCTACTGACATTTCGCTATATCTATTAGTTGTCTCTATCGCATTAACCCCGTTTCTCTTTCCGTAACAAATAATCTGGCGCCTTTCGGCAATGACGCCATCAGCATATTTTGTAACTTGCCCTTCCCATATTGGCGTTTGATCACCAAGTAGCCGTTTTTATTCCGGTAACATTATTCCATTGGCTGCTGAGATTGAGAATAATCTTTCGCGACTATCATGGCCATTCCCCTGAGCCTCTCCATGTAAGTGTTGTACCGAGCAGAATTAAGAATTCCTGTGGAAATATCTTTTTACTCAACTGTTCAAGGGTAGGTGGGGATTCGAACCCCAATAGTCGGGATCTGCAGTCCCGTGCATAGCCACTCTGCCACCTACCCATCTGAAAGGCCATGATCTACTGAGTTATTGATTTTACTGAAATTATTAGCTATATCCTTGGCTCTTTCATCCCCATTTCTTAAATACTCCATAAACTCGTTCATGAAGAATAGATTGTGAACTGTTACGAGATACTGAAACGACGGATCTTCATTTCTATGCATTTCCCTAAGTTCCGATCTGCTGTAATTTCTGCATGCCTCACATTCACAGGCATCATCTATGGGACCTAGATTATCCTTATATTTCGCATTTTTTAGGTTCACGGGACCGCTTGTTGTCAGTGCAAATCCATGTCTCGCATTTCTTGTAGGATATGTTGAGTCGAATATGTCTACTCCAAGCAGGGAGTATTGATAAATTGATAGAGGATCTCCTACCCCCATGAGATATATTGGATACTCCTCTGGAATAAATGGGAGGACCGCTTTCAGCATCTTGTCCGTCAGCTCCTTTGGCTCCCCTATCTTCAGGCCACCTATCGCGTACCCGTCGAAATTCAAGCTAGTCATTAGCTTTGCACTTTCCCTTCTTAGATCGGCGTCAAAACCACCTTGTACAATGCCAAACTTTTTCTGCCCTGGAATTCTGTCTTCAGAAAAAATTTCCCCCCATTCGTAGGTCCTTCTGACAGAGATCATCACCCTCTTGTTGTCATCTCCATAGGATGGACAATCGTCAAGCATCATGGCAACGCTAGACCTTATAGTGGCCTGTATCTCGGAACTAAGTTTTGGGGTTACGAGGATCTTCTGACCAGACTTCTTATCATGAAACATGAGACCACTGTCGTCAACCTTAACTAGATCTTTCTTTATTATTTGAAAGCCACCCGAATCGGTGAAATAACTCCCGGCAAACGCCGTGTAATTATTCAGCCCACCTACTTTCTCAAGCACGTCTATTCCGGGAGATATAGCAAGATGCACGGAATTTGAAATTAGCGCTTTTATATTCATCTCGTTCACTTTGTGCATCGGTACAGCTTTGACGAAGCCTCTTGTAGCTACGGGCAGGAAAACGGGCAGTTCAATTTTTCCTGTGGAAAGCGCTAGTTCCTTATCTCTGGACATCTCTACTTCATTATTTCATTGTAATATATGTTTATACAAAATTACCTGCCGCGTAACACCTCTCACAGTAGTAATTTCCGGCCCTGTATATCAGATTTTCAGAAAATTCGTGACATGAGTCACAGATACCATGGATCCCCTTCACAATGCCCTGGTCTCGTTCCCCCATTATCCCTCTTGTTATTTCTATAAGGCCGGGACTAATCCTTACTATGTCGTTTTCCGTCAGTATTCCCACTACTTTTTCTTCCCTCCGTACTGGAAGCCTTCGAATTTTTTTCTTCCACATTATCTCAGCAGCTATTTCAAGTGGGCTGTCCTCGTCAATATAGACAAGCGGTGATGACATTATTTCCTTGACTGAAACATCCGATGCGTTAATGCCGCGTGCTGCAACCTTGGTGACTATGTCTCTTTCTGTCACTATGCCCACGTATTTATCATCTTCTCTGATTAAGAGAGAGCTCACTTTCCTATCACTCATTATTTCTGCCGCATTCTTTACGCTCATAGACGAAGACACAGAAATTGGATTTCTAGACATCACGTCAGAGACTGATATAAAATTCATCATTTCACCTCGAGGATTATATCATCCCTTTCCTTAATCACAAATGGTCTCCTTACATTCAGGAGGCCCTCTATCGCCTTTATTCTTTTTTCCATGTAATCCTCCAATCGGCCTCTTTCGCCTTTGCCTCTCTTTAGGATTATTAATGCATCCAAATATAGATATGCGTGCATTTTGACCTTGAATGCCAACTCTTGCTCCATGGTTCCAACATCTATTTCCATTATCACTTGATTACGGTAAGCATAGATAATATCTTTTCTAACCATGAAAAATCTTTATCCGAATTGCACATGTTCAACCAAGATGTTGTATTTGGGATGCTCTGGCTTCCAGTACGAAGATTGGCTCGAGAGGTTCTACCCCAGGGGATTGGAAGAGCCCAAGTTCCTTTTGTATTATTATCATTTCTTCAATTCTGTTGAGATAGATTCTACATATTATTCCTTTCCGGGAGAGAAGACAGTGAACTCCTGGATTAACAAGATGAAGGACAAGGACGATTTTCTTTTTTCAGTAAAATTTCCGAGGGAAGTGACTCATGACGAAAAAGGAATAACGGAGCGCTCCATAGAGATTGCACAGGATTTCGTCAAGAAGGTAATAAAACCTTTGCAAGACGCAAACAGAATGGGATCCGGGTTGCTTCAACTCTCACCTTTCCTTGATCCTGCCAAGGATAATGATCTCCTAGGCAAACTTTGGAATCTGATGTCGTCAATTCACTCAGACTATAGACTCTCACTTGAAATCAGAAATAAAAATTTCTTGAGGGAAGATATATTTTCTGAGCTTTTAAGGATCCTGAAAGAGGCCGCGGTCGCGCTTGTTTCAGTAGATTCACCAGGACTTCCATATTTTTATCACCAGACAGCCCCGTTTTCTTACGTAAGATTCCACGGAAGGAACGCGGATCTGTGGTTCGGAAAGGGGGAGCTAAACGGTAGGCTTAACAAATACGATTACCTTTACAGCGAGGATGAACTAACTCCATGGGCTGAGAGAGTAAGAAACATGGAAGGTGATATATTTATATACTTCAATAATCACGCACAGGCCAAGGCTGCCATCAATGCGATTGAATTTGAGAGAATGTTAGGGATGAAGATAGTCAGGAAGGAGCAACAGACCAACCTAGATGCTTTTTAATACCCAGGAAACATAAACTTGGAAATGAAACCATACCTTAAGTTTGACGAGACCGCTAAAAAGAGGATAGATTCCTATTTATCAAGCCACGGTCTACCGATTTCATATAGGTCGTATAGGGCCCAGAGGAGCTTCGGAGACATTACATTTGACTTCCAAAAGAGCAATGTAACAATAAACGACAGAGAAATTGAGTCTCTGACCGATGATATGATGACCTTTAAAACGGTTGGAAAATTTGTTAATGTGGTTTACAACGATAACAAATTCTCTCTTGAAACAATCGAAAGCGTAAAAAGCGGGGAGCTCTTCACGTTTGAAAAGAAAGACGAGAGCGTTCTCGTTGAACATACTAGTGCCAATCCAACTGGCCCCCTGCACATAGGAAGAGTCAGGAATTCTATAATAGGGGACACGATTTCAAGACTCTTAAGGAAGTATGGATTTGACGTTAAGACTGAGTATTACGTTAATGACATTGGCACCCAAGTTGAAGCACTCCTACTTTCTACTGACCTTTTCAAGGATTTGAAATACACTGAAGCTTACAGAAAAATATTCGACAATTTCGATTTGTACAAAGATCAGGTGGAGAAGTTGATGCTGAGGGCGGAATCGGGGGATGAAAAGTTCATAAAGGAATCCAGGCAAAAACTCAACACTTTCCTGAAGGACGTGCTATCAGACTTATCGGAGCTCTCTATAGATTTTGACATATTCATATGGGAAAGTGACTTCATTCTTGACGGCTCTGTAAGATCTCTTTTAGAAAGACTTAGAGATTTCCTGAAAGACGAAAATGGCGCCAAGTACATTGATTCTGGAGACGGAAAGATATATCTCGTTAGGTCAAACGGCACCTCTGTTTACTTCACCAGGGATGTTGCACATCACATCCTGAAATCATCCAGGTTCAATAGATCCATAGACGTACTCGGCGAGGATCATCGGGAACACTATAAAAAGTTAGAATTCGTTCTCGGTTTGCTGGGGATAAAGGGGATACAGCCAGTTTTCTACTCCTTCATATCCACAAAGGAAGGGAAGATGAGTACGAGGCGAGGGAACGTCGTTTACGTCAGAGATTTTATAGAAGAGGCGAAAGGGAGGGCGAGAGAAGAGATAATATCCCGACGAAGAGATTTGAGCGAAGAAGAACTTCAAGAAATTTCTACTAAAATAGGCACCGCTGCAGTTAGATACAACATAATAAAATACTCTCTTGAGAAGCCTGTTACGTTCGATTGGTCAGAGGCTCTAAATTTTGAGGGTGATGCAGCGCCGTTTGTGATGTACAGTTACGCGAGGGGAAAATCAATACTTTCGAAAGTAAAAGAAGAGAGAGATATCGTCTATCCCTTCAAAGAACAGGAACATCCGCTATTACGCATGATTGCGCTGTATCCGGAGGTCGTCGAATATGCTGTTTCCCACATGAGACCTGACAGAATTGCTAAATATGCTTTTGAGCTCGCAAGCACGTTTAACCAATTTTACAGGGACTGTGAAGTTATTGATAGCGGAAAGGAAGAGGGAAGAAGAATTGAAATCGTGAAGGCATTTACAAAAGTCATGGAAGAAACATTCTACATCCTTGGGATAAAGCCATCAGATAAAATATAAAAAATAAAAAGATTATACCTTTAGTTGTTTTTTTGGTGGCTGCTTTGGCTCCTTTGGTCTCTTTCTCCTTACCGTGACATCGTAATATATAAACGCCAGTATGCCGATTGCAACAACTATTCCGCCCACCAATGCTGGAAGCTTCCAAGGCGCCTGGGCTATAGAGACTGCCTTCGTCACTGAAGTATTCGTATTAAAGAATGTAGGCTGGCCTACAGCGTAGACGGAAATCACCATAGAATAGGTACCGGATGATGGGGGTACTACTGTTATTGTCTTGTTTACGGATTCGTTTGAAGGAAGATTTGTGAAGGTTTGATTATTAACTACCGCACCGTTTATCTTGACGACAAGATAGAAAGTCGTTGCGTTTTCCAGCCCTACATTCTTGAGAGTAACGTTGATTGTTGAAGGACTTCCTTCAGTGTAGGTTTTCGGGTACGTTACTTTAGTTATTTCTATCTCTGGGCTTACTGCGTTGACAACAAGGCTAAGAGAGTAGGTTGCTGTGTTGTTAGACTGATCTATTACCTTGAGTTTCACGCTGAATGTACCGTATTGAATGAAGGCTAGACGTACTGTGGAATTATTTGAAGACTGGTAATATATTTTATATTCAACGTTCTGTTTTGCTACGGTTCCGTTAGAATAAGATATTGTCCAATTGTATGATTTTATGAACCCGCCATCAGGGGAATATGATTTTGAAGCATTTAGCGTAACGTTCTGATATTCCTTGACTGTAGATATTGAAACGCCCTGAGCATTCTGTATCTGGAATGTTGCAATTGGAGGTGTTGTGTCATTAACGTGTATTGTGAAATAAGTTATGAAGCTATTCCCCACCCCATTTTCAATCGCTAAAGTTGCATTGTCCGTCTTGTTAAATGTAGGGGTTGTAAAGGAGTAGGAAACGTTTGACCCTGTGAGTTTCGTACCTGTAATATTCCACGAAAACGAAAGTGGGAGGTTTGTTGACTTGCCTGACGGAAGGAGGTCTTTAGACTTGATTGCATTGAAATAAACATTCGTGGTCTGATTTACCCAAAGGACAATGTACGTGCTACTAGAAGCAGTGACGTTCTTGAGCACATTCCCATTCTGTATTACATTCAGATTCAACTGGGGGTTCAAAGAGTCCCCGATTATCGTCAGGTTTGTCGAGTTTGTTACCCCGGCTGAGCTTCTGACGGAAAGCATTACCGGATAGGAAACGTTTGAAAAGTTGTATTCAATCGTGTATCCTTTCATGACGACGCTACTTCCAATGTTCCAGGTAAAATTCATCTGTATATAATTGTCTGTCCCTAGGACAGTGTCGTACGGTACCATACTCGCATTAAGCGTTACTTCCTTCCCTACTGGAACTAACAATGTATAGTTTCCTTGAGAAGAGGAGATAACTGTTGATTCAAACCAGCCACTCCAGGAGGCCGATAGTCCAGAAAGATTCAGAAGAGGCTTCTGTTTTAATGCCAGTTTTACAGTTATAAACCCTGAAGTAGTTGCGTTTGATATTTTTATAGAGTTTGAGAACCCGGAAACGCTGGCAACATTGGTGTTTATTATGTTGGCCCTCTGATACTGCTGGGGTATGTTTACTTCTACAACATACTGTACGGGCGAGGTTGAATTGCTCCTTTGAATGTAAACCTGAACGGTACTGTTGCTTGTTGCTGTGACCAAGGGCTGAGAGTATGAGGAAGTAAAGTTGAACTGGAACAGTATCCCTCCGGAGCCTTTCATCAAGGATGTTGTAACTGACCCGGTCAAATTGTAGGAATAATTGTTATAAAGCACAGTATTTGCCGTGCTGGTTGGTACGGTTCCGTTCAATATAGACCAGAGATCTCCCTCTGTAAGACCATTGAGCTCTAGCTGATTGTACAATGAACCTGCATTGGCGTACGGAAGAAAAGAAAGCGTGGTAGAGTTAGCTAGGGCTATTTGCCCTTGCATAATTATCGTCTTAAACCCCGAACCGAAAGTGACCGTTTCCAAATCCTTTATGGTTATTGGAGTAAGTACTACCGGCTCAAAAATAGACCTTGAACCTGAAACAACTGTTACACTGACTTGGGTTGGAATGAAACCCGGAGAGGAGAAAACCAGATCATAAACACCAGGGGACAGAGAGAGAGAATAATAACCATTTACAAAGTTATCCATGGAGAGAAGTTCGCCGTTCTCATAGATTGAAACGCCAACGCTGCTTATGTACCCCCCTGAACTTGAGGTAACTGTACCAAGAACGTTTTGAGATGAAGTTACATTTGCCACTACCGTGTTATTGACGGTAGAAGTAGCATTAATCTGAGCTGAAAATATTACCGTCGTTCCAAAGTAGTATTGTACATTGAGTACTTGCTTGCCTGCAACGGTCTTGAGTGAGTAACCGGAGCTTGGATTTGATGTATTAACCTTTGTAGCGGTAAGACTCAACCCGTTGGGGAGAGTCACATATACTGAATTAACCACACTTGCACCCTTTACAATCACGTACACAGGGCGATTTGCCAAAGAGTAATTTACATATGCGTCTTTAAAAGGCTGCCCAGCACTCGAGGCAGTACCGTTAGAATTCACCGATACCTGGGCCTCGTAGACGCTGTATACCAGTCCTGAAACTGCTACATACTGAGATGGAATGTAAACTATATAGGTCCCCGGATATACATTAAATGTAACTATAGGTGTGGAAGTGCCGTTAGCAATAACAGCCCCGGTGCCACTGAGCAGGTTTACGCTTACCCCCTTAGCAAACACGGTTCCATTGGAACCCGTACCTATAACGCTAAAGCTGAACGATACCTTTTGAGCCCCTTCCACTTGTCCGAAAGAGGCTCCCAGCACTCCTGCCATAAGCAGAAGCGCAATGGCAACCAGGGCAGTTGTTTTTCCGATTTTTTTAAGCATTGTGCCTAGACCTCCTAAGTGAGATGCACTGGTAATTATAATTACTATTAAACAGTTGTTATGATTTTTTCAAGTTCCCAACATTATATTTTAATATTATTATATACACCATTTTTCTACATAGAGAACTGTTAAATTTCTATTGCCTATTCCGGAGTGATGAGTAGGATAAGATTAGCTGTATCATTCCTATTCCTTTTCCTTATCTTTGGGGTAGTGGGCATAATAATCGGTGCACTGGTTGGTAATGGGCTTCTCTGGCTTCTGATATTCTTGACATTTGCAGCCCTGATGAACGTAATTACTTACTTCTTTTCATATAGGTTTGTACTATGGAGCTACCGAGCCAAAGAAATATCCGAAGAACAAAATCCAAAACTTTTCTCGATGGTTAGAGATATTTCTCAAAACGCCGGCCTACCTATGCCAAAGATTGCGATCGCTGATATCCCGGTTCCGAATGCGTTTGCCACTGGAAGAAGCAAAAAGAAAGCGTATATCGTTTTTACAGGAACGATACTTAACATTTTGAACGAAAGAGAGCTGAGGGGGGTGATCGGGCATGAGCTTGGACACATCAAGCACAATGACATATTGGTAGTCACTATCGCGGCAACAATAGCATCTGCACTGATGATAGGTTCGAGGATCTTTGGATTCGATGCACTCTTTGGAGGGAGAAGAAGCGGTCAGGACTTGATTATAATGGTGCTTTTATTAATAGCTGCCATAGGTGCGACACTCCTTCAGTTAGCCATTTCGAGGCAGAGAGAGTTGTATGCAGATGAACACGGAGCTAAAGTTAACAATTCCTCCGAAGGATTGATCAGCGCATTAATGAAACTTGAGCAATGGAACAATCAGAGACCCATGAAAAATGCTAATCCTGCAACGGCTAGCCTGTTCATAGTAAACCCTGGTGGAAGTCAGAGAATAAAAAGTCTATTTTCCACGCATCCTCCCACTGAGGAAAGGATAAAGCGACTCAGGGCACTCGGGATTTAGATCTAGATCTTATCTAACTTATTAATGAGACTTCTTCTACGTCAACCTCTCCAATTTCAGGGTGCTTGCGTATTTTTTCTTCCACCCTGTCTATGAGTCCTCCCTCGTCGTTCATTATCACTATCAACCTGAGAGCCTTAATACCGAATGCGAATTCTTCTATGGTTGATTTGCCAAGAGAGAAGTCTCTGGAGAGTTCCTTTTTAAGCTTCTCCTCTATATTCTCTAAATTCATAGTCTCGTCTGCGGGCATGATTTTGAATGAAACGGCTACCTTACCCAATTTAAGGCCCCCTGAAACCGCATTTTTCGCACTCATACTGCACAGATAGGTCCCTGCAATTTGCACATCTGCTTATTATGACCTGACCACAGGATGGGCACTTAAATGATGTTGCTCCGTTATCCTCCAGCCCTATTCCACAAGACGAGCACATTTCAAGAGAGTTTATTTCCATGGGAGTTCCGTATTCTTTCACAAATAAAAACCCTGTCGGTTTTATTTCAGACTCCCCAAAACTGGTTTCCCTTTCTTTTTATGTCTCTTATCTCGTTCAACACCATCTGTTCGTCGGGATTGAGCTCCTGTTCTTTCAGTTCCTTAAACTCCCTCTCCCTTATGTCACTATAAAGTATGTCTCCTTCCTTTATCTGTCTCCCAACTGTAACGGAGTCCATGGCAATAGCCACCTCGTCACCCTGCTTAGACTCTTGAAGAGAGGTTTCACCCGTCCTCATGCTTTTAACGGCGCCGATGGGGGTTCCATCTACCTTCATCATATCTGTTTTAACCCGAATCTTCCCCGCAAGCACCCTAATTCCAAATATCGCCGGCCTTGAGGCCCTGAAAACGTTTCCTGGAAGCACAAGGACTTTGCACGGAAAAGTTATCTCCTTTCTCTTCTCCTCTATTTCCGATTTTTTTATTTCTTCTCTAAGCTTTTCGACTTTGTCCTTCAATGAGTATATAATTTTATCTTGCACTATATTAGCATTTTCTACTTCAGAAACTTCCACAGGTACGTTGAACGCAACAACTATTTTATCTTCTGACTTAGAATTCGTTTCTGCCTCCGTTATGTCCCTCTTTGATACTGGACCTACCTCGGCCTTTTTAATGGGGATGCCTAGCCTGCCCAATTCATAAACAAGTGCCTCAAGACTCCCCACTGTATCTGCCTTAGCCACTATGCCTTCCTGAACCGGTTTGAATGAGCTTTTGATTGCGTCTTCAATGGACCTCTTAAGGTCTATAAGGTCGCCGGTGGCCTCCTTGAAAGGACTACCCGGTATTACGCCGCCACCTCCCTGAAAAAGTATCCTTATTCCAGAAGCAGCTTTAACCAGGTTAACAGGCTGGAAACGGTCCCTCGGATCTCTTATTTCATCCAGAGGTTTTGGTTTAAATATGCCTTTTATCCTGAGTGCTTTTATCCCGTCTACTGTCCCGGTGAGCACTGTTTGCCCCCTCTTTATTATGCCATTGTACAGGATGGCATCTGCAACCTCCCCCATGCCCTTTTCTTCTCTGATTTCCAGTATCGTCCCCTCCGCAGTTTCGTCTTCGTTTCGTAGTTGAGTGCTAAGAAATGTTTGGGCTAGCCCGGAAAGCACCATCATAAGATCAGGTACTCCGAAACCTGTTTTGGCAGAGATTGGCACTATAGCCACATTCCTCGTAAAGTCACTTATCCTGTCGTATCTGTCAGCGCTGAACCCTTCCCTGTATAGTTGGGATGAGAGCTGAAATATCCTTTCGTCAAGTTCTTCCATTCTTCTGGAGTCCATCTTTCCCGCAGCCAGCAAAAACGGACCCCTCATCCCAGAAAACCCCTCAAGCAGATCAACCTTGTTTGCGGCCACGACGAACGGCGTTTTAAAGTGTTTAAGGACTTCAAGGGATTCCCTTGTCTGAGGCATTATTCCCTCTCTTATATCTATCACCAGGACTGCTATGTCTGCTATGGAACCTCCTCTTATTCTCAGGCTAGAAAAAGATTCATGCCCAGGCGTATCTATAAAAAGAAGACCTGGTATCTTAAATTCCCTTTTTCCTATGATGTCCTTGCAAATTCTAACAATTTCTTCAATTGGAACCTCTGTAGCACCTATATGTTGGGTTATGCCTCCAGCCTCTCTCAAGGCAACCATGCTTCCCCTTATGTAATCCAGAAGCGAAGTTTTTCCATGGTCTACATGACCGAGAACACCTACTATGGGTTGCCTTATCCACATACCCCGTCACAGCCAATCCCTATCTGCCCTATCGTAGTTTAAAATTTCATCTTCTCTGAAAAAAATGGGAATTTCGTAAGCTGCTGACTCCTCTGAATCGCTAGCGTGTATTAGATTGAAATCTATGCTCAAGGCAAAATCCCCTCTAATGGTACCAGGTTCCGCTTTGGCACCGCTTGTTGCACCTACAAGCTTTCTAGCTATCTCTATAACGTCTTTCCCTTCCAAAACAATCGCTATTACGGGGCCGGAGGTGATATAGTTCAAAAGGGACTCATAAAAAGGCTTCCCTCTGTGAACTGAATAGTGTTTTTCAGCCATTTCCCGGCTTACTTTGATCATCTTCATTGCAACGATCTTAAGTCCCTTGTTCTCGAATCTTGAAATGATATCTCCGATCTTGCTACGGACAATCCCGTCGGGCTTAATCAATATAAGTGTTTTCATAGAATTCCCAGCCGTCTATGCCTGAGGCTCAGTTGTGTTTTTCACCTGGGTCGTTTCCTGGGTTGCCGGAAATCCGGCCTTACCTTCTTTGTCTGGGCCAGTTTCTTTCACGGACTTTGACCTCTGAAGTTTTTCTTCCCTTCCTTCCTTTGTCCACCGGACGTTTCTAGGTTCTCTTCCAAGCTTCAAATAGTTCTTTTCACATTTAGAAGAATCGAAGTACAGGATAGAACCGTCCTTCTTAACAAACATCTTTCCTGTTCCGAATTCTATCCTCTTTCCGCAGAAGGAACAGTACCTTGTTTCCATTAGATGTTCACCTCACTGAAAGTTTCCTAGCCTCGCGAGCTGTCTCCTTCAGCATCAGGATGTCCCCGACCCTTACCGGCCCCATAACGTTCCTGGTAAGTACCCTCCCCTGATCCTCACCAGCCAGCACCTTTATTTTCACCTGAGTCGCCTCTCCGGCCATCCCTGTCCTTCCCACAACTTCGACAACCTCACACGGAATGGCATCATTTTCTGGCATTTTGTATCACTTTATTTTTTTATTTCTTTGAACTTGTCGGAAAGTTCAGTCAGCAATTGTTTTCCGTTTCCCGGGTCTAGGATCGCTACTGTCGCAGAACTTTTGAGCTTTACCTTCTGGCCAAGTTCCTCTTTCTTTTGAACGTAGAAGTACGGAATGCCTTTCTCCTCACAAAGGAGAGGAACGTGAAGAACTACCTCTGGTGGTTCTATGTCCTCTGCAATAACAACAAGTTTGGCTTCCCCGCGCTCGACCACCTTGGTAACCTCATTTGTTCCTTTCTTAACCTTTCCGGTCTCGGACGAAACCTCAACCAACTGTAGCGTCTTTGTTCTCACGTCATCAGGCGTCTGGAATCTAACATACGTATTATCTGCCATTTTTAACCTCCTTCACCTTTCGGTCATTGGTCTTTCAGTAATGGACGTCGATATAAATAGTTTAGTGGTTCCACTTGATCTTAATTTGAAAATGCAATTTGTTGTCATGTTCCGCTCTACATAATTTTAGCCTTTGAAAAAAGTTTTCTTATGCGATCAAACTCAATTTTATTAATCAATATCTACGATGCCTTCACCCCGCAAATTTTCAGTCAAAGCTGTATTGTCAATGTGTAGTTCTTCGTCAAGTTGACAGCGTAATTTTTAACGTTTCCCAAATATGAGACCGTGACGTCGTAATTCCCGGGTAGCAGATAAACGTAATATTTTGTATTTCCTAGAACTGTAAAGTTAAGGTCAGAGATCCTAACTTCTGCTGTAGACTCGGAATTCTGAATCTGAAGCTGGAGAGACAACGGCTTCCTATTATATATGTTGACCGTATTTCCGAGAAAGAAAACGGTTGAGGCGTAATCCTCAGAAACATTATGGAGAAAATAAGCCCATGAAGTCACGCCGTAGGTGCTGTTTTGAGTAGAATAACTTATGCCGGTAAAGTTGTAAGCGACATACGGTAACACCCCGTTGAACTTGTATATCTCCTCGTACACAGTGAAATCAGAATATGAGACGTTGCCTATGACTTCATTACGGGAAATAATGAAGTAATTCCCTCCAGTGAATGCGATGAATGATCTTCCATCAACCGTGAATGTCACATTTCCACTTCTTATTTGCATCGATACTAGGTGCGTTCCGGGACCTATGGGGAACCAATGCGGGTCATATCTGTATTCTATAGTCCCATTCCTTGCAACGTAAGTGTATGAATACGTTGAAAATAAGCTGCCATTCAGTGACGATATCCCGACCTGATCATAACTTTTGTTGTTATCCCACACTGAAAGAATGACATAATACACCTTGCCCTCGAGACTTTTACCCCCTCCGAAGGAGATTGTAGCAGAGACATAACTACCGTACTTCACCTGACCGTCATAAATTGCGCCTATGTATACGTGGGATCCCTGAGGTGCCTCCTTCGCATTCTGATACTGGTAATATATGAAAAAGGAAAGCGCTGCAATGATTATGATCACTGCGACCAAGAGAACCGTGGACTTCATTGTTTTCATCATTGCTATATTTTAAAAAAGGTTTACTTTTTATTCGGGAATATTGATTTACGTGATTTCC
The DNA here is from genome assembly GCA_038729485.1 of Thermoplasmatales archaeon. GTDB lineage: Archaea > Thermoplasmatota > Thermoplasmata > Thermoplasmatales. Next base: position 42,230 of record JAVYRX010000006.1, on the reverse strand, counting down.
ATACTAAAATGTGAGTGAATACGAGCATCTTCAAGACGATATAGATAAACTGAATCTTGGAAAAGTCGAATCCGTTGCTTTCCCTTATCGCGGAAGCAGGACCGTGATAACTATAGAGACTGACGAGTTCACATCAGTTTGTCCGAAAACGGGTATGCCAGATTTCGGTAAAATCACCGTGCATTATGTCCCGGACAGGAAGATCATAGAGCTGAAATCCCTCAAGCTCTACCTTTATAGATATAGAAACGTAGGTATTTTTCAGGAGAATGCAGTAAACAAGATACTCAACGATCTGGTAAAGAGCGCTTCTCCGATATTTCTGGTCGTCATAGGTGAATTTAAAGTAAGGGGCGGCATAAAAACAAAAATAATATCTAGATACGAAAAAGTTAAGCATTAATTTTTAATATTTTTTTGTTCCCATATGGAATAACTCTCGAATTAATGAAGGAGGCTGGACGACTGGGAACTATAGGGATTTTTGGGCCCCTTGGTGAGAGTGGCGTGTCGCCTCACCGTGAATCCAAGGCCAGAAAAAACCCCATATCCCCGGAAGGGTCAAAGGGTATGATAATGAGTTCCCTTGTTAATTCCGGGGAAAATTAAATTTGCGCCCCTTTCACTTCCACTATCCTGAACCCAAATTCTTTGAACTTTTCTCTTATTCTCGTGAGGTCCTCGTTGCCGTAAACTTTCAACTTCGCCACAACCTTCTGTTTTCCGACCTCCAGTTCGTAATCATATAGTTCAGTCTTTAGCTCTTCTATGTTGAGCTTCATTTCTGAGAAAAGTTCCACTGCCTTGCGCATCTCTGAAGGGATATTGTCTACTATGAAGGTTATCGTGAAGATCCTCCCCGACATTAGTAAATTTCTTTCTATGATCTGGGATAGGAGAGCTAGGTCTGCGTTTCCTCCTGAAATCAAAGCAATTCCTTTCTTTCCCTTAACGTTCAGCTTTCCGCTTATAAGTGCAGCAACAGATGCAGCGCCTGCGGGCTCTGCGACTATCTTGCCCCTTTCCAGCAGCGTGAACATGGCTGAGGAGATCTCCTCGTCGCTAACTGTCACAACTTGGTCTACCAGCTGCTTGGTTATATTGAATGTTGTGTCTGATGGGGATTTTATTGCAATGCCATCTGCTATTGTTTTTACCGACTCAATCTTAGTTAGTTTTCCCACCTCTATGGATCTTTTCATAGATGCAGCAGCCTCCGCTTCTACCCCGATTATTTTTCCTCTGAACCCCATTCCGCGGAGATATGTTGCAATACCTGAAATCAGCCCTCCTCCCCCTATTGGAATGATGATGAAATCAAAATCTCTTGTAACATCGTATATCTCGATTCCGATGGTCCCCTGACCTGCGATGACATATTTGTTGTCGAACGCATGAGCAAAGACCTTACCCTGCTCCCTTGACAGCTCTTTCGCCTTCTCAGTTGCCTCGTCAAAACTATTTCCGTACAACAGAACATCTGCCCCATATTTCTGAGTTGCTATGATCTTTACCGGTGAGGCAAATTGGGGCATTACTACAGTTGCTTTCAGTCCAAGAAGGTTCGCCGCAAGGGCCACACCCTGCGAATGATTCCCAGCACTGGCGGCTATGACATCTTTTCCTTCCCTGCTGAGAAGGTTATACGCCCCCCGTATCTTGAACGAGCCACCCTTCTGAAGATTCTCCAGTTTTAAGTACACCTCAGCACCGCTAAGTTCGCTGACTGAGTTGGATCTCTCAAGAGGAGTATTCTTCACGACCCCTTTAGACCTGTAATAGGCGTCCTCGATGTCATCAATAGAGATCTTATAAGAGGCCGGTGATGTTCCCATCGTCATCTATGTCTACTTCCTCCGATATCGGATGCCTTGGAAGGCCCGGCATGGTCATTATTTCCCCTAGAAGCGGAACGGCAAAACCAACCCCAGAAGAGATCATTATATCTTCTATTGTTATAGTGAAATTCTTTGGCCAGCCAAGTTTCGTCTGATCGTCAGTTATTGAATATTGTGTCTTAGCCATGCAAACGTCCATATTGTCAAGATCCTCATCCTTAATTCTTTTTAATGCCCTTAAAGCTTTCTTTGAATATTCTATTTTCGATGCGCCATAAACTTTCGTAGCTATATTCTCAATTTTTGTCCTTACCGGGTCTTTTATTTCGTATGTGAATGCCGGTTTCTTGACTGGGGTCTTGTCCAGCGTTTCAATAACCTTCTTGGCAAGTTCTAACGCACCTTCCCCTCCGTTTGAATATCCATCATTCACGACCATATCGTAACCCTTTTCCTTCGCCTTCTTTTTAAGAAAATTTATTTCCTGATCTGTATCATCTTTGAACCTGTTAAGTGATATCACGATTGGTATTCCGTACCTTTCTATGTTCCATATGTGGTAGTATAAATTTTCCACTCCCTTTTCAAGATTTTCAATACCACCAGTTTCTCCAGCCTTCAAACCTCCGTGATGTTTTATGGCCTTCACGGATACAACTATTACCACCAGATTCAGATCAAAGCCTGCGCGCCTCATAACTATGTCTATAAACTTCTGGGCCCCAAGGTCGGAACCGAAACCTGCTTCCGTCACAACATAATCTGCTAATTTCAAGGCTATCTTGTCAGCTATAATGCTATTGTGTCCATGCGCAATATTTCCAAAGGGGCCAATGTGCACGAACGCAGGCACTCCCTCTGTAGTCTGCACGAGGTTCGGCTTGATAGCATTCTTCAGAAGAGCCGCCATCGCACCCTCTGCGTTTAGGTCCCCGGCCGTTATTCTCTTGCCGTCATAGGAATAGCCAACTGTTATTCTGGAAAGCATTTGCTTCAACATTGAATAATTTTCAGCAAAGCCCATGATGGCCATTATTTCAGATGCTGGAGTAATAAGGAAACTATCTTCAGCCAATGCTCCGCCTTGATCTCCTAAGCCCACTATTATCTTTCTCAGGCTTCTGTCGTTCATATCTATAGTCCGGTGCCAAGCCAATTTTCTTACGTCAATATTTAATTCATTCCCCTGAAAGACGTGATTATTTATGATCGCAGAAAGAAGGTTGTGTGCTGCAGAAATTGCAGGAAAATCACCCGTGAAGTTCAAATTGATCTCGTCTGACGGAAGAAGCTGACATTTTCCTCCTCCGGTACCTCCGCCCTTTATCCCGAAATTGGGACCAAGCGACGGCTCCCTCACCGTAAGCATCACCTTTTTCCCAAGCACCTTGAGACCTTGGGAAAGACCTACTGTAGTTGTGGTCTTCCCTTCTCCCGCAGAGGTAGGGCTTATTGCAGTTACGAGGATAAGCTTGCCGTTCTTTTTCGATGCCAATCTGTTCAGCACCTTGGGATCGACTTTACCCATGTATTTTCCGTATGAATCTAGTTCGTCCTCGTTTATACCTAGGTCTCTTGCTAATTCAGTAACTGTTTTCATCATATCACCCTCCGTTATCATTTCCACATATTTTTTATTAATTCTTCCATCATGCGTTCTGACTGGGCGATCAGATCATCCATTTTCCTTCTGTAATCTTCTACAACCGCCTGATCCTTTATTAGCGAGATGTTTATTTTGACGTTCTGCATTGAACCCAGAACGCTCGAATAAAGAAACAGGCCAGCACAGTATATGTCCGACAATGCATTCCTGTTTGCCTTCTCGATCATTGTAGGTATGAGATCAAAAAGCGAGGCGGCCAATCGCCCCGTCTCGTATGGGACCTGCGTTGCAGTCTTCAGTCTTTCCTGTATTGCTCTTGATCTTGCCACCTTTTCTGCATCGCTTCCCCTAGGCATCTGAAGAGCCGCAGAGAGATCGTTGTACGATTTTGTATCTGCGTCGGCCTGTTGGTAGAGCTTCCACAAGGTGTTTTCTGCCCTCTCACGTGCTCTTTTCATTTCCTCTGCGCTTTGTTCGTACCCCTTCTTGCCTATAGTTAATCCTGCAACCATCGAAATTAGCGCAGCCCCCATAGCCCCCACCATTGAGCTTGCGGAACCTCCTCCTGGGGCCGGTTTGTCACTGGCCAAATCAGTTAGATAGGAAACTATGCTTTCCTTACGATAAATGTCGAGAAGTTTCTTCTCTATGACCTGATCGATCGTGAAATTCCTGTTCCTTAAGTAAAAACGATATATTTCTTCCAACGCGCCCAACGGCACCATTCCAACTAGCTCTGACCTGCTTACCTGTAGGCCCCTCGACTCAGCTTCACCTTTAACGAACTCAAATACTTCAGGCAATGGGGTTTCCTTGTAGTTAACAAGGTTCATTGAAACCTGTGCTTCGCTTGTCTCTCTGAGATCGAACCCGAGCGCTCTAACATTCTTCAGGGAGCCGCCTTTCTCCCTGGTCCTCCTTGCTATATCCTTGGCCTGTTTCAAGTCTTCTGGCCTCAGGTCTACGTTGAAAGCTATCAAAAACTCCCTTGCCCCTATTATAGTCGCTCCGGCAGGGCCTAACTCCTTCGGGCCAAAATCAGGCGCATACCTTGGATCATTCAGTATTGCTTCTTTCAGTTGCTCATATTGAAACTTCTCATTTCTTATCTGAGGTAGCTCCTTCCTTTCGGGATCCCTTGCCGCTTGACCGTATAAGAATACCGGTATATTCAGCTCACTCCCAACTTTTCTACCTAGTTCCAGCGCCAGATCAACACAATACTCCATTGGAGTTCCAAGGAGCGGTACAAAAGGAACGACGTCCGCGGCACCGAACCTAGGGTGCTCTCCGCTGTGAACATTAAGATCTATTATTTCAGAAGCCATTTTGATGGACGAAAAAATTGCTTCCAAAACGGCGCTGCCCTCGCCTACGACTGTGACGACGGATCTGTTATGGTCATAATTCATCTCAACGTCTATGACTTCAACGGGATATTCCTTGATCTTTGATATTATTCTTTCCAATTTTGCCCTATCTCTCCCCTCACTGTAATTGGGGACGCACTCAACCATATACATCGAGGACACCTCAGATTATATTCATCCTCTTGCCTATCTCCTCGAATTTGTCCCCGGCATACTTGAGGTCTTCCCTTGAGTGGACTGCGGATGGCATGAGCCTAATCCTCGCCGTTCCTTTTGGAACCGTTGGATATACTATCGGAGATGCAAAGATTCCACCTTCGTACAGCTGCTTGCTGAATTCTACAGTGTTCTTTTCATCTCCGATTATCACGGGGGTTATTGGCGTCTTGCTTGTTCCTGTGTTGAAACCTAGAGTTCTTAGTTTCTCTTTCAGGAAATCGGAGTTGTTCCACAGTTTCTTTAGCAGGGAATCGTCCCTCTCCATGATCTCCAAGCTCTTCATTATTGCAGCAACTTCTCCCGGATTGAGAGCGGAACTGAAAAGGAATGGCCGCGCTTTCTGTTTAAGGTAGTCAATGAGGGAGGCTGACCCCGCAACGAAACCACCCATAACACCGACAGCTTTTGAGAAAGTGCCCATCTCCACATCAACCCTCCCAGCAAGCTTGAAATGATCGACTATCCCCCTGCCGTGATCCCCGAGAACGCCTTCCCCGTGTGCATCATCTACATACATCATGGCATTGTACCGCTCGGCAAGCTCTGTTTCTTCCTTCAAAGGTGCAATATCTCCGTCCATGCTGAAGACTCCATCGGTTACTACAAGTGCTCTTTTCCCATTTCCCCTCTCTGCTTTCAGTTTTTCCTCAAGGTCACTTGCCGATAGGTGTGAAAAAACAACCCTCTTTGCGGAGCTCAGTCTAACGCCATCAATTATGCTTGCATGGTTCAGTTCCTCACTGAACACTAGGTCTTCCTTCCCTACAAGGGCTGGAATTGTTCCGAGGTTGGCTAAAAGTCCTCCTTGATATACCAGCGAGCCTTCCATGTGTTTGAATTTTGCCACCCGTTCCTCGAGCTTTATGTGAATTTCCATTGTCCCTGCGATGCTCCTCACGGCACCTGCACCAACACCGAACGTGTCTATTGCATCGTGCATGGCTTTTTTCACTTCTGGATGATTCGCCAGGCCAAGATAATTATTTGAACACAGGTTCAAGAGCTTTCTTCCCTCGATCTTCACCCACGCGCCCTGGGGAGTTTGGACGGTCCGAATGGGAACATATCTTCCTGATTCCTTCAGTGAACTGATCTCTTCCTTTACCCAATCTGTCCTTGACATGAACTGCCATGTGATAAGCGGTGATATATTTTATCCACTGTTGTTGTATGATTAAGGTTCAATTTCTTGTGTTTGTACGAAATATTTTTTATTTCAGTGGGCCTGCTTGTAACATGACGTTCGAAAAGATCCTGATTACCGGAGCTTTAGGACAGATCGGAAGTGAGCTTGTTCCTTACCTTTCAAATATTTTTGGTGGAGACAGGATTATTGCATCTGACATAAGGGAGGGGAAAGGAGAGACTGAATTCATTAGCCTGGATGTTGTGGACAGTAACGCTTTGGATCTGGCTATTAGCAAGTACAAAATTGATACAATATTCCATCTTGCTGCTATACTCTCCGCTTCTGGAGAGAAGAACCCTGACCTAGCGTATCGTGTCAATGTTGATGGAACGTATAACGTTTTCAGATCGGCCGTGAAGAACAAGGTAAAACTGGTGGTTATCCCTAGCTCAATAGGAGTATTCGGGCCCGACACCCCAAAAGAAAATGTACCCATAGAAACAATTACCCGACCTACCACCATGTACGGCGTCACGAAACTTTTTGGAGAGAGAATCGGCCAGTATTATTACGATAGGTTCGGGCTTGATGCAAGGGGGCTTCGGTTCCCGGGCCTCATAAGCTATAAGACGCCGCCGGGTGGAGGGACAACAGACTATTCAATTGAGATGATCATTGAGGCGGTCCGTGGGAACAGATACAAGTGCTTTTTAAATAAGAATACAAAGCTGCCAATGATGTACATGCCGGACGCATTAGATTCATTGGTGAAACTTGCAGAAGCTGACGGATCCAAGCTAAAGCACAGAACAGACTTCAATGTCACCTCGTTTTCACTGACCCCTGCGGAACTTGAGGCGGAATTGAAACTCCATTACCCTAGATTCGAGGTTGATTATTCACCCGATTTTAGACAAAGAATAGCAGATTCTTGGCCTCAGTCACTCGACGCTTCTTCAGCTACTGCCGAGTGGGGATTTAACCCGAAATATAATCTCAAGGAAACGGTGAAGGACATGATAAGCAATCTCAGTGCAAAATAAAACGGTCTCACAAGAGATAATTTTTATTCGAAAATTGAAATGTGATACGTGAATGTACAAACGCTTGCAATTGGAAGACCTCGAAAAGGTTCAAAGCACTTTGCCATTCCTGATATTCAAAACTTCAGGTTATGAGATTCTGAATCCAACAATCAGACCGGAGGGATCAAAATGGAGCACGCTACGATATGAGCTACTAGTGGATGGGGAAAAGGCCAGGGTGAAGGAGTTCTTCCTTGACTGGTTCTACCAGGGGTTTCCGAAAAATTTGATGGACTCCTTCGTTTCATCGTACGCCCCGGTTGAAGCGATCCAAATGGAAGACTCCGTTTTTTTCGTAGGGAAAGACTATAAGGGAATGCATGCGTCTTCCGCATTTATTCTTGGCACGGAAATCGAAGTTGAGGGTGAGAGCAAGGAGTGCGTTGAGAAAGTAAGCAGATCTCTTGCTCCAGTAAATAAGCTGGAAATTTTCAGGAAACTTCCTTTCTGTTCAAGGTCATTTTTTGCCCGGGGAGGAAAGCCCGATTGGTTTGAAGAAAGGAGGATTGCTTCCCTCAGTTGGAGGCCTAGTATGAACAACCGGAAATTGGAACAGCTCAAGGCCGATTCTGTTGGTATTCTTACTTTGGGCGAGGGGGTTATACATAAAATATCAGTATTCACCGAAGATTTTATGAAAAGGGTAATTTGGATAGACTCTTCAAAGAAAGAGATTCCGGACTCAAACTCATATTATAAGCTTCGGAGAGACGGAAATTTCTACGACACCTATCAAGAAATAGGAGGGCTTCTGGCATTCAAGCAACCATCAGGACCCGCCATATTTCAAACCTCAATTGAAGACAATGTAGTAACGATATCATTTTCTCCTTTGTTTCGCCTTCAGGAAATCAGGAATCTTATCGTTAAAATTATCAACGATAAGAAAGATTTATTCCTACTCTAGCCATTATGCAATATGATAATCAATGACCCGAATGGCATAAGGAAACTTCTGGAAGAAAGTAAAAATATTGCCGTTGTTGGAATGTCCCCGAATACGGACAGAGATTCCAACAAGGTTGGCAAGTATCTCATAGACAAGGGGTACAATGTCATTCCAGTAAACCCAACAGTGAGGGAAGTTTATGGAAGGAAGTCATATCCGTCTATTCTTGATATCCCCAGCAGCGTCAAGATTGATATAGTCGACGTTTTCAGAAATCCCGAGGCGTCCAAGGAGGTGGTAAAACAGTCCGTAAAGCTTTCACCAAAGGCAGTATGGCTTCAACTGGGTGCGGAGAGCAAAGAAGTTATAGATATCGCCCTAAAACTAGGATTAAACCTTGTGTACGGAATATGCATTATGGAGACCCACAAGAAAATTAACAGCGGAGATCTGTCATTTGTCGTCCCATCTTAATAAATAAATTCCGTATCTTCTATAAGGTATTTTGAATATAATAAAGAATCCTCACGCTCTTCACAGGCGCAAAAATAGAGTTAACTTTATATATTAAATAAATATATTCATAACATGGTCGGAATAAACGAGATCGCCAGAGATGTTGCGAAAAGTTCCGGCGTATCTGTAAGGAGCGCGGAGTCAGTAATTAGGGACACCTTCAAGGCAATCGTGACTAACATTAACAAAGGCCAGAAGGTCAGAATCGCCGGGTTCGGAATATTTTCTAGGAAAATGACCAAAGCGAGAAATGCAAAGAATCCCAGGACAAAGCAGATCATAAAGGTACCAGCAAAGAACAAGGTACACTTTAGCGCATCATCCAAGATAAAATACAAGTGAGTTTATTTTATATTTTTATTTATTTTCCTTCTAGTTTTTGTAATTTTCATATTCATCCGTTTCTCAACTGATCTTCACGCTGGTATTCAGTTCTATGCAAAATTTTATATATTGCAAAAAAATGATAGAATTGGCTTATTTTCGCAAATAATACAATGAAAATGATGTGAAAACCGCGCGTATTGCCGGTTATTGAGTTGTTGTTTTTTTACAAACTACTCTCATTTCCCCTAAACAATTTGTGCGAAAACAGCCAAGGGTGTTAATTATGAAAGAATACGTTGCGTATGAAATGTGTTTTTTTACCCGTTTCGAGAAATCGAAACCTTTTTTGGGATGGTAAACGATTGCAAAGAACAATCTACAGCGGAAAGGAATAACATTTTCCATTGGAGGCGGGCTTGATGTCCATCTTCTGGAGGGTCTACGCCAGGAACGAATCAAATCTAAGAAGCATCTTGAATATCCTGCTTTCAGGGCGGGAAACTGAAATCATTATCACCAGGGGAACGGCCATATCTGTAGCCTTCAGCGATCTGGAAACTGGAAATGATCTGGCTAGGATGATCACAGAAACACTAGGAAACAAGGTAGAAAAAATTCAGTCTGAACACAAATGGAAGGAGAACGTATTCCTTGCAAACAAACCGAAGTACAGGTTATTTACAACTTTTCCTTTCCTTATCGAAACTATCCTAGGCTTAAACATAGGCGATAGGTTTTCATAAAGATCGAAAGATACAGTACCCTTAACCCATGGAAAAAAAGGATTCTCGGACTTAAGAGAATAAATTCCATTTATATGGTCAAAATTTTCAACCCCCTCCTATTAAGGAGGTATGTATCCGTCAACGGGAGACAATCAATTACATTCAAGAGAGGCTACCCTATGATACTGACTGACGTCGAACTTTCGACGTTCATTAACGGTGGTAAGAATGATTGATTATTGGCCATATGAAAACGGGATCTTATTCCCCCTCAATGGGAAGAGGATAGCAATTCCGGAGGAATTCCTGAGGGCGCATACGTTGGTCGTTGGGAAAACAGGCACCGGAAAATCTAGGTTGCTGGCCTCAATCATCAGGATGTACGAAAGTCTTGGTATGACCGTCATAGTTCTCGATCCACATAGCGAACCTTGGAAATTTTCCGGAAAAGACTCAAAAATTGTAACAGTTTCGCCGATTGCAGGAAGTAAAACCGGATACCTCAGATTCAATCTGATGTCCGTTCTACCCTATCAGAATGAACTGAAAGGATAATAAATGAGGATTTTGTCGTTCGCACTCTTAAAGACATATTCTCAACTGAAGAAACCTTCTCCATCGGAACCTGGGGACCTAGAGTCGAGCTAATTTTCACAATAGTGCCTAGACTCTTGCTCAAATATAGGATAGAACCGACGATACAGGACGTCGCTGACGTACTTTTGGATTATTACAAAAGGAAAGAACTGATGAACTCGCTTGAACCTGCCGAGAAGCAACAGTTGTACTCAATCTTCAATCTTGGCTACGATCTCATATCTTCTACAGTCAATAAAATATTGCCCCTCTTGTCAGGAAACTTCCGCTAAAAACCTATTCGCGTCTAAGAGGGATCACTTTGATCTCTCTAAACTTTCAGGAACTATGTACTTTGATCTTTCGGGAGAGCATTCACTTCCGTCCCTTACGAGGCCCTTTTCCGTAATGCTTCTTTACAAAGTGTGAAATAACATAATTCTCAAGAGGATGAGAAACGTTGATGTAGTTTTAGACGAGCTTCAGACGATTTCACCTTCAATTCTCACAAGGATAATTTCTGAGGGAAGGAAATTTTCCCTATGGTCTGTGATGGCCACTCAGTCGTTAAACTCGCTTCCAGTCAGGCTTGCCGACTCAATAAGAACCAACGCACACAACTTCTTCATGTTTCAGATGTCCCACGAGGATAAGGTGTCTCTGCATGTTAATGATGAATGGATGCAATCCCCGGATTTTCACTCCTTCGTCTGTTACGTTCCTAGCGATTCTGCAGCATTCACTGAGACTCTGAAACCCCTCACTCCATCAAGAGATCTGCGCTTGTTCGAAGACTTTTACTGCTTCGACGATGATTCTCAGTCCGAGGTAAAAATCGAAGCGGATAGGATGGAATCCGCCTATATATCTCAGCTTGTTTCGAATGGTCTCGCATTCATCGTGGACGGAAAGGTGATGATGAACGAGGACTATTTTAAGAAAATTGGACTGAGGGGAAGGAAGGGAACGAATCTTTTTTCCATAGATATCTGATAACAAGGGCATACCTATTTTTCAAGAATCGCGGTTATGACGTCACGGAAGGCGTAGAATACAAAGGGAAGAGACCAGATCTCATGATAAGGAAGGATGGATCGGTTGGACCGATAGAATGCAAATACTCGGACGTTGAATTTCGTCAAAGAATGAAAGAGAAGCTTGAAGCATACGAAGATCTCATATTTGCCACCTTCCCTTCTTTTCTTGGGAGAATTCCAAAGAATGCAGCCGTACTCCTGATACCCCCGGTTGGAGATTCGTCTGAACCTGAATTCATAGAGAGCGCGAAGGCATGAACGGGCCGGCGTTCTCTATGAAAGAATTTTTGCATAGAATATGAATGTGGGATCGTGGAAATATACATAGACGGGAATTACTCAAATATCAGGTTTTCCGCAGCTCATTTCATTCCTGGGGAGTGGAAATGCTCAAGATTACACGGACATGACTATTCAATCTCCGTCAAGGTCATTGGAAATATGGGAAACGATTCGTACTTCATGGATTTTTCTAAGGCGAAGTCCAAGCTGAAGGAAGCCGCAGATTACTTGGATCACAGGGTACTGATACCGCAGCTCCATCCAGGCATCATCATAAATGAGGAAAATGACAATTTAACGGTAGTTTTGAAGGGCAAGAAGTACAGCTTCCCTTTGGATGAGTGCAGAGTGATCCCCGTGAAGGATACTACTGCGGAGTGCCTAAGTGATTATCTGATTAAATCCTTTGTTTCATCAGTAGACGATAGAGTGGACCAGGTTGAGATGGAAGTTCATGAGGGCCCCGGTCAATATGCAAAATCAACATGGAAGAGAAATTAAGGCACTGAGCCTCCTTTCCGGGGGACTGGACAGCTCAACGCTTCTTGGCCTCGTTTTGTCCAGAGGGTACGATGTAACGGCATTGACGTTTGATTACGGTCAGAGGCACTCCAGGGAGCTGCAGTCAGCAAAAAATGTGGCATCCCATTACGGTGTCGATCACAGGATAATTAAAATAGACCTGAGAAACATTGGTGGAAGCTCCTTAACTGACGACATTTCTATACCTGAGATCCCACTGGAGAGCATAGGGAAAGAGATTCCGACAACATACGTTCCGGCTAGGAACACGATACTATTATCCATCGCACTCGGCTACGCCGAAGTTATGAACGCGTCCAAGATATTTATAGGAGCGAACTACCTAGACTACTCCGGTTATCCGGACTGCAGACCTGAATACTTCGAAGCTATTAACAACCTGTTCAAACTCGCAACGAAGAAAACAGTGGAAGGGGGTAGAATTGAGGTTGAAGCTCCCCTGCTAAAATACACGAAAGCTGACATCGTAAAACTAGCGAAAAAACTCTCGGTACCGTTGGAGCTAACGTGGTCCTGCTACAGAGGAGGGAGATTGGCATGTGGAAAGTGCGATTCGTGCAAATTGAGATTGAAAGGCTTTTTAGAGGCGGGTGAGACAGATCCTCTTGAATACGAGACACTGCCCGATTTTTATTTGTCTTATCTAAATTCAAGGAAAAACAAGTAGCTGTTCTGTTTATGAACCTTCTGTTGCATGACGCTGTTGATTCTTTGGGAAAAACAATTAACCATAGTTGCATTGATGAAATGTGATAAGGGATTTAGAGATCACGTCGATAGAGGGGAAAAGACTTCTGCCTATTGAATCCAAACCCCAGGAGATTAGGATAGATCAAAATTTAGCCATAGTAGATGTAAGACTGGAAAACGAGTACCTGAGGGTTTTGTATAAATTCACCTCCTCATTTTCATCTCTGGGGATGATAAGCATAGAGGGTTCTCTGCTCTATTCAGGAGATTTGGGTATTGAACAAAAATGGAGAAAAGACAGGACCCTCCCTGATCCCGTAGCCTCAGAGATACAGACTGCGATATTCTCGACCTGTATTACGGAAACAATACTCGTTGCGAGAGATCTCAGGCTCCCGCCCCCAATCCCTGTCCCCACTATAAAGAAGAAAGACGTGATTGGGTTCGGCTGAACTCAATATTCTCTCCACCTATAACCGCAGTGGATACAGGTGTAGAATCTCGTCTCTGGCTCATCCGCAGCCCTAGTTTGCATGGCCTCCCAGTATGCACCAAATTCGTGGCATTTAGGACATTGTACAGTTTTGTCTATTGGAAGATTTATTTCTTCCTTGTCCACAACTATGGTCTCTTTGGTTTTTGCCTTTTCAACAATTACGTTTTTCTCCTCATCCTTAATGGGTATTGTATACCCGCATTTACGACAAACCCAATTATTACCTTTGGGAAACATCATTGAACCGCATTTTGGACAGAACACTAAATCTTAAAGTTAAATTAGATAAATACATTTTTCCCCATTGCTACTTCCATGTGTCAAGGTCAAAAAAGACGTCGCACAAACTGAGATCCTACGCCTCAAGAGGGAGGGTAAGATATATCCAGGATACAGAATAAGAAAAGAGGGAGACTTCGTCCTCATCCCAGTCAATGAATCAATGGAAACAGCCGAGTTCGAAAAAAGAAAAAACGAAAGTATGAAACACGTGGGAAGCTTCGACAGAGTTTCTGATTTTTTCGTAATAAGGGAAAGGACCGGATGGGAGTCCATACTTTCAGAGATCGTCAAGAAGCAAAAACCTAGAGCGGTATTCCTTGATTTTGGAGTTCAGGGAAGACTGAGAATAAGGAGTCTCAAGCTCGTTTACGGCTCTGGACCCCCAGCAGGTATTCACAGGGAGAACGGTTTCAGATATTACGTGGATCTTAACAAGGTATACTTTTCGCCACGCCTCGCCAATTTGAGGAAAATTATTGTGGACAGGATCGCATCGTCATCTGAAAACTCTCTCGTGATAGACATGTATGCCGGCGTGGGACCAATATCTATTCCACTTTCTAGGATAGGAATAAAAGTTGTTGCCATAGACATAAACCCAGATGCCGTGGCTCTCCTTCATAAAAATGCCAGGATGAACTATGCTAACCTGAACGTGATATTGGCTGACTCAACGTCTCTTGTGGAGTGTTTCGCGCGTGCAAAGCACATTATCATGAACAACCCCACTCAGCCGTTGGAATTAACCGCAGGCATTCTTAAGAAATTTGAGAAGGGAACTGTAGTTCATATGACTACCATAGAAGGTAGTGAAGAACCCCTCAATTTAAACGGGTGGCAAACATTGGAAAGAGTGGTAGTTCATGGATATTCACCGTCAGCATCATTGATGTACTATCTAATTTCGAAAGGGTAATGATTAATTCCTTTGAGTGATTAATGGGCAATGCCGCGGGAAGGTCTCTTCAACTCTATAATTTCGGCCGTAAGAGAAAGATACGAGGAGAACCTCTTGCTGGACATAAAGAAGAATCCGCTTCCAAAACACATAGCTGTGATTATGGACGGCAACAGGAGATTTGCCAGGCTTCTGCATAAGTCAGCGGACGAAGGCCACGAACTCGGAAAAGAGAAACTTGAGAATTTTCTTGACTGGTGCTTCGATATCGGAATAAAGATTGTTACTGTTTATGCGTTTTCAACGGAAAATTTTAAACGTGATTCTTCTGAAATACACTACCTGATGAATTTATATGCAGAAAGCTTTGAAGACATAATAAAGGACCCAAGGGTAATAAAAAATAAGATAAGGGTCAGGCTAATTGGAAAAACTGAGCTTCTTCCTGAAAACGTTAGAGAGGCAGCCAGAAAAGCAGAGGAATTCACAAGAAACTACGATAAATTTCTCCTTAACGTCGCAATTGCTTACGGCGGCAGGGAGGAAATTCTCGATGCAATTAGGAACATTTCAAGGGACGTAAAAAGGGGTAAATTGGAACCAGAGAAGATAGACGAAAGGACCATTGAAAAATATCTTTATACGGGGGAAATAGACGATCCTGACTTGATCATCAGAACATCTGGGGAAGAGAGGATTAGCAATTTTCTACTTTGGCAATCGGCCTATTCGGAGCTGTATTTTACTGACGTATACTGGCCCGAAATAACGAAACTTGACTTGCTCAAGGCAATAAGGGATTTCCAGAGACGTGTAAGGAGGTACGGAAATTAGTGCCAATCCTTGGAATAGATGACACTGACTCGAGCAGGGAAATGTGCACAACATATCTCACAGTCGAGATACTTAGGAGAACAAGCCTCGATCTCATAGGATTCCCGAATCTCGTGAGACTCAATCCGAACATACCGCTAAAAACAAGAGGGAATGGGGCCATCTCCCTGGTTCTCGGCAGAGGAAGCGGAGAGAAGAAGATTGTGGGAATGATAGATGACGAGCCCGTTTACTCTTACGGAAAATATTCGGAAGAAAAGATAGACGTAGACATAATGTCAATAATAGAAAAATTTTCACCTAATGACGAGAACACTAATCCTGCGCTCATTATAGCAGACAACAGGAAAAATCCTGGATTCTACTGGGATGCCGTTCGTGAATTTGTAGATTACAGAAAAATCATGGGAAATATCAGCGGCCCATTCAGCACTGTTAATGGCTACGTTGGACTCGTTGGTGCAAATGCAGCCATAAACTGGCCTGCGGAAAGTGCGACATATGAACTCATTTCCTATCTTGATCCAAGCAAATGGGATGGCGAGCATTACGTTGATGAAGAAAGTGCCATGTATCTCGAGAAAAATTTCGACGATTTGTTTGATAGTTATGATTTTCAGAACGGCTATAACGCAATCAGACCCTCTACTAAGACGCCAGTTCTCTTTGGAATCAGAGGGATTGATCCGAGTCTTTTGGCAAAGCACAGGATTACGGTCAGGAGCGAACCTTATAGGTCTTACATAATATACAAGACAAACCAGGGTACAGATGATCACCTTGTAAGAAGGAGAATTGGAGAATCCGTCCTGTATCAATCCTCCATTATTGAAGGCCGCGTGACTGACAACCCTGTTCGCGTCAGGGGGGGAGTTCTTCTTTTTAGTGTTGAAGACGAAAGCGGTTCAATAAAAGCGGTTGCAATGGAGCCGACGAAAGGGTTCAGGTCTCTGCTCTCAAACCTTAGAAGGGGAGACGCTGTCAGGATATATGGTGGCATCACCAAGCCAGGGTTCATAAACATAGAAAAAATTCGAGTGATGCGCTTATCGACGGTAAAGCTTATATCTCCTCCGGAATGCAAAAAATGCGGTAAGAGGATGGAAAGTGCAGGGAAAAATGCTGGTTTTAGATGCAGGACGTGCGGTGCAAGGTCAAGCAAAGGAGAAGAGCACGTTGAGGAGAGAAATATTTCAGAGGGATTTTATGAGGTACCGATAACAGCAAGAAGGCATCTCGCAAGGCCACTGAAACTTGGGGAAATAAAATGATATGCGTTACTGGAACCCCAGGAACCGGCAAGAGCACGCTGATGGAAAAGATGAAAAGGAAAGGTTTAGATGCCCACGAATTTGATGAAATTATCGGACAGTGCATCTCAAGCCAAGATGGAGATGAGGCAATCGTTGATGAGAAATGCCTCCGGAAAATAAAAGAAACGGGGATTTACTTTGGACACCTGTCTCACTACGCCCAATGCGACCTCGTCATAGTTCTCAGGGCCCATCTTAGTAATATAGAATCAAGGCTGGCAGAAAGGGGATATAGCAGATCTAAGATAATGGACAACATTGAATGTGAGGCAATAGATTTGATAGGGGAAGAAGCCTTTTCCATTCATCCCGCCAGTACACATGAAATCATTAACGAAAACATAGATGAAACTTTCGAGCTGATAGAAAAAATAATTAGGGGAGAGGCATCAAAAAAAGAGAAGATAGATTTGACGGAGGAGATACTGGATTGGTACTAGACAAACTTAGGAGCAGGACTTCATTTCTCGTCAATGGCTTGGCCTTACGGTTGCCCAATGTATCCCCTAATTTCCTCACTATGTTGGCTTTCCTTTTTTCTGTTTTGTTCGGAGCCGCGTTCTATTTGGGCTACCTTATACCGGCATTTTTTATTCTCCTAATTTCATCATATCTAGACGCACTCGACGGAGCCGTAGCAAGAAATTTTGGCAAGGAATCGAAGAAGGGGGATTTCCTCGATCATCTACTTGACAGGTATTCAGATCTCGTGGTTATAGCAGCCCTCTCCGTCAGCCACTTCGGAAATCCGTACTTGGGTATCCTTGCCATATCTGGAACATTTATGACGAG
The DNA here is from genome assembly GCA_038729485.1 of Thermoplasmatales archaeon. Lineage (GTDB taxonomy): Archaea > Thermoplasmatota > Thermoplasmata > Thermoplasmatales. The sequence goes on along the minus strand of JAVYRX010000006.1, from coordinate 24,783 downwards.
TTACGTGGGAACTCAGTCACAGGCGGTTGGACTCAAAAGAATGTACGGAGGTTTTCCTGGCAGGGCAGACAGACTTGCTATAATAATGATAGGCGTGATATTGCAGGCCGTTCTAATTAATGTAAAGTTCTTCGGCCTCTATATAACTTCATGGATTCTCATTATTTTGGGCATAGCCGGTCTTATTAACTCTATTTATCGGGCCTTTATTTCCTATAGGTCTATCCCTTAGGTTCTTCATCCTGTAATAGCTGAGAGGATGCTTTATCCTGCCGGAACTGCAGAGGGGATCGCGTTCCTTGTAGCATAGACCGAGTGAAGCTAATGTCTGGCACGAGGGCACGCTGTATTCCCGCCCTTTCCCTGTACCTGTTATGTGTTCCACCTGATACCTTGTGATCTTTTCAGCATAATCTGGAACATCTCCGAAATACTTCATTATCTCGTCGTTTGGAAGGCCTATTCTATGAAGGAACGTGACGAGGTAGAATCTTCCGGCATGCGAAACATTTACTCCCTTTTTCATCTCCTCAATAATTTCCTTCAAGCATGGAGGAAAAGAGCTTTCATTGAGTGGCCCCAGGTATGCTCTTTCCTGCCTTATTTCATCCCCCCTCGCAACTATTTTTCCAACAAATGGTTTCAAGAATTCTTCTACCCCCGCAGGAAATTCAACTATGTCATTTACCTCCTTCATGTATTTTCTGTAAAAAGCTTCCCTGACGATCTTGGCAAGAACATGTTTCGTAGCTACGACCATGCCGTTCTTGAGCTCTTGATTGCAAAGATGAAGCTCCCTGTCGTTGAACACGACAGAGTTCTTGAGGAAGGCATTCAAGGGTATCGAATACCTATCCCCGCTCTTCTCGATTTCGACATCAAGTTCAGCTGAAACCATTCTTATTATTTTCTCATCCGTCTCCTTTTCAAATGTTTCGTAAACGACCTTCCTTTCCTTTATGGCGTACCTAGCAGAAATAAAATAATCCCTAATGAAAGTCAACATTATCTTCGTTACTATGTACAGCCTTACTCTCTCATCCACATCTACCGGAAATGATACCTCTTCTCCGTTGACCATCGAGAGCAGCAAATCGGATGCCTTGGTCACATAGTACTCGTTTTCCTTCAAGAATGATTCAATGGATATGCCTTCCCCGAGATATTGAAGAAGTCCACGTCTGAGGAAAGGATATTTCCCGAGAATCTCCTCTTTCATACTATTAGTAGTTCCTTAGGAGCGCTGGTAATCACCTGGCAACCGCTCGATGTTACGATTACGTCGTCTTCGATTCTGACTCCTCCTTTCTTTGGAAGATAGATCCCCGGTTCCACAGTGACAGCCATGTTTTCCTTCAGAAATAGATCTGTTAAGGAACCAAGGGCGGGATGATCGTGAACCTCGAGTCCGATGCCATGGCCCAAGCTATGAATAAATCTGCCCTTGAACTTCGACGAATCTATGACTGCCCTTGCTGCCGCGTCGATCTCTTTTCCGTTTTTCCCTGCTGATATCGAATCTATCCCTTTTTTCTGCGCCTCAAGAACGGTGTTGTATACTTCAATCATTTCATCGTTTGGTCTTCCAAAAAAGAATGTCCTGGTCATGTCAGAACAGTACCTTTGGTATTTTGCCCCAAAGTCAACTAGCACAATGTCTCCTTTCTTGAGCTTCCTGTTGCCACCAGAGAAGTGAGGCTCCGATGAATCCGGTCCAAATGCCACTATAGTATCAAAGCTGGGAGATGATGCCCCCTCTTTCATCATTTCATAACTTACAAGTGCAGCCAGTTCTCCTTCTGTTATGCCCTCCTTCAGCATATCTGGAATCTTTTCTCCTACCTTAGATGCTATTTTCGCAGCTTCCCGAATTCTGGAGAGCTCCCTTTCAGATTTTACCTGCCTCAGACTGGATATCGACTCGCCAACATCTATGAATTCTTTATCTGGCAGCTTCTCCTTCAGCTGAACGAAGTCCTTATGGGATAGACCTGAATAATTGAGGCCCAGGAAACTGATACCAGATGTGATGCTTTTCAACAATTCATCCCTTTCTCTTGATGAGGAGAAAACCTGTACGTCTATAGCTTCCTGCCTGGCCGTTTCTTCTTCTAGCTGACTTGTGATTACAGTTAACCCCTTCCTCGTCAAAAAGACGTATGAACCCTCAAAAAGGCCCCCTCTGGTGAGCTGGGTGAAATAGAAAAAGGAGTAATCCGTGCAGCTCCCATCCCTGTTGTAAATGAGAATTCCTTCCACGTTTTGGTTAAGGTCAAAAAGTTTTTCGACGTCCATGACTTCCTTAGTTTGAATTTGTTAATCTAATTTTCTTATTTTTAAGATCAATATTCTTCTAAACAAAGGGGCTCTTTCTGGTGATAAGAGACGACTCAAATTCTATTCCTTGAATGTCACTACGAATACCTCGTTGATGTCTGGACGCAGTGCATACCCCACCTTGTATCTTGAGAAGGAAAATATTTCCTCCTTCCCTGAAGAATACCAAGGACTGTATTTTAAGCTTTCAACTGCAGAGAATGGATCGTACTTTATCTTGGCGTACGCCATTCCAACGGCCTCTCTTCCAAGGAAGAGGTTATCCATCTGAGAAAAAGCAAGGTGGAGGAGATATATGAGGTGATCCCTTATTTCAAGCAGCTTTGAAAATGAATAAGATTGAAATTTTCTCATCTCGTCATCGTATATCACCATCTTGGAGCGCCTCCTCTCCATCCTTTTAAGTATGCTTTGGCTCTGCACTATATTCTCCGAAAATTCCACCCCCATGGGGTAAACGAGAACAAGGAAATTGTTACTAGATTCTATAAGGGAATTTTCCTCTACGCCGCTGAGATCTGGAAGGAAACAAAGGTACATCTCCTTTTCTGGGAACGAACTGAATGATATCACATCTTTCAAAAACAGTTCAGATGCTTTCTTTCCGATGGGTCTTAGCACAATTGTAAGTGGATATTAGCTAAAATCCTTTCCCTCTCTGTATTCCTATGAGCCACTTTCCAATCGCCTTATCTTTTCTTTATCTATCCGTTTACTCACTTCATCCTCGTTTTCCTGCCTAAAGACGATTAATCCCAGTCCCTCCAATTCTCTTTCTAAAAATTCCATTACCAGCGAAAAATCAGTTATGAGCTTCAACCCATTGTCTGTCTTAATCTTGAGGAGCTCCTTTTTGTAAGGCGAACTGAAGTATTGATGTGCTACCAATAGACCTCCAAGATCGGACACCACATCATTGAAATCGTCTTCCCTCATTTTCAATATGATGCCTTTGGGGAGTTTTCTATACTTCAGCATATGGTACACCTCAGGCTTCTCCCTCTTAAAAGAGCATATTAAATCCGAGTCGTTCCACTGCACGAAGTCCTCATAATCCGGATTAATATCGACTACGGCATTGCTTGCCATGGTAGCTGCTATAAGAGCAGTTTTATGCCTGTATACAGTCCTGTACATAAGCATCCTTGCTACCATAAGGCCTTCTATCGCAGGAAGACCCTTTTCGAGGATACAGAGATCGCTGCCGTTTACGCATAACACCTTTAGTATTCTAGGTATGTCTACGGCTCCCAAGGCCACTCCCGTGTAATAGGAGTCCCTCGCAAGATAATCAATCTGGTCGAGATCTCCATTGCCCGATATTAATCTACTAAGAATTCCACTCTCTCCACGTAGCACCTTTGACAGATCCTGCCTCAGGCCTCCAAGGACATCAGCTATCTCATTATCCTTAGTTTTTCCCTCTATTATATCAAGAGATATGTCCAGATGATCCTTCCCATAAAGATTCAATGTTGCATATTCGAGAGAGTGTGAGAAAGGCGGGTGCCCAATGTCGTGAAGTAGGCCAGCAAGTGAAACTAGGTTAGAATTTCTTTCATCTAACTCAAGATTTCTGGATGCCTCAAGCGAAAGATGGTACGTACCCAATGAGTGTTCAAACCTTGAGTGAGTTGCACCTGGAAATACTAGGTATGTAAAGCCCAGCTGCTTGATCGAGTTGAGCCTCTGAAATTCTCTTGTCTCGACGATTCTGGAGACTATTCCATCTATATCAATTGAACCATATATCGAGTCGTGAATAGTTTTCCTGCTAACCAACAGTATGAAATAATTAGCTGCTATTTAATCTTGGTAATGCCAGGCCACCGGTATCGAAGGTCAACGACATAGGCATTGCCCCTCTTCCGCGCTTTGTTCCGCACCCCTATCAGCATCCTTGGTCCACGTAACCGTTGCTCCCTTCCGGTCCTGGCGGATTCCCGTGATCATTCACACCCGCTCCCCCTCCGGGAAGAGGATGTGCTACCAGGATCCAATAGGACAGAACTTCACCGCACGTCCGAGGAATGCATAGTCGCTGTTGCCGCCTCAATCGGTTGTCGCCCTCGCGTATAGACGGTTTCGAGTAGCAGGAGACGCCTATCCTCCCGGCCAAGCCTGGCGATTTAACTTATCAATTTTTCAAGATAAACTTATCGATAATTCAAGCGCATTATCATTCTCAAACGTCTAACAGTTCAAATTGGTTGCCTTCCCCATTGAATATTTGCTCATTTTAGTTCTATTCCCTCCATCTTATGAATTTTCTCCCGAGAATTGTCAGCACTACTGTTTCACCCAGAAGAATGAATATCATGGAAACCTGAAGCGGTTCGAGCCTTACAAAGCCTTGAAAAAGAACTGCAGCTGGCGTAACTGGAGAAATAGATAGGAAATAAAGCGCGTCTCTTGGAAGGAATGGAAACGGATAAAACGTGGGCGGAAGAACTGTCATGATAATTGACAGTATAGATGTGATACCCCAAACATTCCTTATGTGTTTAAGAAGACCGGCGATGATGAAAGATAGGTTTGATACTGTCAGTGTCAACAGCACCAGAACTCCTATTATCGGAAGGGCTGAATATAGCGTAAATACTTTAAAATAGGCACCCAGAATTGCGTATAAGATTATACCTGGCAGGGAGAATACAAGATAGCTTAATGAAAGAGCCAACATATAGTCCTGAGAGGAAATGCTCGTTGCTACGAATAAGTCCTGAATTCTTATTTGCAACCTAAAAAACGCAGCATCTGCAGCCCCATTGATACTATTGGAAGCCACTATGGCAATAGGCCCCCCAGCTATTGCGAAGGCTATAAGTGCTCCGTGAGAGAAAATATACACCATGAAGAGAAGCGTTAGAGGAAGGGAAAGGGATGCAAGAAGATAAGATGGCCCCCTTAGAATAACATAGAAACCATAATACCATGCGAAGTAAAGTATGAATTTAGGATTCAAGGAGCACCCCTCTAGATAGGAAAACGTCGTCAAGGTTTATTTTCTTGATGTCGTATCCTTTCTCTATAAACTCTTCAACTCTACTTTCCTCTATGTATCTTATTGCAATATTTGCTATCTTTATATCAAACTCATCTCCATCTATCTTTTCTGCTCTAACCTTTCCATTGTACGGGGAGAGAAGTTCGCCTATTGCTCCCTTTGCAATGATAGTTCCACCGTCTATGACGACTACTTCACTCGAAAGTTCCTGAGCTTCTTCCATGTAGTGGGTAGTTAATATTATTTCGGAAGGAAGCCTCTTTATCGCAGACCAAACCTCTACCCTGGAAAGCGGGTCAAGACCGGTTGTTGGCTCATCCAGGAATATCACGTCCGCGCCGGATGCAAGGGCCATCGCTACAAATACCTTCCTCTTCATCCCGCCGGATAGAGTATCTGAGGGCGCGTCTTTAAAGTCAAACATTTCAAGCTCATCCAGAGCATTCTTTCCCTCTTTTTTTGCATCGGAAGCGCTGAATCCCCTTGCTATAAGATAAAGCTGTATCTGTTCAAGAGGAGAAAGGATTCCAATCAACTGGGATTCCTGGGGTATACTGCTTATTATCCTCCGCACCTTCTTGGTGTCAGCCATGATGTCGAGCCCATTTATCTTGGCACCCCCTTGAGTTGGCAAAAGCTGAGTAGATAATATACGAACAAGCGTCGTCTTTCCGGCACCATTTCTCCCTATGATTGTGGTAACTCTCTCCCTGAATGTTGACGTTACGTCTCTGAGCGCATAGTGTCTTTTGTCATACGTCTTTGAGATACGTTCTATTTCAATCATTTATGCCCTCAATTTTATCGCATGTTCTTCCTTAAAAATACCAAGACTCAGAACCGTGCTAACTGATCTTATTCCTCTTATCGCGCCAACCTTCTCGACTTCAAAATCTTTGAGCTCATTACTGCCCTTGACTTTTATTTTCAGCATAATGTCGTTGTCACCCGAGACGTGATGAACGTCAAGAACTTCGTCCAACTTTGAAAGTTCTTTGGCTATTCTATCAAGTTCCTTAATGTCTGTTATTGCTATGAATATAAAGGCAGTCATCTTGTAATCCAGTTTTTCATGGTCTATCAGAGGCACTATCTTCTTTATTATTTCCCTGTCCTTCATCCTCTTAACGCGCTGGAATACCGTAGTCGGCGGAGATTTTACCTTTTTAGATATCTCATTATAACCGACAGTTGCGTCGTCCCTCAATACGTTGAGAATTCTGATATCGAGCGAATCATATATGTTTTTCATCGCATAGGAATTTCAAAGAGTATTTAGCAATTATGTGAGTCTTACGAAAGGAATGTTTTTTACTACTGTAATCAATCCGGTTATGAGAAATATGACAGAACTTTCGGCGTCTGTGCTGGCAGCGGATCTTCTAAATCTGGAAGGTAGCATAAAAGCTGCAGTGGATTCAGGGATACAATGGATACATCTTGACGTAATGGATGGACATTTTGTTCCCAATTTAACTATGGGAATTCCTTTTGGAGAAGCTATAAAAAGGAGATTTCAGGTTAAGCAGGAAAGCCATCTGATGATATCCAACCCCGACAGATACGTTGAAAAATATGCATCCTTTTCAGACATCGTTACAATACATTACGAGTCTCCGGTTCAGACAGACCGTGTTCTACGCGAAATAAAGAAATTGGGGAGCGTTCCTGGGATCGCGATAAACCCAGATACGCCCTTATCTATGATTGATGGTCTTCTTGATCAGGTTGGCTACGTTCTGGTCATGACAGTTTTCCCAGGCTTCTCAGGGCAGTCTATGATAGAGGACGCCACCAGAAAGATCCCGATCCTTAGGGGCTACAGAGACGAAAATGGTCTTGATTTCCTAATAGGAGTGGATGGAGGGATAAAGAAAGACAATATTTCAAGAGTTGCAAAACTTGGACCTGATATCATAGTAAGTGCTTCTGCCATATTTTCTGGCAATATAGAAGAAAACATTAAATTGCTTGAAATAAGTATGAAGGAGAGCTAAGATGGACAGCGACATAATTGAAAAAGCAAGGGAGCTTGAGGACAACGGAGAACTCAAGGGGTGCATTGCATATATTGACGAAAACATTGGCAAGCTAGAATCCGGGACTTCAAAATCTGAGATTCTCAGGATAAAAGCGGAGTGCTTCCTGTACCAGGAAACCCCAGATCAAGAGAGCGCAAAGGAGACTGCAGAAAATGCCCTAAACATAGCTACCGAAATCAATGACCAGAAGGGAATAGCAGATTCGTATCTTCTACTAAGTCAGATTCTCTCACTTGAAGATACAAAGAAAGCAGAAGAGCTAGGGAAAAAGGCACTGAGCATATACCAAGACTTGAACGATCGTGACAACATCATTTATTCGACGATATCAATTGCAACAATTACAGATGACTTTAAGGAGGCATCTGCCATGTTCGAAAAGGCCATAAAGGAAGCCGACGAGCTAAACAACATCGACATGCTCGCCCAGGCAACAGTCAATTACTCTTACCTCCTCTTAGAAAATGGAAAAGGCGAAGCCGCTCTACACATAATAGAGGATGCAATCAAGAGGGTAACAGTGAATGCTTCAAAACTCAAAAGAAAGGAGGAAAGAATCAGGTATGTATCAGATTACTCAGAGATATTCGATGCGGCATCAGACATTGCAATGGAGCTTGAAATGTACGATGCAGCAACTAAATACGCATCTTACTTGAACAAGGATCCTCTTGAATTTTCAAAGGGATCGCCTTGATTCGAGAAATTTATCAATCTCAATTCCCGCCAATCTCGCGATAATCAGGGCCGCAGTTCTAGCTCCTAGGTAAGGATTTCTTTCCCTAATCCTATTTATTTCGGCGGCCACTTCCTTTTTGCTCTTTCCCGTTTTATTTACTATTTCCGATATTAGGAGGTCCGTGTCGTCCCTTGCGTCCTTACTCTCGAGAATTAGGTTGAAGTCAGGCCTGTACTCAAGGCTTATGTCAATACCGTCAAGAGAACACGTTATCCTATATTGCCCGTTAATCAGGGTAAGGCACCTATTCTCAACGGCTATTCTTATGAAATCCTTGACTTGGTCCGGCGTAAGATACCTGGATTTTATGGATATAGTGTTCATTATTTCGGTCTCTGAAAATTCGTATTTTCCTGTGCTTCTCTTAAGGTAGAGAAGAAGCTTCCTTATTTCGTCCCCCATTTAAATCTCCTATTGGCACTACAATATAACAGTTTTCGCATCTCAGCTTGCTCGTAAATTGTACCTTTGCTCCTTCGATAACATCATTGTCGGAGAAGACATAAGCTCCTCCATTTTGAAGAAAATAGTATGCCTTTCTTGAGTCACCCCTGACGTAGAATATCGCAGATTCGGTGATAGATAATATCTCCCTGAGTCTTTCATGATTTGTTCTTTCGGTTACCGTCACCATATGCGCCCCCGCGGTTAATGCATCCTCAACGTCGTCAACATGACCCAGCTCTGCATCTAGATACAGATTATAAAGAGCAGAGAGATCGTCATAAAGTGAGAAGTTGAGTTCCCTTCCATCTTTGAAATCCTCGTCGATTACCCACAGGGGGCCTGAAGCATATTCGAGAAGGGAATCGGATTCAACTATTTTTCTCTTCTTTATAGTAACTGACGGTAGAATCATTGACTGCCTTACTGTTTTTCCATTGATATAAGTTTTCCCTCAGAAGCCGCACTGCCAAAAATCAATACATTAAGCACTTCTGGCGGTGCCAAGCTGTTTGTGAAAGAATCCGAAATATAGGAACGTTGCTAATATGACTTCAGGAACCACGGCGATCAAAGCGTATGAACCCTTAAGATATTCAAGGAAAACAGCAGAAGAAAACAATATCTGCACAAGAAACGCTAATGCGTAATAGAGCCGAATTTTGTTAAATTTTGCCCCCTCTGCAAGGAGCGTTCCTGACATTAGGTTGGTTATGAAGGCGAAGGAGGCAATCAATGCGACATAAAAATAGTCTTGGAAGCCGCCCTCTGTGACTATGGCAATCCCGAATGAAACTGGGAAAGAGAATGCCCCCCCGAGGGACGATCCAAGCTGATATAGATCTTCTCTTTGTCTATATTTTCCTGTGATAACGGATAGCTGTTCGCCGGACGATAGTAGTGGCAGAAAAAGAAACGTCACTAGAAACATAAGATCAATATACGTTGAAATCGTAAGGAAGGCATAGAGGAAAAGGACGGTGTAAACGATGCCAAGAAGAATACCGTACAAGAGAAACCTTGCAAACGTGCTTTCATCCACTATTTTATCTATCCTGTTCCAGTTAAGATAGAAAAGAATTGTGAATACTCCGAGAGAAATCAGGATAGCTGCGTAGAAATTCACGTGGGCCAATCTAATATATAGTAATTATAATTTCTCTCATAAGTGAAGTTGGCAGTAGCGGTCAGGAAAGACCTTGACATGGGACGTGGAAAGATAGCGGTGCAGGTGGCGCACGCAGCGGTAGAGTGTACGCTGAAACAATCTTCAAAAAGGGAAACCTGGATAAAGGAAGGACAAAAGAAGATTGTGGTATGGGTTAAGAATGAAGATGAGCTTCTAGAACTCATAAAGAAAGCGGAAATAATGGGAATAAGGACTTGCCCGATAAGGGATGCAGGTTTTACACAAGTTGAACCAAATACGCTCACTTGTGCTGGATTTGGCCCTGACGAAGATTCTTTAATTGACAGCATAACGGGCAATCTAAAGCTTGTTTGATCGCAGCAAACTATTCCAGCCAATCAGTGCCAACAGATCTGAAACTGATTTTCGGAATGTAGAAATTAATTCTTTTGTGAGCATTCTTCTGAACTAGGGTATATATCCGCTCAACCTCTTGCTTTGAACAGCCTTCGACTTCGCATTTCTCAGGTGCTTTCAGATACTCCAGGCACTCTAAGATTTTATCCAGTTTATCATAAGTTATTCCCAATTCGGCTTCGTCTGTTTGCCCTTCCCATAACTCCGCACTTGGTCTCTTTGCGATAAGCCAAGGCGGAAAATGAAGCATCCTCGCTATCTCGAAAACCTGCGTCTTATAAAGATCACCTATTGGCTGGAAATCCGAGCCTCCGTCTCCGTATTTCGTAAAATATCCAGTCAACAGCTCGCTTTTATTCGAAGTACCAGCAACGAGGCCGTTAAGCTTGTTTGCCATTGAGTACAGAAAGACCATTCGAAGTCTTGCCTTTATGTTCCCAATTGTCCTTGAATCCATTTCATATCCTGAGAAAAATCCTAAAAGTGATGAAAGATCTACTGTCTCGTACTTCATTTCCAAAAAATCTGCAACCTTTTTGACGTCGGTATTTTCTTTACCAAAAGGCAGGGAATACAAATGGATTTTTTCCCTCCCTATATTCGCTTTCAGGAGATATGACACAAGAGCGGAATCTATTCCACCGGAGATACCTATCACTACGCTTCTATCCCCAACGAACTCCCTAATGAATAAATTGATCGATTCCAATGCACCCGTGAGGAGTTCCATTGGCCTCTAAATGTGGAAATAATAATAAACCTTGTGTCCTTGAGGATAATCATAGCCGGGGTGGCCCAGTCCGGAAAGGCGCAGGCCTGGAACAGCTTACAGAAAGCCTGTTCTCGCAAGAGATCGGGAGTTCAAATCTCCCTCCCGGCGTTGCCAATTTAATTCAAAGGTAGAGATAATTGATAAGGGGGGGTTACACCTTTACGTTAAATCTCAATCAAAATATTTAGTCATAAATTACATTTTAAAAACACAGCACGTGACTTTACATCTACTTTTCTCTAGTTTCTCTGAAATCCTTTAATTGTGCCAGTTTTTTGCATATTAAATTGTGGGTGCACGATTGGTATTTTTATGCAACACATATTAGACTGTGCATTGCACTTATTTGTACAATAGATATGAATGGCAATTTTCATTAAGGTGCACTATAACTATCAATGGCATGCTTTGCTTACAAACGTTCAGGCAAGAACAGGTACCTTGTAATAAGGTGGAAGAAACGTATCAATGGCATCCCGGCAATAGTCAAGGAGGTGAGTGTGGGTACAGCAGATGAACTTGCAAAGACGATAGGAAATGATCTCAATGAGATCGAGATAACAGCATACAGCAGCGGATCAACTCTATGCGTCTTAAGGATGGAGGATAGCATTGGAATAAGGTCCATTGTCAATAATGTCATGAGTCACAATGGCAAAGGCATGTCTCCCGGCGACTATGTGCTGCTGTTCATAATGAACCGTTTATCCGATCCGGAATCAAAGAGCGGCATTGAGAGATGGATGCAGAGGGACTATGCATCCACTGTGTATCCAAAGAAGGGTTCTCAGGACTTCTGGAACTTCATGGATCGCATAAACGATGAACACATGGATAAGATCATGAAAGCCTTGAGGAAAAAGGTCATGGGTATGGGTTACGATTTCTCCAGGATATTTGTGGATGCATCAAATATGTATACATACATGGAGGAGAATGACATGGCTAAGAGGGGGCATAACAAGGCGCATCGTTATGACCTGAACCAGGTGTCGTATTACATCGGTGCCAATTATGATTACATACCATTATTCTGGAATGCATATGCAGGGAACATACATGATTCAAGGACCTTTCCCGAAATGGTAAAGCAGATCCCGGAGGATTCGATCATAATATTCGACAGGGGATACAACTCCGCAGAGAATGTGAAAATCCTTCAGGGCAGGAAGTACATTGGCGCCCTTATACTTTCAGACCACAGGGATCTTCTTGATCTTACAGTGGACAGGGATTCATTCACTGAGACTCACAGGGCCGTATATGGCAGCAACCACAGGATAATTGTGTATCACAGCTCTAAACTGCAGAGAAAACGCATCAGTTATTTCATGAATGTTTTCAGGAGGGTATACATGAGGGCAAGACGCATAATTGAATCCGGCGATTCCGATGCCATGGAACGGGCAGGATTATACTTGGAATCCCAGAACCTCAATGAGACCATCCTGTTGCCAGATCTGCGCATAGATCACGAGAGGATGTCGGCCAGGTTGAGGATGCTTGGCATTAACGCGCTTTTCACAGACATTGATAACATGAAGGCAGAGGACATCATTGACTTATACAGAAAAAGAAACAGGGTGGAACACTGCTTCCGCACAATCAATACAATGGATATTGCATTTCCCGTATACCACTGGACCCCACAGAAGATAAGGGTGCACATGTTCATGTCCCTTCTGTCATACCTGTTCCTTTCTCTGATATACAACGAGATGCACAGAAGTGACAGCACAATGTCACTGGCGTCGATGGTGGAGAACATGAAGGATATAATGGTGGTTTATGCAGCAAGGGGAAAAACTGTGAGAGCAAGACTGGACTTCAAATCGGAAACGGGAAAGACGATAGGAAGGATCATGAGACTTGATGAACTCATAACAAAGTAGTGCACCCACAGATGTAAATTGAAAAAGAGCCTGAAATGCTTACTCCCAGATCAACAAAAGTAACATAGATGTAAAGTCACGCAGCAGATGTAAGAATAAGTGTGTGATAATAAAATTTCCTAATGAAATGATGATAAAGGAAACTTTCTGCGCCATCAGAAAGATCATCTGCTGTCATAGGTGTTAGGTCGTGGAGAAATAAATCGTTGACAGTTTTCCAAACTTATAGAGATGCGATTATTGCAGTATTGTAAAAATTGGCAACCCCGGATATTTTTGCTGACAAAAGAACAAAGAGGTTTTCCCAAAACCTCTTATGCATAAACAAGAAGAATATCATAAGAGGATATACTGAGTTTGTAAAGGCTCCTGCGAGATTTGTCTATAAAATTAATAAAAAAGCAGATATTAGAAAGGCAGCTTTTGCAGAACCCCTATCAGCGGTCGTTCATGTTGTGAGGAGTATAAATTCACATAATCTCATAATAGTAGGCACTGGCCCCATGGATTAATAATGGCATTTTATGCGCAATATATATAGGAAAAATGTGATACTTTTAGAGGTGAGTGAGGAACGCATTCAATTAGCAAACAAGGTAGGAAATGAAGCTAATTTCCCGCTCGAAAAAAGCGAATAAGACGTGTAAATAATTTTATGTAATATTTGCCTCATGTGACCGTGCAAGTATTCAGGAATGTATTGGAAACCATAGGAAATACACCAATTGTTAGAATTAATAAAATTGGAACTAACGAAAGTAATATTTTTGCAAAGCTCGAATACTTCAATCCTGGTGGAAGCATAAAGGACAGGATGGCGTACTACATTATGAAGGAAGCAGAAAAGTCAGGCAAATTGAAGAACGTCATTGTAGAAAATTCATCAGGAAATACAGGTGCGGCAATAGCAATGATCTCTGCCGTTACTGGCAAGAAAGCGATTATAACGATCCCTGACAAGATGAGTCAAGAGAAGATAAATTTAATGAAAGCCTTCGGTGCTGAAGTAGTAGTCACCCCGACCGATGTAACTTATGATTCTCCAGAAAGTTATTATTCAATGGCAAGGAAGATCGCAGAAGAAATGAAGGCATACTATCCGGACCAGTACAACAATCCAGACAACATTAGGTGCCATTATGAAACTACTGGCCCCGAAATATGGAAACAAATGGACGGAAAAATAGATGCTCTCGTGGCTGGTATAGGCACAGGCGGGACTATATCTGGTATTGGCAGGTATTTGAAAGAAAGAAATCCTAAGGTAAAGATAATTGGTGTAGATCCCGAAGGCTCTGTTTTTTATAATTATTTTAAGGAAGGCAGGGTCATAGAACCGCATACTTATAAAGTCGAAGGCATAGGTGAGGATTACATCGTAAAGGCCGTAGATTTTTCAGTCATTGATGATATAATCCAGGTTAATGATAAAGAATCGTTTCTAATGGCTAGAAGACTTGCCCGTGAAGAAGGTATATTTGCAGGAGGGTCTAGTGGGTCCGCAATGCTAGCTGCATTGAGAATTGCGCCCAAATTTAAGGGAAAAAATATCCTGGTGATATTTCCGGATTCTGGATACAGATACCTGAGCAAGATATATAGCGATGAGTGGATGATAAGGAATAATTTCATGGAGGAAAAACAATGAGGTTCTCGACGAAGTCAATACATATAGGAGAAGAACCCAATTTCAACGAAAGCGGAGATGTTGTCGTGCCTATACACATTTCTACCACATTTGCGAGAAAAGAACCCGGCTCCCCAACTGGAGGATATGAATACGTTAGAACAGGAAACCCAACTAGAAAAGCCCTTGAGGAAAAACTTGCCTCCATAGAGGATGCGAAATTTGGTCTTGCCTTCTCCTCGGGCTTAGCTGCAGAGTCCACAACCCTCTTCTCAGTTCTTAAGGCTGGGGATGGAATCATAGCTTCTGACGATCTTTATGGAGGTACGAGGAGATTATTTGAGGAAGTCATGAAAAAATTTATGTTGTCATATAAAACTGTTGATCTCGCTGGAAATTTTAATGAAAAGATATTCGAAGGAAAGAAGGCAGTGTGGATTGAATCTCCTTCTAACCCCCTCATGAAGATTATAGATATCAAAAGGATTGCAAAGATTGCACATGAATACGGCTCCATATTGATCGTCGATAACACGTTTGCTACCCCCTTCTTCCAGAATCCATTGAAAATGGGTGCAGATATAGTTATCCATAGCACCACGAAATACATAAACGGCCACAGCGATTCGCTGGGTGGCGCCGTTGTGGTAAATGATCATGAAATATATGGTAAAATCAGATTCAATCAGAATGCTATTGGGGCTGTACTTAGTCCGTTTGACTCGTACCTCACTCTCAGAGGTATAAAAACCCTCTCCGTAAGAATGGAGAGACATGAAAGGAATGCGATTGAAATTTCAAACTATTTGGAAGAAAGGAAAGAAGTTGAAGATGTCTTTTACCCGGGATTAAGCTCATTCAAATACCACGACCTAGCTTCAAAACAGATGACTGGATTTGGCGGTATGCTTTCGTTTCGCCTAAAGACCAATATGAGTAAAGTAAAAATGTTTCTCAGGAATCTAAGATATATTGCCTTGGCAGAAAGCCTAGGAGGGGTTGAATCTCTAATAGAACAACCTTATTCGATGACACACGCATCTTTGCCTGTAAAAGAAAGGAAGAGACTAGGAATTACGGAAAACCTTCTAAGGCTGTCTGTAGGTCTAGAAGATGTTTCAGACCTCATAGAAGACTTTGAGAACGCCTTCAACAAAATCAAATGATCCTGCAATATTAAAGACTTCGTATGAGCAGTATCCCGTCTTGATTTGAAATTCCTATTTGCTGCGATATTAGCAATATGAAAATGTTGACGTATACGATTCTAAAGCAGCAGAGATCGATGATTTGCGTTAAATAAGAGGATTTATTTTTTATAAAGAAAGAATCGGTCGCTTAAAAAAAATATTTAAGGAGCAGCAATTTCTCAATTGGAATACCGGATGAATAAAAAAGATGAGAACAGCAATGGTTTAATGAGATTAGATGATTTCATATTTTCAAAGATGGCAAAGACAAAGCTGCCTAGCGTTGCTGTATCCGTTGTAAGGGAAAAGCAAGTAATACATAGCAGAGCTTTTGGGTTCAAGGACATTGACGGGGCTACTCCGGCAGAGATTGGCACCGTATACGGCATAGGTTCGGTCTCAAAGTCGTTCACTTCCCTAGCAGTATCAAAACTCGTTGAGGAAGGGTATTTGAATTTCCACGATAGGGTAGCAGATTACATCCCCTCTTTATCCAGCAGGGGGCTCGAAGAAGTCGAGCTTCATCACCTCCTCTCACATAGTAGCGGAATTCCGGGATTAGGTTGGGCTGAGACATTAATATATAGTGCGATTGGCAAGACTAAAAATTGGCTTCCTATATCGACGGCAGATGACATGTCGTCATTCCTTGATGATGTGAAAGATTGGATGGTCGCCTCACCGGGCTCGAAATATTTTTACCTCAACGAGGGCTACTTCTTACTTGGAGAAATTATTTCAAAGGTGAGCGGAAAACCATATGCTGAATATGTCAGAGAGAACATCCTAAAACCTCTCCACATGAATAGAACCTTCTTTACAAGAAGCGAGGTGGAAAACGATGGTGATTTTGCAACTCCGTACACTTTTGATGGTGGCAAGGCAATTCCTAGTGTCATTCCGTGGCAAAGCCAGCCAGCTGCAGGTGGCATTATGAGTAACGTCCAAGATCTTTCCAACTATCTAATAATGTATGTCAACAAGGGTGAATTTGAAGGCGAGAGAATCTTACGTGAAGAGACTATTGAGAAAATGTGGCATTCATACTCCCGTCCGCCAAGGAGCATATTTCCTGATATAGGATACGGTTACGGTTTCTTTACTACAAAGCAATTTTTTTCAAAGAAGCTTGTTTACCACGGCGGATCGGTTTCCGTTTATACGTCTGCTATAGCATTTATTCCGGACGAAGGGATTGGAATTTCCATATTGGCAAATGCTGAGGGATATGATCCTGTGCTATTGTGTTTATATGGCCTAAGCATATTGTTAGACAAGGATCCAGAAGATAGTCTACTTCCTCTCAGAATTGAGAATGCTTTAACGAGACTTGAAGGTACATATAAAACATACAAAGGTCTGCTATCTGCCCGAGTTTCCAAGAACGGGGATTTCCTCATGCTATCCGGAGAAGACATAGGGGATCACATTTTAGTGCCAACCGGTTCAATTGAATCCGATAGGAATCATTTTACATTTTTCACTCTATCTGGAGGCGCAAGAATGGAAGTTGAATTCCGACTTAGTGGTCCTGATATAGAAATGATCTTCGAGAGATACAGATACAAAAAATGTGGGTTGGAAAGAGAGATGTGAGACGTGTGCAAACGTGTGTAAATATGTACTTGCTTGCGCATTCAGGTGCACGATACCTAATATAGTGTGCCTTAATTTTTTGACAATAATAAAACGTGGAGGCTAAATAAATGAATCTCCAGGTAACGATATCTACATCCATAATTTTTGTTCTAAGTGTTGTTCTTGCAACTCTCCTGACACAGAATGCCGTGAAAAAAAGAGGGTTGAGCTACGCCTTTTGGTCTGTGGGAATGTGGCTTTTTTCGATTGGAGTCGCGTTGGAAATAGCGTTCTCTGCCGGCGTTTTTAATAGTGTTCTGATAGACGGGTATACCCTGATAGTTGCAATGCTTGTTGGATTTCTGGCTCTTGGTTCAATGTCCCTTACGCACAGAAAGACAACATTTCGCTTATATGCGCTATATTTTGCATTTTCGACAGCGTTCCTAGTTGTATCGCTTACCATTACTCATATTGGAAATATAATAGTGGGCGGCGTCGTATATGGAGCGCTTCCACTTCTCGTTGTTATATCTTCATCCGTGGTAACATTTCCAGCTGCAGTTATTCTAATAGTGGTATCTCTTGTATCATATAGGAGATCAAGGGATTGGAAGCTGTTAAGCATAGTTGCAGGAGTCATAGTGGTAAGCATTGCGGGTACACTCTATGTAGCGGCATTTCCTTCATTTCTATATATAGCTGAGTTCATAGGCATCCTCCTACTTTGGATTGGTTTCGTAGATTTTCGTTATATCTCAAATTCAAGGGGGGTGAGCAATAAAGATGTCATTAGTAACGTTCGATAGGTTTCTTTTTGCGTTTACCATAGGCTCTCATATTATACTGGTATCAATGAGCATATCTATCATACTTATGCTTTTCCTGACAGAACTTCTAAGTTTTTTCAAGAGAAGACCGGAGTACCGTGATCTTATAAGTAGACTAAAGAAGATATTTGTTATATCGTTTGGAATCGGCACAGCCAGCGGAATAGTGCTTGCAGTAGAGTTAGTTGCGCTATTCCCGAAATTTATGACTCTGGTTTCCGAAACAGGGGCTATAAACTTATTCTACGCCGAGATATTCACATTCTTCCTTGAAACAATTGCTCTCGTGATCTATGTTTATTTTGAAGGGGCATACAAATGGAAATATACAAACATTGCCCTTTCCTTTGTAATATTGCTAGGGACGCTTCTTTCGGCTGTATTCATCACCATGGTTAACGCGTGGATGAATACACCGGATGGCTTTGATATTTCTGCCTTTCTATCTACAGGCAAAGTCACGGGAGTAAATCCCTTTGCACCATTTGTAACCGCATCTACTTTTTCAGAGGAGTCGCATGTGATTGCGACTACTATTTTTGCGGGCGTAATGGTTCTCGGAGCGTACTTCTCTTACAAATATATCAGGGTCAAGGATGCGGCGATGAGGGGGCTATACTCGATTATGATCCGGATGTCAAGCGTTATTTCAATAGTGATGATAATATTAGTAGGAATTTCTGGATCCAATGAGATGGCTACGATACTAAAGCTTCAGCCTCTAAAATATGCTGCGGCAGATCTGAATTATGCCCCGGGTACAAATATGCCAGAGAATTTGTTTGGAACGATCGTCAATGGCCACGTAATTGGTTCAATAACAATACCCGGTCTACAATCCTTCCTTGCAACACTTGAGACTGGAATAAAAGTTCTGCCTGGTCTAACACAGTTTCCCACCTCCGAGTGGCCACCGCTCATAATACATACCACGTTTGACATAATGGTAACAGGCGGGCTTATTTTAGGATTGTTTCTGTTCATTTCATTTCTAGTATGGATCTTGAAAAAGGATGTTATGAGGTATAGATCGATCTTGTACCTTCAAATTATAGCTGGCATATTCTCGTTTATCGTGTATGAATTGGGATGGGTAACTGACGAGGTTGGGAGGCAACCCTGGATAATTTACAATGTAATGACAGTGTCACAGGCATCAAGCAACTCATCGGGTCTTTTGATCCCTGGCTATTTCATCATTGCTTTTTATCTTGTTTTAATCCCCGCAACATTTTACTTTTTTGACAGGATATTCAACTCCTCTACCAAAAAAGAGGTCAAAAAAGAATCAAACGCAATTTCTTACTCGGGAGGTGGACAGCATTAATCTAATATTCTACACAGACTTCGCAATATTCTCTGTCTTCGTTACGCTCGTTATCACGGAACTCATGGGATCTATTTTGCTATTACTTAACTATGAAAGATATAAGTCTCCCGTTCTATCCTACATCGTACCAGTTTGGGAAGTCACAGGAACGTTTGGCGCTTTTTGGGTAGTTGCAAGCGACGTTGCCTATCCCTCACTTTTGATACCCGTTGCGTTGATCTTTTCGTTCCCGATAATGACGTTTCTAATACTATTCGTGGCCAGAAACGCAACTATATCTTTTGCGGAATTCATAACTAAGAAAGGATGGCTCGACGAGAAAAAACTGTTCAAAGGATATGCAATAGCTTCGCTTCTAATGGGCACCGTAGTTCTGGTGGTCCTAGCAGCCATCATTGGAGGAAACGGGGTAGACCTTTCAAACCTGACGTTCAGTACATTCTATTGGATAATGCATCTGGACGACATTATTTTCATAATTGGCGCCATATTTCTATTGATCGGACTAGCACCAATATTCTACAATGATTCATCTTTAAAGAATGAGTCTCTAATATTCCTCTTGATTGGAATTATCGTATCTACAATTTCATTTGAGATGTTTAAAAATTGGCATTTAACACCATATATAGCTATACCAGACATTCTTGCCATTCTTATTTACGTTCTCTACTATTCCGGCTCGACGAGAAAAATAATAGCGAATAAGGCTGTCTTTATTGCGCTTGTTTCTTCTGCCTCTTTCCTTCTTAATTTCATGGCTTATCCAACAATACTTGGCGGTGCCATATATGTTGATTCAATAACAAACAAGGGCCCTATTGCTGCATCTTTCTTTCCTATTACTGCCCTAGGTGCCGCTTTATTGGCTGTACTGATTCTCCTCTATGCGCTTGCCGTTCATAAAAGAAGCGCTATCTCAAAAGAGCCATCAATGACGGATATTGGGAGTGAAATCAAGTAGCACTATTGTAATATTGACATCTGGTGGACTAGGACTTTCAATTATTGATCGTAATGGGGAACGTAAGGGTCCCCTTTTGCCCCTTATTAAGACCCTATAAGTGTAAATTTTAAAACTACTGCTGATCAATAAAGAAATTTAAACGAAGTGGGAAAGACGGTATAAGTCCTTGAATGATAGCTAAAAGTTGTAAATACTACGTTAAATTGATGATCGTGGACTCTAGATACATATTATTTTTTA
Source organism: Thermoplasmatales archaeon (assembly GCA_038729485.1). Classification (GTDB taxonomy): domain Archaea; phylum Thermoplasmatota; class Thermoplasmata; order Thermoplasmatales. Next base: position 4,242 of record JAVYRX010000006.1, on the reverse strand, counting down.
CAAGGGCATTTCGTGGCTTCGTTTACGGAGTCTTCTCTGTTATAACTATTATACTGCTTGTAGATGATGGAATCAACCCAATTTTGGCCGGTCTGGTCGTTACTGCTTCGATAGTAATGAGCTCGCTTTTAACGCTTTACATTACCACCCATTATGGACTTGGTTATTCAAAGTCCTTCTTGCTTGTATTCTCAGTACTTCTATTTCTTGGAGTTACCGGTATCTACTTATTTCCTAGCCCTTTAATAAAGGCTCTGTTTGTTGTAATAGGATCGCTTGGCGTTAATCCCTCAGATAACACCCTATTCTCTTCCTTCGAGCAGCCAATAATATCTAAAATAAAGGAAAATCAAAATTCGAGAAATAGGTTATTTTCTGTATATTCATTTTTTGGATACACGGCATCATCAATAGGGGCGGTCACTTTGCAATTTGGAATTGGAAATGTGATCTTGATGTCAAGTATTCTTTCTATGGCTACACTGATTTTATACCTCTTTTTACCTCATATAGATGGAAAACTGAAGATATTTTCCAATCCAGTTTCTCGTAGAAGCAAGATAATTGCAAGAGATGTTAGTGTACTATTTTCGATAGACGCAATTGGAGGTGGTTTTGTCCTTCAGAGCCTGATGGCCTATTGGTTCAAAATAAGATACAATTTCAATCTTGATGAGCTTGGATATGTGTTTACTGCTGTGGACATAATAATGGCAATAAGTGTCCTTATAACTCCTTTCATAGCTTCAAAAATTGGTTTGGTTAACACCATGGTCTTCACCCATCTTCCTTCAAATATCTTCCTGGCCCTGATACCAGTAGTCCCGAACCTTTACGCGTCCCTCATATTCCTATTTCTAAGACAAAGCCTAAGTCAGATGGATGTGCCAACGAGGCAGTCCTACCTCAACAGCGTCGTTGACGCAGAAGACAGGAGCTACGTTACAGGAACATCCAATGCTTCCAGAAATCTGTCAAATGGTGCAACACCGTATATATCTTCCTATCTTATTTCGATCGGTGCGGGGTCTGCTTCCTTCATCAGTGGGGGGATCATTAAAATTTTGTATGACCTCTTAATATTCTTCAGATTCAGAAGTGAAAGGGAGAAATACTGACAAATCTATCATTGTCAGTTTTCATTTTAAACCAATATACAGTTCTCCTAGCTGGACGCGCTAATTATTCAGAAAACTGTTGCATCGACTGATTTAACTTCCTTGCTTTTAGAGAGATAATAACTGCCAACAATAATCATTGCGATGGATACGGGAAACGCTAAAGCCCAGTACAGTATGATTATAAGGGTCTCACGAGGATGCAATATGGCCTCTATGTCAGCATAAACGAGACCTCCGTCAACTAGACCATGAATCAAGAACGTTACAGCAAGATAGTAAATGCCCTTTCCTATTACCCTTCCAGCTTTTAGGAGCTCAGCGGTCCCTGGATGGAATAGTAATGAAAAGACGATGTTCAGCGATGTCAGTATGATTAGCTTTGCGGTCAACCTATAGAGGCTTCCCGATAGAAGTTCCTCACTCATTAAAAATACGATGTCCACAATGGCAAATCCCAAACCTATCCAGAACGCTAGCTCTTTTCCCCTGGTATCAACAGCGATGTATTTCATGGTTTCCTGCGATACACCAGCTGCAAGACCTATGAAGACGGAATACAAAATTGGGTTTAAAAGCTCGAATGAGGCCAGTTTAGTGACGTAATCCTTGATCCCATATTTCAAGATTTCTAGCAAGGCCGGTATGCTTTCGATAGCTGATTCTATTATTAAGGCTATTATCATGAAGGCGATACCTATCAAAATAGCCGTAGGGGTGCCCTTCATTGTCTGTTTCCCCTAGTCTAGGAGAGGGAAACTCTCTGGATATTCTCCTTTGCATCCTCAACGAAAACGGCAGTTCCATAGGCAACAATTTCGCTCATTGTCTGTCCAAGTTCCGAAGAATCGAACCTCAGGTCAATTACAGCATTGGCCCCAACGGCCGACGCCGCCTGTTTCAGTCTTTCCATTGCTTCGTTTCTTGCATCCGTTAGCATTTTTACATATTCCTTTATTTCTCCACCCGCTATAGATCTAAGACCGGCAACCAGGTTTCCACCTATACCTCGGCTCCTTACAGTAACTCCCATTATTGTACCTATCAGCTTCGTTATTTTCTTTCCGGGAATGTAGTTAGTAGTGACCACTATAATACTGGGCGATTCATTGACCACTTTTTTCACCTACAAAGTCTAGACGTTAATTCTGCCGGGTATTTAATTATATCTTGGATTTGAGGGGGTATAGCCGGTGATATCGCTTTAGGAGGAATTTCATAGGTTTGTTATCTGCTGTCGCTAAGTTTTAGGAGCTTTATCAATCTGGTCGTTATTATTATTTTAACGGGCTAGAATAATCCCTTAATCTGGCTTTCTAATTCTTATAGCTGCAAAATATGTCTTTCTTGAATCCTTTACTAGCTTTAAATCATTCATTCCTTTATCAGAAAAATAGTCTGCCACGTGTTGATCGAGAATCCCTATAGGCACGCGCAAATTAGGAAAATATAAAAGAAGACTTCCTTTTCAAAATCTGTCCTTTGCACAAATGTGATTTACGGACAAATTCGATAACTACATTTGTGACTCCATACAACTCTAGGCAACAGCTTTCGTGTTTTAAATCACTTCAATCCTTTCTAGGGCTGAAAAAAGGACGCTATTGTATTAATTTCTTTGAAACTAACATAACTGACATCTTAGTTTCAATGGGATAACTTTAAAAACGGGGGAGAGTGCTTTCACGCGTAAATGGATCACGATTCAAGCTCTTCATATTCATAAGAAGCTCTCGTATATATTAAGGTAATGAAGCCTGTGATTCTTGCTACGCGTATATTATTCCTGTGTGGGGATCGATATTTAAAAATTCGCCCTCGTCCGGAGACCTCCTGAAGATCACTGAAGATACAACTGTTTTACCATCCCTCACTAATGAGTCCACTTTGTAAAGTTGAGGCCTGTAAGTAAACAGGACGCCCTTTGACTGTTGAGGAATACTGTCATCTGGTTTTGAGGATATGAATATGTCACCTTTCTTGTCACGACCATATGTTGCCTTCCCTGCGCAGAAAGGCCCAAAAGCAAAACCCCTGCCTATAAAATCACCCACTACGATGCATCTAACATCATTGGTGCCTCCAAACGGGAAATATGGTTCTCCTGAAGTCAATACAAGCATAGTTCCCTTAGGAAAGATACCTGATCCAATAATCTCGTTCGTTATCTCCTCTATGCATCTCCCCTTAATCTTGAGATCCAAGGGGTAGGCATTATTATAAAGGTAAAGTTTCCTGAGTAGATCAGCGTTATCTGATAGGACATAAATCTTCCCGAATGGGCGGAGAGCGGAAAGCATTTTAACTGTACTTCCTGACCTTGTTAATGCCACTATGTCTTTCCTGATATCAGATGAAAGAATCTTGGCGGATTTCGCGACGGCATAGGCTATTCTATTTCCCTGAAATTCTCCTGGCTCAGGATAATCGGAAAGCTTTGATTCGACATACCTCGTTACTGAGTTCAGGACTCTCACTGCCTGCAAGGGATACTTACCGACCGCAGTCTCTTCTGAAAGCATGAGTATATCAGCACCATCAAGGATCGCGTTGCTTATATCGTTGATCTCGGCCCGAGTTGGCATTTCATTCTCTACCATTGATTCCAGGATCTGAGTCGCGACTATTGAAGGAATCCCATACGAGTGCGCCTTGTGTATGAGCTCCTTCTGAACTATTGATATTTCCTGCCAGGGAAGCTCCACTCCAAGATCTCCCCTAGCAACCATTATCATGTCAGATGCCCTACAGATGCCATCTGCATTTCTCAGACCTGTCCTTGTTTCTATTTTAGATATAACAAACTGATTTCCTCCATACTCCTTTACCTTTTCTCGAAATTCCTCAACATTTTTAACAGACTGAACAAAGGATAGTGCAAAGAACTCAACCTTCTCCTTTATTCCTTCCTTAAGGAATATCTCGTCCCGTTCCGTTATCATGCCAAGATTCAGTTCCTTGTCTGGAATGTTTACACGTGCATTGTTCCTTATTTTTCCAGAGTTAAGAGCCTTAACCATAAGTCTTTCTCCATTTCTGCCTGTTACCTTCATTTTTACTCTTCCATCGCTCAGGAGAACAATATCCCCTTCGTCCAGTTGAGAAACTACCTCACCTGGGTTAA
>JAVYRX010000005.1:0-84271 GCA_038729485.1 Thermoplasmatales archaeon | reverse complement strand
TGTATGTATGGCTGTGAGGATTGCCGCTAGGCCCGTTGAATGATGTGTGGTTTGAAAACACGTAAGTGTTTGTTCCTGGCTGGTAGTCAGTCCACTGCACTCCTGGTCTTATGTTGACCTGGTATACGTACTTCACAGGTTCGTAAACTCCAGTCAGAGGATCGTATGTGGTCATGTTGCCGCTTCCGGCTAGACCAAGGTATGTGCTTGTAGCAGCGGATGAAGACATGTTCGTCAAATTGTATTCAGTCCAGCTTGTTGCAAGCCACGGGGAAATCGTTTCATTCGGGAGAAGGTTGGTTGCAGAATCATATACCTCGTCAAGCAGGTAGAAGCTATACGCGCTCTCAGCATCGTATATATTGATATGACCAACTGAGTTGAGTGCAGCCATAATATAGGTTCCGTTTGTATATCCTGGCTCCTGCATCGTAGTGGTCGGATAAACCCATGGATCGGCGGATTGAGAGACGCTATTCTCTTTGGAGGAAACAGTACCTAAATAGGAAGCAGCGACCCCTGGATTAATTTCATTGAATGCGATGAAAAAAGATGAAAAAACAAGAGAAATTACGAGAATTAAAGAAAGAGCGCGTGTGACCCCCCTTGGAAATCTCCAATAAGGGGGCTTGTCTTTACGGTACATATAGAGACAAAACAAAGTTGAAATAAAAACTTTCTTTAAAATAAAATGCTCAAATGTTATTGAGTCAGTGGCTTTTTTATCACGTTCAATTATGTGATGAAAGCCTTTGTTCCAGATTGCGCTTTAAATTTACGCTTTCACAGATAGCAGCCACCTGAAGCTCTGAGGAGAGTAAAATCATGAACGTTACTCCACCACATTTTGCTTCGTTTCCACATATGGATACTCGGAGGAAATCGATACCTTCGCGTTAAGGGGAATGAGCATCTGGTCTTCGCCGTGACCAAAAGGTAAACCGTAGATTGACGTTTTCTCAAGTTCCATAATGTACATCTGTATGACATCCTCAAGAGGTGGCATGGGCTCCTCTATCTCTGTTATCTGCCTAAATTCACCAAAAGCAAATCCTGAAAATTTCGGCAACATTCCTGTGAGTTTCATAACGGAAAAATAACGATCGAGATCTCCAGATGTTATGCCTGCATCCTCTGAAAACAAAATTTTACCTTCGGGATTCGGGAAATAAGGGGTCCCTATAAGAGAGGAGCCAACTGATATGTTTGTGCCAAGCGATCTTCCTTCGACTTTCCCCTTGAAGATATATTTCACAAAAACATTGACGAAAACAGATAAGTCATTAGATTTGCCTGAGAGGATATTCAGGAAATTCTTAAAGGTAGAGCCGCTGTATTCGTCCGGGTCGGAGGCAGGCATTGGACCATGGAAGGTCACTAGTCCAGAAAGTTTGTTTATTGCGAAATGAAGCGCCGTTATGTCGCTGTAGCCGACGAATATTTTTGGCTTCTCCCTTATCAGGTCATAGTCTATGTAGGGCAGTATGTGAATGGAACCGTAACCGCCTCTTGCACAAAGGATCATTTTAATGTTGTCGTCCTTAAAAGCATCATTCAGCTCCCTCGCCCTATCTTCTGATGGGGCCGCCAGGGAGTTCCTTTGAACAAGCTTTCTAATGTTCTGACCCAGAGATATCTTGTAACCCATCTTTAAAAGTTTGTTTACGGACATTGATAACTGCTTCATATCCGGTGCGCTAGCAGGTGCGATAATTCCTATGGTATCGCCCTCCCGCAACGCACTCGGCACAACTATGTCATTTGAGTCTTTATAATCTTGTATCAATCTAGGTCACCTCTTTTTAATATAACTCTATTCGGTTTCTCCTTATGACGTTTTTGCTTCCCGCGCTTAACACGACATTCACCCTTAACTAAGGGGTCGAAGCTTTATAGATCGATAGTTCGTTGCCCCTCATCCTGATAATTTCACATTTGTGTCAGCATTCTGACGAACCAAACGTGATCCCTACTACCACTACAATCATTGTTTGAATGTTAGCTTGAAGCCAGAAATGACAGACTGATCCGCATGCTAGCCTGGAAATGTATTTTAGACCTTTTAAACTTACCACGATTTTTAAAGAAATGCGCTTTCAATTGGATGGCAGATTAACTTTAAATTTGGTGGAAGAATAAAGAGAGCTCTATATAAACGAGCTCCGCTCATTCTCCTTCATGCTCTGACCGCAGAGTAGATATTTCTTGTTTTATTTATGAAATTAGATGATTGACATTACGGGGAAAGAGCGGGTCCAGCGCACTGCCCTGGCGTCAGGGAGAATTATTCTGAAGGACGCAACCATTGAAGCCATGAGGCAGGGAAAAGTCAAGAAAGGAAACGTTGAAGAGATTGCGAAAGTAGCGGGAATCCTTGCGGCAAAAAATACCTCCGTCATGATACCAATGTGCCATCAGATTCCTTTAACCTCAGTTGCAACGGAAATGAAAATAGAAAAGAATTACGTGGAGGCCAGATGCGAAGTAAAGGCCACATATAAAACTGGTGTTGAAATGGATGCGCTGTCATGCGTAACTGGCATGCTTCTCACGATTTGGGATATGGTTAAGTACCTTGAGAAAGATGAGACTGGCAACTATAAGGTTGCGGAGATAACGGACGTCCATGTCTTGGAAAAAAGGAAGGGATGATGGTACATAAATCTAATGTGAAATACAATCTGGCCATATGCGTAGTCACCGTTTCTACATCTAGGACCGTCGAAACGGATGTGTCCGGGCTGGCTATGGAACAAAAATTGAGGATCGACGGTTACGAAGTAAATAGGACAGTTTGCAAGGACGACGAACAAATGATCCTTGACTCGCTTGTTGATTGCAAGAAATATGATGTTATAATATACGTTGGTGGCACCGGACCTAGCAGGAGGGATGTTACATATCTTACGCTCTCCAAAGTGGCCGATAAGGAGATTCGTGGATTTGGGGAGCTCTTCAGATCAAGATCCGGTCTGCCGCTTTCCTACCTTTCAAACGCGTCTCTTTTCATAAGGGGAACGCAGCAGATTTACTGCATACCCGGCTCTACCGACGCAACTGACATAGCGCTGGAAATAATGAAGGGAATTATGAACCACGTTTACGAGGAGCTTCATAAGGAATAGCATCTATCCTATTATTTCCCCGACATTTTCTGGAATGGAATAACCGGCGAATTCCCTTTCGTATTTCCGTGAATTTTTCAGGGACGCCATGAATCTTTTCCCCGAAGTAGTAGACATGAATCTCCTGCTCACAAGGAGATCGTAATCTTCCTCTCTGATTTTTTTGAATCTAAGACCTAGTTTTTCTGAGTAAAATTCAATGGAGACCCCTACGTCTGCCCTCCTTTGAGCTACAGCAAGAGCAACAGCGGCGTGACTCTTTGCCTCCCAAAGGTATCCCCTTATTTTCTCTCTTTCGAAATTTGCACCTAGTTCCCTCGAAATCTCTGAGTCTATAAGGTCTCTTGTGCCAGACCCTTTGTTTCTATTCACAAAAAGCAAATTTGATTCCACGATCTCTCGGAACGATTTTATTCCCTGCAACGAAATCAGTCCCTGTGACCTTGAAAACCCCCTTACTAGGAAAAAATTATTTTCCAAACCCTCCGTTATTAAGAACCTGTTGTACGTTCCGTCCTTTACAAGATGTACGCCGGATACGTCCGCCAGTCCGACCTTCATGGCCTCAACGCCGCCCCATGAACCGGAGTTGATTATCTTAGGCAGCTTGGACGATCCGTACAAAACACGCTCAATAAGCGGATCATTAGAGCCTATGAAGAGTATCTCACCTCTAGCCTTCCCGAAGTCAAAGAATTCTATTCTATCTCCCCTTTCGTAAAAGGTTTTTCTGCTGCTCAGGACGATGAAACCGTCTGCATAATAAAGCCTGCTAATAGAACCCGATTCCCCAAACACGGGATAGGCATTTCCGTTCCTTCCTATTATTGCTGGCATTACTGTTATTTTCCCCCTCTCGGTGTTCATTCTAAATGGAAGACGAACACGTCTATTTGCCCCGCCTTTCAATCCGTACGCTTCCTTTATCGCTGGAATAACTACATATCTCAAAACAGAGGCTGATGATAAAGGAAAGCCGGGCATCCCAAGAAACGCGGATTTATCAAATGAGGCTAGAAAAGTCGGTTTTCCAGGTTTCATGGCGATCCCGTGGAATTTCATTTTCCCCCCGAGATCCTCTATTATTCTGTACAGAAGATCATGAAATCCAGCCGATGTTGATCCTGAGGAAATTACAACGTCATATTCAGAAATGTACCTAGAGATGCGCGAACGCATTTCTTCATAATCATCCGGTATGATCCCCAAGAAATCGCAGTTCATTAAAGCAGTGTCTTCCAGCGCAGCTTTAAAGAAATACGAGTTGCTGTCGTAAATGCTTCCTTCAGCAAGATCCAGTCCGGGTTCAACCACTTCGTTGCCCGTCGAGATTATCCCTACCTTAAGTTTACTCTTTACTGATATATTGGATATGCCAGAAGAAGCGAGAAGTGAAATGGCCTCTGGCGAAATCCTGGCTCCTTTTGAGGATAGTACCTCTCCGGTGAAGAAGTCAGAACCTGAATGTGCTATGTTTTCTCCCGGCCGGGCTGCTCTGTATATTTTGACCCTATTTCCATATCTCTTCGTGTCCTCCACCATTACCACAGAATCTGCGCCTCTCGGTATCATTGAACCTGTAGAAATGTAAGCCGCAACTCCCCTCTTTATCTCAATTAAAGGTCTTTCTCCGACGTTTATTTCTCCTATTACTTCCAATTCAATAGGAGAATCTTCCTCTGCTTCTTCTACGGAGCTATGATATACGGCATATCCATCTACCTCTGACCTATCAAATGGCGGGACATCCATCCTGGCAAAGAGGTCTTCCTCAGAAATGTAGCCGAACGATTGATCAATTCTCCTATTTTCTGTTTTCAACAATCTTCTTATTTCTTCCCTTATCATCTTCCTGGCAACGTCTGGCTCTACTAACTGATGAAATACCTTCAACCCCACCACCTCATCAGCTTAACTGTCACATTCTCTCCAGCTTCTATACCCTCTGAATTTTCTTCTACCTCGAGGATCCCATCTGATTCCAATATTGAGTAAACGACGCCTGACCCCGTAGTCCTTGTTGGTGTTATAGAAGAAGCATCACCCCCCTTCTCCACCTTTACCCTCACAAAACTCCTTATTCCCACAGGATTTACAACGGACCTCTCGAGCTTCCCGGTGATCATGGGATCTGGCTCAATGAAAAGATTTAGCCATAAGGAGAGGAGCGGCATCATGACGTTTTCTATGGCTATCATGGCGGCCACAGGCAGTCCCGATACCATAAAGATGGGCTTCCCGTTAATAACGCCCAATCCGGTAGTTCGTCCAGGCCTTATCCTTATTCCTCTGAAGATAAGCTTCCCATGATTTGACACAATTTCGGGAAGTAGGTCCATCTCTCCCGGACCACTGCCTCCTGTTACTATTATAATATCGTCATCCATACTCTCCAATGCGCTTAGTATTTTCCCCCCGTCGTCTTGGACTACCCCGTAGGATTTTGCGTGAAAACCACGGGATTCGATCAATGCTTTTATGAACGGTTGCGTCGAGTTCTTCACCAACCCCGACACGAGTTCGTCTCCTGTGGAAAGTATACCTATCGAGAGATCGAATACGCTGACTTCTCCTATTCCGCTTTCAATCAGTGCAGCTACATGTGCAGGGTTCACCCGTCTTCCTTTCTTCAATATTGCAACCCCCTCCTTTAGGTCTTCTCCTCTCCTGCTTACGTTCTGAAATCTTCTAACCGGGGAATATACCTTTAGGATATCCCCCTCCTCTTCCGTCTCCTCTTTCATAACGACGCTGTCTGATCCTTCCGGAATACGGCCTCCTGTGGCAATTTTAACTGCAGTCCCCTTAGACGTACGTGAAATGGGAGATGATGCGGTGACGTTTCCAACTATCCTAAAAACAGAGGGGTTCAATTTTGATGAAGAGATTGTTTCATTCGCCCTCAGTGCGAAACCATCAACTGCGCTCCTATCATAAAGTGGGAAGTCGCTTGGCGATCTTATTTCCTGAGATGCGTACAATCCCACAGATTCCTCTACGGGTATGTTTTTAGTTCTAAAGTTGGGCTTTAAGCTCTTTCCCTTTTCTATTGCATCCTTCAAATAGATTAAGGAGCTTAGTTCCATAAAGTGTTATATGAATTTGATGTAAATTCTTTATCTATTCAAGCCTCATACATTTCTCAAGATTGAACCGGACAGTGACGTGATTATTTGAAGAAGTGAAGAAATACGTTTCCCCTTCTATATCGACTGAACAGAAATAGGCGGTTCCGTTTGAGGAGCAGGAGCATGGGTATCCAGATTTGTCTTCCACTATCGCGTCATCCGTCACCTTGAAGAATTCCTCACCTATCCTTATTATGTTTCTATAATCCAGAAGGGAAAGACTCTTGTACTTCTTCAGTTCTTCCACTGAAGAAACGCTCTCAACTATCCTCCCGCCCTCAAACGTTGTCAGGGAATCGAATCCCAGCTCCAGATCCCTCATGTTGTGCGTCACGTATACGTACCTGATGTCGTACGTCTCAATTAAATTAAATAGATTAGAGATTAAGGACATCCTCGACCTTTCGTCCTGCATGGAAAAAGGTTCATCCATAAGCAAAATTTCCGGCTTGGATATAATCGCCCTTGCAACTGCAATCCTCTGTGATTCACCCCCTGATATCCTAGAAATATTCCTATCAAGAATTCCTTCAAGCTTCATTATCTTAATAACATCGTTAAAAATCTCAACCTCTCCAGAACCGTACTTTACAGGCAGAAGAAGATTGTCTCTAACGTTGTAATGGGGAAACAAGAGAAGGTCTTGGGGGATATACGAAACTCTTCTTTCCCATATGGGAAGCAGATCTATTCTCCTTTCGCCAATGAATATCTCTCCTGACTCAAGGGGTACTATGCCACAAATAGTCTTGAGAAATGTGGATTTTCCAGATCCATTCTCTCCCATAATGAAATTTCTTCTACCTGTTGTCTCATATTTATCTATTTTGATGTAAAATTCACCCTGTCTGGCTTTAATATTGTATACTTTTAACATGATAAACCTCTACCACCTTGAATATCGCGGTAACCACAATTCCGGTAAGTACCAATATCGCTGACGAAGCGGCAGCCGGCCCGATGCCTTCAGAAATCCACTGAGAGTAGATAAACACACCTGCCAGCTTCGAGAAACTAGGAAAGACGTAATAGGCCACTATCAGGATGGCTCCCACCTCTGAAACAGATCTGGCCCAAGTCAGGAGGAACCCCTTGATGATCGGTCTCAAAAGAAGCCTGACAGAAATTATTACGAAGCTCGTAATCTCCCCTATTCCCAACGTTTCGGCTACGTCCTCGTATTTCATTATGTCAGATCTATAGCTTGTGCCGATCTCCCGTATTGAGTAGGCAGACGAAAGAAAGAAGAGAGTAATGAATACCGCGAAAACGGTATCGTCGAATGAATATCCATGTATGAATGATGATAAAATTCTGCCTATAGGCATAGTCGGCTCAAAGGTTATGAGCATCATAATTCCCACAACCGTATGGGGTATCATTATTGGAAGTTCAACTATGCTGTCCGCGGCAGTGTAAACCTTACTTCTTCCCCTCGCCATCACGAATGCGTAAGGAAGAGAAAATAGAACTGCGGAAATAGCAACGAATGCACATATTTCGTAGGTCAATATGATGCTCTGGAATATTCCAGATGAAATATCTCTTTCAAGCCCACTCAGCGGCTGAAATGATAGAACCCGTGCTATCGGAATTATTATGATGACGAAATATAACAAAAGAAAGGGTAGAAATATCCAGCGCAGAATAGATTTCATTTCAATTGTAGGCAGAGTACGGCAAATAGGAAGGAGGATTAACTACAAGCGTTCTCAGCACCATTGGCATATTGTTAATTCCCACACCTATGGGATTCTGCAGCGGACTAAACTTACCTTCAGTCAGGTATTTAGTGCCCATGGCCGTTATGAGATCATACACATACTGAAGTGCCTGTTCCGAGAAGTAGTTGGAAATGATCGTCAGGGAATACAGGATCGGAGCCCCTGGAATGTTCCCTACGTTATCGTATCCCGGTCCAGATGCGTTGATCTTCTGATAGAAGCTGTCGACCGTTCCATTGATGCTTCCTAAATTGACCCAGATAGGTAGGCCGTCACTCCCTGTCAAATTTTGATAGTAATAAAGTCCTTGATTAATAGCTTGAGAGACATACGTTATAGCATAGTCAACGGCACCCGATTCTAGGTATGCGTTTAGTCCGTATTCTTCCGTAGTGAGTTTTGTGTAGCCCCTCTCATATTTTGTTATGAAAATTTGATGATAAAGGGCCATAGAATCGTTTGGAGGGTATCCGAGTTTTCCGAACCACGAGTTCCAAGCCTTGTTGTATTCAAGGAATAGAGATTCATTGCTTTTGAATGCGGCCCTCACATAGGGGTTGGACCAATTAGTGTAAAGAATCCCAGCAAGCTTCATGGTTTCAATAGCTTGAAAGCCACTAGGATCTAGGGAAGCGTTGGATACACCTAGCGTCGTGGAGTTCTCAGTTAGGTTTTCAAACCAGAAGGGGAAGGTTGACGGTATGGCATAAGATTTGGAGAGCCACGTTATTGCCATCTCGTTCGTTGCAAATAGTATCTGCCAATTAGAATAATGCGTTTGATTCATAAGATTGTCATAAAGGATGGCCGCAGAGGCAGAAATGAAAACCGAATACGGCGCTCCTGATTGAACCTGTCTCGTGCCGGAAATGGAACCCCCAAACGTCATTCCAACTTTTATTCCGGTCAGGTTCTGAAACTCAGGATTAAATTGGTCTCCCAACACATACGTAAGTGAGCCCGCTGCAAACGTGCTGATCGACTCCTGCCTGTAGACCTGATGATTTGGAACAAAATATCCCACCGAGACTCCTAATACGAAGAACACAATTAAAAGGGCTAAGATAGCCTCCTTTTTTCTAACGTTATTTCTTGCCATCATCTAAGCAAGCAATGCATCAGCGAATAAATATTTACCATAGGCAAATGTAATTGCCAAATGACAACGATAATAAGCTTAGTAACAATTGTCTTCCGTGGCATTCAAGCTCGAAGAAACTGGACCGTGCAAGTACGAAATCCCGAAATCTAACAACGACAGGATGAACGTCCCTTCCATAGTATACTCTAACGAAACACTCCTGCGAGGTTTAGCGGATGATGAATCCATAAACCAGCTCGTAAACGTTTCCATGCTCCCGGGAATAGTTAAGGCGTCTCTGGCCATGCCCGATATACATTTAGGCTATGGTTTTCCAATAGGAGGGGTGGCCGCATTCAGGATGAATGGTGGGGTGATTAGCCCTGGTGGAGTAGGATACGACATCAATTGCGGCGTTAGGCTCATAGCTACGAACCTCAATTACTCTATCGTTAAACCGAGGATAAAAGAACTGGTTGACACAATATTTCAGCAGGTTCCGTCCGGAGTAGGAAAATCAGGTAGGCTTCAAATGAGCAACCAGAAAATTGAAAACGTTTTATCTGACGGAGTAAGCTACCTGATAAGGGAAGGATATGGATGGGACAGGGACAAGGAAAGAATTGAGGAGGAGGGAAGCATAAAATTTTCCGATAGGTCGAAGGTCTCACGGAAGGCAAGAGACCGGGGATTCCAGCAGCTTGGTTCACTCGGAGCAGGGAATCACTTTCTTGAAGTACAGGTCATCGATCAGATATTTGATGAAGAAATCGCAAAAAAATTCGGACTGCATGAAAAAGGCCAAGTTACAGTTATGGTACACACAGGCTCCAGAGGCTTTGGGCACCAGGTAGCAACAGATTACCTCGATCTTATGGTCGACGCAATGAAGAAGTATGATATCTACGTCCCGGACAGACAGCTCGCGTCTGCGCCTCTTGGCAGCAAGGAGGCTCAAGACTACATCGGTGCGATGGGCGCTGCGGCAAACTTCGGTTTTTCAAACAGGCAGATCATAACCCACTGGATAAGGGAGAGCTTCAGGAGGGTATTTGACATGGAACCCGAGGCAATGGAAATGGATATCGTTTACGATGTAGCACACAACATAGCAAAACCTGAGGTGCATGAGATTGACGGTAAAAAGGAGCAGTTGATGGTCCACAGGAAGGGTGCAACAAGGGCTTTTCCTGGAGAAAGGCCAGAGATTACGGGCATATACAAAGGGGTTGGTCATCCTGTCATAATCCCCGGAACAATGGGAACTTCTTCCTACGTTCTCATAGGAACGTCACATGCGCTTGAAGAAACATTCGGTTCAACATGCCATGGTTCCGGAAGGGTGATGAGCAGAAATAAGGCCGTTAAACAATACACGGAGAACTTCATCAGGGAGGAGCTTGAGAAAATGGGAATATACGTGAGGGCTGCCACCAAATACGTACTCCAGGAAGAGGCCCCTTGGGCTTACAAGGATGTAAGCGAGGTTGTGAAATCCGTTGAATGCGCAGGACTTTCCCGCATAGTCGCCAGGCTTAAACCAATCGGAGTGATGAAAGGATAAGCAGAAATACGTAAGCTGACGTTATGAATGCAACAAACGGAATCTTGTAGCTTCTTTTTCCGCCTTTAATCCAGAACCTTGTTTGGTCCTCGGACGTTTCTGCGGATCTGTAGTGCGAATTTACAAGGGATGCAACAAGCCCCGCTGCACTCGCAACCAGCATTACCAGGAGCACGGGAGGAAATAGGGAGTCCAGTGGCGGAAGATTGATGTAGGAGGGAAAGGCAAGTGCGATGGATTGAAGAACTTTTACATCTCCGGTGCCAAATTCCTTTACTATTGTTTTGAAAAATTTTATCAAGACGATGCTATACGCCAAAGACACAGAAAGGGCGGAAAAGGAAAACGCTACCGGAATCAATACAAGAACATATGGTACATAGCTTCGCTTTTTCATAAAATATTCCAAGATTACTGGTATAGTAATAACGAACAAGACTGAGTGAAGATAAAGGTAGATTCCTAATAGCAGGAAATCTACTGTCAGGTAAGGCAGCGTGTTAATAGTCCTTTTTTTAATATCTTCGTAAGAGGAGAATAGAAGTAATGGAAGAAGTATCAGTTCCACTGCTTCAATGACCGGATACAGGGCATCACCTTTTTGGATTTGAAATAAATTCCATTTTTCCAGACTCTGATCTTCTAATTCGGCCGAACTCATCAAGATTTCTCAGATAGTTCATCTCTACTACCGGCCCGTCTCTGCACACTCGAAATCCGTTTATTGAGCAACTGTCGCAGATGCCTATACCGCATTTCATCAATCTTTCTAGCGAAAAATAGACCTTTGCCTTCGTGTTCTTGATCTCGTCCAGCAAGGCCTTTTCCATCGGCTCGGGTCCACATACGTAGATGTAATCGTATTCATTTATATGGCCCTTGAAAAGATCGACTACGTTTCCCTTCAATCCAAGCGAGCCGTCGTCCGTCGCAATTCTGAAATCAGTCCCAAGAAGGAATAGATCCTTGCTTGTCCTAGCACCGACATATACGTCTCCCTTGTACTTCGTTATCATAGAGTTCAGAGACGCGAGCCCAGTACCGCCTGCCACATATGCTATTTTCCCCTTTGGTTCCGGATACGAGTTCCCGTAGGGCCCTCTGAAGAAGATCCTTTCTCCCTTGCGTAAAGCTGAAAGAGATCTTGTGGTCTCCCCGTAAACTTTGAACGTTATAGAGAATGGATTGGAAACGCTTGAGAGTGACATGGGAACCTCCTTTCCTCCCGGTATCCATATCATAAGAAATTGACCCGGAGCTGCTACAAAATCGGAGTTGAACTTTATTGTATATATGTCGTCCCCCTCCCTCGTAACTTCGATCACCCGCTCATTCCTCATCATTTAAGGGCACCTCCAATAATGTCGTCCAAACTTGAAAATCCTTCTCCATCCAGGTAGTCGACAACACCA
Organism: Thermoplasmatales archaeon; assembly: GCA_038729485.1. Lineage (GTDB taxonomy): Archaea > Thermoplasmatota > Thermoplasmata > Thermoplasmatales. The sequence continues at coordinate 72,237 of JAVYRX010000005.1, read as the reverse complement.
TTGCTTACCTCTTTGAAGATGGAATAATCCCTGTACATAATCCCTGTACCGATTTCTACGGCTCTGGCCCCGACAAGGAAGAATTCTATCGCGTCGGACCATTTCGTTATTCCGCCAACTCCAACAATGTCCTTTCCAGTTTCTTTAAATACGTCATATACGGCTCTGAGGGCTATGGGTCTTATGCCTGGACCGGAATATCCACCTACAACGTTTGAGAGAACGAATTTTCTGGAGGCGATATCTACCCCGATTGCCTTCACTGTGTTTATTAGAACGTATGCATCCGATTTTTCAGCGGCCTTTGCAATGGTAATGATGTCTGTGACGCTAGGGGTCAACTTAGCCCAGATTTGAAGGTTAGTCTTTCCTCTTATCTCTGAAATTATTTCCTCCACCAGATCAGGGTCCTGCCCTACCTCAGAGCCCACACCCTTCACGTGCGGGCATGATAAGTTCAACTCGATCTTATTGAAACCTATTTCTTCCACAGCCTTAGCCAGGCGAACAAATTCCTGAGCATCTCTTCCAAAAATTGAAACTATAACTCGATCCTTCAATGCTAGGTTCTTGAATTCAGAGACAAAATTATCTATGCCTGGATTCGACAAACCAACTGCATTCAAAAGACCCGTTTCCACTTCGGCAATAACAGGTGTATCGTATCCTCTCCTCTCTTCAACACCAATGGACTTTGTAACGGCGGCTCCAGCCCCTTCCGCAAGGGATCTGGAAATTGATCCTGGAGTTTCGTCAAGAATTCCACTGGCAAGAATGGTAGGATTATCAATTTTGAAATTCCCAATCCTTGTAGAGATAGAGGCCATCAGCTCTCAATTAAGCATAAGATAAATACTTAGGGATTGTCCTCTATCACTTTCTTTTTCTGGGAGTGGTACATTTCTAGGATCTCCTGCTCGGTGGTTGCTTCCTCCGCATCCTTATCCTTTCTCCACCTTCCCGTAAATCTAGGGAACCTAATGGCGAGACCTGCATCCTTTTTTACAACGTCTTTGCAGCATGTGTGGATCGGCGACAAGGTAATCTCAGCCCCTTTTACCTCCAATACGAGGGAAGGCTCAAACCAGAAATCTGCTTCTATTTCGCTTTCAACGCGCCTGTCTTTATTTGGCACCTGAAATTCCTTCAGAATCCTTGGAAGATTTTCCAACTGGTCGTCGGTAAACCCCGAACCCAACTTGCATATTGTTTTAAACTTGTCCTCCTCCTTTGAATATGCTGCCATCAATAGGGCACCGTATGCGCCGCTTCGCCTCCCCTGTCCAGCAAAGGCACCAACTACAACGAGATCTACGGTATCCTCCATTTCCAGCTGATATTCCCGCTTGTATTTTATCCAGAGAAATTCCCTAGCACCTGCCTTATATATTGATTTGTCTTCCACGCTCTTGGCGACTATTCCTTCGCACCCCGCTTCCAACGCCTCGTTGAAAAAGCTTTCCGCGGCATCAACATCTGTTACCAACTTGCTTTTAGCTATCCGGACCCTTTTTCCTTCGTTTACGTTCCTCAACAGGTTCATCCTTCTATCCGGATAGGGGACATCTAGAAGGCTGTCTCCATTGATCATCATCACGTCGAATAAGAAAACTACCACTGGTATCCTCTCTGCCGTTTCGTTCAGATCGTACTTCCTTCCCCTCCTTCTTGAAATTTCCTGGAAAGGAAGCATTTCGTTGGTCTCCAAATTGTACGGAACTGCTTCCCCATCCATAATTGCCGATTCTGGCTTAATTTTCTCCTTCATTTCTTTAACTATGTCGGGGAACTGCGCCGTAATTCTTTCAAGCCTCCTAGAAAACAGTTCTACGCTATCTTTAGTTTTATGCACCTGCACTCTCAATCCGTCATATTTGTATTCAATCGCAAATTTTCCTCCCATCTTTGCGAGTATGTCTTTTAATGACGGAAGCCTCTCTGCCAGCATTGATCTTATGGGTATTCCGGGAGACAATTTTATCGACGAAAGGGACTGAACTCCGTACGCCATTGCCCTGTATGCTAGTTCTGCCAAGTTTGGCATTATGTTATATGCATATTCTACGATTTCGCTTTCCTCTTTAGATCCGAACGCGGATGCTATTGCGTCAACGATCGTCATGTCTGCAACCCCTATCCTTAGCTTCCCTGTAACTATCCTAATTATGTACCTTACTTCCACAGGTTCCGCACTTTGCAGGAGATCCTGAAGATACTGTAGCTTTCTTGTCTGCGACCCACCTCCGGTCTCCCTTGAAAGCTTCATGAGCGTTTCAAAAACCTTTTTTACGGTAAGCTCCTCGGAAAACAGTGCGTGTTGCCTCTTGTTTGTCAGAAACCCTTCTGCTATTCTCGCCAGATCACCCTTTTTCACGAGCTCTTCCTCTATTTCCTTCTCCCTCATTCCACTTTGAGCAGATATAGCCTTTATAGCTATCTTCTCTGCGATCCCCAGTTCTATCCCTTCATAATCCGGTGCAATTTTTCCCTGAAGAAGAAAAACCGTTTCTCTGATATCTTCCTCAGACCTTTTAAGGAGGTCTGAAACTAGATCCACCATCTCAAGTCTTTTTGTCGTTGCCTCGATTTTGTCAAGTGTGGTCGCGAGTTCGATGAATTTCACCAGTACATATATGTTCTTGATTTATAAACAAAACGCATCCTAATCAGCTGTAGATGTGATGTTTATTCCCATCCGTAAATCCTTTTATCCGAGTATTCGATAATGAGTTTGATCTACTTTGACGGGTGGAATATTTGACTGTTTCTGCTTGGATTTTACGATTCCGAAGGTGATTTAAATGGGTGATGTTTATATAATAGGGGGGAAGAGAACCCCTATAGGAAAATATGGAAGGTCGCTTGTTCCTTACAGTGCCATTGATTTAGGAACTATTGCCATTAAAGGTGCATTGCAGGATGCGGAGATTGAGCCAAAGGATGTCGAAGAGGTAGTGATGGGAAACGTTATTCAAGCGGGGCTCGGCCAGGATCCTGCCAGACAGGCAGCCATCAATGCAGGAATTCCGCAGGAAGTATCTGCCTCCACTGTAAACATGGTATGCGCCTCAGGTATGCTTGCAATAGCGAATGCATATTATGAGATAAAGGTGGGACAAAGGAACGTTATCGTCGCAGGAGGGATGGAAAGCATGAGCAATGCTCCGTTTATTCTAGACTCCAGTTTTAGGAGGGAGACCAAAGGAATAGTGGCCTCCAGACCTGTTATGGATGCCATGGTAAAAGACGGCCTTTGGGATTTTAAATACAACAAGCACATGGGCGCAATTGCTGACGAGTGGGCTAGACGCAATAATATAACACGTGAAATGGCTGATAAATTTTCAGTTGAAAGCTTCAGGAGGGCTTCCGAAGCAACTTCCAAGGGGCTCTTCAAGAAGGAGATCGCCCCCGTCAAAGGCATGGACATGGACGAAGGTCTTAGGGAAACGTCTCTTGAAATGATGGCCGCTCTTAAACCCGCATTCGTCGATGGCGGAATACTCACCGCAGGCAACTCTTCCCAATTGAGCGATGGGGCGGCCGCTCTCGTGCTGGCTAATGAGGATTTCATAGCTGAAAATTCCCTTAAGGCAAGAGCTAAGCTTATTGGATTTGATACGACCTCTTCTGATCCTGCGGACTTCCCTTATGTACCAGTTCCGTCGGTTAAGAACATGCTAAAGAGGATTGGGATGAAAATGAGTGATTTTGATCTGGTTGAACACAATGAGGCATTTTCGGTTGCTTCCATAGGAGTCAGGAACGGACTGGGAGTAGATGAAAAGAAATTCAATATTAGGGGAGGCGCAGTCGCTCTTGGCCATCCCTTAGGTGCATCCGGTGCCATAATAACTCTCCGTCTTCTAAGGGAGCTTGAAGACCTGAATTTGAGTAGAGGGATAGCAACAATATGCCATGGAGGCGGGGGAGCCTACTCACTGGCGATGGAAGTGATTTAAATGAAGATTGGAATAGCAGGAATGGGAATAATGGGGGCAGGGATTGCCCAAGCTTGTGCTACTAACGGACACACAGTCGTAGCAACGGATGTCGATAAATCGTTCTACGACAGAGGCATCTCCTCGATAGTTAAGAGCCTGGATAAGCTTGCGGAGAAGAAAATCATAACAGAACCAAAGGAGAAAATACTTGAGAGGATCACGTTTGCCGACGATATAAAATCCTTTGCGGATTGCGAGATAGTAATTGAGGCGATCGTTGAGAATTACAAAGAGAAGACGGAGTTCCTCAAAAAGATGGAAAAAGTAGTGACGGATGAGACCATCTTGGCCTCAAACACATCTTCCATAAGTATCACCTCCCTGGCATCTGTTCTTAGAAAACCTGATAGATTTTTGGGAATTCATTTCTTCAACCCGGTGCCACTGATGAACCTGATAGAGTTGATAAGGGGTCTTAGAACGTCAGAAAACACAGTGGCAAAGGGAATTGCATTTTCCAAGAGCGTAAAGAAGGAGTTTGTTGTGGTTAATGATTCCCCAGGATTCGTCACTACTAGGATCATAGTCATGCTCGTTAATGAGGGTGCTTTTGAATACTCAGAGGGGCTTGCTTCTAAGGAAGACATAGACAAGGCCCTAAAGCTCGGAGGAAACTTCCCCATGGGGCCGTTGACGTTGGGCGACCTGATCGGCCTGGACACAGTCGTCAATATCATGGATACCATGTACGATTCTTACAAGGATCCGAAGTATAGGGCAGCACCTATATTAAGAAAGATGGTCGAAGCTGGAAAGCTGGGAAGAAAAAGTGGAGAAGGATTTTACAAATATTAAAGAATAAAACTCTTACTCATCCAACTCCGCCCAGACGTCAGAGGAGCGCCATTCCAGATCCCTTGCTACCTTCAGTTTTATTTTCATTCCAACTTTTACCTTATTCATGTCCTTCACTTTGAGACGGGTCAAGAAAAGGGTATCCACTCCCTCAAGCTCCACATATACCAATTGAAACGGGATGTCCTTAAGGAACTTTTCACCGGAAAAATAGAGAGTTGTTATGGTATGAATCTTTCCTTTCCCTGATATTTCTATCCATTTTGTCTCAGAAAGACAGTAAGGGCAATCGGCCCTTGGCGGTAGAAAGGTTACCTTGCACTTTTCGCACCTTGTGGCCATTATTTTGCCAGAAGACAAGGACGTAAAGAATTTGCTCGTCTTCCCATAAGAATGCCTGTACGTTATTTCGTAAGGATTCTTTATAATGAGCGGTTCTATGGAATAAACTTCTGTCATTTTCTCACCTCTCCATTATAGAAACTGTCACGTAAGTGCCAGTTCCAGCGTGCGAATGTATTAGGCCTCTTTCCGCATTTTTTACTTGCGTTTTATCTGATCCATGATGTTTACCAGACACTCCCTGAAGCTGCCAGAAAACCTCGACTGCCTGCATCACGCCAGTTGCCCCTACGGCATGCATTGAACCTATAAGACCTCCAGAGGGATTAACGGGCAAATCCCCGTCCATGGTAGTAACCCCATCTTCTATGAGCTTTCCACCCTGGCCGTATTTCGTGAGGCCAAGATCCTCATAGGTCTGAATTTCGCTGCTGGTATATGCATCATGCAACTCTATGACATCTATCTGTTTCAGCGGATTAGTTATGTTTGCCATCTTATATGCCTGCCTCGCGGCCTCCCTGCCTGCCCTGAATGAATGAACGCCGGGATATTCCAAATTTTCATACCAGCTTTTCTTCTCGTGAGGCAAGGTAGGCACGCCTCCTTTGATTCTAGGGCGATCTCCGGCTCTCATAGCGTCCGTGCCAGCCCCAGTTCCAGTAATCCATATCGGGGTGTCTGTAATTTTCTTTGCCTTCTCTTCCGAGGCAAGTATCGCTACGGCGGCACCATCGCTCATAAGGCAAATGTCTAGCCTTTTGAGGGGGTAAGCAACATACGGAGATTTCAGAACGTCGTCGACCGTGATCTTTCCGCCATCCCTCATACCGAAGGGATTCATCTTAGGATTTGTCTGAGCAAACTTGTTGTGCTGAGCGTTGTTCCTGTTCTTTACGGCAACCAGCGCCATCTGCTCCTCGGTAGTCCCAAATTCTTCCATGTGTCTTCTTGCCATAAGTGCATAATATCCACTATAGAAACCCCCTATCGGGAAGTCCCAGTCTGTATCTGAGGCAAGAGCGATGAATTCGTTTCCCTTGGCAGTGTTTACTTCGGACATCTTCTCGAATCCTATGACCATCACTGTGTCTAGCAGGCCGGAGGCAACATGTGCGTATGCTTCTCTGAAGGCTAGCCCACCCGTTGCACCCCCGCCCTCTATCCTTACAGAAGGCTTTGGGTTAAAACCTAGGTAGTCCTGGATTATTGAGCCGAACAGGAGCTGATTCTCGAAATGATCTGAAAAGTACGAAACTACCGTTCCGTCTATGTCGTTCTTCGATAAATCTATGTCATTCTCGTACAATGCCATCCGTGCAGCCTCTGCAGCAAGTTCTTCCTGCGTTTTGTCTTTTCTAGATTTGGAAAAAAAAGTTAATCCACCTGCAACCATGGCTACTTTCCTTGTCAATCAATCACCAATCGTTTAGGGCCTGATCGTTATTAAATATTGTTTACCTTTTTCTAGTAATAGTAATACTCCTGGGCCTTTCGTTGCTCCTTGTCGAGCTTTGAATCCGGTTTGTTTATTCTCGGCCTCTGAGTATTTTCATCCCGCCTGAACGTTATATCCAAATTTTTCAAGAAATAATTCATTCCATCCCTGAGTGCAAGAGGCCCTACAGCTTCACCTTCGACGCCAGCAGATCCCGTGAAAACTATTAGAGACGTTGATATAAGATCTATGAAATATATGTCGTGGTCAACCACCATAACGCTATTTTTATTATTTTCGGCAAATCTCTTGATCATTCTGGCGACTATCATTCTCTGATCTGCATCCAGGTAGGCCGAAGGTTCATCGAGAACATAAACGTCTGCCTCCGCTCCTAGGGTCTTCGCTATGTAAACCTTCTGGAGGTCTCCTCCAGATAAGTCGGACACGTTAGAGTCCCCGATCCCATCTATAGAAAGCGGCTTTAGAATCTCATTCTTGAACTGGACATCTGAGGTTCTGTCGCCAAGTGATTTCTGAAGGAACTCATAAACCGTAATCCGAAAATCGGAGTCGGGACTCTGGGGTTTGAATGACGCCTTCACTTGACCCGAAATCTCCCCTGCATCTGGGAGAAACTCGCCGGCAATCATTCTCACGAACGTTGATTTACCAGTTGAATTTGGCCCTATGACCCCAGCGACCTGCCCCTTTCTGAGGGTTCCGCTGTGCACTTCTAATTTAAAATTTTCAAATTTTTTCTCAAGATCAGTCCACGAAATTGCAGGAACAAGGCTTTTATCAATTTCAGGGGGCTTCCTTAGGAATTTTATTTCATAATCTCTGAATTTCATGTTTTCCTGTTTAATGTAGCCTGTAAGATACGAATTTATTGCCTGTCTCGTCGAGTACGAATTGCTAACGATTCCAAACCCTCTTGGTTCCCCGTACGTCAGGCTGACGTAATCCGTCATGAAGTCCAGGATGGCCAAGTCATGTTCTACAACAATGACCTTCTTGCTTTCTGATAGAGCTCTTATCACTTTAGAAACCTTTAGCCTCTGGGAGATATCGAGATAGGAAGACGGTTCATCAAAGAAATATACGCTGGCTGGCTTAAGAATTGCAGCAAGTATTGCTATAAGCTGAAGTTCTCCGCCTGAAAGGTTCTTGATATCTTTGTCATAAATTTCACCGTAGCCAAGTTCATAAAGCTTATTCCTGCCTTCTTCTCCGTATTGAGATATCAGGTCGCTAATTTTTCCGTTGAAATACCTTGGGATCGAATCTACGTATTGCGGCTTAAGGGATACCTTCATCTTTCCGGAATACAGAGATTCGAAATATTCCCCCAAATACGTTCCATTGTATTTCTCTAAAACTAATTCCCTTTCTCCATTGCTGGATCCAAAATTGGGCACAACATTTCCGGTCAATATATTGAGTATGGTGCTTTTGCCAGTTCCGTTCTGTCCAAGAATGCCGATTACACCTTTTCCTTCGAGAGATGGGAGGCCGTACAAGACAAAGCCGTTGCTCCCAAATCTGTGCACCGCCTTCCCCTTTTCCCTTTCCGGTACACCTATTATCTTTATTGCATCAAACGGGCACCTGTGTGCACAAATCCCGCAACCAATACACAGGTCTTCATGTATCTGAGGGAAACCCGTAGGCAGAAAGTCTACAGCCATTATATCGTTTCTCACGGGCGGGCAATAAAACTGACACTCCTGTCTACACTTTTTGAAATGACACTTATCATAATCGATGACAGCAACGTGCATAACTCTAGGCTTTCATCCTCCATACATCATCAGGTAGTCCATCGTAAAGCAAGGATTCACCAGATTGCGCTTCTTCAGTTCTTGTGCCGTTGCTCATTGCAAGTTTTCTTACATTCTCGGGCTTGATCAGCCAGTAATGAATCCTCCATTCCCTTCCATCAAACAGGGTTGTCTCCTCTCTTTCAGTATCCAGTATTCCAAGGTCCTCAAGCATATAGAATGCATCCCTGTCCTCCGGCTCTAACATATTGTCTATTACATACCTGCTATACCCGAAGAAGTTCAAAACATGGAAGGCTATGTCGTAGGCTTCCTGTTCGCTCATCTTCTTGCTCTGTCTACTCATCCCATTCGAAATTGCCCTAGCCATTAGGTCTACCGTAATAGGTCCATCGGTGTACGATTGTTCTACTAGCGTCATTCAGAGGTCACTTAACCTATACGATAGTACAAAAAAGTTTATAAACTTAGTCCTAGGTATTCAACGCAACGAACTAACCTATCGGCAACATTAATAATGCTCGCTTTTCCGCAGAAATGGGTATAGGAAATTATAAAATTTAGAAAATACTGAGGAAATCATGGTTGAACCTGACAGCGAGATGGTTATCAGATTTCAGGATATGAGGTCCCCAGTGAGCTATTTTTCCAAGGTTTATGGCTTCAACGGCTATCTCAACTTCTACAGGAGAGGAAAAGCAATTGAAGCGGTTGTTACGTACCTTCGGGAAGGAAAGACTATGGACGAGCTTAGGAAAGCCATAAGAAACCGTGGTTATGAAATGATGGACAGAAAGGCAGGTGCAACGATTAACGTGAAGGAAGAGTGCTATGTCTGTGAGTTGATAAACTCACTGTTGGAAGTTAAGAACGCAATCATAGATGTCCCCATTTTTGTTACCGATGGCGAGGTAATTTTAAGAATCAAGTTCTTCAGGTCCTCGTCGGAATTGCAGAGAATTGTTTTTAAAGACTCGGAGAGGAGAGATTTCTTCAGTATTGATTATCTGGGCCCTGTAAGAAACGACAAGGACTGGATCTTAGAGAACGAAAGAGGCTGGGAAATGAAGAAGCTCACGTTTTATGTTCTACCTACAAACTCATTCACTCTAAAGTATGCAAGCAAGAATCCTAAATTTAAGGCAATTATTTCAGTAAGAAGCGTCGATAGAAATGGATTTCTAGATGTGTTTTACCACGTGGACGGTGAGTTTCCTGACTGGGAAAAAGAGCTTCAAAATGAAGCAAAGGAATACCAGCTTGTTTACAAAGATGAAACAGGGGGAAGGGTGTTCCACGCAGTCGTACCTGAACAGGGTATTCTGATAGATCCATATAAGCTGTCTGACACAGACCTTCCATTCAATTATTTGCTTGAGGTCGAAGGGGAGAAATCAAAGGTCACAATGATCTTTGAAAAGAGCAGTCTTGACTCCTTCTTTAAGTCGATAGGAAAATTAAGCGATAAGGAATTCCTAGAGTCTCAGCTTGAAATAAAGTCTGTCGAGAAATATCCCTAGTTTCAATTTTGTACCAATTTTTGAATGTTGTACCAGCAAATAGTTAATATTAGGGTAAATCAAACCCTATGAAGGCTTTAGTTCTTCTAATTGCCGCAGTGGCAATTGCCGTGGTTATGGTCCCAACCAGTTCAGCGACTGTAATACATGCGACCGTGAACACCACTACGAACGTTGCAACAATAAATGCGTCAAGCGATTACAGACTGTTCTACACCTATCCCAACGATTCAGAGCAATCCCAAATTCTGAACGGAACTACCATATGGTTCAACGGTACAGCTTCACTAAATTCATCAGGCAGATTTGAGCTGCAGAAAGACATGAAATTTGCCAATGGAAACTTCTCCAGGGGCAATGGTTCCGACAACCAGCCTGATAATATATCAAATCTTACCCAGCCGGCACAGCAAATTCACGTCGTGAATGCAACCATCTTATACCAGCTCCACATTCACGCCAATAGCACTAATCTCACAGTATTTAGAAATTTGACCTTAAACATAAAAATAACCAATGTAACAGAGAAGGTCGGAAATAAGACAATCGTAGATATGTCCTGGAGGGCGTTCCAGGTGCAGGGCGAATTAATGGGCACGTTCGACGGTATTCTTAACTTCAATTCCCACGAACATAAATTTCACGAAAGCATGGACATCAACGAACTTGGAGATCTCTCCATGAATGAAGGTTCAGATCTCTTCAGTCTTTCGCAGGTGCTTGGAGATCATTTCGCTGTTAATAGGGATACGATAAACTTCAACGTATTCTCAGTACCGCTTAATCAATGGACATCTCACTATGACCCCTCGACAAATACCACATACCTGTACTATAACTCGAGCAACGAGATATCTTACAACTCAACAGAAAATGTCAATGGCATGAACTATACTCTCAAGATGATCCAGGATCCATCCGCAACTTTGGCTATAACCGGAGATGCACAACCGATCTCTGCCAACGAACTTGCCATAGTTCAGACGAAAGCAAGCACTTCTGCCTCCAATGGTGAGTATCTAGCTATAGCTGTCGTGGCAATTGTTGCCATCGCTTTAATAGCAGCTTTGACCATTAAGAGAAGGAAATAAAATTTTTAATTTTATTTATAAAAATTTTTATCCATAAGCAACCTTCGTGTGTATGAAGGTAGAAGGTTATGACCTCAAATTTTATTTTAGCTTCAATGAGCTTAAATACAAATGCGTAGAAACAATTAGCGGGACGTTTGACGACGGTCTTAGCCTGGACAGTGAAGGCCTCTTGATCGAAGATATCGAGAGCAACGGGAAAAAGGTTGCATATCAACTTGACGGCAGCGTGCTGAAGATCCCCGCACTAGATTCAAACTCAGTAGTCATAACATTTTCAGGGAAAGTATCAAGCATGTCCCTGATGGGGATTCATGAGAGCAGATACGAAACTGGGAGAATAATCACTACGCAGATGGAACCAACAGGCGCAAGGTCAGTATTTCCGTGCGTGGACAGACCTGACGAGAAGGCTAAATTCAAGATAGAGGTAAATGTAGATTCTAGGGTTGAGGTGATCAGCAACAGACGACCCGCCGTTAGAGAGGTGAGTGACGGAAAATCGCATTTCATATTTGAAGAGACCCCCCCGATGTCGACATATCTTGTTTATATCGGCATAGGTGACTTTGACATAATATCTCGCACGAAGCAGGGGAGAACTATTGCTGTCGCAACCTCTCCTGGAAAAGCACACGAGGGGCAATTTTCTCTGAAACTTCTCCAAAGACTCCTGCCACGGTATGAACGTTATTACAAGATTAAATACCCCTTCGATAAGGTTCACCTCATTGCACTTCCCCAATTTGGTGCAGGGGCCATGGAGAACTGGGGAGCAATTACATTCAGGGAACTGGCTCTGCTGTTCAACGAATCAGTAAGCTTTGGTCAAAAAAAGCAGATCGCCTACACGGTTTCGCATGAATTTGCCCACCAATGGTTCGGAGATTTAGTTACTATGAAATGGTGGGATGACTTATGGCTAAATGAGTCGTTTGCAACATTCGTAGGATACAAGATACTTTCAAAGCTATACCCCGAATGGAATCTATGGCAGGACTTTTTGAGGGAAGAAACGCTGTCGTCCATGTCTAAAGATAGCCTGATGGGAACGCATCCCGTAAGGGTTCCGGTCAAAAGCCCGGATGAGATATCCGAGATATTTGACGAGATAAGCTACGGGAAGGGAGCTTCAGTATTAAGGATGATAGAAGAGTATATCGGAGAGGAAAAATTCAGGGAAGGCGTTTATAGATACTTGAAGCATTTTGAATATTCAAACGCAACTTCAGAAGATCTCTGGACCTCCCTCTCCGAGGTAAGCAAGAAGGATATTTCCTCTTTAATGAAATCTTGGTTGGAAAAGGAAGGTCTCCCCGTCGTGACCGTATCTTCAGAAAATGATACTATCAGAGTTTCTCAAAGGAGATTCACGTTCTTGAAAAACCACGACGATTATATCTGGGAGATCCCTCTATTTCTAAAAAAAGGAAATAGAACGACAAAAATTCTATTTAAGGACAAGGAAAAGAAATTCAGAGGAAGTCTGGATACTCTATTCGATACAAAGGCTGCTGGCTATTACAGAATCTTGTTTAAGGGTAATTTGCTGGATAGGATTCTTGCCGCCGGTCCATCTTCAGAGTTTTTGGCAAAACTCATAGACGACTATTTTTCATTTCTACTATCCGGAGACATAGAATTCGAAGAGTTCTCAAAACTTATAGCACTACTCAGGGAACGCAATGACTACACGCTAGTCCAAAGGCTTGGCGACATCCTTGAACAACTTGCCCTGATATTAGACTCAGATGGCATCATTTCTACTGCATCCCAATACCTAAACGACAAATTGTCCTTATTCAGCAATGAAAAAGACGAGAATTCTAAAGCCATAGTTGATAACTTGTCCACTGTGCTAGCAATAATAGATCCAAAATTCAGGGAGAGTGAAAAGCAAAAGATAAATGATTTCAAGAGCGTGCCTCCGGAAAGAAGAATGTCTGTTTTAATTTCGTCTGCAATGAGCAACTACGAAAAAGGAAAATTATGGGATATGGCAAGATCTCCCGAGAACGACACCGAATCGGCAAGAGTTATGTTTGCAATGGGCATGTTTCCGGATATCCAGGCAGTCAACGAGTTCCTGAACTTCTCAGTGTCCAGGACGGAAATGAGAGGAAATTTGCTCTATGCGCTGCGCGGTGCGACAATGAATAAAAATTTCCGCGGCGAAATATGGAAGTGGCTTCCATCAAACCTGAATGTAATAAGGGAAATTTACAAAGGAAGCAGCTCAGTTTCAAGACTCCTTGAGATAATTATATCTATTGATGGCATAGGCCATAGGAGAGAGGTTGAGGCTTTCATCAAATCTAACAGCATCCCCGAAGCTTCAGCTGGCATAAAGAACGGGCTGGAAAAATTAGAGGTGAACGAGAACCTAATCTCGAAGATTACAAGAAAATGAATTTATAATAACCGTTAATATTGGGTGGATGAACAATGAATCTATATGAATATCAGGCTAAGGCCTTGTTCCGAAAATTTGGAATCCCCATTCCAGATGGCATATACTGTGAGTCCGTCCAGCAACTCTCTTGGAACAAATTTCCAGTTGTCGTAAAGGCTCAGGTGCTCACGGGAGGAAGGGGCAAAGCTGGAGGAATAAAATTTGCTTCGGACGAGAAGGAACTGGAGGAAAAAGGAAAGGAGGTTCTTGGAATGACTATAAAGGGTCTGAAAGTTAAAGGAGTCCTCCTTGAAGAAAAATTGGATATTGCAAGGGAGCTCTATGTTTCCATAACTTTAGACAGAAGCAAGAAGGAGCCTCTGATTATGGCTTCCAAGGCAGGCGGAATGGAGATAGAGGAAGTCCCAGATTCTGACATAGAAAAATACTGGATCGATCCAGTGGTAGGATATTCAGGATTTATAGGAAGAGCCCTGGCTGCGAAATTAAACTTGGATCAGAATCAAACAAAACAATTTCAGGACATAGTTCAGAAGATGTACTCCCTTTATGAAACATACGACTGCGAACTCGTAGAGGTGAATCCGCTTACGGCTCTAAAGGACGGAAGAGTGGTAGCAGGAGACGCAAAAGTAATTATTGATTCCGATTCCCTCTTCAGACACAAGGACATTCCAGACAATCCCGCAGACATGACGAAACTGGAACAGCTAGCGCATTCCAGAGGATACGCTCTTGTTGAACTTGACGGGCATGTAGGAGTCATAGCCAATGGTGCTGGTCTCACGATGGCTACGTTGGACGGATTAACGCTCAAGGGTCTTAAGCCCAGAAATTTTCTTGATCTCGGAGGCACAGACGATGTAGAGAAGGTAGTTGGTGCATTTGAAATTCTAAAAGAGGCAAATATAGTTGCACTATTCATTAACATATTCGGGGGAGTGACTAGGTGCGACACAGTTGCAAAGGGAATTATTGAGGCCAAGAAGAGGGTCGGACTCTCTGCACCCATAGTTGTGAGGCTTTCGGGGGTCAATGAGGACGTAGGAAGGCAGATGCTTAAAGAAAACGGGATATCTGCATATTCCAACATGATGCAAGCAATAGACGAAGTTAAAAGGGTGGTGAACTAAATGGGCATAATAGTTGGAGAGGATACGAGAATAATCGTTCAAGGAATAACAGGTCATCAGGGCTCTTTTAATGCAATGCAGATGCAAAAGTTCGGATCGAAAGTCGTCGCTGGTACCTCGCCAGGAAAAGGCGGAACAGATGTCGGAGGGATAAAGGTCTACAATTCGGTGGAAGAGGGAATGAAAGAGGAACCGAATGCGACGTTCATTTCAGTGGCAGCGCCTTATGTACTCGATGCAGCGAAGGAAGCTTTATACAACGGCATAGACCTAATATACATACTTACCGAGAAGGTACCGTATCAAGATACCATGCATATTGTTAGTCTTGCCAGGAAGATGGGAAAGACTGTCCTTGGCCCAAACGGACCTGGTGCGGCAACGCCATTTACGTGCAAGTTGGGCATTATGCCCAACCAGATATTCAGGAAGGGCAACGTTGGAGTGATCTCAAGGAGCGGAACACTAACATACGAAATAGTGAACCTTATAACGGAGAGCGGGTTGGGAGAAAGCACCGTTATTGGTCTCGGAGGAGATCCTGTAACTGGGCTAGACTTCATAGACGTCCTGGAGAGGTTTAAGAAGGATGAAGAAACGGAAGCAGTCGTGATCGTTGGCGAGATAGGAGGCACAGAAGAGGAGGAAGCCGCAGAATACATAAAACATAATTTCAACAAGCCCGTAGTTGCGTACATAACAGGTAGAAGCGCGCCTCCAGGAAAAAGAATGGGTCATGCCGGGGCGATAATCACCAGAGGACGTGGAACAGCAGAGTCCAAGGTCAATGCTCTTAAGGAGGCTGGGGTTCTAGTCGGTTCCTACCCCTATGAAATTCCGGGCCTTTTGAAAGAGGTGTTGGGATGAAAAGGGATATAATTTCAGTTTTGGACATGAAAGACGATTTCGTGGAATTCGTAGATGAAGGATTGAAACTAAAGAGATCATTCAAGGCGGGAAAAAAAGATTCGTCCCTTGACAGAAAAACGCTCGCAATGATATTCGAGAAGGCGTCGACGAGGACAAGAGTAAGCTTTGAAACTGCTATGACACAGTTGGGCGGTCATGCTATATACCTTTCTCCACGCGATATGCAAATGGGGCGTGGAGAAACAATAGCTGACACTGCCAAGGTTCTCTCTGGAATGGTAGATAGCATACTTTACAGAGCATATAAGCATGAGAATGTGCTAGAGCTGGCTAAGAATTCCACTGTATCAGTGATAAACGGACTGGACGACGTGGAACATCCGACGCAGATCGTTGCAGACTTTATGACAATTAAGGAAAACAAGGGGAAGCTTGAAGGCCTCAAAATAGCATATGTCGGAGATGGCAACAACACTGCCAATTCCCTAATGCTTGCATCAGCGCTTGTAGGAGCTGATTTCTGGATAGCAACACCTGAGGGATATGAACCGGACAAGAAAATGGTGAATAAGGCACTCTCGCTGTCAAGAGAACGCAAATCAGAGGTAGTTGTAACTAATGAATTCAAGGAGGCCGTTGCTGGGGCTGACGTGGTTTATACGGATGTTTGGGTTTCCATGGGCGAGGAAAAAGAGGAAAAAGAAAGGTTGAAAGCGTTCAACCCATATCAAATAAACAGGAAGATGGTTTCAATAGCAAAGAAGGACTATATTTTCATGCACTGCCTTCCCGCACATCGCGGACAGGAAGTCACTGACGACGTTGCCGATTCACCAAACAGCGTCATATTTTCTGAAGCAGAAAATAGACTACATGCAGAGAAGATAATACTCAAGAAGGTCATGGTGGGCACTTGATTTTTGTTCCATAACATATTTAAAGCATGATATACTCAAAACGTAATGAGTAACGGGATATACCAGAGACTTAGGAGGGAGGGCGATTACGTTCCCCGTTTCCTGATTAAGCTATGGCAGATCAGAATAAAGGAAAAGTTTGGACTGGAAGTTGACAGTGACATTGCAGAAGTAATTGTAAAAATTGTTCACGAGAGAAGCACCTGGAAGGTCACAAGGGCGGAAAAATACATAGCAACACTATTAAAGATGAAAGGCGAGCCTAAAGAGGAGGCAGAAAAAGAGGCACGTGAACTTGTAAAGACTGTGCTGGAATAGACTGAAATCTGCGGAAAGGATAAACGAATGAATGAATCTGTTACGATTAAGAAAAGCAGCCTTGAAATGGCTCTGTCGAAATTGCATGTCCCTGAAAACTACAACATTTCACTTGAGCAGTACAATACTTCTCCTTCTCTCGCTTCTGCGCTCTTGTTTCGTGCCGCACAGGAGGGAAACGTTATTGGAAGGAAAGTAGCTGATCTCGGTTGCGGAAATGGCATATTTGCCGTAGGTGCAGCTCTCTTGGGAGCTAGGAAGGTATATGGAATAGATAAGGATAAAAAAATTCTGGATTCAGCATCAAAAAATGCAGAAATGATGGGCATTCAAATTGAGCTAATAAATTCGGATGTCTCCGAATTTAATGTTAAAGTGGATACCGTTATAATGAATCCGCCCTTCGGAGTCCATAAGAGAGGATTGGACATGCCTTTTATTCAAAAGGCAATCGAATTGTCTAAACATTTTTATATCATCCTTGATTACAACGCGGGTGATTTTCTGAGCAAACTAATCAGACCGGTGGGCACCGTTGTATGGGAGGAGAAGAGCTTCATTGAAATACCACGTTTATACAAATTTCATACGAAAGAGAAGATTCCAATCCCCGTGAGAATTGCAAGGGTTGATCTAGCGTGAACAAGTTCGTACTTCCCGGAGAATATCTAGGTACTGAAGAGGAGTTTATTCCCGGCCCGGGTACATATCAAGAAGACGGGCGCATATTTTCGTCATCGGTGGGGGAGGTGACCGTTGGGGATGACTATAAGATAATGGTGAAAAGCGAAAGGAAGGACATTATAGTGCAACCTGGGGACGAAATAATAGGCGTCGTGACTGAAATAAATGAGCCGCTTGTAGTCGTTTCGGGTGAATATGTAATAAGAGGGGAAAATGTGTACGAGGCAAAAACCAGAGCACTAGTACATGCAAGCAGGATAATGGGGCAATATCTTGATATGTGCTCAAAAGTGGTCAAAGTAAGGGATGTGATCAGGGGCAAAGTTGTTTCGATCAGGGGAAAGATAGACCTGACACTAGAACCGCCAGATTACGGTGTGATATATGCATACTGCTCCAGATGTAGGAGACCGTTGGAAAGGATTAATAGCGAACTTTACTGTACCTATTGTCAGAAGAGTGAGCTAAGGAAGGTCTCCAGAAAATATGGGGAGATTCCGAAGGGGTGTGTGATAAATGAAGATAGATGAGAATGACAGCAGAATGAGAGTAGAAAAACTGGATATGGAAGTCCGCAATCTCAGGAAGGAAGTAGAGAATATGAAGACAATCCTTAGAGGTTTGCTGCAGGTTGTTATGGAAAATGAAGAAGAAGACGATTATTATGAATACACATAGGTGATAAAATGGCAGTTCCGATGGCTGTAATGCAAACTATGGTCCAAAAGCCCGTCTCCCTTCTGCTGAAAGATAATACCGTTCTTGAGGGCGTGCTGGAAAGTTATGACGACTACATGAATATGGTTATCTCGAATACAGAGGAAATAACTGAAAATAACAAGAGAAAGCTAGGTACAGTTATACTCAGGGGAAGCAACGTGGTAAGGATCTCCCAAAAGTAAGATAGTTAATGGATGATAGTTCTAGGAATAGAAAGTACTGCACATACTGCTTCAGTTGGGATCGTAGAAGACGGCAATATAGTTGACTTCATATCTGATTCCTATAAACCGCTCAAAGGAGGCATAAATCCCAGAGAGGCAGCCGCTCACCACATGAAAGCCTTCCCCAGGATTCTTGCTCTATTGCTGGAGAAGAACAAAATTGATATTAGCGAGATAGACAGGATATCGGTTGCAACTGGGCCAGGTCTCGGCCCAGCACTAAAGACAGGGGTGGAATTGGCAAGATTCCTTTCAATAAAATACGGTAAGCAGATCGTCCCTGTAAATCACGGGGTTGCGCACCTTGAAATTGCAAGGAGCATGTCAAAATTCGAGCATCCCCTTTTTCTGTACGTATCAGGAGGGAACACTCAAATTGAAATTATAGGAAATGGAAAATACTCGATTCTAGGGGAAACGCTTGACATAGGGGTAGGTAATTTCCTGGACAAACTAGCTAGGGATATGGGAATACCGTTTCCCGGGGCCCCAAAACTTGAACAAATTGCGCTTAAAGGAAAAGAAATATTCGATTCCCCCTACACAATAAGGGGAATGGACGTAGCTTACTCGGGTCTTTACACTCACCTGAGGAACATGATAGGCAAGAAAGAAGATAGCGACATTGCGTTCAATGCACAGGAATATGCATTCACGGCGCTGGCTGAAATAGTGGAAAGGGGCATGGCACATTTCGGATTAGACGAATTTGCCATAACAGGGGGAGTTGCTAGGAACAGGAGGCTTAGGCAGATTCTCCTTCAAATGGCTGAGCACAGGGGATACTCGTACTTTTTCCCTGAAGATAAGTTTCTTTCTGATAATGGTGCCATGATTGCGCTCGCCGGTTTCTTTTCATCAAATGTCATGAAGGCAGAAGAAGTAAGAGTGGACCAATATGAAAGGATAGACTCCTATGAAGCTTCCTGGATCGGGAGAAGGAAAGTAACACCCAAGGCTATGCAAGGTGGTGAAAGTGTTGTTAGCGAAATAAAATTTCATGGTTTTGACTGTATCTTAAAGGTAAGAAAGGGAAAAGAATATAGGAATCCAGAATTAGATAGCATAATTAATAAATCTAGAGTTAAAAAGGAGGTTAGGCTGCTTCACGCTATTAAAGAGGCGGGAATAAAGGCACCTCTGGTCCTCTATGTTGATTTGGATGAGGCCAGCATAGTCATGACAAAAATTAGAGGTAAATCTCTAAGTCTGATGCTTGATAAACCGGAGTTTGACCGCCTTGTGGAGGAATCAGGTAGAATAGTTGCAAGCATGCACGAGGCTGGTATAAGCCACGGAGACATAAATGCGGGAAATCTTATTGTGGATGACGGGATAAGCATAATCGATCCATCCATGGGAAATACCTCTCCTGAGATCGAGGATTTTGGGGTGGACGTTCATCTTATGAAAGAATCATTGTCTTCGCTGGGCAAGAAATGGTCCTTCGATAATTTTCTTGAAGGATACGCCAAATTTTCCAAATATGATGAAGTTCTAAATAAGGTGAGAGAAATAGAAGGCAGGAGGAGATATCTATGATGTTAGTCACGTCCAACAAGGGAAAATATATGGAATATGCAGCCATATTCAAAGAAAACGGTTTAAATCTGGAATTAAAATTGATGAGCTATCCAGAGGAACAGTTGAGTTCAATAGAAGAGGTCGCAAAGAGATCTTTGTGTTATCTAACTGGCTTTATAAAAGAGGATTTCTTCATCGACGATTCCGGGTTATTTATAGACACGCTAAACGGTTTTCCAGGAGTATACTCATCATACGCCTTCAAGACTATTGGGAATGACGGCATAATCAAACTAATGGATGGTAATAGGGACAGAACAGCAGAATTCATGACCTGCATAGCATACTACGACGGGAAGATAAATACATTTCTCGGAGTAAGAAAGGGACGAATATCTGAAAGCGGAAAAGGTACCAACGGATTCGGCTTTGATCCCATTTTCATACCTGAGGGAAGTGAGAAGACTTACGCGGAAATGTCAGTAGAAGAAAAGAATTCAATATCCCATAGGTTCCTTGCAGCTACCCTTTTTGTTAATTTTCTCAAGAAAAAGGACAAATAGGAATTCAAAATCCGGGTCTTGTGGAAAAAGGAAAATACAAGGAATTCAAAATTCCAGTTTCTTTGGTTCTCATAGCTGTGTCTCTTTTCTTTTTCATAATTACCGTCATTTATTTCTTTGACCTGGGTATTCTGCCTCTAACGTTTCAAGCACTGCTTGATTCTGCTAGCGGATGGTCATACTACATATTTGCGCTATCGCTAGTAGTCCTGCTCTACTTTCTGTACCTTTTCGTTTCCACAGTGTGGTACAGAAGGAGATTCGAGGAACTTATCGCCTCGGACAGCAAGGCCGTAATAGTGAAGAACTCTAAAGATTTGGAAAGTATAGCGGCGAAACTGGGGCCATCGTTCACCAAGAGATTACGAGAAAAGAAGGAGCAATTCAGGATAAAGTAGCCCCATCTTTTTCGTAAATTATCTTCTTAACGAATTCTGGAAGATTAAACAGAGACTTGTATATCTCCTCGTTCATATATTGACCTGTGAATTTTCTGCGCATTGATATTTCACTATTTGACGCGATGATGTACGACCACATTCCAGAAGGATAAGAAGGAACGAACGACAGGTATGGCTTCACAAATTTGAAGTGTTCAGATAAACCCTTGAATGCTTTTTGTATATGGCTCGGGTTCATGAATGGCGATCCGCTTTGGGTAACTATTATCCCATCTTCTCTCAGAATGTTCCTTGCCTTCATATAAAATACGGAAGAGAAGAGGGATGCGGCGAAACCAATAGGATCTGTCGAATCTACTATTATAACATCATACTTTCCAGCGGAGTCAACGAATTCAAAAGCATCCTGGTTGAAAACCTTGACCCTCTTATCTTCAAAGGATGACGCTATTTCTGGCAGATGAACTTTGGATGCAGAAATGACATCCTCGTCTATTTCGACTAAGTGCAGGCTTTTCACAGGATATTTCAATACTTCCCTTGCCACTCCGCCATCCCCACCGCCTATGATAAGAACGTCCCTTGGGTCCTTGTGGGACATCATTGCCGGATGCGATATCATCTCCTGATACATGAACTCGTCTTTCTCCGTAATCATAAAGCAACCGTCGAGCGTGAGTACCTTACCGAAGAAATCCGTTTCAAAGACATCGATTCTCTGATATTTCGATTCTTTAGAAAAAAGGTGCGATCTTATTCGCACGCTGAATTTTGTGTCTTCGTTTTGCAACTCCGAAAACCACAGCTCAGGCTTCATAACTCTTTATGTTGAAGTGTGAAATAACTTTTGTGAATCCGGAATAAGTTTTTTTGGAATTCGGGTTTATGGACAACCTTTATGAATTACAAAGCAATGTCGACCTGCATTCTGGGTGAAATCATGATGCAACAACCAAAGAATGAAAGTAAGAATGAAGAACTAGACCCATTTAAGATTGCGCAGAAACAATTGGATGAAGCTGCCAAAATAATGAACCTAGACCCGCAGGCTCACGCGATTTTGAGGGAGCCGCAAAGCATTCTTCAGGTTCAGATTCCCGTGAAGATGGATAATGGATCTACAAAAGTCTTCACTGGATTCAGGGTCCACTACAACTGGGCAAGGGGACCTACAAAGGGTGGAATCAGATTCCATCCCCAGGAAAGTCTTTCAACAGTAAAGGCGCTGGCTGCCTGGATGACATGGAAAACATCTCTGGCGGACATCCCTTACGGCGGGGCGAAGGGAGGCATTATCTGCGATCCAAAGTCAATGAGCGCAGGTGAACTGGAGCGACTGTCAAGGGGGTATGTTAGGGCGATAGGAGAGTACGTTGGACCTGAGATAGATATTCCGGCGCCTGATGTTTACACCACGCCTCAGATAATGGCCTGGATGATGGATGAATATTCTACGATGATAGGGCACAATGAGCCGGGTATGATTACTGGCAAGCCCCTTGAAATCGGCGGCTCTCTTGGCAGGGGAGATGCCACCGCAAAGGGAGGCATGTACGTACTGAGAGAGGCGGCTAAGCACCTTAAAATAGATCTTTCAAGAGCTACAGTAGCAATACAGGGATTTGGTAATGCAGGGGAATTTGCTCACAAACTTGTAACAGAGATGTTCCATTCGAAAGTCGTAGCAGTTTCCGACAGCAAAGGGGGCATATATAAGAAGGAAGGATTAAGCTTCGACGAGGTAAAAGAGCACAAGATGAAAACGGGAAGCGTTGTAGGCCTCAAGGGAGCTAAGGACATTTCCAACGAGGAACTTCTGAAGCTAGACGTAGATGTTTTGATACCCGCTGCACTGGAAAATCAGATAACGAGTAAAAATGCGTCCAGCGTTAAGGCGAAAATTGTTCTTGAACTGGCGAACGGACCAACTACTCCGGACGCAGACGACATATTGGTAAAGAACAAGGTTTTCGACGTCCCTGACTTTCTTGCTAACTCTGGCGGGGTAATAGTGTCATACTTTGAATGGGTTCAGAACATAGGGGGCTACTACTGGGACATAGACGAAGTGTATCAGAGGCTTGACAAGAAAATATCCAAGAGCTTCCATGACACTGTTGAAACTATGGGAAAATACAATACAAATCCTAGGATGGCAGCATACATCCTGGCAGTAGATAGGGTTTCAAAGGCAATGAAAGTGAGAGGCTGGTATTAAACCAGACCTCCATTCCTTTTTTTTATTTTAGGCATTGTCTTGGGCTACAAGCATCCTTCCTGTGGGAAACGATTGATTTTTCGATAAAATTTCCGAAAACATTTAATTCGAATTTTCGTTGCATTCAAAATGGTTGCGGAGAAAACCTTAAGATTTCAAGGAAAAAACAGGGACATAAATGATCTAGGATCAACTTTTGCGAAGACGCTAGAGGACGAAGGTTATAAGGTTCAGACAAAACAGATGCCTGGAAGTTTCGTGATACAGGCCCAAAAAGCTGGAATATTGAGGGACATAATTACTGCGGAAAGGGCCTTCACGATATTAATTTCTGGAGAGCCTGATGACTTTACCGTAAGAATCGGCGTAGGAAAGTTTGTTCAGAATCTCGCCGTCATGGCAATAGAGGCCATACTTCTTTCAGAACTCTTTCTCGCCGTTGACGTACCTGAAACCCTTTGGTCAATACACGTTGAAAAAGGATTAATAAATAAACTGCAACAGCTATTGGTCTAAGAATTAGGGACAAAGCAACTATAATTTCATTTCGAGGTTACTGACAGTTCAGTTTCCCTTATCGATGAGGTTCAACATATATATTGCAATCCACAATCAAAAACGTCTTGCTTGAAGGGATCCACTGCAATAAACGTACCTGTGGAAGTCCTCAACATCAAGCAACGCGTAAGGTGGTTAGTACGAAGGTTGTCATAGGCGGGATTCCAGGGGTTGGAAAGACGACTGTCCTGGGAAATCTGGTAAATGCGGGATTGACGGTTGAGAATTTTGGAGACATTATGCTCAAGCAGGCCGTCTCGAAGGGCTACGTAAATGATAGGGACGAGATGAGAAAGATGCCGCCTAAACTTCAGCTTGAGATTCAAAAGGGTGCTGCGGATTACTTTTCTAAGAAAAAATCTGTCATCATAGATACGCATCTTTCAATAAAAACTACTAGCGGATTCCTTCCCGGCATCCCTTGGCATATTCTGGAAATATTGAAACCTGATTTGATAGTCTCCTTGGAAGCTGATCCGCACGATATATTTCTCAGGAGAGCCAATGATTCTACTAGATCCAGAGACAGCGATTCTGAGGACGACATACAAGCGCATTTAGAAATAAACAGGATGTACGGAGTTTCATACTCAGCAATGTCTGGATGCCCATTCATGATCGTGAAAAATAGAACAGGAATGGCAAATGAAGCTTCCAAAGAGATACTTGCTGCAATTCTAAGGAAATAAATTAAAAAATTATGGCAACGCCTCAGTTGGATTCCTGCCTATAGATGTGAGGTAGGTTAGGGCAAAGAACCTGTAAAAAACGTGGGCCAATTTTGAGTAGGGTGCGTATGCAATAAGCATGAAGACGAATACCAAATGAGACGCGTAAACGTAATATGCGCTAATGCTGTCAATCAGCCTAAGTATTTCGATAGTAAAGCCCGTAATGACGACGAGAGAAAGCAAAACAAGGAAGTACCAATCGAAATATGTCTCCTTCTTTGGAACTTTCTTGGAGGATCTATTTAACAACGCAATCACTATCCCAGGGAATATCACTATTAAACCTACGTTTCCAATTATGTTCTGAGGTTCTCCGATCAAAAGGTGAGAAAAGCCAAATAGATGAATCTCGAGTGCACCGATAAATGTCGCCAAAAGAAGGACTAAGAAACCATAGAATATTAGGAAATGAGAATAGTACCTCTTGTGGTTTGATACGCATTTGCTGAAATTTGAATGCAACAGGAATATTTTGAGCGTGATTAGCGCTGACCTCAAAAAGGAAAGTTCCCCCTTTTTCTCCTCACTGATCCCTTTGTAGTACCTCCACGAGCCGTAGCTGAGAGAGAATATTGCGAATATACCAACAATAATGCCAGCTTCATCCACCAGATTAAAAGGGATAAAAGAAGAAAAATAAACCGGCCCAGTAGCAGGTATTGATAGGCCAAAGAGAAAGTAAACAAGGAAGAAAAGAGCTATCGGAATTATGGTGAATAATGGGAGGAACCATTTTTCCCTGAAAGCTTTTCCCATAAATCTTGGCCATGAGTAATGAGAGACCGCCACCGTCCTAAGTGCAGTCATCACAGTGCCTGGCTTCGCGTTTCTCGGGCATTCCTTTGAGCAATCGCCGCATTCGTGACACATCCAAATGTCTGCGTCTTTCAGAAGTTTATCTTTCAACCCCCACTGGGACCATATCATTTCCTTCCTAGGGAATGGATTCAGATCTGGGCTAAGCGGACAGGCAACAGTGCATACAGAGCATTGCATGCATATCTTTAGATCCGAACCCCCGAACCTGATGACATCCCTTACGAATGAATCGTCCAGTCTCGGTCTATTTCCCCTTACATTGCTTACAGACATCTCAGAACCCCCTATATGGATTTGGTCCAAATGTTCTTACGGTTCCGACGAATTGATCTATGACACCTGACAGCTTGTTCCAGTCGGAAAGTTCAATTTGTTGAAGACTGAGACGTTCTGGCTCAAGAGCTAGATTTTCGAACGTACCCTTGAGACCTTCAAGGCGAAGGCTTGCGAGTTCCGAGCCCCTTATGAAGTGACATTGGTAATCCTTGCCATATTTGCAGCCTAACATGAGGATCCCGTCGATCCCTGCAGAAAGTGCGTCCGCTATAAGGACTGAATTAACAGAACCAAGACATCTTACGGGAATGATCCTGACTTCGTCTGAATATTTTATGCCATTCTGCGCGGCTATATCTAGTGCAGGATAAGCGTCATTTTCGCAAGCAAATACAAGTATCCTTAATTTGTCTTCTTTTTCCGGGGTTTTTATTGATTTTATCATGCTATGCATTTGCTCTACGGAATACAGATTGAATGATATCGCCTGTACAGGACACGCTCCCATGCATATTCCGCAATCTCGACACCTCAACGGATTATAGAGTGGATATGTCTTATCGTCCTCGTCGAGAGCGCCAAATGGGCATTCTTCCGTACATCTTCTACATTGTGTGCATCTCTGAAGAGATATCGTTATGTGATCTGCTTCCAGGACCCGTGGAGGTTCTACTATCTCCCCCTTAAATGCAAGCTCCACAGTTTTTATCGCCTTCAATGCAGCACCCCTTGCATCCTCCATGCATTCAAGAATCGTAGACGGAGAACGAACAGTACCTGCAGGGAAAATGCCAGTTCTCCTAGACTCGTAGGGGAAACAGATGTAATGTGAATCAGGGAACCCGTCGCTAAGTGTTGGCAGTTCTGGTCCCTGTCTATATTTCAAGTTCAGTATTCTCTCTCCTCCTAAAGCACTATTACCTTCACTTAGCGGTACCGGGTTGAGATGATCGTAAATCAAGGGCCCCGAATCTGGATGCTCTTCCTTCACATTATATAGACCTAACATGGATGAAAGAATTCCAACCGCAAGAACGGCCCTGTCAACCCTAACATCCAAATCAACATTGAGGGTCGTATCACGAACCGTCAGAATGACCTTGTTTTCATTTTCCTCAAAAGATATGTCTTCTACGTTTGCTTTGGCAAGGAATATGTTTGGATCCCTCTGCACCTTTTTGTAGAACTCCTCATATATGCCAAGCGCCCTTATATCCTTGTAAAAAATGTACACCTTTGATTCCTTAACCTTATTCCGTAGCATGAGGGCTTCCTTCAAAGAAGTGAGGCAGCAAACAGAGGAACAATAAGGTATATTCTCTGTGTCCCTTTGACCAGCACAGAGAACGAAAGCAAACGATTTCGGAGATCCCTGCGAATTCAGCTCGCTCTTCTTCTTGCAGAGGTATCTTTCTATTTCTACGTTTGTCATGATTAGCGGACTTTGACCATATTTTAATTTTGTAATCTTCTTAGCATCGTATGGATTCCATCCTGTCGCCACAACAATAGCTCCGACATTAAGATTCAACTCGCCACTAGGGTTCTTCACAACGACAGAGAAAGCTCCAGGCTGACCGGTAACGCTAGTGACTGTGCTTGACGTCAATATTTTCAAATTGCTATGCTGGCTGACCTCTTTCATCTTTTCTTCAAGGAATTTTTTAGCATCGATGAGATCAGTATACGGGAAATGGATAGGGAGTATTTTATCGTAGAAGTTCAATTTGCCACCCAATTTCTCCTCTTTTTCCACCAGGAAAGCATTATATCCAGCCATTGAAATTTCTGACGCGGCTGTGATGCCTGTGATCCCTCCTCCTATGACCAAAATGTCTTTAGACTGAGCCAATTCGAGTTGATTGGGGGGAGATTTATTTTTGAGGGAGGCAAATCCCATCCTTATATAATCCTCTGCCATTCCCTGCTGATCATCCTCGCCCTTATGAGACCAGACTACGCCTTCCCTCAGATTAACCCTTTCAATGATTGCATTTTCAAATTGAAAATTTGGTATTTTTTCACGCTGTGTGCATGCCGCAATTAGCACCTTTTTAGCTCCGTTTGCCAAGCACTCTCTGATCACACTAGATTCATTACAAAGTTGATCGCAGATCACTGTCTGTGCAGAGTATTCCTTTTCTGCTATCTCCTTCAACTTTACCAAGTCCAACCTTTCACCAATGCCACACCCTTTACATATGAATGCCCTTGCATCATCTTTCATTTCTTACCCCTTACCTCAGCGACCTTCTGCAAGGCTTTTAATACGACTCCAGTAGCCATTTCATTAGACTGCTTGACGTCCATTGGCCTCCCCGCTACACCCGAACCGAATATTCCATCTTGATCTACGACAAACCCCCACTCGTCATAGCTAACGCCTTCTATGCCTTCTTTTTTGGCTGTCGGCTCCATACCGGTCGCTAGAACGACAAGATCAAATTCCTCGGTTATTTTCTTACCAGTAATAGTGTCTTCTGCTCTAACTAGGAGGTTTTCTGTTTCATTTTCAGCTATCCTGGTTACCTTGCCTCTAGTCAATTTAATGGAATTGTCAGATACGATCTTTCTCAGGAAATTTTCATTAAGACCATATGCTCTAAGGTCTATGTAGAATATTTCCACTTCAGACTCTTTACACTGGCTACGAATATACTGCGCTTCCTTCATAGAAGCTAAACAGCATATCTGGGAACAGTAAGGAAGATTATTCTCGTCCCTAGACCCAGCACACTGAACGAACGCAATTCTCTTAGGCTCTTTTCCGTCAGACAACCTAACAATCTTCCCTCTGGTTGGGCCATTAGGAGACGCCATCCTTTCCAGCATTAAATTTGTAATGACGTTACGATACTTTCCAAACCCTAGACCATAAATTTTTGTTGCATCATATGGTTCCCAACCGGTCGCTATAACTACGGACTTAGATACAATTTTTATTGCCTCTTCCCTTTCGTCAAGGTCAATGGCATCATACGGACAGGCCTCGACGCACTTTGAACATTCCTTTCCCTTGCAGTATTTATCGTCTATAGAATAAATGAACGGGTATGCATAGGAATTTGGGAGGTATATGGCTTTCGTGTTTCCCAACGAAAGATTGAAGCTATCGGGTCTCGTTACTGGACACACATCAACGCACTTTCCACACGCCGTACATCTATCGTTGACAAATCTTGGATGAACCAGAACTCTAGCATCTAAATATTCTCCATCCCTTACGATGCTCTTCACGGATGCATTTGTTAAGAGCTTTATGTTGCCTAAAGCCTTCATTCTCTTAGTGAATATCTCAAGACCACACTGTGGCGGGCACAGCTTTGGAAAATATTTGAAAAACTGGACTACCCGGCCTCCTATGTACGGGTTTCTTTCCGCCAAGGCTACTGTTAAGCCCAATTCAGCAGCTTCAAGGGAGGCGGTTATTCCGGAAGGCCCAGCCCCTATGACCAGGAGATCCACGTTCAATAGGTGTCACCGGATAAAAAGGAAAATTCAGATTGTGTAATCTGCCACCTGAATGAAAGGCACCTTTTGAATGTCCCAGTTTCCTGTTGCAGGATTCTTCCTCCCCACGGTGAAACATTTCCATTCATTGTCGTTTATTTCCGGATAGTCCGTCCTATAGTAATACCCGGGCCATCTAGTTTCTTTTCTGAATCTAAGGTGCTCCATGTGTGCCTCAGCAACGGTTATCCTGTGGTTCATTTCCCACGCTCGCATCAGCTCATGCAGGTTTCTTGCTGCAACCTTATCCATGTCCTCCCTCAGAAGGCGCAATTTCTTAAGACCCTCATTGAGCATGTGGTCATTTGTCCTGAACCAGGTAGAAGGGCCGCCTGCATATTCGTCCATGAGTTTCTGGAGCCTCCATAATGTCTGCTTAGGAAATAGGTAGTTTGGATTAACCTCCTCAGCGGTCGTAGCATTTTTGAATTGATCGTACGTTTCCATCGGTTTGAATATTTTCTTCTTCAGCTCTTCTATCTTAGAGTCGTCAACTGTTGCATCGCCCTGTTCAACTGCGTACCTTATTGCCTCCTTTCCCGCTATTCTTCCTTCAGTAAATGAACCGCTAGAGAATTTATGAGGGCTCGCACCTGCGTTGTCGCCTATTGCAAACAACCCCTTTAGGGTTGTCATCCTGTTATACGAAAGGGGAAACAATTTCTTGTATTCATCTGGCATTAAATCTTCAGGACCGCACACCCATAGGCCTGCACATCCAGAGTGCGAACCCATCAGGTATGGCTCCGCAGCAACAATCTCAGAAGGTGCATTTTCTGGCTCCGTATTGGTGGCTGCCCAAAGGAGTGCCTGATCTATTGTCATATCTAGGAAATCCTCCCATGCATCTTCGAGCAACTTTTTAGTATTCTTTGGGTCACCTGCTGAAAGCTTCTGGAGGGCTTCTTCAGTTCTCATGTATATTGGGCCGCGCCCCTGAACCATCTCTTCAATCATCTGATGATTCCTAAGCGGCGTAGGTACAGGTGATGCGTTGGCGTAGGGCTTGTATTTTTCTATTGCAGCTGTATTTTCTGTGTAATCCATTCCATACGCGTTCGTAGCCCTGCTCTTGAATAGGAGGAACCATGCTCCAACTGGTCCGTAACCATCCTTGAATCTAGTCGGTATGAATCTGTGTTCCATCTGAGTAGTGTGTGCACCTGCCTCTATTGCCATTGCGTAACCTGAGCCGGTATTGAAAACAGCGTACCATATTCTTCCCATTCCCTCACCGGTGCTCTTAGGTCTAAACAGGCCGGTAGCTCCCCCTGTGGCAATGATAACGGCCTTAGCCTTAAAGACGTAGAATATCGGATCCCTCACGCTGAATCCCACCGCACCAGCAACCTTGCTCCTGTCATCCTTATCCAATAGGAGATGCGTTATGTAGACCCTCTCGTATATGTTCGCTTCACCTATTGCTTTCTTGGCTGCCTCTGCCACTATAGGCTTGTACGATTCCCCGTTGATCATTATCTGCCATCTTCCCTCTCTGACATATTTTCCGTTCTCATCCTTCCATATCGGGAGGCCCCATTTCTCAAAGAGATGAACAGAATCATCCACGTTTCTCGCATAGTCTACAACAAGGTCTTCTCTTGAGACTCCCATCATATCAAGGGTTACGTATCTGGCGAATTCTTCAAGCGTTATTGGTTTATTATTTGTAAATTGTGACCTTCCTGACAGTCCAAGATAACAATTTATTGCAGAGAGGCCATGGGCGACTGCCCCACTTCTTTCTATGGCGGCCTTCTCGACAAGAGTTACGTTCTTTCCCGCTGCCTTAGCCCAGTAAGCTGCTTCATAAGCCGCTCCGCAGCCTGACATCCCTCCCCCTATTATCAAGACATCAGTCTCGACTACCTTTGTCTGAACATCGGATGCCTTATAGGTTTCAATTTTCTTATAAGATTCAACAGCCATATATTTTTCACCCCTTAGGCTCCCTTTTTCTTTAGCGTGATCTTTTGGGGATCTTTGCATTCATGGCCACCCGCTAATTCGGGACCTTTTAGCATGTTCAAAGTGGGAGATTCAAAACCCTGAAATGGATCAATAGAATCCCAAGGTGTTGACCTAATTGGAAACTTGAATCTCAGGATCTTCCCGTTTCTGAACCTAACGGTCCACAAAATTGAGTCGGTCCCTCTTTTAGGTGTAACCTTTGCTCCAAGGGGGACAAAATCCGCATATCCCCTTGCCTCAATTGCATCCTTTGGGCATGTCTTTATACATGAAAAGCACTCCCAGCACATATCTGGCTCCTGATTATATGCCTTCATTTTCGTCATGTCCAGCAGCATCAGGTCGTTTGGACATATGTACTGACAGGCAGTTCTAGCTAGCGCTTTACAACCATCACATTTCTCTGGGTTTACATAAGTCGGCATTATTATCTACAACTCCTATAGTCTAGCCTCTTCTATTGGCATGCGTTGATTTACGCACGGCCAAGCTAGTCTATAAGGTTAAATTTACGAAAATTATAAAAGACTATACCTTTATCCGTAAGGCTTGCTGCTCTAAAAATTGCCAATTATAGAAGCGTGATGTGACATATTTTTCTCATTCTCTACATTTATTGGAGGTTGTATTTCGAATGAAGAATTTTGATTGACCGAAGTTCGTAAGTTAATTCTGCCACATTACATGCTAAAAGGTTTATGAATGGAATATACATAGGGGTAGTAAAGTGATATGACAGCCAAAACTGCCCTGGAAGTAGTTGTCGAAATTGAAAGGGAAGACTGCATAGTTACAAATGCCTTGGCCGACGTCAATTGCACTATAGTTAGGCTTCTCATGAGACCTGACTATACGCTTCATAGAGTTAAGCCGACGGACTCATGCGACCCCATAGATGTTTCCAGATTAAAAAACCTCAAGCTCCGCAGGGTCGGAAATGGAGCATTCTGGATAGAAAGTCCTAGCTGCTCTGTTTGCAGCTTGGTCTCAAAAATCCACTTCATAAACCCTATCGGAACACATTCAATAGGCAAAAATCATGTGCAAGTCAGGTTCCTAATTGCTTCAAGAGGGGATCTCAAGCTTTTCAAGAAGGAATTGGATAACACGGGATTGAAATATACAATAATGAGCGTTTCACCATTTATGCATCAGGAATTGACCCAAAAGGAAAGATATGCATTGGAAGAAGCTCTTAGGAAAGGCTATTTTGACATAGAAGGCAGGATATCATTGACGGAGCTTTCTCACTTCCTAGGCGTTACTCCCGCTTCTCTCTCAGAACTGCTCAGAAGAGGATTAAAGAAAACTGTATCTAACTACCTTTACGAGTCGTGACATTACCCGGGATAACACTTCAATTGGTACTTCTATTAACTCCAAGAAAGAACTATATCGGCATCCTCAGCGTAGGCAAAGAAAAACGCTATTCCCGCTATTTCAAACCCTGGGACTAAATTGGACTTGTCTATTCCGAACGTCTTGGCTGCAAGTGAGCATATTCGTAATATGACTTCGTTGTCCAGGGATTCCTTAACTCTGTCCCTAATTTTTTGATCCAATTTTTCAAAGACCTGCTTCTTTCCTATTATGGCTCCATCTAGATAGAAGAAAATCAAAGTTTCATAGTCCATTAACGCAGCTGCGTTAGCATAGCCCAACATTGTTTCTAGTCTTGCATTGTCACTTGGAGGAACCATGGAAAAAAATGCTATCTTCTTGTTCTTTGAGATCTCTCCTTGGCTCATGGTTTAAAATGTTGATCTAAGAGTTTAATCCACTCCCTTAAGCATTCGGGAAATAAGCATAATAGCCCAATGCTTAAGTACCGCCAAGGTTTGGTACAGCCCCACATAATTCAAGGCCCATTCTATAAAATTTATGAAATTGATCCACTTGGATTCTTTATGAAATTTAGATCTATTCATTCATTGATTTCTTCATATTGAAAAAAGTAAAACTAGCTAGACTGAAAATCCAGAGTAATCTGGATTCAGAGAAAAATAAAATTGTGCTTGTTTTTAGAGTTCAATCCAGAAGATTTGCTATAAATTATAACCATTTGTTTAATTTGTATACGAAATCAATCGGTCTACGTTTCATCGCATCTGGTTATTAACGCAGTAATTAGATCTGTCACATCAATAAGCTACGATGTGCCTAGAATTACAGTCGTGAGAATACTGTTTAACGTTCTAATAATCCGGTTGCGAACTATCCACGTCTCGTATTTAATAATATCATTCTGCAGCCTATTCAGATCCTTTGAACACTTTGATAATCTCTTAAGGATTATACTCTGTTAAACAAAATAAGGCTGCGTAATTACTTTTAAGCTTCAGCTGAGATAGAATATAATTTTTTAGACCAGGCCGCAACCGTCAACGCGATTAAAGCCAATTCTGTCGTATTTTACCTAATCTGTAAGGTGTCCAATTGATAATTAATTTTACTATGCTAAGCTAGGTGCTATTTATGGCCGAGCAAAGCAACAATAAAGTTGTAAAAGTTAAGCTGAAAGATGGGTCTTACAAGGACATACAAATTGACGAGGATGGTTTTATCTTAAACCCAGCAGACTGGTGCCCAGAATTTGTGAATGCGATTTCTGCAGAAGAGGGCATTTCAACGCTCACAGACGAGCACTGGAAGATCATAAATTATCTGCGTGAATATTATCTAACCTACGACAGTTGCCCACCGATTAGGATGCTTACAAAAAGTACTGGATTTGATCTTAAGACCATATACCAGCTATTCCCAACGGGCCCTGCAAAGGGAGCCTGTAGGATGGCTGGGGCTCCTAAACCTACGGGGTGTGTGTAGATGATCTATCTTGTATGTCCAATATGCGGATACGCAATCGATATCTTTACGGAGGAGGAGGCCTCAAATCCCGTGAGATCAAAAAGAATGAAGTACCTTCTCACGAGGGACCAGATATGCCCAAATTGCATTAATGTTATTCCTAAATGCGAAAAGATAGAAGCCAACGAAAGTGAGATACCAATCATAAAGGTAGAACTAGGCCAGGACGAACAAAACCAGTTTTCTCAATATCTAAAAAATAAAGGTTACGTTGTTGGAACAAAATTTGCCTTAGATGAGTTTAGGGGTGGAAAAAAATGACGGAATTGCCAGAAGAAGTTGTTAGAGGAAGAAAAATACTAGACGACCTCAAGAAGGGCGAATGGCCAAATTTCGTAAAAGAGGCACAAAAGACTCGATATCCCGTGGATTTGTACGGGGCTTCTTTAGCATTGAAACGTGATTTATTTACGACCGGTGGCTACGTTTCTGTGCCAGGAGCCCCAACCGGAATCCTCATGAGAGTAACGAGCAGGCCTGACATCGGAGAGAGTGCTAACATCGTAAGAATTCTGATTCCCTCCGGAAATTTTGTGACTTCCGACATGCTAGACAAGTTATGTGAACTTGCGGATAAGTATGGAGTTGGCCTTATTCACGCCATAAGCACTGGAGAGGATATAGAAGTGCCCGGAATACCTAAGGAAAAAATAAGGGATTTCATTGCCGAACTAAGACAAAATGGCTACGAATGTGGTTCAACAGGCGATGCATTTAGGGCAACGACTACCTGTGTTGGGAGCGCTCTGTGTGAATATTCTAATCTAAATACGGAAGAGTTCAGAGATAAATTTTATGATAGATACAACGATTTTGCCAAGTATCCAACATTTCCCCACAAGGTGAAGGTTAAGGTTTCCGGTTGCCCTATTGACTGCGGAAGAGCAACTCAAAAAGCAGATATCGGGATAGTAGGGTCATGGAAGGGCGCTCCAGACGTGAATGAAAGCCTTATCAAAAATTTGACAAACGAGGAAATCGATCGGATTGTGAACAATTGTCCTACAGGTGCAATCTCCCGCCTTGGAAATACGATAAGCATCAGAGGAGAAGACTGCAATCAATGCATGTTGTGCGTTAGGAAGAGTAAAGGCGCAATAATGCCCGGAAAGGAGAAAGAATACCTCATTTACATCGGGGGAAAATTAAGAGGAAAGAAGGGACCGCTGACTGGAAAATTACTAACTAAGCTCAACTCGCCTGATGAAGCACTTGACATTATTGACAGGATAGTTGAGGTTTACATTGATCAGGCAGCCAGGAAAGAGAGGATTGGAGATATGCTATTGAGAGTTGGAATGAAGGGATTCTTAGATATGCTGAAAGAAAAACCAAGGGCGATGAATTCTAAAGACCTAAGGACAAATGTATTCTATGCCGTGGATGAGAAAGCCAGAGAGGAAATTCCGAAAGAAGTAAACAAAGCTGTGGGAGGTGATTAAATTGCAGGAAGGGCCACCCAGACCATACACAAACTTCATACCCACTTATTTAAAAGATTCCATCGGCAAATGGAAATCGCATAAGATAGTGGAACCTGGAATAGTTGAGCATGTAGATATAAACGGAAATAAGATATACACAGTGAGGGCGGGTTCAACCCCAAATGGGAGATACAGTACTGAAACGATGAGGAAAATTTCTGCTCTTGCTCGTAAATATTCCGGAGGTAGTATGAGATTCACCGGAGCGATCAACATGGAATTCATAACTAAGGACTTGAAGGATGCAATCGCATTGAGGACTGATCTCATGGCCCTCGGTTTTCCCGTTGGAGGATGGGACGGACACCTGTGGAGCCTGACGTCCTGTGCCGGTTATTTTCACTGTGCTTTGGCGGCAACAGACGCGCCGTCCATTGTTCAAAATATTGCAAACGCGCTTGGCAAATACTTCAACAAGGAAGAATTGCCTGCAAAATTGACCGTTGCTGCATCCGGATGTCCTAGTTCCTGTGGAAACAGCTTCCTTACAGATATATCTATAAGTGGCATTCATACTGAAATTCCCATAATAACGCCAGACGTGGCAAAATGCGATCTCCAGGGAACGGCATATACCTGCCCGGTAGGGGCAATTCAGATAAAGCAGCTGCCGGACGGTTCCAAAACCCTTGAAATTAGGGGAAATCTGTGCATAGGCTGTGGCCTATGCGTAGGGGCATGTGCTGGAATAATATTTGAAACACCTGAAAAAACAGACGGACACGCAATCGCAATTGGAGGGAAGGCCGTTCCATCAAGGGTTGGCACCACTCTCTCGAGGATTGTAATACCTTACCTTCCTAATGAGCCACCATACTATCCTAAAACCGTAGCTGCAGTGGTCAGGATTGTTGATACCTGGAAGAAGGATGCCAGGAAAGGAGAAAGGATCGCGGACTGGGTTGACAGAATAGGGTGGGAGAAATTCTTTGAAAAGACCGGTATTCCCTACTTTGAACAAAACATGGAATATCTAGACATCAGGGGAATAATGACTCTTAGGGATGGAGGGACTGCTTAGGCATTCCAGATGGATGGCGTGACGTGGTATGAGTCCTGTAGATTGGGCCATTGTCGCGTATGCATACATTGCAGTTATAGTATTCGTCATTGGAACAATAGTCACCTTGATAAGATGGATATTCGTCCCAAAAGGACCCTCCGGAACGTTTCTGGGGTATCCTTACCTTTTCACATATCCTGGGAATAACACAAGATTACTTGCGTTCAAGAACATTCTCTCTAGGATATTTCTATTCTCTAGTATGAAAAACGATCCCTCACTTAGAATTTCATCCGCCATCTTTCACTGGACGCTATGGATAGTAATAGCAGCCCATCTTGACATAGTGCTAATGCCTTATTTTTCATCAATAGGCGTGAGCGAAAAGGCAATGTCCGCAATTGGAGACTACCTCGGAACTTCACTGGCCATAGTGATGGTGGGATTTGGGGCCTACTTGTTTATCAGAAGGAATAGCAGCATATATATGAGAAAAATAAGCTACTTGTCCGATTATTTTTCAATCCTACTGATACTTGCTCTTGGAGTATCCGGAATAATTATGAGATTTACACTTCCTCCGCTTTACGCTTATAACGAAGTAACGCCTTTCATATATTCCCTCATACACTTGTCACCCGTATTCGTTCCGACCGCAATTCAATTCGTGGTACATTTTCTCATTGCTTCCACACTTCTAATTTACTTTCCGTTTAGCAAATTTATGCACCCATATTCATTCTTCACAAATCCAACGATGTACTCGATTTTCCATCCTGGTGAGATAAATGAATCCAAAAATTAGGAACATAATTCTAGAAAGTCCCAGCGGAAAGGCAGAGGAGTGGCTATCAAAACAGAAAACACTCGAGTGGGCTCAGTCTACCTTTGAAAGGCCTGCAAAAGAACCACTTCTTAAGGACATCAAAGTAAGCAGGGAGGAAGACAATGACTATTTCATTAAGAGGTTTGAAGAACTTAGGAAAAGTAAGGCCTTCGTAACATTTATGGAGAGCTGCGTACGTTGCGGCGAATGCATCGACAAGTGCCAGATGTTCATAGCTACCGGAGATCCAAACAACTCACCAGTAGGGAGAGCTAATCTTGTAAGAGACATCTACAGGGCAAGAGGGAGGATTAAGAAAGATCAGATAGATCTAAATCGCCTCTATTCTTACTATTATCAGTGTACGGAGTGCAGGAGATGTTCTGTTTTTTGCCCTTCGGGAATTGACCAATCTGAAATAACAAGAAATATTAGGAATATTTTAACAGATATGGGACTGATACCTGAGTACGTTGCAGCAACTATGTCTCAGGTCTACAAGACGGGTAACAACATGGGTCTTAAGGATAAATTCATAAAAAATGTAACTGGATTTCTTGAGGAAGAGATGCTTTCAGAGACTGGGAAGGAAATCAAAATACCAGTAGATATTTCCCATTCCGAAGTTCTTGTAGTTCCCTCTTCTGCAGACATAGCTGTAAACAACGACACACTTAAGGGTTATGCAAAGACGCTATTTGCCCTCGGCACTGATTGGACTCTATCCTCAGCCGCAACTGAGGCTGCAAACTTTGGAACGTTTGCGAGCGAACGACACATGAGAGAATTTGGAGACATTGTAGTTAACGAAGCTGTTAAAAGAGGAGTTAAGCTCGTCGTTTGGGGAGAGTGCGGTCATGGATGGAGAACGGCGAATAACTATGTCAGGTATGAACTGGAAAAAAAGGGGATACAGCTAAGGCATATACATCAGGTTACGTGGAAGGCAATTGAAAGGGGGAAAATTAAGGTAGACAAAAACAAGAATGACGACCTTTACAACTATCACGATCCGTGCAACCTCGCGAGAGGCGGCAACCTTGTAAATGAGCCGCGGTTCGTCCTTAACGCAGTAGTAAGGGAAACTGTAGAATCGGAATTCACCAAAGAGAAAACATTCTGCTGTGGTGCAGGAGGAGGCCTTCTTGCGGATGAAAAAGAATGGAATGAGTACAGGGCTTGGGCCGGATGGCCCGCAGTGTACTTTTCCTGGAAAACGGGCTCACACCACATGGTATCGCCTTGTGCAATAGACAAAGCACAATTCCCATTTGTAATGAACTATCACAAGGTAGACATGCAAAATCATGGATTGATGGATCTGGTAGGCTACGCTATTGAGCTATAAAAGGATAAGAACATGGAACGAAAAAAAGGTGAACATTTAAAAATTTCTAAAAAAATATATTTAGTGGGAGCGGGCCCGGGAAATCCGGATTACCTTACAGTAAGGGCTTTGAAATTGATAAAGAAATGCGATGTGCTTCTTTATGACAGGCTCGTTGATCGAAGTATTGTCAAACTCTCTCCGGCATCATGTAAAAGGATTTGCGTTGGAACTAAACATGGAGTTGAGCCTGGATCCAAACAGGATAGAATAAACGAGCTAATGCTTCAATACTTTAAGGTTGGAAAAATCATTATAAGATTGAAATCAGGCGACCCTTTTATATTCGGCAGGGGAGGAGAGGAGATA
This sequence comes from Thermoplasmatales archaeon, assembly GCA_038729485.1. GTDB lineage: Archaea > Thermoplasmatota > Thermoplasmata > Thermoplasmatales. The sequence continues at coordinate 33,536 of JAVYRX010000005.1, read as the reverse complement.
GAGTTTTTAAAGAAAAACAACGTTCCATTCGAGGTTGTTCCTGGACTCACGTCTGCAATATCAGTTCCCAGCGCCTTAGGGATACCATTAACGCACAGGAATTACTCTTCATCATTGTTGATTATATCCGGCCATAGAAAATCCACTGGAACGGAAAACGATTGGAATGAAATTTCGAGATTCGACGGAACAATAGTTATTTTAATGGGCGTTGCAACTGCCTCAGAAATAGTGTCTCATCTCATTGAGGGTGGAATGGATCAATTGATGGGCGTCGCCGTTATCGAAAACGGAACTACTAGGCGGGAACGCACATTCTTTTGCTATCTTCGCGAACTGCCAAGCGTAATAGAAAAACATAGAATAAGATCACCTAGCATCATTGTCATAGGGAAAGTAGTTAACGCGCTTATTGACGAAGGAATTCTACCATCGCGTAATTTATCTCGTGCTACCGGAGATGCGTTAATCGAGCTGGTTGAACCCCAGGTCTCGCAGGAAGCCACCACAAGAGGAAGATGAAATGAAATTCATTCCAATAATGCTCAATGTCACAGGGAAGAAATTGCTGATAATCGGCGGAGGAAAAGCTGCCGCACAGAAGTTGAATAATCTGTCTTCCAAGTTCGATAGAATAATCGTGGTAGCCGATGAATTCAAGGAGATGATAGAGGGCAAGAACGTTGAAACCGTGCGACTCCATATCACTGAACCGTCTCAATTGGATAAATTCATTGAAAGAAACACAATCGTGGTTATTGCCAGCGATGAGCCTGAACTAAATGAAGAGATTAGAGATTATTGCGAAAGAAAAGGTGTCCTTTTCAACAGCGTCGACAGGAGAGACAGCCCGTTCATTTTCCCAGCTGTGTTGGACTCTAATGGAGTCATCGTTAGCGTTTCAACGGAGGGAAAATCTCCTTCACTATCCAGGTTTCTAAGAAAGAAGATATCGTCGGTGGTGAATTCTTACTCTTGCGCTCTGCCAATTCTGGAGAAGGTAAGGAATGAAATAATCGCTACAGAGCATAGCACCAAAGCAATCTATTTTCAACGCCTATTTGAAGACGATAATTTCTGGAAGCTAGTAGACAAAGGACAGGATGATGCAGCGTTCACTTACGCACTTAACGTCTTCAAGACCCTTAAATTAAAAAGCAGATGACATGGAAATACTTACGTAAAAAAAAGAAAGGTTAAAAAAATTTTAATTTTTCTTGCCTAATGGCCATAGCGGAAGCGGTGGCTTCAGTCCCGCAGTTGCCCACCGGTCATTCACTATTACTGCACCGGCTAGATAGGTCGTGAATACTACGTCTATTATACCCGCAATCCCCGCAGGAAACACGGCTCCTGGCATGCTGCCAAAAATGGATCCAGTAGCAGTCATGCTCAAAAGCGGAATTGCCCAAAGTATAAATGTCACCAGAAGGAAGAAAAGCATGATGTTATGAATCAGAGTTATCTTAAAGCTTCCAAGCCATAAAAAGAACGTCATGAAAACAAAGGCAAGTGCCATCATGCCTACAAGATGCGTATGCGCAATGCCCGTCATCCATCCGAGCTTCAGTGCAAATGTGGCAACTGCGAACGTTAAGAAGAAACCGGCGTAAACCCCAAATGCTGTGGCTCCGAAAGTGTTTCCGTTGTTGTATTCCCAGTTTGCCGCAACTAGTAGTAACAGTCCGCTAAACACCAATGCGGGAGCCATTAATGCCGCACTCTCGTTCCAACTGAATACACCCAGTGCGTAAAGAGACAAAATCATCAGTCCGAAGCCATAGGAAAATACACCCAGGGCCGTTGGGTCACCCTTTTTCATTTCGTCTGTCATTAAAGATACCTCCTTAACTTTAAATAATATTCTATTGAATATTAATCTGGTACCCTTACCTGTAAGCATCATAATTCCTTAAAGATCATTGAGGGAACATAAAAAAAATCACATACAGATATCATTCTAATTTTTCGTCAACTTCAAATTCGCTTTCAGATGCCAACAAATGCCGGTTTTCATCTTTTCTTGACTTTGTTCAGCTCGAGTTTTGAAATCCTGTCCCCCAACCTTGATACTTCCTCCTTTAACTGCAGATAGTCCTCGGGCATTGGAACTCCCCTCAACTCAAAACTTTCCCTCATAATTCTTCTTACAAATCCATTCTTTTCGGTGTCATATGAGCCCCGCAGTTCCTCAAGAAGATGTGGCTCCATTATACCCTTTATTGCGTTGACTGCTGCCGACCTCACAGCCGGAAATTCGTCTCTTAAAGCCTCAATAAGATATTGACCCACTGACCTGTCCTGCCAATACAGCTTCGACACCGCAGAAACAGCAGTTGCTCTCGTCTGCCAATCATACTTCTTCTGTAGATATTCCTTTATTACTGCGACGCTTGATGCATCATTCAATTCGCCCAGTGAATTGAGTGCTGCTGTTCTTATCCAGCTGTCATATGATGTAACTGAAAGCGCTCTAACCAAGATATCCCTTGCATCCCCTTTTCCGACCTTCGCCGCAGACGACAATGCCACTGCCCTGATTTTGTACCCTTTTTCCTTCTCGAAGACTTCCACCAATTTCTTAAGAAAAGCAGGGTCCCTCGTGTTGGATATTGAACTGACTACCTCCCTTCGTGTGTTGTAATCCTGATCTTCAAGCATTCTCTCAAGTGCACGTGACGCTTTATCTCCTCCGATAATTGAAATACTTTCTGCGATTTTTGATTTCACATACCATGATTTTTCCTCCCAGAAAGCATTTTCAAGGAACGAGATTTCTGATTGACCGAAAGACCTAAGAGCAGTAGCTGCCCTGGCCCTTTCTATAACAGTCTCCCCGCCTTTCAGCAAGTAACGTAGGACTTCCCTGGATGTATCTACTTTGATAATGGAAAGTACCTTGCTTTCAGGGTCAATGGAGAATGCCCTGAAACCTTTTCCATCTAATTCTAGCGGAGTGACCTTTTCGTCAATTGAAATATCAAAATCCAATTTTCTTTCATCGTAGTAGGCCCTTACGGGGATTCTTAAATTGAACAACCTTCCGGTTTGGACTATTTTTATTAATACTTTTCCTCCCCTTACTGATTGGCTTACGTCAAGCTCCGGATGGCCCGGTGCTTCAAGGAATTCATGGAACGTCTGCTCAAGTGACAGACCGGATACGTTGGATAACGCTTCTCTGAAGTCCTCGGTAGATACGCTCGTCATCTTATTTTTTTCAAGGTACAATTTGACTCCCGCCCAGAATGTTCTCTCGCCAAGGAGATAGTTCAGATATCTGAGGAATAGGCTTGCCTTCTGGTATAGATGCCTGTCGAAAAGCTCCTCTGGTTCTTTATATTGCTTTTCAACTATGGGCCTTCCGTATCTTTCTTTAAATTCTTTTATGTATGTCTCACGGATTCCTTCGACTTCTGCAAGGAAATCGTCTCTACCCCTAAATCTCTCAACGTACAACATGGCAATGTACGTTGCAAATCCCTCGTTAAGCCAGGCGTGGGACCAATCCTTGCATGTGACAAAATCTCCAAACCACTGATGGGCTAATTCATGGCACAAGAGACGTTCAGATTGATAATCGAGATGAGCTATTTCGTCGTGAAAAACCCTGTCAGTCAATGTGGTGGCAGTAATGTTCTCCATTCCACCCATCAAGAAGTTCGTGACGCAGGTCTGATCGTATTTCGAATAAGGATACTTCACTCCTGTCTTTTCGCTTATAAACTGCATCATGTCTGGGGTGTTCTTAAACGCCCTTTCTGCATAATCTGAAAATTTCGGGAGAAAATTTGAGCTGATTTTTATGCCGTTCCATTCCTGCTCGTATTTTGAAAATTTCCCTGCTATTACGCTTACCAGATATGACGGAAACTTGAAATCCTCCTGAAAAGTATAAGTCGTAAAATCCCCCTCTACTTTGGAGATCAATTTTCCGTTGCTTATAACGCTGAAATCAGGGGGGACAGTCACCCTAATCTCATACTCGCTCCTATTGTTGGGATAATCAAAGCATGGGAACCAAGAATGGTTGTCTTCGCTCTCCCCATGGGTCCAGAACTGAGGAACCCCGTCATCTTCGAAGAAATAGGCACCTTTCGTTGGATATGCCTTGTAAGTTATGGTAATTGTATATTCTGAGTAAGGATTAAAGTCCCCGAATAAGACTATTTTTTTGCCCCTAGTCTCAAATTGAGAAGGCACGCCCCTTACCGATACGTTATAAATTTCCATGTCCTCTGCGTCAATGTCTAAGTGGTTCTGCTTCAGTGCATTGATTTTTACGTGCAACTCCACTTTACCTTCTATGGCTTTGTCTTCAAAATTTATCTTTATGTCTATGACCGTCTTCTTAACCTCAAATTGCTTTTCTCTTTCCAATGTGAGCGAGTACCCCTGAAGTGCAAATGGCTTGAACTCCTGATCCAACATAACCTGTTATCGAAACGCGTACTTTATTGTTTCTTCATTCAGGGAGTGCTTCTTTCTATTGCTGCAACTATCGAATCTATTACGCTTTGAGAATCGTTCGGAAGTGGCACCCTTTCATATCTTAAACCCGCCGCGATGGCCTGATTCTTCAACAAGTAATCAAGATCATAGAGCACTTCGATATGGTCGTAAATGAATCCAATGGGTACTATTTTTATGCCTGAGTAACCTTTCTCTTTTGCGTATCTGATCGAAAATTCAGGGTATGGGGACAACCACTTGTCATGGAATGGCCCCTGACTATGGTATATATTTATGTATTCCTTGTCGCCGGAAAGAATCTTTGACATCCTCTCCACAAGAGCCGGATACTGATCTGATCCTTCTAGGGGGATGCTATGGGCTGCAAAAACGAGAAGCAGATCATTATTTGCGTCTATGGATCTTCTGTAATGGTCAAGTATCTCATTCTCGAATCCTATGTTCGAAATTCTTGTGAACCTCCTTCCTTCTAGGGATGACTCTAAGGGCTCAAAATATCCCTTGAAAATGTAGTCCGAATAAATCGGAAAGAGGGGAATTTCAAAAATCAAGTTTTCTCTAACAATTGCTGCTGCGTCTTTTAAGGAAGGCCTGTAATGCTTTGAAAGGAGGTATACAGAAAAACCCATTCCTCTCAGCCTTTCCTCTACCTTATTCCTAATACTACGAACTATGCGCCCAGATGGTGTTGATCCTCCGATTATTTCCAGCTTTGACAAATTTTCATTCAACAGATACTCCGGCGGATCCTTTCCGTGAAGAATGTCCCTTAAGTACTCCCTCATCTCCTCTTTCTTATCTGGGAATCCATAGTACATGAGCACTGCTGCCTTATCGCTCATAGCTGTGCACCTCGTTAGCTATCATAGATAACTTTTTCCAATCCGCCCAATATGGAACTCCGTGCCCTAGATTGAAAACATGACCTCGGAATAGTTTTCCGTCATTCATTATCCTTCTGACCTCCTTCTTTAGGTACAAATCTGGCGAATCCAGAAGATTCGGATCAAGGTTTCCCTGTATTGCATGATTGTTAAACACGCTTGCATATTTTCCCAAGGTTCGCCTCCAATCTACGGAAAAAACGTCCACATCTAGCCTAGATAACACATCCGAAAGATGAGAAGCACCCTCGCTAAAGAAGATTACTGGCTTTCCAAGCTCTTTTACCTTTTCAACGAAATATTCTTCCCATTTTCTTACGTGCATTTCGTAAAATGTCTCTGACAGACTTCCAAGCCAGCTATCGAATATTTGAATCACGTCAACTCCCGAATCGGCCTGCAGTTTACCGAAGCCAAGTATGCTCTCTATTATATTTGACAGGAGCACATCGCCTTTCTCCAAGACCTCTCTTTTTGTAAGGTGATATCCAGATCGCCCCTTGTCGTAAACGTAGGAAAGTGTGGTGAATGGGCCCCCCATTACACCAATGATTGTCATATCACCATAGTTCTCGGATACCCTTTTTATCGCACTCGAAAGGCCGTTGTATGAAAAAGGAGAGACTGATTCCTCCTTAGTTACTTCGATTCCATTTTCGTAAGTCACATTAAAGCCCATCGACCTGAGTGGAACTAGAATATCCGTGAACATTACTATACCGTCTGTCTTAATGTACTTCATCGGGAGAATCGAAAGACGATATATTGCATCTTCATCTGCAAGGATATCGCTAAACTTTCTTCCCCTCTTTATCTCCTCATATTCTGGAATGTACCTTCCTGCCTGCCTCATAAACCAGACTGCATTATCATCAAAATCACCCCTTGATATTCTTAGTATGACTTTTCGAGGCATCCTCGAGTAATTGCAATGGATATTTATTATTTGCATTTCCTTAAGACAGTACATTTCTCTTAAATATGATGGTACCATGGAGAGCCAATGAACAGAGCTCCAATCGACTTCAACATGAAGCCAATTCTAATATTTTGGGAAACTACAAAAGCGTGTGACCTGGCTTGCAAACACTGCAGGGCTTCAGCTTTGTTGAACCCCCTTCCAGACGAGCTGAATACAGAAGAGGCGCTTTCGTTCCTGGATCAGATTACAGGCTTCGGAAGACCCTATCCTGTAGTTATTCTAACAGGAGGAGACATAATGAAAAGGAATGGGTTGGAACAGATACTCGCCCACGCCAATGAGCTTGGAATTCCTGCATCAATGGCTCCCAGCGCAACACCCCTCCTCAACGACGACGCATTTATCATGATGAAAAAATTCAACATTAGATCTCTCTCCTTAAGCTTGGATGGGGCAACAAAATCCACTCATGATTGGCTCAGAGGATTGAACGGTACATTTGAACTTACCTTGGGCCTTATGAAAAAAATAGTTAAGGAAGGATTTACCCTTCAAATAAACACTACCGTATTCAAGAGAAATGTCAGAGAACTTCCGGATTTGCTTAAAATTCTTATTGACAGTGGAGTGAAAACGTGGGAGGTCTTCTCCCTCATAAGGACTGGCAGGGGGATAGACAGGGAAGATCTGGAGCCCAGAGAATATGAGGACGTTTTCAATTACCTTGAATTCGCGTCAAGATACTCTGTAACGATCAGGACTGTGGAAGCGCCTTTCTTCAGGAGAATACTCAGAGAGAGGGAGGTTACAGAATATTCGGGGGGGACGCTATATAAAAACCTTGTCAAGAGAACTGTTGAACTCTTGGGAGAACCTTCAGGAATATCAAGAGGCCATACCACTTTCACAAGGGATGGGAAAGGTGTAATATTTGTTGCTCATAACGGCGAGGTGAATCCTTCCGGATTCCTACCAATAAATCTCGGCAACGTGAGGGAGAAAAGCATTGTAGAAATTTACCGCAATAATGAAACACTCGTCAAGCTGAGAGACCCGGCAAACCTAAAGGGGAGATGCGGAGTATGTGAATATGCCGACCTATGCGGTGGCTCTAGAGCGAGAGCATTTAGCTACTTCAATGATATTTTCCAGGAGGACCCAAGGTGCCTCTATATTCCAAAGGAGATAAAAAGCTTGAATAGCATAAAACAATCGCTTGTTTAGCCTATGACACCACTAATAATATTCCTGCTATTCATACATGTAATTTCAGCCGTGTTTCTTGTAGGTTCCTCAATATTCGTTTGGATAGTCATCTGGCCTGCCAGCTCGATTGCAATCAAAGACGAGAAGCTGAGGACCAGATTCATGAGCGTCATGGGAAAGCGTTACGCTCTCTATACAAACATAACAATTATCCTCTTAACGATCACAGGTCTTCTCCTTGTTGCCCTTTACTATCCAGTCTATTTCTATAACATAGGATATGCGGTAAAAACAAGATGGGGTTATATACTTACGATAAAGATATCCGCAGTTGCAGCGATGTATGCAATCCTATACGGGAACAATTTGTGGCATGGGAAGCTAATACCAAAACTTGCTGAAGCAGGTAAATTTGAGGAGCTGAAAAATGTGAGGAAGATTGCGCACGTACTTTCATTCATTACCGTTGGGCTAATGATTGCGATAGTTCTTATTGCAGAGATCCTGGCGGGGGTGTTCTTTTGACTAGGAGCGAAGAGCTTTTCGAGAGAGCAGCTAAATTGTATCCCAAAGGAGTCAACAGCCCAGTCAGATTTTATCAGCCTTATCCACTCTTCTTCAAAAGAGGGATCGGAGGGAAAATAGAAGACGTCGACGGCAAAATTTACAATGATTTTGTTCTTGCATACGGCCCACTGATCCTAGGTCATGCAAACCCTGAGGTAATTCGCAAAGTGAGAGAAAGGATTGAAAACGGGACCCTTTTTGGAGCACCTGTGGAAGCAGAGGTGGAGTTCGGTGAAATTTTCAAGAAAGCAACTGGAATTGAGATGATGAGAATTGTAAATACCGGAACTGAAGCGACAATGCATGCGATACGTCTTGCTCTTCACGTTACGGGGAGAAGAAAGGTACTTAAAATCAAGGGGGGATATCATGGAACCCATCCTTACAACTATCCTTCGGAGTACGTAAATGAGGTAGAATTCAACGACCTAGATTCTGCTCTAACAAAACTGTCAACGAGGGAAATGGGAGCTTTCATAGTGGAGCCAGTTATGGGTAATGCAGGCGTTATACCTCCAGATGACGGGTATCTGGAGCAAATCGAAGACGCATGTAGAAGATATGGCACTCCCTTTATAGTGGATGAAGTCATAACAGGTTTTAGAAGCGGTTTCTATCCTTATTACAAAAAAAAGGGGATAGAGCCAGATTTGGCTACATTTGGGAAGATAGTTGGTGGCGGATTTCCGCTTGCGGTTTATGGTGGGCGAGAGCGGTTCATGAAAGAAGTCCGCCCTGAGGGAAACTTTCCACAGGCAGGTACTTTTTCTGGAAATCCAGTCTCTATAACCGCAGGATTGGAAACACTCAGGATACTATCTAAAATTGATTACAGAAAACTTAACAGGCTTACTGATCTGGCGATTGGAGAATTATCCAGGTCCGGTCTTTCAGTTAATGGTCTTACCGGAATGCTCTCGATATTCTTCATGGAGGGCACCGTGAGAAATTACGAGGACGTCTTGGCTTCGAGAAAAGATCTATATTTCAGACTTTTCAGGGCTGCTATAGACAACGGAATATATGTCCCCCCATCCTATGACGAGACAATTTTTATTTCGTTCGCACATAATGAAAAGGACATCAAGGATAGTTTCTCCTTTTTGGGGGCGGAGGCTGAAAGATTATGGAAAAGCTCTTGAAGCTTGCTACCAGAGGCTCTAATCTGGCTCTCGCACAATTTCAGATAGTTTCTGAATCGCTGAATAAACGAGGGATAAAGGCCGAACCTGTAGTAATTAGATCCCACGGAGAGATTGATACCATCACTCCCCTGTACAAAATGGGTGAGAAAGGGATATTTGTGAAAAAATTGAACGAGCTCGTTCTTCAGGGCGAAGTTGACGGTGCGGTGCATTCAGCAAAGGACATACCCACTGGAATGGATGACGACCTTGAAATCTCCTTTTATTCTAAGAGGGGCGACCCAAGGGACTATTTTGTCTCTGAGACGGAAATGCATTCATTTAAGGGAACTGTCGGATCATCGTCTATAAGGCGAAGGACGTTTCTATCATTGTTCAACAACGAATTGCAATTCCGTGACATCAGGGGAAACATTGATACGAGGATAGATAAATGGAAAAAAGGCGAGGTAGACTCTCTTGTCATTGCAAAGGTTGCACTCGATAGGCTGGGTATTTCTGTTCCCGGGGCCCCCATTCCGATAAATATCTGTCCGCCGGATCCCAACCAGGGCTTCATAGCTGTCGTGTCCCGCAAGAAAAGCAGCGCATCCGAAACGCTCTCTTTGATTCAAGAAGCGCAAGCTGAATGGGAAGCAAAGACAGAAAGAGAAATCATGGAGAAACTTGATTTGGGATGCGATCAGGCCGTCAGCGTATTTGCGGATTTCAATCTAAAAAAGATAAAATTCTCTTACGCCAATGAAGAAAATAGATTTGATCTGTCCTTTGCCGGGAAGATTGGTAATGGAGACATCTTGAAAATGAGGGATATAATTGGAAGGTAATGTTGCTTACGTGGGTGCATCACTGGAAATAGCGCCGCCTGGCGTCGTCGCAATTCCAGTACTAAAGATCGTTTATAGAGACCTCTCGGGTTTAAGGAGGATCAATACTCCCATAGCCCTTACGTCTAAAAGATCAGTAATATCTCTAAAAATGTCTCGTGTTGCGATAAATACAAAAAGCGCATACTGCATAGGCAGTGAGACCTCCCAATACCTTAGGACGTTATACTCTTTGGACTGTCTAGTTCCAGAGAGCCAGAATTCTGAGGGCCTCGCACGAATGATCGTCTCGAAAGAGAGAAAAGTTACCGTGGTGGGGAGCAACAGAACGTCTAAACAGCTGCTATCGAACCTTAAGAACGGTGGTGTGGAGGTAATCTTCATTCCGGCCTATTACATAGAAGAAAACGAAAACGTGGAGTATCATGATATCGAAAAGGTAAAGAAAATATTGGTAGGATCTTCATTTTCTTTTGAGATTTTAAATAGAAGGGCAAAAGATCTTATCAAAGGAAAAAAGATATATGCAATAGGCAAACCCACTTACGTTACCATGGTTAATCTATCGTTTAATCCAGAGGGGTACTTCGTAAGACCGTCAATTTATGAGATTCTTGACATACTATTGAACGATTCTGAGAAAGATTCGCTACTTAGAGATCCTTGAATTTGCTCCGATGTGAGTTATTAAGTTTGAAACTTACCGGGAGTATTTCCCTTAAAGGTAATGACATAAAAGTAAATACTCAATTCGCACTTAGGTTTAAGGGTGTTTAAACTTGGACAAGGGAGGCTTATTCCTAGTAAAGGTTACGTATAACGAACTTGGTTCCCTCTACTTTTCCACGGTTCCGACATTTGAAATTGAATCTGTTTATGAATATATAAAGAAGAATGAGAGAATACAGGAGGCCCTTGTTCTGTGGACCTGCAACAGATTTGAGGTATACTTCTATCCAGGTGACAAAGAAACGGTCGAATTCATTGAAGACTATATAAACGAAAAGACAAGTCAACATTCAGTAGTTCATGGATTAGAGGCAATCAGACATTTGTTCATCGTCGCCTCTGGTTTGGACTCTATGGTCGTAGGCGAAAACGAGATAGTATCCCAGATCAGGGATGCGTTTAGGGTGTCCGAAGAAAAGGGGCTGGCTGGAACGAATCTTAGTTTTGTGGTAAACAAAGCACTGCAAATAGGGAAGAAGGTGAGGAGGTCCTCCGGAAATGGGAGACACAACAAAAGTGTTGCAAGCATTGCCATAGACGAGATGCATCTTGGAGGTGACGAAAAAATATTGGTGGTGGGGGCAGGACATGTTGGAAAACAGACTTCCTCCATACTGAATAGAAGGGGTCTCAAATTTTCCATAACCAATAGAACAAAGGAAAGGGCCATCCACATTTCGCAAATTTGGGGTTGCAAAGTGGAGGATTTTGACAAAGAGAAATGGAAGGATTATGACGTTTTGATATTGGCTACGAAAACAGATTCGCCACTACTTAAGCTCAACGATATCGTTGGTTCCAAGGTTTCTAAAATACTGGATCTTGGAGTCCCTCCAAACGTAGAGGAAGAAGTTCCTGAGGGCGTCCAGCTCATCAACATGACTCACCTCTCCTCGAAAGTTAAAAGTAAGGAAGAGGAAAAGGAGGAGTTTATGAGAACGGCCCTCAAGACAGTTGAAGATGAATTCGAAAAATTTGCCACAAGACTGATGAACAAGGAGAAAGAAGATATTCTCAGGAAGATTATAGATTTCTCCGATGTGGTAATTAGAGAAGAGCTTAGCTTCATGGAGAGGAAAGTAAATTCCAAGGAGGATCTTTATTTAATGAAAAAAGGGCTTGAATCTACTAGGAACAGGCTTCTAGGTTTTGTAATAAACGGCATAAAGAGATCGAAAGACGTTAGATCGTCCGAAGCTGTGTCGAACATGGAGGAGATTTTGGATGAAAACATATCCAGACGTGAGACTGAGAAGGCTAAGAAAATCAATTGAGATTAGGGATATACTTTCGGAAACAAGCGTTGAGCTTACGAAGATGGTGATGCCCGTCTTCGTTGACGAAAACATAAAAGAGCCTATAGAGATTGAAAACATGGATGGAATATACAGATATCCTGTTGAAGCAGCAGTTTCAAAGGCAAAAGAATATGAAAGTCTGGGGATCAGGTCAATACTGTTGTTTGGAGTTCCGAAGTACAAGGATGCCACAGGTTCTTCTTCTTATGACCAGAATGGTGTTGTACAGAGGGCCATTTCCGGCATAAAGAACGAAACGAATTTGGTTGTTTGGGCGGACCTTTGTTTGTGTGAATATACTGAACATGGACACTGCGGTCTTGTAAGAGATGGAAAAATCGACAACGATTCCACGCTTGAAGTCTATGCAAAAATTGCGAAAAGCTATGCGGATTCAGGAGTGGACGGTGTAGCCCCATCTGGCATGATGGACGGGCAGGTAGCGAGAATCAGGAAAGAGCTCGATTCTAAAGGGCACGAGGATACGATCATATTGGCTTACAGCTCGAAGTTCGCCAGCTCACTCTATTCACCATTCAGAGGGGCAGTTAATTCGGCCCCGTCATTTGGGGACAGGAAGACCTACCAGATGAATTTTAGAAATAGGAGAGAGGCATTAAGGGAAATCGAGGAAGATATCGAGGAGGGGGCTGACATAGTTATGGTAAAGCCTGCCCTTTTCTACCTAGACCTAATTAGAGAGGCAAGAAATAATTTTAATCTCCCGATCGCAGCTTATAGTGTCAGCGCAGAATATTCAATGATAGAAAATGCAGGAAAGAATGGGATCATAGACCTAGATTCGGTCGTCGATGAGTCTTTATCGGCAATATTCAGGGCCGGAGCCGATATTGTTATTAGCTACTTTACGGAGCATTATGCGAGAATGAGAAAATAGTTGCTTTGGTAGCTCAATTTTCTTTAAATACAAAGAATTTCTAGGATAGCCGTGAAGACTGTAATCTGGAACATAGATTTTAAATGCAACCTTCTCTGCAAGGGATGCAATGCCTTTGAGGGCAATGTACTGTTTCCCAAAGACAAGATAGAAGATTTCATAGACGAAATGAAATACAACAAGGTAAAGATAGTCTCAGTGACCGGGGGAGAGCCAACCCTACATCCAGATCTTGTGCGCATTCTTAAAACACTTAAAGACAGAGGTTTTATAACGCACATTGCCACTAACGGGACAAACAAATATGTGCTCAGCAAAATCTATCCGTATCTAGATGCGGCTACGATCAGTCTGGATAGCCATGTTCCGGAACTTCACAATGAGTATAGAGGAAGAAAAATATTCGACATAGTCGTAGAGAGCATGAAATATCTTAAGCCGAGGGTCAAGGTACTTACGTCCAACATTCTCGTCACTGGCTTTAATTATAACCAGATAGGAGAATATGCCAAGTATGTTAATGAGGAAATAGGCGTTCCTGCTTCTATGTGCTTTCCTGACAACAGCTCTTACTATTACGAGAGGGTTCCGGTGGAAAACTCGCAAATAAAGGAAGCATTTGATTTCGCTTTCAAGAACTACAAAAAATTGGAATTCGGAAACACTAGAACTTACTATAAAGAAGCAGTGGACTGGCTGGAAAAAAGAAATGTCCAGAGATGCAGGGCTGGAGAAGTCGTTTTCTATGCGGACTACAAGGGGGATGTGTACCCCTGTTTCTATAAAACAACAAAGAAATTGAATGAAAATAGAAGATGGGAAAAATATCAGAATTCCTGTAATGATTGCTTTATCCAGTGTTTCAGGGAGCCATCTATGAGAAACTATCTTGAACAGGCTTCTTTGGTTACACGGATATATCTTTATAATAAAAGACATAATGGCCATACGAACCTAAATGAGAGTCGCCCTATGCAGCGATACGTACCACCCGATAGCTGATGGAGTTTCAAAGCACCTTGTCGATTTTAAGGCTGAGCTAGAAAAACGAGGGCATGCTGTTAGGGTTTATACCGTATTTTCGACTAACGACGGTGTTTTCGGACTTCCGTCATACAGGTTTCCTCTTTATAAAGAATACAGAATAGGAATACCCGTCTATGAACTTTATCGGGATATGGGAAGGTTCAAACCAGACGTTGTCCATATCCATACGCCATTTGTCCTCGGGACTATGGGATACAGGTTCGCACGTAAGAGAGGAATACCTACTGTCGGCACATATCACACAGATTTCGTTAACATGGATGGAACCATTAATTTTCCGTTTGTCAAAAGCCTGCTGAATATAGGGTTCCAGTACAACATGCATCTGTACGCCAAGGTTGACATGGTTGTCACTCCTTCTAGGATTATAGACAAGTACATCTCTCAATTCGTTGGCAGAACTGAAACTATACCAGTTGGAATAGACTTAAAGAAATTCACATTCAGCCCTGAAAAAGATGACTTTTATCTATTCCTCGGAAGACTAACAAACGATAAAGGTGTCCTTGAACTCCTTAAGGCATCTTCGATCCTTAGCGATAGGAAATTCAAAATAGCAGGCACTGGCCCTTTAAGACCCATTGTCGAGGAGTGGGCAAGGAAAAATAGGAACCTAGAATATCTTGGCTATGTGTCTGAGGATGAAAAGGTAAATCTCCTGAGCAGAGCCAAACTTTTAATAGTTCCATCTAGGGCTGAAACGTTTGGAGTGGTCTATGTTGAAGCGATGGCATCGGGTACTCCCGTCGTGGGATCTCACGATAGCAGGGAGATAGGCATACTGCAGGATGGATACAATGGATGGTCAGTCGCATTCGGTGACGAGCAAGACCTTGTCAGAAAGATTTCCCAAATAGAGAGACTTGATTTGGCCCCGATAATGAAAAATGCTTTCAACTCTAGCAGGGAGTATTCTATCGAGAAAACCACTGACGCGCTGGAAAAACTTTACGGTGAATTGATTGAATCTAAAGGGAAAAGGTAAGTATATCGGCATCGGCGTATCCGTCATAACCATTGCTGTATTTGCATTCATATATGGACCCTTCAATCTTCTGAGGACGTTCGCTTCTTTGCCCACTTACTTTATACTTTTTTTTCTAGCGGCTCTGTGTCTTCACATTCTTTCTTTCATGTTTTGGGCTACTAGGATCATGGTGCTTTCAAGGGCCAACGGGATGAAGGTTCCGTTTTCTAAATCCCTTGTTGCCGTTGTTTCGTCCCTTTTTGCTGCTTCCCTTACCCCTGGATACGTTGGAGGAGAGCCGGTGAGGATCAAGAAACTCGTAGATTATGGTGCAAGTGCAGGAACTGCAACTGCAATCGCACTTGGTGAGAGGGGATTTGATTCGATTTTCTTCGTATTTGTATTCCTTCTTGTGATAATCACCGGCATAGAGATAATATCTGGGGAACTTAGATTATACGCAACCATTGGCATTGCGGTTCTCGGGGCATTCATAGTCTTTCTATTCCTTTCGATGCGAGCTCACAAAATTGCGGGTCACATTAATTCAGTAGTGCAATGGTTTCTTGACAGGGCTGGCATTAGAAAGAGGCTGTTAAAAAACGAGATGCCGGACGTCGCTGGGGAAGTGCAATCGTACTCGGTTTCAACAAGGAAGATTTTTATAAACAAGCCCGCCTATCTAGCAGCCGGGATAACAGTCACCTCCATGATGTGGCTCTCCGATTTTTCAGTTCCCTTGTTCTTACTTTTGGGATTCGGAGTCATGCCCTCCCTTATCTATATTATCTTCATCCAGGTTGTATTAGTTCTGATATCCCTTATACCCTTGACTCCAGGTTCAGCGGGACTGATGGAAATATTGATGTTCGCTACTTTTTCGATTTTCCTCTCTCACAGCCAGCTGGTGGCTTTTGTGATAATCTGGAGGTTCATAACGTTCTACTTTAACATTATTCTGGGGTCGTTTGCCCTACACAAAATTGTGACCAAGTAAACGTGCAATGCTGAGCGTATTTCTGTATGTTACGAGGGAATCTCAACGCCTTTCCTCGTATGCATGTCATGCTTTTTCAGCTCCTTTGAGCACTTTCCACAGAACTCTCTTCATATGTAATGTAGCTTTATGCTCTGCAGTCACAACTTGTGAGAGAGACTCCTCGAAGCAAGACGGACGTGCCTACTACGGATCTGAAAGACGTGGAATAGAAGCTAAATGCTGATGAATTATGCCTACGATATAATTTCATACAGAACATTCGAACATTTGCCCTTTGCCCGCTACTAATGTGGTCCAAAAACAGCTTTCATTATATATGGCGCAGAATTTTTCAGTTCAATTATTGCGCATAATTGTTCCCTGCCGTACTGGTAGTCACAGCCAATACTCAAGATTTAATACCCCAAACGTCAAGGCGTTTAAATGTGGATGAAAACGAAAACTCATTGCATCGACGATAGGAGAAATTTAAGCAAAGTGGTTTCTCTCTTTTTATATTTTGTAATATGCGAATTTCATAAATTTGGCATAGTAGGAAGTTCGAATATTATTACTTTATAAAACGACAAAATAAATAATAGCACACTATTAACCTGTGATTCAGCTTGAATGAAAGTCAGAGGCTGAGGAGATATGCATTTCGTTCTCCAAGGTATTATGTCGTTATACCTCTAATATCAATACTAGTTCCTATAGTATATGTTCTCTCGCGGAGCATTCTCATAACTTCAATCTATTCCTTAACTATTGTTTCCACAATCATCTGGGACTATGTATCTCCGCGACTCTTTAAATTCAAATTTCCAATAAATAGGGTATTTTTCCTAAACGCGGTAAGCCTCTACGCGGCGATGCTCTTTTACCTCATAGTTGTTGCGATCCGTTTCTTAGGACCTTCACTCGGACTTCTGCTATCAGTAACAACCATACCATTCATAAGGACGATGGTATTCCTTACGTTCACAAACAGGAGAGTCGTTCTAACACACTCGATTAGCATAGCATTTGCTCTGTTTTTTTCTTTTTATGTTTTCATTCTCGATAGAAGCCTTGACATTTTCATCGCCCCTATCATTCTTTCAAGCATAGTTTATTCAATTTCCTCACATCTTTTCGTTAAATTCTCGTTATCTAACTTTGCGCGTGAATTCAGCACTGATCCGATCAATATTCTCAGTGAAATTGTAAACTCCGTCACTTCTGACATCTCATACAATGCCGTACTAAAGAAATTCTTTGAAGATATCTATACCACTCTAGCTCCTAGGGAGGTTTCGGTTCTAAAATTCAGAACTGATGATTCAAAGATCACGCTCGTTTTCCCGTACGTGCACCCGGGACCGCTTGGAGAACTTGGTTCCTCCAACATAACTGGCAAATTGCAGAGGGCGCATCCTGAAGACAATCTGATGGTGTTCCATACGACGACCACGCACGACGACAATTGCGCGGGAGACTCGGAGGTTGAAAAAATTTCTAAGGTTCTGAGTTTAGGCGGCGAAGAATTCAATTATTGTTATGAGCCGTATTTCGGGGAGCATCTGACATTCCTCCCACTCGGCGAGGGAGGGATTTTCTTTCTTTCTCCGGACAATCCAAGATTTGATGACGTCAAAATATCGGAAGGAAAGAAAATTGTAAGAAGGGCAAGATCGCTTGGACTGAAGTGGGCAGTTACAGTAGATCAGCACAACAACAATATGGAAACACCCGAAGAATTAACGGATGTTTCTTACCTGTTCAAGGAAGCAGATGATGCAGTGAAGAAGAGGAAGGTAAAAAAGACGCTTAAATCATCCTTTTCCAGATCTATACCGAAGTTCATGGATATAGGTCCCGGAGGTATCACGTTTCTCTCACTCAGCATGGGGGGTAAGAAAGTAGCCGTCATTCTGTTTGACGGTAACAACATGCAATATGAACTCAGAAAGAAAATAGAATCGAAGATAGAGGGATTTGATAAGATCCTCATTTGCACGACAGACAACCACATAGTCAACATTAATGGGCTCAATGTCAATCCAGTTGGAGCGTCTACGAACCACGATGACATAATAAATATTGTTTCCCAGCTAGCTCAATCAACAGGTGAAACAAAGGACACTAGAATAGAACATATAAAACGAGACCTTTGGTTAAAGATAGCTGGAGAGAACCAGTGGGAGAAGCTAAACAATATAATAAAAAGGTCGGCCAATAAGGCAAAGATTCTAAGTGCCCTTGCCGTTTTGTTTTCCCTGGCGCTGTCGTTGACAATATTCAAAATTCTGAATTAGATGAGAATGTTTTATTCAGTTGTTATACAAGATTTAATAAAGCCGAATACTGGCGAGCTAGTTAAAAATTGATCCAAGCGCTTTTTATACATACATTGCATTTCGTAGCCAGTGGTTAATTTAGTAGTTGCGGAGAAATCTAACGTAGCAATGAGGATAGCATATTCACTTTCCGCCGATAAGGTTGAAAGGGTCAAGGTGGGTCCCATCATAGTTTTTAGATTCCGCCGGGATAACGAGGATTATTCTGTCCTTTCACTGAGAGGGCACATAGTGGAATTGGATTTTCCCTCGAAATACGCAGATTGGAAAATGGAAAAGCTTAACGAAATGATTTATGCAGATCCAGAGGAACACATTAAGATCAAGGGAATAGAGGATACGTTTGGTAAACTTACTAAGGACGCACGTGAGATTATAATCGCAACTGATTATGACAGGGAAGGGGAACTGATTGGAGTAGAAACATTACGCCTCATGAACTGGAACGGGACCGCAAGGAGAGCAAGGTTCAGCGCCCTCACCAAACCAGACTTGGTCAATTCCTTTAACAATCTTGCTGAAATAGATTACAATTTGGCCCGTTCTGCCGAGGCCAGGGAAATAATAGATCTCCTTTGGGGAGCCGTTCTCACAAGATTTTTTAGTATAGCTACTGGTCGCCTTGGCAGTAGCTTTGTCTCAGTGGGGAGGGTACAGAGCCCTACCCTTACGATGCTCGTCGAAAGAGAGTTAGAGATCAGGGAGTTCGTCCCAGAAAGTTACTACGAATTGAGCGTAAGGATTAATGGGGTAAAGTTCAGCTACGATGGAAACCCAATCAAAGACAAAGAAGAGGCAGGCAAAATTCTTGAAAAAATAAAAAATTCGCAGAGGGCTGTTGTAACTGGAAAGGATGAAAAAGAGAGGAAAATCTATAGACCGACACCTTTTTCGACCACAGAATTCCTGAGGGAAGCAAACAAACTCGGGATATACGTGGAAAAGGCTATGGAAATAGCAGAATCTTTGTATCAACACGGGGTAATATCCTATCCAAGGACTGACAACACCGTTTACCCCAGAACCCTTAGCATGAAGAACGTATTGGGACAGCTAGAGGATTCTTATCTCAAGCCGGAAATTTCTCAACTTAAAAAGGAGAGTAGCCTCATTCCCTCAAGGGGAAGGATAGAGACGACAGACCATCCGCCGATTTATCCAACGGCTGCAATCAAGAAAACTGAAATGAAAGGAGACTATTTCAGGATATACGATCTGATAGCTAGAAGGTTCATTTCGACCATAGCCGAAAATGCAGACGTGATTGATACCATCTATAAGGTGAATATTGCAGGTTTTGATTTTAGCTACACCGCATCAAAAACAACTAACCCAGGATGGATGCGATATTACAATCTCGTATACTATCAAGAGAAGGAAGACCCCCTACTAACTATAGGGGAGGAAAAAGAGTTCCTGGATCCGACAATGGATGAAAAGAAGACTTTGCCACCTCCAAGGTATACGCAGGGTAGTCTCATTGAAAAAATGGACAAAGAAATGCTCGGAACCAAGAGTACAAGACATGAAATCATACAGAAGTTGTACGACAGAGGTTTTATAGAAGGAAACCCGGTAAGAGTTAAGCCTCTCGGAATGGCTATGGGCGAGTCCCTGTTGCTTAACTCTATCGCAATCGCAAAGCCAAACATGACCGCGCAGCTGGAGAAGGAGATGGATCTCATAGCAAACGGCAAGAGGAAAGAGAAGGATGTCGTTGACGATAGCAGGAAACTGCTGTTAACTTTATTGCATGAACTCAACAAGAATTCTGAAAAAATAAAGGCTAAATTTTATGACACTCTAAATAAGGAGAAAGTCGTTGGCAAATGCCCAAACTGCGGCTCTGATCTCATCATAGATTCAACCAGAAATGCGAGATTTATAAAGTGTATAGGGCCGTCAGCTGATTTCTTCCAATTCGTACCGAAAGTAGGAAAAATAGAGGTGACAGACCAGAAATGCCCCGTATGTGGTCTTTTCCTCATAAAGGTTATAAGAAAAAATGAGCCCCCGGAAATTAGATGCGTGAACAACAATTGTTCATACAACACGAGCAGGGAAATATTAGGGAAATGCCCTCAGGATGGAGGGAATCTTGTGATCAGAAGAAGCAGGAAAGGACAAAAATTCATCGGTTGTTCCAACTATCCGAAATGCACGGTAACACTGCCGGTACCCTTCAAAGCTCAACTAGAGCCAACGGGAAAATACTGCAGTGAGGACAATTTTCCAATAGCAATATTCACCTATGGCAAAAAACAGATAGAACAATGCATAAATCCTAAGTGCAAGACAAGGAGCAAGACAAGTAAAAAGGGACAAACCGACGGGGAATGAACATTCACGTTTCTCCATATGAGAAGCTGTGAACCACAATATTTAGCAGTTATTTAGAAAGACCTTCACTTCTTTCCGCATTAGGGATGCTTTGCCTTATGACTTAAACTCATTAGGGGGGAGACTCAATTAAGCCAAAGCAAAATGAGATTAATGTTAGACTGTGATTGTTTATCTCCCCATGAGCTAAAAGGAGTCTAAATTAATGCAAAACACCGACGCCCAATATTGACTGACCTACCGAAATGTCAGCACCAAGGCGTGATTATAATACATGTTTAAACGGAAAACTATTTATATTGAGTATGACATATTGATGCTATATAACAGACATCTGTCATACCGGTGAAAAACATGTTCCTAAAAAGAATAGAAATGGAGAATTTCAAGTCGTTTGGAAGGAGGACTGTAATTGAGTTCAAGCAGGGTTATACATCGGTGACCGGACCGAATGCGTCTGGGAAGAGCAACATAGGAGATGCACTTTTATTTGTCCTTGGTACAAAAAGCAACAAATCGATCAGGGCGCAAAAGCTCACTGATCTAATTCACAAGAACCAATCAGGCAAACCCTCTCCTTACTTGAAAGCCAGTGTTACTTTTGACAACACCGATAAGATGATCCCTTTAGATTCCAACGAGGTTACTTTCACGAGAGTCGTAAAATTATCAGAGAGCAACGACCAGGAATTCTCATCCTATTATTACATAAATGATGACAGGGCTAGACTGCAGGATTTTGAATATCTCCTAGAGAAAGTCAAAATATTTGCTGACGGTTATAATTTTGTCAGACAGGGAGACATTACAAGCATAGTAGAGATGACGCCGGCAGAGAGAAGAGGGATTTTAGAGGAAGTTGGGGGGATAGCACAGTACAACGAGGAGATAGAAAAGGCTGACAAGGAGAAGGAGAAGACAAATGAGAATATGGTAACTGTTCAGGCATTGATAACAGAACTTTCAGGTAGAGTGTCTTTACTACAACGGGAAAAGGAGATTGCGGAGGTTTATCTTGCAAAGAAAAAAGAAATAGACAGGGATCAAGCCATATTACTCTTTAGAAGAAAGAGAGAGACTGAAAAGGAAATCGAAGTCATTAAGGAACAGATGGAAAAGATTAATTCAGAAATCACTAACATCGACAACGAAATAGGGCAACTCACTTCACGAGGCGACGAATTAGATAAGAAAATAAAAGAAATAAAAGGAAACAACAAGGAAATTGAAGGCTTAAATAAGATAAAAGAGGATCTAGATGCTAAAAAGATTGAATTTGCGAAGCACGAGATGGAAAAAGATAACTTGGAATCTAAGATAACTAGCTTGAAAAGGGAAATATTTGAACTCGTTGCAAAAAAGAAAAAGTTGGAGGAAGAAGAAAAGAAGAATGAGGAACAGGCGAATCAGCTTATAGCTGCAATTGGAAAGAGAGAGGATGAAGCCAAGGAACTTGAGCTCACAATACTTGACATGGAAAATAAATCGTCCACGTCTCTCGACAAGTACGATGCCCTAGTAAAGGCGTCAAAGGAACTTTCGGCAAAAAAGGAAAAATTGCTTGAGAACATTTCAAAAATGAATTCCACAATATCCGCGGCAGAGACGAAGAACTCATCGATAATCGAGGAAGTCTCGAGGATAGAGGAGGAGATCTCCAATCTCGAGTTCTCCGTGAAGGATGCGGAATGGAGGGCTAAGAACTTGAAGAAAGGCGACCCAGAGTCTGAAAATCTTAATAAATTATACCTTCAGACTAAAAAGAAGATTGAAGAGCTCAGGGAAGAGGAAGAAAGACTGACATCTGAAATAGAAAAAGTGGAAGGCGAACTCGGAAAGATGCAGGGGGTCAAGGTTTCTGGTATCTGGGAGAGCATAAATTTTATTTCTTCAGAGGCTTCAAAGGGAAACATTAAGGGTATTAGGGGAGCCGTCGATTCCTTGATATCTTATGAGCCAGAATTTGAAAAGGCTGTTAGGGCTGCTGGTGGAAACAGACTATTCAGCATAGTTGTAGACAGCGACGAAAACGCTCAGGGAGCCATAGAACTCCTTAAGAGAAAAGGGAAAGGAAGGCTGACATTCCTTCCTTTGAACAAAATTATACCCATCAGGCCCCGCGGAAAAGCAGTAATGCTTTCTCAGAATGGGAGTACACTGGGCTTCCTGGCAGACAGAATAAACTCTGACCAAACTTTAAAGGACATAATAAGTTACGTATTTTCCGATACTCTTCTTGTAAAAGATTTGGAGATAGCGAGAAGCGTAATGGGAGGGGTCAGGCTTGTCACGCTTGACGGTGACCTCATCGATCCGAGCAATGCCATGACCGGGGGACTGCTTCCAAAGAGAGAAGTAAATAAGGATATCGAAGGACTATCTTCAAGGCTTTCATCTCTCAAAGAAAGAAGATCCGAAATAAAAGAAAATTTGACCAAGCTAGATAAGGATCTTAGGAACATTGCTGAACAACTTAATAGGATAAGCATCCAGACCGGCAAAAGCCAAGGTGAACTGGAGCAGATTCTCAGCAGGAAAAAGGAACTCGAAGAAGAAATGAGGAAAAAGAGGGTATATCTAGAAGAAAGGAAAAAAATTCTTCAGGCAGGACAGCAGGAGCTTGAAAAGAATAAAGCGGATCTTGCCAAGATGGAGTCTGAGGTGAAGGAGTTATCTGGCGAGATCCAAAAAGTAGAACTCGATAAGGAAAAGACCCTTGATAAGAAGACTAGGGAAGAGATAAGGGAGCTCAGAGGAAGACTTGAGGATTCCAAAGGCAAGATAGAAGAGGACAACAAAAGGCTCGCTGAACTCCGCACAAACGGAAGTGTGTTGAAGACCAACAGGGAATCGGTACAGGAAAACTTGGAAAGAAAGCAAGAGGACCTTGCTGATGCGAAAAATAGGCTTGAAGAATCTTCTTCTCAAATAAATAAGACTAAGGCTGAAATTGAAGCTATATCGGCCCTCTATCGTTCGGAGGAGGAGAAACTAAAGAAAATGGGAGCAGAGATAGACAAGCTTTCGAATGAAAGATATAAAGTTACATCCGATTTAGAATCAAAAGGTGCAATAAAGAAGGCAAAGGCAGATTTCTTGATTTCTCTCAGGACTAAGATGGAGGATGCATTTTCCAGAATACAAGAAATGACAAGAGAAATTGAAGAAAGCAAGGTGGAATTTTCTGAAGATCAACGAACTCACGAAGAAATAAAGAGAGAAATAACAAATCTAGAATCGCAACTGAAGCAGATGGAGCCGGTAAATTTGAAGAGCATCTCAGATTACGAAGCGGAAAATACAAGGTTGGAAGAACTTGTCTCCAAGAAAACTAGACTTGAAGAAGAAATGAGGAAACTCGATGAGCTTCAAGGAAAGCTCGAAGAACAGAAGAAGGTGGTGTTCCTGGAGGTGTTCGAGGCTGTCAATAAGAATTTCATACAGATATACAAGGAACTAACTAACGGAAATGAGGGTTATCTTGAATTGGAGAACGTTACCAACCCGTTCCAGGGAGGCCTCTTCATAAAAGCCTCTTCCAAGGCAAAGAAAGCAGATAACTTAGCTTCATTGAGCGGCGGAGAAAAAAGCATAGCTGCACTGTCGTTTATAATTGCTATACAAAACTATGAACCATCTCCTATTTACTTCATGGACGAAGTTGACATGTTCTTGGACGGGGTGAATGCTGAAAACGTTGGTAGTCTCTTTAGAAAAAATTCAGAGAATGCGCAGATAATTGCGGTGACGCTTAGAAAAGCCACTATGAAATATGCCAATCAAATAATAGGTGTTACCTTCCAAGACAAGAGCAGTACTGTCTTTGTCAAGGATTTGGATGGGGGCGTAGCTACAACATGACAGAGCTGATAATGCAGATTGTTGATAGTGACAAGGATCAGGCTGTGATAGAGAAAATTATAGAGAAGGAGATCACGGCTGATCTGGAACAAAGGAAGTCTGAACTCGTATTGAAGGTGTTCGAAGTAGTCGAAAAATTCAATCTTGATCCCTGGAATATTGACCTTGACAAGTTTACTTCCATTTTTATTAACGAAATCAATGAGAATTTTAGGGACCTTCCTGTTGCTGGAAAGATCATTTATCTAGCTTGGGTTAACATAAGGAGTAAGAGTGATCTTCTGATACCACCACCTGAAGTGGAGGACGATTCTGTTGAGGACCCGTTGTTCGTTGACGAGCAGCCATCTGAAGAGGCCCCTATTTCAATTGATTACCTCCCCGTAGAGAAGAGAAGCGTGACGGTTGACGACATAGTCAACGCAATAAGGAATACCCCATTGAATTTTATAAAGAACTCTGTAAGAAAGGCAAAGAAAATCATATTCCAGGAAACTGCACATCCCGAGGACCTCCATGCAATAATATCTGAAGTATGGAGCAGGATGGTAGCCCATAACGTAGATCATTTCTCAATGGAATCATTGGTGAGAGGAGGAGCTGACGACTTCATAGACGTCTTCCAGTCTTCATTATTCCTTGCGTTTTACGGTAGGATCTACCTTAACCAGGAAATGCCGTATGGGGACATATGGGTTAGCGTACTTTCAAAAGAGAGGGATACATTACCTGTCCCAGAAATAAAGCCTGATCAGGACGAATTCATAATCTAATCTTGGAAATCTTGAAATACCATTCTTTGATTCACTGTAGGAGATGGGATCCTCCTGAGCTCCAAAAGAGCCAAACACCCTTTGGGATGATGATTCCTAAACTAAGGTGTGATAATGGATAATACGGAGATAGACCAGTTGGAGCTTGAGGTTCGTAATCTTGAGGAAAAAATAAAGATAGCACAGGACGACCATCTAATATTGTCCAAGAAACTGGAGGAATTTGAAAAATGCCGAACTCAGGTCAAGGAAAGGTAATTGCACTTGAGGGAAGGCTTGCTTCACTGAGATTCAAGTACTACCAAATACTCACTGAAAATCGGACAATGGCAATCGCGCTTGCGGGGTACAGAGGGCAATATCCCGATAAGTTCGATCGTGACCTCTCTGAAAAAGTTGACAAATATATATTCCTGAAATTTTAGTCTTGGCCTCCTGCGATCACTTTTTCCATCGTGAAGGCATCCGTGCCATCGTTGTAATATGAAGGTAGTAGACCGCTGACGGAGTAACTGTGATTTCTGTAGAAAGCTATGGCTCCTTCGCTGTCAGTTCTGACCTCTAGCTTTATTCTCCTCACCCTGACCTTTATGGCTTCCTGCTCAAAAAGGGACATCAGCGCGGAACCTATCCCCTTCCTCCTGTATGGTGCATCAACCGCAAGCATCAATATTCTAGCCTCCCTGTCGCCTGATAATCCGCCGCAGATAAACCCGGCAATGCTGCTGTCCGCAATGGCAACAATAAAACCAGAGGGCCAGGCCCTCTGGATGTCGAGGAAAACAAAATCGCTGTACCTCTCAGTTAGGTTTCTTCTGGCCAACTCAACTACTTCGTCCAGTTGGGAAGTGCTAAATGAGTGGAACTGCACAAACATATGGGTCAGAATGTATTTATTTCTCCCGCAACGAGACCCTTCGTTATGCGATCAAGATTGGAAAGCCAATCATCCGCAATTGACGTGAACTTTCCAGAATACTTTTTTGCCATCTGTTCAGATGCTCCGACAATTTGTATGTTCGCAACGTGGGGGTCATCAATGGGCCTCCCTATTTGTGAAACGATCCTTACATGAATTTCTGGAATGTCTCCGCCTGATTCCTTAATCGCTTCTTCCGCTATCTTCATAGCTGCTATGTTGTACAGCTTTCCAACGTGCGTGACCGGATTCTTGCCTGCAGCTGCTTCCATGCTCATTGGGCGATACGGCGTGATCAGGCCAGTAACTCTGTTCCCCCTTCCGACAGAACCGTCATCACCATTTTCCATTGAGAGCCCCGTTACTGTGAGATAATAGATGTTATCATTCGGATTATCTGCGGTATTTACGAACACCTTGACCTCCCTTTTTGTTCTTTTCTGCACATGGCTCTCTATGAGCTCTCTGGCCTTTTCCTTCTTGTCCGTATAATCCTCCTTGTTGTTGATGTATTTTCCGATCATGGCAGCCGCAATCGTCAGGTTTATAGTCCCTTTATTTCTAAAGCCCATAACCTTGACGTCATAACCTAGAGACGGAACTGTCTTTTTCAGGTCTCCATTAATATATTTCTCTGCAGCAAGTACGGCAGTTTCGGTTTCAGAAAATGGAGCAAAGCCAACGCCGAAAGACGTGTCGTTTGACAGCAGTTTCCTGGTATCATAGAGAGACCTAAGATCAACGGACCCGTGACCTATCCTGCAGTCAATCATTACGTCACTTTCTATATTCAATGTATCAAATCTCTCCTTGAGATAATCTGATGCAGCTTTGATAGCTATGCTCCTATACGGTATCCTTTTTCCGTTCACCTGTGTTGTGGCTCTTCCTGACAGTAAAATATACACAGGTTCCAATATAATACCGCCGTTAAACTCTGGCTGAGACTGCCCACCCACGACCTCCACCTGATCTGTATTATGATGAAGAATTCGGTCGTAATTTTCCAAGTAATATTTGGAAAGAGACCTACTTACTGCTTCAGCAATTCCGTCAGATACTGAGTCTGGATGGCCGATTCCTTTACGTTCGACTATCTCCACCTCTCTCTGCTCTACCGGGGCCTGTGGCAAAGATTCAACGATTATATTTTTCGCCATTAAGGATTCCTCCGTTATCTTCTACAATTTCTCATATGATTAAAATTTTTGTGACTCTGCCAGTAATTTTTTGGGTTGTTTTTGAAAATTATTTTAACGATTAGTGAATGTCTCAATGTGATCCAACTTGGAAAGGAATGCAATTATTTCCACATCCGATAAATCTGATTTAGAAAGGTCATCTTTTTTCCTGATAGACCAGGGATACAATCTATTTTGTACCAGCGGTACTAAAGCCTATCTTGATGATAAAGGGGTCAAATGCGAGCCAATTGAGAAAATAACGTTAACCCCTGAAATTCTGGGAGGCAGGATCAAGACTCTCTCGTTTAACCTCCTTGCTGGGATACTTGCAAGGACTAGAGATGATGAAGAGATAAGAAAATTTGGATGCAAGCCCATAGATCTAGTTTATGTAGAACCTTACGATTTTAGGGGGAAATTCTTGGCAGGAGAGACAGACCTAACTGAATTTATAGATATCGGAGGCATCACACTCCTTAGATCAGCAGCTAAAAACTTTTCCAGGGTAATTCCAGTTGTTGGTAGAAAGAATATGGAAAAGGTTACTGCAGAAATGAAAGATGGTGAGGTTTCATTAGATTTGAGAAGGTTCTTAGCTTCTGAAGTTTTTAGGTTCACCTCTTGGTACGACTTCGTCGTATCTGAATGGTTTGGGGGAGAAGGCAACATTTTTTCTGTAGCCGGGCAATCTATTTCTGACTTGAGGTACGGGGAGAATCCGCACCAGAAAGCGCACGCCTATGCCACCTACAATCCATTTTTTGAAATCGTGAAGGAAGGGAAGGAAATTAGCTTCAACAACATCATGGATGCATGGGCATCATGGGACCTTGTCCTTAGGCTGGGACAAGGCTCAAGTTCTGTCATCAAGCACGCTGCCCCATGCGGTGCGGCCATAGGACATGACAGCCTGAGAAAAGCATTCGAGTCAGATCCAATCTCTGCCTATGGTGGGGTAGTCGCGGTCAATTCACAAGTTGACGAAGCTGTGACCGAATACTTGAAAGGAAAATACATTGAAGTTCTAATCGCAAAGGATTTTTCAGGAAATGCACTGGATGCTCTACTGAAGAGGAAGAACCTCAGGGTCCTAAGAGGAAGAGAGGAAGCATACAAGATCCCGGATATTAGGTCGGCCGGAAATCTACTTCTGGTTCAGGAATGGAACAGGAAATCTAACCTGAAGATCGAGATAAAATCTGGGGAAGCGTCGCAGCGGATCATTGAAGATGTAAAATTCGGGTGGGAGATCGTGAAATCAGTTAAGAGTAACGCAATAGTTATAGTGAGCGATGGCTGGTTGATCTCCTCTTGTGGTGGCCAACCTAACAGAGTTGATTCCGTGAAAATCGCAATAGATAGGGCAAAGGAGAAAGGGAGGATAACAAATGATTCCCTATTGATCTCAGACGGATTTTTCCCTTTCCCGGATTCAATAGAATACATGTGGTCTAATGGAATTCATAACGTGGCAGCACCTACAGGGTCTGTGAGGGATGATGAGGTGATCTCCCTTGCGAACAAATACGGAATGAATTTTATAGATGTTGGGGAAAGAGGTTTCAAGCATTGATTCAGGAAACATACCTGTAAATGCCTGTTCTGACTTCCATTAATTCTCCCTCATTAAGCAGATTTCTAAGCTCCTCTTCTATGCTTTCCCTGCTCAGCTTATCCCCAAGCCTGCTGACCAGTTCTTCCAGCGATATTTCTCTGTTTCCTTTTATCTCCTCAAGAACTATCTGCTTATTTTTCTTTGAAAGTCCTTCGGTAAATGAATTGACCAAAGAGATAAATTTCTCCACGTCCACCGACCCCTTCAGCTCGAATCTTTTTGAGAGACCAAGACCAAGCCTTTCTGAATCCATGAGCGCGGAAAGTTCCTGCTTTTCCTTCATCCCCGATGAAACAGCTTTCGCTATCTTGTCTATCCTCTCCTTTAGAAATAAGATTGCGCTTGCCTGAAAATACCTCATTTCTACATCGGATATTTTCCTGATATTCTCCAAATAAAATCTCTTGGACAGTTGCGTCTGACCCGTAAGAAATGAGACCTTTCCAATTATTACTAAAGGATCGTTTGCCTCAAACTCTTCGAAAATTTCCAGGCTCTCGGAGAAATAGTTTCCGACTAACATAGTAACTTCGTTAAGGTCGTCTGAAATGCGAACCATGACCCTCTCGTTCTCGTCAGACCTTCCCACATATCTGCCTGCCATAATGAATCTGCTAAGGGGCAATCCTAGTTCTGTCAAGCCCAAGGTCTGACCTTCATAGTCAGGAACCATTTCATCAATGCCCAGCAGTTCAGTAGTTGTAATTCTTATAGCGGGTTCCCTCGGTTTCATTTTAGCGCCTCTATCATCTTGTTATATTCGGAATCAAGGGCCTCTCCCTCCAGGATTTGAAGCTCCTGTAACTCCAAATAATTGCCAGTCTCTCCCTTAAATCCAAAAATAGTAAATTTCGCCGGTTTCATAACGATTGACCCCTTCAGTTGTGGAAGCAGCTCATTCTCTGTACCTTTCTCTATGTGCTCCCTTATTTTATCCTTTCCTCCCTCAACGTATTTTTCTAAAACCTTCTGGTAGGCGTAAGCAAGGGGAGCAGCATGACCATCATCCAAAATGAGAGATAGCCTAAGTATCTTCTCAACGGGCGATTCAGGGTGATTTTGACATTTGTCGCCTTTAACGACCCTCTGACATGTCGTGCATACCCTTACGGTCAAATTCTTGTCTATTATTTTGATTATAATACCGCTTCCCCTGAAAATACCCCTTGAAGAACTGATAAGAAGCTCAAGGTTATCAAACTCTCCGGTCTCGTCGTAAGTCTCATACCTGATTTGTGTGCCGTTGCCTACGTGCAGGTATATCCTGTTATTAAACTGCTTCACGGATGCCCCGACTATCTCGACGTTTCCGTCTTTCAATTCAAGCCCCCAACTTTCTACCGGTATGCTTCCAGTTTCATCCTTGAGCAGCCCCTTGAAAAGGGTTGAGTGCGTTTTCCCCACGTCATTCACCTTGCCTATATAGGCCAGGCTGCCCTTGATCTTTACATCGTACATATCGGGATGGAGGTCTTTTATCTTCAAATTACCGCTTTGGTTTGCGGCACCTGAATGCTCTATGATACTTATCTCAATTCTAGAGGAGAGGGTTAAATACGGCCTATCGTTAAAACTTCCAACGTAAGCATTGCTAATGAGAACTAGGTCCCCTTTCGACAACCTGCTAGAACCTTCGGGAAATTCCGTAAACGGGAGGCGCCCAGTCCTGTCTTCCAACGACCCTATGCACCTGATTTTCTTGGCGCCGTCCTTCTCATATTCAGAGCACCTTATGGATGAAACCGCTCCAAGTACATTCCCTCTATATCCCAGAGAAATTGCATTTATAGGAGGCGTCTTGAAGAACGTGTTCAGATCTCCTGAATATTTCCTAATTAGGTCAACGGCCGCCTTCTGTGGGGGGCGACCCTGCAAGGTGATCTGATTTTTGAACTCCTCTATCGCCTGCGCGTTGTTTTGAACGGCTTCCGAAAATCTCCTTATCGATTCCTCAATGAATTCGTTTCCGACCACTTAACTTCTCACTCCCATCTTCAGTCTCTCCTTGGAAAAAAATTTATCCTTCCAGATTTGAGATGCAAAACATGCATCCTATACAAGTGAGGTCTCGTAAGTATTTGGTAAGAGGTGAGCTCTTCCTCGAAGTATAGGTAAGTCTCAAATCTCATAGTTAGGCCTAATTTCTTCATCACATTCCTTGGTGCCTCAGTTATGGCAGAAATTACAGAGTCGGGGTCTATCCTTGAAATACTGTGCTGATATTGAAATATGAACGACGCTTCTTCCAGCACGTCAGGTTCTACAATAAATGCATTGTCAGTGCCTAGGAGGACGTCAGCACCAGACTTGAATATTTTATTGTAGTCTGGCCTCTTTCCATGAAAGACGTTAGACCTTGGAGTAACAACGATTGGAATCTTCCCTGCCCTAATTAAAGCAAGATCCCTTTCAGTGGCCTCTACGCAGTGGACTACGAAATCAGGTTTCAGATCTATTAGAGTCTGAACGTCCTCTCTCTTGCTCTCACTAAAATGAATCGCAAGTATCTTGCCTCGTTTATGAGCTTCGCTTGACAGTCTCGTCAGCTCAGATTCCCTGTAATCTGAAATGGAACTTAGACCGAAACCTGCGGAAACATCCAGGAGATGCCTAACTTCAGAAGGGTCCGATGGCCTAGTAAGAAATTGTCCTTCTATTCCTTTGAATCCTGGGACCGATTTAATGCCTCTAATACCTGATTCTCTGAAGTCAAAAAAGGCTGCTGTTCCTAGATTTTTCATGTATTCTATCGCATTTCTCATTCCTTTTCTTATTTTTTTAATTCCGGCCTCATTGAGCTTTCTTATTTTGAATCCCCCAGGTCCTACGATGGAGGGGATATCCCCGATCGGCTCTTCAGAAATAAATGAATCGCCAAGATGAGTATGAAAATTTATAGGTCCTTTCAAAAGAGTGCCCCTTAACGTCGGCCTGGATGAATCCTGCACGAAAATATCTTGCATCATGCTATATTTTCCGTGTACCATACGGCCATTATGGAATATGTTGCCTTCAACTATGACATCCCTCACAAGGTTCAATGCTCTAAGTGGTTAAATATTTTTGATTGTTTAACATAATTTACAAAATGCAACTATTCCAAAACATTAGAGATTTTAGGAGAGACCCGATCAGAAGTACCATAATAGAATCGCTGGATTATACTTTCGCTGCAAACACGCCCAGCACCAAAGTAATCAACTTTCTAAAGAGCTCGGGAGAAATAGTGGCAGATAGAATAATCGTCGTCGGATTTGGGAAAGCGGCTATAGAAATGTATAAGGGAGCAAAGGATTACCTGGGAGAGAGGATATGGAGGTCTGCTATAATAGCTCCTGAATATGAAATTGTCGATGATGATGCTTCTGTGCTTCCGGGTGGGCACCCTCTTCCTACGTCTGAAAGCATCAAAAGCTCTTTGAGGCTACTAGATTCACTCAATGGTCTTAAAGATGGGGATCTGGTCGTGGTCCTCATATCAGGAGGTGGTTCATCGTTGTTTGAAGTGTTGAGAGATGGGATAAATCTTGAACTTTTCAACGAAAGCATAAACTGCTTAATGAAGAACGGGGCTAACATCTCAGAGATCAATGCAATTCGCTACGTATACTCGGAAGTCAAGGGAGGAGGGCTTCTAAAATACACATTTCCGGCAAAGGTTCTGGGATTGATAATATCTGATGTACCTGGAGATGACGTAAACACTGTAGCCTCCGGGCCAACAGGATCCCCTCCATCTCGTGAGACGATAAACCACGTGATGGAAAAATTTGGAAGGGTATGCCAATTCTCCAAGAACTACAAGGAGGAGCCACGAAACCAATCCTACTGTGTCAATCATATTATCCTAAGGAACCTAGACTTCGTTAATTCTGTGGTAGAATTCCTTAAGAGAAGGGGAGAAGAGGTTGTCAGTTTGGGTTCTGGAATACAGGGATCAACTATAGAAACCGCACGACTCATGTTAGACAATATGAGGATGCGATATGAAAACCTAAAACGTGGCTTTTTCGTTGTAGGAGGAGGAGAGACTTCAACTACAAGGATCGGACACGCGAAGGGCGGCAGGAATCTCGAGCTTTGCCTAAGGGCGCTGGCCCTGATCGAAGAAGGTGAAAAAATCTACTTCGGAAGCTTTGGAACAGATGGAGTGGATGGTTCTAGTGGAGCTATGGGCGCTATAGTAGACAATCATACTCTGGCCTTACTCGGCAAGAAGAAAATAGATGAATTCCTTTCTAAGAGTGAAAGCCTGTTACCGTTGCAAATGACTCAGGATGTAATATTCACGGGCCCCACTGGAACAAACGTCTCCGATATCTTCATTTCCTATTATTCGAAAGAATAGTTCTTACGCTTCCGTAATGTTTTGAACTACGATGCACAGCAAACTTTCAGGTGAAGATGGAGGTTTCATTGAATAGTCCTTTGTGTATTAAAGCATATTCCGGTGATGGACTTTGTGACATAAGTGACTAGTCTTCTTCTTTCTTGATGATCAGGAGGGCCCTTTTTCCCAGGAACTCCTTTGGACAGTCTACCTTTGCACCGGATCCATATTTC
>JAVYRX010000004.1:0-112742 GCA_038729485.1 Thermoplasmatales archaeon | reverse complement strand
ACATCTGCAGTGATTATGCTCCCCCTTGCCAGATTCTTATACCACCTTTCCACCTCTCTGTCTGAGAATAAAATTCTTCCTTTGCTGACTCTCACACTCTTAGAATAAAATGGGAATATCTATACCTTCATAGGTACGGGCCCAGTGGGATTCGAACCCACGACCACCTGGTTAAAAGCCAGATGCTCTACCTGGCTGAGCTACGGGCCCTAGTTCGTGATACGAAGAAAATATAAAATGTTGTTTATCTAGACTTCAACGTTTATACCCAGTTTTTCAGTCAGCTCCTTGTACCTATTTCTTATCGTTACCTCTGTCACGCCTGCAACTTCGGCAACCTCTCTTTGTGTTCTTCTTTCGTTCAAAGATATGCTGGCTATATAAATCGCTGCAGCTGCAACGCCAGTAGGCCCCCTTCCTGAAGTAAGGTCCCTATTCTCAGCCAGTTTTAATATCTCCATCGCTTTCTTCTTCGCATCATTGGAAAGTCTGAGCCTATTACAGAACCTATTTATGTAATCTTCAGGCCTCGATGGGAAAATTCCAAGCTGCAAAATCCTGCTCATCATTCTGTACGTCCTTCCGATCTCCTTCTTCTTGATTCGGGTTACTGATGCTATTTCTTCAAGAGTTCTCGGGACTCCCATTTGCCTGCAGGCGCCGTATATTGATCCAGCAACAACTCCCTCTATTGATCTGCCCCTTATCATGTTCTCCTTGACAGCTCTTCTATAGATGACAGCCGCGGTCTCTCTAACGTCTTTTGGAAGACTAAGGTTTGACGCCATTCTCTCAAGTTCCTGAAGAGCCTGCGCCAAATTTCTTTCAGCCGCATTGGAAACCTTAATTCTCCTTTGCCACTTCCTAAGTCTATAGAGTTGAGCTCTGCTGCGAGTTGGGATGCTTTTTCCATATGAATCCTTGTTTTTCCAAGAAATCTCAGTGCTCAGTCCCTTGTCATGGATCGTATAGGTCATTGGCGCTCCCGTTCTTGCCCTAGCCTCTGATTGCTCTGAGTCGAAAGCCCTCCAGTCTGGGCCCTGGTCTATGAAACTGTCATCTATGACAAGACCACAATCCTGACAAACAAGCTCCCCCCTTTCGTAATCTCTTACGAGATGGGTAGAACCGCATTCAGGACATTTCGTAACCTCCTCGAGGAGTTCCCTTTTACTCTTTTTCTTATCTTCTTCGGACATTACATTCACCTCACATATATCTCTTCAGCCATATTCCCTTTGGAATCAATGGCGACAAATGGAGATCTTGTGGGACCGAATAGCCTAACTACTTTCCCAATCAATTTGCCGTCTCTGCCATATATTTTTGTGGATAGCGGTACCTCTTGACTAAGTCTTGCTATAAGCTTTTTCTCCCTAACTCCAATTACCTTACCAATCTTTCTAAGGGAATTTGGCATGGACTTCTAACATTTATCCGTTATATTTAAGTTTTACGTAATTTTCTCTTGTTGTATAAATCCTTTTTGCATAAGATTTCTATATTTTGATGCTGCAACTACGAGACCCTCGTGCAATACTGACGGGGCTTCAGGCCTGCTCCTAAATTCGGCATGGAATTGCGAACCCAGGAAGAAGGGATGCCCCTTCAGCTCCAATATTTCCATTCTGGTGCCCGACTCGTCTGTTCCAGAGAATATCATTCCATTCTGTTTGAACTGACTAATGTACTTCGGATTAACCTCGTATCTGTGCCTGTGCCTTTCCTTTACTTCTGTCTTTCCATAAAGGTGGTATGCTGTCGTGCCTTCCTTTATTTTTACAAGAAGATCGCCCAATCTCATCGTACCCCCAAGATTGTTAACGCCCATCTGTTCGGGGAGGAGATCTATTACGGGGAAGTTTGTTGATGGATTGAACTCTGAGGAATTCGCATCCTTTAAACCAAGGACATTCCTTGCAAATTCTACCACAGAAAGCTGAAACCCTAGGCATATCCCCAGAAGGGGAACGCCGTTTTCTCTTGCATATTTTATTGCCTTTATTTTTCCTTCAGTCCCTCTAACCCCGAATCCTCCGGGGATAAGTATGCCGTCCACCCCAGCAAGATTCTTTTCTATCTCGTCTTCGTCCTCCGAATTGATCCATTTTATTTTGACACCTATTCCAGTTTTGCCTGTTACATGCATGAAAGTATGCTCGTGCGAAATATAGGAATCCTTCAGGTG
Source organism: Thermoplasmatales archaeon (assembly GCA_038729485.1). GTDB lineage: Archaea > Thermoplasmatota > Thermoplasmata > Thermoplasmatales. The sequence continues at coordinate 110,554 of JAVYRX010000004.1, read as the reverse complement.
AACGTACTTCCCAACAACAGCAATAGTGACCTCTTCCTTAGGGTTTCTTATGTTCTCGACAACGGTCTTCCAGAACGAAAGATCAGTTTCTCTTGGAGCAACGCCAAGCTTATCGAGCATATAATCCGGCAGTCCGCTGTCATTCAATATGAGGGGCATAGAAAAAATGTCTGAAACATCTGGTATACCTACAACGGCCTTTTCGTCAACTTGGGTAAAGAGCGCTATCTTCTTTTTCACGTCATTACTGAGCTTAACGTCGCTTCTAGCTACGATTGCATCCGGCTGAATACCTATGGACCTCAGTTCACGCACGCTATGCTGGGTAGGTTTAGTCTTAGGCTCCCCGACGCTTCTCAAGGTGGGAACGTACGTCACGTGAATGAAGAACATCCTGCCATTTTCTTCAAGCTTCATTTCCCTTAGAGCCTCAAGATATGGCATGGATTCTATGTCTCCTACAACGCCTCCTACTTCCACCAACACGACATCAGAACTGTCCTCAACGCCGACCGACCTTATTCTCCTTTTTATTTCCTCTGTAACGTGCGGTATTATCTGGACCGTGCTGCCGAGGAATTCTCCTTTCCGCTCCCTTTCTATTACGGTCTTGTAAATTTTGCCAGTCGTTATGTTGTTCTGGCTTTTGAGATCCTTGCTGAGAAATCTCTCATAATTTCCGAGATCTAGGTCCGTCTCCGTTCCGTCGCTCAACACGAAGACCTCCCCATGCTGGTAAGGATTCATCGTACCAGCATCGTAATTAATGTAAGGATCGATCTTTACGACGTTTACCTTGTATTTCTTCTCCTTTAAAATATATGCAAGAGACGATGTGATCGTACCTTTGCCAATACCCGATATCACTCCTCCAGTGACTACAATAAAGCGCATATCTCATATTTACCGTAAGATATTAATCTTTTCCCAAGGTAAGACATTCTCACCAAGGAGCGTTCAAAAAGTATATTTGAAATGATCCCATGTTTTTATAATGGAAGGCGAAATCAGGGTAATAAGCTCCTCTTACATAACGGAGAATGGCGGCGTAGTCGTAGAGTTGTTCGGAAGAAATAGAAGTGGGGAGTCATTTACCCTCCTTTATAGAGGTTTTCTGCCCTACTTCCACGTTGTCGAACCGACAAATGAAGAGGTTGTCAAGCTCAAATCTTCAGGTGAAATCGTATCTACTGAAACCCTGGAATTGTGGTTCAAGGGCAAAAAGGTCCCTGCAGTGAAGTTTACCCTAAAATCTCCTTGGAGGGTACCTGAGATGAGAAAGATGATTCAGGACCAAAGTCGGATACTTGCTGCTGATATCCCTTTTCATTTTAGATTTTACTACGATTTCGACCTTGGTAGCTGCGTCAAGTTTCAGGGTGATGAGGCATCTGACAGCAGATTTACCACACAGCATGTGGTCTACTGCAATAAAATAGAGAGGACTTCGGACTTTCTCCCTCCGTTGAAGATATTAAGCTTCGACATCGAGAACAGCATAAAGACCCAGCAGCTCTACGTAATCGGATACACAACTCACTTTGGCGGCAAGTCAACCGACGGCGCAATTACAGGAGAGCCTTCGGAGATACTGAAGCAGTTTATATCATTCGTGAGGGCTGAGGATCCGGACATAATAACGGGCTACAATGTGGATGGATACGACCTCCCATTTCTCGAATCCCTGGGAAAGGAAAAGGGGATAGATATGCTCATAGGCAGGGACGTTTCCCCGCCACAGAGGGTCCAAAACCAATTTTGGAGAATCCATGGGAGGGTTGTGGCTGATGCCTGGTGGAACGTTAAGAGGGAGATACATCCGAAGCAGGAGACCCTGGCATACGTATCTCAAGAACTTCTTGGGGAATCCAAGGGAGACGTTGACAGGCTCAACATAGAGGGAGAATGGGAAAAAGACAGAGACAGGGTGATAAAGTACTGCATACGCGATTCTTACCTGGCACTGGCTATACTGCTAAAGATTGATGTAATAGAAAAATACGAGAACATGAGCACCGTCGCAATGATACCACTGGACGATGTCTGGAATTCCGGCAACTCGACCCTAATAGATTCGCTAATAATAAGGGAGGCAGATAGACGAAATCTTGCAGTTCCAATGAATAATTTCACCAATCAAAACGCAGACAGAATAGAGGGCGGATACGTTCATTCAATCGCCCCAGGACTTTACGATATGGTTGCCGTCATGGATTTCAAAAGTATGTATCCGAGTTTGATGATTAAACATAATATATGCTTCACTACCATTTCGCCCGATGGGGAGATTGTCTCCCCCACGGGCACAAGATTCCTTTCTCCAAAGGTGAGGAAGGGCCTTATTCCAGAGATACTGGAGAAGCTCATGAACACAAGGGACATGTACAAATCAATGATGAAGAATGAACGTGATCCCATGAAGAAACGTTACTTGGACAGCATGCAGGGTCAGGTTAAAATTCTCATGAACTCATTTTACGGCGTTTTCGCATCGAGTTTCTATAGATTTACTGACCAGAACATTGGATCAAGCATTACCGCATTCGCGAGAGAGACCATTAAGGGAATAATTTCAAACCTTACGTCAAAGGGAACCCAGGTCGTTTACGGAGACACAGACTCTGTATTCGTCAAAACTGGAAAGGGAACGGTACCCGAAGCAGTAGAGTTTGCGAATAGCATAGCGGAGGGCATATCTTCAGAGTTAGGCATTCATATAGAAGTGGAAAGGGTTTTCGATCCGATGTTCTCACACGGGGCCAAAAAGAGATATGCGGGTAAAGTTGCCTATCCACAGCAGGAAAGGGGAAACATAGTTGTAAGAGGATACGAAATTAGAAGGACGGATTCATTCGATCTTCAGTCTGAAGCGCTTATGGAAATATTTAATCTGATCCTCGACAGGAACGTGAATGCGGCTCTCAAAAGAGCCAAAGAAATCATAGCAGACGTTAAAGAGGGACGCGTCGAAAACGAAAAGCTCGTCATTTCAAGAACGGTCAAGGATTTCGACTTCTACAAGGAGGGGGATTCCCTTGCAAACGTGCAAGTGGCAAAAAAGATGATAAATAGCGGGCATCAGTTTGTCCCTGGAATGAAAGTCTCATGGATAGTCGTAGACAGTAAGAAAAGGCCTCAGGAAGTTGAGCCGTATTACTCAAACGTTCCGTTTAACTTTAAGCCAGATTACGAATACTACGCAGACAGGGTTGCGCAAACGCTTTCCAGGGTAACGGAGGTCTTCAACGTAGATGAATCATCGTTGAAGAGCAATCAGGTCAGAAAAAAGAGCACTCTAGAGGATTTCTTCTAACCGTTTGTGCACTTAATTTTGAGAAATGCGTTGTCTTGTTCCAACAAACACTTTCATAAGAGATGTATGAGGCCCTTTTTTATTGTTTATGGGTATACTGAATCTCCTGTGATCGCTGAATCCAATGTGAGGGCATGTCGAAGATATAGCTGCAAGAGCTTTGAAAAGCGCTACAGTTACCTTACTTGATTCCCGCAATTTAAGATCGTCGGCCCAAAATATGTCTTCCGATATTTTTTAGGCAACAGTCCTCGTTCTATGAGACAAAGCGTAATTTATAGATTAACGCTTGATCCTCAGGTCTTCTGAGATATGGTAGTTGTTCTGGAAGAACTGACCCATCACGAATGGTAGAAACATTATTTATCCCATTTATGAATAAACTTTGTGGCCTATACATTGTCAGGCATGAACCCCGCTTCTTGCCGCTATATGAACGAGGGAAAAGACACAGTCACAAACGGTGTAGTCTCCTATCGCGATAAAGATTTCAATGTTCTAGAGAGCTACGACATTCCCGGCATGCCTGTGAAAGTATTCATCGTTGGCAATGATTATTCAACACTATACTACGTCCAGGAGCCGCAACTTGACGATCTCCAAAGACGGATCCTCTGCGCCATGTTGTCCTCTCTTCCGAGAATAGTTATGGGGAACGAGGTCTGCCTTAAAGGTGATCGAGAAAGATGCGTGAATGAGCTGATATCGTCATTCTGTGAACGCAATCGAATCAATCTGCCTCCCGAAAGTAAAAACAGGGTGATATATTACGTCAAGAGGGATGTGACCGGTTACGGAATCATAGACCCGATGATTTACGATGCCTCAATTGAGGACATCTCGTGTGCTGGCCCTGCAGTACCCATATACGTTTATCACAGATCCTACGGGAGCCTTGAGACGAACAGACGTTTCTTGACCGGAAAAGAACTAACTAGCTTTGTGGTTTCGCTAGCGCAGAAAGGGGGAAAAGTTATAAGCGTCTCTGATCCCATACTAGACTCATCCACACGTGAGGGTCATAGAATAAGTGCAACCCTGGGAAAGGAAGTGACGTCAAGAGGCTCGTCGTTTTCCATGAGACTATTTAAAAAGGCGCCATTCACTCCAATCGATCTCATAAGGTTGGGAACCGCGAATTCGCAGCTTATGGCTTTTTTGTGGTTCATGATAGGGAGAAGAAAGAATGTTCTCATTATAGGGGAATCTGGGGTGGGAAAGACAACAACGCTAGACGCCATTTCCTTTTTTATTCCACCATGGGCAAAATTAGTTAGCATTGAAGACACCAGGGAGCTTAATCTGCCACATAAGAACTGGATCCCTGCCGTGACAAGAGGAGTCAGGACTGGTGAATCGGGCCTTCACTCCGATGCACCTGATCCTATAGATATGTTCGATCTCCTCCGAATGGCTCTAAGGCAAAGGCCTGAATACCTGATAATTGGAGAGATTAGGGGAAAGGAAGCCTATAGCCTATTCCAAGCAATGTCTACGGGACAAACGACCCTTGGAACCATACACGCAGATTCTCTGCAATCATTGCTAAACAGGCTCGAGAATCCCCCTCTTAGCATCCCATCAGTTATGCTTTCCTCTTTGGACCTTATAGTGAAAGTTTCTTTGATCAGGAAAAGTGGAAAAACAGAAAGGAGAATATCGGCAGTAACGGCCGTCTCCGGGTTAACTCAGGAGTATGGCGAAATTTCCGCACAGAACGTATTTGAATGGGATCAGGGGAATGATAGAATAAATTTTCTTTATCCACGACCTTATCTCAGAATATTATCCAGAGACCTGAACATGCAGGAGAGCGAGTTGTTGGACGAAATAAGGAAAGGATCTGTGTTTCTGGATGAGGTTGCCGGAAAGATACCAACGTCGGCTTCTCCGCAGGAAACGTTTAATTCGATCCATTCTGCGGCGCAATTAGCCGAGGTGAAGGGAGGGAGCTAATTGGAAAAGGACACCGAGGGGTCACTTCAAGGGGACAGAAGGGAGAATTTTCTTAGAGCTTCTGCCCATTTCTCATGGGCCTACAAACTTCTTGGAAAGCAACATGCTGAGGAGCTTAGAAGCAACCTGGAAAAAGCTGACATATGGATGAGGCCAGAAGATTTTGCCGGAATATCGATGTTTTTCTCAATTCTTGCTGCAGCGATATTCCTTGTTCTCGAGATATTCATCCTTTTGTTTGTAAGAAGCAGGTTTTCGGAGATCCTGGGTGCCTTCCTGATCCCTGTATCATTCGGAATTACGCTATATTCCCTGAGCGCTATGTACCCACAATACAAGGCTTCCGTCAGAGCAAAGAATATTGCAGGAAACCTGGAGCAAACCTACATATTCATTTCAGCCCTGGCAAACGCTGACGTCCCTCTTGATATGATATTCAGCAAGCTGTCGAAGGAAAAGGTATTTGGTGAGGTTTCTAGGGAGGCCGAAAAGATCGTCCGTTTAATGTCCATTGGAGGGCTGGATATCTACAATGCGATGGAGAAAGAATCACTTACGAGTCCTTCAGAAGAATGGAAAAGCTTCCTACATGGCGCTACTTCAACTGCCATGTCCGGCTCAAGGATGAAGCCATATTTTGCAGAAAAGGTAAAAGATTATCACAACATGATAAGACTATCTCTAAAGTCCAACGGGGATGCGGTTTCCCTATTTGCCGAAGTCTACGTTACAGTTGGAGTTGCGCTCCCCCTTTTTCTGGCAATCATTCTTGGCGTGATGAGCGTTATTTCCGCTCCTGTATCAAGATTCTCGGAATACGTACTTATAGCGCTCTCGCTCGTTATTGAGCCTGTAATTGTTGCAAGCTTTGCGGGAATAATTTCCAGCGTTAACAGGGAGTTGGGAATACGCTGAGAAAGATCGTTATAATCTTACTGACACTCGGGTTTATCATCATTCTATTCGGAATATATTTCTGGATAGCTACAGGTGTAACTCAATACTTGTTCGATTTAATTGTTTCTGCAATATTTGTTGCTACATTCCCCCTGGGATTGATAATGACAATTAATGAGCAACGAACTTCTGCTATAGAATACCAACTGACGATCTTTCTGAGCGATCTCTCTGAAGCTTGTAAGTATGGCCCAAGCCTTTCAAGCTGCATAATGGACGTAGCTGAAATAGATTACGGACCACTGACAAAAGAAGTTAGGAGGCTTTCTGAGCAAATAAGGTGGGGTGCAACACTGGAAGAGGCCCTTGATTCCCTTAGAGATAGGGTAAATTCATCCTTTGTTTCGAAGATTGTTTCGACCTTAATCGAGTTGAACAGAACAGGTGGTAACGTATCAGAAGTTTTGTCTGAAATCTCTGGCTCTACCAAAGATGCGTATCTCATCCAGAAGGAAAAATACTCCCAACTGTCTTCATACGCAGTAGCCATATTCATCTCGTTCGCAGTGTTTCTGCTTGCAGTTGTTGTTCTAGACGTGCAATTCTTCCCTGCCATAATTAGGGAAGGGGGAGTCTCTTCTACGTTCAGCTATCTAAATTCTTCCGCCATTCCTATTGTCAAGGGCGCCTTCTCAGGATTGATCATAGCCAATGCAGTGGGAGGAGGAATTATGGCTGGGATACTCAGAAAAGGCAGAATAGGGGAAGGCCTAATTTATGCATCTTTACTTACAGTCCTCGGTTATTTGGTCATTGCGTTCATAGGGGGTGTTTGATCTGGCTCATGACGACCTTCCGGAAAAAGAGTCTTCAATATCGGAAAATAAAGGCAAGAAAGGGTTTGACCTTATAGAAAGGTACCAAATTGAGGGAGAAAACGAGGTGGTAATATGGCACGACAGAGAAAGGAACTCTTATTTCTACGAGGTTAAATCAGCGACTGAAAATCACGCGGACCGGAAGACTATAGAAAGCCTTAGAATGAAATTCATTTCGTCGCTAGAAGAGTCCACCTTATCCGATAATGAAAGGAGGGAAAAGCTTAGAACGTGGATTCAGAATAATTATGACGGGAAAAACCAGGATAGCTCTATAGTCAGAAGCTTAGTTGAAGATCTTGAGGCATCCCTTCTAGGATATGGAAGGGTAGATGCCCTGATGAAGGATGAGAATGTAGAGGATATATCGTGCGGAGGCTTCCTAAGACCCGTATTCGTATACCATAAGAAATACGGCTCCATGGAGACTAACATTTCGTTCGAGGACGAGAAGGAAGTTATGGATTTCGTTACAAGAATGGCAGAGAGGTCAGGCGCCCATATATCTGTTGTGAGGCCCATAGTTGAATGCTCCCTTCCGGACGGCTCTAGGTTTCAGGGTACCTACGGAGAGGAAATCACAAAAAATGGATCAACCTTTTCAATCAGGAAATTCCTTAAGGAAGTTCTGACACCTGTGGACCTTTTGAGGAACGGAACGATGAGCGTAGATGCGGCAGCCTATATCTGGCAGGCTGTTGAATCTGGACTGAGCTTTTTCATAGTTGGAGGAACTGCATCGGGAAAGACCACGACGCTTAATGCGATCCTCCTCTTCGTACCAAGCGAAAAGAAGATAATCAGCATAGAGGATACTAGGGAACTGAATATACCCCACTCCAACTGGATACCGCTTTACACTAGACAGGGAAAAGGGGGAACAAATCCTAATACAGGGAAGAGAGGCGGAGAGATAGACATGTTTGATCTCCTCACCATGTCCCTCAGACAGAGGGCGGATTACATAGTTGTGGGGGAAGTAAGAGGACAGGAGGCCAAAACCTTCTTCCAGGCAATGTCCTCGGGTCAGTCAACAATGTCTACGTTCCATGCCAGTGATATTGCCTCTTTCATTCACAGGCTTGAGGGGCCCCCGATAGAAATACCAAGGGCGTTGATATCATCACTTGACATAATTATCTTCCAGGGAACTTCCGAGAAAGGAGGAAAAGTATCGAGAAAGGTAATCGAGATACTGGAGATGGAGGAGTACGAGGGTGGAGAACTTGTCACCCGGGATGTACTTACACCCGAAACAAGAACGATTAGCTACAGCAAAAATTCTCCCGTGATCCGTAAAATCCTTTCCCGTGGCAAATTGTCCTATGATGAGATTGAGACTGAGATTGAAAAGAAAAAGTCGTTCATGGCAGAAATTATGAAAAGGGGAAATATGAGCGGTGCTGATTTTTCTGAGAATTTGTCCAAGTACTATTTATTGCGGAGAGAACAGAGATGAAAATGCTAAAAGTGGAAGAAGAGGGCGTGGCAACGGCGGTCGGGGCTATCCTGTCTATCTTGATAGTTGTGCTATTACTGAGCGTGTTCGTGACTAGCTATATCCCTGCGGAGATGGCGGTATACGAGGAGCATTACACAAACGGTCTTATGAACTCTGTCATGGAACTCGATTCCTACATAAGCGTGCTACGCATCAATTCAAGAGAAGGGGAAACCGTAACGGTGCCCTTTATGCTGGAATCTGGCAATGTGCCCTATTTTTCATCGCCTACCGTTGGCACCATAGCTGTTTCCGGAGGGAGTCAGGGATCTGAAGGTTTCTTAGAAGTAAGCAATTCAACGATAAACATATTGTCCGGCGGATACGTTTCCGTGAACAGCAACAACAGATATTACGTTGACCAGTCGTACTATTATGTGTATTCGGGAGTAATTGGGTCCGAGCCTGTTCAAGGAGTGAATCATCCCTACGTCATAGAATCCGGTTTAATCAGTATTGAGAATGCGACTAATAGCTCATTCGATATATACGTTAATCTTGTTAGATTCGTTGGAGGAGAAGTGAACGTATCAACGCCCGGCCCGGTGCTGTTATCTCTTGAAGAAATATCAAGTTCAGCCTACCGCCTGACCGGCAACTTAACGATAAAGATCAATTCACCGTTTGGATCACTGTTATACTCAACTTTACAAGAAGAATTTTCCCAGTACAGGGGAATTTTCGTGAGCTATAGCCAATCTGGAACTGAAATTGCAATTACTATATCTTCGCCTGGAGAGAACATAAGCACGAGTGTTTCTGAACTGAACCTTGCAATCAGTTTGAGCGGATAATCCTAAGCCGAGCGAGAGCGAGAATTCTCTGAAAATCACATTATATACGAAGCGGAATCAGTGTCGAAATGCCTGACAAATTCGATGCTTTCTCCCCTGCCGCCCCGCACCATCTTAAGAAATGGATATACCTGCCACGGGTCCTTTGAGCTGATGATATAGGCAGGATGATCCACGGGGAATAAATTCTGGCAAATTCTTTTTGTGAGTTCTCGTGCTCCTACCTCATCAAGTACTCCGATAGAGTGTACATATTCATGCATAAGAATTACAAAGACGAATGAGTTTATCTCGAGTTGAGATCTTCCAGCAGCCCTTAACGCATCGATGAGGCTCTTGTTTACTATAACGTAATTTCCTCCTACTTGCCAGAACGCACCCAGTTCCGCAGGAAGTCTGGAAAGTGCAAGTCCCAACCCAGTGCGCTCTTTTCCAAGGAACGCCTTCACGGCCTTCTTAACGAGAGTAAAAACCCCGTCATAATTTATATCATCCTTCAGTCCTTCTGACAGCTTAGACAAATCTCTCTCGATTTCAAAAGGTTTTGCATTTGTAAGCCCAACGGTGTTCAAAATGGCATCATCACCAGAACTTAAGAATACAAAATTCATTAAATCTGACTTTTCCCTTATATATAGATATTTCTTGATGACTTCAGCGAAATCCAATGAGAAGAATACCAAACAATTTAGTAAGGGACGATTAAAATAATGCAAGCTCTTAAGGAACAATGAATAAAGATTCCTCAGAAATTTTAATCAGCAATACTCCTGGCATTCGGAAGATATTTTTATCGGAGAACGTTTTAGCTTCGTGAGAGTCAAAAGGGAGGAAGGGTTCATAGACGTAAATGGACTGCACATATTCTACAGGAAGTTCATCCCCGAAAGGTCAGTTGCCAAGATGCTGTGTCTTCACGGTGGCCCAGGGATGTCGCACGACTATCTTTTACCATTGGCAGATCTGGCCAACTCCGGGATAGAGGTAATATTTTACGATCAGTTCGGTTGTGGTAGGTCTGAGGAACCAAAAGAAGCCTGGAAGTTTTCCATAGACTATGGGGTTGAAGAGGCAGAGGAAGTGAGGAAAAAACTTGCGGGAAATCAAAACGTATTTCTAATGGGTTCTTCCTACGGGGGTGCCCTTGCCCTAGCATATTCGGTAAAGTTCCAGGATCATCTAAAGGGATTGATCGTAAGTGGGGGATTAGCCAGCGTACCGTTGACAGTGAAGGAAATGAACAGGCTTATAGACAATCTGCCTGCATGGGCATCAGAGGCAATAAGGAAATTTGGAAGTAGAGGGGAATATTCCAATCCAGAATATATGAAGGCTGTTGAAGAATTTTATAAAAGGCACCTCTTGAGAATTCAGACTATGCCAGAAGAAGTAAAAGCCTCCCTTGACTACTCGGAAAAAAGGAACGTTTACAGAATAATGAATGGACCAAACGAATTTACGATTACCGGGACGATAAAGAACTGGGATATAACTGATCAAATCACCAAAATAAAGATTCCAACCCTTATAACCGTCGGCGAGTTTGATGAAGTAACCCCAGAAGTTGCCAGGCAGATCCACAATAGAATAGAGGGGTCGAAGATGATCGTTTTCCCGGGACGTTCTCATCTCACGATGTGGGAGGACAGGGTTGGCTATAACAAGGCACTGGAATCATTTATAATGTCCCATATTTAGGCATACTTTGTGGCATTAGAAATACGGAGTATCGAACTTAACTCCCTTCTTTATAAGTCCTATTGAGGAATCGTAGCCCGCATCCGCATGCCTTATAACACCGATTCCGGGATCGGCATTGAGAACTCTCTTTATCCTCTTTTCTGCCGCTGCTGTCCCATCAGCGACAATAACCATTCCCGCATGGATGCTGTTCCCTATCCCTACTCCACCGCCGTGATGAACGCTGACCCAAGTCGCACCGGAGACTGCGTTTAAAAGGGCGTTAAGTATTGGCCAGTCCGCTATTGCGTCGCTACCATCCTTCATAGCTTCCGTTTCCCTAAACGGAGAGGCAACAGAACCGGTGTCGTGATGATCCCTTCCTATTGCAACAGGAGCTTTGAGCTCCCCATTTTTCACCATGCGATTTATCATAAGACCCAATTTCTCCCTTTGCCCATACTTCGCGTAGCATATCCTTGCGGGAAGTCCCTGAAAATGAACCATCTCGTTTGCCAGCTTTATCCACCTTATAAGGTGTTCGTCCTCTGCCATCTCTTCCATGATTTTCTCGTCGATTGTATAGATGTCTTCAGGGTCACCTGAGAGGGCAACCCATCTGAATGGCCCTGATCCTATGGCAAAAAGATCCCTGAGGTAAGCAGGAACGTATCCAGGTATCTCAAAAGCCCTATCATACCCACCTTCCTTTGCCCTCGTTCTCAAGTTGTTTCCGTAGTCGAAAACCTTCGATCCATGATCCTTGAACCAGACTATCGCCTTCGTCTCTTTTACAATGGAGCCATAGACTAGCTTCTTATATTCATCGGGATTCCTGTCCCTATAGCTGAAGGCCTCCTCAACAGTAAAACCTTCGGGTATGTAACCTACGTTAAGATCGTGAGCAGCAGTCTGATCTGTCACTACATCAGGAACTATCCCTTTCTTAACAAGCTCATCGTAAATGGTTGCGGCATTTCCAAGCAAACCTATAGAAGTTGCCTTCCCCTCTTTTAGATATGTGTCTTTCAAGGAAAGCGCTTTATCGAGAGAATCAGTCCACGTATCAAGATACCCGTCTTTGATCCTCCTATCAATTTTCGTCTTGTCTACTTCAACCACAACGGCTACCCCTTCATTCATCTTTATGGCAAGGGGTTGCGCACCACCCATTTCTCCCAGACCAGAAGACAGGACCCATTTTCCTTTTAGGGAGTCAGATCCGAACTCCTTGTTTGCGAGGGCCGAAAGAGTCTCATAGGTACCTTGAAGAACGCCCTGCGTTCCTATGTATATCCACGACCCAGCAGTCATCTGACCGAACATCGTTAGGCCTCTTCTTTCGAGTTCCCAGAATATATCGTCCGTAGCCCATCTCGGAACTATCTGGGCGTTGACAATCAAGACCCTAGGGGCTTCCTTTGTGGTCTTGAATATCCCAACAGGTTTACCGGACTGAATCAAAAGTGTCTCATCGTTTCCCAGAGTCTTAAGTGAATCTACAATTTTATGAAATGCATCCCAGTTTCTGGCAGCCTTTCCCTTTCCGCCGTAAACGATAAGATTGACGGGATCCTTTGCAACCTCAGGATCAAGGTTGTTCATAAGCAATCGGAGTGCAGCCTCCTGGCCCCATCCCTTTGTATTGAGAACGCTTCCCCTGGGCGCCCTTATTAATGTTTCCTCAACCATATCAGTGCATGAAGGATATAAATAATTAGTTTGCCAAATGAAACTTGAGAACACGGTGTAGCTACGGTTGCGAAAAAAGTGTTTTATTTAATTTCTCCTAATTGGATTAGGGTAACCTAATAATGAGTTGCAATAAGAGGGAACGAAATGTCTAATGGCACGATGACTACAGCTATGCTCCTTTCCCTTGTAATGGGATTTTCGATATTTCTTTCGTTCCCTCTTACTAGAAAGGGAAACCTGAAGCGATCGCTTTCTATTTTTCTTGTATCTGGTGCCATAGGTATCCTGATATTTCTTATAGCTGATGTATTTTCTGATGTTTCGTCACTTATCTATCCGCAGAACCAATACGTATCGAACATCCGGCTGTCTTTTCTCTTTGCCATTTCCGTCCTGCTTATTTTCATACTGTTGTATTACCTTGAAAATTCGAGAATCTCAAGGGTAGGAAATGATGCAGGGAAGCAGACTAGAATAGCTACGATCGTTGCCGTTGGTATGGGGCTTCAAAACCTGACTGAAGGTCTTGTTTTTGGTTCAACTTACTCGATAGGGCTAACAGGTCTAATCTTGGTAATTTTAATTGGATTCGTACTGCAGAATTTTACAGAAGGGTTCCCCATAGCTTCTCCATTCCTAGGGAATCCAAAGGAGAGATCAGGTCTTATCGCTCTTCTCTATTTCATAGGGGGATTCCCTACAGTAATAGGCACGTTAATAGGCCTATTTTATTTTTCAAGTCTTTTCGTTGTCGCGTTCGATGGCTTGGCAATTGGAGCAATAGTGTTCGTCCTCATCCCAATGATCAGGACTGTCTTTAAACAAGCTGAGGCAGGTTCCCTCACAGGATACGTTTATTCCGGCATCTTAATAGGCTTCATCATTGGTTTCATGGTGAACGCTATATGAATAGGGCCTACCTCATTACAGGTTTCGTAGATGCAGAAGAATAAGAGAGAATATATTTAGCCATGCAGAAAATCAATAAACGATAACGAAAGTTAACATACGACGACCGTTTTACAAATATATCTAGCCAACTAATTGTTTTGCTATCTTTCTACTGTTTTCTTTCAAAACGCTGCCTATAAGTTCCCTATACTTTGGATCTATGCGGTAATAACTATACTTCCAAGCCTCCCTCTTTTGAAGTATACCAACATCATACATCTTACGAAGATGCGTGCTTATTGTAGGCTGTGGTATACCGAGTGCAGGTTGGAGTTCGCATGTGCAAACTTCATCGTATTTTGCTATAATTTCCAATATGGCTACCCTTGTTTTGTTTCCGAGGGCACTTAATACTCTGGAGATGTTGTCGTAGTCGTCTACCTCAATCTTCTCGATTTTCCTGACCTTGCAATACCCCGGTTTAACCATTATTTCGTCACCACCATATTGTTAATGTTTCTGGAAATATTAATGCTCCTTTCCCTTCTCAATTGCAGGAGGACCAGCAGAAGCATCAGAGGTATCTCCAAGAGTGGTCCTATAGCCGTGGTGATACCGACGTAAGGATATATTGAGAATGCGCTAAGAGCTATTGCTATGCTGATCTCGAAATCCCTCGCTGAAACCGTGAATCCAATAGAAGTTGCATCCCTGTAATTCCGCCCCAATTTGCGGGAAATTAAGTAGCCCAAGTGAAAGAGAATAAAGTAAAACGTCAGCATGACTATTCCAATCATCCAGACCAGTGAAGGAGTGTCAAGTATCCCATATCCTTCACCCCAGAATATCACAACTATCGTAACAAGTAGAGCTATGGTTTGAACGTAGCCAAGATAGTTGAGTACCTTAGAAAAGTAGGACCTTTTCTGTAACGCAACCCTTGTTACTATCCCTGCGATCATGGGAAGGACAAGGTAGAACAGAACGCTTTGCAAAATTAGAAACGGACTTACTACTACAGAAGTTCTTGCAAGAAGGTAAACCAAAAAAGGGGTTGTCACTATTTGAATTAAGGAATTCCAGGCAACAAATGAAACTCCTAGCGGAAGATTTCCGTGAGCAAGGTCAGTCCAAACCATTACCATTGCTATGCAAGGAGCGACCCCTAGAAGAATGATACCTACCAGCATTTGCGATGCAATGTTATAACTTAGGATACCTGCGTGGACGTAAATAACATAGACGAAGAAATACGCTATACCTGCAACAAGAAAAGGAGCAATCGCATAGTTCAAGAATACCATAAGACCTACGTTTCTTACGTTCCTTATGCTCTCCCCCATCTGATTTAGTCTCACCTTTGCCATCGCTGGATATATCATAAAGAAAAGTCCTATGGGAATCCCGTAGGTGGCTACCGATGAGCTCTCTGACCTGAAGTGAAGGCCCAACAACAATCCAGCGAATATCGCGCCCACAACGAAAACGGGGAAAAGAAGCGTTCTTAGTCCGATCCGCCTTGCAATGCTCCTTTCTGTCATCTGACCTCCTCAAAACAAAAACTGCAAAGATTTAAAAGCGTTAAATGTACTTGAAAACCTTCTCCAATTATGTGATTAAAAACCACCCGACTTCTTCTTAAATCAACGCCAAGAGGCCTCCGTATGGATGAGGGGGCGTTTTCCAATCTTGGATTTTTCATATTCGTTTTATCAAAATACGGAAACCAGAGATCGCAATTAAATGAATTCTTTATAACAGAACTTTCCATATTTCATCAGTGTTCTGGAACTGCCACATCAATGGGAAAGGAATAAGATAGATAAGAGAAGATTAAATCGGTCATGCGAGCTTCAACAGAAGAGGACAAACCATAAACGTTAAAATTACTTTTCTTCCCTAGAATGTCATTTACATATCCTTGTTTCCTCATCAATATTATGCTAATTTTTTCGTAGGTGTCTTGTGATTTCATTGTTTGATATCATAATATCATATTAATGTGTTACGATGTGATACACACAATAACACCGCTGTCCAACACGGACAGAAACTTATATCAGCTGATTTGTAAATACCTGAATCTAAATTATATAATATATTCAACGTATCTAATAGAATTTGAAGGGGATTCCCTGGTAGGGGACTGTCTGCCTTTATCGATTCCTTTAGATGCGTCATCCTTATAAAGCATTGTGTTTCAGTTCAATTAAACAGGAGTCTTACTTACGATCCTTGTAAATAAGTGTTTTAATGGTAAATTTTGCTTCAGTCCAGCAGACATATTTGCGTTTCTAAAACGAGAACTCAAATAAAAGACTTAAAACATGATTCCATGAGAGCTTCATGGACGGGGGACTTGAACAAATAGAGTATAAACACATTCGCCTGATCGATGAAGAGCTATCTGCGATCGGTTTAGGAACCTACGGAATAAGCAATTATGATAAAGCTGAAAAGGCATTTCTTTACGCAATCGAAAAGGGCATAAATCTAATAGATACTGCTGAAATATATAACACGGAGGATTTCGTAGGGAGGCTTATCAGAAAGGTCGGAAGGGAGAAATTATTCATTACGACAAAAATATGGCCCAACCATTTACATTCAAGGGATAGCGTACTCAATTCTGCAAGAACCTCGTTGAAGAAGATGGGAATAGCGAGTGCTGATTTAATATTGATTCACTGGCCCAATAACAGGATGAGTATAGAAGACCAGGTCCGTAACTTTGAGACAGTCATTTTGGAGGGACTGACTAAATACATTGGCGTGAGCAATTTCTCAGTTGAACAAATGGAGATAGCCAGGCAATCAGTGAAAAAGGCTGAAATAGTGTGCAATCAGGTTGAATATAACCTTTCCAATAGAAGTCCAGAAAAGGAAATCATACCATACTGCCGAAATAACGGCATGGCTGTCGTTGCCTATACTCCGATAGAAAAAGGCAGGCCTTCCATTTCGAATGAGTTGAGCCTGTCTTTAGGCAAAACACCCGTTCAGATAGCTTTGAGATACCTGGCTTCGCAAGAAAATGTGATTCCTATTCCCAAGGCTGAGAATATAGAGCACGTGAAAGAAATTATTGGATCGATGGGTTGGAAACTGGAACCTCAACAGATTGAGAAGATAAGGGATTCCTGATTATTTTACCTTAATTTGCGTGGGTTTATTTTGGGCACTCATTTGCTACAGAATTGCTGGACACTTAAAGAAGACGAATTACATTTCGCTACAAATGAATAATCTGTAGCTTCCCCTGGAATCGATTATTAAGATTGCTGATTAATAACAATTTCATTCTAAACAACGGTGATCAAATTTCCAATCTTTCCCTACAGTTCCTATTGGATAATTGCTTATTCGTATATGCATTGTTTAGTTCATGGGAAGGATGAAGTACGTTAATTTTAGGAAGAGGAAGGAGATCATCAGATGGTATGAAGACGTTTCTAGAGGTAAGAAGGATGTGGCGAACCTTCCCCCTCTCACTGAAATCCATATATAAGGAGGTTAAATAGATACTAGATGAAGAGCAAAAGACAAAGAATAGCGATAATAACTTCAGTCTTTGTGTTATTAGAGGCTGTCTTTGCCTATTACGGGATAGGTATGTTACTTTTTAGCTCTCACCC
This sequence comes from Thermoplasmatales archaeon, assembly GCA_038729485.1. Classification (GTDB taxonomy): domain Archaea; phylum Thermoplasmatota; class Thermoplasmata; order Thermoplasmatales. The sequence goes on along the minus strand of JAVYRX010000004.1, from coordinate 93,314 downwards.
AAAGGTTCTATTCAGTTATTTCCCGTGATTGGGATATGCATTCAAGACCTTCTTCTTCCCTCAATTCTACTTTGGAGTTTATCGTCCTGTGCCCATAGGACGTATAATAACTAGAGCCGCATTAGCATTAAATAACCAAATTGCAGGTGCATTTCACTTCCTACTAGCACTACAGATTGTCTTTATCATAGCTATGGTAATAACACCCATTATCTACGCCATTAAACTCAAGGGTATTTCTCAATCACACCAAATAGCATCCTTTTCTGGAATGTAATTTGACCTTCAAGCAACAGTATGATAAGTTACTCAATTTCCATGGTATTAGGCACCATGATACCTATCTTCTCCAAGAGTTCTTTCTGTTCCTTCATTGGTTGCTGTCTCAAACCAGTTCTCTCTGACATACTTTAAAACTTGAGTTCCGCACCCCTATATATACAATATTTGAGCTAGACCCTTGACAGTACAGCTTCTCCAATGAATCGTTATGATTTATGTATGTGCACATTCCAATACCTTAGGATAGGGCAACGCGTAGAGCAACCAGGACATTATGGAGAAGTGCTGTTCACCTATGCCCTTGCTCTTCTCTACTTCAGTATTCTCACTATAGCTTCCTTTAAATTTATTGACTGGACGAACTCCCATCCTTGCTCTATGTACTGCCTTATTTCACTCATAGAAACTATCTTCTGGGAGTAACCGTTGTTGAGTGATTTAGCTTTCTTCTCGTTTATCCTCTTTGCTAAACTATTCACCCCGCTGCTCACTATTGAGCTACCCACTAATGAGGATCAAACAACGGAGATCGCCTATCTTCTTAGAGCGAAAGAGGAGTTTAGGTTTAGAAAAATTGTTCTTTGTATTAGCAATGCGGGATTGACTGAGACGCTTATGATTCTAGACCCCTAGGAAGCGCAGAATTTTGAATGGTTACGATACGAAAACCGTATTTTGTTTGGAGAGTTAGAAACATGGCTGATGTTATTCTGAAAACGACCCTTATAAGGAATGGGCCCGACCGGATTCGAACCGGTGATCTCCTCCGTGTCAGGGAGACGTCATAGCCGCTAGACCACGAGCCCTAACTGTGAGTATTGATAGACTAATAATTTTTTTCATTCTGCCGTAGCAAGAAGCATCCCAAAATATCTCTGGAGATAGTAGAAATGAAAAGCGGTAGAGAGGTTCCCCTTGTTTACGAATCCGGAAAACATAACCATTGACCAATAGCTGTCTGGCTTTGCGCCTTCGACGAAATCCCTGCTCATTTCAACGACTCCGCTGAAATCGTTCCGAAGAATGGAGTTAACTATCATTTTATCGTATTCCTTTGCCCTCGGGTCATACCCATAGGGACCACTTCTCGAATGAGCATGAGCCTGATCGGCGCTAAAGACAACAGATATTCTTTCTTCTGCTGAAGATACGGCATCATAGAGTAAGCCACCTAGTTTTTTGAGGAGTTTCGGACGGAAGGATCTCCATTGACCTATCAGACTGATTTTTTTCACCTCAAAGAAGCTCAGCGGTATTACGCTGCCAAAATCTAGAGGAAAATTTGAGAGTTTTCCCTCTGTTGATATAAATACCGCTTCTATAAAATGACTTGACTTAGCCATAATCCTGGAGTTTAACTCCTTGTTGATTTGGTAATTCCCAGAAACTATCTTTTTTCCTATCGTGTATTCTCCTGTGGCATATAAGGTATTGATTACTGGAATCCCTGATGAAATCCTAAGGGAATGTGGGCTTATGATTAGAACAGTCTCAGCGGGGTCACCCTTGACGACCTCCCTTATTTTTCTGTTCATTTTTTTAGCATTCTCGTTTGGCATCGAAATTATTTCGTCGCCGTGGGGAATCACGTAGACCCGAGAGAGGGACATTTAATTCGCAAACTCCGTTATTCGCTTTTGATTCCTTCTGAATAGATATGTTTTACTGTACCCCCGGAGATCAATCGATCTTCTCGTCCTTATTATGGAGAAGAACTTATCCAGATTCTCCAGCCTTTCCTCACTTCTAAGTGCAGTTCTTACATTTTCCATGACCTGCCAAACTCCAAGGGGCATCGTATATTCGCCGTCAATGAACCGTACTACCAAAATTCCACCTTTTCTTTCCTTCTTCCTAAGATACTCGACGATCGGAAGCTTCGCAGCAAAAAAAGACCCACCAATTTTTGGGGAAGAAACGAGCCGTCCCGCACTCTCATAATCGCTCTCTATGACCGGCTCTCTATCCATGGTCCATATCGACCCGTTATTCCACACTTCCACCATTTCAAAGCAGTACGACTCAGGGAATACTATTATGTAATACTCGTTTCCTATTCTCCTATTGTGGAAGTACAGATAAGAGTCCACGTCTTCGAATCTCTGAATCTCTGAAGTGAATATGTCAGAAAGTGTCTTGTCAACAGCAGTAATAGCCCATCTAGTAGGAACTATCTTCCTCTGCCTTCCCTTTCCTAACATTCCGACCGAAAGTGCCTTCTGAATCTCATATATGTCCCCTGAATCATAGAGCAGAAGAATAGCGTCCCGAGCACTGAGATCGGTGTCGTAATAGACCCTCTCAAGAACAGGATCTGAAGATGCCGAACTATGAACGAATCTCCTCAAAATACCTCCGGGGCCAAACGGCTGGGTTTCCGGGGAAAAATCTATTTTCGGTTCAAATTTTGCGTACTCTAATTCGCCATCCACAGACTTTGAAGATATGGCTATGTCATGAAGGTCAAGAAGATACCTGCTAGGATCCGAGGCGTCCTCCACCCGCAGAATCTTGTACCCCCTGAACATGGAGAGCCTGAAATGCGCAATTTGCTCTACTGAGAAATTTCCCCACCTAGTTGGGGAATCATATATTGAAGTATCCCCACTGACTTCAGGCATTGCAGGCCCAACCCTGACTTTCGGATAACCAATGTGCCCGACAAAGACGGAGGGCGGAGTGCTTCCTGTGACGTGGTTCTTCTGGAGAGAAATGGCTGATGCAAGGTAAACCTTCGTAACTATCGGGCAGGAGGATTTGCCGCAGAGAAGTTTTGCGCCTTTGCACCTGACGCAGAGGCTCGCAGGAATTCCTACGATGCTTTCTATCTCTTTCATTTGGGTGGTAGAAGATTTGGTATCCCATCTTCTATTGGGTATTTGTTATGGCAGTTCTTGCACTCCAGTGTTCCCTTTATTATCTCGTCGTCTTCGGTGCTGTCCACAGACAGAACTAAATCGCCCTTGCAGACTGGACAACAAATAATATCAAGAAGTTCCCTCTTCATCAAATGATAATATATCTACTAATTAATAGGTTATCTTAAATTTTCTTGCCATACACGATGGCGGCTGACGGAGATATGAATTTCTCTATGTGCACATCCGAAAATCCAATCCTCTGCATTTCGTCAGCGATCAATTCAGGAGTCTTGAACCCCCTTACACTCTTTGAAAGATATTCGTACGATTCCGCGTATTTTGTGGCCTTCATAATCCATGGAATGAAACGATAGAAATATAGCGAAAAAAAGTCCTTAACTATCCTCCTAGACTCAGGGAAGGCGTCTAAATTTGCCATTATACCACCGCTTCTAAGCACATTGAAAGCCTCCGAAAAGTATTTCTCAGTTGAAGGAAGATTTCTCAGGACGAAAGCCGAGACTACGGCGTCAAAAGTTTCCCTCCTGAACGGAAGCTCTGTCGCGGACGCAAGTAGAACCCTTCCTTTGTTACGATTCAGGACGATCATCCCTCGAGTCACGTCAATTCCAACAAATTTCTGAAGATGCCCATTCAGGCTTTCTAGCTTGCCGGTTCCCGTTCCAACATCCAGTACTATTCCCGCAGAATGAATCAAAGATAGCAGCTTAACCCTCCAAAAAACATCCATTCCCATTGACATAAGGGTATTCATCTTGTCGTAGATGTTTGGTATCTTGCTGAAAACTTCTGTCGCCTTTTCAACTTCTGGCATCTTTTTTTCACTCGTGAAGTTTTTATTCTATTATAGCTTGTTGCAAAGTGGCTAGTCCAATTATCAGTCTCGGAGGTTCAATATTCTCAAAGGAAAGGCAGATTTACCTTGAAGATTTTATAGAAAGAATAAGAGAAGAAGATTCATACGCGATAATTGTAGGCGGAGGACCTTTGGCTCGCGAAAAGATATCTTGGCTGAGAAAAATGGGGGTGGGTGAATATCAACTTGACCTAATTGGGATACACTTCACTCGCATAAATGCCCTATCACTTTCACTCGCGCTTGGAGGCTTAGTGGAAATACCAACTACGATAGATTCGGCTCTCAACGATCTTCGTCTCTATGGAAAGGTTGTAATGGGAGGTACGGAACCTGGACATACAACGGATGCAGTCTCATTGCTTCTTGCAGAAGCTGTTGGGGCGAACTCTGTGATCAACGTAACAGACGTTGATGGCCTTTACGATAAGAGACCTGATTTGCCGGGAGCTAAGAGAATAACAAAGGCGAGTTATTCCGAGGCGGTCAACATGATTTTAGGCGAAAAAAGGGGTGCAGGCTCTAATTTTCCTATAGATGCTTTATCTCTGAACATCGCACAGAGGAGCAATATAAGGATAAAGATAGTTTCCTTTAGGAACATGGAAAACGTGTTTGACTGCATAAGAGGAAAAAAATTTGAAGGTACCACCATAGGCCTTTCTAAAGGTTGAAGGCTAGAAATATTATCACTAGGATGGTAAAGCTGAAATGAATCAAAACGGAGACGTTCGTCTTCCTGGATATCGGAATAGGCTGACGCGGGAGATAAGCCACGTGAATTAGCGAGCCGATTAATACTATTAGGGCTGGAATCTCCACGTTTCTAAATACGGATATCATGATAGGGGCTCCAATGACCAGTATCGGATAAACTACCTTGAAATATTTCACTCTCCTTCCATTCGGATTATCCTCAGGGAGGTGATGAAGGTAGCGTATCGCGGAAGCGAGGAGGCCCAGACCAATAGATACAAGCACAGCCTCAATCGAAACCCTTCCTCCTATTGCTATGATCGTTCCCAAGACCGTAAAGGGCCCAAATGAGAAAAATGTTGAAATTTCCCCTACCCCCCTCGCACCCAACTTGACAGGTGGAATGACATATAGAAGAGATAGAAATACGGCAGACAGTCCAAGATACAAAAGGATAAGGTTCCTCGTTATGAATACGACGACCAACCCCGCAATTACCGCAACTGCCATCATGGTCAAGAATGATGCCCTTATCCTTTCTGGTCTTGCGTGAAATTTCTCAATGAAGAGGGAACCAATTGGAAAAAATGTATCCTCGTTCCTCAGAGGCCTTCCATTCTCGTGATCGAAGAAATCCATGGCAAGGTTCATCCCGGCCTGCATGGATACGGTTACCAATAAGAGCAGCAGGACAAGATACGACAATCTGAAGGAAGAGAACGCCCACCCGATAAGAACGGGACTGATGCTTGTAAAGTAAAGCGGAGCCTTCAATGCCTTTAGAAAATCGATGGTGTTCATTTTCCACATCATGGCCATCAGAATAATTATACTTCCTCCCTAACTCACTTCCTCGATGAATGCAGGTACCTGTATATCATGAATATAAGGCTTCTCTCCCCCTTGTTTCCAGAGCCCCACATTATCTGCTTCTTCAAGATCGTATATTTCCCCGAACAAGACCTAATGAGCACGTCCCCCTTTTCCATCATTCCGTAATCCCCAACCCTGGACAGTTGGACTGCCAGCTTGCTGGACTCTATTATGTCATGCGAATTCTCGTACTCCTCGCTGCTTATATAACCTAGTTTTTCCTTAACCTTAAGCAACTCATCTATGGCTAGATATGTAGTGTCAACAAGGGTATGCCTATCCATCCACTGTGTCTCGTAATTTAGGAAATCCTCCCAGGTCTTTCCGGTATCGAGAGCGTTGTAATGCTCCATAACCTTTCTGAATCTTAATTTGTATCCAAGGGAAGGCGTCTCAAAGGCCATTGATCCCGGGTCCAAGAAAGGCGAGAGAGGAGAGGTGAAAGTAAATAAACGCGAATCGTTATTGTTCATCTTCATCAATTTTTCTGAGTACTTAACATCGTTAAGGACGTCTTCCCGAGTCTGACCTGACAGACCTACTATGAAATAGACATCCATCTTCTTGCCCCCGAGGGTTAGAAAGTCGCTTATGAATGCTTCCAGTTCCCTGTTTTTGTAGGGCCTGCCATTCTTGAATCTTATCTGGTCATTAGAGGTATCTGGAGATATCTCCATTGATACGTCGTGAGTAACACGGACCAGATCTTCCAATTCTTCCCTTGGGTGCGGATAAAATACTTCGAATAAGAGCGGTATGTCCAGCCCCTCCTTTCTTAGCGTCTTGAAGATGTAGTCCCTCTCCCTCTGAGGTCTCATCAATATATCTCCCACTACGAATACTGGTATTTTCAGGTCGTTGTTCACGTTCATTATATCCTGGACAAGTTTTTCCCCTGACCTGTAAATCGGTCCGACACGCCTGTAGAAATTCTTGAAGGCAAAGTGAGACCCACCACATATGATGCATCCGAAGGAGCAGCCATGGACTGAAAGCGCCATTGCTACTGGTTCTTTAGCCCAATCGCAGTATGGCATGTGACCGATTACGTCCATCGACTTGATGGAACTCTTAACTATCTGGAGGTAATCATATGTCTGATAATCAAGATCAGGAACGAATGAAAACCCGTTGTCCTTTATTTTTTCCCCCTCCCTGTATATTATGTTTGGAATGTCTTCCTTTTTCTTCCCTTCAAGAACCATTGACATGGGTATTTCGGTGGCATCTCCCTTGACTAAGACATCGATGTCCCTGATCTCTGACATGAGTTCGCTGGAGTAATAGGTGGACGAAAAACCCCCGAACATGACCTTTATGTCGGGTCTGATCTCTTTGACAATCCTAGCTATGGAAATGGCGCCATGAACGTGAGGGAGCCAGTGAAGATCTATCCCTACGTACTCCGTATCCATCTTCAATATTTCTTCCTTGAAATCATATCTCCGGGAATTGAGCATTTTAAGCGCTACATTGTCTATCCTAGCCTTAAGTCCCCTAGAATTGAGATAAGATAGCATAGCCAGGAAACCTATGGGATACATCTCAAATACGCCTGTGCTCGGGACTAGCTCCGAAATCGGACCAGCAACTACGTCCCTTTTCCTGAAATCGTATATGGAAGGTGGATGAAGGAGGACTATGTCATACCTCACTCTTGCGAATAATTTAATTGAATTTAATTTATTTGTAATTTTAGAATCGCTTAGAACCTTCGAATAGAGAAAAAACATTTATCTAAATGTACGTCTAACATCTGGGTGGTAATTTGAAAGTGCTTGTCCTCGGAGGGGGTATAGTTGGCGAGGGAATAATTTACGCTTTAAGGAATAGATATGAGGTTGCAGTGGGAGATGTGAACAAGGAGAGGCTTGACTATCTTAAAGGAAAATACGACGTTGACACGCTGAAAATAGATGCAGAGAATACGCAGCTTAGTGCCGTGATGAAGGATTATGATGTAATATCAGGTACTCTTCCCGGTAAATTTGGACTTAAGGTCATCAGGGAGGCGTGCAAGGCAGGGGTAAACCTTGTAGATAACAGCTTCATGCCTGAGGATTTCTATTCGCTTGAAAACGAAGTAAAGAAGGCGGAAATTACTGTAGTTCCAGATAGCGGCGTTGCACCAGGCCTCTCAAATATGATCGTAGGCCACATAGCCTCAAGATACGAAACACTAGAGAATGTGGACATAAAAGTAGGCGGACTCCCCGAAAGAAACATACCGCCCCTCGGTTATAAACTCCTGTTTTCTCCCATGGATACGTTAGATGAATATACAAGAAAGGTTGAAATCATAAGAAACTGGAAAACTGTGAAGGCAGAACCTGGCGACGGTATAGAATATTTTTTTGTAAACGGCCTCGGGTCGCTTGAGGCGTTCTACACCAATGGACTGAGATCACTTGTAAAAAACATCAAGGCAAGAAACATGACGGAAAAGACGATTAGATTCAGGGGGCATATGGAAAAAATGAAGATGCTCATGGATCTTGGATTCCTGAGCGACGAACCAACCAGAATAGCTGGCTGCAACATCCCCCCGAAGGAAGTATTTGCGAGCCTTCTCTCCCGAAATCTGAACTTCCCAGATGTTCCAGACATTCTTTACATGGAGGTCAACGTCACGGCATCTGGGTCTCCGGAGGCCATAAGGTATCAACTCTTCGACAAGCGCGATAACGAAACTGGTTTCTCTGCCATGACTAGAACGACGGGATTTACGAATGCATCAGTAACGGACCTAGTTTGCAGGGGAGAAATAAAGGAAAAAGGGATCATTGCCCCTGAATTAATAGCAAGGGAAGAAAGAAATTTCAAGGAAATAATAAGTTTCTTGTCAACTCTCGGAGTCAGGGTGACGGGACCGGACATAAATCAATGAAGGCTATCGCACTGCTTTCAGGAGGCAAGGATTCCTTTCTGAGCATTAACATAGCGCTCATGCTTGGAATTGAAATGGAAGCAACAATCACTGTTGTTCCAAGTCAGGATTCCATGATGTTTCACCATCCGAATGCACACCTGGGTAGCGTAATCTCAAATTGCCTTGGGATAAGGAACATCACAGTTGAAGAGGACGAGTTTGAAGATGCTGTCAGCAAATTCCCAAAAAAACTCCTGGTGGCAGGGGCAATAGAATCTGACTACCAGAAAAGCAGGCTAGAAGAGATGTGCGAAAAATACGGCCTCACGCCATTCTTCCCGCTGTGGAGGAAAAATAATGAATCCCTTCTTCTAGAATTTATTTCAACGGGATCATCTGGAATATTCACTTCGGTTGCTGCTGAGGGGTTGGACGAGACCCTGTTGGGCAGGGAAATAAATGAGGAATCACTTGAAATCTTAAGAATTGCCAAAAAGAGACACAGAATATCGCTGGTTGGGGAGGGTGGAGAATACGAAACACTTGTAATCAGCTCTCCATTTGAAAATTGCTTCATCAAGATTGAAAGAACCTCCGTCGTAGATAGAGGCATTCAAAAGAATCTTCTCGTTGAGGAATATACCGTTGTTACTCCTTCAGGAAATGAGAAACGCCAGACGGGTCTTTCAATATAATGCTAAATTCAATCTTCCCGGACAAGGCTTGTTCAATCCTGATCTTGAATTCATCAACTTTATTTCCCTTATCAAACAAGGGCAGAAGGTCTAGGAAACGATTGAGAAGGCCTTCAACGTTCGTTATAAAAGATTCTGAGAGGGGGCCAGGATAAAGTTCTAGACCGAGTTCAGGTATGAGTAGAGTTGCCTTTCCGCTCCTAACTATCTTTGTGTTGAGGTCTTTCTTTCCGCTAATTACCACCTTTGCCTCGTTCGGAAAGTCACCTTCAAATGAAATGTCATTCACCCTGAAACCACAACTGGTGCATCTTAGATAATACAGAATTGACTTGCCGAAGTGAGGAATGTCTAGCTCTTGCATGCCCCTCTCGAGGGTCTCTTTCTTGCATGAGGGGCAAATGTTCATTGAACTTCTCTGATCCATTCGGACAACCTCCCAACGTATATTCTTCTTACCCCTCTAATCTCCTTCAAATTGGAACATCCGGTAAGGAACATTGCAGTTTTCAGTTCGCTTTCCAGCCTATTTATTAGCTTTACAACCTCTCTGTCAGATACCAATGCAGCCCTTAGGAACGTAGAGGCGAGACCACCCAAGTTTGCTCCCATGGCAATTCCTCTGAAAATGTCAAGACCGCTTCTTATTCCTCCAGAAGCTACGATAGGCAGACCCACGTCTGCGAGGATAACAGATACGGGTGATGGAATTCCCCAATTCCAGAATGTTTTTCCGACGCTTTCCTTCTGTACGTCTCCCTTGATCCCGCTCCTCTTTGACTCGACTGCCGCAAAGGAAGTTCCAGAACGACCGCCTACGTCTATTGCAGAAACCCCCGCAAGCCTAAAATCCATGGCATCCTGCATGGAAAACCCTGCCCCTGTTTCTTTCGCTATTATCTTGTATTTGGTTGATAAGGCATGGAGCCTCTTGCTGATACCCCTGGATTTTCTATCTCCCTCGGGTTGCGATAGTTCCTGTACAAAATTGAAATGGATTGCCAATGCGTCCGCCTTTACCAAATTTACTGCATACTCTATATCTTCGTCCGTAAGGGGGTCCTTGGATTGCTTAATTAGTTGAGGAGCGCCGACGTTTGCAATCCTGAAAGGAACATCGTACCTTGTGACGACCTCGTATGTGTCTTCGTTGCTCCTGTTCTGTATCGCGGCCCTCTCTGATCCAACACCCATAGCGATGCCGCCTTCAGCGGCACCTATAGCCAAGTTCTCATTTATTTTCTTTGTCTCTGGATGACCACCCGTCATGGAAGAAATCAAAATTGGCAGCTTTAGCTTCTTCCCAAGGAAAGAAGTCGAGGCATCTATTTCGTCGTAGTCTATCTCAGGCATGGACTTCTGGATTATCTCTATGTCGTCCCAAAAGTTGTACTCGTGCCTAACGTCTTGCTTAGAGATTATGTCTATGTGCTCTATTTTTCTCCTCTCTATCGTCAACTTATCACCGTCCCCAGCGGCATTTTACCGTTTAGATAAGACTCAAGTCTTTCCGGGTAATTTCCGTTTATTATTACAACCTTTTGCGTGTATTTTGCCATTTCCATGATTTTTAGAACCTTACCTGGCATTGAGCCAGTGGCATCTCCGCCTCCTTCCATTGCAACCAGATCACTGGCCTTTACCTCCCTGATTAGCTTTGCATCTTTTCTGACCTTTGGATCTGAAGTGTAAAGTCCGTCTACGTCAGTAACGAAAGCTGCACTTTCTGGGCGGAACTTTTTAGTCAAATAAAACATGATTTCGTCGCCGGACAATATTCTGAAATGCTTTCTGTCGATAACCACGTCTCCGTAGAGAACTGGTAGGATACCCGATGCGTAATATTTTTCAACTATGTTTGTGTTAATTCCAGAGCCGGAGTATACGGAGTGAGGGGGTATTCCTACTGAACTAATTCCTGTCTTTATTAACGTTTTAACAACGGCGTTATTCAGGTAAGCAACATCATTTGTTACCCTCGAGATCTCCATCTCCCTGCCTATGACACTGCCGGGCTTGTCCAAACCGTACCTCAGGGCAAGAACATGACCAAATGAACCGGCGCCATGAACAATGATCAAGTCCCTCCTCTCCGCTAACATCTCACAAAGAGGGAGAAGAGCCTCCATGCGGATTCTCCTGTATCTGGATTTGTCTGTTATAACGCTACCTCCGATTTTCAATAATAGCATCGATTGTTATAGGCTCTTTATAAATAAATTCATGGAAGATTGTATATCTTTGAAGTAATTGTACTCACATGCCTATGGACATTTCAATGTTTAGATACATGGATTCCCTCCCTGACGGAAATATAAATCTCGCGTCGAGCGCAATGAGAGGCATGAGCCCCGAAGGACTTGGCAGCGGAGAGGTGGAGCGACAGATAGCAAAAATGTATGGGGTGGATGCAGATCAAGTGATCGTAACTCCCTCCGGAACGTTTGCGTCATTCTTTGTCCTCTATCACCTCAGAAAGAAGATCAGATCCTTGGTAACGATTGTTCCCGAATATCCCGTTTTCTTCTATCAGGCGCGGGAAATAGGAATGGAAGTTGTTCTGGACAATAGGCTGACGTCGGAAGGTGTGGATCTTTCGCCATGGGACGTGGAAGAGAAGACTGCATATTTTCTGAGTAACCCAAATAATCCCACTGGACTTTCTTGGAGCGACGAAAGTTTGAAATCGATTGGGAGGGAGACGGAAGGCAACGAATCGTATTTAATTATAGACGATACATTCTCATTTTTCAATGGCATTTTCCCTAAAAAGCTGGAAACTGGAAACAGCATAATCATAGGCTCGGTTTCTAAATTCTTCGGGGAAAGCGGAATTAAAATGGGATGGATTATAGCAGGAAAGAATCTAATTGATGACTTGAAAGAAAGGATAGATTTTATAGTTCCTGTAATATCAAACGTGGTGAAGAGAAGGGGGAGCTATCTTTTTGATAATGTTAAAGTGTACGGCGAATATAATAGAAAGAAGCTGGAAGAAAATTCTAAAATATTATTTGATGCCCTGGACGAAAATATCGTAGGCTACAAGGGAAGTATCGTAAATGCACTTTCGATCGGGAAGGAGTCGTCTAAATTTTGTCTTTCTCTCATCAGCAACGGTGTCTCCACAGTACCGGGTTACTTTTTTGGAACTGACTCAATAATAAGAGTAGGCATAGGAAGCGAAGACTCTGAGAGGATCCAAAAGGGGATTGATGTCATCGTGAGCAAAATTAAGGAATGGACGAGGTGAAAAATGGACCCTGTTGGAATATTGTACGGGGACATAAAACCTACGATCGTAAATTGCTCAGTGTCTGGAAAATTGAAGCAAGGAGACTACGTGAGGATAAAACATCCGGAAGATGGATGGGTTCTGGGGAAAGTAGACTCCATAGAGGCAAAGACGAATCTCTCGATTGAAAAATCTTATCAGGTGATGGAGGGCGCGAACGTCGAGATTCAGCAAACAATATCGGCGCAAATAGTGATCATAGGATTCAGGGATTCAAAACACGTTCTTCAATATCCAAGGACCCCGTTTATGGCCGGAACGCCAGTTTATTTTGCTGAAGATGGTTTCATATCTTCAATATTGAATATAGACGGTAGCAGAAAAGGGAGGGCTTACATAGGCATGATTTACGGCCACGATATACCATTCTCTATTGACATTAACTCAATGGTGCAGAAACACATATCAGTTATGGCGAAGACCGGTGGAGGAAAGAGCTATCTGACGGGAGTGATAATCGAAGAACTAATAAAAAACAACGTAACTGTTGTGATAATAGATCCCCACGGAGAATACTCCGCGATGAAGAACAAAGCATCGGAAAGCGCGGAGATGAAGAGGTTCGGGGTAAGACCAAACTCATACAGGGATAAGATGGTCGTATTCTCTCCGACAGGAGGAGACAGAGACCTTGCCTTTACGTTGTCTCAGATTAACGTGAGAGAGTTGGTAAGCATAATGAACCTGCCTGATCCTAGATCTTATTTTGTTCCTTTAAGGAAAGCTGTGGACGCCCTAAGACTCACGGTTAGAGATTACGATTTCCAAGACATAATATCGGAGCTGAAGAGGCAGGACAATTCCTCAATCTCTCAGACCTTGGAAAAGGAACTAAATTACCTGAAATCCCTAAATATCCTAAGAAAGAGGGGTCTCCGAGTTGACGATCTCGTCATTGAAGGGAAAGTCTCTATAATCGAAATGAAGGGCCTCCCGCCGGATGTTCAAGAACTCGTGGTACAGAGGCTGCTCTATTCGTTGTTTGAATCTAGAAAAAAAGAAAAGATCCCGCCACTCCTTGTGGTGGTTGAGGAAGCTCATAATTTCGCACCCCAGCAAGGAAAGGCATTCTCCTCTAAAATCATGAGAACAGTTGCATCTGAAGGTAGGAAATTTGGATTTGGAATGCTTGTTGTCTCTCAGAGGCCTGCAAAAATAGACAAGAACGTGTTATCACAGTGCGGAACCCAACTTATCCTCAAGGTAACAAATCCCAACGACCTCAAGGCGATAGGCAGCTCGGTAGAGGGTTTGACGCCAAGCTCTCTCGATGAAATCCAGAGATTGCCTGTCGGTACCGCACTTGTTGCATCACCCGAGCTACCGGTACCGATTTTCGTGGAGGTTAGGCCAAGAGAAACTGATGATGGTGGCAAGAACGTAAAGGTGGTACGATAATGTTGGAAGCAAAGTGCAGAGAATACATAGAGAGGGGAAATAACGCCCTTGAACGAGTAAAGATATCCGTACCGGAAGAAAGCTTCCTATGGAAGGCTGCTCATGATTTCATAGAGATGTGCAAAAACTATCTAAGCGACGCCTCTTTTTTCTATAATAAAGGTGACTTTGAAAATTCCCTAGCGGCTAGCTCTTATGCCTATGCGTGGCTCGACGCCGGTGTAAGAATTGGATTGCTTGAAGCAAAAGGAGATTACGTGAGGTTTACCCAATATTCCTAGCGGAATGTGCTGTAATCATAGATCAAATCTATTAGTTTCCTGCTTGTATCCTCGTCCAAAATTCCTTCCTTTTTCTTCACCAGGACATAGTTTCTAGCATCAGTTACTCCATTTTTCGCCGCCTTAGCGTAGATGGACCCAAAAATGCTACCCCGGACGCTTTCAGGCAGATCCTTCAGATACTTTCCCAAAAGGAACCTAAATTCTTCGTTTTTTCTCATGTTAAGTTTTCTCAGCTTCCTTCTGTCAATGTCGTCAGGTTCTGTCTCTTTAATTTTACTAGCCTCCATCTGTGACTTATTATTAGAACATAACATTTAAATATTTCCATTGCAGAAATGAGAAAAGCGAAAAATAGAGGACGGATTGCAAACGGCAGTTTACACATCAATGTTCTCAATTGTACCAGAATGCGTAAAATCGCATGATTCCGTGCATGATACTTGAAATATTTCCCTGTAATATCCTTCTGGTGATATAAAATGGCCTGGTTATTTACAGACCCATTGGCTGCGAACCTATTCATAGTAGGCATCATGTTCTTTGGATTTGGAACCTATGCTGTCTACAGGTTCCTCTTGAACAAGAACAACGAAAATCTTGATAAGAGTTTCTCTTACTTCCTGCTCGGGACGGGCGGATATGCAACGCTTTACGGCCTATTATACAGCATAATAGTTCCCTCTCCGTTCACCGTCGCATACGGAGAGCTCTTTGGAGATCCGCTTGTATTCCTTGGCGTTGTCTCGATCATAACTGGCGTAATACTTCTCAAAAAGGGATCCATGGTCTTTACAAGCATATTCGCATTCTTCGCAGGAATATTCGGGATAACATACGGTGTTGACGGATACAAGCTGGGAATGTCGTCCCCTCTTGTTCTGCTTCTAATGTACCTTGGAGCTGGAATTGGAGGCATTCTAGTAGCGCCTATGGTCCTCACTAACAACAGGAAGCTGACGGCAGTAGCAGCAATTCTTGCGGCGATAGCATTCTTCGGGGTTGCAATACTAACCATATACGTAGGTACGACAGCAATAGGCGGACACCTTGTAGACTTCAAGAACGTGAAGGCATAAGGGTGTTTTTATGAGCACTCTGCTGGTGACCTGTCCTAAATGCGGTTCAACCTCATTCGAGATTAAACCACCAGCAGAGATTACTTTTAATTGTTTTCTTAAGATTCCTTTTACTTGTAAGAACTGCGGTTATAAGGGAGACGTAAAGATATTTGCCCAGGGTGGAACCGAAATAGAAATCCTGGTTGAATGACTTATAGGTAAGCGGCAAATTTATTAACCGATACTCCAATATAAATGCGTTGAGAAAGAAAGTTGCTATTGTAATTGTTTTAGTTCTGGCTTCCAGTTCAGTAGGCATTATCCCGATTACAATTGGAGGAAACGACCAATCGTATCTGTCGTCCGGACAGAATTCTGTCCCGGTAAATCCCATCAATAGTAGCTTTGCGTTTGTCTCCATTTTTTCTACAGCGATGAACTACACATCATATGGCTGGAAACTTCTGAGCGGAGATCAACCTCTCATAACGACGACAAAACAATTCAACGGACAACCAGCGCTTGAACTGCCGCAAGGAAGCGAGGTCAGAACAACTAGATATTTTACCCCCGGAGATAGGTTGCTCTCCTTTCAATTTGCCTTGAGTGATGCTGGTGGAACTGGAGTTTTCTCGATAGTCAATGATTCTTCCGAAAATCTCGTCTCAATTAGCATTCATGGTGAGACTGTTCAGGTTACTAGTGGAAATTTGTCTTCAAACGCAACAGTCCTCCCTAGTGTGAATCAAAGTGATGGATGGGTATTCATACAGGGCACCATGTTTGTAAATTTATCGAGAAATGACGGAACCTGGTTTTTGGAGATGTTTTCGGGGAGCACCGCTTCGCCTCTCATGAACGTCTCAATAGGAAATATCTCCACCTATGCTGGAATAAAGATTGTTTCCCTTGACGGGACTACCTACTTCTCGAATATAATATTCACAAGCGATCCTCTGGTTACCTATCAACCAGGTTACAATAGCATGGAAGGCTACGGACAGGGTTCGGGCGATCCAGCCCAATTACTAGGTCCCTTTACAATAATGCACGCCAATGTTGTAGTTTATAACTGGTCCTCCGCAACGTTTGCCGCACTAAGTCTACAAATAAACGCATTGAATTACGAAGCTTCTATAAATCCCACTGCTCAAGGATTTTTCCAGGTTGGCGTAGACCTTGATCCTGCTGGTTCCCTGGCTCCCTGGTACGTTGGCGGTTCAAATGCCGTAGCTATATATTTTCCAAATAATCTTAACCCTGATTTTATGCCCGGATTCTCTTCCCCAAACGGAACGAGACTCTCATTCACAATTCAATATTTAACCTCGAAGCATATTGTAAGACTGCAGATCATAGACTACAGCGTCAGCAAGCAGTTTGAGTTCTGGAATGCGACGGTAGAATATCAGGGGTCACCGTTTTACGCAGCGTATACCCAGCTTGAACTTTCTGCATCGTCGTCCCCAGACGGTTATTCCTGCAGCTACCTCGTTTACAACATGACGTATGGCAATTCTCCCTCTGCAATGCAGCCGTTTCCCCCCGATTATGAACTCCCATATTCTTTGAACTCGCTTCCAAACTGGTATATGAGCCCCTACAACGATACAATAAATGGCTATTCAGGGTATTTGTGACATGAGGCGCTTCGTATATATGGAAAGATGAAAACTATGACTTCAGGATGTCTCCCAACCTTTTAAAACGAAATCTTCATTTCTTGTTAAGTACTGGTTAAGCGTTACCAGTATCATAGGTTCTGATAAACAATATATTAGATGTTGCTTTTTACATAAGTGGAAATGCAGCAACAAAACAGGCATATATTTGTGAGCAGTGGCGGTGCAAGAGCGTATAATTCAATATATGGCGAAAGGGCTCAGGGTATTGAGGACTTCATAAAGGAGATATCCTCTTCATTGAAGATAAAAATTCTTTCAAACGAGGAGCGCGTGATTTCGCTAATACAGGCCGGTTCCCCCGTAGAAGAAGTTGACACAATAATGAGAATAGTAAGATTTCTTACACTCATTGGAAAAACAACTTTTCTTCACAAGGTAGTTGCCTCTGATACTTCTGAAAGAATAGTTGAAAAATACAGCGAAGTAATCGTAAGATATTATAAGATAATTTCATCGATCGGCAAGAGCCAGGTGGAGGATTTCTCTGAATTCATGGATTTGTTTCCGATTAAGGAGGAGCAGTTCAGCACGTCCATTAGTCACATTCCTGAATCTTATGCCCCATTCAGCAACTTATTTAAGGAAAAATATCAGCTGCGGAATACCCTCGAATCTAAAAGGAAACTAAAGTTCCCTGACTATTTTTCTGAGATCCGTTGGGTTGTGAAAGACTCCGTTACCAAACCGGGTAGGACGTGCATCGTTGTGCCGGATGACTATTTTCTGGCAATATTCCTGAAGGAGCTGGAGCTTTATGGAGTCAAGCCCGTGGTTGCTTCTGATCTCTCATACTTCCTCCTTAATGATTCTGCATTCTTTTTCCTCGTAAATTCACTTAAGTGCATAAATACTGATTATTCTTATGAATCAATCATATCGCTGATTGAGAACCCGTATTCTAAAGTCGAACAGAGCAAAATTTCAAGCATAAAGGGTCTTGCGTATGAAAATAACGTCATAAGAAGCTTAGACGATTGGCTGACCCTGTTTCAGGAGGCGGGCGTTTCAGATGAAATTTTACTGGAAATTGAGAAACTTCACGGCTCAATCAAAGAAGGAATGGGATTTTCAGGGCTACAGAGGTTTGCAGAAAAATATGTTGGAAGCACTCCCTTCTTAAAGGCTGCAAACATTTTATCCACTGCATTCAACGGGGCTTCCTCGGAAATACAGGAGATGATCAATTATCTTCAGGCGCTCAAATATTTGCCTAAGGTTGGGGTACCGGGAGAAGGAACTATCGTAATTGGAAGAGCTGAAGACGTCGTTGGAATTCCATTTGACAACGTTTACATCTCCGGTCTTGACCTGGGAAGTTCTTTGAGGGCATTCTCCGATGTATCCAGAAGTCTTCTCGTAAAGATAGGACTGCCGCAGGAATACGATGCGTTCACAGAGAACATTTATAAATTAATCATGGAAAGCTCTAAAAATGCCACTCTTACGAGGTCGGAGCTGGACGATAAGTTGGCCTTTACTGAGAGCATCCCATTCTACGATAGCGTTTCAGAAAGCGAGGAATACATTTCTAGAGACGAAATTTTCGTTCCTAATGACCCGTTGTATGAGTGGGAAGCTGCCCTTTTTAAACCTGAAAAGGTCAAATACACGCTGGACAGAGAAATTATTAAATCAAAATTGGAAAAGCCGGTATACCCTACATTCTTGGAAAATTACATTGGTTGCCATTTTAAAGGATTTGTAAATGGAATCCTGGGAATCGATGAGATAGAGGAACCCGTGGAATTCCTTGACCCTAGGAATACCGGTAGCCTAACCCATAAGATACTTGAAAAGTTCTATTCTACGGAGATCCCCCCGAGTGACTTTACCCGTCTCACTGACTCATTCATAAGAAGCGAGATGAACAAGGTGAAATACAATTCAAAAAAACAGGCATTGAAATTTTACAGGGAAAAGTACATTCTTAGCGGCAGACTAACGAGATTCTTCATATTGGATGCCCAGCATGCCGTCAATCTGGGTAGAAAAATAATACACAGAGAATTTCACTTCCCTTCAAACAATCACCCTGTGGTATACGAGTTCAACGGCAATAAAATAAGCATAGGTGGATTCGTGGACAGGATTGACGAGGAAGAAGACGGGCTTTGCGTCATTGATTATAAAACTTCACTATACGGTTATCCTAAGAACGACCTCTGTGACGAGGAGCATGGGAAGGTACAGCTTTATTTCTACAAGTTAGGTGTTGAATCCATCCTTGGTAAGAAAGTTAAAGCAGCCGCATACGTTTCATTTAGGGACGTGGCCGAGGGATTTGCAACCGCTGGATTCTACCAGGGGATACCGAATGAGTCTGCCCAAGTAGAAAAATGCAGCAAGATTGTTAACACTGCGCTTGATGACCTGCTAGAAGGGGACTGCGATCCAGTTGTAAAAGAAGGGGGAAGCTTATGGAAGTGCGAGAACCAGCTTTTCTGCCCCCTGCTTTCAGTATGCAGAGTTCAACTGCGGAGGTGGTAGAGTGAACAGCAGCTTCATTTCCGCCGTTCCCGGATCCGGAAAAACTGAAACATTGATAAACAAATGCTACGAACTAATGCTGAGCGAAGGGGTCGAGCATGTGGCCGCAATAACATTCACTGAAAGGGCCGCAAAGGAGATGCTTGAGAGACTCAAGGAAAGGGCAGCCAAAGAAGGGAAGCCGGACCTCATAAGGCAGTTGCCAGAATCCAACGTCGGGACAATACATAATTTCTGCTCACGAATTCTCAGATCCTACGGGTCAGTCATAGGTCTTCCTTGGCATTTCCGCGTTATGGACGATCTGGAGTCTCACAACCTTCTGGAGAAAACTGCCAGGCAGTATCTCATTTCCCTCAGAAATTCGACGAAACCGAGTGAATTGAAAATTTGTCAGGACGAACTCCTTGACGATCTCGGCATGGACATAGAGCAAATCATAAAGGAATCCGTAGACATCATAGAAACAGGAAAAGGATACTTCTCATACATGCTCAGCAACAAAGGGGCCTTTTTCACCAGATTTTCAGGAAATTCGTTCGATACAAATATTTTGAAGGAATGCATCACAAGGACACGCATTTCCGCGGTTCCACTCCTTCTTGCAATCGTAAGCGGCATAGTGGAGAAATACCAACTTGTAAAAAAGAGCGAAAACCTGATGGATTTTGACGACCTTTTAGTTTATGCGCTTTCGATATTGAATGAAAAGGGGAATGAAATTTCATCAAAGGTGAAATATATCCTAGTTGACGAATTCCAGGACACGGACGAACTCCAGGTTTTAGTTTTCAAGAAATTTTTAGAATATGGCACAATCTTTTTCATTGTTGGCGACCTTAACCAAAGCATCTATTCGTTCAGGGGAGCACATCCAGCTGCGCAGAGGAGGCTCGTTGAGAGAATAGAGAATCATCAGGTGCTGCCTACCAACAGGAGAAGCGGCAAGAATTTGATTACGTTTTACAACAACTTCTTTCCAAGAATAATGAACTATCAGCAAATGGAAGCATTCAGCGAAAGAGATGGTGGAGCCTTTATCTATTTCTCCGATGATAAACTAAGAACGGTTGCGGAAATAGTAAAAAATAAGGTTAGGGAGGGTGAAAAACTAGCAAATATAGCAATCCTTAGCAGAACTTCTTCAGACTTCTTCAACCTGAAGAGATTCCTTAGAAATGAGGGAATAGAATGCGTGGTGATATCAGGTGAGTCAATACTGAAATCTCAGGAGGGATTGGACATTTTATCCCTGATAAGGTACCTGGGAGATCCGGGCGATCAGGTTGCTCAAGCCTCTCTTCTCTTCTCCCCGTTTTTTGATATGAGCGTTTCAGATCTAGCCCGAAATAAATCGCAATTTTCAACCTTGCTGAATTCCAGGTTCGGCCAATACAGAGAGATGCTGTATTCTGAGAGGATAGATTTTGTAATCAACAAGATACTCTGGAGGGAGGGCTACGTTTCTAATATATTGGGAAAAAAAGACGGTCCGGAAAGGGTAAGCAGGTTGAGCAAAATAATGGAGCTAATATCTTCCCATGTAACATCATACGGCGGCGATCCGTACGAACTCGTTAGCTGGATAAAAAATGCACAGGAAACAAAGGAAAGCGGCCCAATTGACGACCTATTGATGGACGACTCGAAGCTAAAGGTCATGACCATTCATCAAGCAAAAGGACTAGAATTTAACGTGGTAGTAATATACGATCTGAAGGCAGGCCTTGACAGAGAGAAATACTACGTTGACGAATTTTCTGGTGCCATTCCAAAAAAAGAAAGGGATTTCATAAATTCCCCAAGCAGGGGCATATTCTCTAAAAGCGAAAAATTCAAGTTTTCATCCGATGAAGAGGTCAGGATACTCTACGTTGCATTTACCAGGGCCAAGAATGAGCTTCATCTGGTAATGGCCGAAAAGGAGTTAAGGGACGAAAGAGCAATAAATAAAGCGAGCGACATCACGTCAGTCCTTCAGAAAGCACTGGCAATAAAGGCGGGAATGAGTGCTGAGGAGAGAGGAAACGCTTTGAGAAAAATAGGGTTGGTTCCCAATGAACTCAAACGCTCCGAACCACTAAGTAACGTGGGATTTCGGCAGAATAAGCCAAAATCCGAAAAAACAAATGATTTCAGGATAGAAACTGAAGATGACGAACTGAACGAGTCATCTATCGTTAAATTTATCTCTGAAAGCAACGACAAGATAGCGACATTCAGGTTGGTCGAGGAGGGAAGAAGAGTTACGATAACGGAAAAAGGTATAAGAATATACGAAGACATTCCGGTTAATAATGCGTATTTCGTTTCCAAGGGAAAGATTAGTTTTATATTGTGACGGCAAGGAATTCTATAGTTTCAATTGTTTTAATGTAAAAAAGGGATTTAGACAAACTTTCTTAGGAATGACCCAATTCTTGCTATTCTTGAAAATCGATTAAGCCAAGATGAATTTTAATGTAGATACTGGCATTCACAGAGATTTTATATCAATGCTGAATTAAGGCTAGCTCCGGTGGTGTAGTCCGGCCAAGCATATGGGGCTCTCAATCCCACGACCCGGGTTCAAATCCCGGCCGGAGCATTCATAAATGAACCTGAATTCTTAACGATGACTGAATTGCAATGCAATATGCACATCCATATATTTCTTGAACGCCCAAAACAATATAAACGGCGAGGCATAGCGCGGATATTATCATATTCCTTTGGACTTCTTCAGGTTTGATTGTCAATTTTTCTCCTATGATCTTTCTTTCCGATTCCATTATGGAGGACAATTTATGCCCGAAAACCTAAAATCTGATCTTTAGGATAGCCAAACTGCAGATTGAAATGACGAAAATTACAGAGGAGGAATAAAATGGGGGGATGGAAAAGGGAAATAAAGAAGGAGGAAAGGAAGCAAATGAAAGAAGCTGAAAAGAAAGCCAGACGGAAAGACCTAGAGAATGCATTCATTAAAGCGGAAAAACGCAAAAAAACCTAGACATACTCACAAATATCAATCTTACAAATCTCTTATTACCTTTCTCTTCTCTTTGAATGTCGGGACAGATTCGCGTTCCTTAGAGTAATCTTTACCGGGAGTTCAGAAGAAACTCTTCTTTATTGCCTTATTTACTTTGTCCATTACGTCTGGTGGGATTTCGGACATGTTGTGAGCTGTTTTGGCGTGCTCCGCTATGAGCGGCATCAACTCTTCCTTCGTCGATGCCTTAGTTTCAAAGCCACAATTCATTCCAATATCCGCGCACCTGAATGAATATTTTGCCATGATAATGAATACGTGATTTTCGATTTAACCTTTTTGGAACTGAAAAGATTTTTCTACGTGCCTTACATTAAACAAGAATGGAAAGACCATCTTGGGACGAGTATTTTATGAGAATTGCTTTCTTGGCAGCGACGAGATCCAACTGTGTAAGAAGGAAGGTCGGTGCTGTTATCGTTAAGGAAAAAAGGATCATTTCAACAGGATATAATGGGCCCCCAAGAGGCTCCTTACACTGCGACGAAATAGGCTGCCTGAGGGAGCAATTAAAAATTCCTTCGGGAGAGCGAAGAGAACTCTGCAGGGGACTTCATGCTGAACAGAATGCTATAATACAGGCCGCATACAATGGAACAGCAATAAATGGAAGCATCATATACGTCACTACTCACCCTTGTTCCGATTGTTCCAAGATGATAATTAACGCCGGAATAAGGGAGATTATATTTTCTGAAGGCTACCCAGATGAACTTTCTGAACTCATGCTAATAGAGAGCAACATCACCACTCGCCAATACGACGTCTCTCCAGAGTTCAAGAATCTGCTATTCGGGTCAAAAATAGAGCTGATAGGAAAAGAGGAAGATTAGACCTTTCAGAAAAGGTCTATCTTATCCGTTATTTCCCGGTATTTTTCCTCAATCCTCTTGTTCTGTTCCGGGTCTAGACGCCATCCACTGGACTGTAAATTTATTGTGGCCTGATCCCTGTTCTTCGCACCTGGAATGGGGACAATGTTTCCCTTGGATATGAGCCAGTTAAGCGCAATCTGTACAACCGAATGGCCTGTTTCCATAGATATCTCCCTTAGCACGGCCAAAAAAGAAGAAATTATTTTTATGTTGCTTTCAGAAAATAGCTTATTGCTGCGTCTAACGTCTGTTGGCTCAAAGGACGCGTGATCATATTTGAACGTCAACAGCCCCTGAGCCAGGGGGGAATATGCAATAACGCTTATCTTTTCCTTGTTGAGATACGGAAGCATCTCATCCTCTATCTCCCGCTGTATTATGTTGTATCTGACTTGGTTTGAAACTATGTCCATCGTCGAAAGATATGACCTGGCTTCCTCTATTTGGCATACGCTAAAGTTGGACAGGCCTATGTATCTTATTTTGCCATTTGCGGCCAATCTTTCCAATGTCTTCATTGTGTCCCTGAGCGACGTATAAATGTCTGGCCAGTGTATCTGATATAGATCTATATAGTTAGTATTCAGCCTCTTCAAGCTTCCCTCCAGCGCCCTTTCTATGTGGTCCGGCTTCAGGTGGTTACCGGAAACCTTTGTCGCAATGACGATTTCGTCTCTGAAATCTTTTATAACCTGCCCTATAACCTCTTCGGAATGTCCGTCGCCATAAACTTCAGCAGTATCTATGAAATTTAAGCCTAGTTCTACAGAAGTCAAAATTGCATCCTTTACGTCGGAATCTACAATCTTCCCCCAGCCCTTCGCGCCAGCCTGCCAGGCTCCTAAACCGATCACAGACACCTTTAGATCAGATTTCCCTAGCGTTATAAATTCCATACCCCTTCATAGTAGGCTTTATAATTAATTTTTGTTTGAAGTATGAAAATGAAGGTCATATCTAATCAGTCCGTATTTTCTCAAGACTACATACCCTCAAAGTTTGTTGGCAGAGAGCAATATGTCTCAAGAATCGTGAACTTGATGCACCTAAGCGATTCTTCAATATTCATCGTTAGAGGGAATCCTGGCGTAGGGAAGACTCTCCTCGGAAAGTATTTGGTGAAGCAGCTCCCTGAATTGAACGGGATTTACGTAAACTGTTACGTCAATTCCACAGACAGGTCGATCGTAACGCACGTTCTTAACTTGCTAACAGGTAGGTCATACGAATACCAGAATGTTTCCACGGATTATCTCTTCAAGCTTCTGCTAAAAGAGCTGCCTAACAAGTCTATGATAATACTTGACGAGGCACACTCATTAAGAAAGGTTCATGCGCAGATCGTTTATATCCTCTCTAGAAGCAATGAACTTGGAGGCCCAAATCTAAATCTAGTTCTTTTAACTATAGAAGAGCCAGAAATGTTTTTGGATAATAGCACTATTTCAGGCCTCGGAAAATACAACAGAATAACGTTAAGGGAGTATTCAAGGGAAGAGCTTCTTAGCATAATCAAAGAAAGAGCAGAGGCGGGCCTTTATGATGGCTCCTACGCATCAGACGCTCTTGACAGAATTTCTTATCTTGTCGAAAATAGCGGCAGCGCAAGAACTGCAATTGAACTGCTTAAGAGCTCATCCCTGATGGCGGAGGCCCGGGGCACCTATTTGGACGAAAATGTAGTCCTGGAAGCATACAGGGAATTTTCTCCGCCTTTAGAGGACAGTTCGTTAGCAAATCTGGAACAGGACGATATAGAAATGCTTGAAGACGTTTTAAACGAACTGGGTGAGAGGCCCACATTCAGAAGCATAGAAATCAAGAAACTTAGGCCTGACATTTCGGATTCTAAGCTGTACAAGTTTGTCAACTCCCTAGAGCTTTCAGGATTCATCGGTAAGAAGAAACTTGGCCGAGGTTACGGCGGTGGTGTAGAAAATGAGTATTTCTTCAAGGTTCCTCCAAAGGTTCTCTTAATGAAAGTTAGTGCGATTCGTAGGATACAGTGAGTAGTTATACGTTCAAGGACCAAAAGATATAAGTAGTGTCATATCAATGTCATTAATATGTCAGACAAAGTAGCCATTATAGGAATAGGAGGTGCAGGTATAAATATAACAAAATCAATAAATATCCCCCATGCCACCCTATTAGATTCCTCTACGATATCCTCTCCTGACAAAGCTCTAGAGAAACTGGATGTTGGGAGCAAGGAAGAAGTCATTATAATAACCTCGCCCGCCGGCGAGTTCTCCTCTTCAGTTCTTCCGTCAGTCTGCAATGCTCTCGCCACCAAGGGAAAGAAAATATTTCTAATAGCGATAATGCCATTCAACTCTGAATCAGAAGAGAGAAAGATCAGAGCTGAGAACACGCTGAGGGGCGTCAAAAGGATGGTGGCTTCTTGCGATGTCGTAGAGAATGAAAATTTTGCCTCCGCGATGCTTGAAAAATCCTGGAAGGAGGCAATGGACAGAATAGACTCGTACGTTCAGACACTCATTTTCAAGCTTGTTCCAGAGGCAGCAATGATCACCGGCGGATACGCCACGGGGTCTAAGGGTGTTCTTGGTTTTAATCCCTCGGTATCGTCCTAAAAATCACGGCTCTTACTCTTTGCATAGTCAATTAAAGGAAAATCAAGAGAAAGGGTAGCCCATTTAACGTTTTATATCACGATTTAACCCTACCCGCGCAAATATAACCAGTTCAATTCAGGCTGAAATCGCCAAATTGATCAGGGGGAGTGATTGGATCTTTCGCTTCTCCCTAAACAAGAAGGAGCGACAAAAAATTACCGCCTGCATCCGATTGCCCCCATGAGGACTCTGTGTTCATAATCAGACAACAAAGATCTTGTGAGTATTCTTTTGAATATTAAGCTTGTTTTTTCTATGCGATGCTTCGGGTAGCCGTTGGCCTCCAGATTCTGCCTAAATTTAGATACGAGTGCATCTATATTCTCCCTAGACGCCAATTGCTTATTAGTCTTATTCTCAACCCTGAATAGTTCGTAAAGTATTATTGCTGCAGCGCTCGAAACATTCAAGGTCGGATAGCTTGAAGATGCAGGGATGTGAACGAAGAAATCACACATGGACAGTTCCTCGTTTGTTAAGCCTATGTCTTCCCGCCCCAACACTATGCCTATGCTTCCACTTATGTTTGAAAGCATTACTCTGAATTGCCGTGGCGTAACGTATTTTCTCCTGACCGTCTTTGGAGAATCGCCTTTTACGTCCGATGTACCGATCAGGTATGTCAGCCCAATAGAAGCTTCATAAAGGGAGCTTACCATTTTTGCTTTCTTGAGAACTTCGTAACCTTTCATAGACCTGAAGATGTCCTCACTGGGTATCCGATGAGCATTGACTATGACTAGGTCTTCCACATCAAAGTTTTTCATTATCCTTGCAATTGCACCTAAATTTCCAGGGTTCTTTGGTTCTACGAAGATTACCCTAATATGGTTCATAACCTCATATGTGTTTGTCAATAAATTTTTTATTCAGTAATATCTAACTGCCCAATGGATTGGGAAGAGTACCTATTTTCGCTTTCAAGATTCGGCATCAAACTTGGCCTGGGTCCCACAGCCACTTTTTCCGCCATGCTTGGAGATCCCCATAAATCATTCAGGAGCGCACATATAACCGGATCTAACGGCAAGGGCTCCACCACCTCGTTCATTTATAACATCTTCCGGAGGAAGCTAAAGTGTGGAATATACACCTCTCCGCACCTCAGGAGATTCAACGAGAGGATCATTGTAGATGGGGAACAGATACCCTCAGTATTTATACGTGAATTCGTGGAAAAACATCCGACTAAAATAAATTTTTATGGGGAAGAGGTTCAACTAACGTTCTTTGAGTACACTACGGTAATGGCTTTTGATTATTTCAGAGAGTTGGGTGTGCAGTTCGCCTCTATTGAGGTAGGCCTTGGAGGCAAATTAGACTCAACGAACATTGTCCTGCCCGAGGTGTCCGTGATAACTAGCATATCGTTAGAACACGCCGACAGACTGGGAGGTAGCATAGAGGACATTGCGAGAGAAAAGGGTGGGATAATAAAGAAAAATCGGCCCGTGGTAATAGGAAAAGTTCCGGATCAGGCAAAGAAAATATTAGTTAACATAGCAAAGGAAAACAATTCACCAATAAAGGAGACGGAAAATTGCAAAATTAGCAATCTATCTTACTCCCTGAATGGCACAAGTTTTCATCTGGAGACCGAAGTCGACGGCTACGACGTGGTCTTAAAAGCATTGGGAATGCATCAAGTCAATAACTCTATTGCTGCCATACTTTCGGCCGAGTCTATTAATTTTGCACCAAAGAAGGAGGACGTATTGAAGGGCATCTCCGAGACTAGAGTCCCCGGAAGATTTGAGATCAGAAGAAAAAAGCCTCTGTTTATTCTAGACGGGGCTCATAACTCTGAGGCAACAAGGGTTCTTGCTAACAACGTGAAGCTTTACGGAATAAAAGATCCGCTGATAGTGCTTGGAGTATTGAAGGACAAGAACAGCTTCAACATTCTTCAAAATCTATCAGAGGTATCCTCGAAGATTATCATAACCGAGCCAAACGAGCCAGAAAGGAGGAAGGACGCATCGATTCTCAAAAAAGAGGCCTCACTTTTCTTCAATGACATAGAAATACGGGAGAGACCCTTTGAGGCCATTTCTGAGGCATACAACAGCAAGGAGGACGTGATCGTTACAGGCTCGCTTTATCTAGTGGGCGAGACTGAAAAAATAATAGACACTCTAGAAAACAGGGGTAGCGGAATGGAAGACATTTATAGTTCCAGTGGAAACGAGACGCCCGTTGAGTAATTTAACTGAAAAACTTCCAGTGGAAATCAAGGGGGGTACATTGGCGTGGACAATATATTATCCTTTTGGTAAAATAGTTGATAAGAAACGGTTTTAATTAAGAAGAATCTTGATGCTAGTAAATATGGAAAAAGTATCTAGGAATATATTTGATAAATTTGTGAATTCAGGCTCCATAGTAACAGGGGAGAGGAAAGCACTCGAACCAGGATTCCTGCCAGAAAGGCTGCCCCACAGGGAACAGGAAACAGATCAGCTTGCCAGGATCCTTTCCCCCTCACTAGCTGGAAATAGACCCTCAAACGCAATAATATTCGGAAAACCCGGAGTAGGCAAAACAAGCGTTGTAAGATTTGTTGAAAACGAAATGAGAAAGGCAACAGAGTCTTCGATAAGGACAAACGTCAAAATCGTGGACATCAACTGCGGCGTAATCGATAATTCTTACGGCGTACTCCTGGCGGTGGGCGAGGGCATAAGGAATGACTGGGAGGAGAAACTCCCATTCACGGGATGGCCACTTGACAGATTATACAACGTGGTCCTAGAAAAGATCAATGGACTCAACGGAATCGTTATAATTTCCCTTGACGAGGTAGACAGGCTAGTAAAAAGAAACGGCGACGGAGTGCTCTATCAGCTACTTCGCATGAACGAGGAACTCGACAAATCGAGAGTTTCATTAATAGGTATAAGCAACGACCTAAGATTCACGGAATATCTAGACCCAAGGGTGAAGAGTCGCCTTGTGGAAGAGACCATAGTATTCAACCCTTACAATGCTTCCCAGATATACGACATACTAGAGGACAGGGTGATATATGCGGGAATATCGGATTCGATAGAGGATTCAGCACTTAAGGTATGCGCGGCCCTTGCGGCACAGGAGCACGGTGATGCCAGGAGGGCTATAGACCTTCTAAAAGTCGCGGTAGAGCTAGTTGAGATGAGCGACGACAAGAGAATTACTGAGGAGATAATATACAGTGCTAAAAGCAAACTTGAAAGGGACGTCGTTGCCGACACTGTGGCTACGCTTCCGCTTCATAGCAAACTTGTTCTGTTTTCCGCCACGCTTATAAATGAAATTAGGAATGGCGGTAAATCAACGACGGGCGAGCTCTACGATCTCTACATAAGGGTCTGTGAAAGGTTGGGAATTTCCAACCTCACCCAAAGAAGAATTGCGGATATTGTCAATGAGCTTAGCAGCCTAGGACTTCTCAATTCTGAGGTGATGAGCTTCGGACGATATGGAAGGACGACTACAATAATGCTTAATTACGATCAACAGCACCTTAAGGATCTGCTGATGAAGGACGAACTTATCTCCCAATTAAAAGACGTTAAACCGCTACAAAAATCCCTTCCCGTCTCCTAAATGTATAAATTTAGCGGATGATAGAGTGTTGTGAAAGCTAAAGCTATCCTTGTTATTGGAATGCCTGGTTCCGGAAAAGATGAGTTTGCCAATGTTGCGAGAGAAATAGGAGTTGAGGTAATTAACATGGGAGACATTGTAAGGGAATATACTGAGTCCCAAGGCCTAGAAATATCGAAGAGTGGAGAAGTAGCTTCTCGTGAGAGGGAAAAGAGTGGGATGGACGTCTGGGCCAAGAGGACCATCACCAGAATAAGGAGCAATTTTGTCGTTATAGAGGGAATAAGAAATACCGAAGAGATTGAGAGATTCAGGAAAGATATGGAGGTAGGTTTGGTTGTGGGGATCGCGTCAGGAAGGGAAAATAGATACAGGAGGCTGCTGATAAGAGGAAGGGGCGACGATCCGCACAACATGGAACAGTTCAATTCAAGGGAGGCGAGGGAACTGAATTGGGGTATAGGCAACGTCTTGGCTACTGCAGACTACTACATATGCAACGACTCATCACTTGAACAATTCAGGTCGAAGGTCAGGGAGTTCATCTCTGGGCACATACCCCAATAAAATTCCTGAATAAATCCCTCCCGCGCTCTGTATGCTCAACCTCGGGATGGAACTGCACTGCATATCTTGCAAGCGTCTCATTGCACATCGCCTGTACCTTGCACGTTTTCGATGATGCTAGAAGAACAAAACCAGTGGGAACTGATTCAATCTCGTCGTTGTGGCTCTCCCACGCCACGAACGAGGCCGGAAAACCGCTTAGAATAGTATCTTCACTTAACACCTCTATGGTAACAGGACCAAATTCTGGCCGAGATGCAGGCTTTACCTTAGACCCATAAAATCTACCCATAAACTGTGCGCCGGCGCAAATCCCAAGAATAGGAATATTCAATTTCTCGAGATAATCTGAAGTTCTGCCGAGATTGAATCCATCTTCTACTAATGATGGAGATCCGCCAGATAGCACGAGGCCGTCAGCATCTTCCAATGCAGCAACTTCGGAGTCGTTGCTCTTAATTTCGCATTCGATACCTAGGTCTCTGAGAACCCTCCATTCCCTGTGAGTCCACTGACCGCCGTTGTCGATTACGTGAATCCTCAAGGTCAGGCATCTCACTTCTTGTTCATCAGCATATCTATGTAACTGTTTATGTGGTCAGCGAGGAGAGGATTGTCTGTATAGCCGCAGGCTGATAAATCAGGTGCCGCGATTAGGGCCTTGGTACCGTCGGCGACCATGTCAGTAGCGATCAGGGAGTTGTTTCTAAATATCCTCGTTCCCTGTGGTACCCTTTGATTGTCAGGCGCCACTATGGAAACGACAACACTTCTGGTTATGGCAGATTCAATTTCCTTTCCAAGTTCCTGCCTGAGCTCCCTCAGCTTCGGCGTGGATATGGCCGCAAACTTTTCTGCTGAATTCAGCAGCTCCTTCATCTTTTCAAGCACCTTTTCCCTCCCATATATCGTGTATATGAGCTGTGGCAGGCCCTGTTCCGTAAGCTTCTCACTGAGGTCTGTCAATTTTTCAAACAGATCATCAAGATTCTTGGAGAAGGTTTTCCTTATCTCATAGACGTTCTTTGCCTTGAATACTTTAGGACGGCCCTCCAGTGAAGTTATAAATCCTCTTTCCTCAAGTTTTTCAAGGACTTTGTATGTCGACGTTCTTGGTATTTTAGCTGTAAGTGCTATTGTGTCAGGGGTACTTGCTCCCAAGAGCACAAGTGCTAGGAACCCCCTCAGCTCATAGTCTGTCATTGCGAAGGTCTCAAAATATTTTGATATCTCCGTTAGTTCTTTGTCAAAATCTTCCATATCTAATAATAATAAAGGCTTTTATAATTTTTTTCACTACAAGCTTTATGCAATGTTCTTTCTGCAACAACACGGCAGTCGTCCACCTAAGATACAACGGAACTCATCTTTGCGAGAAACACTTCATTCGTTTTTTCCAAAAGAGGGTAAACCTTGAATTCAGAAACGAAATAAAAATAAGGAAACCTACGAGAATTGGAGTGGCTTTGTCTGGAGGGAAGGACAGTTCAGTAGCTCTATTCGAGACTAAAAGGGTTTTCGGAAGGATGAAAAACGTAAGCCTCGTTGCAATTACAATCGATGAGGGAATAAACGGGTACAGGCCGCAAACCATAGAGGCTGCCAGATCCCTCACCAAAAGGCTGGATGTAGAGCACATAATAGTAAAGATGTCCGATTTTTACGGAATTACAATGGACGAAATATCCACGGGCAGAAAAATGCTGCCCTGCAGTTATTGCGGTGTTTTTAGGAGGAAGATGATAAATATCGGAGCGATAGACGAAAATGTGGATTACGTTGTTACGGGCCTGAACCTAGACGATACCGTTCAATCGTTTGTAATGAACATGGTCAGGGGAGACTTGGACCGTCTTTCTAGAATGGGCCCACACTTTTCAGTAAAGGAAGGCTTAGTGCCTAGACTTCAACCTCTCAGAAAAATTCCTGAAAAGGAAGCCCTCCTCTATGCAATACTTCAGAAGATTGAGTTTTCCCATGCTGAATGCCCATATGCCCATTTTGCTATAAGAAATGAATTCAGGGATTCGATAGACGTCTGGGAAGAAAGGACACCTGGCACTAAATTTGCCCTACTGAACTCGTACGACCAAATAAAATCCCTGCTCTCTCAGAAGGAAGCAAAAAAACTAGGGAGATGCAGAATCTGTGGATCGCCGACACCCGGAGATATCTGCCAAAGCTGTGCGTTAGAACTGGAGATTGGAACATGGACGTCTTCCCAGGGATAACCGCTTTGGTTGTGTCTATAATTACGGTGTTATTCCTGAGAGCACTCATTCTGCGCAGATATAGGAGAAGCTACAAGAAGATTTACAGGAACATGCCTGTTTCTTCCGTTGAAGGCCTTACTCCAGGAATAATGACATATTTGATTTCAATCATAACCGCCATCATAGGACCCTTTTCGTTCAGGCTATATCCTTTGACGCCTTTTTCTTACGTCATTCTGAACCTTGTTGCCGGCATCTTTTTTTCTCTGACCTACCCTTACTTTTCTCCTGTAACAACATTCTCAACCGTTGACGTCCTTGAGAACAAAGGTAAGACCATATGCATAGCCGGAAAACTCATGGGCAAGAAACTAGAAGTTGTATCGATAAAAAAGGACCTAAATCTGGAAATAGACGTTCATTGTGGAAGGGGAGTATGTAGTATTGTAGCCCCTAATCCTGATTACCTCCAGAAGTCATCTTAGACAAAACGGAAATTGCAGTTGTCATATATTTTTCGTCCATGATGTAAGTGATGTCGTTATAGAAAGCTGCCACCTGATAGACATTAACTCCGTTAACTGCCAAAGCAGTGGAAATATATGCGACATATCCTCTCAGATTTTCAATGATCAGCGGAGAGATGACCACCAGTTCGCCAAGTGCATCCCTGAAGGAAAGTATCTCAGATTCCTGAAATTTTGATCTGAGGAACTCCGCGTTTTTCTTGTCCACTACAACAACTATCCCCTGACTTCCCTGCACTATCCTTATTTTTCCGCCTGACGAAAAAATTTCATTGTATATTGCGAGGGCCTTAGACAAATTTTCAACTGAATTGCGTATAGTTACATTGCTCATCGAGTAGTAGGCCTCTATACGTGATTCCTTGAGCGCTAACCTGTATGAAGATTCAAGTGAAGGATTCTGTTCCGGATACCTCTTAAGGGCCGCGAGAATGGCGTTGAAATTGTGTGTTTTCAATTCCTTCATCAGAAATCTCGTCAGTGATGAATAATTGACTATGCCAGACTGCAATGCACTTATTGCACAAGGATTAGACGAAAGGTATTCGGAGACCCTCTTACTAATACGCTCCATATAAAGGTATAATTATACTGGTAGATAACGATAATGAAAAATATATCAATACGCGCTCATTTTCACAATGGCGTTTTGGATGACCAAGGTAATGATCCTGCATGAGTTCAAAAGGGATGAGTATCTGAAGCTACTCAAATGTATGAAAGAGGCTGGCGTATACGAAGATACAATAGTGGCCATGACAACTGATTCAAGCATAAACTGGAAGGTTGGAGATCTCATCAACGAGCTGATTCTCGAAGATGAAAATTTAAAGAATAAAAATAACGGTTAAAACTTCTTGAACTTGGCTCCGCTTGTTCCACAGACAGGGCACTTTTCAGGTGGTTTTCCGACAACGGTGTATCCGCAGACGGGGCAGATATATATATCCTTTGACGGAATGTCATTCTTCCTGTTGACGCTTTCAAGTGCTTCCTTATAGAGGCTTTCATGAATCTTTTCAGCTTCTAGCGCGTACCTTGTTGACGTTTCCGCGCCTGCTTCTTTTTGGAATTTTGCAACCTCATTAAATACCGGATACATCTCTGTTACCTCGTAATGCTCTCCCGCTATGGCATCCTCTAGATTGTCGCTCGTACCCTTTATCATTCCGAGATTCCTGTAATGATTTGTAGCGTGTACCGTTTCGGCGTACGAGATTGCGCGGAACAGCTTTGCAACGTTTGGAAAACCGTTCTTCTCAGCCACGTCAGAGTAGATCATGTATTTCATTGCCGCTTTGCTTTCCCCACAATATGCATCATTCAAATTTTTCTCTGTCATTAGTTTCATATACGATCAAATATATAAGTTCTTCATAATTAAAAGATTTTTGCCATAAACTGCAAGATTTAAGCGCATCTAAATCCATTATTTTCATGTACGCAAATGTACATTTAAGATGCTTGAGCTACAGCTTGTAGAAGTTTAAGCATTTAAAAGTTTAAGAAAACGCCATGAATAGCAGGTTAGCCAGTTTTATTTTGGAAATCCTGCCTTGATGAGCTTTTAGCATTTTGGATCCGATAAGAAACGTCTACAGAATCAAGGCAATGGTTAAGCTTTTGAGCTCCCTGCGGTAATGTTCAGCAAGAACGATCACAACTGAAGCAAAGAGACCATCCTCCTTTCATGCTGGGAAAAGAACGCCCCTTTTAAAATGCATACCCACCAACCAGCAAGATCAAGAGGACTGATGCTCAGCCTCTTCTCCTTTCAGGGAGATTCATTGGACATCCAATTTTGTACGGAGCTTTCATTAATACGATTTTCCAGCCACTTCATCTCCTATGGCACCATTATTCCAGTTGCCCCCCCCTTCAACTGAAAAATCGCAAAACATTTTCTATTGTAATTATTCGGGAAAGGAACACAAGTGGGTTACGCATTAAAAGCATATTCTGTGATTGTTTCAAGAGCCCTATACGCATTAAATTGGTTCGATATAGCCCCAGGCCTGATATACATTTCAAGCGACTTAAGGCTTAAAGTCGTTGATCTAGGAATAATAACCACATTCTTCTACTTGGGGTTGGCAGTTTTTCAGCTTTTAGGTGGAGCCATGGCAGCTCGCATTGGCGCAAAGAGGGTTGCTTTTCTCGGTTTAACTATTCTGGGCATAGGGGGAATTCTTTCGGGGATGTCGATGACATTTCCTGAACTTGCAGCTGCAAGATTCCTAGCTGGGTCTGGTTCTGCCCTGTTTTTTTCTCCCGGCCTAACTGTATTAAAAGAGATATCGCCACCAGAAACATATAGCTTCCAAGTAGGTCTCTACAACGGTGCTTTCAATCTTGGCGGTGGGATAGGCGCTTTTGGATGGGTATTCGTTGACAAAGCAATAGGTTGGAGACTTGGGTTAGTTTTGGGCGGCGCACTGGTTGTAGCTGGGGCAATAGAAAATGCCATGGCCCTCGGAGAGGTGAGGGAAGAAAGAACTGAGGGCAGACAGCTGGCAAGCAAGATCTTCGACGTGCTGAAGGATAAAATCCTCTGGATTTTACCTATCGCAACCATAGTTTCAATGTTCGCTGAAACGGTTGGAGGTCAGTTTCTCGTATTCTACGCAGAGAACTACCTCAGACTGCCTAAGTCACAGGCTGGACTCATAGATGGTCTTTTTCTCTTGCTTGGCTTTCTAGGCGGGGTAGTGGGGGGAAGAATACTCTCAAGCAGAAGACATAGAACCTGGTTCGCTTATTTTGTTCTTGTTATCACCGGGTTGTCATTTGGACTGATCTCAGTCGCGAATAATTTTCCTTCCATGCTGATATTCAGTTCTGTAGCAGGATTCTTCCTTGTTTCAGGTTTCACAGTTCTATACATAGAGTCAGTCAGATTCATAACCGATAAACCGATGATTCCATTCGTCCTCGCATTTGTAAATGGTATCAGTCTTGCGATAGGATCAGTCTCTCCTTATTTTTTCACATTTCTTACGGACAGAGTGAACAACCGTGCAGGCTGGATGTTGCTGGGAGCAATGGGAATTGCAATGATACCGTTGCTGTATTTTGCGACAAGGAAGGCAAACAATTAAAGAATTTAATGTAGATGTCATTCAGTTGAGATGACAGATTGCCCATTTTGCAAAATAGCAGGTGGAGAGCTGGAAGCCGTAGTTTTATATAAGACTGAAAGAGTCACCTCTTTTCTCGATTATAGGCCCGTAGGGAAGGGGCATGCTCTTGTTATTTCAAACGCGCATTTCACAAACATTATGGATGCGGATGACACAACAGTTAAGGAAGCAATGCTGGTTGCAAAGAAGATCACAGTCGCCTTACAGAAGTCGTTCAATCCCTTAGGAATAAACATCATACAGAATAACGGCTACCACGCTGGACAGACGATCTTTCACTTCCACATTCATGTAATTCCTAGATACGACGAAACATATTCAAACATGCTGGAGGAGATCGCTAAGAGAAGAAAAGTTGTCAGCAACGATGACTTGCAGCTTGTGAAAGAGAACATAAGGCCTTTCTTAGAATAAGGGCAGCATGAATCTTGAAGACTGATGAGGAAGCTTAATATTCTCACAAGGTTTTATTACCTTCATTATATAACGTTAAGGGAATGTACAGATTTGGAATTGCAGGCATACCTTTAGGTTCTAAGGGAAGAACGGTCAAAGATGCGATCGAAAACACATTCCAGCTAGGCCTCAATTATTTGGAAATCCAACTATTTAGAATAAGCACGCAGGAAAGGGAGCTTAGGGATTTTGTTGGTATGAAGCCCAAGGACCTTGACGACATTCTTTTGGTGGATCTACTGCGAAGCGACGAAAACGGCAATTATGCATCAGTAGGAATAAATAAGGAAATAGAGGAGGACGACATAGGTACGGAACTCTTCTGGAGCATGGCAAGAGATTACAGAGAAATATCCCTTGCCAGGGATATCGCAAAAGAACTTGACGTCAAGATATCTATGCATACTCCCTACTACGTAGATTTCTCCAACGATGAAAAGATGATATTTGACTCTACGCAGCATACGATCTGGGGCGCGGTTTTGGCTGACGCACTTGACACTGAATATGTAATAACGCACCTTGGTTTGGCGTCAGGTCAGAGAAAAAAAGACCTTAGTACGACCGCCTCGTCCCTGAAACATATAATAGATACTATGGGAAAGCTAAACCTGAAGCCAAGGCTTTGTATCGAGAATTCAGGAAAGAAGGAGGTACTGGGAATGGAGGACGAGATTGACTTTCTAATCAGCAAAGTCAAGGGGCTGAGCTCGATCACGAACATAGCTCATTACTATTCCATAAATAACGGCCCTGTTCTTGAGCACGATGACTTCGCAGAAATAATCTCTGATACGAAGAGGAAAGGAAGGCCCATGTATTTCGAATTTGCTGGTGTAGAATTCATAGATCAGAACGAATACAGGATAACGCCAATAAAGAAGGGAAACCTGAAGTTCGAGCCATTTGCTGATGCTATTGCTGATTTTGATGATGAAATGACCATAATATCATTTTCGCCGTTGCTCGAACACGATGCCCTTTATATGAAGGTGATATTCGAAAGAAGTATATTGAGAAAGATTGGAAAACAGGTAAAGCCAATGCCCCAATAAGGATCCTCTTAGCTCGTAGAAAATTCCGGGAATTCCACCTTTGCCTTTTTGACCTTTGGAGATATTACAAGGCGACAGTATGCCTTCTCCGGATTCCTCTTGAAATAATCCTTGTGATACTCCTCCGCAGGATAAAAAGCATCCAGCTTTCTGATCTCTGTCACTATCTTTCTCGCGAAGTTCTTTTGAGCTTTTGCAATCGCATTTTGTATAGTTTCGAGATCAGATTCGTTTCCGTAGAATATGACTGACCTGTACTGATAACCCACGTCTTCTCCCTGTCTGTCCAAAGATGTTGGATCGTGAATATTGAAGAATATTTCAAGAAGACGCTCCAACGAGATGACCCGATCATCGTAATCAATCTTCACAACTTCTATGTGTCCCGTGTCGCCTTCGCAGACCCTTTGGTAACTTGGATTTGGAACGGTACCACCAGAGAATCCTGGTGTAGTTGAAATGACCCCGCGAATCTGAGAATAAATTGCTTCAGTACACCAGAAGCATCCAGCTCCCAATACGATACTCTTCATTTTATTTCATCTGGCAAAAAACGAAGAGATATAGAGTTTACGCAGTGCCTTGCGTTTTTCGGTGTAAATCCCTCACCGTAAAAAATATGACCAAGGTGGGCATCGCATTTGGAACATCTGATTTCAGTCCTCCTTTTGTCCTTGTCCAAAAGCTGTTTTACTGATCCCGGTATAAAGTCATCGAAGCTTGGCCATCCGCATCCTGCCTCGAATTTACTTTCTGACCTGTAAAGGGGCTGTCCGCACCTCTTGCAAACGTAAGTACCCTTTTCAAAATGATTGTAATATTCGCCCGTAAATGGCCTCTCGGTTCCGCCATAGAGAATTACAAATTCCTCCTCTCTTGTGAGGGGATTCAAGCGATCCATGAGTAGTCATTGATCGTTTGGCTTAAGCATGTTGTTGCGCCCCAAGCAAATTAAAAAGTTCATTGAAAAAAGATATTATGCCATAGGCGATATAGTGCTATTGACAGATCAATATTACGTTGAGAGCTGCGTATTCTGCAGAATTATCAGAGGCAAGGAAGATGCGACTTTCATATATAGAAATAACGTTGTATCCGCCTTCCTAGACATCCATCCATTATTCGAAGGACACGTGTTGATCGTTCCCAACAAACATTTTTCAGATATAACTGACGTGGACAAGGAATCATTGGACGGAACTATAGAAGCAGCCAAAATAGTCAGCGAGATGCTGATGAAAAACCTGGACGCAGATGGAATCAACATAGTTCACTCGACCGGCAAATCCGCCGGTCAGACCATTTATCATTTCCACCTTCACGTTCTTCCAAGGAGAGAAGAAGATGATGCTCAGTTTCAAAGATGGTGGTTTTCTAGATCGCACAAGGCTTCCAGAGAGGAGCTTAATGCTCTTGTTTCAAGGATCCTGAAATAGAAAAGCAACCCCCGAAATTAATTAAATATGAAATCTCGATTAACAGTTATGTCGAGAATAGAGAGAGATTCTTTAGGTGAAGTTGAAATCCCGGACGGGAGACTTTATGGCCCTGAAACTGCCAGGGCATTAGCCAATTTTCCATACAAGAGGCAAATGGACAAGAGAATAATAGATGCCCTTATTGGAATCAAAAGATCCTACGTAGGAGCGTTCATGTCAGTTGGGACGATCCCGAAAGACATCGGTGAAACCATCATAAAGGCAGCAGATGCTCTGCTAAAGGAAAAGAATGAAGAGGATTTTCCTTTGAGGTATATACAGGCTGGAGCTGGCACATCGACAAATATGAATGTCAACGAGGTAATTGCAAACAAAGCATTGCAAATTCTCGGTAAACCTCTAGGAAGCCACGACATAATTAGCCCGCACAACCACATTAACATCGGTCAATCAACAAACGATGTTTTCCCTGCAGCGGTGAGGATTACGCTTCTGTTTTCGTTGAAGGAGTTTCTCAATGAATTGAACGGCGTAATAGAGAAACTGGATCAACTCTCAAAGGAACACGAAATGAGCATTAAAACAGGCAGAACGCACCTCCAGGATGCATCTGCAGTAACATTCGGAGGGGAATTTAAAGCGTACGCAGATGAGCTTAGATCATTCGTAGTCCAGGCAGATTTTGTCATGAATAGGCTCAGAAGACTCAACCTGGGAGGTACCGCAGTAGGTACCGGTGCCAATTTCCCGGTAAAAGTTAGGCAGATATTATACGAAAAAATTAATGAACATTTCAAGGAAAATTTCGTCCCCGCTGAGAATCTCATGTCAGTAATGCAGTTTACCTCCGATTTCAACCTTGTTGGAACATTATTATCGAATCTTTCCGCGTCAATTATCAAGATTTCGAGAGATTTCAGACTAATGAATTCGGGCCCAATCGCAGGATTCAATGAAATAGTGCTGCCAGCAGTTCAGCCTGGGTCCTCAATAATGCCGGGAAAAGTCAATCCCAGCATCTTCGAGGCAGTAACCATGAGTGCCCTTTACGTCAGGGGGCTGGCCCAAACTGTCAACGATGCATCTACGCAGGGGGAGATGGAAATAAACGTCTTCGTTCCGGTAATATATACAGCTCTGATGGAGGCACTTGATGTCCTAACTGTTTCAATGGACATAGTGAAGACAAAAACGCTTAACGGCATAAAAGTGAACAAAGATCAGGCCTATAACGTTTTGATCAACTCGCCAGGGACGGCCCTTCTTCTAAACCCAATAATAGGCTATGAAAGGACAGCAGAACTTGTGAAGGAATCGAAAGAGAAGAAAGTGCCTTTGATAGAGCTTCTGCGGCAGAAGAAAATCCTTACGGAAGAGGAAATAGCCAAGGTTTTCTCCATTGAGAACATGCTCAACAAATGACTTGCTGATCCAAAGGAGGGTATATCAGATTGAGAAACCTTGAAAAAGATATATACTCAGGACACATCCAGTCTCTATAAGAGGAGCCCATGTACTTCATATTGGAAATGACTGATACCGTCAGGATTCCCCCGGAAAATCTTGGAACCGATTACGAAAAGACTGCGATAGCAACGGCAATAGGCAACGTTGAAGGTAAGGTTGGCATGCTGGACAGGAATCTCGTGAGGGACCAAAACGATAGAAGATACATTAATCTCCTGGTCCTTGACGTTAAGCTAGAGGGCGAGGGGAGAGTCGTTCATGGGGATGGAGGCGTTTACCAGAACATTAAACTTACCGTTCTTGCCTTCCAACCCACGCTACAGGAGGTCGTGGAAGGGGATATTGTAGATGTGAAAAAATTTGGAGCCTTCGTGAGTCTTGGCCCAGTGGAAGGCCTTCTCCACGTAAGTCAGGTTTTGGACGATAGGATAGAAGTTGACGAAGACAATAAGAGGATGATCGGAAAGGACACGAAGAGAGACCTCAAGAATGGGGATTACGTCAGGGCCAGAATAGTTGCCTTATCGCTTTCCGATACGAACATCGAAGAGAGCAAGATTGGCCTCACAATGAGGCAGAATTTCCTAGGGAAAATATCCTGGCTAAAGGGTGAGGCTAAATGATAAAAATAAGGGCATGCAGAAATTGCAAGAGCATTACGGAAAATTCAAAATGCGAAAAGTGCGGCGGAGAAACAGTGCTTGAATGGAAGGGGTATATGTTCATATTAAATCCTGAGAAATCACTAATAGCAAAGAGGGCAGGGATAACGACCCAGGGCGAGTATGCAATTAAAGTTCGATAAGGATCTGACAATACCTGAAAAGTACAGAGAACAGCTCTCAAAGGCTCCAGATGTTTTGATCACAAAGGAATCGCAAATAGAATTCCTGTTTACAAAGGTACTGATAACAGTGGGTGACGTAGTCACCTCTACCGCATTGAAATATAGGATAACGCCCAAGGTCGCCGTGGTTGATTTCAAAACTAAGAGAAATGAACAGATTGTCCCGCTTCCCTCAAAATGGGAAAGAAACGTAAAGGTCAGAAACCCTTCAGGTTGTATATCTGTAGAGATGTGGAATTCAATTGACGAGGCCTTACGATCTAAGGGGAACACCATAATTGAAGTTGAGGGTGAGGAAGATCTTGCGTCCATTCCTGCAATACTTTTGGCACCTGAAGGGGCGATAGTTATTTATGGAGTCCCTGATAAGGGTATCGCAGTATATGAGGTAGGTGAAAGCCTGAGGAAAAATGTAACTGATTTAATATTAGCTATGAGGAGTGAAGCAGATGAAGATTGAGATAATTGAGAGAAGAGAAAACAAGCTTCTAAACAGAAGCGAGGTTAGGTATAGGATCGTGCATCCGGGTGATCCGACCCCGAGTAGGCAAAAGGCAAAGGAACAACTTTCGGCGAACCTCCAGGTTCCGGCAGAGATTGTGATCATAGACGATCAACATTCGAAATTTGGAAGGACTTATACGGAGGGGTATGCTAAAATCTACACTTCAAAGGAGGATGCCATGAAGCTCGAACCGGATTTTATACTTTTCAGAAACGGTCTGAAATCAAAAGGTGAAGATAAAAATGCAGAAAAGGGAAATGTACAAAGTTGAAAACGGAAAACTTATCCGGCTGGGGAAGTTCTGTCCGAAGTGCGGACCGGGAGTGTTTCTGGCAAAACATGAGGACAGGCTTACATGTGGACGGTGCGGTTACTCCGAGCTAATAGTTGAGAGCCACTGACTCTACTAACCGGAAAAATATGAATTAATCAAGGAAAAGCTTAAAAGGTCGTAATTTTTTAACTTTTGATAATTATGCTTCAAATCAAGGTTGACGCTAAAACTATCAGGGAATTTTTTAACCTTATATTAAC
This sequence comes from Thermoplasmatales archaeon, assembly GCA_038729485.1. Classification (GTDB taxonomy): domain Archaea; phylum Thermoplasmatota; class Thermoplasmata; order Thermoplasmatales. Next base: position 51,071 of record JAVYRX010000004.1, on the reverse strand, counting down.
GTTAGTTCAAGAGGCTAGGGTGGATTTTAAGCCCGACGGCATCTCCTCTAAGGTTATGGATCCAGCGAGGGTTGCAATGATTTCTCTTGAAATAAAGAGAGACGCATTCCAGGAATTTAACATAGATGGCGAAGACAGCCTGGGACTGGATATAGAAAAGATGAGGAATTTTCTCCGGCTAACCGGGCCTGACGAGATAATAGACATAAAATTCGATGGGAAGAGAATCTCAATGAAGGTTGGCAATCTCGCTGCCAGCATACCTATGATAGATCCATCAACCCTTACTACGCCCAAGATACCCACTATAGAACCGCAAGATAAAATAGTGACAGACCTTTCCTTACTTTTGAAAGGAATCAAGGCAGCGGAAGGCATTTCAGAAGTTGTGACTTTTTCCATGAAGAACGATGAAGTAAGAATTTTTGCCAAAGGGGAAACAGACTCTGAGACCACCGAGATGACCGTCCCGAAGAGCCAAGCGAAGGAATATATATACAGTGCGGACGCGAAGAGTTCATTTGCGCTGGAATATCTTACGAAGTTCCTCCGGGCGCTGGAAAGCACTGACGAAATATCGATCTCATTAGGTAATGACTATCCCCTGAGGATGGAAGCGCCGATATTGAACGGAAAGGGAAAGGTAACGTTTTTGATAGCCCCTAGGATAGAGAACATCTGAACCTGTTTGTTCTAAGGCCGGAGACTGCGCGCAGCTTGAAGAGGAACAACAGGTTTCTAATGCCGTCCTTCCATGGCTTAAGTTTCTTTTCCCCCATTCTCCTTTCATACTTTATTGGAACCTCAGCGTAGCAGAACTTGACAGCAGCCCTTATCTTAATCTCCTCGGAAAATTCCATTCCAGTGCCGACAGGCAAAATATCCTGCAATATTTCCTTCTTGAAGAGCCACATGCCGGACTGGCTGTCCTTGATGTCCACCATGAAGAGAACTCGACAAAGAAATTTAAGAATTACATTTCCTGCCATGTGCATAGAATTCATGGCTTCTTTCGTGACACCGGAAAGCCTTTCACCGCTTACGAAATCCGCACCCCCATTCAACGCATCCAAAAGTGAGGCTATGTTGAATGCAGGATAGGTGCCATCTCCGTCAAGGGTGCATATAATATCTCCACTGGCCACGGAAAAGCCTTTCTTGTACGCATATCCGTACCCCTTTATTTTTTCGTTTACGACGATTGCACCCTTTGAGAGTGCGATCTCGGCTGTTCTGTCAGTTGAATCAGAATCTACGACTATGATCTCTCCATCCTTGTCGAGCCTTCTGATGGAATCTATGACAGAGCCTATTGTAGCCTCCTCGTTCATAGCGGGAATTACGTAAGAGATCACTTGAAATCACCAAACAGGTAGCCTGTCATCCCTGAAAGTAAGCGGGCCGATTCTATGAATGGGTGTTTTCTAAGATTTGAAAGATTAAGGCTACTTCTAAGATTGTGTTTTCTCCTTATTATCCTCCGTCCGACGCCGTCATAATAACTCTGCATCATAAGGGAACGGAAAGACACCCTCGGATAATGATAGACCACCAGCTCTTTTTCAAAATATATGCTAAAGCCGGCCCTAACAGCGCGTATGTTTAGGTCTATGTCCTCTGCCGTGTTAAAGTTTTCATCAAACATTCCAATTTTCTCTATGACGCTTCTCGAGTACATTAGGTTATTTGACGGGAACGTTACGTCATTTCCTTCAAAGTATATGGGAACCCTGTTAAGATCGGCCCATTTTTTTTCTGATTTCTGGATTATTTTACCCGCCACTATATCTTTATCTTTATTTTTAATTAATTTTTCTCCCCAGTCTGCTGAAACTTCAGTATCCGAATCCAAAAAAACAAATTTGGAGCCGGAAGACATTCTAATACACTCATTTCTTCCTGCGGAACGGCGCCCTTCCCTTCGGGAAAGAATAAGATCCATTTCCTCCTTAATACCTTCAAGATATTCATAAGTTCCATCCGTTGAGTACGCATCAACCACGACGATTTCAAACCTGCCCTTAACAGACCTGAGTGACTCCATCAGACGTGCAATGTTTCTTCTGTCGTTTTTTACGGTTATTAGAACGGAGACGTCCATTCAAACCTTAATGATATGAAAGATATAAGTTTCTGGCCGCAACCATATTATTTTAGATTAGACTACCAATTAATATGGTTGGTCTACTGGATGAAGAGTACGTTATTCAGCTAGACGATACCCCTCCATTTTCGTGGATAAGAGAAACTCCCAACAGGTTCATGTTTTGTAAAAAAATTCCTTCCGCAAAGAGTCACATTCATGCGGAGGGGCCCCTTTATTCTATAGCACGTATGGCTGAAGACATTCTAGGGAGAGAAGCGGTGGAAGTCTTCAACGACTACAGGGTTCAACAAGGGGATCATCAGAATATAATTTTCTCGCACGACGGTTTGTCAAACGAAGCCGTCCCCTCAATCAGAAATTCAAATAAAAAGGGAATTCTTTTTTCAGCTGGCGGACCTATAAAAAAGGAGGCAAGAGAGAACGGATGGGAGTACCAGTCTCTTCCGAAAGGATATCCTATGAAATTCATCATGCCTGAGATTCTCGGATGCATTCTTTCAATGTATGGGCTTGATTTTCCAACGAAAGAACTGGAGTCCTTTATAGAGTCGCAATTACCTTCCTCGATTTCACAGTATAACGCATCGAAGAAGCTTTCGATGGAGCTAGTTGAGGCCCCCATAATATTCGCCTACGATGATAGAACTAGAGGCTTAGCAGGTAGATACGTAGATTTACTTAAAAGAAATGCAAATGTTGATTCAGTTGCGGTGCATTTCCGGGAAGTCGATCAAACTAACTCTGCGAATAAGAAAGCAATAGTAATTTCCTTTGCCGGGGAAGGAGAGACGGCAGCAAAATCTCGGGAAGGGGGATATCCCTTTAGAAACGATACCTTACCAGGGTATCTTAAAAATGCGATAATTGCTGAGTTTGCGTCAATATATGTTTCCATGCTCTTGGGCGTTGAGGTGGATCTTCTTGAGTTAAGATAAGATGCTTATATTTAATTAAAGTTTATATTTACAGAAAATATAGTATTATGTAATGAAAAAGGAGCCAGTTCACAAAATTATAGAAGAATATTCACGAAAGCCATATGTGGACAATCTTTTACTAGTGTCAAGCGTCTATGGCTCAATATCGCCGAAAAAAAATGTCCAGGCTATCAGCAGATCTGTAGCGTCCCTACTGAGCGTCACTTATGAAGGTACAAAAGAACTCGTAAACAATGTAGGATTGAAACTAACAGAGGTTAATGTTAAGACGAATACCGGACATAGCATTATTATAAGACCATTGGATGAAACTCACTTTCTCGCTGTACAAGTCAGGTCTTATAATGAAAAAGTAATGGAAGACATAGACAATTTAATTAGCACTTTGGGTCCAAGTATTGAAGATCTAGATCTGTGACAAAGTAAACCTGCAAATTAACCGTTTCACTTCTACGGAAGACGTAAGAATATCCCAAAAATTAGACGCTAAAATTTAATTTGGTTGGGGAGGATAGAGATGAAATCACGGATAAACAAGAGATCGGGGCCATTTTTAGCTATGGAAAATATAGAAAAATTACGAGCTAAAATCATTCTGGGACAATAAAGATAATCATCTGATTCAAACTCAAGGTGCTAAAGAAATGAACGACGGTGGCAGAGGTAGCTTGCTTAATATCATATCCGCAAGGGTTCTCCTAAGCTTTAGCTATGGATTCCTAAACGTATTACTTAGCCTATATCTTCACTATATAGGTTACTCATTTCTTGAGATCGGTCTCATTCTAACAGGCGCCATCCTAATTAATTCCTTGATGAGCTTCTCGTTAGGAATGGTGGGGGATAGGCTTGGAAGGAAGTTCACTTTGATTGGCCTATTCATAATGTTTTCCGTTTCTTCGTTTCTTTTTTTAAGCACGAAAAACCCATTAATCCTAATGTTGATGAGTGGCATAGGAGGTTTTACGGGTTCTGGGGGAGGACCTATAGGTTCGGGGGGTCCATTTGGGGCGATCCAAACTGCGCTGATAACGGAATTTACCAAACGAGAAAAATTCTCTGCGACTCTGTCCATTGCCTCAGTAATCGGTATAGCAGCTTCCAGTGGAGGTTCCTTTTTAATTGAGTTGTTTGAACATGTTCATATAGATGTTTACTTGCTCTTCTATCTTTCAGGCGTCCTCGGTTTGGCCGGAGCAATTGTATCTGTTTGGCTTAAAGATAGAAAGGTCAGAAGCAAGAATTTCCTCCCCAAAATCTCATGGAGGAATATAATAAAACTGGCTATTCCGACTATACCAAATGGCGTCGGATCAGGTTTCATATCGCCAATATTTTCCCTTTGGTTCCACATTAGATTCGGCCTTACGTCAGGTCAAATAGGAGTAATATTTGGTCTTTCAAATATCGTTGTCATCTTAACCATGTTGATTCTTCCAAGAATCACTAGACCGGAGACAGAATTAAAGGCAATCGTTGGGACTAGACTAATCTCATCGTTAGCGCTCATATTGCTCGCATTCAGTCCTTTCCTTATCGTAACATCTGCTTTATATGCGCTTAGACAGGGAACCCAGATGGGTGCCGTTCCGATAAGGCAATCATTCTCTCTTGGGATAGTTCATGAGGCAGAGCGAGCAACCTCGTCTGGGGCTACGTCCATGACAAGAACCGGGTTTTCCTCCGTTTCTCCTCCATTTGCAGGCAGTCTACTCTCTTTAAATTCAGCATATCCGCCGTTCATAGCTGGTCTAATTACCTTAGCAGACCCAGCCCTTTATTACTTTCTATTTAAGAAAACGTTCCGGCGTAAATGATTCGCTCTGAAAGATTCCCTAACAATTCCTGAAATCGTGAATATAATAACGTATACGCATCCAGCAAAGGCATTTCCTTCTTCAGTTGCAATGCATTAGAAAACATATATCCAGTCATCCCCAGAAATCAAGTTCCAAGAAGAGTTAAGTCGAATCCATAAATCAGGAAAGATTTTCATCGTCTTACTATCAAGAGAATCACAACAAAAACACCGACGAGCATGCATTATCCCGTCAGTCCCTTCTTAAAAAAAATTGCAATGGTGATTAATAAAGGAATTAGTCCAACTATCTTCTCCGAAGACGTAGAAGGATGAATTTTCACAGATGCTTACTACTTGATCCTAATCTTGCGGCAGGCTCCATCAATATTGAGGTGAGACTTCAACAACAATGTTATTTCACAAAAATGCTTAAAATGAATCCTGAAAAACGCCACATGCGCGGCCTAAACAATATTAAAAACTGAAAATCCAATTATAATTATTTCGCCAGAATCGGTAAAAAGTCTTGGATCAAAATCATATGTGAAAAAATTCAAATATCGGAATTAGATATCTAATTCAGATATCTAAAATAGATATCCAAACAGGTGATAAAAATGAATGACGAATATAGAGGTTGGAAACACCATGAAGGAATGGATTGCCGGGGACCGTCGAATAGGCATCATAGGGGGTTTGGCCTGAGATACCTAATTTTGAGAATCACGCAAAAGGAGCCGTCGACTGGGGCCATGATAATGGATTCTCTTGAGGAGATTACTCTTGGCAGGTGGAGACCCTCACCAGGGCACGTATACCCGCTTCTTGAAGAGATGTCTGATGAAGGACTCCTTAATGTTGACATCAGGGACGGTAAGAAGTTTTACTCCGCAACAAATAAAGGCAAGGAAACGCTTGAAGAAAGCTGGTTTCCTTGGAAAATGGCGCCAGGAATTCAAAATACGTCGTACAACGAAACGCTTAGGAACATGGAGTCGCTAGTGAACTTTTTAGTTGAATCAAAGGACAAGGTAAGGGAGGATCCTGAGGCTAAAAAGAGAATAAAGGATCTAATAGAGAGACTACAATACATATAGTCTCTATATTCTTTTGAATCCCCTAAGTATGTAATCTTTACCCATTTTGAAGTAAAGCGAAATTGCACCGCCTACATCTAAGTCGTTACCGTAAAGTTTTGTGCGGCCCGAAATAATTTCCTTTCTGATCGATTCTTCATCATTTGCGTTCACTTCCATGTACACTCTGCCAATTTCATCGTAAAAATGGGCATCACTTCCTGCCGTAGATGGTTTTGAAAGGGAGTTTGAGAGCCTTAATGCTTCTTCGTTACACCTTGAACTGCACCTGCCATTCTTAGCCTCAATTGCGTCGTAAATATTTTTGAAATTGTTCCTCACCCCGTTAACACTACGAAATGGGTGTGCGGAAACTGCAATTCCATTTCTATCGTGAATGGCATCCACTGTCTCCTCCTGGCTCATCTCCTTTTTAACGTAGTCCTGCAGGAACAACCCCAATACATGACCTTCTGCTGTGGATATTTCCTCTCCTTTGATGAATATAATGCCGTCGATTTTGTGGCTCTGAAAGGCATTATGATCTGTGATTGCAATAAAACCAAGCCGCTTTGATATCGCGACTTTAGCGATCATATCAGGCTCGAGTCTGGAATCAACGGAATATTTTGAATGTATGTGAAGATCCCCGTTCATTTTATCTTTATGCCCTCCCTTGGCGAGCCGTCTAAGAAGAGGACTTCGCCGCCTACCTTGAGGATGAATGATTTATCTCCCACAGACATCTTGGCGAGGGTCTTTCCATTGATCACGCTTGTCCTGATGTCCATTTTTCTGAATTCTTCTATTGAGATCTCTGAATCGTCTGTCTCAAGGCCATCAATTTTTACCTCCTCGCCTTCCTTAACTGAATCTGGGGCCAGAAGCAGATGAACTCCCTGCTCATCCTCTGCGGCAAGAAGCATGCCGTTTGATTTCACTCCACGTATCACGGCAGGCTTCAGGTTATGAACTATGACTATTTTCTTCCCCACTAGATTTGATTTTTCATAACTATCTTTAATTCCGCTCACTATTCTCCTTTTCTCTGCTCCGAGATCAAGATCTAACACGTATAGTTTCTCTGCATCCGGATGATCTTCAACGTTTTCCACTCTAGCCACCACAAGCTTCAGATTTATTCTTTGATCCTTGATCTTTTCGAAAAGACGCTCTGGCTTCGTTACAAGCCTCGCAACCGGAAATTCCAAATCAGCAGTGAGCTGAACCGGCTCCTGATATCCGAGCCAAGAGAGTATTTTCTTCGAGGTAGTTGGGAGGAAAATCTGGCCTGAGACTGCTAATGCAAATACTAGCTTGACGCCTGTATAAATGGCAGCATTGCAGTCCCCGCCAGCATTCTTGCAGGCCTCCCAAGTTTTTCTTCTAGTGATGTATGAATTGCTATAGTATACGAGGTCCAACCATTTTCTGAACGCTTCGCGTATCCTGACGTTCTCCATATTTCCTATTATATCGGCCAACGTGCTTCTTATCTTCTTCTCAGCATCCACGTCCTCCTGATTTTGAGCGATTTGATCCGAGGAAACGCTTCCGTGCTTGAAGGCCAGAACGAGCGCCCTGTTTACGAAATTTCCGAATTTGTCGATCATTTCAGTATTGACTTTGTTCTGAAACTCTTCCAAGGAAAAGTCCGAGTCGTGCTCCTCAGGAAGATTGTAGAATACCCCAAACCTAATGAATTCAGGGTCGTACCTCTCTAGCATTTCAGGCATCGATATGCCTGTACCCCTACTTTTTGAGAATTTCTCCCCCTTAAAATTCAGGTATTCATTTGCAGCAATGTAGTACGGCAGCGTCATTTCGCCGTGCGCGATCAGCATTCCAGGCCAAATTATCGAGTGAAATGCTATGTTGTCCTTTCCCATGAAGTAGTAATGCTTCACATCGGGATCCTTCCATAAATCGACAGCCTCTTTATAACTACCTAAGACAGTAGCCACCCCGGTGAGGTATCCAATCAGGGCCTCGAACCAAACGTATATTTTCTTGTTCTCGTAACCAACGTTCGGAACATCCACTCCCCAAGTCAGGTCTCTGGTTATGGGGCGATCCTTGAGCCCCTCCTTTATGAAATTTGTGGAGTAGCGGATCACGTTCTGCCTCCAGTAAGACTTTGACTCCACATAATTTCTTAATTCCTCCTGAAGACTCGAAAGCTTGAAAAATAGATGCTTTGTTTTTCTGAACTCCGGTGTGGTGTGATCGAAAATGCAAACTGGATCTATAAGATCCGTAGGTTCCAAGGTAGCACCACAATTTTCGCACTGATCTCCTGTCGCCAACTCATATCCGCAGTAAGGGCATTTGCCGACAACATACCGGTCAGCAAGGAAAATAGATTCCTTAACGCAATATGGCTGGATCATTTCAGCCTCATAGATGAATCCCCTCTCGATTAATCTCTCCAGGAAGTCCTTGACTATACCCTTATGTAGCGCCGAGGATGTTTCAATGTACGCATCAAACTCTATATTCATGCGCGAGAAAATGTCCGTGTTCGTCTTATGGTACCTAGAGACTATTTCTTCAGGAGGGATTCGCTCCCTTATGGAACGAAGCGTTATGGGAGTTCCGTGTTCATCGCTGCCGGAAGCGGAAATTACCTCCTCCCCCCTGAGCTTCAGGAATCGTCTGAAGGCATCGTATGGAAGATATGCTCCAGCAATCTGCCCTAAGTGCAACGCACCGTTGGCATATGGCAATGCAACAAAAACGAATGCCCTGGGTTTCACCTGCTGAGATTAACAAATAGTATATTAAAACTCACAAAAATAAAAAAATAAAAGAGAGTTAGTGTGCTTTCACGCCGAGCTTCGATGAGGCTCTTCCGTAGCCTGCAGAATATGCGGCATAAAGATAGCTTATCGCAGCAATCAATGCGGTTGTGAGAGCCAGGTATAGAAACATGCGGTGCCCGCCAATTACTATCTCAACTGCGTATATCATTGCAAGTCCTGCTCCAAGGTAGACGAACGGCACCAGTCTGACATACCTGTTCTGGGAATTGTACAATGCAAGATACGAGGCAAGTGCATAAGCGAGCAACGCGAATGAAGTATACAGAATTCCCTGAAGCACAGTGTGGGACAACTGGAATACGTATAGAACAAAGAGAATAGAAGCCAGAAAGCCGAGAAGCCCCGAGGCCAACCTAAAACTTTTCTTGTCCATCTTACATCACCGAGTCTATTTCTGCGTCCAGTCCCCTCGCTCCTTTAATTGCGACTCCTTTTGTGGAGTTGAGGAAGTATGGGGAATTTACTCCCGTTAGGACGACAAGCACCTTAAATTCACCCTTAAGCGACGGATCGACTGAAGCTCCCCAGACAATCCTAGCCATGGGGTTTATCCTTTCCTGTATCATCCTAACAGCCAACTCTGCCTGTGAAATTGTCATATCCTCCCCGCCTACGATTCTTACTAGGGCTCCCTTTGTCGTGGAAATATCGGCCTCAATAAGCGGGGAAGTTATCGCCTCTGTAACTGCCTCTTCAACCGTCGCTTTGCCACCGACGCTTTCGCCGATTCCGATCATTGCAACTCCACCCTCCTTCATTACGGTCTGTATATCAGAATAATCGAGATTCACGAGACCAGGCTTGGTGATTATCTCCGTTAAGCCCTTAAGCGACTCCATCAATATTTCATCCGCTACCTTGAATGCCTGATCCAGCGGGAGCCTGGGCACTATTTCCAATAGCTTGTCATTTGGAATTACAATCGTAGTGTCGGATACTTTTCTGAGCTTCTCAATGCCGTATATTGCATTGTCCATCCTGACCTTTCCCTCCGCTGAGAATGGCAGCGTGACTATGCTGATGACCAAGGATTTTTGCCTTTTTGCAACCTCCGCGACGACAGGGGCAACACCGGTTCCGGTGCCTCCACCCATTCCAGACGTTATGAATACGATTTCTGAATTTCCTATCAACGAAACTATTTCATCGTAATTTTCCTTAGCGGCCTCCTCCCCTACCTGAGGCAAGGCGCCTGCCCCTCTGCCTCCAGTTGTCCTCTTACCAACTAGAAGTTTCCTGTTTGCCTGAATGGTAAGTAAATGCGGAGCATCCGTATTCATAGCTATTAGATCAGCGCCGTAAATTCCGGATTTGGCGCACCTGTTGATAGTGTTGGTCCCTGCACCTCCGCACCCAACAATCCTAATGTTTATCTTAAGCGATTCAACGATTTTTGCGAGTTCTTCATCGTCCGGTGAGACGAAATTTCTCGGATTTTGGAAATTATTGTCTACCATAGTCATACGTATGTCAGACGCAATATTTATACTTTTCTTCTCTAACTAAAGAATCAGCGAAAAAAAACGTAAGACAAGTACTGAAACAAAGATTTGAATGCAGGTGGCATTACCAATAAAAAAAATCAAAATTTATAAGCATTACTGCAGGTAAGATATAGGGCGATATTGACTAAAAATTCTCGGGATAGACTATCTCTTCTCAAGATCTTCCGAGCCGTGGAAGATGCTCTGCAGGAACGAATAGACGTCCTCCATGCCATCACCGGTCTGCGAAGATGCAAATATGCTCTCCCCCAACAAATTAAGGGATTCCGTTGCATTTATTACCTCCTCTGACAGCTGCACGTTTACAGTGGCTGACATGCGCCTTAGGTCATCAATGAGATTCGCCTTGTTTCTGTCCCACTTTTTTATGTTTTCAATCTCTTTTGGTTCCAGAAGGTCTGACTTAGATGCTACTGCTAGGAATGGCATGTAGAACTTGGTTAGGACGCTGAGACCAAGAAACCTCAAGGATGCATAGGACTGTGGATCCTTCAAAAGTGCAGAATCCAGGAGATATACTATCGCACTTGTATGCGCCCCCAGGTTTTCAACCAGCATTGAAGACGATTGTCTGAAAGCGAAAAGCTCTAGCTGACCTGGGGTGTCTATAAGAACATAGTCAGAATCATAAGACTCTATTCTTTCTCCCAGTTCTTCTACTTGATTTACTATAAGATCGGCTGCAACAACCTGTGCTCCATTGGGTCCCAGATTGTACTGAGACATTACATCATCCAGTGAAATAGACTCCCTTATGTCTATGTCTGGGTCGTACGGAAGGAACTCCGCCCCGGGATCAAGGTTGACCGCAATGGCGTCATAATTAAGCGCCGAAAGCCATTCCTTAAACGAACCTATGAGGGTGGATTTGCCGGAACCTGCAGTCCCTACAAAGAATATCCTAGGAATTGTCATAATCCTCCAGTGTCTTAAAATTAGAAGTTTTTGCGTTGAAAATTGAGTTAACGGATTCCCTCATTATCTTTATCCTCTGACGAACATAATTACTCACCTGGAATTCATTTGTTATACTGTAGCTTTTTTCAAGATATTTGGTAATGTTACCTTTGTGAACGGTGCCAATGAGCGGCGTATTGCACTTTCTGCACCTTCCGTTTATGGGGGGGCGCCTGTAGATGCGGTTACAGGACGTGCATCTGAATGTTTGGGAGCCGAATTTATTTAGGTTGCCCATTATGTCTGGTATAAAATGATATTTCAGTATCCTTTCTGCCATGTCTGAGGCATTCACAGCGGATAGCCTCTTCGCGAGCTCAAGCTGCCTTACAAGCTTCATCTCCATGCTCTCTATGCTTTTGTAGCTCGATCTGAGAGTACCAAGGTCTATAGAGGAGGTGTCGTCAGAAAATTTACATTCGGGAAAGATTTCTCCATTCTTTACCTTAGAGCCAGCAGTTAAAACGTATTTAGCTATATCTTGCGGGTTGGGGAACTTCCATGTCATCTCTAGCAGCTCAGGCACGTACGCGCCTGTGACGTCTAGATTGAGAGCTTCTTTGTCTATCTCGTTGGGGTTAATTTTCAACGATAGAACAAGGGGGGCGTCCATAAGACTCCCCCTGGAGCTTGGAAGGAAATCCCTTGAAAAGTTCAGAAGTCCATCAAGGAGAAGCATTACAGAGTCTTCATCACCGTCGCAGTTCCGCCTCTTGGCTGCGTGATAGAACGGATGCGCATAACATACATCGGCCTGCGAATAGCCTATTATCCTACCGAGCACCCCACCGGAAGTGTGGGGTGCAAGGCCGATCACAAGTCTGCCTACCAGATCCTGCCGTGATAATGCACCGTAGTATGGAGGAAGATGGTAGAATTTGACGAGGAGGTCGTCTATAAATTTGGAAACTCTCAGTAGATAATCGCCAGCTTTGGCGCTCAGCACAAGATCCTGGGGAAACATTTCTACTATCTGCGAATCTTCTCTGAGCTCGTTCCCAAGGTAATCAGTTTCATATCCCAGTTTTCTTGCTATATCAGCAGTGATCGAGATTTCCCCCGGCTTGAAATGTGTTAGCGGAAGATCAGACATGTCGAACCTGCAAGTTCCGTCCTTGAAGGGATACACTTCGTGAAGAGAACGAAGTATGCCTTTTTCAAGGGGCTCCGGAACCTTGTTTCCAGATATTAATCCCCTGACTCCGTTAACCTTGCCGCCTAGTGTCACGTTCATGCTTCTTGACTTCTCTTCTAAAATCTCGCTTATGTTTACCTCAAATTTCATGATCTTTCCAGTGGGCGATGTGTGTAAGTTGCACCTTTCGCATACGTTGAGGTACGTGATGCCTCCGCATTCAGGGCACGTTCTAACCTGCATTTCAGATCCAGTAAGTTCGTCGTATCGTTTCAGGTCTCTCCTGTTCTTCTGGACGTTGCCTATTGGGAAAAGCGCATGAACAGGGGGTGACATTACCCTTTCCTCTGCCTTTTCAGGCCTTCCCATCCTGGCCCCGATTCGGGACGGGCCCCTAGGATAAATTGGAAACCCGGCCTGCCTTGAAACAGCCTCTATTGAGTTTGACCCATCAAATTTTCTTTTTCTTCTTAGACGACCATCTTCGGCCTCTATTCCAAGGGGATAAATAAGGCCCATATAATCAGATATTATCACATCGCCGGATACCTTAAATTCGCACAGCAGTTTTGTCAGGAAATCCCTGATGAAGGGGTCATTTGGCAGAACCATTCCTTCATCACCTATCCTTCCGTGCCTCGACACCTCGTTGGAAAACCTTTCAATCTCTTCTACGGAAACATCGTGCCAGAGGAAGGTCCATCTAGGATGCAGCGGAATCGAATACTTAAGGGAAACAGCTACCGCTTCCTTCCCATTTTCTACCCTCGGTACAAATCCCAATTTTTTTGAACATATCTGCTCCCACCAAGGTACTGTGAATGCCCCTGGGAAAACTACTTTATTGTTTTCTATGAACTCGCCGAAGGAGATCATTATTTCTCCAAGGTCGACAATCCCGTCTATGCTTGTCTTGTTTTTTTCATACAAATCAATGTCAGATAAATAGACCAAGGAACCGTCCTTCAGCAGGACGGTCGGGCCATCGATGCTATCATTGGCAACAACTGCCCCTGCCTTTCCGGGCCGTTCCATCTTTATTTGCGTGCCTACCGCAATGAAGTCATCTAGCACTTTCATAGTCACGGGGTTTATCGCAACGGCGGCAAGACCCGTGTTGCGAGATCTGCCATACCTGAGCCTGAACCCCCCTTTCGTTGATGGATAAGCCAAGGCAGGCCTTCCTGCAACCATCTCCTTAAGATAGTTGTAATTTGGGCCGATGTCCTTTTCCTCCTTCTTTTCACTTGTGAAAGACCATCCTTCTAGACCGAATGTGCTTACATATTTCTTAAGCTTGGAAGCCTTGAGGATTAGACCTTCGGCAATGACGAGCGCCATGCCGCCCCTCAGTCTGTTTGTTTCTATGTCTGGTAGATCCCTGTGTCCTGCAACTTCTGCCTCTTCCGTTCCTTCTCCTGTTATACAGACTGGTGAACCAACGACGGCATTATGGATTTCGTCTGAGTTTGGAACGTATTGTAGGTGCTGGACCCTGGCGTAGAGAGGTATCTCCTCCTTATACCTTTCTATCTCGTCCTGTGTAGCAATGTATTTTCCTATTCCAAACTTCCTCCTAAGGAGGTCTCCGATGAATACGCTAAGGGCTTGTGCTGTCCCGCCAGCACTTCTTATAGGGCCCGAATAATAGATCGAAAGATACGAATCCCCATCCCTTTTTTTTACCTTTACTTCAGTTATACCTTCCAGAGGGGCAACGAGTATGCCTTCCGTCAAAATTGCAAGCGCGACCCTGATCCCCTTTTCTATTTTCACGTCATCTGGACCTTCGACCCTCTGGGATACGGACAAGGCAGCTTCTATGGCAACTCTTTCCCTGTCATAACGCGCTGACAGCTCCCTGATGATTTCAGTGCATTCAATTCCAGTTAGTGCCTGCACCCTTCCTGCCAGGTCCTCCGCCTGTGGTACTTCAACCGTCATCTGACTGTCCTTCCCAAGCTTCCTCGCCTCTGTTGCTATACCATATTCCTTGTCCACATTTTCTTTGAGAAGTTGAAAATAGAGATCCAGGTTCCTGCCCACTTCCTTATTATGTGATGATAGGATAAATAATTTCAATATGAATCTAGAGTGGGCTTTACCAAGTTAATGGTCTTCCAAGACTTTCTAACGTGGGGAGGGAGGGATCTATGTTCAGCATAATAATTTTTTATGAATTCTATAGTTCTCCTATCTGAAGGATAGCCTGAACCGAAGTCCCCCAAATCATTCTTTATTTCAGAAATTTTACGTTCCCGGACTACCTTTGCTATAATGGATGCGGCAGATACAGCAGGATATTTCTCGTCCGCCTTGTGTTCGGCCCTAACGTGAACGTTTCCGCTTAATCTTACCAATAATTCTGTAAATCTTCCTTCGTTGACGTCTGGGCAGTCAACCAGGCACACAGTTCCAGGCTTTATCATCTTCGATATGATATTTGCCTCCAGAATATTCAGCCCATTATTTGAAACTGCCCTGTCTATCTCCTCCTCGGTTACTATCCTATAGTCAACCCATTGCGAAACATTTAGAATCTTGTCATATAGGAATTCTCTTCTGCTTTCTGAGAGTTTTTTTGAATCCCTTACACCTAAGTTCCTTAATACAGCTTCATCCCCGCACACGATTGCTATGACCATAGGTCCGATCACCGGTCCCCTTCCTGCCTCGTCGCAGCCGCACACCGCTTGCCTGACATTACCTTCATTCACGTCAATCCCTCAGTTGCATAGAACCGTCAAATGATAGCCCCTCGTCTCCCTTAAGAATCCTGCTTGTAATAAGAAAAATCCTTCCTGAGATCGTATCTAGGAGATAGTTATTCGAGATTCCCTTTTCTTCGTGCAAAATCTTGAATTTAATGGGACCTCCGATGGTAACCTTAGTCGGATGGATTGCGTGAAGAACACCCTCCTTCTCAAATATGTTATATCCTAGTATTCTTGCCGCCTCTATGTTCATTGGACGGTTGAGAACTTCGTATTTGTTCCCGTCCTCTATTATGGAACCCTCATGGAGAATCGCTATTGAATCCGCAAGGATCTCTGCGTCTGCAATGTCATGAGTTACGTATATGATGGAAACATTGAATCTTGAAGGTATATCCTTAATGTACCAGCGTATGTCATTTCTGTGAAATGAGTCAAGCGAAGAGAGAGGCTCGTCCATGAGTAGAAGATCTGGTTCTGTTATGAGCGTCCTGGCCAATGCCACACGTTGCTTCTCTCCTCCGCTAAGCTGTGAGGGATACCTTTCAAGCTGCTCGCGTATCGAAAATATATCTGCTATCTCCTTAACTCTCCTGTTGATCTCATGATAGTCTGTATTCTTAATCCTGAGTCCGTAAGCTATATTTTCCGCTGCAGTCATTGAATAGAAAAGGCCAAGATCCTGAAATACAAAGCCAATCCTCCTTTTGTTTATATCCAAACCCGTAATGTCAATTCCGTCCTTGAAAACCTTCCCCGAATCAGGCCTTAGAATGCCGGAAATTATGTTGAGTATCGTTGTTTTTCCACTTCCAGAGGCCCCCAAAATAACTTTTATCTGCCCCTCGTCAATGGAGAAGGATATGTTTTTCAATACCTGGATCTCATCTATTTTCTTGGAAACGTGTTCTAGTCTAAGCCTTTCCACCAATACCACTCCGCCCGAATGCGTTTATTACGTATGAGGAAATAAATATTACAATCAGAAAAATCTCTGTCAATCCATACGTCCCTGTTAGATCCCTTAATGCGAGCAAATTGTAAATTCCTATGGTGAGGGTCTCTGTTGAAGGGGTATAAACAGTAGCTATTGACGCAAATTGACCCATCACTGTTATGAATGCGATTGAAAGTATTGTGGACACCTCGACCTTAATCCTCGGCAGCTGAACCCTGAAAAAGGAGGAGATAGGACCATCTCCAAGTACCATCGAAGAAGAGCGCTCTGATGCAGGTATGGTGGCAATGGACTGCCCAAGCATTCTAAAAGTTATTGGTATCACAGATACAGCAAAAATTCCTATTACCAGGATGCTGGTCGGAAAATAGGAACCATAAAAAAGGAAGAAGGAGAGAGCAAGTGTAACGGGGGAAAATATCAAAGGAAGTAGCAGAAATAGATTAGCCAATCTACCATACCCATATATCACCAGAAATGTTGACACGATAAAGGAGATGAAGGTGCTCGCAAATGAAAAGAGTAACGTATTTGAAATTAGGCTGTAAATTGGCACCTGCAGCCTCGTGGCTATCTGTGAAAAATTTATATCCCACGGGGGATATTTCAGAAACATAGAGAAAAGTGGGCCATAGATGAAAAAAATGTAAACTATCAGTAAAAGGAGAGAAATTAATTTGTATCTCAAGAACGGATTCTGCAGACTGGAGGAACCACGCAACGTCTCCGTTCTGACAATCACATAAAGATATAACGGTATCAAGAGAATTAAAATCTGGACAAGACCTGCAAATGACGCATTTGAGAATGGGGAAGACACAAATGATGGAAAGATACTTTTGAACTCGTATATCAGGACTTCAATCGTTGTGTATTTCGGACCCCCTACTATCAACGGGAGGCTAAAACCCTCAAAGCTAAGGATGAACGTCATTATAGCTCCAAGCAGACCGCCTCTAGAAAGATTTCTCAGATAAAATCTCCTGAAAATTTCCTTATCGGAAGCACCCAGAACCTGGGCAGAATAAACCTCCTGTATGTTCGTCACGCTTCCCGTGGAATATGAAAGTACGGCAATTAATGGAGAATTGTAGGCAACATTCCCGTATATGATTTCCCAAAACCTCGAGGAGTAGCCAAAGAGTGATATGATGCCAAGCGCCATCACAATCCCCGGCATAACGTAGGTAACGAGAAGGAGTGAAACTATCACTCTTTTTCCCCTGCCGTTGTAGACTGTCAAAAGCATACCAACGGGTATCCCGAATGCCAGCGCTATGAGGGTAGAGACAGTTGCCTGAAGGAATGACTGCTTGGTAGCATCAGCCAATGCAGAAAGCAGCAGTTGGGAAATTGACACATGCAGTGCGGAATTTACCAGGAAGGATAGAGGTATTACTAATACAAGAAGGGAATAGGAGACAAATGTAACAATGGGAAAGATGGCATTTCTATTCAATTCTATTCCATTCCAGAATCCAGTTGGGCAAGTTCTTAGCTGCCTGGCTTATGTTCAAATATGAATTTAACGGAATGATTTCAGATATTGGGGGATTCACCGAATAAACTGAAGGTATCACTGCCTCCACGTTCGCAGGATACATCCATTCATTGAGTGGAATCAATGACTGTACCTGGCTCCCTAGGAACCAATCAACGAATTTCATGTCCAGACTCTTATATTTAGAAGAGTTTAGAATGCCTAGGCTTAATACCTGGATCCAGGCATAATCCTTGCCCTGGTAATGGAATGGAGTTGTGCCAATTCTTGAGTAATTGAAATATTGATTGTAAGATGGATCTGTCTGATAAGAGAAGAACATCTGTGCGCTACCTTCTTCGAATTGACTGAATCCAGAATCCCAATCTTTTGTTATCGTAATGGCAGGGGAATTGTTCCAGAATGTTGTCCAATTTTGCCCCAGTATGTTCTGATAGAACGCTATCTGCCCGAGGAGAAAATCCTGCCCATTGATGCTTATCGGATTCTCCACTATGTATTGTTTCGCAATCGTAGCATTGTAGAGATCTTGATAAGTCAAATTATTTATGATGCTCACTGGAATTGGACCTGAGAAATTATAGTCCGTAGTAAGTGCAGAATATTCATACGGTATGACAAAGCCGTTCCCCTGAATGAAAGTGAATATCGTTCTATTTAAGTAGGACTCATTACTCACGCTGAATTTGTAGAACAATCCACTGTTGGCTGCTAGGTATGAATCTATGTTGTTTAGGCCGATCACGATGTCGTAGCCTTTGCCGTGATTCTCTAATACCTGCTGATACAAGTCACCAGATGAGGTAACAATCCTCACATTTACGTCATACCATTTTTCGAAGTTTCCTACTATATACTTGAGAGTTGCATTAGGGTTCTCACCAGACTGAAAGAATGAAGGGTACGTGAGTATCGTTATTGTCGGAGTATATTGACTTACAATCTCCGGATATTCCATGTAGACGAGAACCCCTGCTACGATCACTATTCCTACTACAATCAAAACTCTGTAGTCCAATTTTTTCTTTACTAAACTTTCACTCATCTTCTCCCTCCGCCAGTATTATCTGGATCAGGTTAGAAGGGTCGATCCTTTCGATCCTCTCAGCCCGCCTTCGCGAGCTCCCCTGTAAACGCTTATTTCATCAAGATATAAAAAAGTTTATAGGCTTATTATCCTAAGCGCTTTATTTCTAGGAGCACATAACATTTTATTAGGATTTATATTACCTTTCTATGTTTGTATCGAAACTTGAAGAGGCAAAAATTGGCTACACCTATGATGATGTACTCGTCCTCCCAGGGCCAAGTAGGGTTGAACCCAGTCAGGTGAATGTTGAATCTTTCCTTTCTCGACGCATAAAGTTGAACATACCGGTGGTTTCATCACCTATGGATACCGTTACAGAGACAGAAATGGCCATCGCTATGGCAAGACTCGGCGGCATTGGGATAATTCATAGAAACAACAAAAGGGAAGCTCAAGTGGAAATGATAAAGAGGGTAAAGAGAGAGGAGGCCTTGATAATCAGGGAGCTGTATACCGTTTCACCAAGTACGACGATCGAAGAGGCAATGAAGCTGATGACTGAAAAGCATATAGCGGGGCTTCCAGTAGTTGAGAATAAGGTTTTAAAAGGCATTCTCACAAACAGGGACGTGAGATTCCTCAAGGGATCTGGTAACAAAGTTGGCGACGTAATGACTAAAAAAGTAATCACAGGAAGGGACGTGATAACGATGGAAGAGGCGCTCTCCATAATGAGAGAGAAGAAAATAGAAAAACTGCCATTGGTTGATGATAGTGGAAATCTTGTTGGCCTCATAACTGCAAAGGACATAATGAAAAGGGAAATGTATCCAGAAGCGGCAAGGGACGAGGAGGGCAAGCTTTTGGTCGGGGCTGCGGTTGGGCCATTTGACATTGAAAGAGCTAAGATGCTGGAGAAGGCCGGGGCTGATGTCATTGTGGTTGATAGCGCCCACGGTCACAACTTGAACCTCATAGATTCTGTACGGCGGATGAGGAAAGAGATAGACATTGAATTGATTGCAGGAAACATTGCAACAGCAAAGGCAGCGGAGGATTTAATTGCGGCCGAGGTTGATGGGCTCAGAACTGGGATAGGGCCAGGTTCTATATGTACTACTCGCATAGTAGCTGGAATCGGGGTGCCTCAGCTAACAGCTATCACGGAAACGGCTGAAGTTGCTGAAGCCCACGGAATACCTGTAATAGCTGATGGAGGCATTAGATATTCCGGAGACGTCGTGAAGGCGCTAGCGGCGGGAGCCAGCACGGTAATGCTTGGTTCTCTTTTGGCTGGAACCGACGAAGCTCCAGGAACGGAAATAAATATCTCCGGGAGAAGGTACAAGACGTACAGGGGCATGGGCTCTTTAGGAGCGATTACAAGCAGCGAAAATGATAGATACGGGAAGATTGGGGCAAACAAATTTGTCCCCGAAGGAGTTGAGGGCGCCGTCCCATATAAGGGAAAGGTGGCGGACACCATGTTCCAGATTATCGGAGGACTGAAGTCCGGCATGGGCTATACGGGCTCCCCCAGCATAGAGGAACTCCGCAAAAACACCAAATTCATTGTGCTGACGCAGGCTGGAATAGTAGAAAGTCATCCACACAATGTTATCCTTATGTCAGAACCTCCAAATTATACCAACAGGTCATTCTAATTTCCCTAGATAGTCAGATTTCGCCTTCCCTGGCATTTCCGATAGTGGAGATGTATAGGTCGAGGTATGGCTCAATCGAAGACATAAGCTTGTTCCTTGCCCTATTCAAGTGTTCTTCCGCTGTTGATTTTGAAATTCCAAGTGTCTTCGAGATGCCGTCTAAATCTTCCCTTCTGGGTATTGAAAAATAGCCGGCTCTAATCGCCAACTGAAGTGACCTTATCTGAGATTCTGTCATCTTCCCGAATAAATCTGAGAGCCTTATGAAGAACGAATCGCGGAAATTGCCTGACGTGACAACTGTTTTCTTAGCGATTTTGACTTCACCGATGCTCTCGAGCATTGAAAACAATTTTTCTGAATAGGAATTTCCGATGGATAGTACGTTTATGTGCTCCATTCCTTCAATGTATACTAGAGGTGCCTCCCAAATACATCCAGATTCTTCAGCCATGCTGATGGTTGAGTTTTCCAAAGTGCACCTGCAAGAGAACATGACTGTCAAGGATCCCCCGTATACTGACCTGTAAACGACCTTGCTACCTATGGATCTTGCAACAGTAGGCAGTGCCTTTTCTAGGTCCTGTATGTCGTCCATATTCCCATAGAATTCAAGATAGTCAACGGCCGAATTGCACCACCTGAAAAATTTGATTTCGGGAAACTCTTTCGACAGGGAACAAAATGGCATGTCGTTTTTTGAAATGAATTCTATTCTTTCCATAGGGTACCAATCATGACCGGTACAATATATTTCTCACATTACTGTATACTGACTTGGTAAAAATGACAAACTTAATAGTTGAACACACTTGGAAACCTCAGGACGGAGAAGCCGTCCTAAAAGTGGTTGGTGGGATAGTTGACATGGCTAGGAACTCTAAGCTGCCCCAAGGATTTTCTTTGAAATCTGTGAACGCAATTCCCGAGCAAAATAGGGCAGTTTGCAACTGGGAAGCCCCTAGCAAAGCAGCCATGGAGAAACTTTTGTCGGATGTAAATCCACCGACATCGCATAGGGTGTACGAATCGATGAAAATATTTTGAGGTGTTTTTGCTTGGTCTAAAATTTATGGGTTTCTGTTAACCCATAATTTTTCCTAATATTTTTAAAATGCTAGTTACAATAATTTTAAAAAATATCAAATAAATAAAAGAATCTTAGGGCGGAGAAAGCAAATGCTGAGGAACAGCTTCAATGGCTGTCAATGCAGAAAGAACCGTTGAAATCAAGAGTCCAATCCAGAACAGTATTAGAACGACTGTCCATAGTTTAGAGACCTTGTCCTTTGAAGGCAGAATGTCGTAAATCAGCGTTGATGGATATGTGAAAACTCCCGTGAGACCGAATGAAATGTAAAGACCAAGCATAGCAATGGGGCTGGATGTCATCTTGTCGAGATACGCGTTGGCGCCATAGTATAGTGCAATCAGTCCTGAGAAAAATGCCAGAATGCCTGAAAACTGAAGTTTTTGTCCCAGTATAATAGACAAGGAAACAGCAAGGAGGACAATTCCGAACAACAGGTAGGGATCGTAGAAAAGTATGTTATAACTGCCAGGAAGAGGCCAGGTCATCTCTCCGTAAATTCCCATAATAGTCACAATGAAGCCGAGAATGGCGAGAATAAAGGCCCCTGGTTTCATGACTTTTTCTACGTCCTTCATTCCCTTTCTGTAGTAGATGTACGCATAGCCAGTCAGATATATGGATACGACCCCGACAAGCGACAGCGTAAATAGCTCTAGAGCAAGATCGTCTATGAAAGCCATGTTCTCCTAAAGCCTTTGTAGTTATTAATATTTTCACAGGAAATTACAAATCCTGGTCTCTATCAATTTCATTTAAGATATTTCATCATTTTCATGGATGCCTATAAAAATTAGGCAAAGCTTAAATTAAAACGCACCAAAAGGCAAGCCTTGTTTTCTTCAGCCAAGATTCTTCTTACAAAAAAGGAATTGATATAACCCAAGGCCTAGAACTTCAAGATAATACCTAATTCAGAAGAAAAGGCGGCAGTACCTAAAAATTATAGAATTATTGGAAATACGATCCGAACAACCAAAATGTTTACTTTTATACAACCAATATTACATGAACCCCTAAATCTGAATTTTAATCCCGGCTGCCGGATTTGAACCAGCGACCTGTGGATAGCGGCGGTTGCGCCGACGCGCTTTCCCTCTACAGTCCACCGCTCTTCCAACTGAGCTAAGCCGGGTAACACCTTATTACTGCCTACAAAAATATTTTTCTGTAACATTTAGTCATTGAGGGGATTGTGCTATGTAGAAGCCAATAGATCATTGGGAAATGTGAGAAAGCGGCCTCCATGTCCAAAAGAATATGAAAATATTAATTAATAAGTAGTCTATTTGTTAGTAGGTGACCCTTTAGATGCCGATGACATTCAGGAAAAAAACAGTTATTAGAACGGACAGACCGCCCAAAGAACCGAGAAAATATATAGACCTTAACGAATATCAATTCTCCGATGAACCCGGTGCGGGTACTTCAGTAAAGATTGGCGAACTTCAGAAATTTGAAGAAATACCACAATTCAATGAGGTCGTTCTTAATGGAGATGTCTTGATATTGGATTACGGGTCCGTACAGTCGGATGAGCTTCAACTGAGAAGAATAGTTAGCGAGTTGAAACGGGCTGCAACTGACAACGGAGGAGACGTAGTCGCTCTTGGGAATAAGTACCTTATAGTAACTCCGAGAGGTATGAAGATAGATAGAAATAAGATTCGCGTCTCCCAAACATTTTGAGACATTTAGCTCCTCATTTTCAATTTATAATACTGAAATTTACCTTGCAAATCCAGGCATCGATGTGATGCATTAGGGAAAAATATTATTAACGTTCTGAGATTTCCATTCTATGGCTACAAACCTGTTCTATTGGGAACTATTTATTCTAGTGGCCGCCCTATTAGGGATCCTTTATGCAGCGATCCAAAGCTACCTTCTCTTAAGAATTCCAGTCACTGACGAAAAAGCTGAAAAAATTTCTCTTTCCATAAGACAGGGAGCAAACGCGTTCATGAGAAGGCAGTACACAAACATTTTCATCTTTGCGGTGATTCTTGCAATAATTATTTTCATTGCCTTCTACCTATCTTCAGGGGTTTCGACTGCCTGGAAACTTACATTGGGGTTCCTAGTTGGTTCAATTGGTTCAGCGGTCGCTGGGCTTATAGGAATGAATATTTCAGTGAGAGCAAACGTTAGAACTGCGGTGGAAGCAAAGAAAGGACTCAATCCTGCAATTAAACTAGCTTTCAGAGGGGGAACAGTTACAGGACTGATGGTAGCTTCCTTGGCTCTCTTAGGTCTCATTGCATTTTACATGTGGTTTAAAAACCCAGAGGAAATGATAGGATACATCTTCGGGGCATCCCTCGTCAGTCTGTTCGCAAGGGTCGGGGGTGGAATCTACACTAAAGGCGCAGACGTCGGTGCCGATCTGGTCGGTAAAATAGAGGCAGGCATTCCTGAGGATGATCCGAGAAACCCTGCAGTTATCGCCGATAACGTAGGGGATAATGTTGGAGACTGCGCAGGTATGGGTGCAGATCTTTTTGAAACCTATGTAGTTACTGCACTTGCCTCAATGCTCCTAGGATATTTGATTTATACATCAACCTCAGGGGCAAGGCTTATCACGAGCGCTGCAGTCATACTTCCACTTGCAATAGGAGGAACGGCGATTATCGCCACAATAATAGGCTCGTTTTTTGTAAAAAAGAGCGAGAAACAGAGGATTATGACAGCAATGTACAAGGGCTTAGCAGTCACGGTGATTCTTTCTGCCATAGGCTTTTACGTCGTAGACTTCTATTTGATGAAGGGAAACCTTGCGATATTCTTTGATGCCATAATCGGCATGATAATAATGGCAATAATCGTCTATGAAACAGAATATTATACTTCAGAGAGGTATAAGCCCGTTTCATTGATCTCCAAAGCATCCGTAAGCGGCACTGGAACAAACATTATAACAGGTCTTGCATACGGCCTCCAGGCTGTCTTTATCCCGGCTATAGTAATCGTGGCAGGAATAGTGATCTCGTTTACAATAACGTACTATTCATTTGGCAGCAATCCTCAACTTGGCCTATATGGAATTGCCATAGCCGCTGCAAGCATGCTTTCGGCAACCGGGATGATAATATCAATAGATTCCTACGGCCCCATTACAGACAATGCGGGAGGAATTGCAGAAATGTCTGGTTTCGATGAAAAGACGAGAAGAGAAGTAACAGATCCACTTGACGCTGTAGGCAATACGACAAAAGCAGTTACCAAGGGTTACGCGATAGGGAGCGCAGCTCTCGCTGCACTAACACTATTTGCTGCATTCAAAACCCTGATAGCTTCTATCCCTCAGTTTGCAAACATTGAACTGGACAACCCGATAGTTGTGGCAGGATTGCTTATCGGCGGATCACTGCCGTTCTTCTTCACGTCATACCTAATGAACGCAGTAGGAAAAGCTGCTTCCGCAATAGTTGAGGAGGTTAGAGCACAATTCAAGAGCAAGCCGAAGATACTATCAGGCGAGGAGGAACCAGATTACGGAAAAGCGGTTGATATAGTTACTAGGGAAGCTCTCAAGCAACTCATGGTACCTGCTTTAATAGCCGTACTTACGCCTATACTCACTGGTTTCCTTCTTGGTCCGTTTGCAGTCGGTGGCCTCCTTCTGGGCGTAATAATTTCTGGATTTCCCCTTGCAATAATGATGACAGTAGGAGGTGGCGCCTGGGACAATGCCAAGAAATACATCGAACAGGGCAACTACGGCGGCAAAGGTTCAGAAGCTCATAAGGCTGCAGTAGTGGGAGATACCGTAGGCGACGCTACAAAGGATACTGCCGGACCCGCAATAAATCCACTGGTAAAGGTAGTTAATACAATTTCGATTCTCTTCATTGGAATAATAATGTACCACTACCTTCTGCACATCTAAGCTTCTTTTATTTTTTTAATTATTTTAATTAATTTCATATTTTCTTCTGGGTCGTGAACTCTTATTATGTCCGCGCCATTGATCAGGGCAATTGTGTTCATTATTATGCTAGATAGTCCTCTTTGATCTACTTCTTCCCCTGTTATAGAACCTATGAAACTCTTTCTGGAGAGGCCTATGAGAAACGGACGGCCTAGTTTTAGATCCGGGATATTCTTGATTATAGATATGTTGTGGGATAAGTTCTTTCCGAATCCGATACCGGGATCAAGGATTACGTTTTCGCCTATTCCCAAATTGTTGGCTTCTTCCAACTTCCCTGTGAAGAATGAAATAATTTCCTCAACTACGTTGTCGTAATGCGGGGATATTTGCATAGTCTTGAAATCTCCCTTCTTGTGCATTATTACAATGGGAACGTCGTATTTCTTTGAAAGAAGCCCCATCTCCGGATTCTCCATTCCACAGACGTCATTTATCATGTTTGCCCCCATTTCCAAACTTTCCCTCACAACTTCGACCTGAAATGAGTCAACGGAAACAATGAATCGCATATTCAATGATGCTTCTACAGCGGATCTTATCCTTTTTATTTCCTCTTGTGAACTTATTCTTTCACTTCCTGGCCTTGTACTTTGCCCTCCTATGTCCACGATCTTAACGCCATTCTTTTTCAGCGTTTCCAGGGTATCAAGAAGTTCGGCCTTCCCAATTCTGCTCTTCGGATAGAAGGAATCTGGTGTCATATTTATAATTGCCATTACCTCTGGAAATTCAATCCCTTTCAGGGATCTTAAATGATGATTGGAACTGCCCCGAAACCAGAATGATTCACCTGCGGGGTATTTTATGGACCTAAGGAGCTGGTTAACCTTTTCTGAGGAAGATGGGTATATGAAGCGGTCATTTGCTTGAAAGAAAGGTTTTCCTAGGCCTATCTTCCTCTTCGAAATGACAAAGATGTTAAAGTCCCGGATTTCGTCAAATTCAACGCCATATTCCCTTGCAATGGTCTGAGGGGTGAACCTGACGAATAGGTCATTCCATGGTTGAGAATTGGGCATGCGGCACACCTCCTATCCGCAATATGTTTTCCTCGGAAACCAGTCCAAGGCCAACTGCTATGCCAATGCACCTTTCTCCTACGAGATTTGCAATTGTGCACATTTTAAGGAGGTCAGAAAACACGTTTTCATTTACTAGCACGTCAACGTAGAAGCTTTCCGATATCTTCAGCTTGAATTTTCCGTCCTTGTATTCCTTTCCCACAAGCTCTTCGTCTGCCGCTGCAAGTAGCGTATCTGTAGGAGTCCTGTACATTTTGGTCCAGATCAACTTATTCACCCATACCGATCGCCATAAGGGGATGCACCTAAGATCTGACAAGCCTGTAGTATCCTGACCTCGGCTCAATAAGCTGTCCTCTTTCTCTTAGAAGCTTGATATTTTTATCCACCTGATCAGCGCTTAGACCCACTCCTCTAGCTTCTTCGAGTATCCGAGAAAGTGATACGTCCTTTCCGTGACTCTCATCTTGCAACCTCCTTATGATTTCGCTAAGCGAAAGCAAATTCTTCCTTTCCCTTGAAGGATAGCCTGTCAGTATGATATCTATGTCTGGTATTCCATTGACCAATGTGGTCTGGGATAGGAACGATTCCATTAGTCTCATGCCCCTTTCCACATCTTCCTCAGTTATACGATCTGACAGCCTTATCCTTGCTGACGCCTCGGAAAGTCGTATCAGAGCTTCCAGTTGCCTTGGAGTTATCGCAACTGTACCAGGCTTCGAAGATAACCTCTTCTCGACATAGAATTTGCTTATTTTTTCCTTGGCACCAGGGGAAAGGACGGGGAAGCAGTACCTTCTAGCATATACAATGTATTTCTTTAGGAATTCTCTTTCAAAATACGGCTTGAATTCAGATTTTTCAATAGGTATGCCACCAGCGATCTTTTCTCCATCTGAATGAACCTTTAGAATATAATTTGACATTTCTACGTCATTTTTCCCAGGTCTGTCTACTATAACGAATATTAAATCGAACCTTGATAGCAATGTTGGGGGGAAATCTGTCTGATTGATGAAAGGCTCAGCCTCGTCGTATCTTCCAAACTTAGGATTTGCAGCAGCAAGCAAAGCACATCGTGACATCAGAGTGGCATTAATTCCCGCTTTGCTTATAGTTATGGTTTGCTGTTCCATTCCCTCATGAAGGGCACTGCTGTCCTCCTTGGTCATCTTGTCAAGCTCATCCACCGCAGCCAACCCACCGTCAGCGAGCACAAGCGTCCCAGCCTCTAAAGACCACCTTCCTTCTGAAAATTCATCCTTGACCGCAGCAGCAGTTAAACCTGCGGCAGAAGCACCCTTGCCGGACGTGTAAACTGATTTTGGCGAGAGGCTTATTGCGTATTTGAGTATCTGGCTTTTAGCGGTACCTGGGTCCCCAAACAAAAGTATATGAATGTCGCCCCTAACGTAAGTTCCATCTTCAAAAACTTTTCTTACGCCTCCAAACAGTTGAAAAATTACTGCCTCCTTGACTATTTCCATAGCATAGATAGTGGGAGCTACGCTCGATACCAATTTTTTATATATCTCTGGATCGCTCGCTGATCTCCTTATTTCGTCGATGTCCTCTTGACCTATGTCCACTTCCTCGTATTCAGAAGATTCTTTTTCTATGTACATTGCGTCAAGAAATATATCGAATTGATTCAAAGGGGCTCCGCTGATCAATTTTTGTTTCCCTTTCAGTATACCATTTATCGTAACGCGGTCCCCAGGGTTTAGCTTACCACACGTTTCATCCTGCAGATGAATTGAGAGCTTTGCAGGCTGAGCAACTCCTCTCAGTAATTCTGGCCTCTCTTGGACTTCTATTATTTGCGTATCCATGTAAACGCTCTTTTCCGGAAGGAACTTAAAATCGGTGGACCCCTTCTCTTTCCCGCACTGAGAACAAACTGCAGGGGGTTGAATTTTCGTCCCAGTCAAAGGATATAGATCAACGTTCTTGCAATAAGAACACCTGAACGCTGCCATGGTTAACGTTGGAACGACCTCGGAAACCCTCTTCACGATGCCATCGACCTGAACAAATGTATTTAAATCTGCGCTCCTCAACTCTCTTATCTCTTTTTTAAGGTCGGGCAGCGATGAGGATATCCTGAGATTGAGCCGCCTTCCTTTGTTTGACTTGAAACTCTCAGATAGGAAATTGTCATAAAGCTCGTCTGTCAGCAATCTCAGATACTCTTCAGGCGACTTGATAAAACCAAGGGCAAAGTCCCTGTTTAACGCATCCATTTCTTCGTACTTTATTAGAAGCGTTCGTTCTCTTGAATCTGATTCGTTCAACCTAGAGATCTCTACGCTCTTGTCTGTCAGAATCTCCCGCCAGAGACCCCTGATTTCATCGTTAGTAAATGACTCCCTCATTTCAGTTATGATAGTTCTTTCTTATTTAACCCTTTTAAGAGGGAAATGCTGTGTCTTCCATGACGACTCTAGATGCGGTTCAGAGGGGCTTTCTTCTTAAGAAAAAGGCCAATTACCGCAATGACTATACCTGCTATTATCAGTATTACACCAACTATAAGCAATAGACCGTATAACACAACGGGTCCAAGGCTAGAACTGACAATACCATACCTTACCACTGGCGTGACATTTCCTGGAACAGCTACATAGTAGACACCACTTGCACCTAAAAACGCCGAAGAATTCCCCTCGGTGAGATAAGGATGCATGCCATAACTTTCTATATTGGTGGAGTTCAGGAGTGAGATGTCCTTAGACGGTATCAAGTACGAGGTAGAAGATGATGATATTATAATTTCAGATTCTTGGCTTACATTTATTGCCGGAGATATGAAGTACCCATTTCCAGTTGAGGTCATATTAAGTTGTGAAAATGGAAATGACCTTTCAACCTGAGTGAGAGATGCGCTCACCATGATCGCGCCTACGATTAGAAGTGCGATTCCCACAATGACCCAATTTTTCCTCATGCTGTCACTTTTTATCCCCTCATATAGCTCAAGTCTTTAAACTTGACGCAACCATCTTTGGGAAAGTCAAGATCGTTTCACGCTAAGGGTTATTTTGAATTTTAGATCCTATTTCATTTAATCTTAACACACATATAGAATAATCATTAGAGTCCAGAGCAGTTAGAAAATTTAATACGCCGCGATCATTACGGAGAATAAGCAGGTGTTGTGTAGCCTGGTAGCACAAAGGCCTTCCAAGCCTTTAGCCCGGGTTCAAATCCCGGCACCTGCATCAGATAATATAAATTACGCATCTTTCTATCCATTTTATAGCTGACGCACGTTATTCTGATAGCTTAATTTGAAGTGCCGCAAATTTCTTTGATGGAAATTCAATGCGATCCATAATTTTGTCTCATCTCGCATTATGAGGTTTGGCATTCAACGCCTTCCTCAATATCCAAGGGGCGCCCTGAGGTACGGAGAATGAGCCTGGAATAATCCTATATAACTGATTTCCAATGAAAAAGGTGGTTCCAAAAGATCTAATTTCCCTAACTTACAAGCAAATTCAAGTTAGGGAATAGAACACTTCTTTTATAGGTTATTTCTAGAAAGTAAATATACGGAGCCTCGCCATGAAACACTACCACGCAACATTCCCTGTATTAGATTCCAAGAATAGATGAAAGGTAAAATGAAAGTTACAATGATAAAGTACCACATCTTAACCGGCAATTTTCGTTGGGTATTGACCGAATTAAATAAAAATGGGAACATGAATATGATGAAAATTAAGTTCACATATATTGCAAGAACGATCGATGACAGCAAGAGATAAATGTAAACTAGATAGTATATCATTCCAAAAACGAATACCTTCCTAGTTGAATAAATCGAGAATGAAGTTTGGCGATTTGACCACTCCATGAATGTTCTGAAGTCGTCCTTGGAATGTACCTTTGGTCTTGCATCTGGAACGTACGAGATTTCAAGTCCCCTAGACTTTGCTATTCTTAAAACTGCTATGTCATCGGAAATGGAATGAGAGAATTGCTCAATGAATCTTTCATCGACGAAATCTTTCCTGAATGCCATAGATCCTCCCCAGACAAACTTTGTCAAATTTGACTCCATCATTGACTGCCCTACTGATCCCCAAAACATTTTAAACTTGCTCCAAAACCCTCCCTCTGGATAGAATAATGGAAATGTCGTAGACACCCCGATTTTAGGATCATGGAGTTGAACAAGAAGTTTCGATAGCCAATTGCTTTCAACTCTTATGTCTGAGTCAGCAACAACATAAAAATCGTAGTTCCGATGTTTAGTCAATGCGGAAAGTATTGCCCTCACCTTACCACTGCAGTCTACGCATACTTCCCCTGAAATCATGTAATTAATTCCCTCTCTTCTCAGGAACGGCAGGGCTTCATCCTTATCAGAGTCAACTACTGCAATAATATCGTAATTTTGCCACTCTTGATCTTTCAAGGATCTCAGATTTTCTTCCAGTTTATAGTCAACGCCCTTAATAGGTAAAATAACCAGAGCCTTCTCCTTGTCCCCTTTAAATGTGTGATCTTCTGAGGGGCCGTTCCCTGTTCTTCTACCGAGGTAAGTCAGCATGATTCCTGAAGCAAAAAGGACATTAAGTGAGAATATAACCCACCAGAGGATTTCCATTTCCGAGGAAAACTTCAACTAGAACATAAGTTTTATTTCACTTTGTCGGTGAATCTTCTTCCCCAGAATGTTTCCCTTGCCCTGGCTCTTCGTGGATGCTGAAATCCGAAGATCAACCTTAACTTTATCTGGGGGCACCATGGCGACCGTCGATTCAGCTGAAATCGCATAACTAACTTTCGTCTACTGATTAGGGTATTTTTCAATTAAAAATACGAAGCTTTTCGTATCTGATAGAGGTAGGTCTTGAATCAATATTCCCAGAATTATGATTTGATTCCCTGATTCTGATAGTGACCAGACCTCAGCTCATAAGTTTTTGCAGCAGCCTTGTCAAGATTTATGAAGATCATTTGGAATACGCCCTTATCCTTTACAATTTCTACTTGCTCTTCACCAAGGTTCTTAACGAAGAATCTTATTTTCCCCCTGAAACCGGCATCGACAAACCCGAAACTCCCGAAGACTCCTTTCCTTGTATACGTGGATCTCAGAAGCATTATTGCTCCCACGTAAGCTGGAAGAGATACGGTTTCTAGGCTTTCTAGCTGAAGCCCTCCATTAGGGGGGAGAACAACTGTATCCACTATGGAGAAGTCATAACCATTTGGAGTGAGCCTATCCTCCCTGAATGGTTCAATTGACATGGCACGATTATTGATAAGCTCCATTATGGTCTGATCGGAAAGGATCATGGCCTAAAGAAACCTTTTATGTTTAAAATATTTGCTGATGAGTGTTTGATGCAGAAACTCTAAATGCATTTGCGGGGGGGTATAAGGTTTCGGCCGCTGGGGTGATCACAATTGCTGGTTCCCCTGAATTTTCAAACGTAAATTATTCGATCTCCATTCCCGTGTCTCTTTCGTTGAGCGCTCTAACCAAAGCGGATAGCATGGTGCGGTGGAGGGGGACAAACGTTGTAAATATTCCTTACGAAATTTCCAGGACGTCTAATGATTGGTTCGATCCGATAAAGATAATGATGAATATCTCAATCCAGAGAGGATGGACCAGCCCACCTTCTATCTTGGCAAATGAGGATTTGAAGTTTCATATGGGGATGGGCTATTACTCCGCCTTTGTTGACGTTCTCATTCAGTCATTTTCACTTGTAAACAACGTAAATCTTAGCGCAGCTGAAGCAATTGAGCTTAGCTCAGAGGTTCAGGAGATGGCAAGGGGATTTCATACGGCCATAGAAACGCTCACGCGGATTAACGGAAAGGACGAGAACGTGTTCATATACGACAAGCGCAGTAAAACATTTAAAAATGAACATCTCAAGCTTGAACCCTACTCCCTATTGGCCATCTCTGAAAACTATCTAGAAGAGAACGAAAATTATCAATCGTTTAAGAAGAATTTTAATAGGTTTTTGAGCCTCGGAATGGCTAGCCAGAATCCTTCGTCCCTTTCATATCCATTCCTGAATTTCCACAACCATCTTTCAGCGGAGGAAGAAATGGTAAACAAGATAACTAACGCTCTGATGAAGGACGACTCTCAAGAATTTGCATCGAGTGTCTCAAAGTATTCTCAATCACTTGGATTTAACCTTGGCGTAGTGTCAAATTTCCAGAGGATAGTCGCATCTCTTCTCGAAAGGTATTCAATAAACGATTATTTATTCGCAGTTAACGAATACTCGGGTTCCGTAATAGTATTTTCTGATTCCCTTGGACAGAAAAAGATCTCAGAAAACCTTGTCAGAGATTATTACAATATTACTAACAGGACATTGAGTGTAAGGGAGATTAGCAACAAAAACACGACTGGAAAGGACAGAATAGTGGTTTGAAAAGAACTTGAACACACAAAATATTTTTATTTTGCATCAATAACAACATATGCCTCTTTTTGGAACAAATGGCATTAGGGGAATCATAAACGAAACGCTTGAACCGGAACTGGGATTTAAATTTGGCATGGCAGTGGCAACTTATTACGAAAATGAAGATATCGCCGTTGCCTACGACAATAGGACGACCTCAGAGGTTTTCAAAAATATGGTAGAGGCGGGTATCCTCAATGCAGGTAAGAACGTAGTAGATTTAGGGATTGTGCCTGCACCTGCGGCCCAAATTTATTGTAAGGTTTCAAGAATACCTGGGGTAATTGTAACAGCTTCGCATAATCCTCCTGAATTTAATGGCCTCAAAGTCATCTCCTACGATGGTTCGAACCCTGGTCGAAATGAGGAGGAAAGGATTGAGGAAATCATTACTCGTGAAAGTTTTTACAGGACGACTTGGGACTTCATGGGAAAAACAAGGAGAGACGATGCAATAAGACCGTACGTTGAAGCAATTCTGAAAAATGTTAGCCCAAACAAGGTAAGGTCAAGAAGATTTAGGGTCCTGGTGGACTGTGCAAATTCTACCACCTCTCTCACCACCCCCCTTATCCTGAACAAGATGGGAGTCAGATACGTCAGTCTCAATTCCAATCTTGACGGTATGTTCCCCGGGAGAAATTCGGAACCTACACCTGACAGCCTCACGGACATGATTAATACGGCAAGATCAGGAGAATTTGATCTTTCGGTAGCACATGACGGAGACGGAGATAGGGCTTTCTTTCTGGACGAAAAGGGAAATCCCATCGATGGAGACAAGTTTGTAGCACTGATAGCAGATCACATATTAGAATCTCGAAAGGGAAATCTTGTGTTTCCCGTAGCCTCAAGTTTCCTCATCGATAGAATAGCAGAAAAGCATGGAGTCAAGGTGATCAGGACTCCCGTTGGAACACCCGTTATTTCCGACTACCTTAAAAAATATGACGGCATCATGGGCGGCGAGGAAAACGGAAAAGTGGTACTTCCGCAACATCTTAATTCGGGTGACGGTGGTCTTTCACTTGCGCTGATTCTAGATTTGCTTTCAAATACTGAACAAAGGCTCTCGGAACTGATAAGTCAGATGCCTGATTACAAACTTAGAAGATTAAAGATTGAGAACAGAGCGGACTTTGAATCCATCAAGGGGAAATTGAAGACGCATTTTAGTTATATGAAGCCGGACGAAATCGACGGATTAAGATTAGTACAAGGAGACAGTTTCATACTCCTAAGAAAGTCTGGAACGGAACCTGCCATAAGGATATTTATAAGCTCCCTGGACGATCAATGGATAAAGTCAAGGGAAGAGGAAATTTTGGGGATAATTTCTGAGAAAATGTAGCAAAAAAGAAACAAAAATCTTAAATCTCTACATAAACTACTTACCTATGGAGATCGCAATGGAAGGCGTAATAAAGAAGGCTGGACAGAGGATAAAAACAATATCAGAGGTTTTCTACCCGCCGGTTGACATTACAGAGGAAGGAGAATACGTATTCATATACCTGGACCTTCCCGGATTTGCAAAAGAGAACATAAAAATTCTGAGCACAAAAACTGGTCTCAAGGTATCCGGTACAAGGAAGAAAGAGCTTAAAGGAAAGATTCTGTACGAGGAAAGGGTTGACGAGTTCTCGAAATTCATCAGAATTCCTGGGGAGTTTGATTCGGATTCAGTAAAAGCATCTATGAGCAATGGGGTACTGGAGATTCAAGTAAAGCGCAAGGAAGTTAAGACTGTTCCTATAAGCTAATGCCTTAGGGCAAAAAAGGCGAGAATAGCTCCGACGACAAAGAAGGGTATCGAGAGGTAGAGCTTCGTAAAAAGGAGAGAGCCAGTTACGAAAAGTGCTCCGGAGATTATCGCCCCTGAGTAGTTTTTCTGGTGCCTCTGATATAGAGCTCTATTTACGTTTTTAAGAAGCTCCGGAATGCTCATAAAATCTTCTATGGTCCGTCTAATCCTGCCTGGGAAACCGAGAATTCTCGTTTTTATGACCTTTATTGATGCGTGTTCTTCATCCATTATTTCCGCAACGACGCTTATAAACTGAAAATTAGGATTAAGCCCCTTACATACTCCTTCAAGGATCACCGACATCCTTGCAAATAGTGCCAAATTATAAGGCAATCTAAATGGAAATCTGAAGAGTATTACGTTCGCTCTATGCATAAGCTCGTTATATTCCATGCTTGTTACTTCCTTTCCCTGAAGGTCCTTGAAAACTGTTCTTAAGAGCTGCTCCATGAAAATCTTGTCGGCAGCTGGATCAATTAAATCCAAGTCAACGAGCACCTTTAGAAGGTTTCTAGCATCGAAAGTCGCAAGGTAATAATAGCCCATGAGCAACTTATCTCTAAGCTCCTCACTGAGCTCTGAAGTCATCCCAAAATCCATTAAGACGAGCTTGTTGTCCTTTCTCCAGCCTATGTTTCCTGGGTGCGGATCTGCGTGAAACCTCCCTTCCCTTAGCGCAAGGCGAAGGAATAACTTATCTATCACTTCAGCCAGAAATTTGAGATCAGCGCCGTTCTTCTTTAATTCTTCGATGTCACTTATCTTAATATAATCAAGATACTCCATCACCAATACTTTAGAGGTGGATATTTCTTTGAATACCTTTGGAACGACTATCTCCATTCCGAGATCAAGCTCCTCTATTTTCCCCCCTATTATTTCTATTGATTCTGCCTCTCTTTTATAGTCCAATTCAAGTTCCAAGCTTGCAAGAAATTCCTGCGTAAACGTGGAAAGCGAAAACGACTTCAAGAGATACCTTTCTAACAGTTTCACAAAAGTTTCAATTCTTGGTTTATCCTTTATTATTCTCTCTCTGATGCCAGGGCGGTTTACCTTCACGGCAACGTCTCTGCCCTTATATTTTGCCCTATAGACTAGACCTAAACTTGCCCCCGATATACCTGCAGGATCAAATGTCTCAAAAACGCTATCTAGCTTTCCCAACTCCTGTTCCAGGAGTACTTTTACTGGAGCAAATTTAGGCAAAGGAACGCGGTCCTGGAGATCCGTTAGAGCCTGAAGGTATTCCTCAGGGATAACGTCTCTCCTAGAGGAAAGAAGCTGCCCTAATTTTATGAAAAGCGGCCCAGACTTAATCATGGCATCACGGAGTTTATTTGCTTCAACACGCGTTTTTTCTGCATCAGGCGGATTCCCTGTTCTTTCCACGTACCTCTGATAGTACCTCAGGTACCTTGCTCGGGGAAAAAATCGAAACGCAATTTCAATTGCTCTTATCCTATCAATGAATGTCATTGTTCTTTAGAAGTGCAGATGGGTATATATATGCTAGATAAACAGTTAGCCTTCAGATTTATTTGAATGTTTGAGATCGAAATAAAAATCTTTCATCTTGATCGCTTCCATCAACGAAGGAGAACCGTCCATGAGAAACGCAATAAATGCAATTTCTATAAGCTCCTCGTACGTAACACCGGCCTCCATGGCTAATCTGAGATGATACGAGAGACACCATTCGCATTTCTTTACCAAGGAAAGCGCCACGAATATTAGCTCCTTGTATTTCGCCGCTATCGAGCCGTTGTGTAAAACATGCTCCACCAACTGCGAGTAATCTTTACCAACATCGCCTTTCTGCTTAATAATGTCGCTAAACAGATCTTGGATCTCCTTGAGCCTATCGAACGCGTCCATCGTTTCTAAATATAGACGGTTAATTTAATGGTGACGTAGCTTTCCAGAGTAATTAGAGACTAAATTTCCTTTGACATTATGGGCAATCTATTAAGGTGTGAATGAGTTAAATAGTCTTATCAGGTCATCCTCGTATTTCTTGATACCTGCTACGGCTTCAGAGTGAAATTCCTGTGCCATCATCGATGACAGCAAAATCCTAACCTTTATTTTCCCGTTGGATTCAAACACAGTCATTTTGCACGGGAGAAAAAGGCCATTACTGTCGTCACCACCCACTAATTCTTTGGCTGCCTGAGGTCTACATATTTCGAAAATATGATACTGTTTAAAGTCAAAGTTCAAAGCTTTCTTTAGGATCCCTTTTATGTCTATGTCGGCTACTATCACATATCCGCCATTTTTGAGGTAGAAGATAAGACTGTCAATCAGCTCTTCTAATCGTCCGTTGAATTCCCTTTCCACAAAGAACATAGACTATTAGGGAAAAGATGTGTAATAATATTACGTACACATAAATACGAATTCAATGCAAAGGAAAAAATGCTTAACTCAGCGCAAATATCAGAGCATAATGATGATCTTGAATGTGCATAGACCTGATGGTTCTAAATCCTGCTTCCTCGAAGGTTTTTCTTGCCACATTCTCATTGATCCTGAGGTACAAGGGAGGCCCGTAATCTGTCATTATGTCGGCCCAATCAAAATCAATCACAAGGCCTGGACGCTTCAAAACTCTATTTATGTCCATTAAGAGAGCGTTCCTGTCATCTACGTCGTGAAATACGTTTGCGAGGAATACGACATCAATTTTTTTATCCTTGAATGGTAACATTTCTATGTTGCAGCGCATTACGCTGACATTACTGATGCCGTCTTCCCTAGTCCTATCCTTGATGGACTGAAGTGACCCCAGGTCTATATCTAGAGCGAATACCTGCCCGCCAGGGCCAACTGCCTTTGCAATGGGAATAGTATAAAATCCTATCCCGCTGCCTAGATCTACCACTCTCATCCCATTCTTAATTCCGAACTTCTCAATTAGACTTGTAGGATCTTCCCTGCTCAGATTGCCATGAAACATGCGGTGTTTTGACCTCTCATCGTCAGATCGAGGCATTATGGAAAATTTTGTCTCAAGCAAAAATCTTTCCTTCTCCCATCCCATAAAAGCTTCACCTGCACAACAGCTTTCACATCTATGAATTTTCTATTTAACGTTTCCAGATCATTCAATCCTGTCTGATGATGTGGGATTAAGACCGAGACGATCTATTTATGTGTGACTACCAACCAGATGTTACGACTTTCCTGTACTTCCAGCATCAATGCATCCCCATTAATGAGAATCTGTCCATGCATTTCAGATAACGTTTGTCCTCTTTGATTTGAAAAGTATATGTAATTCCATGTGTAATGCTATCTCACACTGCAAAGAAATTCATTAGTAGAGATTGGAGGATGAAAATGTAACAATACTTATTTGGATTGGAATACTCTTTTACATACTCAACTTTAGGGGATATTTGAGCTATCCAGCATGTCCATTTGATGGAGCGGTTTGAGACGTTGGATACATCCTGTTTGTCCTACTTTTTATAATTAGAGCAACGTTTCTCATCATATACGAATGTTATCACAGATCGCACAACTTAAGAACAATTCTGAAAAATTGAATGTTTACAAATTCAGGCAGAATGGTGCCGTCCTGCAGCAAACACCATAGAAAGGTAACTGTTCAATATAACTAGATCGCATTGAAGCCATTTCTGATGCTGCTCTATCAAGCGATGTCGCAGTCGATCTGTTACGCCTCAATTCTTGTTGTATTTCCATCACGCATAGTCTGACGGAAACGAGGCGGTATTTGGGTGATGAAGATTCAACCGAATTTTTCAAAATGGTGAAAGATTATTATGTTAATAAGAGTATAGTGAAAACGATAGAATGAAGACCCTTACTGTAGTAGGTTGCCAATTCGGAGATGAAGGTAAAGGGAAAGTCATTGATTTCCTGTCAAATAAATTTGAAGTGACAGTAAGATTTAATGGAGGAGAGAATGCAGGCCACACCGTTGTCGTAGATGGGAACACTATAAAGTTTCATTTGGTACCTGCAGGTTTCCTGAGATCAAGAACCTCGGTGATAGCCAACGGCGTTGTTGTTAATTTGAGGAGACTAGTTGAAGAAATTGAGTTTCTAAGCAAATTTAGGAGCAAATTTGACATTAGAATATCTCACATTTCGCACATTGTCACGAGCCTTCACCTAGAAAGGGACAAGATTCTTGAACAGCTTCGCGGAAAAGGAGCAATCGGAACGACACTGAAAGGGATAGGCCCTGCTTACGAGTCTAAGTTTGGCAGGTATGGCATTAGGATGATTGACCTTTTTGATAGAAATATAATAGAAAAGAGACTGGAATTCATGAGCAAAATATACGGTATTAATTATGAACCAGCTTATGTTGATAGCCTCTTATCGGATTTTTCAAAAATCAAAAGGTACGTGACAAATACTCGAGACTACTTAGAGGAAGAAGCAAACGAAGGAACCGGGATCCTATTTGAAACCGCAAACGGAACTTTCATCGATATCGATTACGGCACTTACCCTTACGTTACTTCTTCCTCTACGACTAGTCCTGGCGTAACGGTTGGCACGGGTTTATCCCCCAAGTATTTCAATAAATTTCTAGGAGTTGCCAAGGCCTATACCACCAGAGTTGGCGAAGGATGCTTCCCCACCGAAATAATCGGAGATAAGGCTGAGCAACTTAGAAAGAAGGGGAATGAATATGGCTCAACAACGGGCAGGCCTAGGAGAGTAGGGTATCTCGACATTCCAATGCTGAGAGCTGCCGTTAGGATTAACGCTCTAGATTATCTCGCTCTGACAAAGGTTGACGTACTCGGAAAGATGAAAGAAATAAAGGTAGGGGTATCTTACGAATCTAATGGTTCAGAAATAAACGAGTTCAACCCGTCAAACTTGCCAGATAAGATAAACTATGAGGTTTTTGAGCCTTGGGAAAGCAGCAAAACAAATCTAGACAGATACTTGGAATTTGTGGAAAGTCAGCTCCAGGTGCCAATTGTGCTTGTTGGAAACGGTGAAGGAAGAGATTCAATGTTGTCAAGATCGGAAATAGTGGTATAGAAATCGATATTTAATGGTAATACTATAGCGTTTCATGAAAAGGCATTTTCTTTCAAAGAGGGAAACAAGAGAGTTCCAAATGATCATTGAAAAGTTTGGGATTAGAACGGAATCGAAATCACTGGAAATAGAAGAAAATGACCACGCTATAATTTATGATGCAGGAAAACCCATTCTAGTTCAATTTGATAAGGACTGGCTACCTACGATGGCCGTAATGCTTGCAAATGATTTCCCTAGAGTAAAGGTTGATGAAGGAGCCTTCCAGGGAATAAAGAATGGGGCCAATCTTTATTCTGCAGGAATTAGGGAAATAAAGGGAAATCTAGTGAAAGACTCGACCTGCATTATTGAATCCCCGAGTGGATCTCCTATAGGATCTGCGATAGTAGTATCTGAGATTTCAGATATAGCTGCGAAGAAAAAAGGCTCATTCCTGAGGGTTTACGAACTCCACTAAATGAATTTTAATGCATCTCTCCCTTTCATTCCGACGCTAATTCCAGCTTCCTTCCCTTTGATGCTCACCCTTGTTATTTCCTTGTTTAGGAGATCCTCTATTGAGTTTATCCCGCTGGCGGATGCGGCTACAGAGCCTAGTTTGTCGGCTGCCTGCATGTCGAGATATCCGCACATCAGGAAACCTTTCCTGCCTGTTATTATTACGATTGGTGCCGGAGTGGAGTCTATTTTTATTCCTGTGTAAGTGTTACCATTTTCGGATATTGTTTCAATTTGTATCATATTCAGCCATGGTCTTTTGGTATATTATAGGTAGGGAATAAAAGGGGTAAGATATTGAATCCCAAGCCATATGAAGTTTCCTTGCATAAAACTCCTTGTCATATCTGTTTTCTAGATTTTCGAGGTCAACGCGCCCCTTTTTCTCTGATATAACAAAAAAAGAGATCTTGTCCCCTGGTGCAGTGGTCTTTGCACGCTCTATTGCACTTTTCCTTATGCTGTTGACTTTGTAATATTCTGGCCATCTGGTGGCTACCACATCTATCATCAAATCCGAATCATCGATATCTCCGTTGATTATTCTGTCTTTATAGTTGTTATATATTCTCTCCACGTCTGCATAGTATTTTTTAAAGTCATTAACGTGTTCTACCTTAGAGTATACATTGAGGATGTCAAGTTGCATCTTTTTACATATGTTTGGGAAGTCACTCCTTCTCATTTCTATTCCTCTTACCTTAAATTTTCCATCGTCCTTTAACCCGAAATATTTGTTCAGGGACCCCATGCCATCCTTGGTAGGCAAAAATACAATCCATTTGTATCTTCCCTCAAGAGATATCTTCAATCTGCTTTCCCTCTCTATCTTTTTTATGACACTTTCAATATTCCCGTTTCCCTGTAGCCAAAGAGAGTCTACTATGCCATGGATTACGTTGAATCCTTCATCTTCAGCTATCCTTATGCTGTTTGTCAATATACTTCTCCCTATGCTCGTTATAGCTTCATGGACCTCAATTCTGCCGAATTTGGCATTCTTGTAACCCGTATAACCAAACGACGTCAGGAGTAACCATTTCAATACCGCATCCTTTCTCCTATAGATTTCGTCTTGTTCCTTCATTTTCTTGAAGTATAATCTAAGATTGAGCAGGTCTGAGAGGAATTCAGGAAGCTTTCCAATTTTATCCATGCATATGTTATATCCAAGGTTTTCTATTCTATAATGATTCTTACACTTTTCATTAATCGTTTCAGGAGAAAGATTGTACGTTACTATGATCGATGGATACATAGAACTGAAATCAAGTTCTGTCACATTCTCGTATATTCCTGGGATGGGTTGTAAGTATAAACCGCCTCTGTCAGCCTCTATGAAAGAATCTATTGTCTTTATACTCTCGTGATCATCTTTATACAACGGTATCATTATTCCTTTCTCAAGTGCCTCTCGTACTTCATATGAAGAAACAGCCGTTCCAGGCGTTATTCTGGCAGTATGAAAAATAGGAAGCGACGTGAGCTTAGATATAGTTGCCAAACCTTCTAAACCGCCCTCCGAGAATAGAAATGATGTTGCCTTATCGACATGAGGAATTCCATGGATCATGAAGCCACTCCTTCTATGGCTTATTCTACCGTAAGAGGTGAATGTTCTTTCTTTGCTAATAGAGCTTTTTACGTAATATCCATATTTTTTTGCGACCCTGAAAAATTCCGGGAAGTACATATCGCCCCCTTCGGATATTACGATGTTTGAATCTTCAAGCATAGAGAAAAAATAATCTATTGAAGCGGAAAGATTGCTGAACAACTTACCGTTTATTTCTATTTCACGTATACCGTCTATAAAACTTATGTTAAGAATCGTTAGGTCGGGTAATGAAAAATCAACGTCGTCACCTCTACCGAAGAAATGGAGGTTGTTTGTCACCATAAAAGATTGGATTATGTTTATGTCTGCATTGTATATCTTGAAAGTGTGATTACCTATCCTTTCAATGCCGTCAATTAATAGGCTTATCTTTTCAGGTGGAAGCGTTATTGAAAGAACTTTCTTCCTTGAAAAGATGTCTTCCATTTCCTTTATATCCCATTTTAGCCAAGGGAGCCCATCTATGTCGTCTGTTATTCTTTCAAGCTGTTCTCCGGCTACGTATACAACATGCTTATATTCCCATTTTTTAACATGTCTTTTTTCATCGACTACGTATATTGTGCTGCCCCCCCATGCATCCACTATCATTTCCTTTCCTTATTCATTTCGAACAATATGAACAGCAGAAACAGAAAATAGGGATCTAAACTTGTGATCGATCCTTCCGGAATATGCGATCTTGCTTTTTTTATCATCTCCTCTATTATCTGCTTCTCTTCAACTTTAAGCAGTCTCTCTGCCTTCCTCAATTCCTCGACGATGCCTTCTATTTCCATTCTAAGGCTTGGGGTATTTCTTCCCATTCTCTAACCTTCTCCGTTACTTTATATTTAAATGTACGATCTAACCAAGTAGGCATGAATTCTTCATCTTCTATTAAGTAAAATATATTCGGCGTCCCATTCTTTCTAGATATCGCTTCAAGCGCATTTACTACATTCCTTAGAATGCTTTCCTTCCACTCTTTAATTTCAGATAGCTTTAGTGCAATAAATATGGATAGATCATCATAGAAGAAATCTTCTACTATAGTCTTCTGAAATTGATACATATTCAATATACGCTGAATGTAAATATCGTCACCAAGTGTTCTTTTTAGACGATACGCGTCTACGAATACGCCATCACCCAGCAAGAGGACAACTCGCCCAAAACTTCTGACAAAATCTTCAAGTATAGCCGAGTTGAATTCCTCCATGCTCAATAAGTATGAGTGATTGCCTTTGATCCTGAACATAATTTAGAATCTTTGTGCACATATTTCAATTTTGCAGAGATTATTTACAAATGAAAAAAATGAAAAAATGAAAGAACAGACAGCATTCTTAAATCGGGAGAACACACTACGTGGACAAAAGCAACTTAATGGTCCAAACATCAGAAATATAAAAGAAGAAAGCGACCAGGAAATCAAACACGGATAAGAGTAAACGCTATGGCTGATGCTCCGCTAGAAGTTTCAACAAGGATCTCAATAAGATACGGATAGATTTCGTCTTTTAGCAGATTCGATATCTTCATCTGCTGAAACGCGGACGAATTTATATAAAGGACGATGCTAATCGTGGTATTCACATTTGGCTTAACGCTTACCATTTCATAGTTCATCGGGTAAAGCGTTCTGTTCAAGTAAGTCAAATTTGGAAGAGAATACAATTGAATGCCGTGTTCTGATGGAACAGATGTCGGCGATATGTCAAATATATAAACGCTTGAAACCGATGAATTCACACTTAAGTTCAGCCTGACCGTACTGTTAGAAGTCGCTAAAGGCACAGTCGAACCATTAGAAGGGGAATAGAGACGAACTTCAGACGCACTAGAGGACAAGCTCGTCGACAGGCTTGTTGAACTCTTTTCTATCGTCCCGACTGCCAGGCCCGAGAATATTATAAGAACGATTATGCTTATTACGATTCCCATTCTTTTAGACAGCATTTCAATCCGTAGTCATACTTTTT
The DNA here is from genome assembly GCA_038729485.1 of Thermoplasmatales archaeon. Taxonomy (GTDB): domain Archaea; phylum Thermoplasmatota; class Thermoplasmata; order Thermoplasmatales. Next base: position 7,435 of record JAVYRX010000004.1, on the reverse strand, counting down.
ATTAAAATATTGTCTACTGTACTGGGCCAATTAAGTACTTATATCGAAATTAACTACCCTAGAAGATAAAATGGTCCAGTATAAGTGGATAGCCTTGTCAAATACAACGCTCGGCGTCCTCATGGCTTCCATCAACGGTACTATTATGATGATATCGCTACCGGCAATATTCAGGGGTATCGGCATAAATCCATTCGAGGCCAGCTCTTTCGTCTATCTCCTCTGGATACTGATGGGATACATGATTGTAACTGCCGTTCTATTAGTAAGTGTTGGTAGACTCTCCGACATATATGGAAGGGTAAGGCTCTTCAACTTTGGCTTTCTTGTATTTACCATAGGGTCAATTCTTCTCTTTATCACCCCCGGGAAGGGAGATATGGCTGGCACGGAACTTATACTGTTTAGGATAGTTCAAGCGGTGGGTGGCTCATTTCTTTTCGCAAATTCGGCTGCCATCATAACGGATAGTTTTGGGCCGAACGAGAGAGGAAAAGCTATGGGGATAAATCAGATAGCTGGGCTGGCGGGATCGCTTATAGGATTGATACTCGGTGGAATTCTGGCATCGATAAACTGGAGGTTTGTATTCCTTGTTAGCGTGCCAGTGGGGTTACTGGGAACTATATGGTCCTATCTTAAGCTAAAGGATACATCAGTTAGACATGAAGGTCAAAAAGTGGATCTCCCAGGAAATATAACTTTTGCAGGTGGACTTACCTTGGTGTTGATCGGATTGACGTATGGGCTGATGCCATACGGGTCGTCATCAATGGGTTGGGGAAATCCATGGGTGATATCCTCCATTGTGACAGGTCTCGTACTTCTTGTTGTCTTCGTGATCATAGAGAGGTATGTCGATCACCCAATGTTCAACATGTCTCTTTTCAAAAATAGGGCATTTGCCACGGGTAGCATCGCAGGAATGATACAATCTATGGGCATGGGCGGGATCATGTTCATGGTTATAATCCTCCTGCAGGGAATATGGCTTCCCCTTCACGGGTACTCCTACAGCAGCGTACCGTTCTGGGCCGGAATATACACGATACCCATGATGGCAGGCTTCGTAGTATTTGGGCCGTTGAGCGGGGCGATCTCTGACAAAACCGGAGCAAGAGCTATTTCAACACTTGGCATGGTTGTAGGTGCCGTAGCACTCATCCTCCTGACAACGCTTAGCTACGATTTCACTTATTCAATATTCGCGATACTTCTATTTGTACTAGGATCTGGGATGGGATTATTTGCCGCCCCCAATATAACAGCTATTATGAATTCCGTACCTCCACAATTAAGGGGGACAGCATCTGGAATGAGGGCAACACTGCAGAACAGCGGCCAGACTGCAAGTATGGGCATCTTTTTCACGATAGTTTTGGTGTCCATAACTTCCGGATTACCGGTTGCTATGACCTCTGCCCTGGCTACCGCAGGTGCATCTCCTTTGATCCCATTCCTTGCTAATATTCCAGCCACCTCGGCTCTGTTCTCCGCCTTTTTAGGATACAATCCTATGCAGACCATACTAGGATTCTTCCCATCGACGTACGTTAATTCAATAATAAGCCCATCTGTTATTACGGTTCTCGAAGGCAAGACATGGTTCCCCAGCGCCCTCGCCAGCACGTTCATGAACGCATTACATGAAGCGTTTTACATAGCTGCTGTGCTGTTTATCTTGGCAGCAATACTTTCGGCTCTTAGAGGAAGACGATACATTTTCGAGGAACCTGCGAATACTCCGCCTGGATCACAAGCGAAGGAAGCGCTTTCGGAAGATATAGGTTCCATGGAAGCTACGAAATGATGTTATCTTTATTTTAATTTTAACTTTCTCGTAATTTGTTGTCTAATTTAATTGGTCCCTATTGGGAAATTTGTGCATTACTTAATGAAAGTTCCAGCTATATGATTCATAATTTTACATGCAATAAACAATCATCTCAATCCTGCATCAGGGGATTAATAGACCATTTCATTTCTCCCGTATTTAATAAGGGAAGGGAAACTTCGATGCAGATTCTCCTGCTGCATTGATAACCGTTAAAGGTGATTTCTTGCATAAGTAAGCTGAGTCAGATCATCCACGTATTATTTCAACTACATCTTTTTTGAACAATTGAATATTTTTTCATATGCTATAGCTATTTCGAGATATGAGTAATGCAGATAGGCTCCTTTGCATACAATCATAATTTTTTGAGTTTCCTAACAATGGGAAAGATGGATATTCATGATCGACGTTTTTACGGATGGACTGCCTCGCAATCTTTACGAATTCCATGGACAGGCTATAGGGCATAGTTCTTCCTAATTTTTCAATGTCTACCCAAGATCCGCTCACCTGGCATACTACTATAGTCTTCCAAGTTAACTGCATCCTCTATAAACAAACCTGAATGATCTCCATATGTAATGAAAAGAAATAACAGAACAGAGCACAATACGTAAAAAACGTCATATTATGCGCAAATCATATTGTTTGGAAATCTTAATATCCAATCTATGAATATTTTCTCATGACCTACAAGAAGATAGGAGTATCTGCTAAAGTCTTTGAAAGGACTAACCATTACATAACGTGGATTAACGCGCGGCCTATTCTCATAGCTAAGGCAGACGGGAAATACTATGCGATGGATGCAGTATGTGCCCACATGGGTTGCGCTTTGCTAGAAATAGTATCTGGGAAGTATGCCGAGTGCCCCGCTCATGGGGCTAAGTACGACATAACGACAGGTGAAAGAGTGGCAGAGGCAAAGATAAGACCACAAGCTAATTGCGAATACGATAATAATGCAGTTCCCCTGAAAACTTTCAACGTCAGGGAAATCGACGGATTCCTAGAGATAGACGTTTGATTTGTTAAAAATAAGACCTGATAACCACAACACCAGGCATTCTGCAGTTTTTCCCGTAATCCAAGGGAAATAACGGCCAGACTCAGAATCTACAGGATACAATTTTTATAAGAACGCAAAATTGGGTACTATGAAAGAGGGGAAGTACACTTACTGGACCCTTGCCTTGAAAATTCATGAACTTGCAGAAATAGGGAGCCAGGAATATGAATCAGCCAAAACATTGACCGAAGTGTTGAGAAATAATGGCTTTGAGATAAAAATGCCATACCTCGGGATACCTACGGCTTTCAGGGCTGAGAAGGTAATGGGAGGATCAGGCCCAACTGTAGCGTTCTTGGCCGAGTACGATGCACTTCCGGGAATAGGGCACGCGTGTGGCCATAACCTCATAGCTTCAGCTGCAGTTTTTTCGGCTATCAAGGCATCTGAGGCCATAAGAAATGGAAGAATAGTGGTCATCGGGACGCCAGATGAGGAAGGCTCCGGCGCATATTCTGGGTCTAAGATTCTTATGGTAGAGATGGGAGCTTTCAAGGATATAGACCTCGTTTTGGGCTCCCATCCAGGAGACAACTGGAGCGTTGGAGATCTATCCCTTGCAACAAGAGATTTTGAGGTAACGTTCCATGGATATTCTGCGCACGAAGCTGGAAATCCCGAAAAGGGAAAAAGTGCCCTTAATGGTTCAATATTGACTTACGAAGCGGTAAATATGATGAGGCAGCACGTTAAGAGAGACGCCAACGTCGTTATGCATGCAATAATTACTGAAGGAGGCACGGCCTCAAACGTAACGCCGGAAAAGTCTGTGCTAAAGATAGGCATAAGGTCCTCAGATTTGTCATATCTTGAGGAGCTAATATCTAGATTCAGAAAGATAGTTGAAGGATGTGCAATGGCTACAGAAACGACATTTGAAATTGAAGAAGGCCCCCTGTATTCAACAACCAAGATTAACAATTCTCTTTCCAATGCAATCAGAGACATAATTATCGCAAAGGGAGTCAATGTTCCGCCCCTAGAAAAAACCCTCTCCATATTACCCACAGGTTCAACTGATTTCGCTAACGTTTCCCAGGTAGTGCCGTCACTTGAGCTCTCCTTCCAAATAGCGGAAACTGGGACTCCTTGGCATTCCAGGCTTTCATTGGAAGCCGCCAAATCGGAATTGGCGAGGAACTCTCTAAGCGTGGTTATAGACGTCCTCAGTGAATTTGCTGAGAGGTATATGGAAGACGAAAATTTAAGAAAAAAGATAAGAGAGGATTTCCTCTATTGATTCAGTTTTTGGCTCTGCCGCGTCTTGATATGGCAAGGAGGACAGCCAACGCAACAACCAGGATTGCCAGTATTCCTACGAAAACGTACGCGTATATAGGCACGTAGCTTTCACGGATCTTTTCTACGGTACTATGCGACAGGGGGACAATATACGCATTGATTTTCTGAATATTGCCTGCATTTGAGATCAGGATTGTTAAAGGCTCTACAGATGCCACGTTCGGCGCCTGAAATCTGAATAGGTAAGTACCATTTGGACCGGTTTCCAAACTTTGAGCTTCGTTTCCCAACCTAGATACAGAAAGGTTGAAGTTCACGTTGCCTACGTTGGGGCCGTAAATGGAGCCGAGGGTGGAATTGATGTAAAGGATGTATACTCCGGTAGCGTTCAAAATATACGTATTACCTGAGCCATACAATGATGAAATGTACCCACTCAAGAAAATCTTAGGCGGAGGATTGTTTAGGTATTCGCCGCTGTATAAGGTTGTCGTAAAAACGGAATCAGCGGAGTAGTCAACGACGGTAATCTGAAATTCGTCGAAAGGTATTAAGAAGGGATCGCTGAAATTCTGACCCTGAAATCCTACGAATTCAGAAGCGTACGAGACTTCCCTATAGATGCTGGAATTGAATATTACCTGACCCTCACCAGTTGAGTTAGTGGTAATATTTATTGAGGGAAGATATGTGCTTCCAAAAAGCTCGTTGGGGTTTATTCCCTCGACCTGAATTCCGTCCCCTGAAAAGAAACCTCTGTTGGCACCTAACACATTTTGGCTGGATATTTGCAACGAAACATTCGGTACGGGTGACCTGGAGTTATTGGCAACATACAAGCTAAGAGGGGTTGAACTCCAGGGATGTGTCAAATTCTGCGTATAGTTCATTAACGATATACTGTAAGGCGAAGGAGTGGCTGAAATACCTACCGGTATTTCCACTGTCTGCTGTTCTCCGAATCCGTTTGGATTTGAACTCGACGTCATTTCGCCTATTGTCATATAGTTTTCATTCGATCTCATCGGCGACCCAAGCGCATAATTTCCCAGGAATATGTAACTTACAGTAAAATTAGACGATTGATTCAGCGCAAGGTCTTTATTAGCGTCGAAATAGAGCCAGGCAGTTCCGTTCTCACCTGTAGCACCAGAAACTTCAGTCATGTTGTAATTCGCAACAAAGGATCCGTTTACGAAATCGGTGGAATAGTATAGCTCATCTGATGGATTCCCTGGTATCAATTGAACAGATTGACCTTCAAGAGCAGGGGTGGTAACATTGATCGCACCAGCGTTCACCTGGAAATCATACGTGTAATTGGGTATCGGATCCCCCGTCTGAGGGTTGTAAAATTGAATTTTAAAGATCTGGGGTGAAGCTCCGAGGTATAGATTACTCAGATCCAATACCCTATAGAAAACCGGTCGTGGAGTTACATCAAAACTCAGGTGGCCAAAAACCGGAGGGGATCCATGGAGACTTGCCGACACCGATACATTAACTTCCCCAGAATAATCTGAGGTATATATCAGAGACTGACTTGATGGAACCTTAAATTCGAAGTTGAATGCTCCAGTGGCATTAGTGAACCCTGAAAGGCTGCTTACGTTTGTAATGCTACCTTCCGGAGAGAAACCGATAACGACGCTGGCGTCGCTCACCGGTGACCCCTCTGGATCCCTTACTTCAACCGTTATATTTCCGTATTGACCGTTGTAGTACAAATTGCTCGGTGAACTTAAGCCTATCCTCAGGGAGGGAGAGGCATTCACTGCGGAAATGGACTCGGAACGCATATGCAAGGATAAAAAGTTCCAGAATTCGAATGAATTTTGTCCGAGGGCATCCTTCGTTATGTTGACGAAAGTGCTATTTTCTATCGGAAAGATGTGTATAGGATATCCTAGATTTATAACAGTCGCTTCCCAGGCCGCGATCCCCTGCATCTCGTCTGCTAGGTGTATCCTATACGAAGTATTCGTATTGCTGTTTAACTGGTTATACAGGGAAATCATCTCGTTGTCAAAGTAAGTTCCATTCTCAATAGGCCCGGAATTTCCGAATTCGGGCATACTGGTGAATGGACCAAAATAAAGACCGTAGAAGAGACCTCCAGAAGGCGTGTAGAATACGTCAAAGAAGTCGGTTGGATCACCAACAATTCCTGTAATGCTATCAACTGTGGCCTTGAATTGATAATCGTTTTCAGTTGCAACGATTGTTGAGAAACTTTCCTGCGTTACCGTTGTGGGAACACCGATTTGATCCCACCACTGAGCAATTTGCAACGCCGCCTCAACATCAAGCGGATCTGAATTCATCGATGTTATCTGTATGTTCATCGTGAAAGGCTGCCCTCTGTAGTAATATTTACCCCCATTCAGGCTCATCCCGGGAGTTGAGTTGAGAAGGGACATCGCTTCCGACGGGTTGTAGCTGAAGTCAGGCAGGCTCTGATTCTGCCATAGTGAATCAGAAGGCGGAATAAGCGACGTTCCTGGAATGTCGTATCCGTCGAATATCACAGAGGCTATATACTGTTTATTAATTGCATAGCTTAGAGCCTGTCTCACGGACGTAATGTTAAGAGGGGTGCCCATTTCCACCGGAGTAAATCCGTAGTTTTCGCTTGTATAGTTTGAGGAATTTTGGTCAAATGAATTGAACTGAAGATATCTGAAGCCCGTGGCAGGTTTGTAATAGAGGTATATGTTCGGTTGATTTGCCAGAGTAGAAATGAACGAAGGCGTGACGCCCCCTTCTATCTGATAAACCTGGTGTTTTTCCAATGCTATAACTGCAGCAGACATTGAGAGATATTTGGGAACGTACAGTTCATAGAATTTCGGAGTCCACTGTTTTAACGATGGAACATACTGGACGAAGTAATGGGGATTCACGTACATCTTCCAGTATTCGTCAAATATCCACTTCCCCTGAGGAAGACCGTAGCTGTTTGTGAACATGAACGGTCCTGTTCCAACCAATCCTGTTGCAGTACCTGTTGCTGCATTGTATCCAACGTTCCATGAGTTATATGAGTTGGCTGCAGGAAGTGACGTTGTGTAATTCCATACACCTGGGGATGATGCGTAGTCATGGCTCACCCATATGTGATAAGGCAGTATTGGTGTTTCAAGTGTGTATGTGAGGAACGTGCCCGACGAGTTTGAGAGATAGTAGTCTACAGTCGTATTGTTCACCGGAACAACGTTAACGACGTTTGCATACTCCCCAGAGAAATCGAAAGACGAATTCAGTATCTTCCAGGAAAGTATGAAGTC
>JAVYRX010000003.1:0-186202 GCA_038729485.1 Thermoplasmatales archaeon | reverse complement strand
TGTTGAAATCACAAAACAGTTGAGAGGGCAGGCGGAGAGAGGGAGGCAGGTTCAGATAAAAAAGGGCAGAGCATTGCAGCACAATGTTGGAGGCACAGGTCATTATGCCTATGTCACAGTTTATTCTAGAGACTGAGTAAAGCCCACTGCAATATATTTATTTACCAGGTATTTTATAGACTTTTACCGCCAGATTCCTGATCTTTTAAACCTGTGAGGATTCGCGACCACCGAGATTTCATCATTTAGATTCTACTTGAATACTGAATTCGCATACGATACTAAGCAAAGGCAACAGCCTGTGCAAACATCTTTATCTGGCAGAGGATTCTATCTAAATTCGGCTCATTAAACTCTAGGCTACATTTCTTTTAATTCAAGGAGGCTATTAGGAATTCTTTGCCATTGAATTTAACCAGTACAAGATGTTACACCTTGGATTTTCCATAAATATTACATATAGGATAAAGATGGACGTAACGTCAGTATTTTATTATTGGATTCTAAAAATTTAGATAAATGGAAAAATTATGCTCCATACAAGATAAAACGATCAATTTATTCCAGAATACATTATGTAAGAGAAAGATTTATGATTAATATGCTGATAAACCCACAAATGTCTGCGGTAAGCCAAGATATATCAATAATCGCTAAGGAATTTAATTTAAACAATGATTTTACGTGGGTTAACGAACCTGTGATTGTTGGAAAATCAGGAGCAACGCATAAATTTGACCTCATTGTGGCGTCAAATAAGGACCAGAATGTAAAAGTGGCAGTTTTAAACGGTACTTCACAAGATTTAATAAACGATATTTTGAAATTTAACGAGGCAGTTGGTGATTGCGGAATTCAACTGAAGGCACTTTTGGTGGACAGAGATCTAGATGAAAAGGAAAGTAAACTCGTACACGATTATAATATAGTTACTGTTGACAAGCGAAATAGAGAATGGCTGAAATCTGATCCACTAGATAGGAAAGATTCAGACTATATCAGAAAGGTTGCCGGCATTTTCCAAATTGACCCGGACATTTATGAAGTTAAGAAAAATGCGTATGAGGAGGGGATTTCGGGAACTAAGCATTTGATAGATGTTCTTCTTATTCCGAAGAAGGGTGAAGGGAAAATAGCACTTGCTGAGCTTAAGGAAAACGATTTTCTAAATGAAGTAATGGTCTTTAATTCAAAAACCCAAGACCTGAATATTCCGTTTAAGGGGATTTTAGTCTCAAGGGATCTTACTGAACAGGAAAGAAAGCTTCTTGATGCATATAATATCAAAGTAGTAGATATCAGAGACCAACCTAGAAATATATCAAAGGGTTCAACAGTGAAAGGTACTATATTTGGCATAGAGGAGATTGATAAAAAGATAGGCAATGTTGTTAAGAAAGGAAACGTATATATGATATCGGGTAAGACAGGCGTTGGAAAGACGACTGCTTGTATTCATTTTCTGGTTACTGGAGCGAAAATTGGGGAAAAAGGTGCTATGATTCTTACGGATACTAGGCCGGCTGAGTTCATTGCCAATGCAAGCTCATTTTTAATTGGATTTGAAGAATATTATAAAAATGGAATGATTGAAGTCATGGAATTCTCTGATCAGATCAGGGAAATGAAGTATGAAGTCGTGTTGAATAGAAAGGAAGAGAAGAAGTTTATTACAAAGATCACCACGGAAATAAAGAAATTTATTGTTGCAAATAATATATCGCGTTTGGTAATAGATCCAATTACCCCTGTTCTAGTTGGGGAAGATGATTTCATAAACGTCATGCTGAGTGGTCTTGCAATGCCCAATATAACTACGATCATTACAAGTAATGTAAGAGCAACGGATGTTAGTTTCTTTGGGATCGAGGAATATTACTGTTCTGGAGTCATTAAACTGGAATTTGCGAATGCTGGCTATGGGATCAGGAAGATGTCCGTACTGAAAATGCGTGGAGGAAGCTATGATTCAACTCCCCTTACGTTCAACATAACGGATAACGGAATTGTCCCTATAGATGAAGGTCAGATATCCGCAAGTAAGGATATCGGTCCAATTTTAAAACCTTATAAGGAGCTAATTTGAGAAGAATAAACTTAACTCTATTCACTTTGCTATACATAGCTGATATAGGGTTTATTGTCGTTGGGATCGTAGCTTCAATACTTGCATCCTATCGGCCAGGGGCAACAATTTTAGACGATATTTTTTCAACGTTGTTCTGGACTGCAAATATATTCTTCGGGATTCAGAGCGTTGCTTACATACTGAATTTTAGGAGGAGCAAAAGCTTCTACCCAGTAACTATGGAAAGTGCGCTTAATCGCAGCCTTAGAGATAGAGTCGCAGTTCTTGTTCCTATATTCAATGAAGATCCTGAAATGGTCAGTACAAACCTTATGGCCATATTAAATTCCGCAAACGAAATTGGAAAAGTTTACGTTTTAGATGATTCAACGGATGGATCGAGCGAAAAAACCAAGTCGCTATGCGACTCATTGGGAATTCCGTACATTCATAGAATAGACAGACACGGTTACAAGGCAGGAGCGCTTAATAACGTCTTGAAAAATATTCCGGAGGAGTACGTAGCAGTCATGGACATAGACCAGATGCCTTCTCCTGATTTTCTAAGGGAAACAATCACATTGCTGGATAGAGACCCTAACCTTGCACTCGTACAAGTTCCTCAATATTATAGCAACCTTGACACTGGAGTCCTCGCTAATGTTGCGAATGGTCAGCAGTTCATTTTCTACGAGATACTAACGGAAGGAAAAAGTGTTGCCGGAAGTATGTTCTCATGTGGCACGAATGTTGTTTACAGGAAGAAGGCCTTGGAAAGCGTTGGGTACTTTGACGAAAGCAACCTTGTGGAGGACATTGCGACATCTGTAAATATGATTTCCAAGGGATGGAAGACTCTATATTATAACAAGAAACTAGTATTTGGAAGGGCCCCTGTTACTATGGAAGGCTACGTGAATCAGCAGTACAGATGGGCCAGCGGTTCCCTTGCATTGATTCCTAGGATATTAAAGGGGGTAATTCTCAGCAAGAATTTTTCTATATCTGCTAAAGTGGACTGGTTCGCTTCTGCAATTTGGTATCTCTATGGCTGGTTTTATCTGATATTTCTCATATCCCCGATACTTGCGACTCTGGGAATTAGGATATTGTCTATAGATCTACTGACTTACCTTATAGCGTGGGTTCCCTATACAGTACTCAACCTGGGAACATTCGTAGTAACTCACCTCGATAAGAAAGCATCCCTCAGGACTGTTTATTATAATATGGCAGCAAATGTAGTCATGTTCCCTGTGAGTATAATGGCAACGATTGGGATCATACTTAGGAAAAGAAAACCCTTTAAAACCGCTAGGACCGGCGGAAAGATTCCTTGGTATAGATTCTGGCCACAATTTACGATAATGTTTGGGCTTATCATTTCAATTCTTTTCCTAGCTTCTTCGGGTAATTGGTACGGTTACGTCACTGCCTTTTGGGCAGCTTTCCAACTGATCCTAGTACTACCGATATTTTGGCTCAACCGGTCTCCAAAACCCTCAATTATGGATGCTAAAACGTTAATAGTAGCTAGGTGAGAATTGGAGTACCATTATACAAATATATTAAAACTAATGGAGGTAACATGACTGGGCGGGCGGATCCAAAAACCTTTGTGACAGTTAGTTCAAAGGGAAAGATTAATGGTTTATCTGACATAGAAAACGATGGGGCTGATTTCGGACCCGATACAGCAGGTACTAAAAGCTCAGGGATAATAGAAGCGATAAATTCTTCAAAATCAGGAAACGTAATACTTCTTGATGGTGAGTTTAGAACCGAATCTCAAATTACGGTGAGCGAGGGTATTTCCATCTTTGGAAGTCAGAAATCCATAATAGTTAACAATATTGAAGACCCATATCAGCCTGTTCTTATTTTTAGGCCATATACAAATTGCTCGTTCCTAATTGTCAATGCGAATGGAAAGTCTGGGATACAGGTAGGAGATGAAGGAAATAACAGCATAAAGATAGATTATGTCAAAGTATACAATACAGGTAACTCTTACGTTAGCAACGATGAAAGTAATATTGCTGTCACTATCAGGGGATTCAATGTAACCATAAATGCTCTCGATATTTATAAAGGCAATATAGGGTTAGAGATAAATGGTGGGTCTGATATAAGGATCACAGATCTGCAGGTTGTAGAAGCCGTGTCTGGGGTTATTATCGTGTCATCAGAGCACATCACATTTGGTCACATGTCCGTTGATTCGTGTTCGCATATCGGTGTACAAATAGACTCGTCAAATGATATAAACATGAGAGGGATAATTTGGAATAACGCGACTGCTTGCTCAGCTAACGAGCTTAGCTATGGCATCCTTCTGGGCAGTTATTCATACGGTTATGCGAACACATTAATTGACATTGACGCTAATATTATTGGCACGGGAGGAACTGCAATCAAACTCGAAAATACTGACCTATGCAAACTTAATCTAAAAATCGGAAACGATGTTCTTAATACCTCGGGAAAGAAGATCGCTGTAGGTCTTGAATATGGAAACGGACTGGGGCTCATTGACACTAATCTGTTGATTGAAAATGTCGACCTACCTGTTAATGGTAAAATTGTAGGTCGATTAGTAATTAACGGGAAGTCTATTTCTTAAACCTCTTTACATCCGCCTTCGTTTGGCAAAGCTTTGGTACGAGATGTACAATGGCTTTGAAATAAGCATAAAACATTCAAGCAAAGCTGTAGATTTTCCGTGTACCTTGGTTATAAATAGCTACGAATACCCATATATAGATGTTTTTCAATATTCATCTAGTATGAGCAATTCAATCATAGATGACAAAAGAGTCCTCGAATTAAAATACAAGATGCCCATCGGCGGGATATCAAATTTCTTTAAAGGACTTAAAGCTGGAAAGCTGCTGGCAACTAGATGTGACGATTGCGGAACAATTTACTTTCCTCCTCAATCTCACTGCACGAAATGTTCCTCTGACCGCGTTTCTTGGATTGAACTGTCTGGTAGAGGGACACTTGAAACATATACCACTATCGTCGTAAAACCGACCTCATTCGCCGATAAAGAGGACTATATCATTGCTGTAGGAAAAATGGTAGAAGGTATCAATGTCCTCGCAATTCTTAGAGCAGGAAGCAATAGGAATATAAAAGTAGGAATGAAAATCGTGCTCGTGCCATTGGTTGAAAATGATAATGCCAGTTATGAATTTCATTTGACTGAAGAAGATGGGAAATAGAGTTATAGTACTGAATTCTTTGTAACCCTATGAGCAATCCTGCCTACGCTCTGTGGGGGAAGGAAGACAAAAAGGCGCTAGAAGAATCCCCCGTCGTAAGACTTATTTCATCTATGATGGGTGTAAACACATCAGACGAGATATGGTCAGGTTATGTTGAACCACCGACAGCTTCAGAAAGCGGTGAACTTCGCGAAATTCTTGAGAAATATATAGCTAAAGAAAGAATTTCATTTGAACCAGCTATGAGAATAAAGCATTCAGTTGGTATGGGCGGGGCAGACTATGCAAGAATTCTTGATGGTGGTGATCTGAAAATCGTCGATGCAGTCATATTTCCAAATGAAAACGAAACAGCAAGACTGCTACGAGCTATGGAAAAGAAAATACAGATCATCGTTCATGGCGGTGGAACTTCTGTTACAGGCGGTACCCTGTTAAAGAAGAGTAGCGAGTACTGTGTCAGCCTCGATACCTCCAATATGAACTTCGTAAATGTCGATCCTGTAAATATGATTATTGAGGTTGGCGCTGGAGTCCCTGGACCCAGAGCGGAAGAGGAGGCAGAAAAATTTGGACTTACTTTAGGTAATTTTCCCGAATCTTTCCATTATTCCACAGTCGGAGGCTGGATATCCACAAATGCTGCTGGACAGGAATCAAATAGATACGGGAAAACGAAGGACATGGTCATAGGAGTTAGGATGGAAACACCTATAGGAACTTTTGAAGATAGGATAACGCCCGGGGAATCTGCCTTCTTCAAGGTTTCAGATATTGCAGTGGGAAGTGAGGGAAACTTTGGTGTAATCACGAGAGCATGGTTGAGGCTAAGTCCAAAACCTAGGAAGTTGTTTTTCGGTTCCTACATCTTCCCTTCTTTTGACGATGGCATTAAATCTATGATGAAAAGCATCACAAACGGGCATATACCAATGGTATTGCGTCTCTCTGATGATGTTGAATCCTCCCTTTATCTCGCTGGTGCCGGTGATTCGATCGGCACTAGAATTTTTAAGAGGTACATAGACTGGAGGATGAAGGGGAAAATAGGATCACTGCTCATCGTGGTCAGCGATAATAAAGAGGACATAGACTTCAAGGGTGGTATAAAACTAGGTTCACTCCCAGCTAAATACTGGTACAAAGAGAGATACAGCAGACCATACATCTACAACAAACTTCTTAAGATGGGTATAATCGCCGAGACAGTAGAGACCTCCGCTAAATGGAGCCTAGTTGGCGAAATATACGAATCCACAAGAGAGGTGTTTAGAGAAACAAGTTCGAAGATGAAAATCAGGTCTGTTCTGATGTGCCACGCTTCCCATGAGTATGGAACTGGTTCGGCACTTTATTTCACATTTCTCTTCCACTCACCTGAGAAAAAAGAGGAGACTGTTTATGCTATGAGGGATGCGATCGTTAAAAACATAATTTCAAAAGGAGGTTCAATTTCACACCACCACGGTATAGGAACAATTCAGAGCAAATTCCTGGCCGATTACAAGGGAAATACAATTGAACTCATAAGAGCAGTGAAAAGATTCCTGGATCCTGACGGGATTCTCGGTCCAGGTTTGCAGAGCTGAAATAATATTTATCTCGAGGTGAATTAGGAGGCCGTGAGTACGCTCTTCATTGTTAACAGGACGGCAGGCAACGGTAGGGCAGGCAGGGAATGGGATCGAATTTACCCGACAGTTTCGAGATTGTTTCCCGAACTAAGGGTGGCTTTCACTGAGTATCCTGGCCATGCTTCGATACTGGCTAAGGAATCAGACGATGATATCATAATTTCCTGCGGCGGAGACGGAACACTCAACGAAGTTGTAAACGGTGCCGTGGGAAAGAAGGCAAAAATTGGAGTAGTCCCCCTTGGGACCGGATCTGATTTTGGTAAGACAATAGGTGCAAGAGACGTGGGAAAAGCAATTTCTACAATCGTTGATGGAAAAACAAAAATGGTAGATGTTGGAAAGGTCACTTATGTGGATGATGGAAAAACTCGCTTTTTCATAAACATTTTAGAGATAGGATTTGGGGCCGAAGTAATGATGTATGTGAACAGACACAAATCCCTAGGGAGATTATCTTTTCTCTTAGGCGTTATATCCGTTATTGGAAAAATGAAGAGGTTCACGACAGATTTCTCCTACGATGGAAACAGTAAAGTTGAAACAATTGAAGTCATAGTTGCAAATGGACGGTACTTTGGTGGTGGAATGCTTGCATCTCCAGATTCCTTGATTAACGACGGCCTCCTTGATCTTCATATCCTTAAGCCATTTTCCAAATTCAAGACTTTAGTTAATCTTAATAAACTTATCAGCGGAAAATACATATCAATGGGACTTTCTATTGAGAGAAAATCAAGCGCATTCAAATTCTCCGATCTTGGAAATCTCGTGGAGGTAGACGGAGAGGTCATAGGAAAAACGCCTATTTCGGTAGAGGTAATTCCCTCATCCCTAGAGATGATACTGCCGGATCAGTAGTTTCCCTCGAAGATTAACTTTATATCATCCTCTCCTGCTATGACAGGATTGAAAGCGAGTTCGCTGTCTCTAAGGGCGAGATACACCATTTGATTAATCTTGCCAGAATACGTCTCTTTATCAATGTTAAGGTCGCGAACCTTCGTCGGTTGACCAACCCCCTTAAAAAACATACTGATATCCTCAAGCAAAAGATCAAATGAATCAAATCCAAGTCTCCCAGCTAATTTCTTGTATTTATTCGCTGTCGCCTCATCTTTATTGTTGAATCTCATGGATGGCATGAGGAACAGTCCTACTGACGTGCCATGTGTAACGTGAAATGTTGCTCCAAATGAGTGACCGAGTGCATGGGCTAATGCAGTTCCGCTGTTAGAGAAAGCCATTCCTGCCATAGTAGCTGCTAAGTGCATTGCGTCCTTTGCATCCTCGTCACTATCCATTGCCCTCTTAAGATTCCCCCTTATAATTTCTATCGCCTTTTCAGCAAGAGCGTCCGTTAATGAGGTTGAAGTGTTAGATGCAATGGATTCAAAAGAATGAACAAACGCATCGATACCTGTCGGAAGTATTATCGCTTTATCCTCCGGAGTTAAAGATGGGTCTAGGATGTCAATGTACGGAACGAGGTCATAATTCCCAAGAGCAAGCTTTCCGCTTGAATCTGAGAGGACAACTCCGAAAGAGACATCGCTTCCTGTTCCTGAAGTTGTCGGGACAGCAATCAATTTTACCTTAAGATTGAGAGGTGTGAACGGATTTATTACTGCTAGATCCGATGAGGGATCCGAGAGCTTTATTGCAATTGATTTAGCGAAATCTATTACGCTACCTCCTCCCATCGCAATTATTCCATCATAATCATTCCCTGAAAATCTTTCTGCAGTTTTTTCAATGTACTGAATTTTTGGTTCAGGCAAGACGTCTGAGAATACATCCCACTTAATGTCGCCAATTGATTTCCTTATCCTGCTCTCCCACTTCCTAAAGATGTTTCTGTCCGTTATAAGGAGAATGTTCTTCAATCCTTCGTTTGAAAGTATTTCAGAAATGCTGTCAAATATGTCTCTTTGAAAGTAAATCTTCCTCGGAAACTGATAAAGACTCATTGTTAATCAACATACCTAGTTGAAATGGCTTGAGCAGCCTTCACCATTGCGATCGCCGCTGATGCATACCTAAGCAAGGTGGCAACATTCCCTTTCACCTTTATCTGCCCAGTAAGCATCGCTTGAGTAGGATTTATCTTTCCGTCGATGATCTTTTTCCAGTTCTGGTAGGATGCAGTGAGAATAAAGGGAGAAGTTGTGCTCTCTTCTTTGACTATCTCGACTCCTTCACACTTACCGTCCTTTAAGTTTAATATAAATGAATCGAATTCCATTTTCCCCCTGAGAGAATCAGGGTCTGCAATTTTGAACATTATAGGATCCTTCCATCCCTTGCCTGATTTGTTGTAGTCCTGGGATTCAGAAAGGTTCCTGCAGTATTCTTCGACCCAATCTTTGGAAGGAAATAAAAATTCCTGTGCCATGATTTATTGGTATCGTAATTCGCATTAATACGTTTTACTGATGAAACTGTCATTTCTCTTTCCCGCTAATGATCTTAAGGATGTTCCTTGCACTTATCACGGACAGGAAAGTCAAGAAAATCGTAAACACCTAGCATTGCTATCATTATGATATACAATGGGCTTACTGGATCTTTAGATTCGGTCTCGCCAATCCTTACCTCTTCCTTTATACTGCTTACTGAAGCAGTTACGTTACCGAATGATGTCTTAATGAAAGCCGTATTGTTGTATATTCTGGAAATGGTGCCTGAAACGTTTCCGAGGGTGGTATTAATGCAGATTATGCCCACCATTCAATCTAGAAACTGAGCTACCATAGCTCGTAATTGTAGTGTTTGAAGCCTTAAGACTTAGGTTCAGAATTCCAAGGGATGAACTCAGTGTGGCATTTTCACCAGATAATTCTAGAAGAGTGGAGTTGAGATTATTTAGGGATATTTCAACCGTACCTAGAGATTCTTCGAGAGTGGCAGAACCATTGGACACTTTTTCTATCGTTCCGTTTAGGATCGATTAAGGTTCTCTGAGAGTTCCGACCGCAGTGGATAAGTATGCAACACCATCATGAATTGAGGTGACACTAGCATTTAAATTTGATATTGATGTTTGAATTTCCCCAATATCAGTTTCCAAGATTACAGTATTCATCTTTACAGATGAAATTGCTGCGTTAATGGAAGAAAGCGGTACTTTAACATTACCGATGTCTGTACCTAAAATTGCCTCCCCAGCGCTTATGTTTGTTAGGGTCGCATTAATATCCTTAAGCGTTGTGACCATAGAGCCGAGTGTTGTATCTATAGTAGCTGTATCTACATTAATGGAAACTACTGCTGCATCAAGCTGGGATAATGGAACTGACAACGTTTGATTAATGTTACTCAATATTTGAGCCATCTGAGATGACGTTATACCCATAATATACGCACCATTCCCCTGTACTAATTCTAAGATACCACCGCTTCCTACTGCATGATGACCAAACCCTGTATATGATTGATTAACACAATAACCTAATTCTGCAGTGATAAGTGGAGGAACAACGGAACCTGAGGAATCAATGTAATCATAGAGTGAAAAATAAATGATTAACTGTGAATTAGAATAGTTCCATCCGTTTACCTGGGCTGAAATGACAGTGTAATTTTGAGTATTTTCTGGGTATAATACAACTGATGTTACATTTTGAGAGAAATCAAATGTAACTTTGCCAGAAATTGGGAAAAAGCCTAACATATAACCGCTAGATTTTGAAGTTATATCAATTTGAAAACCTGTCGCTGCAATCGTCTCCTCCTTTTGAGATTGATAGGTCAAAGTTTCCAAAGGAAAAATTTCGTATCCTATGTTCCACCAGTTTCCAGGCTGACCATTAGGTGAAAGAAAAGAAATTGATAGATAATGTCCACTTTGACCAGATATTGTTTCCAGGACAGGCATTGCATTCACTGTTTCGAAGGAAGAAGAATTTAATGCTAAAGTGACTTCATAATATATTGCATCCGGCACGTTCTGACCTAGATAGTAGGTAGAATTTACTATTTCTCCAGGGAAAGCATATAATACATTCTCCGTCGAGATAAGACCGTTTTCGACAACTCTTTCATGAGAAGAAGATGGCGGCAACTGGCTATTGGTATATTGAAAGAACCCCCCTAGTATGATAACGCCGAGAATTACCAGGATCATTCTTTTCTTAATTTTATCCTCAAAATTTCTTTCGAGCAATCTGGCCCCCCCGTAACCATGAGCTCAAGGTCGATATTTCACCTTTTTTTATCTATTACATAATAGTGATTTTGCTAAGCAGAGGATTTCTTCAAATTGTTTAATATATATAGGATAGGTATTTAATTGCATTTGTAATATACATCTGCGTACGGACGAATAAATATGGGAGATGATAGAATGAATCCGTTCGAGAAAAGGATATCTCGCCTTGAGGCCCTCCTGGCGAGGGAAAAGGAGAAAAACCTCAATGCTAGCAGATGCTATAAACTCGGATATACTATGTTTAGGCTAGCTCAGCTGTATAAACTCACAGGTTCATTTGACAAATCAAAACAATTCCTTAACGAGGCTCAATCGGTCCTGCAGTCTCCTGAATGTAAGAGGAGCAAGAAAGTGGAGAGACTGTATTCCGCGATCTCGTATTTCCTTGGCAACCCTAATGCCCCACCCATGGTAGAGATGCCAGCATGGATCAAGTACTTAAGCCCAATAATACTCGTAATAGGTTATGCTGTATCTTACATAGCGTATTTTTCTAGACTTATATCCTATGAGGCCTTTTTCATAATGATAATAGTAGTATTCGTTCTCAGCATCGCTGTATCTTCTATAGGAAGCATGGCTTACATGAAGAGAATGAGCAGGAACATTGCTCAGTACAGACAGGGTTCAAACAGCGAATATGAAATTTCGTCATCAAAAACATCAGATGACATAATTGATGATGCAAAGGCTGAGCTGTCCTTAGCAAACATGTTCTATTCAGTTAAGGACATTAAGGAAACTGAACTCCACGTCGAGAGAGCAAGGATGTACCTAAATGACCCAAGGGCCAACCAGTCGACAAAAAAAGAGGAGCTACTAAATGCCCTTATAAGGCTTGAGAGCGCAATAAAGGAAAGGAGACTTTATCAGGGATGAAATTTTTAGAATTTTATTCCTTTTTTTCTATGGAATTGAGAGCCTTCAGAGCAATTTTAGCGTGCATAACAGCATTCAGCTGAGAGTTGTATACTTCCCTTATTATGCCATTCTTATCGATAACAAATGTTATCCTAGCCGGTAAAAGCATGCCCGTTGCGCCATATTTTTTCCTGATTTCCTTCTTAGGATCGGAAAGCAAAGTAAATTGCAGTCTCCTATTCTTCTTGAATTGTTTGTGAGATTCCACTGCATCCGAACTAACCCCAAGTACTGTGGCCCCTAATTTCCTTATCTCCTCCCAGTTGTCCCTAAATGCACAAGCCTCTGCAGTGCAACCTGGAGTCTCATCCTTTGGATAGAAGTACAGCACAACGGGACCTTCCTTTAATTTTTCGCTCAACGTTATATTCGTCCCCTCGTCTGAGACTGCCGTGAAATCAGGTGCCCTATCCCCTATTTTCAATGCCATAGTATTTTAAATTCACCTTCTATATTATAATAATGTATCTTTAGTAACTTTTTTCTAGAAGTTTCTTCAATGATAGTGCGTTTTTTGGGGCGTATCCATTATAATCGTTATTGAAGTATACATAAGTCACCCTGTAATTCTTATCAATCAATGTTGTCGCGAGCTCCATGAGCGTTTTTTCGCTATAATCAGTTGCATATCCATATATATTTCCGTGCATCCTAATGTATACATCATCCTGCTCTGGCAGAAAAAATGGAAGATCTTTGAAACTAATTGCTACAATTTCAATTTCCATCCTTCTCAGTTCATTCAAGGCTTCTGGCGTATACCAGCTCCTATGTCTAAACTCAAAGAACTCTTTAGTTTCACTTCTTAAGGAAGAAGAGATTCTATTAAGGTTCTCCTTAGTATATTTAAATGATGGAGGTAATTGTATAAGGACCGATGAAAGCTTCTCTTTCAAGTGTGATACAGCATCATAGAATTTATTCATCTCGTCATCGACCTCCACCATTCTTTTTGTATGTGTAATGGTTCTGTTCATCTTTATACTATACTTGAACGACTTGGGAGATTCATTATACCATCTTTCTGCCCTCTTGACGCTCGGGAATGAGTAAAAAGTTGAGTTTAATTCCACTGTGTTGAACAATGACGCATAGTAGCTGAACCATTCCCTCATAGGGATTTCCTTGGGATAAAAAAATCCTGACCAGTGAGGGTAGAACCAGCCGGAGCATCCTATTAGGATGTTTTCCATAGCAACGTCATCTCCTTAACATTTAACATTTTTTCCACCCTGATGGCTATACGGTCGAACATATTTTAAGCACGTTGAGAATTATCTTTTATGACAGAAAGAGACTTTTTTGTTAGCCTATATTCAAAAATGATCTCGATTGAGGCCGTTAATCCATCTAGCGGAGGAAAAGGAGAAGAAAAAAGAGCCGAGTTCCTGAAAAACGAAATTCTAAGTTGGGACAAGGAAATAAAATTGGAGGAATATGATGCTGAATCAGATGGTATAAAAAGACCAAATCTGCTATTTTTTCTAAATAACAATAAGAAAACAACGGTTTGGATAGTAGGTCACATGGATACTGTCAGCGAGGGTGACAGGGGACTATGGAAGTACCCGCCCTTTGAGGCAACCATTGAGGGTGATAAAATCTATGGAAGAGGTACTTGCGATAATGGGCAGGGTATAATCTCTTCCCTTATAGCATTCAAGTACTTCATTAACCATAGGGATGAATTAAAGAACAATTTAGGTGTGATACTAGTCTCAGATGAAGAAGCAGGAAGCAAGTTCGGGATTCAATACGTTCTTCAGAAGCGAAAATTCAATGCAAACGATAAATTCATAGTACCTGATTTTGGAACGCCCGATGGGAGCAGTATAGAAATTGCAGAAAAAGGCTTGATGTGGGTTAAGTTAACAGTAGTTGGAAAACAATGTCACGCTTCAACACCTGATGTAGGAATAAATGCTCACAGAATGGCTTCAAAGTTGGAGATAGAATTGGACGGAAAACTTCACGAAAAGTTCAATGCAAAGGATCCGGAATTTATGGTCCCGCAGTCAACGTTCGAACCGACGAAGGTTGAGCCAGGAACTAGCTCAGTAAATATCATACCGGGCAAAGAGAGTTTCTATTTTGATATGAGGATCTTACCAGCCTATAAACTAGATGACGTTTTACAAGAAATTAACAGAATAAAGGACAGTTTTTCAAGAAAAAACGGCGTACAGGTATCAGTTGAAGTGGAGAATAAGGCTGATCCTTCCAGAAACACGGAGAAAGGGGAAGAATTCGTAAACAAATTCACAGACAGCATTAGAAAGTTAAGGGGAATTGAAGTGAAAAAGGTGGGAATAGGAGGAGGAACTTGCGGAGCGTTTTTCAGGAATAACTGGCTAGACACAATAGTGTGGGGAACTGTTGATGAAACGGAGCATCAGCCAAATGAATATGCCAAACTTTCTAACGTCTTCGGAGATGCTGACGTCTTCATAGATTTTCTAAAAAAGGAAGTTTAGGCTGCTACTAAGAATGGGTGCCGAGAATAATATCCCTTACAGATTCACTGCATTCTAGTAGCTTGAGTTAGTCTGCCTCTTTTATCATAAAATATGGATTTTTGCTTCCCATTAAATCGTAGACAACCCTGTTTGACGTTTCCAGAAGTTCTTTTATCTCGTCGTCTCCAATACCTGCCATCTTGTTTCCCTTCCTGAATTTCCTGTTTGTTTCAAGAAGGAATTTGGGAAAGTTATAGATGTCCTTAATATATGACGGCATCATCTTCATTATGAAATCCAGCGCATTGTCCAGCAACTTTTTCTTATCCTCATCGGGTTCAATTTTCAGTATTTTCCCCCTAAGGTACTTATATAGGTAGAAAGAATATGTTGCGTAGAACTGTGCTATCTGATCTATGGCTGGACCAACTCTTGTCCTCATTACAGGCGTTATCACGTCGTATCTGTCCCAATCAAGGGTAAAAATGCTCTTGTTCCTGATGGCGTCGTCAAATACTCTGGTACCCGGAAGAGGAGTGTACATAGAGAACTGTATTGCATCGGCTCCTGCTCTCGCTAGCTTTCTGGAAAATCTAATTGACGTGAATATGTCTCTAATCTTCTCATAGGGTGCCCCTATCATCATGCCTATGAGAACTATTATACCGTTCCTGGAAAGTATTCTAACAGCCTCCTCAGATTGGGACGTAAACTCACCCTTATGCATTTTCCTTAGGATTTCTTCGCTGCCGGATTCAACCCCTAGGAAGGAGATTTTCATCCCGGCCTTCGCACCCAATTCTATAAGGTCGGGGTTCTTGCTCGTAACGTCTGCCCTCATCTGGACTATCCATTTTGTTCTAACGTCCTCCTCAATTATTGAATTGAAAAGATTTCTTCTCTGTTTCACGTTCGGGTAGACGACAAATATATCGTCAGTAAAGAATATCCAGTTGTACCCATAACTTAGAGCCATCCTCATCTCCTCTAGTATTCTTGCGTTGGATTTGTTACGCCACTTATTACCCCACGTCGGAGTGACAGAACAGAAATCGCACGCGTATGGGCATCCCCTCGACGTCTCTATGCACATAACCCTGTCATTCTCCCCGAATACCTTGAAAGTGTATTTGGAAGGATCAAGGAGCCACATCGGCGGAATTGGCAGAGTGTCAAGATCCGTTATAAGGGATCTAGGCGGAGTTCTTATTATCCTGTCTTTATCCTTGTATACTATGCCTTTTATATTTTCGAACCCCTCTCCCTCTGAAATGGCGGAAGCGATTTCGTAAATCGTTTCATCGCCTTCTCCCAGAACAGAAATATCAAATCCTGCCCTTATAATCTCCTTTGGAAGAAATGTTGCGTGATGGCCTCCAGCGACTAAAACTGTATCGGGTTTCTCTCCCTTTATTTTCCTTGCGATGTAACCGGCGTTATTGTGCGCAGCAGTAGCATGCAATGTTATACCTACCAAATCCGGTCTGTATTCCAAAGTCTGTTTTATAGTCTCTTCAATAGATAACTCGTCACCTTCCATATCTATAATCTTAACCCTGGAACCATTTACCCTAAGGATCTCTCCGGCAAGAGAGAGCAGTCCCAATGGAGCAGGCAGAAAACCCCATTTCGTTAGATACCCACTTCCCGTCTTATTGGATGGCCTAATCAAAACGGCGTTTAGGGCCATGCCATAACAAGTTTGTTTTGAATTAAATATATTTTGTAACTGGATCGTTTAATTTTTCCGTACAAGATCTCGTTTTTTAGTGACCATTAGTGTGTATTAATCGATTAATAGCGTTATAATACTAAGACCTTAGGATGCGTTTGAAACATTTCCATTCTATCAACGCAATGTCAAAGCGCTACATTTATTTACGTGCTTTTTCTAGCTTCGTATGAAAACAGAATTGACTGAGGATTTCCCTGAGACGTTTTACGCTCTGGTAGAAATTTCTGAGGGGAGTAAAAACAAATATGAATATCATGAAGATGTAGGGTCGATTGTTCTTGACAGGATTTTATTCACGCCGATGAATTACCCAACCAACTACGGAATGATCCTGGGTACGAAGGCAAAGGACGGCGATCCGCTTGACGTTTTGATCATATCGTCATCCCCAATACTCTCTGGTATCCTGGTAAAGTGCAGGCCCATAGGAATCGCAGAGATGCACGACGAAGAGGGAGAAGACAACAAGGTAATGGCCGTTCCCGTGGACAAGGTAGATCCAAATTCTTCAACAATCAGGAGTATTGAAGACGTTCCTGAATACTTCAAGCGCATAATAAGGCATTTCTTTGAACACTACAAGGAGCTTGAAGAAAACAAGTTCATGAAATTCAAGGGATTCGGTTCAAGAGAAAAAGCGATCGAAGAGATAAAGGCTTCCGCCATAAACGTGGATCATTGATCTTTGCTGGAATGTCGCATATATACCGTGGATGGTCGCTGAGATGGAAAGATATAGGTTTATCTTGTTTCTCCCGGCAGACCGGATCGGAAGCGTCAGTCCAGTGAAAGGTTCCATAATCCGGAGAGCTTCAAAGACAGCAGAGGTCGACATTAAATTTGACGATCTTGACAGCGGATTTATATTGGCATCGGGCCTAGGTGTCCAAGAGATATATCTTTTTTTGACTGGCAACAAGAATGTTGAAAAAAATGAAGGTTTAGGAAAAATTGACGAGGGATTCAAGCTCATGGAAGAGGAAAAATATTGGCTCGGGCATGAATTTTTCGAAGCATTCTGGAAAGGGACGTCTGGAGATAGGAGCTTATTTTTTCATGACGTCGTTCTCGTATGTGTTTCAATGGTTCATTACCAGATGGGGAATATACAAAATGCTGAGAGAATATTTAATCACTCAATTAACCGCCTTTCGAAGTTTGGATTAAAGGAGCTGGAAAATGTGAGTTTTTCGTACCCCATCCGCCTTGAAATTATTCATAGCTTAGAAAGAAAAGCAAAAGAATTGTCAGGGTCCTAAATGTTTGGTATGGCAATGTCATTCATTTCTTTCCCTTTTATGTGAATCAGTATGGCAAATGTGGATATAGCAAGAAACACAACGCTAAATATAATGAACGTTTTCTTAAGACCTATTATGGTGGCCGACGCACCGAGAAAAGGTTCTGCGACTGCCGTAAGAAGAGAGCTGACGAGGAATATTACTGAAAGAACGGTTGCTCTGATCTCAGTTGGAACTAATACATTTACCTCCTCACTAAGTATGTTTGAGTAGAAGCCAAAAATCACAGAGTTTAGGATAAGGAATAATATTGAAGCATAGTTCTGAACAAGGCCAGGAATGTATATGGTGAAGAACGTCAGGGAAGTGAAAATCAACATTGACCCGAACCTGTTCCTCGCAATAAAAGAGAGACGCTGGGTGTACAATGATGAGAGGCCCCTCAGAAGGACGTCAATGAAGAATATAAATCCGATTACGCCCACTGAAAGACCAAGTCCCTCGTAATAGGGTTGCTTGAATATTACCATCACGTTGAAGTTAAGCACTAAGGCAACCCTTATCAGTATCAGCGAAAGGATTCTCCTGTCGGAGACGTAATTCTTCAGCTTTAAAGGAGTTCTTGTTTTAATGAACTTCCTTGGCTTCTCTTTTAGCCTAAGCGTATAAAGCGAAGATGCAATTACAAATAGGCCTGTTGCAAAGATCACAATCCTAAGACCCTCGTATTCGCCAAGATATCCCCCGACTAGGGAAGCTACTGCAATAGATACAGCACCTAGGAAGTTTACCATCCCAATTATTTCCAAATACCTGAAATTGTGAGATTGTGAATACTCGAAAGTCAAGCTCTCTAGAGCACTTGAGTTTATTGCAACCCCCAAACCCCAAAGTACATAGCTCACAGCTATGCCTGCGAAGGATGTGAAAAGACCGAATAGTATGATTCCGAAACCTGTCAAAATTGATGAGACAAGAAGGGATATTCTCCTGCCTATCTTGTCCGCTATTCTGCCAGTTGGCATGCTACCAACAGCTATTACAACGTAAAATACCACATCAAGGAGAGTTATCAAAAAAAGGTTGAACCCCAAACCCAGAAGATACAGTACCCAAATTGGATTAAGCAGCAGGAAGGAGTACAGAAATGTATATACGTATATTTTTTTTAGCCCACTTCTCAAGCTTTAGCTCCTTTCTGCCCTAATTACGTCCACTCTATTACTTTTTTTATTTCACCGCTGTCCTTCCTCTGGAATATCTCCGTCTCCTGCGGGGCATACTTCCCCGTTATCATGCGACCCAAACCCATCTTTTTTCCGTAATTCTCTATGAAAGTAATTGCCTCGTGGTAATGAACCCTAGCTCCATCTACGCTGCCTGATATTAGAACGTTCTTGTCCACAATCCCTTCCAGAACGTCGTACTTTGATGACGGTAGCTGGCCATTGGTACCGAATAGAATTGCGATTCCGTTGTTGCTGATGTTGTCGCTGATATCCTTCAGTATGTCCATTGACCCAACTGCATCCACTGCCGCGTCCATCTTTTCTCTGCTTACTCTACTTTTTAAAGATTCGGACGATTTGTCTAGGTATTCTATCCCATTGTTGTCAAGGATAGACATGACGTTCTCATCAAGGGGATGCCTGTTCACGGCTATGACATTCAGGCCTAGCACTTTGAATACAAGAGAAATAAGAATCCCCTCTGTTCCAGTTCCGAAAACATAAATGTTCTTACATCCTAGCGTCGAGTCATCACACCACCAAGGAATCCTTGAAGACATGAAATTGAATACTTCTCTTATCTTCATTGCATTCTTTAGGGGCTCCGTCAATACGGAAAGCTCCGATATTTCCGGTTGATCTACCTTCAGGAGAAACATATCATCATCGTAGAACTCGTCCATCATGAAACCGTTCTTGCCCCTTATCCCTGCTTCCACGAAATCTCCGTCTTCACAATAGTCCTGTCTACCCAATTTGCACATCCTGCACCCCCCGGGTCTCCTAACCATCGGAACGACAAGATCACCCGCTTTAAGGAATCTTGAATCTCCCGCATCCGCTACTTTTCCCACCGCCTCATGACCGAGTACTAGGAAATTCCCTCTTTCAACTCTGGCAAAGCTCAGCTTCCCCATGGTCAACTCCTTGTCTGTGCCGCAAATTCCGGTGAATAGCGTTTTTACTAGAACTCCGCTCCCCTGTTCTTTTGGAATGTCAGTGTATTTTACACCTCCGGATGGAGGATAGGTCACTATTGCTCTCATGGAAAACCCTCCAGTGCAACAACCCTTGAGGGTGCGCCATCACCGTCTTTAAGCAAAATAGGGAATACAAATACAAAGAAGCTCTTCCCTATAATCTCTTCCAATCTGCTGGAATTCAAATTTTCGATGATAACGATGGAGTTTCCCAGCAGAATTTTATGAGTAAGGAAGTCCTTTGAAAAGGGAGGTTCGACTGAAGGAGAGTCTATGCCTACTACTTTTACACCGTAGTTCTTGATCTTTTCCGCATCCTCCTTCGTAATGTAACTAAAATCCCTGAACGTCTTTGATTCCCCCCATTTTTCGTTGTAGCCTGTGTAGAGGAGAATTACGTCAAATTTCTGCTCTGGAAGAACTAGACCTTTATTTGGATCATATCTTATAGCGGTTCCGAAGCCGCATAGCTTTTCAAGGCCAAGATCATCGACGTTCATCCCCCCTGGTATGAAATGTGACGGGGCATCTATGTGCGTTCCGGTGTGACTTCCCATGCTGATAGCCTTCAGGTTGTACCCATCTTTTTCTATTAATTTAAACTGCTTGACCGAGGGAACCGGGTCTCCCTCAAAATACGGCATTCCGTCCTCAATAAGTACAGACAAGTCATGAACATTCATAATATGACCCCTACCTGAATGTCCCCTTTACCACCCACGGTGGCTCATTGTCGGTTCCTTCCATTGAATCCGTTTTGTATTCCTCAAGTATTCTTTCGTCTACGTCAATTCCTAGACCTGGTTTTCCACTGAGAGTGAAGAAGCCATGATCAAGGCTGTATCCTAACCTAAGAAGTCTCTTTTTCCATTCTGGCCAGAAACTCTCGAAGCTCTCCTGAATCAGGAAATTTCGTATTGAAAAATCTAAATGGAGCGTCGCTGCTGTCTGTATTGGTCCGAATGCGTTGTGGAACGCAACTTCGACACCAAATGCGTCAGCGAGTGCTGCAGACTCCTTTGCCTGTATAATGCCGCCCACATTAGTAACGTCAGGCTGAATTACATCGACTAGATCAGAAACTAGATACGGTAGGAACAGGTTTTTATTTAGTACTCGCTCTCCAAGCGCAATTCTTAACTGCGTCCTCTCTCTCAGCTTTCTCAGGCCTTCTATCTGATCAGGATGCACAGGTTCCTCCATGAATAGTGGGTCTAGATCCTCCAGATAGCTCGCAGCTGTTATTGCTGCGTTGGCATTAAACCTTCCGTGGCATTCAACTAGGAGTTCCAGACTTGTATTTTCTTTGACAGCATTCACTATCTCCCTTGCCTTCTTCCCACCAGGCTTTTCCAGCATGTCGAAATTGGAACCGAATGGATCGAATTTTACCGCTCCGAATCCCAGCTTTTCGACGTCTAAGGCTTTCTTCACAAAATCTTCAGGCGTAACACAATCGTTATACCAGCCGTTCGCATAAGCCCTTACCTTTTCTCTTACTTTCCCGCCTATTAGCTGGTATACTGGTGCTCCGTAAGTTTTACCCACTATATCCCAGGAAGCTATCTCAAATGCGCTCAATGCGGAAGTAGACTCCATTGACACAGGCAGATAGAAGGAATTCTTATAGAATTCCATGTAATTTTTTGAAATTTCCTCAACTTCCCTTCCAACAAATTGCCTTCCCACTTCCCTGAGCTGTTCGTAGACAGGCCTTGTCATCAGCGTGGTGGGAGCTTCACCATAGCCTATCTCTCCATTGCTTGTCTCCAACCTCAAGACAATTATTGTCGAGCTCCAAGGGCTGGACATTTCACCTTCTTCTCCAAGCTCTAAGATCTGAAAATTCCTTATTGATGTCATGCTGACAACTAGTCAAACCTAAGTAAAAATATTTCCTAATCTTTACTTCCTATTTTCGTATACCGCAAGCGCAACCGGGGCGAGAGCGACAGTCTTCTCTGAAACACGTATTATCGGCACATCTCTGTAATAGTTCCCCAGCTCCCTGTCAACAGATTCCTTAAGCTCCTGTATGAGAGAGGAATCGTTCTTCATGAGACCACCTGCTATGAAGACAGCTTCTGGATCAAACGTGTTAATGTAATTTGCTATGCCTATTGAAAGATAATAAACCGTCTCGTCTACAAGCAGCATGCAAAATGGGTCCCCAAGCCTTCTTCCGCTGAATATGTCCTCTGCGGAGAGCCTGTTCACAGGTATGGAAGATAGGAATTGCGACCCCCTCATCTCTTTTGAATTCTCTATCGCCCTTCTTGTGATCGCACGCCCCGATGCTAGCGCTTCCAAACACCCTCTCCTTCCGCATCCACACATTGGCCCGTTTGCAAGTATTACAGAATGGCCTAACTCCCCTGCATAGCCGTTTGCCCCTCTGTAAACCTCGTTATTGATGAACAGCCCGCCACCGATTCCTGTCCCTACAGCAAGATAAACAAAATTTCTATAACGGGACCCTTCTCCGAAAACCTTTACCGATATAGCTTGGGCGGTTGCATCATTCTCTATGTAAACCTTGCTCCCGAATGATTCCTCAAGCTTCTTCCTTATGTTTACTCCCTTCCATCCGAAGAGATTCGGCGCATATAACGTTATACCGTCAGGCGATATTGGAGCGGGGAAAATTACCCCAATTCCCCTGTACCCGTCAAATCCCCTAGATATGGAAAGTATTTGATCTATTAGCTCGGAGGCCCCTTTGAACTTCCGAGTTTTAGTTTCGACGCTTTTTCTGATGCGACCCTTCTCTGACGCAAGTACAGCTGTTATTTTCGTACCACCAACGTCGAAACCGAGAAAGTAACTGCTTTCCACATATCGTTTAGCTTCTCGTGAAATTTATTATTTTTCATTCAGAGTATGAAAGACTCCCCCGGATTCAATATTGGCACTAACACGTCGGGCGAGAGAGCATTTTTTAGCTCCCTAGGATCAGTGTTTATGGGAGGGAAAGTGCCGTAATGCATTGGAAACACTATTTCAGACCCAAGCATTCTTGCTGCCATTGCAGCCTCCTTCGGACCCATGGTAAAGTAACCTCCAGTTGGAAGCAGAGATGCCTTTGGGCTATACATCTCACCTATAAGCTTCATATCGCTAAACAACCCAGTATCCCCAGCGTGGTAGATTGTTACCCCGTCTCCTGTTATCACTGCGCCTGCGCAATTCCCGGTATGGACGGCCTGAACAAATCCGACCTTTATTTTGCCAAAATCAACTTGGCTACCTATGTTCATTCCTATTATGTTTTCCTCAGGTATACCCTGCCCGTAAGCGGGCATTACGTTCTCGAAAATTGAAATTAGCTTGGCATTTTTTTGCTTAACGATCTCAAACGCATCCCCAACGTGATCATCGTGATTATGCGTAACGATTACGAAATCTACCTTTCCAAGGTTCTCAGGTTTCACAGGTGACTTGGGATTGTTTCTTAAAAAGGGATCGACGATCACAACGGCATCTGTAAAGTCAATCTGCCATGCGGCATGACCTAACCACGTTAATTTAACCATATATAACTCACCCGAAGCCAATTGAAAACATTTGATATTAATTTTGCGCACTTCAGCGTTCTAGATAAACCTATACCGTGTTAATTCTTTGTACCAAACTGCGCTGTTCTGCTGAGAAGGATAATTTTCAAGTAATCGTAAATTATGTTTAAGTATGAGGTTTAAGTTTTCTAGCATATTCCTTAGCGATGGGATAAACTATTTTGATGATCAGCCGCTCACGTCCACTCTGAAATTCCTAAACTTCAGTAAAACAGAAGGATTGAATGAGATAGGTAAATACGTAGGACAGGAAATGATGGAGGACGTCGTATTCCTTGATCATTTTGCGAAGCCTGAACTTCAAATGTGGGGAGTTCTTGACGATAGAATAGACAGCATTTGGATTTCCAGAACGCATTCCCTTATGATAGACAGGCTTCTGGATCTAAATGTAGTAAACAGTATTTATTCAGGAGATCTGATGTATCATTTTATCTCAGGCTACCTAATATCGGATGCTGGCCTATTCTGCACACTCACTCTTACTGCTCAAACCCTCTATGGTCTTAGCAAGTATGGGAATGCAAAAACGTCCAAGTACCTTAAATCGTACGCTGAAGATGGATGGCTTGGCGCAACATATTACACGGAGATACAGGGAGGTAGTGACCTCGGAGCAAACACTACCCTGGCAACGAAGAAAGGAGATCATTTTGTGCTTAACGGTGAGAACAAATATTTCGCCAGCAACGCTGGGCTTGCGGATGGTGCGATAGTTACAGCAAGAACAGAAAATTCTGTAAATGGTGCAAAGGGCATATCCGCTTTCTTCGTTCCCGCCGTAAGGGACGACGGATCTAAGAACTACGAGCTGCGAAGAATAAAGGACAAGTTAGGTACGATTCTTGTCCCCACTGGGGAAGTGCTTTTGAAGGACTCCGAAGGCTTCCTACTTGGGAAGGAGGGGGAAGGGATTTACGTTGCGCTGGAGATTCTTGAGGTTTCAAGAATTGACGATGCCATATCCGCAGTCGGCATAGCAAGGAAGGCACTTTGGGAAGCATATCTTTATTCGAAGAGAAGGGAAGCTTTCGGAAGGAAAATTTACGATCACCCGCTTATAAGGAGAGACTTGGTAGAGATGGAGGCAGAGGTTGAAGCTTCAATGGTACTTTCATTGATCGCAGGAAACGCATTCAAAGATGCCTCTAATCTGAGGCCACCATATGACAGCTCGTATCACGTTGCGAGGGCACTCACTCACCTTGCAAAGAACATGTGCTCCTGGTCCTCCGACTACGTAACGAGATATTCCATGGAGATTCTTGGAGGGAAGGGCTTTCTAAAGGAGTTTCCTATGGAAAAATTCCACAGGGATTCCATTGTAACATCGATGTGGGAGGGTACCAGCAACATCCAGGCGTTAGACTTTTTAGAGATTCTGTCAAAGAAACATAGTGAAAAGGCTCTATTTGAACTTGCAGATAATCTGATAAGCAGTATCTCCGGCAATCACAAGGAGCTGGCAAGAAGAGCATATTCTTTGCTAAAAATGAGATTTCTAGAATACCTGTCAAGCGGGAACGCCGAATACTTTGCCAAGGACATACTTAACGTGTTCGCGAATACCCTTGCATTGCTTTACCTGATATTGATAGGCGAAAAACAGACCAACGATGGGATGCTTGCAGCTGCAGAAGTATTTTATTATAGACATTTTGCAGATCATTTCCCTCCCGATTTTGATTTCCAAGCGCATTCAGCATGCCTGGAATGGATGGGATATGCACCAAGTAGACGAATCCTGGGTCAGAATAGCTAATCTATTCAATGATCTGCATACGATCTTTTCCGATTGAAGACTTCTTGGCCTTCTAGTTAAATGACCCCTCTCCGCCATGGTATTGGAACTTTCTGGCACAAATATTTGTAGCAGATCGTTAATTTAGGGAGCTCCACTTTTTGCCAAAACATTTTCAAGTTTTACCTTGTGAGCGGCAGAAGCATCTCCATGATCTTTCCCCTGGTGTATTCAGCCCTTTCCCCTTCAGATTCTGCGTTTATTCTGACTAGGTAGGAGTCTTTTGCTATCTCCTCAACATACACCTTATAGTCATCTATCTCACTGAACTCCTTCATGATATTTCCAAGGCCTTCCTTAAAAGATGTAAAGTCCTTTGCCTTCGGAATTTCAAGCCTGATCTGAATTCTTTTTCTGTGGGGATTTGCTGAGATTATTCCCTGTATTACAACACTGTTAGGTATCTTTGTAACCAATCCGTCCTCTTCTATGACAGTTGTAAAATTCAATGAAATATCTTCCACCTTTCCAGAGATCTTCCATCTGAATTCATCCCTAGACAGGTATTTTGGCGGATAGGAAGGAAGGAAATACGAGTATTGCCAGCTGTTAAATTCGATATAATCTCCTGCTGAGAAAGGACGCGACCATATCAGGAGAATTCCGCTAAAGAAGTTCGAAAGTATTTGCTGGGCCGCTAGTCCCACAATGGCGCCCGCAAACGCACTCCCTAGTATTACAGAACTGAGATCTACGCCCATGATTGCCAATATGGCAAGAAGAATTATGAAATACCCGACAATAGAGATCAAAAATAGAAGCGGACGTGAATATCTCTTATTCATATTCCTGTCCAAAACTGATCCTACTATTCTCATTATTATTCTCAAAATGATGTAAAGGATTATGCCTAGTACTACAGCTTCTATAACATTGGTGTATCTAGCGTAGCCCGTAGGGACTACGGAAATCACCTTTAAAAGTAAAAATACCAAGAATACTAAAACCAATCCCACGACGAATATTGGCAGGACGCGATTAAAGAAGGATCCCTTGTCCATCAATAGGCCATGTTACATTTGCTAAATATTTTTGCGGAATCTAATTTTTCATAGATTGGGTTCGTCATGTTATTCAAACCTTTCCTTCCGGTAAATGCAAGTTTTGCTTTTATCGCCATGAAAAAATAGTTTATCTCAAGTAGAAGGAAGCGTTGTTTCCCTGACCTAGAATAGTACCTCCTAAGCAAAACTTCAGATCCGTGTGTTAACATCGTTTCATACTATAAGTTCGGAAAATCCTTTCACATGGGACATAGAAAGGCCAAAATGAAATTGCCTTGTAGTTATGAGACTTAGACAGATTGATTAAATATTTGCTAAATAGGATTTATAGAAAATCAAACTATAATTGGTATTACAATTTAAAAAAATAACACAAAAAATTTGGTTAAAAAGTCAGTTGTCTCTTATTGGAGCTTGAATCAAGCGCACGTATCATATTATATAAGATGATATACTTGAGGTATAGGATGGCTGTTTATACGGTGAGTTACAAAAAAAGTAGCTTTTCAGCTAAAGAAATAAGGGACATAGTAGTGTCAGTTATTACACTTTCAATTGCTCTCTTCTTCATAGTATCCAGATCCCCGTTCAAGATTTCGATAATGGATGCGCTCGGGATTTCTTTCCTTATGACAGTAACCGCATTCCTTTTCCACGAGATGAGCCATAAATTCACGGCCATCCATTATGGTGCCTGGTCGGAATTCCGAATGTGGCCCCTAGGTCTCTTGCTAACTATAGTAACCGGTCTTCTAGGTTTTCTGTTTGCCCTCCCAGGGGCAGTTTATTTCGCAAGCTACAGGAATCCAATAAGGGAGGGCAAAATAGCCCTAGCGGGACCCTCCTCTAACCTAGCAATTGGAATAGCACTCTTGCCGGTACTCTTATTCGCCCACCTTGGGTCAATAATTTTCGTAGCCGTTTATTACTTAACATACATTAATTTATGGCTTGGGCTTTTCAATCTTATCCCTATACCTCCTCTTGACGGCAGCAAAGTATTTGCCTGGAGCAAAAAAAATTGGGGAATCGTTTTTTCGATAGCTGCAGTATTAGTTATTTACTTCTTTTTATTTCTATAGTTCTTAGCTCGTTCCTGAGTTTTGCCTTTTTCGAATTGATAGATATACGAAGACCCCGATTCCTATTACGAATAATATTAGAAGGACTACCCCAATTTGAGTCAGCACAGGCAGTATTCTCTCCCATGATTTCCCAAGATAGTAGCCTCCTGTCTCAAGTGATGTCGACCATATGAATGAGCCGGAAAAAGTAAGAACCGAAAATTTTAATATTTTCATACCGGAAATTCCTGCCGGTATGCTCATATATGACCTAAAACCCGGGACGAACCTTCCGAAGAATACAGTCCATTCCCCCTTGGAATCAAACCATCTTTCTGTCAATATCAAATGCTCTTCCCTTAGTCCAAAATACTTTCCTATGAAAAGTATGATTGGCCTTCCTCCGTACCTTGATATGTAGTAGAGAATGATGTTTCCTAGGAAACCTCCAACTGAACCCACTATTGCATAAACAACGAACATTAACAAGCTTCCACTGGAAAGAAATCCTGCAAAGACCATAATAACCTCCGACGGGAATGGAAGCCCAACTCCCTCAAGCACCATAAGTGCGAATACTCCAACAGGCCCAAGTGAGCTCATAACAGATATGGATTCTTTTATGAATAATGAAACGATCCCACTCAATGTTAACGTCAAGGCATTTCGCTGCTGAATTTACGCTAGATATTAAACCTATCT
The DNA here is from genome assembly GCA_038729485.1 of Thermoplasmatales archaeon. GTDB lineage: Archaea > Thermoplasmatota > Thermoplasmata > Thermoplasmatales. The sequence continues at coordinate 158,352 of JAVYRX010000003.1, read as the reverse complement.
TAAACGTTTTTACTCTGAGACATTCGCTTCCATCATCCTTTATATAATGACAGCGAGATCCATTTAGCTAACTAAAAGGTTATTTTGATAATTCATTTCCACTGTAGAGATGAAGTTTATAGACGAAGAAAGGCTAGAGCTTCTTAGAAGGAAGTATTCTGAATACGGAAAGATCTACGATTACGATACTAATGGTAGCCGGGAGCCCTCCCCGATGCCTTGGCCTGTTGCCAAGGGGATAACGCTTGAAAGGGATTCTTATACGTGCAGAATTTGCGGAAAATCTCCTATTGTGTTTGATACCGCTGATTACGTTTCAAGAATAAGACTCCAGGTTGAAGTGCACCACATCATCCCGAGAATAGCAGGCGGATCAGATTCTACAAAGAATCTGATAACACTATGCAAATCCTGCCACATAAAAACATTCAAACACGAATATTCAGGAATCCCATCAGTTCAGTCATCAAATCTGGGCAAAAGCGTTGAGGTAATAACAAATAACCCAGTCCTTCAAAAAATTGGAAATAAATGCGAAAACATAGACGTAAAATCATTTTACTATTCCGAAAAATTAATAGAACTATCTGAGAGTATCCCTTGTAAGGTCTGTCAGTTTCCTTCCTTGAAGAGCGTATATGACGAAATGTTCTCTAAGGGACTCGATCTTGATGAGATAATAATCAAAATAAAAAATAAAGGATTCTGCGTAGGGTTAATAGAAAAATAACCGCTCAGAATCTGCTTCTATAATTCTTATTATTGTTGAAGTTTCTTCTTGGCCTTCTTCCTGTCTCGTCTGGCGGGTATTCCTTCTCACTCATATCGACTGATTCATTGATTTCGCTAATGTCAGAATCAGCCTTCTTTATAGACCCGTATTTTCCAACGTTAAGTCTCATGTGGCCCCTTACGAAACTCACATATCCGTTCTCAACCATTATGTTAGAGCCGTTTTCGATCTGTTTCGCCTGCTCTTCCCAGAGAGACATAGTAACTTTACCGGTGTCGTCTCCAAGAACTGCCTCTGTCACGGTCTTTTTCTCTCCGTACCTTGTTTGTATTTCCTTTGGTTCCCCAACACTCAAAACTTTTGCCAAAACAGTTACCCTTTTGGACCCAGAATTGAGGTCCTTTACTTTCGTAAATTCTTCCATACTTTACCAATCCTTTGTCTAGAGCTCTGCGCTCACTCCCAATAGGATATACACCTTATTAACCTTTTCTAATTCCCATGAGAAAAAGGGAGAAAATCCGTTTTAAAAATATATATAAAAGACAAATGTGAATTGTAAAAAATATGAAATTAGAAACCAAGTATAGTCTTCTATAATGGTTTAGAATATGATTCCTAAATTGTTTATCAATCCTAGAATCGTGCTTCGCGGAGACCTTGGAAAATGACTAAGCTTTGAACGTATCATGGTGAATTACATTCGTTTTTTTAACTGAATATTGAACAATCGGCAATGATAGATAAATCAAAATTTAAATATTAGATGTCTTTCATATTGTCTGGTGATATTGGAGTGTCCATAGGAATTCATTTAATCGGCGACCTGAAGGGTGTATCACCTTCCAAGATATCAAGGATAAGTTATGTTAAGGATATGATGGAGTCTGCCGTGAAAAACAGCGGGCTCACAAAGATAAGGTCATATTATCATCAGTTCTCTCCAGATGGAGTGAGCGGCGTGATACTTCTTGCCGAGTCACATTTGAGTTTTCATACGTGGCCGGAATATGGATTTGTGGCACTGGATATTTTCACCTGCGGCCCAACGGAACATGCGGAGGCTGCTTTTGAGTATATATTGCAGAAACTTTCTCCGATATCCGTTGAATATAGGAAGGTCGAGAGGGGAATTGACTTTCCAAGGGGAATTCAAAGAGGAAACGAATCTGTTGCTTCTGTTTTGCCTAGAACAAGTATTCTAGAAGGGAAGTAAGAGAGAGCCCTCTATCCCATTTCAGTACGTATGTGCCGCTCCTTGTGATCTCTATCTTCGGGATAATTTCAGAGAATTTTCTGTATTTGCCCTCGAACGGATAATTAAAGGTAAAGAATCTCCAGGGATCGCCTGCTACCGCCTTTCTTCTGAAAGCGTATAGTGGCATCACGCCTGTTCTGCTTATAATCGATATATAGTTTTCAGCCTGCTGCTGTGACCTATTAGAAGACGTAGAAAAATTAAGTATCTTTTCCTTTGAGCTCTTTATCTCAATTGGGACGCTTATATCAGACCTTATGATTATTATGTCAAATCCATGGCTTCCGGCCGCTCTCACAACCATGAATGGTTTTTTCAATATCCTGTACTTGATGTCTTCCCCGATCCACGACAATTCATCTAGCTTACCTTTGTCGCCTGATAAGATGTGTTTTAGCTCCCTCTCGTAAACCGAGCCGTTTGTTGCCATTTTCGGATCACTTAGATCCTTTGTTGTAAAGATATCCTAAGAAACTCTCAAGCTGTATAATTTCCCTGGCCCCCTCAGATATCCTGAAATCTATGTCCCCCAATACGTAGAGGATATCGGCTTTAATCACGTCCTCCAGTGGCATGTCAAACAAAACCCTATGAAATTGTTCTACAACATCCTGCCCAGAGATCCCCTCTTTAATTATAGCTGTCTCAAGCATGCTCCTGGCTTTTGATATATCCCCTCTTAGAGCAAGCGATATTACTTCGACAGCCCACTCCTTTCTAACCAGCCCAGTTGCCTCGTATATGGAATTTACTGTAATATTCTGCGAATAAGTTGCAGCCACTTGTAACGTATTTATGGCCTTCCTCATATCACCATAAGACATTTCCGCAATTACTTCCAACGCCTTTTTCTCAAACTCTCTTCCTTCGTTTTTCAATATAGACGAAAGGAGTTTTATCATATCTTCATTCGGAATTGCCTTAAATCTGAATATTGCAGTTCTTGACTGGATGGGCTCTATTATTTTTGAGGAGTAGTTGCACGATATGATGAAACGCGTGGTTTTAGTGAAGTTTTCCATCGTTCTCCTTAATGCAGCCTGGGCTTCGTCCGTCATATAATCTGCTTCATCCAGGAACAATATTTTGAAACCGAGAGGGTTAGAAGGCATGATTCTTGAATATTCTTTCACGGTATCCCTGACCATTTTTATCCCTCTGTCGTCCGACGCGTTGAGCTCAAGGAAGTTCTCTTTCCATTCTTCTCCATATAGCACCCTTGCGAGGACTATGGCAGCGGTAGTCTTCCCAGTGCCAGATGGCCCGGCAAACAGTAAATGAGGGAGATTCTTCTGCTCAACGTAACTTTTAAGTCTTTCGATCACAATTTTTTGGCCTATGATGTCCTCGAGCTTCTTCGGCCTATATTTCTCTATCCATAATTCGTCCATTCTGAGTAATTATAAATTACAAATAATTAACCTTTCTTGGAGTTATCAAGAAATATTTTATACGTATAGACATTCTCGGACTAGGTTGTTTAAATGGTAAGGAAACCAGCTAGAATGTATACGAGGATCACTGGACCGGCCTATACAAAAAGGGAATACATGGGAGGGGTACCTACGCCGAGGATACAGCAGTTTGTAGCTGGGAACTTAAACGGCAATTTTCAAGTTGAGCTGAGACTTGTGGCAGAGGAGAGTTGCCAGATCAGGCATACTGCTCTAGAGGCCGCAAGAATATCCTCAAACAGGCAGCTGCTTAAGGACTTTGGAGAAAAAGGCTATTACATGAGGGTTAGGCCTTACCCACATCACGTTATAAGGGAACATAAGATGGCTACCGGAGCTGGTGCTGACAGAATATCCAGTGGAATGAGCATGGCCTTTGGAAGGCCTGTTGGGACCGCCGCGAGGGTCAAAAGAGGATCGAGCGTAATCGTTGTCAGGGTAAACAAGGATGGCATCGACAAGGCAAAGAATGCCCTCAAGAAAGCATCTCATAAGATACCTACCCCTTCCAGAATTGAAACTACTGAACTTATTAGGTCTTAATATCCAGCGTGTTCTTGAACTCCTTCTCTATCATAGATAGTTCAGCTTTTCCAATGGCATCCTTATTTATTGAAATTATCAATATCCCGGATCTGCTAATAATTTTATCCTTGAGGACCGTAAGGAACCTCATTACATTATGCGGCGAATTTGACGTGGACAATATATAGTCTATGCAGTCTATGTAAAGGATCGACCCATCTTTGAGATTGTTGATGACAAATTCCTGTATCTGACTTAGCTGATTTGGGTTGAATCCGCCACTTATCTCCTCATAGGTAACGACGGCAAGTTTTACATTTTTGAACCCGACGAGATTTTTCCTGTAATCCCTGCTTATGATAATGACAGGATAACCCTGTTCAGCAACTTCTCCGACGATTTCAAGGCCCTTCTCGTTGCTCTTCTCGTATATGATATATGTATCCCCGTATTCGAACTTGAGAGCCTTCCTCGTTTCCTGACCGGAGTACTCGCTCTCTAGCCTTTTGACATAATCTTCTCCAACACCCAAAGATTTTGCAAGAATTAATGCGTATTTTAAGCCGTCCCTATATCCTTTCTTATATGAACTATCATCATTCATTTTCTGCTCTTCTCTAGAAATGAAACTACCTCCTGAACGATCCTCGCAGCCAGCATAGAAGTGTTGCCATTGTCGTAAACAGGAGATATTTCAGTTAAATCGAACCCGACTAATTTTGAACCAATAGCATCCATAAGATCAAGAATTATCAAGGGATCCAGACCAAATGGCTCAGGCGTTCCGACGCCTGGAGCAAAGGCCGGATCAAAACCATCGAAGTCTATGGAAAGATATACAGGCGATCCTGCAAAATTATTCAGGTATTCCATTGCAGAGGCACTTTCTTTTCTTAGCTGAAAGCTTGTGAAAAACTTCTGCGTACCACTTTCTACTTCCTCAGGTGAAACAGATCTTATCCCTAGCGATACGATGTTATCTTTTCCTACTATCTCGCTTACCCTTCTTGCAACGCACGCGTGCGAATACCTATTCCCAAGATAAGAATCTCTGAAATCTGTATGCGCGTCAATGAAGACAGTCTTGCACTTCAGTCTTCTAAGTGCGCCAAGGGAGATGCTGTGTTCACCACCAAGCATAATAGGAAATTTCCCGTCCGAAACGATCTTATCAACTTCCGAAAATACTTCCTCAAGCATGTCTTCTGTTTCATGATGTTCGTCAAGGTCCCCGTCATCGAATATAGCCGCATTCTTAAGATCAACTCCTCTATAAAGGGAATAACTTTCCATGTTGTAGGAGGCCTTCCTGATTTCGTTAGGAGCTAGTTTTTCACCTGCCCTGAACGAGACTGTCGAATCAAAAGGAACCCCAAATATCACATACCTGGATTCTGCATAGTCATCAATAGTATCACAGAATTTCAGTCTCGAAGCCATTCAGACCCTCATTATTTTTCTCTTTCCCATGGACTCCCAATATTCTACCTCTGCACCGCTTTTGGCCCTATCTTTGTACTCTTCCGGAATAGGTGCACTGAACTGCTCAAACGTTTCCATGTCCATCAGAAGGGCTTCGTTTTGCGTCACGCTCAATATTTGAGCCGTCTTTTTTTCTATGATCGGCACCTTTACCTTGTGTTTTGTAGGGAATACGACACTCCTTTTTTGGTTATCGAAAATTCCAATAGCTACTATCCTTGCTTTTGCCTCTCCATGCTTTCCGGGTTTCGATGTCGTTATCTCCACTATACGGCACGGTTCATCGTCAATCAGTATGTATTTGTTCTCCTTAAGTTCCCTTACCTCTTGATCTTGCCAAGTCATTTGTTATCCTAGGTTAAAGATCCCTCTTTATAAATATCTTAGGCTTTTGTCACTAACTTTCAATCCTGCTTGTTACTTTTATATTAGTTCCGCTTCTTTTTAGCGCTATTGAAACGTGACAGTACTTCTCCTGACTAAGCGTTATGGCCCTTTCCAGACTTTCCTTGCTAACGTTTCCTTTTATGATATATTCAAGGTTTATCTCCGTGAATAGCTGGGGGTATTCCTTGGACCTGAAACCTTCAGCTTTTACTTCCAGCCCTGCCAGTGGCTCCTTCATCTTCTGAAGAATATTAACTATATCCATAGCCGTACAGCTGCACATAGCTTGAAGTAACAACTCTGTCGGTGAACTCCCCATTTGTTTCTCCTTGTCTTCAGAGTGATCGATGATAGTATAGTGCCTTGAATCTGCAGAACCTATAAACGTCAGATTCCCTACCCAGTGAACGTTTGCCTTCATGCTCCTTGATATACGTTTCCTATAAATCCTTAAAGTTTCGGAAACGTTGAAAATTTTTAGGGAATAATTAATAAATGATTTTCAATGAGTGGACGTGAACTGGCTTCTAATTGTTCTCATACTGATAGTGGCGTGGATATTTGTATACTACATTGCAATAACAGTCCTTAGGAACAACGTTTCACCATATGGTCCTGCACTACTCATCAAGACGCAGGCAGGAATAAAGATCATAGAAAGAGTTTCGAAGTGGAAATTTTGGGATTACTTCATATCTTTCTTTTATTATGCAATGCCAGTACTTTCCGCCGCCACAGTCGTACTTCTGATATACGAGGCTGTCCTAGTTTTCTCCATTCCGAGGAGCGCGGCAATCCCCTTGTCGTATGCCCTCGCTCTTCCAGGTATCAATCCGACGATCCCAATAGGTTATGGCATAATCAGTCTTGTGGTTGCCATTGCACTCCATGAAGGTGCTCATGGCGTCGCCGCAAGAAGACACAATATAAAAGTTAGAAGCACTGGCCTTCTTTGGCTTATAATACCAGTCGGCGCATTCGTAGAACCGGACGAAGAGGAAACAAAAAAGGTAGAGCCTAAAGTCAGGGGAAAAATCTTTGCAGCTGGCCCGGGGATGAATATAGTTCTTGCAGTAATTTTTATAGTATTGGCAATAGGTATAGCCTCGACATTCACTGCGGTGCAAGGTGCCCCTGTCCAATCTTCTGCAACGTCTATGTTTCATCCGGGCGACATAATAGAAAAGGTGAACGGGATATCCATTCATAACCCCAGTGAAATTCCAAACTTGGCTTTAACTCCGGGTACCTACGTCAACGTCACTCTTCTCCGATCTGGCCACGCACTCAATGAAAGGGTTATTTACGGCTTATATATAGTCGGGGTTCTCAGTGGCTACCCTGCCGCTGAGGCGGGGATAAAAAGCGGGGATGTGATCACAGCTATAGGGAATGATAGCATAAGCAACGAAACCGTACTGCAGACTGTACTGTCAAATTACAAGGCAGGCGATGTGGCTACCATCAAGATTTTCAACGGATCAGCATTTAACAACTACAACATTACCTTCGCATCTGATTATAACTACCTGAAATCTCAGGGAGTGTCAAATCCTGGAGTGCCCAAGGATTATCCGTTCATAGGGATCCAGGTTGCAATGTTTGGAGTAACCTTGTTTGACCAGTATTCATACCTATCTCTACTTAAAGACCCGCTTTACGGCGGAGCTCTTGGATTCTTTGAATATGTGGGCCTTCCATTTCATTTCCTCTTGCCTCTACCTTCATACCTTCTTCCGACGATAATCACTAATCCCGTAACACTAAATCTGGAATATCTATTCTATTGGCTTTTCTGGCTTAATTTCGCACTCGGACTTACGAACATATTGCCCCTTGTACCTCTAGATGGAGGCTACGTATTGATGAATACGCCTGCCCTCCAGAAAAGCAAAAGGACGAGGGATGCGATAGTAGCCGCGGTTAGCCTGATAGTCCTGTTTCTTCTCCTTTGGGAGATAATCTTTCCAAGGATCTAGACGAGGCTGGTCTGCAGTAGTTCTTGGTCACCCTTAAGAATACCAAGATCGAAATATGTAACGGGGGATGAAGAAACCGTGGAAAAGGACAATGCTTCCTTTTTGAATGAAATGAAATTTGGGCAGAGGTTGCACCTGGTAGGTTGGTTCCTGACAAAGTAGCAGGTACCGTCCCTGTTATAAAAGCAGAACCTACCTATAGATTCCATTTTTTCGTATAACTAAATTGGATAAAAATCATTTGCTACCTTTACCTTCCTTCTTAACAAGATAGCTTCTCTCGTATTTTTCCAGAATCCTTTCCGTTATAAAAACAGCATTGCCAGTATAATCCAAGGGTGATATTTTCCTTATCTTCTTTCCTGCCAGCTCTTCTACCTTTTTTCTAAGCTCTCCCCCTTCCTTCCTAATGCTCATAGAAGCCTTTCGCACAATCTCATGAGCGTCCTGCCTACCGTATCCTTTATTTACTAGAGCCATTAAATAGGCTTCACCAAGTAAAAGATCGTCTCCCAGCACTTTCTTTAGCATGGATTCCTCATTCACCTTGAGGCCATCGAGCACCCTCGTCATCTTGTTTAGAATGTCATCTGTTAGGATCGAAACATAAGGTATAATAAACCGCTCCGCAGCACTATTTGTGAGGTCCCTTTCATGCCATAGGACAGCTGATTCGTGCATAGGTATGAGGAATCCTCTTATGATGCGTGCGAGGGAGACTATGTTCTCAGACGTGACTGGATTTACTTTCTGCGCCATGGTGCTCGAACCCACTTGCTTCTTTTCATCAAAAGGTTCCTGCACCTCGTTGATTTCAGGCCTTTGAAGCATCCTAATCTCTGTGGCCAATTTTTCTAATGTTGTAGCTATCCCAGCCATCATTGATATGTATTCGACAAATCTATCCCTATCAACTATTTGCGTAGGGCCTTCTTCTCCGTTCAAATCAAGGATTCCCAGAAGTTTTTCCTGAACCTTTATCGTGTCCTTACCAAGGGCAGCTCCCGTTCCAACGGCCCCCATAAATTTTCCCACTATGACCCTCTTCCTCGATTCGTTCATCCTTTCGATGTGCCTCATTACTTCAGCTAGATATACTGCCATCTTCAGTCCGAACGTTATGGGCAACGCATGCTGCCCGTGAGTCCTCCCGATCATAACAGTGTTTTCATATTTTTTAGCGAGCCTGTATATAGCAAATGACAGTCTCTTCAGATCATCGTCTAGATAAGAATAGAAACTTTTCAGCTGAAGGGCTGTGGCTGTATCGAGTATGTCGTTTGATGTGGCACCCAAATGCACGAACTTTCCGGCGCTACCGCAAACCTCTGACAAAGCTTTAACCAAAGCCATAACATCGTGGCCAATCTCGCTCTCTATTTCCTTCACTCTTCTAGGTCTCACGTACTTCAAATTCGCATGTTTTGAAATCAAATGGGCACTGTCAGCAGGAATTATACCTAGCATCCCTTCGGATTCAGCCAGCGATGCCTCCACCTTAAGCATGTAGCCTAGCCTTCCCGTTTCTGAAAATATGTTCTTGATCTCCGTTCGACCATATCTGTAGTCGATTGGGGAAACTATCATACTTTTAAAACGCGTCTTTGGATAACAATGTTTCCAAATTTAAAAGATAAAAGTTGTTAAAATGGAGAACAGACCCACAGATACTATGATGACAAGAGTGGCATATAGCGATATCTCCCTAGCTCGGCTGATGCGATAATTGCCCATGATTTTTCCGTTCGAGGCTATCCTCGTAACTACTATTAGGGGAAGCGCTACCGCAATGGATGAGAAAACCATAACGTCAAGAACTATTGCTATGAGGTTTGGGTAAGATAGAATAATCAATGCTGCGGGTATTATTTCAAGGAAATAAATGGTATAAAAGCCCTTCTGCCCCCTTATGTTTCCATTAAAACTGCTCTTCCATTTTAATGCATCGGACATGGTATAAGACATGCTCATGGAAATCACAAACATAGCGAGCAAACCTGCGATACCGACAGCTATGCTAAATATGAATGGCCCTGCTGGCCCTATCAAGGAACCCAAATAAACGGAGACTACTTTTAAAGAATTTCCTGATTCCAGACCCAGTTCAGACAACTTCCATGAAAATACCACTATCGAAACCATCAATGCTTCAGAAACGATGGCACCCAAGAGGGTACCTCTGCTCTCCCTTTTCATCTCTGATATATTTAGACCCCTGTCAACGTCTGCCGCTTGGTGGTAGAAAAGCATCCAAGGCATAATCACCGCACCGATATTTGCAGCAACTAGAAAGTAAAACGATGTTTCAGGAACTACAGGGTAAAAGCTTTGTAAGCTGATTACAGAAGGCCTTGCAAAAAAGTCTATTATTATGAATATGAAAAGGAAAGCACCAAGTATTACCAGGAACATCTCTATCCTCTTGTATGTTCCAGTCATGATGACGAGGGAATGAATGATTATGACAGAGATAACGGCTATATACAGAGGGATGCCTAAAACTCCGGCTGCGGCGGCAATACCCGCGAATTCCCCTACGTAAGCTGCAAAATCCATTACTGCTGAGCCCGAAACCGCGGTAAAAGTCCATTTATGGCCAAAGTTTGATGTCATCAATTGGCCAAGGGTTCTTCCTGTTACGGCACCGACCCTAGAAGCAGTATCCTGAACTAAGAAAAGTGGGATAATCAGAATTATGAGCAAGACTATGAGATGCGCTTTGTAGTCTATGCCTGATTGGATCGCTGTTATTACGCTGGGGGCATCCAGATCTGCCATCATGACTACCCAGCCCGGGCCAAGCAGTGGAAGAAGCCTCTTGACTCTCGGGTTCATTCTACGCACTGATCCTCATGCTTCAAATCCTCTCCCGGTTGACTGATATTCCTGTTTGACCACATATTTGTCAGCCAACCTGATTCCCCTCTCGTAATCCTTCGGAATGAAAATCTCTCCATTATCGCCAACCAAATGAATGCCCTTTTCTTCCCTTTCTAACCTAACCGTCCTCCCAGGAAGGGCTCCCCCTTCCATGAGATTTTTCAGAAAATCATAGTCTTCCAGGGCGGTTCTGACAAAGTAGTACCTTCCATCCCCTGTTTCTGAACCGTATAATTCATATAATCTTGCGTCGGGATCTATTGGATTTCCATGTGGGCAAAACTTTGGCGAACCCATTTTTCTGTAAAGATTCTCCAAGAGCTTATCAGTAAAATCGTGTTCTAGATCCATAACAGATCTATGAACTTCATCCCAAGGAACTTCCAGATAGGCATAGACGAAATGTTCCGTGATCCTATGCGCCCTCACGGATTCCTTGGCAATCTCTAATCCTTTGATTGTGAATTCTATGCCTTGCCTTCCGAATAATATTATGTTTTCGTTCTCAAGCCTATGTATTTCTTCCCACGCAGACGGCAATGAAACACCCATCCTTCTGGAGACTGTTTTCTCACTGGCAAAGCCCAGGGACTCTTTTAGTTCCCATATCGTTAGAAGATAGTCCTGTTTATTGTGCTTCATCACACCTTAATTAGGTTACCCTAATTAACGTTTGTGACTAATAATTTAGCCTATAAACAGCCAAAAATCCTTGAAATTTTGCCATTTTATAAAACCAAATCCTGCTTTTGAAAGAGCGATTCCTCTAGTGTAAACCGCAAACAATCAATATATGTAACTAATAATTGAAATGAAACTTCTCCATAATTTTTAACTTGATCGCCTATTGATGGCCAGCTCTGCCTCTCGTTGAATTGGAACAACACATATAAATTCTAAATTCCATCACCTTTACGAATTGAGGCCATATGTAATTATCAATTTCGCATCGTCCCTCGATGGTAGAATATCCGCAGAAAATGGAAAGCAGTTCAAGTTCTCTAACTTAAAAGATATGTCGAGAGTTCACAAAATGAGAGCTCAGTCCGACATAATAATTGTGGGAAGAAATACAGTTGATATGGACGATCCAAAGCTTACAATAAATCCCAAGTACTTCGAATCAGATAAGATCCCAGACGTTGGCATTTTGGATTCAGCGTTCAGAGTCAATGCACTGGCCAGGGTTTTCAACTACAGAAGAAATGTTATAATATTCTGCGGTTCTTCCGCGCCTCCAAGGGAGTTCGAGAAAAAAGTTGAATCTAAAGTGATTGTAAGAAGAAGCCCGGAAAAGATACCGACGGCAGAATTTGTCGTTAAAGAGCTTGAGGACATGAAATACAGAAAGGTCATGGTAGAGGGCGGAATGTCTACTATAACATCATTTATTCTTGGCGGGGTTTGGGATGAAATCAACATATTTTATTCCCCCATAGTAATAGGAAAGGAAGGAGTTCCAATGGTCGGTTATCTTCAGCACCCAATTTCCCTGGGTGAAATTGAAGTGACAAGATTGGGCAATGGATTCCTGGTGAAAATCAAAAAAGGTTTAAGCGTTCATTAATTGTGTAACCATGGAAGGAAAGAACAAGATTGAATGGGCAATTAACTGGATGCCGGTTCTTGGGTCAATAAGGGAAAGAATGTCAAGGTCCAAACCTTTCAAGAGGCTTAAGGTCGCCATGGCTCTTCATCTAGAAGCCAAGACTGCTGCACTCGCGTATACTTTAAAGGCTGGAGGGGCAGATGTCAGGATAGCCGGGTGCAACCCACTAAGTACTGACGATGAAGTGGCGAAATCCCTCAAACAGGATTTTCACGTGGACGTTTATGCTAGAAGGGGAATTGACAGAAAAGAATATTATGAATATCTTTCTAAAACACTGGAATTCGGTCCAGACATAATAATAGACGACGGCGGGGATCTTACCACATTGGCTTTGGATCGGAAGGATATATACGAGAACATCATCGGAGGGAATGAGGAAACTACTACGGGAGTAATTAGGCTCAAAAACATTGAAAAGGAAGGGGCCCTAAAATTTCCGATGTTCGACGTGAATGATGCCCACATGAAACATCTTTTCGATAACAGGTACGGAACCGGGCAGAGCACCATAGATGGCATATTATCAGCTACTAATCTAGTGCTTGCAGGAAAAAATGTTGTTGTTGCTGGCTACGGATGGTGCGGCAGGGGGATTGCAAATAGAATAAGGGGTATGGGGGCAAGGGTTACGATAACTGAGATAGACCCGTTCAAGTCGATAGAAGCGCACATGGACGGTTTTGACGTTAAAAGAATGAGGGAAGCGATAAAAGATGCCGATCTAGTCATCACTGCAACAGGAGTGAGAGATATAGTAACCGCAGATATGATCAAGGTTGCAAAGGACGGCATAATATTGGCAAATTCTGGGCACTTCAACAACGAGGTGGCAGTAGATGAGATGGAAAAAGAATTTGGGAAAGCGAGGGAAGTTAGAAGAAATGTAAAGATGTATAGTATTGGAAAGAAGAAGGCATACGTTCTATCTGATGGCAGACTAGTGAACCTTGTCGCTGGACAGGGTCATCCCGTGGAGATTATGGATCTCTCATTTTCAATACAGGCTCTTGCTGCTGAGTACATATCCCGCAAGAGGGACCTCCCACCGAAGGTTTACCCTGTTCCGGAAGAGATAGATCGCCTGGTAGCGGAGCTTTACCTGAAGGCACAGGAGATAAAAATTGATTCCCTGACTAAAAAACAGATTGCATATATCAATTCTTGGAACGAAGGTACCTAATATAGATTCACTAGCAAGAAATAAATAACGAATATTGGATATGGCCTCGTGCCATTTGAAAAACTGGCAAAGATGATCCTTCCGAGGGAGGTCATCGGTGGCCACGGAGCAATAGATGAGGTTGCGGACGTATTCAAGAAAATTACCAACTCGAACAGGGGTCTAATAGTCTCAGGAAACAAAACAATGAAATTAGCCGGCGAAAGGGTTAAACAGATACTAGAAGGGTCGGATATAGAGGTTGGCGTTGTACTCGTTGAGTCTGCAACTGAAGAAAGCGTTGAGATTGTCAAGGAACGTACGAAGGCATTTGGGGCAAAGGTAATCCTAGGTATAGGCGGGGGAACCAAGATAGATATAGCGAAGAAGAGTGCGTACGATCTTGGATTGGACTTCATTTCAATTCCAACGTCCGCAAGCCATGACGGAGTCGCAAGCCCAAGGGCCTCAATCAGCAAGAACGGCATTTCTACGTCCGTAGAGGCAACGATGCCTGCGGCAATCATTGCTGATACTGAGATAATAGTTACTGCACCTTTTAGGTTTCTGGCCTCTGGAGCAGCAGATGTACTTTCAAATCTCACTGCCCTCAAGGACTGGAGTTTAGCCCACAGACTTAAGGCAGAGCGCATTAGCAGCTCGGCCTATTCCATCTCTGAATTTGCAGCAAAGGAAATTATAAACAATGCTGCTCAAATCAAGCCTGGTATTGAGGAGAGCGTGTGGCTTGTAATAAAGCAGATAGTATTTTCCGGTATTGCAATGAGCGTGGCCGGAAGCTCGAGACCCGCCTCTGGATCAGAGCATATGTTCGCACATGCCGTGGATTCCATAAAAAAAGGTACAGGATTACATGGAGAGCTGTGCGGAATCGGATCAATAATATCCATGTATCTTCATGGTGGTGACTGGATGCTTATAAAAAATACGCTTCAGACCATAGGTGCGCCAACAAAACTTGACCAGGTTTCCCTCACCGAGGAAGACGCAGTTCAGGCGCTTATGATGGCACACAAAACAAGGCCAGATAGATACACTGTTCTCGGAGAGAACGGCTTAAACGAAGAGGCCGCGAGGGAGGCCCTTCACATAACGGGAGTCGCCTAATGATAATAACACTTGTACCTGACAGCATGACCAACAGTGGGACCATATTTCAGTACTTAGGGCCAGCTCCGGAATGCAACGTTTGCAACTTAAAGAACGTATGTCACAACCTGAAACCAGGGGAGTATTACAAAGTACTCAAATCCAGAGGGAAGGAACACAAGTGTTACATCCACGAAGACAACAGGGTATTCACGGTAGAGGTCGATGAGGCAGACAGAACTCTCATGATCCCAAAAACTATAGCAAAGGAAGGTGCGAAGGTTACATACAGAAAGCCAGACTGTGACGATATTGAGTGCTCGCTTGCACCCATCTGCATCCTTAGCTTTGCAAAGGATCGTTCCAAGATAAATGTTGAGAAGGTACTTTCAAGGAAATGCCCGAAAGGGCTAGGTCTTGTTGAGGCAACTGTTCAATGAGCCTTTTTATAGGTATAATAGGTAAGCCAAACGTCGGAAAAAGTACGTACTTTTCGGCCCTAACCGAAAATCCCGTGGAAATAGCTAACTACCCTTTCACCACCATAAATTCAAACAAGGGTGTTGCATATATTCGTGCAAAGTGCCCCCACACTGAACTTGGAAAGGCCTGTAATCCAAAGTTCGGCAAATGCGTTGAAGGAACGAGGATGGTTCCGATTGAAATCATGGATGTAGCAGGACTTGTACCGGGGGCACATGAGGGAAAAGGTTTGGGCAACAAGTTTCTGGATGACCTGAGGAGAGCCGACGGTTTTATCCAAATAGTTGATGCAACCGGCTCACTTGACAGGAACGGGAACCCCGTTCCAGCTGGATCGGTCGATCCGCTTGACGACGCTGAATTCGTTCACAAGGAAATAGCGATGTGGCTTTCCGACATTATATCAGACGGCCTGGATAAAGGATTGAGGAAACTGGAGAGCGAAGGGGGCAAGCTTGAAAATGTAATATACGACAAAATCTCAGGGCTCGGAATAGACGTCAAGGATCTTTCCATTGCGATAAAGAATACCCCAATTCCGGCCGATCTCAGGAAGTGGGACAAGAACGTTACCCAAACGCTTGCCGAAGAGATATTGAGGATATCCAAACCTGGAGTCATAGTTGCTTCCAAGGGCGATCTGATAAGCAGAGAAAGCGCCGAAAGTCTCTCTGGCAGGGGAGTTTCCGTAGTTTCAGGCGATTACGAGCTCGTTTTAAAGAGGGCCGCAAAGATTGGCCTCATTGAATACACCCCAGGAAGCGGGAGTTTCAGGATTACAAGGGAAGATAAGCTCACTTCTTCCCAAAAGGAGGCGTTAAGAAAGGTTTCCATTTATCTGCAGAAGAACGGGGGAACTGGAGTGCAGCAATCACTTGAAAGACTTGTGTACGACGTGCTAAACTTAATCGTTGTCTATCCGGTGGAAGACGAAAACCATTGGACAGACAAGAATGGCAACGTTCTACCTGATGCCATTCTAATGCGAAAGGGAGCTACTGCGCTTGACCTTGCGTTCAAAGTCCATACTGATCTTGGCGAAAGATTTATAAGAGCCATTAATGGCAGGACGAAGAGAACACTGGGCAGGGACTACGTTCTTGAGGACGGAGACGTTATCAAGATCGTTGCGTCTCGCTGAACTCCTCAAAAAGATCTAGAAAATCTTCCGGGGTCAATTCCTCTGGCCTCTTTTCCCCAAATTTCTGTGACTTAACCGACCACTT
This sequence comes from Thermoplasmatales archaeon, assembly GCA_038729485.1. Taxonomy (GTDB): domain Archaea; phylum Thermoplasmatota; class Thermoplasmata; order Thermoplasmatales. Next base: position 142,064 of record JAVYRX010000003.1, on the reverse strand, counting down.
GATCTTTTTTCTCCTGTGAGAGAAAAGTTTCCGAACCAATGCCTCAATATTCTCGTTTATCTGGTCTTCTTTCTTTTTCAACAGTATAACCGTGCTGTAAACCTTAGGCCTCGGACTGAATTTAGATGGGGGGATATCAAACATTCTTTGAATTACGAATTTCATGTTAGTCATTACGGTAAGCCTGGAATAGTCCTTCGAACCGGGCGATGCAGTCATCCTGTCTGCGACCTCCTTCTGAACCGTGAGAACGGCGCTTTCGAAATTGTTCTTCCTGATCTTCTCAAGAAGAGGGGTGGAGATAGAATAAGGTGTATTTGATATGAAAACCTGGAACTTAGGCCAGTCGACCTTGAGGGCATCTCCCTCTATTACATTCGCATCCGGAAACATCTCCCTCAGTCTTTCCGCAAACTCCCTCTTTTTCTCTATGATAGTAAGGCTTCTGTGATCCTTTATGAACTTAGTTAACTGACCAAGCCCCCCACCTACCTCCAAGACATCCTTTCCCTTCACGTCTACTGTTTTTACAATTCTTTCCGCTACTTCTTCGTCGACAAGAAAATTTATGCCATCTTTGTTCCTTTTTCCCATACTTAGCTCGACACAAAAAGCCTATGCCTTTCATCCTTATTTTTTAGCTCTCTCATGATCCTTTCTGTGATCATCTTTTCAGGGTCTCTCAGCCCCTTTACCCTTGATTTGAGCTCTTGAAAACTCTTGAACGGCCCCTTCTTTCTCTCATCAAGTATTTCCCACATTAGACTCCTTCCAACGCCGTAAAGAAGGTCAAGTTGGTGAAGCCTAGTAGTTACAGGTTGAGCCGTATTGAAAAAGTTAACAAATCTTCCCTCGTTCTTCTCAACTATCTGCATCACAACGAACTCAAGTTCACTCTGGGCTGCAGGCGTAAGCTCGTCAAATGATATCCTCCTCTTCACGCTGCTAATTTTATTCCTCTTATCAAGGTCTTTCCCTATGTATACCCTATCTCCTATCGCAAGTGCCTCGCCAGGTTTCGGTATCAGCTCAAAAAGCTTCAGCTCTTCCTCACCGATTGCAAGAACAAGCGGTACTCTCCTGAACGCTTTCTCCTCCATCCTTCCTTGGGGTAGTATATCGAGGACGTAGGCGAACTCTTCCAAAAATATCACCTGTTCTTCTGCAGAATCCCCAGAATTTTTTCCACAAGTGCTGCATCAAGATTTTGGATCTGAGGATATACGATTGCCCTAAGCTCATCTGCAGTGGCAGGCATTATGTCTACTATTTTGACGGCAACGGCCTGCTCAAGGCCCAAGGAGATCAGCTCGTCACGCATTTCGTCAGCGGTTTTCGCGTCTATTTTTGAAAATTTTTTAAGATGCCTTAGAGCTGACTCCTGAACTGGATTGAGCTTCCTTGTTGACGAAGCCTCGGAAAGCAAATCCTTTGCCTTTGCCAATGGAATATAGGTGATTTTCATAAAATATGTTCACACCCTCTTAAGGTGTATCGGATAAGATAAAACATACTTCTGCTTACCTTGATCCTTTATACCAATGAGATAGGCTTCCCCCCTCTTTTCTTCAACAATGCCAGTGAGGCCCTGAAACCTCTTGAAAGGCATTCCCTTATGAACAGAAGGCTCGATGTCTATGGCTACTCTGTCCCCTACCTCTAACTTTCTTACTATCCTATTGACGGTCAGAGGTCCCTTCTCTCCTGCCTTTTTCCTCATCTTAGAGCGAGTCTTAGACCTAGGACCATGAGACATTTTTGCCATTTTGCCAACCCCTATTTAACTTGGAGCACATTAAGATAATCTATTTTAACGTTTACTTTTAGGTCATCGGAAATGCTTGGCTCCGTTCTACCAGAATCGCCAGTAATGAATTCCTTTATGTACGTCCCGGCTTCGGCTTCTATGCGGAGCGTGACTTGGTTGTCACTCCAATCGGACACCTTCACGCTGTATATTTTTCTCTTCCTAATAATATCACTGCGTATAGGAAGCACCCTTGACGGGGTCCTCTGCGATATCAGGGAGCCGGAATATGATGAAAGTCTCTGAAGAAGGTAACCATCAACCTTCCTGTCTATTGTTAGTCTCACTTCATATATTTTATTAAAACGCATTTTTTTTAATTCATCAACCTCCTTGACTGATGCAATTCTCAGATCAAATATCTCCACTTTCCCCCCTGAAGATTCTCTCACTGCCTCACTGAGTTGCGCCCCGTCAAAAGACCTCCTCCTGGGGTATGTAACCTCTACGTAAAATGGCCTTCCACTTCCCAGCATCAGCGCATCAACGTCCTCCCTTCCTGATGCGTAGAAGTTATAATTTCTCCCTGAGAGTTTGGATGTTGCCGCTTCCCCTATGTATTCTGATATCGATTTCCCCTCCCTGCCTCGGGCAGGAGATATCCAAGGTGACTGGGGTATCCCCCTGGCTTTTTTAATGTACCTGCCTACGATATAGACAGGCCTGATCCAGAGGTCGCAAGACATATTTCTCTGATCAACAGTGAAAACTGCATCAGGAAATTTGAAATCAGCCTTTAAACCCAATCTATCTTCTATCCTCGACCCTAAGGCACATTCAAATTCCTTCTTAAAGTCTCTGATATTGAGACCCTTCTCCGCAATAATCTTATTATCCAGTTCAAATTTTTCTGGTTCAACCCTTACGCCTATAAGGAAGCTATTTATCTCAAACTGACCTGAAATATCCCTGAACATTTCGTAAAAATCGTCAACATGAGTGAGAAGCCCCCCGCAATAATCGCATCTATCCAAACTCTCCGATACTCCCTCCAGATCCAGCCTTCTGTGGCAGATAGGGCAGGCAGCCATCTATTTTACTTCGACCGTCTTCACGACGTTTCCTGGAACTCTTACAAAGACCTTTGAGCCGCACTCGCACTCAAACTGGGCAGTATCGTTTTCATCCTTAAGTTCCCTTCCGCACCTCACACATTTAAACATTATCGAGATTCACCTTCTTGAATTCCGTGCTAATCTCAGGGGTGTATGAATCCCCCACAAACTGAAATCCGCACTTCCTGCATTCCCATATTCCTGGGTGCATTCTCTTGACCGAAACATGATGACACCTTGGACATACATAAGACGCCTTTCTGAGATTCTCCATCTCTAGCCATCTCTTTCTTACTGTTGATCCGTAGCGTGAGCCAAACCGGCCTGCACTTCCAACTTTTTTAGTCTTTCTTGACATAAGGTCACTTCCGCATCAATCTCTCCCTTATATCCTTTCCCAACGCCATGGAAGTTTCGACGGCAGAGAAAAGCTCGTCCTGGGTAATGCTCCCTCCAAGGCCCTTCTGCATTGCCACCACGTTCTCGTTTTCATCCGTAGCTACCGATAACCTAGCTGTGGCCACCTCTTCTTCCTCCAGGCAAGGATCAACCACTAGCGACGATCCTATCTTTGCGAACGTTATCATAACTGGTATGTGACTAATCGGCAGCGGGTAATCAGCTAAGCCGATCTTTGACGCAGGAACTTTGGAAGTGAGTAGGGCTGCGACAGCTCCTAGAGCACTTGCATCTATTAGGTTTCCGTCGTAATCGAGCACGTGAATATCTACGAAAACTACCCATACCTTCTTCCCCTCTTCTATCACAAGTTTATCCAGATCAATCATCTTTGATTCTCTTACACCACGATCCACTACCCTGGCAAGTTCTATGGAATCCTCATTCGGAGGCCCTGACTCAAATGTTGGAGATGCCATTGGAAGGAGCTCCGCGTTCGTGGTGAGTATGCCGGAGTTTGGAGTGTCTGGAAAAGGTTCACCCTGCTCAATCTTCACTCCTACAAGCACTCTCGTATTTCCTAGCCTCACTTCGGCAGAGCCCTCTGCCCTTGGAACAAAATTCGTAGTTATCGTGAATTTCCTAATCTCTTCGAATCTTCTTCCATCTATCCTGTTTCCTTGTTGAGATATCTTTTCAAGATATTCTCTCTTTAAACCATAAACTATCTCGTCTGAACTCTTACTCATTTCTTTCCACCTCCTTCTCTTCTTTATATTTTGCAAGAAGGGCCTCTCTTTGGAGATTTGAGATGTATAGCGCAGCTTTCTTTGACATATCAAGAGCTTCTTTCAGCTCCTCCTTCGTCATATGACCGTCCATTTGAAGTAGAACGATCTCACCCGTCCTTGGTATTATTGCAACAGGAAGATCTGCTTCCCCATAATTATCCTCCTCCTTATTCAAATCGAGAACTACATGACCTTCTATCTTCCCTGCAGCACATCCAACAACCATATCCTTCATCGGTATCCCGGCATCCACGAGCGCTACTGAAGCGGCAGTGAGACCCGCTATCCTTGTGCCGGCATCCGCCTGAAGCACCTCTATGTAAACATCTATGCTTGTCCTTGGGAACTGTTCGGTAAATATAGCGTTTTCAAGGGCTTCTCCTATTACTTTGCTTATCTCCACAGCTCTTCTGTCAGGTCCAGGCCTCTTTCTTTCGTCCACAGAAAATGCAGCCATATTATACCTGGCGTTTATCACGGCTTTGGATGGGTTTTGTGTGTGCTTTGGAAAAGCCTCTCTCGGACCGTATACCGCCACGAGAACTTTGTTTCCGCCCCACTCAATGTATGCTGAGCCGTCAGCCCTGTTCAATATTCCAGCTTCAATCCTTATTGGACGAAGCTCATTGAACTTCCTTCCGTCTATTCTTAACCCCTCTTCGTTTATCAGTTTCATACTACCTTCCATACCCAATTCTATCACCTACTTTCCTCCAATATCTTCTTCACACGATCAGTGAGCCCCGATGTATGCGCCTCCTTTTCAATGTAACGAAGGATTTTCCTGACTATGAGAAGTTTGTCTTCTTGCCCATCCAACCACACAACGCCGTTCTGACCTAGCTGTATTTTTACACCTGTTAGCTCCTTTATAGTGTTGACCATGGAACCTCCCTTGCCGATTATCCTTGAAACCTTTGTCGGCTGTACCATTATTATGTGGCCACCTTCAAGCTTCCTCAATCCGGCATCCTTCATTGAAAGCCATATCTGCCTTGATTCCGTAATCTCGTTAACCTTCGCAAATACAGTATCTCCAGTGCTTAAAATCTTGCTGAGATCCTGATCAACATTTTTCCAAGGAGTATCATTTATGTGAAGGAATCCTGGGTAGGGACCCCTGATATCCATAATCCAGAACGATGGCGCTATGTCAATGACTTTTGCAATTACTCTGTCGTTCCTCACGGGATAATACTTGCCTGAAAGTGGTATTACGTTCGCGTAATTATTGTATGTTTGAAGAACTCCCATTTGATAAGCGTAATACTTCCCATTTTCATGGTATATGCCGTTGCCCTGTTTCATTCCGCCTAAATCTATCTCTTCTCCTGGCAAAACAATCTTTCTTTGCGTATCCAACAATATTCACCTCTACTTAACCAACCTAATATTTACATTCCCTTTTGTCCTTTTATTGAGGAAATCATAAAGCTGGTCCTGTATACCCGCAGGTATCTCAATCACAGCGTTATAACTTCCATTATTCTTCCATTCCTCTTTCAATATTTGACCCATTCTGGTAAGTTCGGAATATATCTTTCCGTATTCATTCCCAGGAACCTCTATTTCCATCTTCACGTGCTCGAACTTAATAGGCAGCAACACCCTTATGGCCTTCAGAACATCGTTCACCTGCTCCTCCGCGCTCTTAAACGGGTCAACCCTTACCTTCGCCTCTTCCATGGCTTTCTCAATTCTCTGTGGAGGGTGCGGAGCCCCAGTCTGCGGATTAAGAGATTCCCGGGAGATGATCTCGACTATTTGTCTTTTCTTCTCCTCTAGAATTTTTCTTCTCTGCTCTGTGGTAAGCTGAACCTGCCCCTTCTTTATGATCTCAGAAACAACAGTCGAGAAATCCTGGGTGCCGAACACTTCCTTTATAGCTTCTTCCGAGGCCCTATCCCCCTTGCTGCTGTCCTTAAATATGACGTCGGCAGCAAGATAATCTGTTACATTCACACTCTTTCCAGATTTAACGAGATCGACAAGCTTTTCATCTATTAGGACCTCGAAACGGTGTCCCTTTGATTCATACCTAGCCACCAGTGCATCTTCTACTTTTACCATCTGCCTTCTCACTTCAAGCCCGTAAGCTTGCTAGCCTCTTCCGTGGAGAGTATTTTAAATTTCTCCCCCCTGGTTATAAGGCCAACGCTTACAGTACCTAGTGTTTGCCCCTGCTCCAATCCCGCCTTCAGTGCCTTTACACCGAGATCAGCAGCTTCCTTGAGGCTCATATTGCCTTTATATTCTTTTTCCAGAACTTCCATGGCCGCATCCCTACCATATCCTATAGCATCAGCCCTGTATCCCGTTGAGAGCCCGGAAGGGTCCGTCTCGTAAAGACTTATTCCAGTTTCATCTATTCCAGTTATGAGAAGGGAAGCTCCGAACGGCCTTACGCCCCCATATTGGGTGTATTGCTGAAGGAGATCGCACACTTTCTTGACTAAGGATTCTACTATTATTTCTTGGCCGTAAGTAACTTTTTCAGACTGCGCCTGGATCCGGGCATGATCTATGAGTATCCTAGCGTCCCCGATCAGACCCGACGTGGCCGCTCCAATATGTCCGTCTATAGCGAAAATCTTCTCGATACTCCTTTCATCTATAAGTCCGCTTTTGATCCTTTTGTCAGCCATTAGGATCGCCCCGTCTTGGAACGTGATACCTATTGCGGTTGTGCCTCTCTTCACAGCCTCTCTGGCATACTCTACCTGGAAGAGCCTTCCGTCCGGAGAAAACACTGTGATAGCCCTATCATAAGCCATTTGCGCTGATTGCATCATTCCACCTACTTTCTCCGTATATGTTAACGGAGTAATAAATCTTTATGAGCGTTTTATTGTTAGAAAAAGTTAAATGAGAAAGAGCTCAAGCGCCTCTGCCTCTTCGAAGTGAAGGTTTCCAGGTATAACGATCGTCAACGGCTTCTCTGATTTCATCCTCTTCAGGTCCGCAATTTTCCCATAAGAGATTCTTTCCCTTTCAGTGCCGAGGGCCATCACTACACCCATTCTAGTCTCCTTGGTGAAAACATTTCCTGATTTTACATCTTCCATCCATTCTAGTTCTTCCAGAGCTTCTTGGAGCGACATGGGCGGATCGGTATCCAGAAGAACGATAGTGTGAAGGCCTCTTGCAATGTTGTCCCTTATCTTTTCGTAGGGGGATGTCGGTCTGAAACGCTCAGTAAATCTTGGAAGCGATACGGGGGGGCCAATCTTGTACAACTGCAATCCAAGGACCGTTGCAGCTGCTGGGAAGATGGAAGAATTGTGATAGACGTTAACACGGATTCCCCTCTTCCTGGCCTCCTTATATATGGTGAAATGTGTAGTAGCAGAAAATGAGTCACCGGGAATGACTATTGAAACATCTCCTTCCTCCTTGAATATCCAGAGGAAGTCCTCCAAATCATTTCTCCCGGCAAAGAAGAGATTCCTTCCCTCGAATTCCTTGAGATAATTGGGCGAGGTATAAGAGTCCACGATTATTTTTGACGATCTCTCCATGAAGGATATCTCTTCCAGAGTCAGGGAAGATGGGGGATTGAAACCCGATGATATGAAACCTATCACAGTAGGTCCCCTACCTTTCCAAGGTCTATTGTCCCGTAGGCGTCCCATAAACCGAAGACTCTTCCGTCGTTTAAATCTACTTTTTTAAGCACCGGCGAAGATATCTCATTCTTAAGTATGTCCGAACCTCCAGCGTATATGGACAGCGCCGGAAGAACGATGAGGTTTTCCTTCTTAAAATACAAAAAGCATGGTAGTTTTATTACTGATTCGACTGCGTCTCTTAGTCCTACGGCAGGATGTTCGTTTCCTATAATTGCCATGCCTTCCCAGTTGAAATCCTTATGGCCGTGATGGAACGTATACCTTCCCTCCCTATAGATGTCGTAAACCTTTATTTCGAGCTTTGAAGCGATGTTCGCAACATAATTATCGTGATTGCCTTTAACAACGATAGGCTTGCTTTTTTTGGAAATTCTCTGCAACAGCTCGTAAACGTCTCTCCATTCTTGAGGGGTGTTCTTTGAAAACTCATGTTTTAGATCTCCATCTATAATGAACTCGCTGGGTGAATATTTTTCAATGATCTGGTCCACTGTTTCATATATAAGCTTGCTCTGTACTCTTGGAATAAATATGCCGTTCATGGCAAGAACGTCTTCGTACCCAAGATGAACATCAGAAACCACGACGGCGGATATATCTTCAAGAAATGCGGCTCCGTATCGTGTGAAGAATATGCTGTTTTCAACCTCTATTTCATCCATTGATTGATAATTTATTTAACTACATCTAATTATCTTAGCGATGAGAATTGAGGGCATAGGAGAACGCGGCCTTATTGAAAAAATATGGGATTTGATGGGAAGGGAGAACGAGGACGAGGACGTTCATTTCTTTTCCGTAAACGGGAAATATCTTCTGATGGCCATGGATACAATTAACGAAAAATTCCATTTTCGAAGGGACTGGGATCCTGAACTTATAGGGAAGTTTCTTGTTGACATCAACTTGAGCGATATCGCAGCAAAGAATGGGTCACCTCTGGAAATGATGGCCTCTTTCTCATTCCCCCGGGAGATTGATGAGAGCTGGGTTATTTCCCTGGTAAAGGGAATAAAACGGGAGGTGATAAGGTACAACGTTTCGTTCCAGGGGGGCGATCTCAAGGAGAGCGAAACAATATCCCTGACAGGCCTCATCATCGGAGAGGTTGAGATTGGTAGAGAGTACAGAAGAAGGGGGGCAAGGCCTGGAGATTTCGTATACATATCGTCGAAGATAGGAAGGGTGGAGAAAGCAATTTTAGATTACTACAGCAATTCTGGCGGCTACAGAGGTATCATGGACTTCGATCCAAGATTTGATGCTCTTAACGTCATGAGGAAGCATAGGATTACATCCTGTATTGACAATTCTGATGGCCTATATAAGTCACTGGAACTTATATCAAAGTTAAGCAGAGTTCGCATCGATATAGAAAAGGACGTCACTGAAGGAGTATTTGACAAAGATTTGAAAGAACTTTTCTACGAGATTGGAGGAGATTATGAGCTGATATTCACCTCCCCTGACGAAATCGACTCCTTCCCCCTGGTAGGAAGAGTGATGCAGGGAGAGGGCGTTTTCGATATTTCAGGTAACAGGGTTGCTTCAAAGGGATACGACCATTTTTCGCAGTTCTTTCAAGAAAGGAAGTGACCGTGGCTCAACGCAAAAGCATCTGGATTAAGAATAAAGGTTTCTACTCAAAAGGGGAGATTTGCAGAGGCATGATTTTAGGAAATATACCTTGGTTTATTTTTCACTTAACATCACTGGAAAGATTTTGTACCCAACAGTATTGACTGGAAGGTAGATCATTTTGATGAAGAAGGTTATGCTTGTCAGGCATGGTGAAAGTTTTGCTAACGTGAACAATATTATTTCGGACGAACTTGACAAATATCCACTAACTCAGAGAGGTGTTGAGCAGATTCTATTCACTGGGGAACAGCTGAAAGACCTAAAGTTTAATGGAATATTGTACAGCCCTGTTCTCAGGACAAAACAGACTGCAAAGACGCTCGCAGAAATAACAGGCCTCAGCGCAAAGGAGGATAAGAGAGTGAAGGAAGCTGGACTTGGCCCCTACAATGGATTCAAAGTCGATGATGTACCAAAGATGAGCAGAGAAGATCTCGGGATGGAAACCTGGGAATCCATTCTGAAGAGGATGAAGGATACTATAAAGGACTATGACGGCTGCTATATCATTGTTTCTCATGCACTGCCTATAAGAGTGCTTACCGCAAGCTTTCTTGGACTCGACGAAGCTGGAAGCTTCGGGATAGACATAAAACCTGCCTCGATGACGGCCATAGACATTGCTGAAGGGAAAGTTCTCACCATAGGAACATTGCTTCTCACTTCTAACGTCAAAAAGAGACTTACTCCCTGTCACTGATTTAGCGATTCTGGGACAGCATTAGCCTAACAAGACAGATTATTCGAACGCAAGCTCGTTCAATCCGGATTTTGCATTACGTTCCCTTTTAAGAACCATCTCCTCCAACCGAAGAACATGCACTTCAAGAAGGGGATCCGCAATTCCAGAAAAGAAATGGCCCCCAACTACCCCGTGATCCTGCCGAGCAACAGAAACATGAATGTGAAGGCGGGGCTCATTTGATGTTATAGTACCGTGAAACGACACCACTTCCCCGGCTTCAGGCATAACTTTCCTCTGATATTCCTTTCCGTCCCAATAACCCACCTCCAGCTTCTTGATCATTCCGATTCCGAGCACAACCAGTCCAGAAAATATTCCATAGTCGTCTATGATCTGGAGCATCGTCTCCAGGACGTCTTCGCCGCTTTCAATCTTGGCTACGATGTAATTTTTCTCTATGTCAGATATCACGTTTCTTTAACCTAAACGCATATATATATGGTTTCCCATTTTTGAAAGAATTGTAGTGGCACGTGGGGCACCTGTAACCGACTGTGGTCCTCTTTCCCTCAAGATTGATCACCCTTACTGCCTTCATCTTAGAGCCGCAGATCGGACATCTTTCCAGCTTCCCGTATTTATTTTTCGTGTATTTTATTGTGACTAAAATTTCAGGTATCTTGAAAATGAGCCTCCTGAACCTGCGTGGAGAAAGACTAGAATTCTTTCTTCTGAGCATTTCCAGGAAATTGACTTCCCCTATCACCTCGCCATTGTCTCTAAGGATTGATAAGACGTTGAAGATAATCTCTTCATCGCTGGCTCTTCTTGTCACCTATTATGCACCGTCTCGTTAGATAAATCATTTGTCATTTTCTTATGGATATGCAGAATTCTCCGGAGCAATTTGCACTTCTACCCTGCACTGAGTACTCCTTCACAACAATGATCCCTTCCCTGGATATCTTGATCCCGTCTATTTCAATTCCTTCCTCTATCAGTTGAGGATTCTCAGTGATCGCCTTTTCCACTTCCTTCGCTTTGCCTTTAAGCAACTGATACATTTCAGGCTTAAGCTTAACGGATATTATCTTTTCCTCTACGCTCCCTTTTTCTTCTGAAATTGTTTCAGACCTCAACGCTCCTTTTACGTCTTCCTTGTCTATCTCTATTTCGCCAGGTGATATTATGGAAATGTTGCCTAGTTTTTCCGAAAGTGGGATCCTCTGTTTGACTTTTAGGTCCCTTCCGAGAGAGACTGCCTTGACAGTCAAAGCTCCTATGTCTGCGAGCTCTTCATCGTATTCAATTCGAGAATGGAAGGGCATATCGAATATGCTATTTTTCTCCTCGTATTTGCGGAAGAACCTCTGATATGAGTCTTCAGCAATGAATGGAAGGATCGGTGATACCATAATTACTGAGGACAGTATTACGTGATATACGTTTTCATAAGCCTCTTTCTCCAACAACCTGTGCTTAACAATCTCAACATAGTCGTCAGCGAGCGTATGCCAGATGAAGTTTTCAAGGGATCTTATCGCTTTATCCATTGCATAGGAACTCATCGCTGAATCAACCTCGCTTGCTACCCTGTTCAGTTCCCTTCTTATCCAGTGATCTGCAGGCCTAGCTTCACCATCAGAGACCTGCTTTCCTTTGTAAAATTCCAGGAAATTAACCAAGTTAAATATCTTGTTGACGAACCTCTGGCCCCTGATGAGATCCCTTTCCCTGAAGGGGGAATCCTCTCCAAGGGAACAGGACGCAGCAAAGTATCTGAATGCGTCTGCGCCGTACTTTCCAATGAGTTCTATCGGGTCAACTACGTTCCCCCATGACGCATGCATCGGCCTCCCGTCTGGCGCCATTATGTTTCCATCTACCATTATTTCATTCCACGGATTTCTGCCTGTCAGAAGGTTAGATCTCACTATGCTGTAATATGCCCACGTTCTGATTATTTCCTGTCCCTGAGGTCTAAGGCTCATCGGATAAAGCTTCTCGAATAGGCTCTCGTCCCTAGCATAAAAAGTATTGAAAAGCGGTGATATTGAAGAATCCATCCATGTGTCAAACACTTCCTGAGATCCCTTCAGCTCTCCCCCGCAAACTGCACACCGCTCAACTGGAGGGGGGTCTATCATAGGATCAACGTAGCACTGTTTTTCCTCGGCAACCGTTACGTGGCCATTATCGCATTCCCAAACAGGTATGGGCGTCGCGAAATATCTCTGCCTTGAAACAACCCAATCCCAAGAAAGGGAATCAGTCCAGTCATCGAGCCTCTTTTTCATGAAATCTGGGTACCAGGAGATTTGGCTTGCCCACCTTTTAACTTCATCCTTGAATGAAATAGTCTTTATGAACCACTGTTCTTTCTGAAGGAATTCCAGAGGGGTGGAACATCTCCAACAGGTACCCACGTTTTGCATTATCTTGCTCTCTGAAACAAAATAGCCCTCTTCCTTAAGGTCCGTCAGTATTCTTTCTCTTGCCTCTTTTGTCGTCAAGCCACTGTAGCTACCAGCAACCTCAGTCAACCTTCCTGTTTCGTCTATTGTTTTTATTAGGGGAAGGGAATGCCTATATATCATTTTGAGGTCGTCCTTGTCCCCCACAGAACAAATCATTTCTGCACCTGTACCGAAATCCATGAGAACATCTTCGTCCCCCAGTATCGTCACCTCCTTGTTAAATAAGGGAACATTCACTTCCTTACCTATGAGGTTTTTATACCTTTCGTCTTTAGGATTTACAGCCAAGGCAACGCATCCCGGAATAAGTTCCGGCCTCGTCGTGGATATCGTTATATTGAACCCGTCGCCCCTGAACGTTATCTGGTTAAGCGATACTTCCCTTTCTTCGTACACTATTTCCGACTCTGCAATCGCTGTTTCGCACCTCGGGCACCAGTTGACTGGATGCTTGCCCTTATAGGCCAATCCATCCCTGTACATCCTTATGAACGATATCTGAGTATATTTTCTGTACATCTCCGAGCTCGTCCTGTAATATAGAGAGTCGTCGGCGCTTATACCCAGCGCCCTGAATTGATCTATCATGTCGTTTATGTTTTTATCTGCAAAATCCTCGCAAAGCTTTACGAATTCCTGCCTGTCGTAATCCTTCATTCTTATCTTATACTTCTTCTCAACGTTTACCTCAATAGGCATCCCATTTACGTCGAAACACAGTGGGAAAAATACATCTTCCCCCTTCAGCCTATGGAATTTAGCTATCATATCGATATGGCTGTAATGGAATGCATGCCCTATGTGCATCCTACCCGACGCATACCTCGGGGGAGTATCTATGCTGAATACCCTTTTCGACGAATGAAAATCGAATCTGAATGTCCTTTCATTCTTCCAGTACTCGCTCCACCTTCTTTCGCTTTCCTTGAAATCGTACGGCATCTGAAGTTTATTCCAGTATGATAAAAAAATATTCTTCTTTAGCGTTCCCTTAAAGCTTTAAGAAGTTTAGCAAGCGATTCCACTGCTCTTGTGGAATACTCTTCTATTCTTGCGACAGCCTGTTCATGATCAGCGCCCGGACCAATGATTCCCAATGTAACGGGTTTTTCCGAATCCGTAGATAGATCTACGAGCTTTCTGACAGCCTGATTTATGACAAGATCGTCATGCTTCGTGTCACCTTTTATAACTGCCCCTATGACCGCAACCCCGTCAATATCCTTCCTCTTCAGAAGGATTTTCACAGCTAGGGGAACGTCGAAAACACCAGGAACCCTCACTGATTGATGTTGAAGACCCAGAAGATCCGCATGTTCCTCTGCCTTCTCGTGCATCAGGCTGGTTATATCGTAATTGAAGTCAGATACTACAAGACCTATTTTGGCCATTTTAATCCTCACCTTGAATCTGCCCGATATTATTATATCCTTGCCTAAGCCCCTTTCCAGCTTTGCTCTGAAGTGCCATGCCTCCACCAGTCACCAACATGACAAGGTTCCGTGAGTGCTTAACAGTTCTGTCCCGGGCTAGCTCAGCAAGCTGAGATTCCTCTACCTCATCTTCATGAACAGTGACGTCCATTACGTGTTTCCTGACCATGAGCTGTGCATTGATTAGACCAATACTAGTTGCGAGATAACTGTACTTGTCAAGCATCGTCCTGCCTACCCATCCAAGTGTTATTACTCCATCGCATCCTTCGTCGAATAACTTTGCTGCACCAACAGGAAGGTCCTTTATTCCGGGTACGGTATACCTTAATATTTTTCCGTCAGGGTCCTCCTTCCTGATAGTTTCATATGCAATCCTGCCCATGTCCACCCTTGAAAATGTGGTGTCCACAATCCCGTATTTGGGCATTAAATTCACATCCTTACGATATCTTTGCCCTCAAGAAATATAAGACCGTTTCTGGAAGCATAGGAGCTTGCAAGGTTCCTGCTCAGACTTTTTCCTTCCCCAAGCATTTCAGAAATGACCATGCTCCTTGGAAGGCCAAGCACCTCCGCAAGATGCGTTACAAGCTCAGTGTGGCCCCTCCTCCTTTCCAATCCCCTCGAAGCCAGTATAGGGACGTGCCCTGGGGCATAGAAATTGTCTAGGAAATAAGATGCCTTGTCCTCTACGTGGTCAGATAACATATTGTGCAGTTCTCTTATGGTCTTCGCCCTGTCGATGTCGGATATGCCTGTTGTAACTGAGACGTGGTTCACCCATATCATGAAGGCAGGAAAATCTCCGTAGGATGGTTTCTTAACCAAGCTGCTATATATTGGGTGGTTCTTCCACTCGTCAGATAGAAATTTCAGCCTAAGGGAAGACGCTTCATTTCCTCCTGTAACGTAGCATATCAAACCGCCGGCATCCCTTCGAAGCCTATTTATGGATTCCCACGTAATGGCTCCTCCATAGAAGACCATGTCTGCCTCTTCTTCTCTATTATCAAAATCATAAACTATTACTGGTTTGCCTTTTAGTAGGTCATTTTTTATCTCCGAAAGTGATAACTCGATTTGATTGCTCATATGTTCAATATCTATTTTCCATATTTTAATATTTTCCATTAATTTGGTTTTACTAATAAATTAGTAAACAAAGAACAAAAAAATCACAAAAGAAGCAAAATAGGCCAACATAGGATACACAACCCCCTTCAGCCTTGACAAAACGAAACCTACGACTATTGAAAACGAGGAAAAAAGCACAACGGCAACAATGCCATAATACGTTATGATCCAGCTGCTGGCCGCTATACCTATGGCTGGAAAAATCGTGGTGAACATCAGCTCCTCCCCAAGCAGTGCAGAAATAGAGAGGTTGGTCCTGTATTTTGATGCCCACACCAGGGAGTTCATAGTCTCCGGTACTATAGTCCCTATGGGGATAATTAGTATCCCCATTAATTCCCTGCTGATTCCGGATTGATTGGCAAACTCGTTTATCGAGCTCACAAGGATGGTGGAACCCGATAGCAGAAGGATGAGACCCGCAGTTACGAGAACTATGAACAGCTTCGATGGAATCCTTTTTCCGCTTATCTCTTCCTGCCCCTTGAGAAGAAATATTAAGGCAACATAAATTAAAACAAGACACAGTGATACAGCTATTCTCACTAAAATCGTGTTCAAGAAATGAGGTATGAGCATTATTGGAAATACAATGCCGAGAAGAAGCATGATTCTTGAAAGGGAACCATCGATCTTCTCCAATTCCCCGCGTTTCCTCTTAGAAATCGACAAAACGATCACAGCCGCAGGCATCCCCAATGATGAAACCATGAATGGTTCGCCTATTATGGTCCCAGCAGCTATTTCCGAGCCCGGGGATCTCCCTATCAGGATTATGGCTTCAGCTATTATGATCAGCTCCGGAAGCGCCGTGAACATCGGACTCAGTAATGCCCCCGTCAGACTGTCACTGAACCTAAGCTTAGAACCTATATTTTCTATAGAAGCCGTGAGTGCAAGAGAGGAAAAGACAAGGGCCAGCACTCCGATAATTATTCCGGCGACCGGTGACACCAACATCATAACAATATTGTTCTCTTGACTTATAGATTCTCACGTAGTGACCTCTAATTTAATAGGCAATTTTGAATCAGATCCAAGAAAAATGAAAGCCGTAATAACTGCAGCCGGTCTGGGGACAAGGTCTGGGCTCAATGGCGTGCTGAGGAAAGAACTCCTCCCTTTGTACGATGTTAGGGATGGAAAGATGGCTCTTAGACCGATACTGGACATTCTCGCATTCAGACTGAGAGATATGGGGATCAGAGACGTCGCCATAGTTCTTGATCCTGAAGACCTTGTAACTGAAAGCTACGTCAGAAAAGCACTGCCCTGGTGCACCATACTATACCAGAAAGAAAAAGCGGGATTCGGGGATGCGTGTCTTCAAGCGGGAGACTTCATAGGTAACGAGGGATTCATCCTTGCAGCTGGAGACGCTACGGTCTGGGACTTTTCAAAAATTCAAGATCTTCTCTGCTCTTCCTTAGGGAGTGAAAGATGGACACTCCTCGTCATGAAGGTTGAGGATGCAAGGAGATACGGGGTTGCGTTGATAGATGATTCCAGCGAACCCCCAAAGGTGAAGGGTGTTTTGGAAAAGCCCAGTAACCCGCCTTCAAATTATGCGATGTGCGCATTTTATTATTTGCCTCCGAGCATTTTCGAGTTCATAGAACGGACCGGCGGGAAAGAGATCACCGACGCAATCGATTTAGCTATAAAGGAGGGAATTGAATTCAGAGCACTCGAGATTTCCAGGAAAAACTGGATAAGCGTAGGCGTTGCTGAGGAGTACCTAAATGCCCTTAGATCCAGCTATGATTCTGTCAAACGGAAAATCAAGAACTGATCAGGCCTTTGCTTTTAACCCATACCGTTCTGGGCATTATCACGGATTTTAAGGATTCGCACCGTTCCCTGTAATTCAGCAGGTCTTCGATCATTTCCTTTACAACGTGACTCAAGGTGCTTTTTGGTCTGTATCCGAGCTTACGAAGCGTCTCGTGATCCGGGTTGTAATAATGATCCTCTGATTCCACCCTAGGGTTCCTCACGTGTTCGATTCTTGCAGGCCTTCCGGATATTTCCTCATAGATTCTGGCGACGGTATCTGCTAGGTAATTTATTGAATAGTATTGATCGAACTGGTTAAGTACCCTGTATTTCCCAGCATCGGGAGGATTGTTCATTGCTATGGTAAGACAGTTTATGCTGTCCTCCAAAGCGAGAAAACCCCTCTTTTGGTTACCATTACCATACGGCGTTATTGGATTCCCTATTACGGCCTGAGCAACAAATCTGTTGACGGCCGTGCCCCAAACCTCGTCAATGTCAAATCTAGTATATAACCCGGTTCTTTTGATTTCATCCGTCCTAGTTCCATATACGACGCCTTGCATAACGTCGGTTATTTTAAGCCTCCATAATCTGTTCGCAAACATCAGGTTATTTGAATCATGGACTTTGGACCAATGGTACCATGAACTCGCATTTCTTGGAAAGGGAAGGACGTCTTTCCTTCCCCTGAACTTAACCTCAATGAATCCCTCTGTTATGTCTATATTTGGCGTGCCGTATTCCCCCATTGTACCTAGTTTTATTATGTGCACGTCGGGAGAGATGTCCTTGGCCGCGTATACAAGATTTAAAGTACTAAGTAGGTTGGTACTCATGGTCTCGCTCGCCTGTTTGAGGCCTATCATGGAATAAGGGGCGGAACGCTGCTCCGCCAGATGGAACACCACCTCGGGCTTTATAGATTTGAAAACTCCGTACATAACGTTAGGAATTGCGACGTTTCCTCTGATGAAATTGATCTTTACGCCCATCTTTTCCCTAACTTTTTCAACCCTCTTGTTAAACGAAAGCAGAGGGAGGGCAGAATTAGATCCGACCTCCCTCACCCTTCTCCTCGTATAAAAATTATCAACGCCGGTAACTTCATATCCCATCGACGCAAGGCGGAGAGCTAGAGCCCAGCCAATATATCCATCAATCCCAAGTATTAGGGCTCTCATCCAAATGCAATCATTAGGAAGGATTTCAATTTTTATATCATATTTTGCATTCACATGTAATGAGAAGCATCTCTGTTTTCTCTCCATATAGAGTGAGTTTTATAGGAGGCGGTACTGACGTTCCGCCTTTCCCAGATCTCCATGGTGGATCGGTCATAAATGCCACCATAGATAGAGGGATAACGGTAAGGTACGTTGACGATGGCATGCCTCTGGAGATCTCATCAAGGGATCTTCTGAAAAGCTGGAGCTCGGTTGCTTCTGCGGGAAACAATTTCCTAAACAAAATTTCAAATCTTTTTGAAATGAACGGCATAAGAACAGGACGCCTTTCTGTTGCTGGAGACGTCCCGGCCGGGACGGGTCTAGGGTCATCTACTTCCCTGGTGCTGGCCCTACTTACGGTAATAAACAGAATGAAAGGCGTGGGTATCGATTGGATGAAAATGGCAGAAGAATCATACAGAATAGAAAAGGACCACTTTAAGGTCACGCTTGGCCTGCAGGATCCTTATGCTATCCCATTTCCCGGTCTAAAATACGTTGAATTTTCAGGCGGAAAAGCAAAGGTAGAAAAATTAGATGCAGCAAATAGTTTTACGAACCTGCTGAGCAGTTCATCCATAATAATCTACACCGGTTCAACTAGAAACAGTTCCGTGGAACTTCAGGACGAAGTCAGTAAACTTAATAAAGGATCCAACGAAATAATTAAGACTCTGCTGGAGATAAAAAATGTCACACTGCAGGCAAAAGATGCCGTTTCAAACATGGATATGAACTCATTTTGTAGACTTATGAATGTAGGGTGGGAATTGAAAAAGAAACTAGGGGTCGGAATAACGAACAAAAGGGTTGATTCTTTGATTGAGAACGCCATGCAAAATGGAGCTTGCACGGCGCGGCTCATGGGAGGGGGGTCAGCTGGATTCATCCTCGCAATTGCACCTAGGGATAAACTCTGGAATCTTGAAACTAAGATGATGGACGTTTCTGATTTCGTTACAAGGGTATCCTACCTGAACAACTGCATTTCCATTCAAGACTCAACGTGAGAATTCATCTTGTAAGCCATGTCCACTGTTTCCAGCACGTTAGCATCCCGTAAATGGATGTCAGGAAAATTATGAGGAGAGCAACCCCGCCGTATCCAAGAGTTCTCAATCTCTCCCTCTTAAGGTTGAATGCAAGAGCAGAACCGAAAATTGCAGGGCCAGGGATTCCAGCAAATGAGAGGAGATGAATTATACTGTTCCTGCCTCCATGAAATCCAATCAAATTAAACGCTATGAAATCACGTATCACGTCAAAGAATGTACCGGCGTGGTACCCTATGAATCTAAATTCAAAATAGAGCCTAAACAGGCCAAGACCCAGCGTCAGGAAAGGCATGACGAAAGTCGCTATGGTCTCGAATGTGTAGAACCCTCCTGCATGTAACGCAGTTCCGTTGAAAATGTTCTTGAAAAAGTAATAGTAAGAACTTCTAGCCCACCTTATGCTTTGCTTTGTAAACTGCTTGAAGTTTTCAGGTGGTTCAGTTTCCACCATCACTTCAAAGCTTTTCTCGGCCTTATAGCCATTTCTAATGATGTACGATGTCATCTGCTGATCGTCTCCCATTATGGCTGGTCTGCCTGCTACCTTCGGTTCCGTGAACTCCTTTGAGATGACCAGCGGCTTGATCAGGTCAGTCCTGTACATGGCGCACTTCCCGTCTATGACCATTACGCTGCCCCCATGCGCCGACATAGCCCTAAGGACGATCTCCCTCGCTCTCTCCATGAATTCTGCACTGTAGGACGCACCCTTTGACGACCTGACAACTGTGACGTTCGCACCTACACCGCCTACGTCCTCTTTAAAATGCGCCATCATCTTTTTTACTGCGTCCTTTGGCAGCACTGTGTCGCTGTCCAGAAAAAGAACGAATTTCGTATTGACAAATTTAATGCCCTCTGACAGCGCCCTTCTCTTTCCCCCTCTCCTCTCTACGTAAATGAAATGGGCGCCCTTGCTTTCCGCGATTGACCTATACGGCTCATTGCTTGAATCTCCAACGACGATTATATTAACCCCCTGAGCGGCCGCAGAATCAATTACTCTGGCGAAGAGGCCCGCTTTCTCATTGTAGACTGGAATCAAAATTGTTACATCTCCTGTTTCAACATATGATTTCGTTTTCTTGGCATTTCCGTGCTTAAGGAGATAATATACATTTACGAAATAGTAAACCAGGTAAATGACCGTCGTAACAACGGAGATTAGCAGTACGTATATGAATATGCGATCCGGATGAAACACTGCGGTGGTTATACTAGGGCGGTAAATAAATGTTCTTATAAATGAAATATCTTTTATATAATATTATAGATGTAAATTGGAATACTGAACATCTCCAACCATCATTCTAGCTATTGAAGTTCCCTCCTACCTGAAATCTCATTTAAAAAAGGAAGGCTCATGATTTCACCTGAATTGCTAACCTGCAATTTCAAAAAAACTGTGAAATTCCTTATCCTTCCTGAAAATAGTTGTGCATTTGAAGATTTCATCTATAGTGAGTTGAATACACCCACATTTTCGATAGAATGTCGATGAAAGTAGCGTATTGAAGGTATCCATTTTGCACCCTCGAGAATGTCGAATTGATCAGGGCGTGCTATTGAGCTGGGCATTCCATAAGGAGAATGATTGAAACGCTCTGCTTCGCGTTTAATCATGGGAAATCGCCGGAGGGAAAGGCGTAAAGAAGGATCATTGAATTTCAGAAAAAAGGCTCAGTATACGCCAAGGTTAAAGCCTGAGAATTATTAACATGCGTGCCTAAATATTCCAAAATTCTAAGGGAAGACATCATAGAATTCAGGGAATATCAGCACAACATAGCCACGGAAGCAACGAAAAAAAATACCCTCATCGTTATACCCACCGCGCTGGGAAAGACTATCATTGCAATAATAGCGCTGTCTATTCTCATAGAAAATGGCGGGAAATGCATATTTCTTGCACCAACCAGACCCCTAGTGCATCAGCACGCAAATACTATCAGGAGGTTTCTTAACATTCGAAACGAAGAGATCGTTGAGGTCACTGGTGAGATCGTTAGAGAGGAAAGGCAGGAATTATATAAAAGTGGAAGGGTCATTGTCTCTACGCCTCAGGTCATAGACAATGATGAAGAGCTCCTCATTAGAATTAGGAAAGAGGTTGTTACAGTGATATTCGATGAGGCACACAGGGCAATCGGCAACTATGCTTACGTAAAGATAGCCGATTTCTTTAAAGACGCAAGGATAATTGCAACAACTGCGTCCCCGGGCGGGGATTCATCCAAGATAGACGAAATAGTACATAACCTTCACATCGAGAAGATAGAGATAAGAGACGAGAAGTCCCCAGACGTAGTCCCCTATTTGCAAGGGATAGACGTGAATCAGGTAAAGATCCAGATGCCGAAGAGATATTATGAAGTCGTGGAGAAACTGAGAGACATGTTTTTGGATACCATAGGAAAATTCACGAATTTTTCCATAAATATTCAAATAAAGTCTCGGAAGGACCTGATTGCACTCGGCGATGTTATATCGTCGGAGATCAGAAAGGGTAACAAATATTTCTTTGCTGTCGCCAGACTCAGGACGGTTGCAATAATTCTCGATTACTTCATTGAATTTGCAGAGACACAGGGCCTACTACCGCTAAAGGAATATATGAAAGAGACAAAGGAGAACAACAAGAAAGCGGCTGGCCTATTCAAGGATCCTAAGATACTCTCAGTTGAAAGGGATGTTGATGAATTGACTGAGGGAGAGCTTGAGGAGCACACGCCTAAAATGCATATGGTCGTCAAGATCCTCACGGAAAATCAATATTCCAAAGTCATAATCTTTTGCCACTACAGACTAACGGCTGAAATATTGACGGACGTGCTTAGAAAGAATGGTTTTTCATGCGAAAAGTTCATAGGACAGAGTTCGAGGAGTGACGGGAAGGGCATGAGCCAGAAGGAACAGTCGTCCGTGATACAGAGATTTAGAGAAGGCGAGACAAAGATAATAGTCGCTACCCAGGTGGGGGAAGAGGGGCTTGACATCCCGTCTGCTGATACGGTGATATTCTATGAGCCTGTTCCAAGCGAGATTAGATCGATACAGAGGAGGGGTAGAACTGGAAGGTACGGTAGGGGGAAGGTATTTATACTGATCATGGAAAATTCCAGGGACATATCATATCTCTATTCGGCGAGCAGGAAGGAAAAGAAGATGAAATACATCCTTTCAGATGAAAGGAAGAATGTCCAGACAACCTTTGATATATTTAAGTGAACTGCAGGGATGAAACCGGAGAAAAAGGAAAGTGAAATGTCAGAGAGAAATACGTTGGAAGAAATATTGAAACAGGTGAGAGAAATTGGCGGGATTTCCAAGGCGTTCTTGGACTACGACGGTACCCTAGTTAATATAACCACAGACCCTGACCTAGCCATACCAGACGACGGTATCAAAAAAATCGTCAGGCAGATTGGAACGTTCATACCTACATACATAGTTACGGGAAGAGCTTTAGATGATTTGCTGAAACTTATAGGCCCAGGATTCAACATAATCGCAATGCATGGTGCTCAATTCTGCGATGGAGACGGGAAAAGAAGATCAATCGATGGGTTTGATAAGTTTGTTTTGAGATCAAAGGAAATAGCTTCAAGGTACAGTTATCTTTCAACCCTCTTCTCTGGTCTCAGCATCAAGGACAAGGGAGGGGGGGTTATGTTTCACTACTACCATGTTTCAAGCAAAAAAATAAGAGACCTTAAACGAGCGATCAGCTCCATACGGGAGGAGGGATTTGAAATGTACAGCGGGAAATATATATTCGAACTCAGGATAAAAGGGATCAACAAAGGAATGGCTGTAGAAAATGAGATGAAGAAGGGAGATGCCGTCCTTTTTGCCGGCGACGACGCAACAGACGAAGAGGCATTTGAAATGCTTAGGGAGCAGATAACGATAAAGGTTGGGGATGGTGACACCAGAGCAAGATTCAGGCTTGGCTCTCCGTCGGATATGAGGCAGTTCCTTTCCAGGATATTGGAGGAACGACTGTTCAGGGTGAATGCATGAGGTTCAATTCCATTTATGAAATGAATTCCACTCTGATAAAATGCAAGAGATGCCCAAGGCTTGTGAGATATAGGGTTGAAGTTGCATCCAAGAGGAAGAAATTTCTCGGCGAGAAATTCTGGAGCAAACCGGTACCGGGTTTTGGAGATATAGGTTCAAGGCTTCTCATACTTGGCCTTGCTCCCGCTGCCACTGGAGGGAACAGAACAGGTAGGGTATTCACGGGGGATAAGAGTGCCTCATTCTTATTCTCCTGTCTTTACGAGGTTGGTATTTCAAACCTGCGTGATTCTGTATCTATTGACGATGGTCTGATGCTTAGGGATGCATACATAACTGCCGTTTTGAAATGCGTACCGCCAAATGACAAGCCGGACAGAAATGAGATGGACAACTGCTCAGATTATCTTCAATTCGAGATAGAGAGCATGGGGAATCTGAAGGCCGTTCTAACATTGGGAAGTATTGCATTCGATCGCTTCAAACTATATCTCAAGGGCAAAGGCTATGACGTAAGAGCCATGAAATTTTCACACGGGAAAAGGTACGACGTTGGCGGACTTTCTGTTTATTGTTCCTATCACCCGAGTCCAAGAAATGTCAACACTGGTAAACTGAGAAAGGATGACATGATTTCGCTCTTGAAAACGATAGAAGATAATATCTCATCCTCTTAGCATCTTCTCCTTCAAATTGTTTTCCTCCTTTTTCTCTACGGAGATCGTGGGCGGTTCCTTTCCAGCCCTGGCATTAAGGCTGATTAATCTGTTGTTTCTGAACAGGTGCACGGAAACCTCTTCCTCGGGGCGTATCCACTTTAGGTCGTCAAGCTTAAGATTTCTTATCTCAGGAGAGATCTCCCTGGTGAATAATTCGATAAAGCGCTGACCGTTTATTGCTACAAGCTCATCACCTGGAAGTATTCCAGCTTTGAACGCTGGATGCCCCTTAAGCGATGCCCTTACCACTATCTTTCCCTTCTCGCTCGTGAGCACAAGCCCCAAAAATCCCGGTGACGGATTTTCCCTCTTATTCATTTTAAGGGAATACCCTATCGCATCCAGATATTTGGCAAAATCAATCTCTTCATTGCTCTCTGTGAGTGATGAAAGAAAATCTTTGGAGTCCTTTCCGGATACTTTGCTGACGTACTCTATGAGCTCCCCCTTATCTATTCCTTCCCCGTTGTCAACGAAGTGAGAATAGAGCATCCTGAAGAGATCGTCCAGGCTTTTACTCCCGCCAGTCTCCTTCAGGATGTAACAGTTCAGAACAAAGGCTATCAGCTCTCCCTTTAGGTAGTAGGAAACGTAGGAGTTTAGAATGTTTCCGTCAGGCTTATACAGCTTTATCCACGTATTAAACGAGGAGAGATCTGCGGGGTATAAGTGACCTGGCTGGAGGAGATAATACTGGATCATTGTGGAAATATGCTTGAAGTATTCTTCCTCTGAAACAATACCGGCTCTCCACAACACTAGCCATTCATAATACGAGGTAAAGCCCTCGCTGAGCCACAGTAAGTTTGTGTACACTTCCTTGGTATAATCAAAGGGACCCAGTTCCCTAGGCCTGATCCTCTTTACGTTCCAGGTGTGGAAAAACTCGTGTGAAACGGTCGTGAGAAACAGTTTGTAAAAAGTCTCCTCAGCCAGTTTGTTCCCGTTAGTTAATATTGCAGTGCTGTTCTTGTGTTCAAGCCCCCCATACAATTCGTCCGGAACGGAAACTATGAGGAAGAAGTATTCTTCATACGGCAGTTCTCCAAATATCTTGGCCTCCTCCTCCACAATTTTTTGAAAATCGCTGCTAATTTTTTCAGATCCAATAGGCATCAAGCCCTGCCAGGCTACTACATGCCTCTTCCCCATGACTTGAAACTCCATGTTTTTGAAGTTCCCAATGAGAAATGGTGAATCCGCTAACTGGTCGTAATTTTCCGCGGAGTACTCGTAATTGTCCCCTTTCAGTCCCGTTGCCACCCTCTTCCGGTTCACGTTTTCCAGCCTTACTTTGCATCTTTCATCCTTTCTTCTTTCCACATAGAAGAAAATCCCAGCTCCGTTGAGCAGAAGAAATTCGTCGTTGGCATAGCTGGTCTGCACGGAGAGTTCGTCGCAGAAAACGCTGTATTTTACCTCCACTCTACTTTCTTTTGATTCTATGGACCAGACGTTCTTTGAAGCCTGAATCATCGTCCCAGATGATTTCAGATCAAATACGTGGCGAGAGAAGTCACGTACGGAGTAGGATCCGGGAGTCCAGACTGGCATCACTATATCGCATTTTCCATCAATTGGAAATTCCATTCTTACGTTAACTATACCCTGAGCGGCACTCGAAATATCAAGAGCGTAAAGGATCATTATCCTCTATAGATCAATAGGGAAATAATTTTTCTTTATGTCTTTACGTTCTCCATAACTGCCGCATTGTGGCCATCGATTAGAAGGAAAATGTTCTCTGTTTTTTTCGTGAAAACCAGGGTCCATATCGGTATATGAACAAGGTACATGTCTGCGATATCCACGTTCACTTCCGCAGATTGGAAACCATGAACTCTCTTTTGGAGTCTCCTTATTACCCACTGTTGCAACCTGACCTTCCCTTCTACCCTAGCCTTCTCTTCTCCCATAGTCCCGTTCATCAGTTTGACAGGACCGGAAAGATCTTTCGTTGATATCTCCCTTTTTTGAGACAGATTGAACACATAGTCCGGCGGCTGGTACTGATTCAAGTTCTCAACTGCAACTACTGGGTAACTGACCTTGTCAACATCTGTTCCCGATTCTATAATAGTCTGCATACTAACGGTCGGACCGCCAAATCCACCCCTACCACCTATTCCCACTCCTACGAAACCACCCGGATTAACCTGCTCTCTCTTGTATTTATATTGTGCTGAATACCCTGCATCAATAACCCAGTAGGGCACATAACTTAGCTCGGCCTTAGAAAGAGTGCTCTTCTCGAATAGGTGTCTGTGAAATATGCTGCTGTCAAGAAACTGCTTTGAAACTTCCTCCGCCTGTTCTTTCAGCGCAACCTTTAGATCGAGGATGAAATGCTTTTTCACACGCGACCATCCAAGAGAGCCCAGAGAGATGGATGTTCCGCAGTAGCTGCATACAACCATAGCCTCACCTTGGGCTGGATTCAATGGAGCGCCACAACTAGGGCATTTCATTTCCTTAAGTATCTCTTCCTCATCCTTTCCTTGCCCTTCCTGTACCCCTGAAGATGCGTCCTGTTTTGCTCCGCATTTCGGACAGAACAACGAATCGTCCGGAATCTGAGCTCCGCATTTTCTGCAATACATTAGATCACCTTTTCCCCACAGTTGGGACAGAATTTGCTCCCTGGCGGAATGTCTGCCCCGCACTTGCTGCATTTCTGCACTAAGGGTTTCCCACATTCAGGACAGAATTTTGAATTTTTTGGAATATCTTTGCCACAATATGGGCACTTCATTGTCTCCGAGCTACTGAAATTGTACCCGCAATTCGGACAGAATTTGGCGTTCTCGTCAACATCACTCTGACACTTAGGACATTTTTTCGTCTTTTTCTCAGGCACCTGTTGAGTAGGTACAGGAGTCTGCTGTGTCATCCCTTGCATTATATTGCTTGCCAGCGGGTATGCCATACCTCCCCCGGCTCCAATTCCCATTCCAAGTCCCACACCAGCAGAAGCCCCTCCGCTCGGGTTCTTTGCTGCATCTTCCATTGCCTTTCCAGCCTGGAACTGAAGGTAGTTCGCCCCCACAACCTTCATGCTAGACCTAGTGTCAACGGCTTTCTGCACGTCCTCTGGAAGAGAGATACTCAATCCTGACACTTTGTTTATTTCCAGACCGTATTGATCAAACGCACTTTTTGAAAGCCCAAGTACGGCTTCCTCTATGTTCATCAGGTTTGAAGGAAGATCAAGGACGGATATTCCCTGATCTTTCATCTTCCCCAGGACATTATATACGAGGAGAACAAGCTGATCTCTGATCCTGTCTTCAACATCCGCGCTTGTTTCCGCGTTGAATGTGCCGACGAACTGATTTACGAATATAGACGGGTCTGAAATTCTGTATCTAACCTCCCCAAAAAGTCTTAGCATTACGATGTCAAAATCCTTGTCTCTAAAGGCGTAAGGCTCCTTGGAACCGAACTTGCCGTCCATTATCCTTCTCTGAAGGTAGTAAATGTAAGCCTGCTGTTGTACCCCCGATAGAGCTTTAACCAGCCCTCCAACGATGGGTGCGTTAAGGTCAGTAAGAGCATATCTGCCAGGCTTGTCTATATACCATATAGCCTTTCCGTCCCTGAAGAAGACGGCAGTTTCATCCTCTCTCACTACAACGTTGTCGTTTAGCCGAATCAGCCTCGGTACTTTCCACATTATATTTCCCTGCTTGTACTGATCTTCCCATTCAAAGGTAGTAGACCCGAAAAGGCTACCCCCTTTTGGAGGAATGTCCTTTGATTTTCCGCCAAAAACCATTTACACACCCCCGTATAGAAGGGCATCCCTACTGTTGTTGAGGGAACTTATTTCGTCTACCATTCCAACAATTACCGAAAAGCCAGTCAAGTCAGGATTTCCGGACTGGCATGATTTGAGGAGGGAGTCCGTTGCACCCTCTATCCCCTTAATGTTCTCAAAAATCTTCATATCTAGATCATAAAGGGACGATATCTTCTTCGCGTCAACACGCACCGGAGGAGAAATCCCAGTGTAGCCAGCCCCATGGTGTTTTATGTCTTCTGCAGCCATCTGTATTTTGGATCTCAGCGTGCCGAAGTATTCCAGGGCCTTGAAGGAGCCGCTTCTCACCAAGGCTTGTTCGGCCTCCTTAAGTTTGCCAATGCAGTTCAGCATTCTCTTGTACAGTTCGTCCTTTAATATTATGTCCGCATCCCTCAAATCCTCATTTATCCTGTAACCGTGATATCCCGGAAAAATCAGCTGTATTCTTTTTATTACACCCCTGTCTTCCGCGACCTGATCCCTGAGATCTGTCATTGCCGTGATATCTGAAGGAATATGAAATACTTTCCTTATGTATCAAAAGCAAAGAAGAATTGCTACTGATCCCATTTTCTGAGGTTCCTGTAGACAAAATTTAACATTGCGCTTGCGATACCCCTTCATGAGAAACGAGGGAGAATCTGGAAGTGAAAGATATTCTAATTTGGCTATAAAATACGCAAAAGAATTTCTCGGGAAAATTCAAACTTTTCCAAAAGTACCGGTCACAAGCCTAGACGATTTCTCGGTATGGTACACCCCCGGCGTCGCAGCCGTCTCCAAGGAGATTTCAAAGAACAAAGAACTCTCCTTTGAAATGACCTGGCGTTGGAACTCCGTGGCAATAGTAACGGACGGTACCAGGGTCCTGGGACTGGGAAATGTTGGACCCGAGGCGGCCCTGCCTGTAATGGAGGGGAAAGGCTTAATTTTTAAATACCTGGGCGGGGTAGATGCAATACCCATACCCGTGAACGTTCATGACAAGGAGCAGATCGCAAACATCGTCAGGGCTATCGAACCTGCCTTTGGCGGAATAAATCTTGAGGACATAGAGTCTCCAAAATGCTTCTATCTCCTTGAAAAGCTTAGGGATTCCATGAGCATCCCAGTGTGGCACGATGACCAGCTAGGCACCGCAGGAGCAACTCTTGCTGGCCTCATAAATGCATTGAAAATCACTGGAAGGAAAGAGAGCGATACCAAGGTTGTCGTCGTCGGATCTGGTGCAGCAAACATAGCTACAGTAAATCTTCTGAGCCATGCAGATTTCAACCTGAAGAACATTGTCATGGTGGATTCTCATGGAATACTTCATCCAGAAAGGGAGGACATGGATATTCTCATGAAAGAGAATCCCTGGAAATACGACCTCGCCTTGAAGACAAATGGAGAGAGGAGAAAGGGAGATATAGCGGAGGCAATGGACGGCGCTGATGCTGTTATCGCTGCCTCAAAACAGGGCCCAGGTGTTATCAAGGGTGAATGGGTAAAGAAGATGGAGAAAAGAGGGATTATATTCGCCCTTGCGAACCCAATTCCGGAAATATGGCCAAACGAAGCCAAGGAAAATGGCGCAGAGATAGTGGCGACGGGCAGATCTGACTTCGCTAACCAGGTTAACAATAGCCTTGTATTTCCCGGAGTTTTCCGCGGTGCGCTAGATGCAAGAGTCACTAAAATAAATGAGAAGATGATAGTGGAGGCTGCAAGGGAGCTTGCCAATTTCGCAGAGGAAAAAGGAATCAACGACCAATATATCATTCCGACCATGGAAGAATGGGAGGTATTCCCAAGGGTAGCAGCCGCACTGGCATATGCCGGCGTCAAGGAGAATCTTGCAAGAGTGAAGAAAAGCAAGGAAGATTTCCTTACTGGTGCAAGGGACATAATAAGAAACAACAGGGAGGTCATAGAAAAAATGATTGACCAGAATTTGATAAGGAGTGTGACGAGAATATGAACGAAATCAAGATAAGGGAACTAAGGGAGGAGGACTTAAAGGATGTCGCAAATCTTGTAGTCAGGCTCAAAAGATTCAATTCTGAACATGACCCTCTATTCATAGTAACGGAAGACGTAGAGAAGAGGGTTTTGGAATACCTGAGCAGCGCAATTAGGCTGGATACGAGGGACGTTTTGGTTGCGGACGCCGATGGAAAAATAGCGGGAATGATTATGGGAGAGATCATAGAGCGTCATTTCTATGAACCGCTCAAAGAACTTATGGTAACAGAAATCTACATCTTGCCGGAATACAGGAAGGCGGGGCTCGGAAGGAAGCTCATGGATGCACTGATAGAAAAGGAAAAGTCAAAGGGATGCGGAATGATCACAGTGGAATTTCCCACGGAGAACCTGTTGGCCCATAAATTCTACAGCAGCCAGGGAATGAGGAGTATTGTTTCCGTTTACGGAAAGAAGATCTGAAATCATCTGAAAAATCTGGAGATGTAGAGGGAAAATACTAAGATGATGAAAACGGAAGCCGCAATTATTACAAAATTCCTGTCTCTCTCCTTGGCATAGATGAATATCTGCAGAAACATTCTCCCTATTGGAGAGAGAACAAGAATAAGTATTCCGAACTCTATTATGGCAAAAGACTTTACTTTAAGAATTCCCGTACCTATTGTGTTGAGGTAATGAGGAAAAACATTTGTATAAATCCCTCCGCTCTTAATGAGCACCAGGACAGGCAATTTCACATATCCGCTTGAACCAGTTATTAGGAATTGTAAGGTGCCAAAGATTATGATTGATACGGAAATTATAACACTCCATATGAGGTACTGCGAAAGCACCTTGGAGGATAGATCCTCTTCCTTTTCCTTTCTCTCTTTGATCTCTTCACTTTCTTCCTCCTCTTCCTCTTCTTCGTCACTCATGCTCGTATTCCCACCCCATTAAGGAGCATCTCTACTGCCACCACCACTATTATTACCGCAAAAACTTTCCTGACTGTCGTACCTTTTATGCTCACCAGGAGCCTAGTTCCTATGATTGCACCTGCAAGAACGCCGATAGCCACGGGTGCAGCTATGAATGGATTAACATCTCCGTTGAAAAAATATATGCCGGCACTTGCCGCCGCAGTTATGCCTATCATGAAGTTAGAGGTTGTTGTCGAAACCTTTATGGGAAGCTTCATGAACTCGTCCATCGCAATGACCTTGAAGACGCCAGAGCCTATCCCAAGTAGGCCGGAGAGGAGGCCGGCTATGAACATGACGGTTGAACCCCCCTTCAGGCCAGTCACATTATACTTCACTTCCTTCTTCGTATAAGGGTCGTAAAACGTGCTGTTAAGCGACAACTTTTCCGCAAATGGAGCATTCTTGATCCCCTCAGGTGATTCCTCACCCAGCTTTCTTATGAATGGAAGAAGCGATATGAAAAGCACTATTCCAAAAGTTATGTACACTATCCTCACGGGTGTTATATGCTCCAAAACGGCCCCAACTATTGCACCTGTAGTTGTAAATAACACGAGGAATGTCCCGACCCTAATGTTTGATATTTTGTCCTTGACGTAAGCAGAAGCAGCGCCACTAGAAGTTGCTATAACGGATATTATCGACGCCCCTATCGCAAGTGAGATCGGAACACGAAAGAATAATGTGAGGAAGGGAACGATCAGCACACCGCCCCCTAGACCGGCCAACGACCCTATTACACCGGCGAACAAAGAGGCCAAAAGTATAAGGATGATGTAATAGAGAGCTAGGTCATTCATTATTGTTAATTATGTATTCAGAAATTAATCTTTCCTTCTCATAGGAATTTTATTTCGTCGACGAATGTGGATTTCTCTAAGACGTCAAACTTAGGGATTTCCTTGGGAATTGAAAGAGATTTCACGTTCGTTATTGAGTCTACGTACCTGTCGAAATCATCCCTGCTCAGGTCCTTGAAAGAAAGATTTTCTATGTTTCTAAAGGCGACTTTTTTGTTGTAACCCTTTAGTTCTTCCCCTGTAATCTCAAGCTTCCTGAGATCATGGATAAAGATTACCCTTCTTTCAGAGAGACCTTGGAAAAATTCTTCGCCCACCTTTTTTGTCTCAGAGGCGGCTGATAAAGTTATTTTGTATGCATCGTTTGTCACTTCGCCAATCGTTCTGCCTGTTTCTCTTGCGAGCCTCTTCATCCTATCATAGAGGCTTTTTTGTACCCCCTTTATGGAAACGTTTTCCCACTCTTTCTCCTCATTTTTCTTTTCTGATGCCATGATTGTAGATGGTTTTCTGGTTAATAAGGATTTCCAGAAATCTAAAAATCATGAAAGTAAGAAATCGTTCATCACTTTCCCGACCTCAGAAGGAACCATGGCGTGTGGCACGTGTCCAGCCCCCTTTATTTCAACATACTGAGCATTCTTCATAAGCTCCCTCAGTCTCATGCCATTATCCTTTGGAATTATCGTGTCGAGCTCCCCCCATATTATAAGAGCCACACTCTCTA
Source organism: Thermoplasmatales archaeon (assembly GCA_038729485.1). GTDB lineage: Archaea > Thermoplasmatota > Thermoplasmata > Thermoplasmatales. The sequence continues at coordinate 109,943 of JAVYRX010000003.1, read as the reverse complement.
TGGATCTAAGCTCTCCTTCCCTTAATTTCCATTTAGGATCTGCATTATTATCCACAATGCTTCTAATTACCTGCTCCTCATTAAAGCTGTTAGATGAGACTATCCTCTCAATGAGCTGTTCTCTCTCAGTCGCATTCATCTCCCCAAATGTCTTGTTTATCCCTGCGCTATCTTCGAGAACAATCTTATCAGGTTGTCTTATGTCCACCGCAAACCTTAGTGAAATCCACCCGCCGTATGAATTTCCTACTAGGGCAAAATTGTCAAACCCCATTTTCGATATGAATTCGTCCAGAGCTCGTTCCTGCAGTGATATTTCATATTGAGCCTGAGGTTTGGCTGATCTCCCGTGACCAATTAAATCCAGGAAATAAAGAGCGAGGTTTTCGTTCAGGTATTTCTGAAGTTTGATCCAGGAATTGCCCGTTCCCCCTAGACCATGAAGAAATATTACGGGGTATCTTCCTGTTCGCTCCAAAAAAGATATTTTCCCGATTGATGTTGATAGCTCATTTCTTTCCATATTCCAGTAGGATCAATATCAATAAATGATTATCCTTCTTTCAGCCAGTTGGGTTAAGGGCGACCGATGGTTTTTCTTTTTTCGTATTATTAAATTTCGACCATTGTTTTCCGTTGATCCATCTCTAGCTTAACTGGTAAGGTTTATAATTTATATGAAGTGACTTTTTTTAAAAAATATGTGTTGTTATGTGATAAATTTTCATGCTTCAACATCAAGTTCGCATTCTTTTTCAGCTTCGTTGATATTACTTGGCTTTTTTGTTCCAACCACGAAAAAAACTGTTAGAAATTCTACCTCAGAATCTATAACCCCTGAAAATATGCACAACAGCCAGAATGCAGGTACCCGTTTCTAGCGAGGCTGAGATGCTATCATTCTCTTTCTTTGAATACTTTCTTATAATGCTTTTGGTGGCATTCGGAGCAGGGTGCCTGGGCGCGCTTGTAGGTATCGGCGGCGGGGTGGTAATTTCCCCGTTCGTAACATTGTTTGGGGTACCTCCCGTTTATGCGATTGGAGCAAGCCTCATAGGCGTCATAACTACCTCCTGTGGAGCAGGCATAACATCCTTCAATAGGGGATCGCCAGCCAACTACAGAATAGGAACTTTGTTGCTGACTACAATAACAAGTGGGGCGATCATAGGAACTCTCACAACGATCACCCTCTCTAGAATGCATATAGACTGGATTTTATACCTTGCATTTGGTCTGGTCCTCATTTTCTGCTCAATAGACCTGATCAGAGGTGGTATTGCAAAAGAACCGGTGTCGATCCCCACCGTCGGCGGCTTAAGCAAGAAACTGAGACTCTCATCCAAGTATATCGATCCCACCCAAAAGAAGGAGATTGAATACCATCCTAGCAGGATAACTGAGGGCATGACGGCAATGTTTGGCGCTGGGATAATATCTGGAATGCTCGGCGTCGGAGGTGGGGTTTTCAACTCGCTGGCGATGAATTCAGTTATGAAGATTCCTTTTAAGGTATCTGCAGCAACTAGCAATTTCATGCTGGGCATTACCGCCGCAACAAGCGTAGGGATACTCTTCTCATCTGGTTTTATCTTTCCGCCCATCGTAGCCCCCGTGATAATGGGTATCCTTCCCGGCTCAATAGTTGGAAGAAGTCTCCTGAATAAAGTGAAGACTCCTATTGCAAAATTTGTTCTTATATTGGTGCTTCTTTCTGTTAGTGTAGAGATGCTAATTAAAGGCGGCCTGATAACTTGGCTCACTTAAACGTCAGGAAGATTATAAGAAAGTTCCTTCTTTACGGTGTGTCTGCTGGCTTTGCTTTCGTAATAATTGGCATGGCACTGTCTTTCGTGATTGACTGGTCGATCTCCTCCAGATTTTCATCAATACTTTCCATGGCAAGGATGAATTCAAGCTTAACGACATTTACGTCCATGATAGATGTGACCAGAGATCTTCCTCTAGCACTCATGAGCATAGGGATAATGATTCTCGTATTCGTTCCAGTTGGAAGAGGGATGCTCACAGTCTTCATGTTCCTGAACGAAGATGACAGACTGTACGCAATTATATGCAGCCTGGTTGTCTTAATCGTTTTGATAAGTTTCCTGGTAGTTGGACCATTCATACGCCAGCTCGGATGGTGAGTTAATTTAATTAACTACGTTTCCAATTAATCTTTTATGGCTAAGATCATCTCAAGGAGAAGCGTGAACGTTGCAGGAATCCTGCTTTTTGCTGCAACCGTCCAGTTTGTCATAATGATGTTCGTCACGGAGGCTATGTACCCAGGTTACAGCATATCAAATAATTACATAAGCGATCTTGGAGTTGGCCCGACTGGCCCTTTCTTCAATCTATCCATATCCATACTTGGAATCATTGTCGTAATAGATGCTTTCTTTATTTATCGCGGTTTCAGATCTACCGTATTCGCGTCCCTGATAGCCCTAACTGGTCTTGGAGCCCTCCTGGTTGGTGTTTTCAATGAGAATTTTGGGTCCATTCATACATATGTTTCATATTTTACATTCATCGTTGGGCCTTTGACGGCAATTTATGCATACAGATTTGAAAGTGGGGCCATGATTTATGCTTCCATAATCCTTGGTCTCATATCTTATTTTGCAATAGCCGTATTTATCCTGTACCATTATCCCCCGGTTATAGGTAGGGGAGGGTGGGAGAGACTTGTCGTTTATCCGTTCCTCCTTTGGGGGGTGGGATTTGGAGGTTACCTATCGGGGCTGGGCGATAAAAGATAATCAATCCTCGTCCCGCGGAAGTTCCAGTTCTTTTATGTCCTGTATTTCGGGGCCAGTAATGCCCTGAAGTTCTCCGAACATGGCTGATATGCCGAGCTCTGCCCTCTCTATGTCCTTGGCCCTCTTCGCCCATAACCTTTCCATCGCCCTTCTCTCACCGTCAAGATCTTCCTTCATCTTCCTCACGGAACTGACTATGCTCTCTACGCGCTGCCTGAACTGTTGACTTGTGAAATATTTGTAAAGAATTTCCTTCGTTGCGTCAGTGCTTTGGTTTATTCTCTTCTGTCTCGCCACCTCTAAGAGATTCGACCTTATTATTTGTGCCAGAGGAATTGCGCTCTCAAAGTTCGCCACGAGAATACCATCCTTAACACCAAAACTGCCTATTTCTTTTGGCAAAGTTCTCGTGACTATTATTCCCACGTCTGCTCTGTAGTTTACAAGATCGTCCTTAAGTTTACTCACCCATTCGTCCTTCCAGTCCTTCGTCCTCTTGGCTTCCCATGCTATTGAACCCGCTTCAAAACCAGCCGGAGATCTGACCTTGTGAATTATGTCCGGACCCTTTGTGCCAACACGCACGGGTTCAACCAAGTCCACCGGGAACGAATTCCTAAGGAATTCCTCAAGTTCTATTTCCAGCGCTTCACCCTGAAGCTGCTGCGATCCTTGCTCTATCTTTCTTTGTAAATCTTGCACCGTTCTGGCTAACTCTTCGTTCTTTTCTTGCATTTCCCTCGTTTTGAGGTTAAAATCCTCCTCCAGCCTTCTCTTTGTGGTCTCTTCTATTTTTCTCCTTTCTTCGTCAACTCTCCTTTCAATCTCAATCTTTTGTTCCTGGAGCTGTTGCTCGAGCTCAATTCTCCGCTTCCTTTCGTCGCTCTCCTTCCTCATAGCTTCTTCAAGTCTCTTGCTCTTTATTTCTAGCTGTTCTTCCATAGTTCTATAATTCTCGTTGAGCTCTTCCTCTTTCTTTTCAACCTCCAATTTTACTCTCTTTTCTAACTCTACCCTGAGCTTCCTATTGTACTCTTCTTCCATCTCCCTCCTGATGGATTCTTTGAGAGCATCCGTTATGGGGATATCTGTTCCGCACACTGGACATTTTATATTCACTTCATCCATAAGCTAACAATTTTCGCTTCATATTAATCCTTTTTCGGAAGTTCATGCGGATAAGGAATGTTTTAATAAAACGTTTTAAATCCCCCCATCGGGGTGAGTACGTCTATGTCAATAAAGAGAAGACCAGATGATGATGACGATGATGATGACGATGATGATGACGATTTCTGAACCTTCCATGAGAAGGGGGTCTATTCTAGATCTTGAGCAGGTCCGGGATATTGAATCTAGAGCCTTTGGAATACATGCGTACAGCCTAGAGGAAATAAAAGAGATGCTTACGCTTGAAAATTCCATTACTTTTATTTGTGAGTTTGACGGGAAGGCAGTAGGATATTCCTCAATCTACTTCAGCAAGGGGGGCAGGGTAGGTCACGTTGAGAGTATAGCTGTAGAGCCAACATTTCAGGGGACTGGAATAGGGAAAATTTTAATGAATGCAATGGAGCTAGAAGCAAGACAGCGAGGATGCACAAAGGTTGTACTTGAGACGTTTGAAAAAAACGAGAGAGCGCTCAGGATGTATTTGAAGATGGGTTATTCGATCAAGGGAATTCTAAAAAACTACTACTCCATTCCGTATGACGGTTCGGTGGATGCCATAAGACTAGAAAAATGCATTAAGGTGAAATAGTAATCTATAATACCGTAAGAGTGACTAGAGTACTTGCGACCGGCGTTTTCGACATTCTTCATCCTGGCCATGTTCATTATTTGACTGAATCCAAGAAGCTAGGGGACGAATTGATTGTTGTTGTTGCAAGGGATTCAGTTGCCGAGAAAATGAAGCATCTCCCCCTCATACCTGAGAACGTAAGAGTCAAGATGGTAGAGGCGCTGAAACCTGTTGATAAAGCCATTTTGGGGCTTGAGGGAAACATCTATGACATACTGCCTGTTGTTAAACCTGACATAGTAACTCTAGGATACGATCAGAATTTCGACGCGGAAGAGATAGTAAGAGAGGCAAAGAAAAGGGGAATTGATCTGAAGGTCGTAAGAATAAGCCAGTATTCCGAGACGGAGTTCAATGGAACCAGGAAAATTATAAACTATCTCAAGGGCAGGTCATAAATCCGGCCATTCGTTCATGTTTGCGAGCCTTTCTCCTAAGAATTTTATGGCCGCCTTAGTGTTCGCAGCATTATCGTAAGTATTGGATGCACCGAAGAAATCGTCATGTTTCATTTCATTGAAATTCCTGAATACCCGCTGCACGTCATCCACTATAGTTATGTCACCGAACCTAGCGGTCCTGGAAAGAGGATTTAAATCTACGGCAATTATGAATTTTCCCATCTTCTTCAAAGCCTCTGCTCTGTCACCGTCCTCTAGAGGTACAATCACTGTATCTGCACTAAATATCCCTGCAGTCTCGCATTTACCACGGTTGCTTTCTAGGCCTGGAATTGCAGCGTCCTGGTTGAGACCTAGGGCTTGAATTCCAAGACTTTCAAAATAATCAACTATCAGCTTCATCCTCTCCCTGGACCAGTAGAAGATGTTAGCTTCCACCGTTATGCTGTACTTTTTGGCGAACTCAGCGATTTCCTTACCTGCAATGGCGGCAACGTTTCCATTAACCGATATAACTGGTTTTCTGGATTTCATCATCTTGTCCAGAGCTGCCTTCTCGGCTTCATATCCAAAGGACTGGGTTTTTTCGCCAAGGAGATAGTCGAAGGCTTCACCCCTTCCTTGAGAAATTAGCCCCGAAATGGTTACGATTCCCCTGTTGTAAAAATCGAGTAATTTTTCCCTTTTCATTAGGCTCTCATATCTTGGATGATCCTTTGGAATTTGCAATCTGTTCACCTATCATCCCGTTAACTTTCAGTATGAACTCCTCCTCTTTTCCAAATGGAATCTCTGCCCCGGCAGCTATGTCATGGCCTCCACCGTGGCCCCCTACCTCTTGAGCAGCCTGTCCTATCGCAAGTGACAGGTCTACGCCTGAGGCAATCTGATCCCTCGTTGCTCTGCCTGATATCTTGCATTCTTTGTTATTGTAAATCGCTACCACAGGCTTCTTGACCTCATTCACATATATCGCGAGCGTGCTAGCTGTGATGCCAGCGAGAAAAGGATTGTCCACGTGCGTGACTATGACGTTCCCCAGATCTTTGATCATTCCTGAGGACCTCTTCACCTGCGCCAAGGCATCTCCTCTGAATTTAATGAAGATGGAGTGCATATCGTCAACGGCTTCGTCGTTCCCAAGGAACCATGAGACAGGCAGACCCATGCGCCCGTTCCGTCCAGAAGCGTCCATGTATTCATATATCAGATTGCTGGAAGTACCCATGGCCGGGAAGTTAAATATATCCGTCACAAGAGTTTCGTATCCCTCCCTTGATACGCCTTGAGATATCAACCTAATTGTAAGGTTTTCTACGATCTTTTCTTTCTCGTCTGTCCTGAGATTCAAAGGGGAGACGTCCGGATTTATCCCCAAGCTTTCCACAAAAAATCTTGCAGCCTCCTCATCTCCGCTAAGCCCTATGAAATAGGGATCTATTGAAAGATATATTGCTTCCGAGATGGATCTTCCGACGAGCGATATGTCTTTCGTAGCCGGATACTTTTGTTTGAGCGCGCTTACTATGCCTGAATTTATCCCATGAAACCCACCTACATTCTGCTTGTCTCCAATAACCCCTCCGATGAACGCCGGGAATAGATCTTCGTTAGACTGATCTACTTCCAACGAAAGAAGAAATGCAATGGTACTTGAGCAGGCTTCCTTTGTACCGTCATAGCCAAATTTTCTGGGATTTAAATTCACCAGAGATGAATTTCCCTGACCGGAGAAGATGTGATGATCAACTATGATACCTTTTCCTCCGGATAATTCGGGCACGTCAGAGCCAAGATCGCTTATTATAATTGGATAACCTGAAGATTCCTTTATTATTTCGTTGTCCATCGCTCTAAGGAATGAGAGGTGGAAATCCTTGTCCTGACGCCTCAGCATTTCAGATATCACTACGGCGGAGGCTACACCGTCTGCGTCATAGTGTGAAAATACCCTGAAGAAACTTTCTTCCCGGATTATCTTTGCAGCCTTTCTCAGTTCCCCTTCATAAGTTTCATTCAGCGGAATCATTTGGATGTTAGCTCTGCCTCTGACCTTGTGTATAACCAGCCTGGCTGCAACATATTCTTCCTTTTATAATAGTCAGAAAGCCTTTTGATCTTTGCTTCGATGAGCTCAAGTCCTCTTCTATTTTTCAAATCCTTTGGATTGGACGCCAGATGCTTGCTCAGATTCGATGCCTTTTCAACGAGAGATGCTAGGTCTTCCGGTACCTGGTCTCTCACATTGTTCTTCTCCAGAAGCTTCGACATCCTTTCTCCTGAAATTTCTTTAATTCTAGGAATACCATATTGATCGCGAAGTATCATACCGATCCGAGACTTGGTGAATCCCTCCTTTCTTAGCTTGAACACAAGCTGTTCTATCTCATCCTTTCCCATACTAACCCAGTTAGGCTTCCCTTCCCTTAGTGGACGTTTTGAGCCTGATTTACCACGTTTCCTGGTATGCATTCTAGCCATTGTTGCACCCTTCCACGTCCATTCAATTTTAATACTTAAATTTTGATTAGGCAGCTGTGCTTGATTTTCTTGTCATAGGGGCAGGCCCTTCAGGTTCTTACGTTTCTTCCTTGTTGGCACGGAATGGGTATTCGGTAAGGATAGTGGATTTGAAGAGAGAAATAGGGCTGCCAAACCATTGCTCCGGCCTTGTTGACAGGAGGGTGGTGGACATAGTTGGCAATGACCTTGTGGTCTCAAAGCCCTCAACGGCAGAGGTTTACACCCCTACAGGCTCATTCACTCTAAATTCTGAAAGGATGTACGTTCTTGATAGGGTTTCCCTTGACAGGAAACTCGCGGAAATAGCTGAATCTGAAGGCGTTAATATATATAAAAGAAAAATGCTGATTGGGCTAACCCAGAAAGGAGATACCATTACCTCCAGACTAAGTGCTGGAAGTTCAATTGAAACAGTTGAGTCTAGATATGTGATAGGTGCAGATGGGCCGACCAGTGCTACTAGGAGACTTCTTGGTCTCCCGAAACCCAAACTGCTCAGCTCTGTGCAGTACGACGTGAAAAAGAAATCTGATCAAGTGAGGATATTTATGGACAGGGGGAGGATGCCTGATTTCTTTGCATGGGAAGTTCCTCACGACGGAGAGACGGAATTCGGAGCTTCAGGCGCGGGCTCTGCTGAGATGGTATCGATGTTAACGAGGCCCCATGAAATCATCAGAAAAAGGGGTGGATTAATCCCCATTGGAAACATAAACCCGGGACACGGAAATTGTTATTTGGTTGGTGACGCCGCGGGGATGAATAAGGCCACTACCGGAGGAGGCCTTTACGGTGCCTTGATCTCCGGCAAGATTCTGAGCGAGGTGATCTCAAACGGAGGTGATGTAAACAAATACGGAAGGCTCCTCTTGAGCGGATTTGGAAGGGAGGTTAAGAGGGCCTTAACACTGAGAAACATTCTTGATGCCACGGAGAGGCATTATAAGCTGTGGGTTCCGCTCGTAAAATCCAGTGTTTCTGGCATTAACAAAGTAGGTGACGTTGATTATCCGTCTAAGGCCTTTCTCTATATTATCGCACTGCTTCCCTTTCGGTTTCCAACCATTCTCGCAAGTATGGTTGAAGCAGTTTAGCCTTTGACAGTCTGGAATACGATGTGCGAGATTGTAGTCTCCACGCCGGGATACGACCTTATTTTGTTTACAACCTTTTCCCCTAGCTCTCTCACTGTCTTGGCTCTTATTTTCGCCAGGATGTCGAACTCACCGGCCATTATATAGACTTCATCCACTCCATCTATCGTTGATATAGTTGATGCGAGCCTCTCTTGGGAAAGCTCATCATTTCTCTTGTAGGAAATTAAAAGGAAAGCCAAAACCTGCTGGCCCAGCGCTTCATAATTTATATTTACCGTAAAATTCCTTATAATCCCCTTTTTCACGAGCTTTGTTATCCTTTCTGCAACGGTCACTCTGTTTATCCCCAGAGCATCTGATATCACGGTAACCCGCTCCCTTGCACTTTCCCTAAGATAATTTAATATTTGTAAATCTATATCATCTATTTCCTTCATATTGTTAAAATAAAAGCAAATATTTAATCATTATATTTCAAATTGTTATATCCCCCTTGCAACAAGATTAAACGTTAAATGCTATAGCAAAGCTATGATTGAAGAAGACGTATCGGAACCGATATCTCACTTTTTTGGAAGGGACTCAAAAGCAATAAGAACCGGAACAATCGTGAATACAATAGTCAGGGGAACGATGAAAAGATACCTTGACAGAAGAGGGTTCGTCGAGATAAATCCAGTAATAATAAGTCCAATATCAGATCCCCTGAATCACCCCGTTGCAGATCCTGTGGTGGACTATTACGGTCGAAAATATCGCATCACTAAGTCCATGATATTCCACAAGCAGCTAGCCCTTACTTACCTAGACAAGATATATTCCTTTTCCCCAAATATAAGGATTGAACCACTAGAAAGGGCAAGAACCGGCAGGCATCTTGCAGAGTTTACCCAACTCGATCTGGAAGTGAGAGACAAGCCTCGGGAGTACGTGATGACGCTGGCTGAAGGAATGATAAACAAAGCAATAGAGGATGTGATGAAGAAGGTTGACAGGAAGTATCTTAATCCTCGCCTCCATGTATTTCCAACTCCATTCAGGAGAATAAGGTATTCAGACGCCTTTGAAAAATATGGCAGGAAATTTGAAGATGAACTAAGTTCACGTTCAAGATCTCCGTTCTGGATAATAGACATACCGCTGTCAGAGAGGGAATTCTACGATAGGGAAATAGGAAACTCGGGATATTTGCGTGACATGGATCTCATATATCCGTATGGGTACGGCGAAGCTATAAGCGGTGGGGAAAGAGAATTCGAGTACGACAGGATAAGAGAAAGGATAAGGAAGAAAGGACAAAGGGAGGAGGATTTTTCTCTTCTTCTGGAGGCTTCAAAGATCGGTTTGCATCCTTCATCTGGTTTTGGCATTGGAATAGAGAGATTGGTGAGGTTCATTATTGGATCTAGCGATATTTCTGCGGTCACCCTTTTTCCTAAAACGATAGGTGAGTTTGTCCTTTAAAAATATTGAGTTTGATTATCTTTATTAGGAAGTAGCTGATTCAAGGAAGTCAGTGAAGCTCCGATGAAGATGTACGTTTATATCATCAGGAGACTTATTCTTCTTATACCCGTCATAATCGGAGTCACGGTTATAACGTTCGCTCTTTCTCATGCAAACCTGACGCTTCTCATAGACGGATATCTTGGAAGAATAAGAACGCCTCAACATATAGCAATTGTGAAAGCACAGCTACATCTTAACCTACCAACATACGCTCAATATTTCTACTATCTGGGCAACCTATTTACAGGAAACTGGGGCTATCTTGCACCTACAGAACAATTTGATGCCGGGACTCCGGTTTTTACTGAATTCGAGAGAAGGTTCCCACCTACCCTGGAACTGGCCTTGCTTGCAACCCTTCTTGTCTTCCTTATGGGGCTTCCATTGGGAGTCTTCAGTGCCGTAAAAAAGGATAGGTTAACGGATCAAGTCACAAGAGTAATAGCTATGCTCGGAGTTTCACTCCCTGTTTTTTGGCTTGGATTGATTATCCTTATTGCTGTTGGCCCTAATTCAATCCTGCCAGCCCAGTTAAAGCTGGTAGGCGTCGGGCAGATACCCCCATCATATTACTATTATCCTCATACCGATATACTTGAACCTTGGGTTAATACGAAGGTGAGTGGGCTATCCAGGCCCACAGGTTTTCTTCTTGTTGATACCCTCATATACGGAGATTGGAAGGCTTTCCTTGCCGCCTTATATACCCTCTTCTGGCCCGCTTTCTCTGTTGCCTTCACATCGTTCGGCCTCATAGTCAGGTTCCTGAGATCCAGCATGCTCGAAGTGATGAACCAAGACTTCATAAGGACCGCGAAGTCCAAGGGTGTTCCGGAGTATTTTGTGGTAAGGAAGCACGTCAGGAGAAATGCTCTTGGGGCCACGACAACGGTCATGGGCCTGTTTTTCGCGGGCCTCTTAGGCGGTGTCGTGGTCACAGAAACTGTGTTTGGATGGCCGGGAATGGGGAGGTGGCTATTTTATGCTGCAATAGGTGGAGATATGGTTTCAATAATGGCAACCACATTCATATTCACGATTGTTATAGTAACAGCCAATCTCATTGTTGATATAATTTATTCATATCTGGACCCGAGGGTGAGGCTGGAATGACCTCAGATGTTTCTGGAAGTTTCGCAAAGGCTATAAGGGCTCGATACGAATCTTTCAAGAAAACATTTTTCTTCTTTACCAGGAGCCCAATTGCCACTGCTGGGCTTGCTATCGTGGTATTCTACATCCTAGTGGCAATATTCGGCCCCGTTATACTGGGAGGAAACCCGTGGAAAACACAGCAGCTCCTCCAGTACAATGGTATCTATATCTACAATACCCCACTCCCACCTTCTTTACATTTTCCTTTTGGAACCACTTTTGAAGGATACAACCTTTTCAACGGCGTGGTAAAGGCTGCGAGAATTGATATAGGTGTTGCCGCAATAGTGGTATTCAGCGGGGCATTCATAGGTACGATCCTGGGGAGCATAGCGGGATACAAAGGTGGAGTTGTAGGGGATGTCATAATGAGGGTTACTGACATCTTCCTGTCCATACCTTTCCTTGTATTAGCGATAGCCTTTCTCGTCATCCTCGGTAGGAACCTGACAATAATGGTGGTAGCACTTATGATTATATGGTGGCCAACCTACACCAGGATAGTGAGGGGGCAAGTGCTCTCTGTACGTGAGCTTAAGTACGTAGAAGCCTCAGTTGCCGCAGGTGCTTCTTCCATCAGAACGATAGTGAAGCACGTAATACCCAATTCCATATACCCAATATTCGTCCAGATTTCCCTGGACTTCGGTAATGTTATACTAACTCTTGCCGCCTTGTTCTATCTTGGAGTGGGTTTCGCGGGATACTATACCCCTGAGTGGGGCAACCTCATAGGACTAGCAGCCACGCTGGGTGGTGGCCTACCTGCACTTACCCGATATTGGTGGACGATAACAATACCTGGCCTGGCGATCCTGATCCTTGTTGTAAGTTTGAACCTTTTGGGTGATGGTCTAAGGGACGTTATGGACCCAAGGCTGAGAAGGTGATCTGAATGGAGGATGCTCTGGTTGTTAAGAATCTTAAAACACAATTTTTCATATATGAGGGTGTTGTGAAGGCAATAGATGACGTTTCATTCGTCCTTAAGAAAGGTGAAATCCTTGGACTGGTTGGGGAAACAGGATGCGGAAAGTCAGTTACGGCCTTCAGTATTATGAAGCTGATCCCTGACCCGCCCGGGAGAATAGTTGGCGGAGAGATATACCTGGGCAATCTGAATCTGATGAAGGACATAGGAAAGGAAGCTAAAATAATAGAAGGTAAGAGAACAAAGGTAAAGCACTTCTACAGCATTGTAAAGAGGAATGAATATTTCTTCAACAAAATAAGGGGAAAATACATCTCAATGATATTTCAGGAGCCCATGGCAGCATTAAATCCTGTTTATACAATTGAAGATCAGATCGTCGAGACGCTAATTCTTCACAACAAGACAAACCTGCTGAGGGTAGTCAAAGCAGCGTCAGAACATAAGAACGAACTGAAGGAAATGGCCGAAAAGGGGGAAATAGATTATTCAGGAACAGACGACCTGGGGAATGAACTTTCAAAGATTAAGGATACTGAGACCTCAGTGGAGGCCATTAAGAGGCACCTCAATTTCCTAGGGGAGGCAGGATCCCTTTACCTGAAGCACAAGGAAAGGTATCAGAGGATGCTTTCCAAATCGGAAGAACTTGACAAATTGGAGGAAAGGCTTCTTTCAAACATAAGCGAGGAAGAAAAGATGGAGATTATAAAGATCCTTTCAAAGGAGGCCAGAAAGAACAACCTGATAAGAATGTCCAAACGGTTGAAAAGGAGCATACGTGATCCTGTGCTTCTGGAAGCGAGGAGGAAGGCTCTGCTCCTTCTAGAATCTGTGGAGATACCCAACGCGTATGGAGTTCTCAAGCAGTACCCCCACGAGCTCTCCGGGGGGATGCTGCAAAGGGCAATGATCTCGATAGCACTTGCAAACAATCCTAGGATACTACTCGCTGATGAACCGACGACTGCTCTCGATGTCACCGTTCAGGCTCAGATACTGCGTCTTATCAAAAACCTTCAGGATAGCCTAGGGACATCCATAATACTTATCACTCACGACCTGGGGGTTATAGCAGAAACATGCAACAGAGTCGCTGTTATGTACGCTGGTAATATAGTAGAGACTGCCACAACTGAAGAATTGTTCAAAAATCCTAAGCACCCTTACACTATAGGTCTCCTGCAATCAATACCCAGGGTAGATGATCCTAACAAGGTTTTGAAATCTATATCCGGCAATGTCCCTAACCTTATTAATCCTCCAAGTGGGTGCAGGTTCCATCCGAGGTGCCCTTTCGTCTTTGACAGATGCAAGGTTGAGAAACCGGAAACGTTAGAGGTATCGCCAGGACACACTGTTGCCTGCCACCTTTTCTATGGAAGGGGGTGAGCTGAATTGAAGGATATCTTGATCGATGGTATTGGAATAAGAAAGTATTTCCCAATTAAAGGGGGCATATCAGGTAGAACCATGGGGTATGTTTACGCAGTTGATGACGTCAGCGTGAGGATCTACAGGGGAGAAACCGTTGGGCTAGTGGGCGAATCAGGTTGCGGAAAGACTACACTCGGAAGGCTTCTCTTAAATCTTGTGGAACCTACTGCTGGTGTGCTCTTTTTCAAGCCTGACGCCGAGGTAAGCAGGAGGGTTGGAGAGCTTTACTCTAAATTAACTGCAAGAAACGTCCCAGAACTAAAGAGGGATGAGAAAAAAATTCTGCACAATGCAAAAGCGCACGATATATACAGAAACAAAAAGCTGAGGAAGTTATTCAGAAAGAAGGTGCAGATCGTATTCCAGGATCCGGTATCTTCGCTGGATCCTAGGATGCTGATAAAGGATATTATAGCGGAGCCCATCCTCATAAATGGTCTTCCATCTGAAAACGGTGGGGACGGAAAAAGGATCCGATTAAATAAGAGGAAGGCTGAGGAGTTTGTTCTGAACACAATCTCAGAAATGGGCCTTAACAAAGATCACCTTTACAGGTTCCCGCACGAATTTTCCGGTGGTCAAAGACAGAGGATAGCGATAGCAAGGGCAATATCGATAAGGCCAGAATTCCTCGTACTCGACGAACCAACTTCTGCCCTTGATGTTTCAGTTCAGGCGCAGATACTGAATCTCCTGAAGAACCTTCAGAAAAAGTATGGGATGACCTATCTGTTTATATCTCACAACCTAGCGGTAATAAGGGCAGTGAGCGACAGGATAATGGTCATGTATCTGGGAAAGATCGTGGAAATAGCTGCCACAGATGAACTGTTTGAGTATCCCGTTCACCCATACACACAGGCCCTCCTAAGCGCCATCCCAATCCCTGATCCAACGAGAAAGAGAAATAGAATTGTTCTGAGCGGTGATGTTCCTTCTCCCGCCAACCCCCCATCAGGTTGCAGGTTTCACACTAGGTGCAGGTTCGCCAAGGACATATGCTCTCAGGAAGAGCCCAAGTTGGAGGAGATAAGGGAAGGACATATGGTCGCTTGCCATTTTGCAAAGGAAATAGCTGAATCTGAAAGTCAGCTCATAGCAATTAGAAAAGTTGACACGGGAGTACTACAAGATCTGAGCAAGGTAAAATCCGAGTGAGTGGAGGTTTGCAGGAGACGTTTCTCAAGAAACTTGAAGGTGAAGAGAGAAAAAAAGCAATCGACGAACCAGGGAAAAGCTGGAGACAGTGGGCGAGAGAGGATCTGGCTAGATACTGGTACGTGGTTCTTTGCCTCTTTATTGATGTGATGTTTTTCATACAATTCGTGCAAAACTTCTTCAACAACGAAGTTCTTCTTAACTTAATATACGTGGTTTTCGCAACAGCTGCTCTCATACCTATGATATATATTGAATTACATATATATAGAAGGTTGTTCCCAGAGAGGTTTTAGAGATTGTTTGTAATACTTTAAAATGTTTATCTATCTTAATAATCCTCCTGGCAAGCGAATAAGAAATATTTAAGTACGCATTATATGTAAAGGGTTGAGGTTTTATGACACAACAGGAAAGTCCACAGCCTGCTCCTCCTCAGCCTAAGAGGAGCTCGGCAGCAAAATGGATAGCGGTTGTTGTGGTTGTGATAATCGTCATAGCGGCAGTGGTTGTCGTGGTGACATATCATCCTACACCCTCAAAGAAACCAGTACCAACAACTCTAGCGATAACCGTGACTACATCAGGCGTAACGACCCAGGCGGGAACGCCTACCACTTTTACCCCAAGTATACCATCTTCTTTTAAATGGACTAAGATGGTCTGGAACTTCGGTGACGGAACAACAGATACCTTGACATCCGGAAACGGTGTTGTCACTCACACATACGCTGTTCCCGGTAGCTATTTAGTATCAGTTTATGCAACGAATTCCACATCTACAGCCACAAGCAATGCCTCACTGCTACAGATAACTGTGAACCCGCCCTTAAGCCCGAATCCTGCTGCAATTTACGGCCCAATCGCAATTGAGGCATCTTCCCAAAACGGTAATGCAACTTTAGCTCTGGGAGGGTGGATTAATTTAACGTATGCTGGTACGCTTGCAGGCATACCAGTTACTGTAGGTTCACCAGTTCCGGGCGACGTTTCGTTCAAGGTCAAATCATTTGTGTGGAATGTTGATAACGGTGCTCAAATTATACCAGATAATAACACCAAGATACCTGAAACAGTCAATCTGACGTTTAATACACCTGGCCTACACACTGTTAACCTCACGACAACAACAGTGAGTGGAACAACAACAGCTACAGGTTCTTATATTCTCACCGTCGCGGTAGGCAACTACACTATTGGAGTGCCTACAACCACATCCGCCGTTAACAAGAATGTTCTTCTTAATGCGGAATATGTACCGGGTGGTCCAAGGACCCTTGATCCTGCAATAGCTTATGATACCGTTTCTTACGAAGTGCTGTATGAGATATACGAGCCTCTTATTTATTACAACGGAACTTCACTAACGGAATTCCATCCTGTCATAGCGAAATACGTTCCAACAGTTGCGAACGGAGAGGTGACCTCCAACTACCTTAACTGGACGTTCTACATAAACAGTTCTGCCACTTTCTCAAACGGTGATCACGCTACTCCATACGACGTCTACGAATCTCTCCTAAGAACATTACTATTCTCAAATGATCCGGGAACCCCAGGCTGGATAATAGCCCACGCATTGCTGCCCGCACCAACAATATATGGACCGTTCAATCTCAGCTTCTACTGGATACACCACGCTATAACGTGGAATAACGCAACGGATTCCGTGACATTCCATCTCCTACCTTCCACTCCAACATGGTTACCTAATACTACAGCCACATACGCGGGACAAAGCTATGGAATTCTAAATCAATCATATCAGGTACAGAACTTTGGTGCCGCATCTTATTTCCTGCAGCTCCTAGCTGGTCCAGTTGCATCGTACATAATGGATTACAACTGGCTCATAGCTAACAATCACACTGCACCACAACCAACACTTCCACAGAATACCAGCTCTTCGTACGCAAACTTTGAAATATACGGAGTAGAAGGAAGCTTCAACACATTCCTTGAATACAATACGATGGGAAGTGGGCCCTACGAGCTATCGCTGTACGAAGCAGCCCAGCTGGTCGTACTTACAGTAAATCCATATTACAACCAGACAAGTTCACAGCTTCCTGCGAGATCAGCACTCATACCTAAGGTAGAGCTGGAGTACCTAACAAACGAGGCTACAGCCCAAGAAGACCTAGCTTCTGGTACAGCGCAGTTCGCAGCAGGTGCATATCCTCCAGACGCAACACCTGAGGCGCAGGCTCTCATAAAGAAGGGAGTAATAGCAGCCGCAACAGCATCGGAGATGTCAGACTTCTTCTATGCCTTCAATATGAACATAAATGTTACAGGCGCGAAATCTTATGATTCATCAATAAACATATGGCCAGGATTCTTCGACAATCTGAGTATAAGGAAGGCATTTAGCTACGCCTTCAACTATTCTTACTACATAAACGTAGCAGAATACAGTTCCGGTGAATACTTCATGAACCAGATAACTGGAATACTGCCACCAGGTATCGAGTACTATCCATCTAACATATCCCAGTATGCAATACAGTACAACCTTACATTAGCAAGGTTCTACTACAATCAATCCGGATACAACAACGGGACCTGGAACTTCCCTGCATTCAACTCTGAGGGCCAGCCACCCCAGGATGAGATGTACACAGTCTGGGAAAACGCACTATCTGCAATGAGCGGTGGAAAGATACAGATGCAGACTGTTGACATACCGTTTGCGTACACAGTACAATATTCAACAGTTGGGCCTGGACAGAACATAATGCCAATTTACTTCCTCGGATGGATAGATGACTATCCTAACCCAACTGATTTCGTGGCACCAGAACTCCAGGAATACGGTATTTACACTTATCCCGACGGCCTATTCTACAACAGCACGGTGACAACGTTTAGCCCGACAAAGAACGCAGATTACGCTGCCCAGTGGGCAAACATAACAAAGATGTGGGATCTGCTCGCCCAGGCCAACGAGGCAACGAACGGAACTGAGATAACAAATCTCTATTTCCAGGCAGAAAAAATAGCTGCTGAGCTATGTCTTTACGTAGGAACCACACAGCCTATAGGCGTTCTCTACTACAGCACAGCCCTCAATCCATCAGGCCTGACACCAACGCTAAACACAGCAGTGGGAACTTCATTCATAATATACTATTCGCTCACGTACAAGTGAGCAATTTTTTTAATTTTTTATTCTCCCCATATATCTCTTTTTATATCTTGGTCATTGAATCCTTCTGCAACAAATTCTGCGACTATGTCTTTAACAAATTTTATACCTCCGCACAGATAGACATCTCTCTCCCTGAAATCTGGGACGTGTTTCTTTATCATCTCCATGTTTATTCTTCCCCTTTCCCCCTTCCAGGAAGGATCCTCCGGGTCCCTTGTTACCGTGTATATGATCCTAAGACCATTTTCCGAGAAACTTTCAAGTTCGCTCCTATTCACAATGTCGTCCCTATGCTTTATGCTGTAAAATAGATATATGTCCTTTCTTATTCCCTTCTGTTTGAGGTATCTCAGGATTGAAAAAAATGGCGCTATCCCTATCCCAGCCGCTAAAAAAAGTGAGCCTTTTCTAACCTCCGGATCAAAGATAAATGCACCTCTTGGTTCTGTGACGTATAACCTGTCCCCTACCTTCAGCTTAGCCAGAAGGCTTGTGAACCTTCCATTTATCATTTCAATCATGAATTCCATATGGTCATCAAGAGGTGACGAAGCTATGGAATAGGACCTGAACAGCTTGTCATTAGGATTGAGAAAGAGCGAGGAAAACTGCCCTGGCTTAAAATCGAAATTTTTCCCATCCTCAGGCCTCATCTTGAAACTTGATATCTTAAAACTATCGGATTCTCCGTGCGTTAGATCCTTTATTTCATAGATCCCATACGGTTTCAAGCTTAACTTTCCCAGCATCGTGGCGCAAGTCAAGCAGAGCTTAAATAATTTTCTTGATTACACATATATTCAGGAAAAGGATACAGAGATCCTGCGAATGATTGGTCAGAAATTGAATGACATACTGGAGATATTGCATCAAAGGGGTTTTAGGGATTTTACGGAGCCGCAGAAAGTGGCGATACCGGTGATACTTGAAGGCGACAACGTCCTACTTACTGCACCAACCGGTAGCGGGAAAACGGAGGCGGCAGTTCTTCCTGTCTTCCATATGCTTAGGGAAGAAGGTAAGAGAGCGGGCTTTGGCGCAATTTACATAACTCCTCTCAGAGCCCTTAATAGAGACATTCTCTCGAGAATTGATTTTTACGCATCCTCGTTTGGATTGGAGATTGGGGTTAGGCACGGTGACAGTACACAGAGCGAGAGAAGATACCAAATGACTCACCCTCCGGATGTATTAATAACAACGCCGGAAACCCTACAGTTGATTGTAAGTGGCAGAAGGATAAGGAACCACCTATCCTCAGTCCGCTACGTTATCGTGGATGAAATTCATGAGCTGATGAACGACGAAAGAGGGTGGCAGCTTTTATTTGCCATTGCAAGAATGGAAAAATATAGCAACTTCAAAATGATTGCTCTTTCTGCAACAGTTGGAAATCCTGAACATGTCGCAAAATCTCTTTTTAATGATAAAAGATATAAAGTAATAACAACAGGCGTGAGGAAGAAGTATGAAATAAACGTCTCAATACCTAAAATTGCTTCCCCGGAGTTCAGGGACCTTATTGGTGCAGATGAAAACTATGCAGAAGTCATAAAATATATTCTCGAACTTTACGAAACGGGGAAACAGTTTATCGTCTTTTCAAATACTAGGACAACTGCTGAAGATATCGTAATGAGATTGAGGCTGGTTGACGAGAATATCATGGTTGACGTTCACCATGGCTCCCTCGGAAGAGATGTAAGGACTAGAATAGAGGAGGATTTCAGGAGGGGAAAACTCAGGGGGATCGTATGCACTTCAAGCATGGAACTGGGAATTGACATAGGAGCTGTAGATTACGTGGTTCAGGTCAACTCGCCTCGCCAGGTAATAAGATTGGTACAAAGAGTGGGCAGGGGAAAGCACAGAATTCAGGATGTGTCTAGGGGTAGCATAGTTGCAATGAACGAAATAGAGGCGGAAGAGGGTTCAGTCATTGCAAGGTTTGCCGAACAGAATTTTATCGAGAGCGTGGCGATCAGGGAAAAACCAATGATAGTCCTCGCGAATCAGCTTGTATCAATTGTTAATGCTGAGAAAAACGTTTCGCTTGAAGAAATACTAAGAATTTGCGAAAGGGTGTCAAACTTCTCATCTCTCAGCTTCCAAGAGCTGGAAGAGCTTGCATCGTTCCTCTCTTCAGTGCGTCTGGTTAAATACGATGAAGAGAAAAAGTTGTTATTCAAGAGTGGAAGGACTCTAAAATACTTCATTGAAAACATATCTATGATTCCAGACGAAAAAAGATTTGTTGTCAAGGAGTCATCAAGCAACAAGATCATAGGTTTTCTTGATGAGGGCTACGTTGCAACTGAAATAGACATAGGTTCGACTTTCATTCTTAAGGGCAGTACTTGGAGAGTGCTGAACATAAAAGATAGGTACATCTATGTGGACTACATTCACGGCATCTCTGTTCCCCCAAGTTGGTCAGGAGAAGAGATTCCAGTACCATTCGAGGTAGCAATGGAGGTGGGCAGGGAAAGAAGGGAAAAAACAATTGGAGTGAATGTAGATCAATTCACAGCAGATAAGATATCTAAATTCAGATCAATTGCTGGAAATGACAGACTAGTAAGGATTGAAAAGGAGGGAGTAACAACAATTATCCAGATCACTGGGGGGAGCAAGGCAAACTACTCGCTAGCTCTTCTCATCACGTTCCGTCTCTCCGAAAAATATGGGGAATCATTTCTCTTCGATACATCCCCATATCACATCATGGTACAGGGGAATTCAAGATATAATGGAGAAGAGGTCGTTGACATCGTAAATAACATTTCGTCTGAAATAAACAACTTTGATTCATTCATTGAGAAATCTAGAACTTTTCTGTATAGCACCGTTAACGTCGCCAAAAAATTTGGTATTTTATCCAAGGATAGCGACTACACCAAAATAAGGATGGATAAGATATTCAATATGCACAGAGATACTCCATTCTATAGGGAAGCAATTGAAAAATTCAAGTGGGACTATCTTGATCTCGAAGCTCTTTCCAAAATAGGTAAGAGGATAACGAGTGGAAGTATGAAGATTGAGTTTTCTAGTTCGTTTAGCGATTCTTCGAAACTATATATGGCCAATCTGAAGGAGAAAATGATGCCCATTCGGCCTACTGCCCCCATACTAGAGGCAGTGAAAAGGAGGCTAATTTCTGAAGAAATGGGATTTTATTGCCTGACATGTCACAGGGTCTTCAAGAGAAGGGTTTCGGAGATGAAGGAGAGGAGGTGCATATTCTGCAGCAGCCCTCGCATTGCTCCTATCAAACCTTATGAAATAGACGATATTAAGAATGTGACGCCGGAGAAGATGAACAAACTGAGAACGTCCTACCATCTACTTAGGATGTATGAAGAGCGGGCACTGATTGTTCTGGCAGCGCATGGAATAGGTCCTGAAACCGCGTCAAGAATACTAGAGGTGCCGGTCAGGAGCGAAAACGAACTCATTGAAAGAGTTCTTACGAATGAGGTTGAGTTTGCAAAGAACAGGAGATTTTGGAGCTGACTAGTTAATTTCCCTCCTCAATTCCCCAAGCGTTCCTGATTTTTCGGCAAATGCATTGTGTTTATGTATTGTTTCGAAGCTCTCGCTTGTAACGTCAACATATACGTCGTCAGGCATTTCTCTGTATTTTTCAACTATAAGCTTAACCGCATCCCTGACAACGTCTTCCACGAATTTTGGATTTTCATGTGCCTGAAGTACCAAAAGACCTTCTTCCTCCCTCTTCAGGAGCTCGTACGTGGGTGCGCTCATAGACTTCTCCGCTATGTCGATGAGCTCGTTCACCTCTATGTCCCATCCCTCCGGAACGCTTATGAGTATTGTAACGTCATTTCTCTGGTTGTGAGAAATGAATGGTGGTGCATCGCTGTTTCTGTTGGTGAGCGTTGAAACAGTTTTCATTGCAGATGGACACACGGTTATTCCCGTTGCTGTAACACCTATGTACCTGACAGTTTTCAGCTTGTCTTTCTTTACCGCCTTGGCCCTGATTACATATTTTTCTGTTGTCTTCCTTCCTTTGGGATTAGATCTTTCGAGGAAATAATCAGCAGCCAATTCAGCTTCCGCAGATGTAGCATACGGATGCCTGCTAAGCAATTTCTCAACTATCAGTTCCGCAACGTATTCTATCCCCTTTGTCCTTCCTTCGACCTCTCCTTCAACCACATCTTCAACAGCTTCTATGTCCCTGGAAAGGTCGCTTCCCTTCCTTGATGGCGGGAGATCGACAAAAACCTTAAATGTTGGTATCAGGGTTATTGTCTTCCTGTTCCTGTAGACGGTTATAGGCCGCATCACGTTCGTCAGGCCTACCCTGTCTAGCCTGTAATTCGCTACAGGTGCCTCAGACTGTACGTCCTTGAATTTTTGCATATCGGGTAAGTGCTTATTCGTTATCAATTTTTTCTTAAATATTGCAGAGAAAAATCAACCCTTCTCCGCCACAAAAAGTGCAATATTTTTGGCCAACAGAACTGGATCTAGAGGTATTGCTTCTGAAGATTCGGGATCGATTGAGTATCCTATATAAAAACCCTGCGGATGTATGAACCACTTATCAAAATGATCCCTGTCAAGTTTTTCCAATAAGTAGGCAAAATCGTTAAGATCAGGGGTATCGTATAAAGCCGATCTAGTCACAGAAATTCCGAACCTGGAAACTTTTACGAGAAACCTAGGTTTGTATTTGTGAAATAAGAGATCCTTTGGGAATTCTCCATTCACAGCTATTACGCTCCCGTCCTCGCTTCTGAATAATATGTTATAGTCGGCCTGTCTGGAAAGCCTTTCATCAACCTGGAATTTTTTCAGGAGGACATCGAACGCTCTGGAGAAGAAGATGTCTATATCTTCAGTCTTTTCGCCAGATGCAAGAAAACTCTTGAGAAGCGTGTCAAGCAGATTGTCCATTCCATCCCTGTTCAGATCTTTCCATCCGGCGTTGTCCTGCCAGCATACTGCTTCTGCTAGCCTCCTTTCTGGTTCCCCCATCTTAAAATGCTCTACTATCCTCATAGCAGAGCATGTTTTTTCCTTCGTTTCATGATGATCAAACCTTGATATCCGGGCAAGGCCGTTTGGCGAATCAATGATATAATCGGCCTCAGACTTTTCTATAACGGCATGATCGAGGTACTTTACGTCAACGTCATTCCCAATTGCTCTCTTAAGCAGATATACAGACGCGACGGAATCAAGATCTGGAGGACTTGCGATTACTGTAAATTTTGACATTAGAACCTTATCTTTTCTTTATCTATCTTCTTCCAGTCATCCATGAATCTTTTCAGCCCTTCGTCGGTCTTCGGATGCACTATCAATTTTTTGAAAACATCAAATGGCATGGTAGCTATGTCAGCTCCTATAAGGGCTGCAGTTCTGACGTGAACTGGGTGTCTTATTGAGGCCACTATTATCTTCGTCCCAAGATTATAATTTTCGTAGACTCTCTTAATATCGTCTATAAGGGCCATTCCGTCTTCCCCAATGTCATCGAGCCTTCCGACAAATGGGGATGCATATGTAGCTCCGGCCTTCGCTACAAGAAGCGCCTGACTAACGGAAAAAACAAGGGTGGCATTTGTCTCAATGCCTTCCCTCTTCAAGACTTTAAGCGCCTTTAATCCTTCAACAGTTGTCGGAATCTTGACGACTACGTTCTTTCCGATGCTTTTCAGTCTTTTTGCTTCCTCTATCATCCCCTGGGCTTGCGTCGATGTTACTTCAAGAGATACGGGTCCATCGACCATATCGAGGATCCTGGAAACAAGCGTTATAAAATCTAAGCTTTCACCTAGCTCTTTTGAGATAAGAGTTGGATTCGTGGTAACTCCATCCACACACCCCCAAGAGACGCCCTCTTCTATCTCCTTCAAATTAGCCGTGTCAAGAAAGAACTTCATGAGCTCACCTTCATTAATTTCTCAACTTTTCTTACTATGCCGAGTGGGTTTAATCCATATTTATCCATAAGTTCCCAGGACTTTCCTGATTCTCCAAAGACGTCTTCCACTCCCACCCTTTCAACTGACGCTGGATGGCCTTCTGCAACTACCTCGCAAACCCTGCTCCCAAGACCATTGTATATACTGTGCTCTTCTGCAGTTACGATCCTTCCGGTTTCCTTTGCAGCCTTGATCACCGCATCTCCGTCCAAGGGCTTTATCGTTGAGGAATTGAATACTCTTGCAGAGATTCCAATCGACTTTAGATGAGATGAGGCAGCCAATGCAGCAGAGACCATCACTCCCGTTGCGAATATTGACACATCATCTCCGTCCGCTAACACTTGCGCCTTGCCAAATTTGAATTCCGGCAGGTTTTTGATAACGGGAACCTTTTCCCTAGACAGCCTCACATAAAATGGGCCTCTGTTCTCGTATATGTACCTGACTACTTCTTCTGTCTCACTTGCATCAGCCGGAACTATTACTTTCATATTCGGAAGGCCAGACATGAGCCCTATGTCTTCAAGCATCTGATGCGTAGCCCCGTCTTCTCCAACCGTAAGGCCCGCATGTGACGCAACGATCCTCACGTCGCTGTCTGCATAACACACGCTTTGTCTTATCAAATCGTAAGCTCTGCCGGTAACAAAAACGGCGAACGAAGAGGCAAAAACCTTCTTGCCTGTCCAGGAAAGACCAGAAGCCACCCCTATCATGTTGTTCTCAGATATGCCCACGTTGAAGAACCTGTCGGGATGCTCCCTCTGAAACATAACTGTGTGGGTAGACGTTGACAGATCAGCGTCCAAAACAACTACTCTCCTGTCCTGGCCAACTGATACTAGGACATTTCCATAAGCTTCCCTCATGCTTTTTTTTTCAAACGTATTCAATAAATTTGGAAGCCACGTCAGTTCTGGTCCCATACTAATTCCCCTCTATTTCCTTTATAGCTTCCTTTAACATCTCTTCATTTGGTGGAGGCTTCCCGTGATACTCCGGGTTGTTCTCCATGTATCTTACGCCTTTGCCCTTGATTGTCCTTGCGATGACAATCTTTGGGCCAGAGGTTTGCCTTGCCCATTCCATGGCCTTCCCAATTTCCGAAAAAGAATGACCATCTATTGTGATGGCAGACCAACCGAACGAGCGGAATTTTTCTTCCAGATTTCCAAGAGATAGTATGTCCTCAGTAAAGCCATCGAGCTGTATCATGTTTCTGTCGAGAAAGACTATCAGATTAGAAACCTTCTGATGAGCTGCAAAGAGGGCAGCTTCCCATATGCTTCCCTCGTCCGACTCTCCATCACCGATCATCGCAAATACCCTGTAATTCCTGCCATCGATGCGAGCACCCAAGGCTAGACCTATTGCATTGCTTAGGCCCTGGCCCAGTGATCCCGCCGTGATATCAACTCCAGGCACATGGTTAACGGCATGACCCTGCAACGGGGAGTTTATTTTGCGGAAACCGTGAAGGAGTGTCTTGTCAAAGAAACCCCTCAGTGCCAGTACGGAATAGAGGACAGGAGTGGCATGCCCTTTTGATAGAACAAACCTGTCACGATCCTCCCAGTTTGGCCGCGCGGGATCAATGTTCATCTCCTTGAAATAAAGATATGTGAGTATTTCTGTAGCGCTCAATGAACCACCGGGATGCCCGCTTTTTGCCTCGTAAGTCATCTCAACAATTAATTTTCTGACCTCTTTGGCGATTCCCTCTAAACGAGGAATCTCAATGGAACCTTGCACTATCCTGAATTCTTTTTCGCATTATTCAACTTTTTGTCAAAATCAAGATTGGGCAGCACATATTAAAGATCAATTGAATATGTGCAAATTCTCCCCTAAGACGAAAAGACGGAATAAAACAAATTCGGAGCAAGCTGTACCTTCGACCTTCAAGGGAAATATTTAAATTTTATGCGAAGACGTTAATAATTCCTAAATAATTTAGGAGGGTGAAAACCAACGAGGACAGGGAAAAATATCTTGAATCTATCGATTACTTCATAAAGATGCAGGGATACGCCAGACCTCTTGAGATTGCCGAGCACCTAAAAGTAACACCCGCCTCTGTTTCCCAGATGCTGACAAAGCTAGCGGAAGATGGACTGATTAACTATCAGAAATACAGGGGGATGACTCTTACGGAAAAAGGTAGGAAACTCCTCGACAATCTTAATAAAAAGGAAAATTCGATCTATGAACTTCTTAGACTTATGGGATGCGATAACGATACTGCCAAAGAGAGGGCATGCTTCTTTGAGCATTTTGTAGACGACGATCTAGCTGAAAAGATGAGAGCCTTTGTCGGCAAGATCAAGGAAAGCAAGATAAAACTACCGGCTTAAAGCGACCATTTCTGACTAACCCGAAGAACGATAAACATAGGCGTCTCGGATCTGAGATATTCGGACTTATCCCGCACTATATTAGCGGTGTCTATGTTAAGAATGGAAAGCGCAGCTAAAAAAGCTTATTAGGCTTGCCTGGATTGTTATTTATGATCTCAATAATAGGTTCTGGAAGAGTTGGAGCTACGACAGCAGCAATGTTCATGCTCAGGGAACTCGATAATAGAATTAATTTGGTGGATATAGTGGAAGGACTGCCTCAAGGTGAAGCACTCGATCTCAATCATACGGCCGCAATTTTAGGACTGGACGTTTCTGTCACAGGTTCAAATAGCTATGATGTCATAAAGGGTAGCGATATCGTTGTGATAACTGCTGGCCTTCCTAGGAAGCCAGGAATGACAAGGGAAGAGCTTGCCGCAAAGAATGCGGAAATAGTATCAGCTGCAGCAGAAAATGTTAAGAAATATGCGCCTAACGCAATAGTTATAGTAACAACCAATCCGCTTGACGTAATGGTTGCTGTTCTATTTAACAAACTTAAATTCCCAAGGAACAGGGTTATAGGATTCAGTGGCGTCCTTGATTCTAGAAGAATGGCATATTATGCCTCACGATATATTGGGGTTTCGCCTTCTGCAATAACTCCGCTCGTGTTGGGTCAGCATGGGGAGAACATGTACCCTGTACCGGAGCTCTCCTTTGTATACGGAAAAAGCCTCAAATCCATGCTGAACGACGCACAGTACGTAGATGTAGTCAAGAATACAATAAATGCAGGGGCAGACATAACGAATTTGAGAAAATTCAGCAGCAATTGGGGGCCAGCGGGAGGCCTGACCGTAATGGTTGACGCCATAAAGAACGATAGGAAAACTGCCCTCGAAGCTAGTGTTCTTCTTGATGGGGAGTACGGCTATCATGGAGTTTTCGCTGAGGTTCCGATAATACTGGGGAAAGACGGTGTTGAAAAAGTTGTAGAAGTGGATCTTAATTCAGAGCAGAAAGAGAAACTGGCGAAGAGCGTTGACGCAATAAGGAATAACTTAAAACAGGTCCCGGAATCATACCTCAGATGAGAGATGTAGCTATTTCTCATCACTGGATGTTCCCAAATCTTTAAACTTTGAAAACATTTCCTTTTTTAGTGGGCGCATGGCCTAGTTTGGATAGGGCAACGGCCTCCTAAGCCGTAGGTCAGGGGTTCAAATCCCCTTGCGCCCGTACAATTCTATTCATAGCCCAAATATTTTTGATCTCTCCCATCACTTCTTAATCCCACTGCAAGATAAAGCAGTGTTGTGATTTCTCACCTATTCGGCTACATCTTTCTGCGGTTTGCAGCCGTACAGAACTTTAATTCTCAAAATATTTAGTATTTTTTTTATAAATATGCTAACACCTCATTAAAATACCAGGTTTACTAAAACAAAACATTGCGCAATTCAGAATACTCTATTAAAAAGGCATCTGACGATAATTCAAATCGGGAGCTGAGTGAAAAAGATGATAGCATATTGAAACCAATGTCGTTCCTCATAGTGGTAATACCGTCAATAGTAGTAGCTATTATTATTTTGTTTAAAAATATAACTATTCTTGATTATGCACACGTCTTACTTGGTGGTACCTGGACAGGCGTGGACCTTTTCATGGGCTTAATAATTGCTGGCGTGATAAGAAAGATGTCAATCAGCGCAAGGATAGAATTCATTAAGAGACTTGTGCCGACGATGCTCTTCTTTATGCCAACCATAGCGTCTCTGGCAATTACATGCGGAATTTATTTGGCTACATATGAGGGGATATTCAACATTCGATATCCAGCTATCATCGCAGCGGGCATAATTGTCGTGGTACTTATCTTGCAGGGATTTGGCATATTTCTGCCAAACGAACTACGCATCTTCCTAGAACTAAGAAAGAAACAACCAGACCCTAAGAAGATAACAAGGCTAGCCATGGTCAATTTCAGGCTTTCCGGCATCCAGGCAGTGTTGCAATTTGCAATAATCTATATTATGGCAAATATTGCAATGGGAAATCTCTTTCTAAAGCTGTAGAAGGATCTGACAGCATTGATCACTTTGCCTAGGTCCCTGAAATAAGAGAACTGATACATAGAAATGTTCGTAGTATTTGAAAAGAGGTATGAAACTGCAAATGGAAAATCTGGATATTTGAGAGGAGAAATGCCTCAGGATCTCATTTAGGCTGGTACTGTGGCAACTTTGTTCCTCATGTTCCCAGACAGCTCATTCTTAGGTACATAAAGAGATGTGACTGGGTTTTTGACCCATTTGCTGGAAGCGGAACGACGATAATAGAGAGTCTCCGCCTTAACAGAAAATGCATCGGAGTTGAACTTAGCGACGACATTATAAGGAAGGCCGGGTCTCTTATTGACAGTGAAGACGAAGGATCCGAGTGGAAACTCATTTACGGGGATAGCACGTCCTTTGACTTCAAGGAATTCTTTGCAGAAAAGTGAATTGAAAACGTTCCATTGGCTATTCTACATCAACCTTACTACGATACTATAAAGTTCAGCAGCGATCCTCGGGATTTATCATCCTCTTCTTCATTGGATGAGTTCACCATAGAATTTTCGAATGCTGTCTTCAATGTTAAGCCAGTGATTAGGAGAGGAGGATATCTAGAACTGGTGGTTGGCGACAAATACTCAATGGGAGAGTCGATTCCCATTGGCTTTAGGCTGATGGATAAGACCTTGAAACACTGGTTTAAACTCGTAAACATAGTAGTCAAAAGCTACGGGGATACAAGGACAAAGAAAGGAAAATCCGCCCTTTGGAGGTATAGAGTACTAGTCGGTGGATTCTTTGTCTTCAAACATGAATACATATTCATTTTCAAAAAAGTGGGGCCGATCGGGTTTGAACCGACGACCACCTGGTTATGAGCCAGGCGCTCTGCCAGGCTAAGCTACGGCCCCCAGAGTCGACATGCTCTCTGGAATTAAAGATTTACTGTGCAATCACGAGGATGCTTTTCCAGCCTTTTTATAGGCCTCAAGAACATAGTCAACAAAATTCTCATCCGGGTAGGCTCCCACGAACTGTACGTCTCCGTTTATCACGATGTGAGGTACCGAGGAAACCCCCCATTCATCTGCCCACGCCGGGAACTCTGTTGCTTCAATCATCTCCCCCGTTATATTGCTGTTTGCTATGGCAAATTTGTGCGCTGTCCCGACAGCTCTTGGACAGTATGGGCAAGTCGGAGTCACAAATATCTGGATCTTTACTGGCTTGTCTACCTCCTCCAGCTTCTCCTTAACTGCGGAGTCGAGTTCAGGATCATTCCTTGACACTCTTCTTATATCCTCCACCAGGGAAGAGAATTCATAACCCATTGGGATGCCTATGTACTTTATCCTGGGATTCTCGTCATCTTTCCTGGTAACAACAGTGGTCGGTGCTTTCTCTATATCCCATTTCTTTGCCTTTTCTGAGTCTAGTTCTAGATGCTCCATTTCTATGAGATCTGAGGTTTCTTCCAGTTCTTGGGCTATCTGAACTGTCTGTTCGCAATACTGGCAGTCATCCTCAGAAGTGAAAACATAAAGTTTCACTGGACTTTTGAGATTCTTCTTGAATTCGTCCTCTAAATATTTCTTGTCTTTATCTTTTAGCAAAGGCATTTTACGTTCACCTTTTTAGGTTATTATAGTAAAGTTAATAATCTTTATGTACAACGTATTGCAACCCACATTTAGGCAAATTATTTTACAAGACGCAATATTCAGGAGGGTGAAAAATCTCCTCGTATTTGATGTTGACGGTACTATCATAGATTCCGTAAGATCTATAACGAGATGTTTAATAGAGGCATCTTCGAAGTTCGGATACGAGATTGATGACATATCGGAATTTATTGGCGTATTGAAATTGTCTCAAGCGCTTGTAGCTAGAGGCGTTAGAAAAGAAGATGTAAGTAGGATTCTGGAGGAATATAGGGCTTGCTACCTTTCCACGTTTGCTAAAGATACAAGGCCCGTGGATGGGGCTAGAGAGGCAATGTTAAAACTCCAGAAATCAAACATCTTGGGCATTTTGACCCTAAAAGATTTCAAACTTACTGAAGAAATCATCAAGGCATTCTTCAGTGGCGTATCGTTCAAATATATAGTTTGCGGGGACAGGCCAATTCAGAGTAAAACACACGGGCTAAACTTGATAGCACAGGAATCTGGAATTGAACGTAAGAACATCTACTACATAGGCGACAGAGCTGAAGATGTCAAAAGCGCTTTGGAGTCAGGAATAAGGGCTGTTTGGGCATCTTATGGTTTGGGAAAGGAAGACGAACTAACGAGTGGATGGGAGTACCTAAAGATAAAAAAGATACAAGATTTAGTTGTCATGTTCAAGTAACCAACTTATACCCCTGTTTTCCTGCTATTTCTCTGAGACTTTCCACCAGTCCTTTACCATCATCGTAACTTAGACTCATCTCAACTGTTTTTTCCGGTATTGATATGAGTATATACCCTACGGTCTGATCGTCTTTGGTTATTGCTTCCTTCCTGCCAAACTTGGAAATCAAATCTTCCACTGTCCATCTGTCCGAAGGATCAACGTTTATAAATTCTTCAACTGCTGCCTTCACGTTCTCCTCCACGACACAAATGTTAGACCTATCGGATTGAGTGAAACCTATCATGAACAGAAAGCATCTCATACCTATTTCTTCCTTAGTTTATGAATAACGTTCAGATCGTAAGAGCTGTCCACTATCTCAAAACCAGACGATTCTAAGATTGAGTTGAACGTTTCATCCTGTATAACCCACTTTTCCTTTGGAACAACCAGGGTAAGTGTCTGCCCTGGTTTTAGTTCCCTTGAGGCGAGCCTGATAGCGCCCTTTATGTATATATAAGGCTCACCGCAATTGAGTGTTCTTAAATCTTCGACTCTATCAGAGTCCCCAAATTTTTCCATATTTTTCATATGTCAGTATAGGAAATCTCTAACTTATACGTTATGTTTCTAATTTTGCCAATACCTCTCCTATTTTTTTTGCGAAGCTAACTCTCGTCTCCTGATCAAGATCCACAAGCGGGAATGGGCTCGAAGTAGCATTATGATAAACTAATTCGACGAAGGCTGCTAAAGGGGCCTGCGGGAAATCGTATGAATTGGTGAGCCTTTTCATTTCAGTGAGCGCAGCTTGAAGCTTCTTAGCCAATTCGAAATTGGACGACTGAAAAGCATTGAATACTCTGACAGAGAGATCCGAGAAATTTGACGTTCCGCATATACCGCCCGCAGCTCCCATAACAAGTGAGGGAAGAAGTACATCATCCTGTCCCTGGAATACCTTGAAATCCTTATCTGCGTTGAACAAAAGAGAGGAAAAGTTTGAAAGATTTCCGCTGCTGTCCTTAATGCCCTGAAGGTGACTGAACTGGCTTCTAAGTTTCTTGAGCGTTACGGAATCGATGTTATTGCTTGTGTTCTGCGGTATGTTGTATATCAGCACGGGTATGTCTATTTGAGAGAGCAGCCTCTCGTAGTATCTGAATAGCACCTCCTGGGAAACTTTGAGATAGTAGGGGGTTACAATCGATACCGCATCAACGCCTAGCTCCTTGGCGTATAATCCCATTGTAAGTGTTTCGTCGAATGAGTTTCTACCCACACCGGCAAGGAAGTACATATTAGGCTTTTTCTTATCCATGAAATATTCTAGAACTTTTACCTGCTGCTCCACGGATATGATTGGAAATGCGCCGGTTGAACCCATAGGATATATGCCATTGACTCCTGTTTTTCCCAGAAATTCGATGAGCGAATCCACAGCATCATAATCCAACGCATCACCTTTCATTGGGGTTATTGTTGGCGTAATAATCCCTTTAAGTTCTGGCATAAACCTTCATGCAATCATAGCGTTTAATCTTTGTTCGCTGTCAATTCCAAACAACAGTCAGAAGTTTTCCCTCATGAACTTA
The DNA here is from genome assembly GCA_038729485.1 of Thermoplasmatales archaeon. Lineage (GTDB taxonomy): Archaea > Thermoplasmatota > Thermoplasmata > Thermoplasmatales. The sequence goes on along the minus strand of JAVYRX010000003.1, from coordinate 77,709 downwards.
AGTCCTTCCCTGTTGCCCTTTCTCATGAAGCGTCTCACCGTTTCTGTCTCTTCGTAATCAAAGACTATCCAGGTATTATTGTCGACTACGTATGCGAACACATCAGGCTTTAATATGGATTGAGGCTTATACACAAGAGTTGCGGTGACTATTTTCTTGTTTGTCCTTTCCCTTAACATTTCAAATGAGGCTTTCAGTGTCTTTCCTGTGTCTGCAATGTCATCAACTAAAAGGAAGTAGCCATCATTTTCCGATAATGAGTATTCAAATGTGCCTACGTGCACGTGAGCCATGGGAATTCCATCGTCTGTGTAGTAACTGGCCCTCAGTGGATAAACCTGCCTAACAGAAAGGAAATCGCTGAGCAGCCTGCCTAGAACCATCCCGCCACGTTCAATGTATATGATTCCATCCGGCCTGCCGTATTTCGAAAGAATCTTTGATGCCAGTTCCCTTGCGTACCTTTTAAGTTCGGGAAACTTCATGGCCTCAAATTTCTTCTTCTCGCTTTCGAACCTAAATAGCTCTAACCACTCCTTTGCGTTCAGGAGTATATCTCCTATTACGCCCGAATCCCTGAGCCGTCTGGATATCCTTACTAGCTGTGGCGGAACAAGACTTGAATCTTTCATCAGAATGTCGTCCTGGAACAGTCTTTCGGGGCTACCATCGAATACCACTTTCCCTTTTTTCATTACTATGACCCTTCTGGTGTATTCGGCTACAAGCCTCATATCGTGCGTTATAATCAGTACCGTAACTCCGCTACCGTTCAATTCGGTCAGGAGATCCATTATTTCTGAAGCTCCTTTGTAATCCTGGCCAGTTGCCGGTTCATCCACTATTAGAATCTCAGGCTTCGAAACAAGAACGGAAGCTATAGCAAGCCTTCTCTTTTCTCCCCTGCTTAGAGAATTGATGTCTTCCGTCGCTTTGTCTTTTAAGTTAACTCTCGCAAGAACATCCAGGGCCATTTCCTTTGTAGCTTTTCCTTCCTTCATTTTGGGGAGCCCTGAGTATATGACGTCTATGGATTTCCCTCCCAGGACCTGCTGATCTGGATTCTGATAAACATAGCCGACTAGACCGAATAACTCTCTGTTTGAAGATACGTTGGATCCGTTAATGCTAATGCTTCCAGACCATCCGGAAAGCTTTCCCGAAACTATTTTAGAAAACGTACTCTTTCCTGATCCATTTGCTCCAACTAGCGCAAGAAATTCCCCCTTACGAATCTTCAGAGAAACATCATCAACCGCTTTTGTCCCGTCCTCATAACGATATTCTAGGCTGTCAGTTTTCATCACAACTGCTCCTTTTTCCATCCTTGATCTTTTGACCTTGAAGCCTTCGGCGCCCACAGATTTTATCCTTTCCTCTATTTCACGACCAGTGCCAATGATCTCTGTTAATTCTGGCGATTGAAAATAATATCTAAGGTCGTCCCTGGAGAATAGTTTCTCAGGCGGGCCCTCTGCAACCACCTCCCCGTTGTTCATTATTGCGACTCTGTCTGCGAGACTTCTAAGTAGGTCATTGTCCTGTTCAACCAGGATTATCGTCATGTCACCGCTTTGCTTCAGCGAAGAAATTGCTTCAATTACCTGCTGTCTACTTGCGGGATCAAGATCTGACGTAGGCTCATCCAGTATTAGAATGTCTGGCTTCATAGCGATGCATCCTGCTATTGCTAATCTCTGCTTTTCTCCCGCTGACAGCTTAGACGGAGGCACGTCGAGAACCTTTTGAGAAAGAGGATCAATCTTAACAAGATTTAAGGCGCGATTTATGCTTTCTTCTGCTTCTTCCCCTTTAAGGCCAATCCTGAGGAGATTTTCCTTAAGTTCCGTTAATGTTGGAACCCCACTGAAATGGCTTTCTATGTCTTGTCTTACAAATCCTACGCTGCTTTTCGGGAGATCTGACGTCAACAGTTCTTCCTTTCCTCCCTTTCTTGAAAGCCACAAAGATCTCTTTCCCATAATTGAAATGCTTCCTCTTACATACAGGGGGGTTTCGCCTTCCGGTATCTGGATGTTGTGAGGAATAAGTCCGGCTATAAAGTAACAAAGCGTAGTCTTACCAGAACCCGTTGGGCCCGTTATGCCATAAGTTTCCCCCTTATCTATTCTAATATTTATATTTTTAAGTGCATATTCCTTCCTTATGCCTGTCACGTTAGGAAATCTCCAGAATAAGTTTGAAATTTTAACTGCATACTTCATATCTCGGTCTGTAAATCTCCCCTAGATTAATATTGTTATGGAAATTGAGGATAAGTCATTTACCTTGTAAAAATTACTACGATCAATGCAACAAAGAATTAACAAAAACGTATTTATTGAGAAGATAATACGAATGTAATGGTCCAAGCTGGTATTAAAGACGTTCCATCTCAGGGGAACGTTGTGACTAGTTCATATAGGCCAGGAAACCCTCATTTTCCATGGGCTGTTTTTGTGGCCCTTGCCATGGGCATGCTCGTTTATGGCGTTGCAGAAAGCTACGGTCCAGTTTCTGCGATTGGCGGGGTGTTGCCATCTAACTATGCGTTCCTTGGTTTGAGTCTTCCATATATAGCTGGGGGGGTTGGAGCTCTTTTCTCTGGTGCTCTAGCTGACAGGATTGGCAGAAAGGGTTCTTTCATGATAACAACGGCAATGATATTGCTGGGAATTATTATCTTCTATTTCTGGTCAAAATCGTTGTACGCATTGATTGTATCGTTTATTTTAATAGGAATGGCCGCAATAGGGCTAGAAACCCCGGTGCTTTCAATGATAGCCGAGGCGGTTCCCGCAAGGCTTAGGGGAAGGTCCTTGGTTATAGTTCAGAACTTTGGTAATGTTGGCGTTGCAATAACGTTCATACCGCTCTTCCTTCATCTGTCTGCTGCCATTACACAAACCGCAATAGCAATTCTGTTTGTAGCCCCGCTTATAGCACTAGCGGTTGCATGGGTGTTTGTCAATGAGTCAGCTCCGTGGAGAGCGGTAACGGGCCTGGCGAATATGGATGTTGAAGATGCCTGGCAGATCCAGGATGGAAATGCTGACCTTGTAAGGCCCTCTATGGGAATTCCAAGCAGATTTCTAATTTTAATAATAATAGGCATAGCACAGGATGTTGCCTTTGTCTATTTCTCCTATGGCGTAGGATATAGCTATTTCCAATTGAGCCTGGCAACAATGATACCAGTCATAGGAGGACTTACAATGGCAGTCGTAGGCGTTGTCTTCGGCCTGGCATTTGCGGAGAGAGTTGCGAGGAAAAAGTTCACCCTCTTCTCTTACGGAGTTCTCGTCGCATTCTGGGCAATACTCATGGGTGTGGAAATGGCTACAGGCTCTACCGCTGGACTGCTGCTGGTGGCTATAATGACAATTCTCTTCATTCCGGGGGAGCTTACGTGGGCCGCTAGAGGCATGCTGGAGCCTGAACTATTCCCTACAAGAAGAAGGGGCATATACATGTCAATAGTTCGTTTCTCTGTTTGGGTTGGAGCAGGGATCATAATTGGCCTTCTCACATTCAGAACTATGCCATTTATAGTAACATCGTCCATCGTCATGCTGATATTTGTTCTCTCTCTTTCAATGACTGCACTTTGGTACACGAAGGGATTTGAGACAAGGTCAATGAGCCTAGCGGGACTAGATAAAGCGGCCGGCAGCAAGGGCGACGGAATGCCTGGCAAGAAATAATCTCTTTTTTTTAAATATAATTATTTATCTCCAAAAAACGCCTAACCTGAACAAATGCTCCTACCAATCTCCAAGGATGTCGCTAAGAATAGGATAGTACAAACGGTCTCCATAGCGGAGCTTCTGAGACTTATGGGGAGATCCGGTATATGGGTCTTCATTCCAATCTATCTTCTTGACAAGGGGAGCAGTTACCTGGACGTTGGAATTCTTTTCCTCCTGTCATCCGTCGCTGCTATCCCAGCCAGTTTATTTGGAGGAAACCTAATAGATAGCATTGGCAGAAGAAGGGTAGCACTTATCCTCCCCCCTGCGATGTCACTCCTATTTCTGGTGATGTTCATAGGCATGTACTTTAGCCTTTCTCAGTATGTAGTTTATCTTACTTTTGTCCTATTTTCCGCTGTTGCCACACTGCAATCCGTGACGGACATGGTAATAATTACAGATACAACACTCGACATAGATAGAATAGACGCATTCAGTCTGACCAGAATAGGAGCAAATGTAGGCTTTTCGCTTGGGCCAGCTATATCAGGGTACGTGGTCTCCTTCAACTATTCAATCCTTCCCCTGATACCCATGGTGCTTGAATTCTTCGGCCTTGTGTTATTTTACAGGTTTGTCAAGTACAAGGAGGAGAACGTGTCAAGGGGAAAAAGCATGATTTCTTTCCCCAGAGGTGACAGGAGGTTCTTATTTATTTCCGTAATACTTTCGTTGGCATTTTTTTCAATGGGTCCGTGGGCATACATACTTCCGCAATTTTTCTCACGAGTAGACGGAATCTCCACTACCTTAATAGGCCTCCTTTTCGCCACGAATGGGGTAATCGTTGTAACACTTCAACTTCCTGTCAATAGATTGTTCTATAAATTTCAGGACATGAGCAGGGTATCAATAGGACTCGTCATTTATGCAGTGACCTTCCTAATTTTTGGCCTAACCACAAATATACCTCTCTTGTTCGTTGATGTTATCTTCCTCACAATTGGAGAGAATGTCGTCTCTCCACCCATGAATTCCATAATAGGTAGAATAGCTCCTGAAAACAGGAGGGGTGAGTATTATGGCGGATTCTCTCTTCTCAACAATTTCATTAGTCCGATCTCACCTATTGCATACGAGGCGATGCTCTCTTTCCTATTCGATAAACCGTTTATTCTATGGGCAGGCATTGCAATAATATGTGTTGCCCTGGCAGCTGCAGTGCCGATGACCAAAAATAAGTGGGCTTACTAATTTTCAACTTTCTCAACGATGGAAATTCCTCCTGGTGGAAGAACGGGGTATATTGCTTCTTTTTCCACCTTAAGAAATTCGGCAATTTCTGAAACTTCTTTCTCCTTGGCTTCTCCCGGATGTATCAGCACCTTTTTACCCTTAATGGCAGATACCGGAGCAGAAACAACATATTCTCTGTTTTCATATCTCTGAAATCCTATCGCCAATTCTAGTGAGAGATGGGAAATGTAATTTTTCTTCCCCCTTATGATCCAGGCACCACGCGCCAAATACTCTCCTGACTCCGGAGTCTTGCTCACCTGGCTTCTGGTAACGTAATATACCGCTCCGTTTCCAATCTTGGATGACCAGGCTTTTGACATGCACCATGCAAAAATTGCCGTCTCCCCTATGCCCATTTCAGTTACGGGAGACGAAACCCTAAGGACAACAGACGGGGCCCCATGAATGTCAGCGTGAAAATATAGATCCTTATCGCCCAGATATTTCTTCACTACAGAATCATTTGTCGGGGCATCTTTTCCAGAAAGAACGAGGTTACCATCGCTGTTTAAAAACCACCTGTAGTTTGAAAATACCCTTCTAACTTCCTTCCTTTCCTTAACGACCTTTTCCTCATAAACCCTAACTCTAGACAGCTTTTCCTTTATCTTTTTGCTTGCATCGAAATACTCGTTAGCATTTTCGCCGGCCGTTCTCCCGATCTTCAACGAGATCTCAATACCTTCATCTTCGAAATTTATAGTTCCTTTTTCAAAATCAACCTCATAATTTTCTTCCAGATTGTTGAAATTTAAAAGTATCCTGTCTATCTGCGGCAAATGCCTCATGATATATTCCCCAACGACCTTGAGATGCTCCATCTCCTCTCTCATCCTTTCAACGTTTCTCTGCACGGCCTCAGTCCTGGAAAGAGCAGTGCCTGAATCAAAATAAAGCTTGGATAGACCATTTTCCACGTTCAGGATCTCTGGCTCACTTTTCCTGCAGAAGCTCTTCCACACGAAAAATTCATCGTCGTACGCATATATCTTCCCTTCCGATGCACTTGTGAAAATGTTGCTTACTAGCTCCATGATTGGCTCTATTTTTGTAATGAGCTCTTGATTGTCATTCACTTTGCCTCCTAGTGCGCAGATAACCTCTTCCGCATATTTTGAGAGACCAAATTTTACTGCTAAAGTCCTCACTGGGTCCCCAGACGACTTCATTATAGTGCTCTCTGGATTAAATGATCCGGATCTTATGTCAATGTATTCAGGTAGCTCGTATTCTTCGCCTTTTTTAAGTAGCTTTCCGTTCCTTCTTATGTCCCTTCTGCAGAATTCTATAACTTTTCCATCGAGGACGAAGACGTTCCCCCCTCCCATCATCTCTATGACAAGCGATTTATTTCCTTCAATGTGTAGGATACGGTCTGTGCCAATTTGAGCTACCTCTTTTATCTGAGAATTTTCCAGCGGAAGGAAGTTCTTTTTTCCCTCAACCCTGTTCACTTCATCAAGGAATATGAATTTGCCTTGCATGAAGTGTAGGTATATAGAGCTCATTCCGCCTTTTCTGAACTTAAATGAAAATCCCTGATCCCCCATGTAGTTCTTCTCTATGTAGCCTCCCTTATATCTAGAAAGAAAATCTGCAATTGCATGGATTTCCGCAAAAGAGATTGTTCCCTTCACTTAGATCTTTACCTCCCTGGGATCATTATACGGCATCAAAGCATGGATATTTTCTGATCTTATCCCGCTCTCCCTGAGCGCATCGTGCACAGATTGAATCGCAAGCTGTGGCGTGTTATTAACTTTGGAAAGATGTGCAAGCAGAATGGGCGTATCTTCCCCCACTACCTTTCTCAATATGTTTGCGGTTTGCGTATTGGATAAATGCCCTCTAGAACCCCTAATCCTTCTCTTTAGTATTTCTGGGTAAGGTCCTCTTTGAAGAAGGAACGTGTCATGATTAGCCTCTATAAGTATGGCATTGCATTCCTGGAGCCTTCTTTCCAACAGTGGATTGGACTCTCCAAGATCTGTTATAACGGAAACCGTCCTGTTACCCGAAGTTATGAAGTAAGCCACAGGATGCCTCGCGTCATGAGAAACCCTTACGGCTTCAATGCTCACGTTTCCAATCTCCTCAATGACCCCCTCTTTCACAAACCTGTCAATCTCTACCCCCATTTCCTGATACTCCCCGTAGCCGCCCCTCTGTTCAACATATATATCTGAAGTTTCGTATGTCCCATAGACAGGTACGTTAAATGCCCTCCTGAATGAATGGACTCCCGACGCATGATCCGCATGACCATGCGTTATAAAAAGCGCCGATATTTTTGATGCCCTGATCCCTTTAGAGTCCAAAGATTGCTTAAGCTTCCTTACGGAGAGGCCCATGTCTACAAGAATACATTCTGAGCCGTTGCAAATAAGAGTAGAATTACCTGAACTGCCACTTCCTATTGAAGAAATTATCATTGATCTGCTAAATAAACCCTGTTTAATACATTTTTTTGAAGATTCATTTGAATAATTCCGCGTGCCATTTTTTTATGGGCCATCACTTTCGGCAAGTGCTTATAATTGCCATATTAAATAGATAAATGGATTGCTGTCAGAAGCTGATTAACGTACAAAGGAACACACGGAGGGTTTTCATTTCTCAAAGTGGAGTTCACGGCTACTAGGCACCACTGTTAATTGAGCTTTTTTAGAAAGGGAACTGAGATGCGGGGGGAGGGATTTGAACCCCCGAACTCCTACGAGACTAGACCCTGAATCTAGTGCCTTTGACCAGGCTCGACAACCCCCGCTTTCCGTGCATCCTATGAACCAGTTAAATGCTTCGACAAATTAATCTTTGCTTTCCAATAGTTCATTTGTTAACGTTGTTAGATTATCCCAAATAGATATTGCTTCCTGCTTGCCCTTGTTCACTTAATTTTGAGAGATTCTGAGGCTCGCCAGAAAACCGTGCTGTTCATTACATAATAAGTTGGTTCTCTTCCGGAATAGAATTCCCTTTTAGCAGGGTTCGTAAATGACTGAGATAAAACTCAAAACAGCTTTAATCACTGAATTGGCATGGAATTCACATCTCTTCCTACAAGGATGCACCTATCATCTTCCTATCCCTCAGGCATCACATTTACACCCCTGTACAAATCCCCTAATCCCTTTGCTTTCTTACGCTGTGCAAATGTTTCAAAGATTTATCTTAAGGTTGAGATCGTTCCACATCAGAATATCGTGATCGCAGCAAGGCCTTTGGCTTTCCCTCTTCAAAGAATGCAAAATTTAGCTTTTCCTATTTAGCAGTATAACGCCTAGAATAAATCCAGCCAAATAGACCACGAAAAGGAGATCGTACAATCCCGGAAAATAATGCAGAGAGCCGGGATATTTGGATAAGCCGAAGAGATAAGTTGCAAATTGACCTGGATACTTGAAGCCGACGGAATGGTATGTGCCAATATCTGCAACTAGAAAAAGCGCTAATATTCCAAATCCAGTTGTTCCTGCGATGCCTAGATTTCTACTATTGGCGAAAAGGAGGATTGCTCCAGCTACTGCAGAGAGAATTCCTACAAACAGAAGACCGTACCAATGATAGAAATACGGTTTCACCGATCCGAAATCTGTTTGCAAGTTTTTGTCCGTGAAAAGTATTACAAGGACGATGAGGAAGGCCAGTAAATAGGTAATTCCGAGCACTATAAACCTTCCGCTTTTATTATTTTGTTCGGGCATCTTTTACAATCTTAATCTCAGTATAAATATCTTTCCTGCCTTAAATAATTTAGACATCGCTTGGATAAAAATCAGCGCTCCTCTCTCCACGCGCAATTTAACGTCACTTGGCAAATTCACAATTGGACTACAAAAGATCTAGCAGATCGTCCGCGTTCCCATACTGCTCTCCGCATCCACTGCAAACCACTGCTTTTCCCTCTCTCGATAAATGCGACGAGCACCTCTTGCATTTAATTGCACTGAAAGGGTCCAGATTTTTCTTCCTATTATCCTGCCTTTTGGACTTAACAATAAAAAATACGTCTGGAAACAGAATTGCTGGCAATCCCGCAAATATCCCCGAAAGTTCAGCTTCGGTCAGGCGTTTGACGTCAATGAGGCTAGAATTCCTTTCAATGAATCCATTGTGAAGAATACCGGCACCTATGGTCCTGTATGTATAAGAATCATTTTGTAGGAATGATAGGACGTCCCTATAATCAATAAAATATATACATCCGCCCTTTGAATCATAACAGATCTTCTGGAGACCCTTGACAAGGAAGTTTATTCGCTTTCCCTCAAAAATCAATGATTTCATAATATTCAGAATAAAGAGTGGCGATCTTGAGTTATTTACGTTAAAGATCAGGGTTCCATTTCCATTCAGTTTGGTGCATAAGTTAGTTATGAACTCTAGTTTCGAATAATGATGCATAACCCGTATGCTTATGGCTCCGTCAACAGATCCTGCTTCTAGAGGGGGATCCCTTATGTCGCACCTTACAAATATCACATTTTTCCCTTGCAGGGCTTTCTTCGCCCGATACAGATTTTTAACCGAATAATCCATAAGTATGACCGTCTTGAAATGTTCAATCATTAGCTCGGTGAGCCTTCCATATCCGCCACCAAGATCTACACCAATTTCGCCTTCCCCGATGTTCCTTGCAATGATCTTCCTCTCCAGAAGATCTTCATGTCCCTCATTAATGAGGAAATTCTGGGAGTCATAGTCGGGAATCTCATCTTGCATGCTTAATCATTCCAGACATTCATAAAAATATTTACAAGGGCATTCATAGCAGGAGATACACATATGGTCAATGATAAATACTCAATCTCTCTCGAAAAATGACTGTTTCCCGCGCTGTTTATTGTTAAAAAATTTGGGTCTTTCTTTTTTTGATCCTTCAAGTCATTCTATCACTTCCCTGCAATTTGTGATCTGAACCCTGACAGAGAAGCCCGCGATCGGCATTTCCTGAATTGTAAGGAGTTAAATTGTTCTTTGAAATGTAAATATTTATTACTATATTTCGTTTTGATTCAATGTGGAAGGAAGCTATTACGACGAACTTGATAGGATATTTACACAGGCAGCACCAATCTACGATAAAAAAATTGGATCGAATTTCATAAATTTAGCAATAAGGGAGAAGGAGATAGATGCCATAGTAAAAAGGTGCAGATCTGGACAGAAACTTCTCGAGATCGGGTGTGGAACTGGAGAAGAGGCCTCAAAAATTATGAGAGCGACTGGATGTACCATCGTATGCGTGGATATTTCATTAGGCATGCTAAAGTTTGCACAATCCAAGATGAAGGAGCGTGGCTTTTCTAATAAATTCGTTCCCCTAAGGATGCCCGCTTATTCCATAGGAAGTATGAAGGGGAAATTCGAAATTGTTTATTCCTTCAACGGGGCCCTTAACAATGAGCCCAACATTAAATCTTTTTTCAACGGCTTAACTGAGGTGATTGAAGACGGCGGCTATTTCATTACCAGCATAAGGAACAGATATTCACTAAGCGAAGCGTTATTGGCCATGCTTACGGCAAACGCCCGAAGACTCTCGGAAAGAATGATGGGAGAAGTAAACGTTGAGGTGGTGGGGAATAATGTGAGATCCCATTATTTCACGGACGCGGAATTCCTAAGACTTCTTCCAGGATCCTTTAGCCTTGAGGAGAGGATAGGCCTTGGGATATTCGTACTGCCTTCCCTCTATGAGAGATTTGTAATGAGAAGACTAGAAGGCCTAGTGACAAAGCTAGAAGGCACATTCTATAAACTTCCTCCGTTAAACTACCTTGGGGATGAGACGCTCTTTGTATTCCGGAAAAGAGTTCTCGGTTAAGATGGAGATAGCAGGTCCTTTTCGGAGGACTGTTGAGATAAACTTCGTTAAGGATGGGGATTCGTTCATAATAATTCCAACTGGCAGCTGGGCTAGAGAGATATCCATTTATCCCTATGTGCGTCTTGATGGAGCGGTCTTAAAGGCTTCCTTTGACACTCTAGAAAAGTATGGGGAGATGTTCAGAAAGAAGTATGGTCCTGAGCACTTCAATAGATACTTTTCAAAGACGAACATATCAATTGTTTTGACTCCATGGAAGGATCAACCGGGATACACATACGAAGATCTCGGAAAAATATTTGATATAGCTAATGAAAATTACATTTCAAATGTTTCTGCAAACTGGGTGCAGCTTTACATGAGAGATGAATCTCTTAAATTATTAAGGAGGTATGTGAAGAATGGGGATAGGATTCTAGATCTGGGATGTGGACCGATGTCTGAGGCGCTTAGCCTTGGAAGCGACATATCTGTGACTGAGGTGGATGTATCTGAAACCGCATTGAGGGAGTCAAAAAAATTCAGAACTAAGAACGTGGATCATATTCTATTCAATGGACCGGAAAGTATATCGGATGTATACGATGTGATATTCTCCTCCTACGGCTTCCTGAACGTGGAGAAAAAGGAGAACGTGATGGCCATCATCGAGAGGAATCTGAAATCAGGTGGAGTTTTCGTAGGCTCTTTTCTGAACAAATTTGGAGCTATGGATATTTTTCTCAATGCCGTTCTAGGGAGATTGACATATTGCCGCCAAAGGGTTGCAGGGATTCTACCCGTAAATTTCAGCAGATACAATATTCTATCATATCCAAGGGAACCAAACTACCTCCTTGATACTGGCCTCGTTCTCAAGGAGGAGAGGAGAGGCGTTTGTTTGATTACCCCTCCCTACAACTTTACTGGTCTCGTCAACGCCTTTGGAGATGGCCTTATTGTTAGGAGACTTGATAGCTTTCTTTGCGGTTTGCCTCTAGCCTGGTTTTTCTCTGATTACGTACTCTTTGCCTATAGGAAATCGGCCTAGCTAGGTAAAAGTTATAACTTGCTTGTAGTTATTCAGAGCAATGTAGGTGGCCCTTGTGTGATGCCTATGCCAACTTTTATTTTCATGACGCCGTGCGAAAGAGGGAACTGATAACAAATGTCCATTAGAGAGCGCAAGCTGGCATACGCTTTAATTGTCATCTCCATTTCCCTCCTAGCTTTCTCGTTTACCACGTCTTTTAATGGAGAACAAAATGCCACGATTACAGAGCATTTTCAAGGGGGGAATGCAACCATTACCCCCAATAGGCTCTATATCACCCACTTCCTCTGGTACAGCCCCTCGGTACTTGTGAAGGTGCACCTCAACAACTCCTTCCCGGACACAAACGTTTCCATCATTGAAATGCCTGCAGGGAATGTTGTATACCGCGGTTCGTTCGAAAACGCAAACTTCTTTTATTTTTACTTTCAGGCAAGTTACATTTCAGGCCATCATGAAAACTACGTTCTCAATATATCAGGCAGAAGCGTTGACTTTTCAATTGCCGTCTCAGACTCCCTTCTCCCATTAGCAGCAGAGATTTCTCTTGCATCTTCTCTTTTCCTGTTTCCGATCGGCGTAATATTTTCTCCCTTTAAATCAAGATTATGGAGTGTTGTGATACCGCTAGGCTACCTTCCTCTGCTCGCGTTGACGGGACAAAGGTATGACATGTTCTTCATGATCTCTGGCGGGTTCCACCTGCTCGACGGCGTAAATCCCTTTCTCCCTTCACTTCAGGTCCCAGGCGCTCTGAAGTGGTCGTATCCACCATACTATCTCTTATGGTCCTATGTTTCAGATCTGTTGTCTTCCCGGATTTCAGGTCTGCCTCTGCCCACCTCTTCATCGTTAGTGTATCCAGGGGTACTTCTAGGAAATTACTACGATGCTTGGATGTCTTTTACTCCTAAGACTCTGCCAATATTCTACCTATTCGCAAAGATACCGATGATAATCTCAGTCGTCCTAGTATTCCTACTCCTGGACAGAGAGGTGGGAAAGAGATACAACGTTACCAAACTATGGCTCTTGAGCCCATACGTCATACTTGTAGGAATCATGTGGGGGCAGTTGGACGTAATTGCGTCCCTATTTCTTCTCGTATCCTTCCTGGCATTTTCAAGGGGGAGAACGGATTTAGCCATCCTTGCTGCTACCACCGGGTTCTGGGTCAAGATATTTCCAGCATTTATAATTCCGTTTCTTCTCATAGAGAGCAAGAGGAAAACCAGGGACGTCTTAATAATGCTCCTATCCTCTATTCCCGCTCTCTTGATCTATTATCACAGCGGTCATTTTATCGACGATATAGAAATAATCGCGTATGCACGGTCTATTCCAACCTTCAGGGGCATCTTCAGCGCGAACGGCCTTACATGGCAACTGATAATTCAGGACCTAAGGATAACGCATTTTCCCGCAATATTCACCTATGCCTTTCCTCCTTTCATCGTAGTATTGAGTCTCATATACTATTATAAAAGAGGCAGCATGATCAAATACGTCATCGCCGAATTCCTGTTTTTTTTCCTGACGTATAATTTCGTGAACCCTCAGTATTTCATAGTCGTCATACCTTTATTCCTCATTGACAAAGATCTCAGGAACTACCTGATATATTCTATATATCCAACACTTTATGTGATCTTCAACTACTCCTTCTCTTATTTTGTGGTACCTTCGCTTTCATACAACTACTTTGCTTCCTATATTGGGCAGATCGAGCAGGCTAGAACGTGGATTACGGCTTCCTACCTTTTCATTTATCCCCTGATAATTCTATTTACTGCGACAGTGGTATTGCATTTGATAGAGATCGTCACGGGGAAAATTCCCCTCAGGAGGATGTCTCCCTTTTCACGATAAACCATTTCTTGTGATCTTTCCCCACAAGCATGTCAATTCTTGAGGAAATTGTTGCAAGCAGCTCAACAAACAATGCACCCGCCATAACCGAGGGGCTCCATTTTTTAGCTCTCAAATACGAAGCTAAGATGTCGATGAAAAGGGGAGTGTTTCTGAATGCAAGTGTGTCTAATGACATTGTGCTCTGTCCCATCCTGTTGATCTGATAATGCCCATAGTTTATCCTTCTTCTTTGCTGAAAAAGATCTGTGAAGTTTGAGGGAACTAGAACGTTTACTGCCTCATCTTCCAGAAACTGAACCCGATAACCCAGCTGGACAGCCCTCAGGCACAGGTAAGAGTCTTCATTCACGACTTCAGGAAGGTTGTACATGATAGATCTCCTGACGCACATGAAGTCACCGTTGTGTCCGCTCAAACCCATTTTTGACAGAAAGGAAAGCTGAAAGTTGTGTATGTCTATGAGCATTGCACCTATTTTCTCAATAAAACGCTCCCTGTTGAGAGGCCTCTGGCTAACGATTATTACTCCAATGTCTTCTTTCATTACGTTTGTGCATAAATCGAAGAGATAGGGATCAAATGACGAATCCCCCGATATCAGGAATACTATGTCTCCCTCTATATTCCCCATGGCTGAAATTAGCGCATTGACTTTTCCCATCCTGTAGTTTTCTCTCAGTTTCACCAATCTTGGATCCCCTATTTTTTCTATTACGTCGTAAGGGCATATTCCTCCATAAAGGAGGATTATGCGTTCTACACTGCTTGAAAGGGCGGAACGAAGGGCAGAAAGAACAAGTGGCCCATCGTCGTAGCTAAAGATCACTGCTGTTCTCTTCATATACCTCCCCTCTCAAATAGCTCTCCTTGAGCCTCTTGTACTTCTCCGTATCCAGATAGAATTTGTGCATCGAGAACACCGTCTTGAAACCGCCCTCTCTTCCAGCGTGTCGCGGTCTATTGTTGTATATCCCCTTCAAATTAACCCAAGAAGAAACGAAAATGAACGCCAGTATCTCTAGTGGGATCAGCAGAAGAGGCGCTCTGACCCTAGCAGGTTCATCCGCAGTCCTGCCATCATTGAATGCGGGAGACAGGTTAAGCACCGACTTGTAATACGCCTCTCCGAATATTGGTATGACTTTTAGAGAATCTCTGGCTGCGAGACCTTCTCCCATCCCCTTGAAGAATTCAATGGCATAGGAGCCATCCATGCTTAGAGAAAGACACAGATCCTTGAATCTAAATACCCTTCTGAATATAAATATTGAAAGAATTGAGAGCCAGAGCAGTCCGTCTTTGGCTATCAGGAAGATGTCTACGTCGTCATTTTCCTTCGGCTCGTATGAAACTGATCCGCTTATTCCAATAAATAAAGCGTTCCTAGCGCTTAATTTGGTGAAGAAGTCCCCTGCCTCTTTTATCTTCCTCTCCTTAGGAGGGATCATGCATTGTTACGCCTCCTTGATCCAAGCCCTATAGGCACTAAGTTCCATCAGGTATCTAGGTATCGGGATGTTGTCCCAAACAAGCTTTGACCTGCCCCAGTTTCTCTTGTGAAATGAGAAAGGCATCTCTATTATGTTTTTCCCGGCGTTGGACAATATTATCGGAATTAGGGTTTTGAATCCTCGTTTCCCGTCGAATAGTTCCCCTATGGGATCGTATGGAACATTTATGTTTTCGCCTATTGCAAAGAAGCCTGAAAGCGGATCAGAAAATCTTCTCGTTTCAGGAAGAATTGAATGGCAGAGAAAAATTGCAACGTCTGTAACTATGCGTCTTGTGGGATCAAAATCGTCCAACATACTTCCAGGGACGAACCTGCTCATTATCACGGCATCTTTCCCATTGATGCAGTCCAGCATATCGGGTATTGATTCTGGAGGGTGCTGGAGATCTGCATCCATTACTACCCTTATCTCTCCCTTTGCTTCCATTAGACCCATCATATTGGATTTGAGAAGTCCCTCCCTTTTCCTATTTATTAGGACCTTAAGCCTCTCATTCTTCTCTTTTTCCCTTAACAGGAAGTCTACCGTACCGTCCTTGCTATTGTCGTCTACTACTATGACTTCATAGCTAAAGCCAGCCATGACCTTTTCTATTGCCTTAAGGAACAGGGGTATGTTTTCCCTTTCGTTGAATGTCGCGGTGACAATACTTACCCCTTTCTGCAACTGCACAAGGCTTTACTTAAAGTCAAGTTAATAATTTTTCCCTCGCCTAAAGTTAAAAATTGCTCATAAATCAGCAATAGGGTTAGAAAGACAGATTCTACAGTTTTCGATCATTAGTAATCGCAGACTTAACGGCTCGCCTTGCGGCTTACCGCTTACATCCCGATCCTATCAACCTTGTCATTTACAAGGGATCTAATGACGATGCCTCTTTTCAGGGACGGCTTCGAGCTTAGATGCCTTCAGCTCTTATCCGCATATGACGTGGCTGCCCGGCGAATGCCTTGTCAGACAACCGGTAAACTAGAGACCACGAACCCCCGTTCCTCTCGTACTAAAGGGTCCTTCCCTTCAGGCATCGACGCACTCCCACGGAGAAGCAACCCTACTGTCTCGCAACGTAGTGAACCCATCTCAGGATCCCTTTTAATGGGCGAACAGCCCCACCCTTGGCAGCTGCTGCACCGCCAGGATAGGAACAGACGACATCGAAGTAGCAAACCTCCGGGTCGATATGAACTCTTGCCGGAGACGACTCAGTTATCCCTGGGGTAACTTCTCTCTTATCACCCGCCCCCACTAAGGAGGACTGGGTGGTTCGCTAGGCCTTGCTTTCGCATCTGGTTCCCTTATTGTGTGTGAACCAGTCAAGCTGGCTTTTGCCCTTACACTCTACGGAGGATTGCTGACCCTCCTGAGCCAACCTTTGGGGGCCCTTGTTATCTTTTCGAGGGCGTGGCGCCCCACCCAAACTGCCCACCTATCGGTGTCCCTTTATCAGGTTAGTGACATAACCCCAGAAGGGCGGTGTTTCATCGTTGCCTCCAAGTGCCCTGACGAGCACCCTTCGACGGCTCCCGCCTACTCTACACATCCAGGACCATATCACAGCAACAGGCTGCAGTAAAGCTCCACGGGGACTTCGCTTTCACGTGGGAGAGACTGGATTGTGCACCAGTACATCAATTTCACTGGACTCAACGCGGGGACAGTGGGACCCTCGTTGGACCTTCATGCAAGCCGCCAATTAAGCGGCTAGGTATTACGCTACCTTAAGAGGGTCATAGTTACCCCCGCCGTTTAGCGGCCCTTCTCCCCGTTGAACCGGGTTTTCAGGTACCGCCACTGGGCAGGCTTCAACCGCAATACGCACCCTTTCGGGCTAGCTGCGATCTGTGTTTTTGTTAAACAGTCGGAGTCCCCTAGCCACTGCGACCTATTCCTACGAGAAATAGGCACCCCTTCTACCGAAGATACGAGGCTAGTTTGCCGAGTTCCCTCGCGTAGATTCGTCCAATACGCCTTGGGCTTCTCACCCAGGGGCACCAGTGTCGGTTCTTGGTACGGACTCAACCTTGGCTCCCAATGAATTTTCACGGATTCAAGGAATTGGCTGAACCACCACTAGGGCAGCTCAGATCCTTTTACTGGGTTCTCACCATTACGGTACTCCCCCAGCTTATAGACCAAAATAACCAGACAAGGTCACTCAGCCTATCCCTAAACGTCATCATTGGGACGGAACAGTTGAGGCAACGGAATATTAACCGTTTTCCCATTCGATAATCTCGCGTTGGGGATTACCTTAGGACCGGCTAACCCTCGGCTGACGAGCGTTGCCGAGGAACCCTTAGCCCTTTCGGCGGAGTCGATTCTCACGACTCTATGCTGCTACTTTCACCAGGATCCGCGATACCGCTGGGTCCACGCCTCCTCTCGAAGACGCTTCTGCCCCAACGGCACGCCCCCCTACCGAATCACCTTTCGGTGTCCGAAGGTATCGGTGCATGGTTTAGTCCCGTCCATCTTCAGAGCTTGCGACCTCGACGGGTGAGCTTTTACGCACTCTTTAAAGGATGGCTGCTTCTAAGCCAACCTCCCAGCTGTCTTGGGTCACAAACATCCTTTTGTTTACACTTAACCATGACTTTGGGACCTTAACCTTCGTCTGGATTCTTCTCCTCTCGGGGATCAAGCTTATCCCGATCCCCTAGCACCAAGCTTCTACGGCTCTGGCAGATTCGGAGTTTGTTAAGAGGGCCAACCCTTTCGGATTAGCTTACCCTATACATTTCTCTACGCCACCAGACGCCTCCACTCAGGTCTACCTGCGGGTAGTCTCGAGGGGAACCCGCTATTACCGGCCTAGATTAGCCTTTAACCCCTAATCCCAGGTCAACAGAACGATTTGCACATCAGAACCTGCTCGGTCCTCCACCCAGCTTTCGCGAGGCTTCAACCTGCCCAGGATTAGATCGACCGGCTTCGGGTCTCCCACCAGCGACTTCACGCGAGCTCACGTCGCCCCTCCCTTACGGTGCGGGCTTGTTGCTTTCGCTCCGGCTTCTTCCTTAAAGGAATTAACCTCGCCGCTGATCAGAACTCCCTGGCCCGTTCTTCAACACGGACGGCAATACACTGATCTGTATGAACTTCATCTCTTTCATGCATTGCCAGTTAATAGCCACTTGGTTTCAGGTCCTTTTCACCACCCTTTCGGGCTACTTTTCAGCTTTCCCTCGCGGTACTAGTACGCTATCGGACTCGGGACGTATTTAGGGTTGGATCTTAGTGAGACCCATATTCCCGCGCGAAAACCGACGCACGGTACTCTGGAAGTTCAGGCTTGTAGCTCGTACAGTTCCGTCCACGGGGCTATCACCCTCTAAGGCGTTTCTTTCCAGAAACTTGGACTCGCTGTACAGGGCATTAACCTGATTCCAAACTCCACATCTTCTCCCCCTTTCGGGGAATTATTCGGTTTGCCCTTTGCCGCTTTCGGTCGCCCTTACTAACGGCATCCCTATTGGTTTCTTTTCCTCCCGGTACTAGGATGTTTCGATTCCCGGGGTTCCCTCTTCCTTTCGGAAGTTTCTCTTAAGAGAAAGGAATTCCCATTCGACTGCCTTCGGATCTAAGGCTCCTTGCGCCTCCCCGAAGATTATCGTAGCTTGGCACGGTCTTCATCGGCGCCCGAGCCGAGCCATCCATCAAGTGGCCTATGTACTGTAGCAATCCATCTCCATATTCTAACCCTTTGCTGACCTTCATCAATCCAAACTGGATTTCAGTCCTTCCCCAGTAACATCTATGTTCCTGGGTGCATAATGAGCAAAAGAGCTATAGCAATACTTTGTATATATAGATTTCTTACTTGCAATTCTTAGCCACTATTCGATATCTCCCGCTCACATTAAAAAGATCATAGATCCTTTTTCTCCAAAATCTTCCCGACCCCTTGTTTCTGTATGACCGTAGCATACTCAAAAGGGAGTGTTATTATGTCTTCCTTGGTAAGATTAACAGGCCTCCCCATTAGAGATATCCCCTTCACGTCCTGGGTGATGTATAATGCCACCTTTGAGATGTTAGGTTTTTCTACCTCCTCTTTTACTGTATGGGCCTCGTTCACCGGAATTATTATCTCTCCTCGTTCCAGCTGATCTACGAATTCCTTAACAAGCTTTGACACATTTTCGTAAAATATCTGTTCCTCTGGCGTTAACTTCCCCTCTAAATACTCTTTCTCATTGTTTGCCCTGGCCTTTAGAATTTTAGAAATCCTGAGCTCTATTATTTTCCTCAGATATTTTTCTGAGTTTTCCAATTCGTTAGTAAGTTTGCCTATCTGCCTGACATTTTTTTTAATCGTTTCAGTCTCTATTCTGTCTTTCAGAGAATCTAGATAATTTCTTGCCTCCTTGTAAAATTGGTTAGAAACCTCTTCTATCGAGTAATCGTTTTTTACTTCCAACCTAAGAAGAGAATTCAAATAATTCTCGTTAACCTCACCCTTCATCTTTTGTCAAATGTGACTAAAGATAAATATCATTTTCTATCCAAGATCGTCAATATTAAATTGCTTGTGACCTTGAATTCTTGCAAAAGACTGGAGCAATCGTTTCCATTTCCGTTGAAAACAAAGCATTCATGCCTTCCTTTGAAGTCCCCCAAGTTTATATTGACCCTTCCAAAATACCTTATCTTAGGTTCCCTGCTTATGATTTCTTTTACGATAGATATGATCCGTCTCCTATTGTACTCGCCAATGTACCTCACAAATTCTTCCAGGACGAAATAGGCAGTCTTACAGCCTTCCATCATTTTGAATATTTCTTTTATCTCACTTTCGATGTTATTGCCTATACCTTCTGTTACAAAATTGAAGGACCTCCAGTTAAACGTACGTTCTATTCTAGAAAACCGAACAGCTTCGACTACTCCCTTCTCGACCCCGTCCGGTGAAAGATATAAAAAGTTTAGAGGATCATTAGGCACAGGAAGTTCTCTTCCTACGAACTCTTTCATCTTCATTTTGTCAGGTTCCGTTATCCTCATAAATATGTAGTTCGGAATGTTTGACGCATGGAGCGGCCGTATATTTTCAGATTTTTCAGATATGGCAAGAAAAGAAGTTGTAACAAATACGACGTGTAGTCCGAGCTTCCTCCCTGAACTTAGCATATCAGCTATCAAATCTGTCTGATAATCTTGGGCCTCTTCAAGAAATAAGAAATAATCACCAGTACCCATTGAAGAAATCTCAAACCAGACTAAAAGGGCAAAGATGTTTGCTAAGATCCTAGAATCTTCGTATCCGATTATGCCCCTGTCAAGATCGAATACCACTAAACTGTTAGAGGAGATTGCGTCAGCCAGAATACCTCTGTCATCTGGATTGCAAAATGAAAGACTTAATTATAGGATCATTTACAAGCCTACCAACCGCACGCTCCGTGCTTACTTTTTCCTCTTCCGTCATATTTCCTAGCTCTTTCAGAAATGACCTGAGGTCTTGTTCAGCGTATTGAGATACAAGTTCTCCCCTGATTCTTTCGTCCTTAAGAATATTGTAAAAATGAACCAGAGTCATACCGCTATTCTTGGTAAGGATCGTTACCCCCCTTGAGATTATATCTTCCATTCTGGGCCCGACCAGCGGATCTGAGTATTGGAGTTCCCTAAATGACTTCAATATAGAAACAAACTCCTCTGAAACCCTATATGTGAGCCTGCGTTTGCTCCCGATCAGATTTATGGATGCTCCGGATTCAGGTGATATTACGAATTTTTTCGCCTTTGATTCTTCCATCTTCCTGGCAGTGTCAACATGGGGGTCAATCAGAGTCACATTTCCCAATTTGTTTTCAAGTATGTAGTTCATCATGCCGACAATCATGGTGCTTTTTCCTGATCCAGACGATCCGGCTATCATTGCATGAGGGTCCCTTTCAAAGTCTACGTAGACCTTACCGCTTTCCATGATCCTTCCTATGGCAACTCCCGTGTTTCTTTCTGGGGGAGCATACGAGGGTATGAAATTTGGAACCTCCCATAACGCAATGACCGGCTCCCAGATTCCCATTCCACCAGAAAATGAACTTACGCCGGGCGCAGAAAAAACGTACTTTATGTAAGCTCCAATACTGTCTCCTTCAAACTCTATGTTGAGCTTCCAACCTGTCCTTTCCTTCCACTTCCTAGCTCTTATATCCCTGTTGTTATTCCGAGAGGGAAAATAATGATGTCTTATACATACCTTTACATATCCTTCCTCCTCTTCTTCGAGAAGTTCTATTATTTTATCAGCATGGTTAATATCGCTAAATTCAAGATGCCTGGGATCTCCCTTGATGAAAAGCCTCTTTCCATGCTCGCTGAAATGAGTAGATTCTCCAAGATACCAGCCGACGTTCTTCATTAGGGTTTCGGATTCCTTTGCTGGATATACCGTTGGCTTCACGTCTTTTTTCTTGATTATGACATATTCTATTTTTTTGCCGCTCTTGAGCCAGGAAATCAGAAATGGATTTAGTTCATTAATGGAAGATATTCTTCTTACCTTAACGAAGTCCCTCAATAAGATTTTTTTCTTCCTCACTGCTATCGAACCTCATCAAAGAGCTGAAAACTGGAGTCACAAGAAGTGCTCTGGAATATTTCCCGTTGAAGCCAGCACCATTTCTGAGGAAGTTGGCCAGGTTATCGTCCAATCTGTAAAATTTTACAATCTCTTCAGAGACAACTTGATGTTTGAAGAGGACGTGAATGGAGCAATTTTCCATTATTGAAATTGAAGACTTATTCTTTAGAAAATCACTTGCTGACTGAGATATCAATATGAGTGAGAGATTGTTGTGCCTCGCATGCCTGACATACCTCTCGAGTGAGCCAACGACCTCATCCTGTAGAAGATAGTGAGCTTCATCTATTATCAGATTCGATTCCTTCCGTTCGGCACTTCTTATCAAAAGATCAAGAGAAAGTAGCATATAAAACGGCCAAAGTTTCTTAGGAACCTTTCTTAAGTCCATCCGAACATCGCCATCCATCTGTGGATTTTTACCCGTGCAGAATTTTTTTACTGAACCGTCAATATCGGAGAGATTTTGTTGTATACTTCCTGAGATTTTCTTTCGACAAAATCTTTGGGAAGACTAACGTCTAGATTTGCCTCGTATATCATAGTCAAACCCGTATCAAGAATACCCAGGTCTTCGTTGTTAAGATCAAACAACGTAGTTAGCAGGGAGATTGTTCTGTTAACATTTTCCTTGGGGGAAAGAAACTCTACCTTTTCAAGCATATTCATTTCCATATTTAGAAGATCAACTGATTTAGCGCCAATGCTGGAAGCAAGGTTCCCATATTCACCCAGCGGGTCCACTATTTTCACATCCGTTCCACGAGAAACCTTCTCTCTGAACATTGTTGCCTTGACAAAATAAGACTTCCCAAATCCGGTCATACCTGCTACGAGTTCATGCGATGACGGAAGAGTTGACCTGTCAAGGAAAATTGGAGCGCCGCTAACGTCACATCTCCCGTATTATGTTCCTTTCTCATTGAATAAATAGCCACGGCTTATGGGGATCAAATGCGAAGTTGATTCCGGATCCAGGTATATTCCCCCGACATTCCCTGAAATGAATTTATTCCTTATCTTAATGTCAGCGTATCTTTTACCTTCTGCCCTTATGCCTAATTTCTTCAGATATTTCAGAAGACCTCTTCTTTCTTCGAAGAGCTCTTCCCCTCTTCCGGTCACGAAATAGGAGGAAGAATACTTAATCACCCTTGTCTTCCCTCATGCCAGCTCGTCCTTTATTCTCTCTATGTTTTCTAGCATTAACTTCTTCATTTTGGTATTCTTATCTTCCGCAACTTTGCTGAATGGCAATCTCAAAACCCTACGGTTGTATTCTCTCGTTATGAGATTCCAAGCCATGTTTTCATCGACTGGATGCACCCTTATTATCTGTCCAACACTGGAGACGTTACGTTCTGATCTTATTTTGAACGATTCATCTATCTCAAATGGGATATCTTTCATTTCAGCGAAGGCAATTCCTTTTCCATTCTTCAGGTAGTACCATTCCTTCTGTACCCCGTATTCCCTTCTTTTATCAAACGATGGCATCGAGAACACCGACCTCCTCTTCACTTAGCCTAGAGAATGGTATACCAAAGTTCGCCATCGTCGCTTCGAATTCGTCATTCTTAGATAATTCTATTATAACGAAATATGCATATGTGATCGCATCTAAATTTTCAAAAAGTAAATCGTACGCCTTGAACCCTGTAATAAATCTTTCAACTGGTATCTTGTACGGTACTTTTAGTATCAACATAACTTCAGAAAAAGTGTTCACAATTGAGGCCATGTTAAAATTATCCAATTATTCTGATATTCTGAAAGTTGTAATTTGTCTCAAAGATCTCTTATGCTACCTTTCCGCGACCGCATACCGGTAGAAGATCTGGCACTGTTATGCCCTGTATTTTCTTGATTATGATCTCGTCCAGATAATCGTTTTGACTCCGTATCAGGAAAAGAGGTAATACAGCGAGCGATATCAGGCCATATAGATTAAAGAAGTACAGGGAAATAAGGACTATTGCACTAGCTATGAGTAGTCTATAGAGCGGTTTTCCCTCCAGAGGACCAAGTTTTATCTGTGCCGTCTGAAACTTATGTATTTTCATTCTCTCCTTACCTTGAAGAATAGAGAAGAATTGCCGTTATTTTGTTCGTTTAGAGGGGTATACTTCCTTACTGATCCTATTTCTTGGGTTTTTCCTGAAGTCCCATTGGATTCAGGAACCTTTGCTGAAAGCGGCGCCCCCTTTCTAATGCCCCCAATTACCATAGATTTGCTCCTCTCCACTCCGGCATTTACAGACTTTCCAAGAAATAGCCCGGAGAACCGTGAATTCTGGCCAAATGAAAGCATTATGGGGATAAGGTCAGCAAGAGTTATGAAGCCCAAGACTAGTACGCTGTCGTTGACCACATACGTTGCCAGTATAAGCGGTATCCCCGTTAATATCGGTGCCACGATCGCATCTATAAATATGAACCAGATTCTTTCCCCCAACTCATTGGTCCCTGGAATTATTATAAGAAGGGTGAGTACTGGAGCTATTATTGGCAGGGTATATATGATGGCTAATCTCAGAGAAAGAAAGAGAAGGAGATAAAGCATCAAAGAGAGGAATATCATTATTATGAGAAAACTCAAAATGGAACCTGCGTTTCCACCAATCTCTAGCTCAGCCAGAATATCCTGCCCGGATGAAAATGTATGGTCTGGAACGCCAAAAGACCACAGCTGCCTATAGAGTAAAGAACCAATGTAAAGGAAGTCCTGCAGAAGGAAAAAGGAGATGTTTGAGAGCACTAGCAGTAAAAGCAGCTTTATCAATATGTTCTTAAATTGGTAACCCAGCTCAAGACTGCTATTTACTAGAATCAATATCCCTAGAGCTATCGCAACTACTGTGATGACGGGATCGTATATCTCAAACATCACAAAATAGTAGAGGGACTTAACTCCTGTTCCTATGGATCCATTTAATATGTTTGGAAAGGCCAAGTTTGGAGCTTATAGATACCTTGAGATATAAACGTTATACAGGGATACTAGAATGGGCTTTCCTATAAGGACTATTACTGAGATTATGTAGCTTATTGCCTTTACTATGGCCTGTACTGTTATAGAAACAATGTCCATATTCGAAGATCAACCTGCTACTACATAGTGCACGACTGCGTACAGTACTCCGCTTACTGCCATGACGAATATGACTGTGCCTATAAGAGCATCTTTTGTCCTTTCTTTTGCGTCTGACTTCCTATCGAGGTCCTTAGACAAATAGCCTATTGCAATCGGTATCCACAGTATTGCTATAATTAATCCCGAGACACCTGCAATGATGTCTAACGCTCTTTAAACAATTCCATTTATAGCAGTCGCATTAGAATCTGTAGTGGCGGGTTGGAACTGATAATGGTATCCGTTATAGATGTCTGCCGGTAATGCTGTTGCTACCAAAAATACTACGAAAATCTTCATTTTCCCCTCCCAATCATTTTAATATCGACCCATATAAAATTTTCTCCTAAGATTTTGGGCCATTTAGGGAATCATATATTTTGCATCCTGTGGAATAAGTATAATTAACGAATTGATATTTATCTTCCATGGAAGAACAATGCGATGTGTCTGGTTGTACAAAGCAGAAAGTACGGACGGTCAGCAGGAAGGAAGCAGAAAAGTTGTTTTCCATATCCGGAAAAGGCACGAAAGTGCATCTTTGTAAGGAGCACTATAAACAGTACAAGAAAGCAACAAAAAAGGACAGGGAAATAGAAAGATTGACGTGGGTATAAGTTGGGTCAGAGCATGGAAACACCTTATGAGTTTAGAGAGAAAGGGAGCATAACGCTGGTTCTCATAATGATAGAGCTTCTGAAAGGAAGAAGGAAGCTCAGGGAGATCTCTTCTGATCTAAAGATTACTCCCCAAGGTGCTTCCGTTTACATAAAAAATCTTCAGAAGATGGGTTACGTTGGTAAAGATGCTGTGCCAACACGCGAGGGTGTTGCATTCCTTCAGCAGATGCTTGCAGATATGTCTATATTTGTGGAGCAGGCCTATAGGGAGGCTGGAATAATATCAAGTTGCGAAGTTTTGGCTGGAGAGGACATTAAAAAAGGGGACAACGTTTCTCTACAGATGATTGATGGCATTCTTTACGCAATCAAGAACGGTCATTCTGGGTCTCACGGAACTGCTGCATTTAATGCTACAAAGGGAGAACCATTAGAGATATCTAATATCAGGGGGCTAATCAGCTATAGACCCGGAAATTTCTACATAGTCAGAGTGGATTTTCCCTCATACAGAAACGGTAAATTCAAGAAGCTCTCAGAATTCTGTAAGAATAATAAGATAGAGTTTACAGGCGCATTTGGAGTGTTGGCCTATAAGTTCTGTGAAAGTTCTTCAATAAGCGCAACAGTATTCGCCCCCGTTGAAGGATGCATCGAGGCTAGCGTTAAAGGCTTGAACAGCCTCCTGGTTTACTCACCAGAAATGTCTCGGTTTCTCTTCAAAAAGCTGTCTGAAAACATAGATAAATACAAAATTACTCCCAAGTTTGTAGAGATATGAAGGAATCTTTACCAGAAAGAAAAGAGGCAAGCATTTCTGAATTCTTTGACAAGAATAGGCAGATGCTTGGTTTTGATTCACCCCTTAAGGCGTTATTTATGACTGTCAAGGAAGCGGTGGATAATTCTCTCGACGCGTGCGCAGATCGAGGCATTTTGCCTGACATAACGGTGAATATAAAGGAAGAAAAGAAAGATGTTTTCAAGGTTTACGTAGAAGATAACGGGCCCGGGATCCCTAGGAGCGATGTGGAGAATTCATTTGGAAAAATGCTTTACGGATCGAGATTTTTTGATGAAAGGCAGACTAGGGGCCAACAGGGTTTGGGTATTTCAGCTGCAATACTTTATGCCCAGAAATCGACCGGTATTCCCACGGAGATAATAACAAAAACAGAGAATGATATGACAGCCTACAAGTTTATCCTTGACATAGACATAAAAAAGAATGCTCCAAACACAATCTCACTTGAACCCGTAATATGGGATGTTAAGAGCGGATTGAAAATTACCATTACCCTTAAGGGAAGATACTCATCCGGAAGACAATCCGTTGAAGAGTATCTGAGGGAAACTGCACTTGCCAATCCACACAGTTCGTTTCATGTTCATCTCCCTGATAAAGACATAGAAATTGAAAGAAGTGTAAATGAACCGCCTCAGATTCCAATTTCAGTAAAGCCGCATCCTCATGGCATTGAACTTGGTGACCTGGTTTCAATATTAAGGGAAGACCCAGGTAAGCAGATTGAGAGCATTCTGGAACAGAGATTTTCAAGGATGACAAAGCAAGTCGCCAAATCAATAGTCCACAAAAGCAATCTTGACGGAAAGAGAGTAAAGGAGATGGTAAGAGATGATTTTGAAAGGCTTCACAGGGTCATCAAAGAAACAGAATTTATGGAACCTAGAAAGGACTGCCTCTCGCCTATTGGAACTGATGCGCTCTTTAGAGGCGCAATCGCTACGTTCAAGGATTATCATCCTGCATATTTCTCTCAACCAGTTACGAGAGGGCCGTTTGTATATAGCGGGCATCCATTCCTTATAGAGGCCATAGCGATATATGGGGGGGACCTTCCCAAGGAAGAACAAATAAAGGTACTGAGATTTGCCAATAGATTCCCATTGCTTTATCAGCAGGGGAGCTGCGCCATAACAAAGGCCATTGCATCCATAAATTGGAATCAATATGGGTTTTCACAACCTGTAAAAGATCAGTTGCCGATTGGCCCCCTTATTCTTGCAGTACACGTTGCAAGTACGAAGATTCCGTTTACCTCGGAGGCAAAGGAGGCCATTGCACAAATTCCGGAAATAATGGATGCTCTAGATTCTGCATTGAAGGCAGTTGCAAGACAGATAAAGACTATGAAAAGAAAAGAAGCTCACAAAAGCCAAGTTGAAGAAAAGTTCTCCTTGATAGAACTCATCCTTCCTGAAATAGCGGCCAAAGCCTCCAAGATTCTTGGAGAGAAAGTACCAGACATCAGGCCCGTAATTTCTAAGGTTATGAACGTAGTTGCCTTCAGAGAAATTGACGGGGAATTATACGTTGAGAATTTTACGGAAAAAGAGTGGAGTTTCAAGGTTGTGATTAGAGGAGAAAAAGAATTTGCAGAAAACGTGAAGGGATTGAAGCCGTTTGAGAAAATAAAGATGAACTTCCCGAAGGGGACTGTGAGCTCAAGCGAAGTATATGCAGACCTAGCAGAGCCTATTTTGCTAGGAGCCTACTCTCTTCCAAAGGTGTTTGAAAATGAATGAGAAACTTGAAAGGATCGTAAAGGAAATTTATAATGAACTAGATGGTGGCCACATACCGAAAGTAGAGCTCAAATCTAGAAACAAAGACAACATAATCTTCGACCCTAAAACCTCTGTCTGGAAATACGGAGAGAATACCGTTAAGAGATACGCCTCTAAGGCTGCGTCGGCGAAGAGCATTCTGAAGATGCTCTATATTATTGACTTTGTGGACGAGATGGAAAGAGGGTCCAAAACATCCACTCTTAGGGAGATGTACTACATATCCGAAGGGTGGAAGGCTGGAAAATTTGAAAGCCAAGACGAATCAGATCTGATGGTTGAGGACCTAGAAGTAATGACAAACATGCTAAGGGAGGAGATGCGCCTCAGACCTGAGGAGAGTGGTGCATCCGTGATAGGCAACATCACTCTTACAGAACTCAACAGAAAGGGTGAGAAGAAGAAGATAAATTGCAGGGACGACGTAGGGGACGCAGGCTATACGATACCCTACAACGTGGAAAAGGAGAAGATAGACTTCGTATCTGAAGACGTTGACTTTGTTCTTGCAATTGAAACAGGAGGAATGTTCGATAGGCTCGTGGAGAACAGATTCGATGAGAAAATGAGATCTCTCCTCGTGCATACGAAAGGCCAGCCATCGAGGTCAACAAAGAGATTCCTCAACAGGCTGAACAAGGACCTGGGACTGCCTATTGTCGTTTTCACCGATGGCGATCCATGGAGTTTTAGGATATTTGCGTCCATAGCATATGGAGCCATTAAGACTGCCCATATATCTGACATACTTGCTACCCCCACATCAGAATTCATAGGAATTACAGCAAGCGACATCCTTAGGTATGATCTTCCCACGGATAAGCTGACCGAAAGGGATATAGAAGCACTAAATGCGGAGCTGGAAGATCCCAGATTTAACATACCCTTTTGGAAGGGGGAGATAGATACGATGCTCAAGATAGGGAAAAAGGCTGAACAACAGGCACTTGCTAAGTATGGGCTGGATTTTGTTACGGATTCATACCTTCCAGAGAAACTCTCAGAAATTGGTATTTTATGAAAAATGGTTCAGCAATACTTCTTCTCGTAGGTCTGGCATCATTTCTCGCACTGGGAGACAGGTACCTCATATCCACACTGTATGAAAAACTGATGGGAGAGTATCATATTTCATCAACCCTCGTATTCTCGATAATCTTTACCTCCTTCTATATAGGTTATACCGCATTCCAGATACCTGGAGGAAGGCTTGCGGAACGCTACGGACCTTCCAAGGTTTCAGGATTTTCCCTTATAGCGTGGTCTCTTCTTTTCATTTTAATGCCTGAGATAAGATCCTTTCCTTTGGCTGTTGTCGTTTCTTTCCTTATAGGAGTAGCCCAGGGCCCGATATTTCCCTCCATCATCTTCATATTGAGGCTCCTTTACAGGGACGAACAGTACGCTAGAGCCTCAGGGGTAACCGCTGCCATGGGCGATCTTTCACCTGCGATAATACCCGTTGCGGCATTTTCCTTGCTCTTTGCCGGAAAGAGCATTGTGATACCGTTTCTATTCTTCGGCCTCCTGGGTATTCTTGTGGGGTTACTCTTAATTATAGTGAGGTCCAGAAGTACACCTCATGCGAACTCTAGAAAGACTGTATCGATTAACGGCAGGTTCATTTTGTTCGGAATATCTTTTTTTATCTACGACATGTTTTTCTACATCCTATTCACCTGGTATCCATATTTTCTTAAAGAAAGGTTCTCGATAAGCTCCGCATCCTTCTTATTCGGTTCGATGCCGTGGATTATAATGGCCGCAGGTTCGGTACTCTTTGGA
This sequence comes from Thermoplasmatales archaeon, assembly GCA_038729485.1. Classification (GTDB taxonomy): domain Archaea; phylum Thermoplasmatota; class Thermoplasmata; order Thermoplasmatales. The sequence continues at coordinate 47,753 of JAVYRX010000003.1, read as the reverse complement.
CTTCTCATGGACAAGCTGAACAGAGATTCGCTCATTTCAATTGCATCCTACGCCATTGTTCTCAGCTCCCTTATCGGAATTTCCCTAGTCAACAATGAAAAATCTTTTCTCGTGCTGACAATCATTTCGCTACTCTTCCTGAATCCCATTCTGCTTTCCTCTTGGCGTCTTTCCACTAGACTCAGCGGCGAAGGAAGATCGTCATTCGTAGGTGGATGGATGAACTTCTGGGGGAATGTCGGGGGAATTCTTGCCCCATTTATCTCCGCATTCATGATAGAGAGACTGGGCTTCTCAAAGACGTTTCTTCTGTCTTCCGCGATCCCACTTGCAGGAATGGCCTGCTGGATTTATCTGGGGAGGTCGGAGGAATGAGGATGAGCGGGATTGACTTACTATCCAGGAAACTTGGGATTGAAAAGGCGAACATTCGCCTTAGTTACCAGATCGTCGGCAAAGCGTTGATTCTTAAGGAACTTCCAACATTCGTTGAAGACGAAAAGGTCTTTGCAGACGCCATAAGATCATCCCTAAGGCTGTGGTCCGTCTATAGCCTTAAATCCATAGAAGGCGAGGTGAGGAAACCAAATACGACTCTTCTTTCAGGGATAGGATGCGAGATAGAACACCATGAAGATGGAATTATTTACAGATTTGACCCCTCGAAATTGATGTTTTCAAAGGGAAATAAAAAGGAAAGACATAGGCTCTCCAATGTTGTCGGGAAAGATGAAATTGTATTAGACATGTTCGCTGGCATTGGATACTTTTCAATACCATTGTCCCTAAAAGCAAGGACCGTCTATGCCGCTGAGATTAACCCAGACGCTTTCCACTATCTCCTTGTCAATAAAAGATTGAACGGTGCCATGAACCTGAAGCCGATGCTTTGCGATTCGTCAAAGATAGATAAGCTTGATTTTGCCGATAGAATAATTATGGGGCATTTTAGCTCTTTAAAGTATCTCCAGCATGCGCTGCGGTACCTGAAAAGACGCGGCGAGATTCATATTCACCTTCTGGTCAGAAGGGGGGAGTCGGAAAATGTTTCATCAATCTTGATGAAGGTTGAAGGTGTTAAGGATGTTGCCTTTCTCAAGGTCAAAGAGTTTTCTCCAAGAATAGATCACATGGTCTTTGACGTTTCGGTGAAAAAAAACTAATACGTACATTCATTCCTAGAATAGTGAAGGTCTCAGACATAATAAGAAATCAAGCGAGATTCCGAAAGGGAGTGCTTCCCCTTCAGCCGTCAGAAAACACCATGCCAAAAGATGCACTCAGTGCACTTTCTTCTGACTTTGAGCAAAGATACTCATTGGTGGTAAATTCTAGCTACAGAAATCAGAAGATAAGAAATGCTTACTCCGGTACAAAGTATTCCGAAATTCTCGTGGATTATGTGGAAAAGCTGGCAATACGTGTTTTCAGGTCAGGATTTGCTGATGTAAGACCCATATCAGGCCACATAGCCGCGATGCAGGCAATTGGAAACCTTCTAAAAAAGGGAGACAGGTTTGTTTACATACCTGTTGAGAGCGGAGGATATGATGGGTACACTGTGAGGTATTTACCAGCTCTTTTCGGCTTAAAGGGCGAAGAAATGCCTATGAAAGGATGGAAGATAGACTATGAAAAAATGAGAAAAATGAAAGACAGGTATTCTGCCATAATTTTAGGTGCTAGCATTTTCCTTCATCCTTATAAAATTGACGAGATAAGAGAAGTATTTCCTAGCGCTCTTATACTTTACGACTCTTCCCACGTATTTGGGCTGCTTGCAGACGGGCAGTTTCAACCAGATTTCAACAAGGCAGACGTTATATACGGCAGCACGCACAAGAACTTTCCAGGGCCCCAAGGGGGGCTTATCATTGGAAAAAAGGATCTTGAGGAGAAAATAAAGAGAGATGCGATATGGATGTACTACGACAACTTTCATCTTTCCAGAATATCAGCACTAGGAGCCACACTCGAACATCTTGAAAGAGCCAACTACGGGGAGAAGTGTCTGAAAAATACGAGGAGCCTCGTCAAAGCATTCATTGAGAGAGACATTAAACTTGCCAATACGCCCGACGTAACCGAGAGTGCCATGTTCCTTCTTGATTACGAGAATTTCCCAAAAATATCTCAGCGCCTTGAAAGATCAAATATACTCATCGACAGCATAGGGAGGGTTGGTGCAAATGAGATTACAATGCTTGGCTTCCGTGAGAAGCAGATGGAGCGTATAGCAGAAGCGGTAAAGCTAGGGATGGAATCTAAAGAGGCAGAAGCAAGGAACATCGTAGGGAGTCTCCTGAAGGAAGCCAAAGCAGCATAAATGGTCGGAAAAAGGCACCGCCCTGCTACGACCTGTTCCAATTTACGATGAATAACGCTACAACGAGCATCCAGACCCTACATCTTTTAAATCTTAAAAATAATTGATTGCAGAACCCTCTGGGTACCGCTCTTTCGTTTAATTTGCATTTCTCGAAGACTAAATCGAGATTTGAAACGATCACATTTCAAAAGGTTTTTACATTATAAGGTCATTTTAAACTATGTCCGTAAGCACAACGGCAAAGAGGCAATTTTCCACCATAGCCAATTCAATGAAGCCATCGGCAATAAGGTTACTTCTCAAGGTGGCGGGAGAACCGGGGATCATATCATTTGGAGGCGGTATGCCAAATCCTGAATCATTCCCCATAGACGACGTGAGGAGGATATTTGACGATCTTATAATGAAAAATGGTAGGAAAATGCTTCAATATGGAGCTACCGAGGGCCTCAACTCACTTAACGTTGCACTCTCAAAGAGACTGACAGAGAAGGAAGGCATAAAGTGCGATCCATCCGAAATCATACAAACAACGGGCTCGCAGCAAGCACTCTATATGCTTGGAAAAATATTTGCCGATCCCGGGGAATATGTGATCACTGAAGCACCTACATATGTCGGTACAATCTCCGCATTCAGGGCGTCGGGCATCAAAATGATAGGAATTGGGATGGATCATTACGGCATAATGCTGGACAATCTTAGGGAAGCCCTGAAAAAATATCCGAACCCGAAGTTCATCTATGTCATTCCAAACTTCCAGAATCCTACTGGAATTACGATGAGCCTTGAGAGAAGAAAGGAGCTCCTAGAGTTTGCTGAGGAGAGGAACATTACGATTATAGAGGATGACCCATACGGCAGCTTGAGATTTTCCGGGCCTCATCTTCCACCCCTGAAGGCGCTTGATAGAAATGGAAACGTAGTATACCTAGGTACATTTTCGAAGGTCCTTGCTCCAGGCATAAGACTTGGCTATGTTGTAGCGCCAAAGGACATCATAGACAAACTCAACATTGCCAAGCAAGCGGTTGATCTGGCGACTAGCACAGTTTCTGAGTACATTGCCGAGGCGTACATATCAAGCGGTTATATGGACAGGCAAATACCCAAGATAGTAGAACTTTACAAACAGAAGAGAGACCTAATGATCGAATCCTTCCAGAACTACTTTCCAGAGGATGTAGAATATACGCACCCCAATGGCGGAATGTTCATCTGGGTGACTAGGAAGGGGGCTAATACGGACGAGATGTTTGAAAGGGCCTATAAGATGAAGGTCCTGTATGTCGTTGGATCTGCATTCTATCCGGACGAGGACAATCACGAATCCATGAGGCTCAATTTCACATACAGTTCAAATGAAGACATCGTTGAAGGAGTAAAGAGGCTGGGGAAGGTATTCGAGGAGTCAAAGATTCAGTAGATATACTGGGCCAGCTCAGAGGATATTAAGTCTGATACGGTCATTCTTGAGAATGGACCATCTACCGTATCCGTTGTAGATATGCTATCAACGAAGCCTGCGTACTTTGAGGTGCCTGTTACGAATAATCCATGGACGCAATAGACATTTATCTTTTTTGCTCCATGCTCCTTGAGGACCTTAGATGACTCGAGTATCGTACCGCCTGTAGAGATCAAATCATCCGTTAAGGCCACCGTTTTTCCCTCAACATTTGCACCAGGTGGGAGAGATATTTCAACCCTGGTATCAGATACCCTCTTTTTGTTCATCGAAATTGATTCAAGTCCGGCAACTTTTGCTATGTTGCCTGCCTCTTCCTCAAAACCATCGTCCGGAGATATGACAATGTCATTTCCGTCCTCCATGACCTTAGTACCTATCACAGGTTCTGCCCTTATTTCTTTTCCGCTCTTCCCTAGGAAGGACATTCCCTCCGGGGAGTGCATGTTCACCACAAAAATTTTTTCGAACCTTTCAAGAAAGATTCCTGACAATACTCTCGCACTGATTGCCTCGTAAGGCTGGAACATGGAATCCTGTCTGGCATATCCAAAGTACGGAACCACAAGGATTAGTTTTTTGGCACCCGCATTCTTTGATGCATCATGAGTTAGAAGAATGTCTATGATACCGCCGTCCGGATATGCATTCCCTATGACAACTGCGCCATTAAGTTCCTCCTCCACTCTTACATAAAGTTCTCCATCTGCAAACCTACGCCTTGTGATTCTAGCAAGCGGTATGTTGAGTTTTAAGGATATCTTTGAGGAAAGACCTTCTGAGTTGCCCGTCGAAACTATCTTCACGTTTCAATATGTCTTCAAGATTTAAAATTTTGTTCAACGTTTAGTGCTAGGAGCTCATCAATGCTGAACTTGCATTTTTTTTCAAGGTAATTGTAAAGGTTCATTAATCGCGGAACCTCTGACGAGAGGCCTTTCTTCTCATAATCTCCACAAATCTCTTCTATTCTAGCAACCCTGTCGCCCTTGAGGAGCGTATCCGCATTGCACACTATCTTTTCCTCCAATGTTCTAGGTATATAATCCAATTCCGGAAGCCCGAACTTTCTTGCCGTCTTTCTAAGAAGCCCTGCCCCCACATGAGTGCTGCAGAATCTTGCTATGGATTCGTCGTACCCTTCCTCTTTGATTATCTTGTATCCCTGAACACCGTGAGATATGTAATTTGTCACAGTTCTTCCTATGTCATGCAGCAGAGCTCCTGCTTGAATAAGGCGGGCGTCCGCATTACACCCCTCTCCGATCTTAAGGGCAACCCTCGCGCACATTTCTGAGTGTTTGAGAAGCCTCTCGTCTGCTCCGTATTTCTTGAGAAGATCTATGCATTCGTTTCTATCAGGTATTCTGAGCACCTTCTTCCCTCTTTCCTGCGGTACGATTCTCAAATAGCCGCGTAAGTCCTTCTCTCTCTTCAGATGTTCTAGGAATATTGCGAGAGCGGACACCTCCGAATGGGGCTGATTTCTAACCGCAACGTTAAGATCGGCAAGTTCGTAAATTTCTCGTGGAACTTTCTCAGAGCCTACTATTACCATTATGTCCTTTGCCTTTGTTATTTTAGATATTACCTCTTCCAGAGGAAGACCGTACATCGTAAGGTGCACCTTCAGGCCTTTGAATTCACGAATTTTTTCCTTGTAATTGCCGAACTCAATTTCGAAGTCTCCTCCAAACTTTTCTGTAACGTTGTTCACGGTTCTCATTAGTTTCTGATCTTCCTTGTCAACTACTATCTTGTCTGCTCCGAACGCCCTTGAGACAAGTGCAACATGAGTCGTAATCCTTTTGTCCCTTTCAGGCCTGTGGCCGATCCTCGTTACGATGATCAAGGTATCTTCTCCACCTTCATCCCCTTGATGGTGAGGTGCTTGCTTCTCTTTATCACAGCACGGACAAACGTTGATGACTCCTTTAAACGCTCTTGGATTTCAGCAATGTACTGGGTCCCCTGATCAATCATCTCTTCTATTCCCTTACAATAGTCCTCTATCTTATTGTCGTCCATTGAGGCCACGTATATGATGTCACCCGCTTCCTCTGTGGGAATGAGTATGTTTATTTGTATGCTGGTGTAATAATTGTGATAAACTTTCTTCGGACCTTGGAGTGTATTCGACCACTGCGACTCGATGAACTTTATTTTCTCTAGGTATTTCAAGAACTCCACTGCCTCTTCCCCAAACCTGGACTTGACTTCGTCCTCGGTCATCCAGCTTTGATTTAGCGTCTTTAGAAGATCGCTTTTCATCTTAGAATTTGATAGCGTAAATACAATTACTAAATCTCCTACGTCGTTTACAACCTTTATTTTGTTCATAGACTTCCCCTAATTCCCTCTTCATTTAAATACCTTCATCCAATAAGACAAAAACAGAACTTGTTGCCCATAGTAAATGCTTCGAGAGTACCTATTGAAAATTGGAGATGTGTCAAAACCGGTTATTACAGTTGAAAGCCTCTAGCAATATAAATACAAACATCTAATCCCTTTTGATCGCGAGTTCCTGTGCTATTATAAATGGTAGCACAACCCACAGAATGCCAGATATGAGAAGGAAGGCTGGCGTTACCCCGAAGTTTGCGGGGTTTACGTTTTGGGATGAGCCGAAAGCCCCAAGACCTCCGGAGAGCGTGTGAGTTATGAACAGCTCAAATAGCGACGCATATCCGGCGGGATTGGCATAATCAAACATAACCTGAAGGGATAGATACGTCGATGAACCGGAAACAATAGAGAAAACGGAAACGATGACGTCAAATATCACGCTCCAGAACAGGCCAAGGATCATGAATACTGCTATTAGAGCTCCCAGGAGTGAACCCGGGGATTTGAGAAGGTGCGAAAAAAGATAAGCAATCGCCAGGAAGGAGATCCCGATTATCGAATATGCCCACGAAACATACAATATGAACGAGGCAGGCATGAATAGATGGAAGTACTTATAGGAGATGAGATCGCTAATCAAAACCGCTGCCACGATGGATGATGCAACGACCACGGAGTTTGCCAGGAACCTGGAACGAATGGCTCCTCCCTTTGTGATTGGCCTCTTTATGACTGTTTCAAGAACACCCATTACCCGATCTTTCCCGTACGTGAAATAAGCCATAAATACAGCCAGCAGGGGAATGAATATCACCAAAAGAGAGCTCTCTATGGAGAAGAATGAAGACTCAAGACTGCTTGTTGTCGTTGGTTTGTACAGCGAAAGAGGCCCTATCGGAGACTTAAACAAAACGTTAGAGGAGACGCCGCTCTTAATGTACAGGCCATAAGTCTTGTTAATTGCCGCTGTACCAAGGGAAGGAAAGATACTCTTGTGAATAAATGAAGAGTATTCGTGTTCCCAAACGTAAGTGCTGCTCATAACTCCTGAGTTCACAGTCGCGATGTTCACGTCAATTATGGGGGCCGTATGATTGCCTGCTGAACCTACGTAGAATAACAGGAATCCCAAGTTGGACGTGTTGCTGGGACTGGATATTCCAGTAACAACTTCCAATCCAGAATACTTGACATCTGCCATGTTTATAGTCATGGACGTGTTTGTGCTGGTCTTAAGGCCGAATGACGATTTGTAGGTGTAATTGAGTGTTACGTATATTGATGTGGAATGATCTATTCTATCCTGTGGCAGTGCAGTTACGTTGAACTGCAACGTACCCGGCGATATCTCTATCCCCTGAAATCTTGTCCCATTCAGAACTGCATTTGCTTTAACGTCATTCACGGGATTTCCATTCTGATCGTAGAAGTAAGAGATCAGTGTGACCTGATTTCCAGTTACATAATATCCCGTTACTTCATTGGTAGAGCTTAATCTAGCAGTGTGTGAAGTCGATGATACCCCTCCCTCATACGAGATCAAGGCCGAGAGTCCTATGATCGCTACGATGAGCACGATAGAAAATCTGTTTGTCAGAGAGCGTCTTATTTCATACACTACGGGCCTCATGTCTACCTCTTATTGTCAAAATGCAATCCAGCCGATGAGACCCTCTTGCACCCGAGTAAACAAACCACCTCAAACTTGCTGGAAGCTGAGGCCCCAGATATTTGCGAGAAAGGCTGCGAACCTAGGAAAATCCCTGCCATTTTGTCTGCGCCTACCCCTTTACCTTGGAACCCTTCCTCTTGTTCCTCTTTATCAGCAGTACCGCCCCTACTGCTACCAGTATAATTATTAACACCGTTATGAAAACGCCTATGAAAACCGGGAAACCATAATGGCTCACGAAATGCCTCGTGTTGTCCGTAGTGTTAGTTGAGGAGGAGCCGGAAAGGTTGAGTGAGATCGAGTGCTCCAATAAAGTAGAGTTAACGATCTCGCCGTAGTAGTTTTGGTATTCCACCTGGATTGAAATTGACGAGGCGCCTCCAACCACTCCTGATGGGATGCTAAACGTTATACTGAATGGGGTAGGAGTGTTTGAATCGATCTCGCCCAAATACATCTCTCCATACGATGAGATGTTCTGCTGAGTAAACAAGGCTTTGAGCGTAAGATAATACGCTGACCCAGAACCCTCATCAAGAAGTGTACCGCTAACTGTTATGTTATTCCCCGACGCGTTCTCAGAAAGAGACTGCACGATCAGCGAAACAGGTGCCAGAGCCAGGAATCCAACTGTAAAAGTTTTCGTCTGAAGGGCGCCTGTACTGTTGTAATATTGTATATTTACTGTTGACGAGTATGCACCTTGAGAAATGCTTGGCGGGCTGCTAATCATCACGGATACGTTGAAACTACTGCCTGAAGGAAGAGCCAATCCAGGGTAGTAAAAGATGGAGCTTCCAGTGATGGAGAATCCAGAGGGGGCCGCGATACTAACAACCGGAGAGTATACGGTTGAGTTTCCTATGTTCAACACCTGGAGAACGGGGGACGAGTTCAACCCCAACTTAACATAAGGGGAGGAAAATCTGACTTCCAGCGACACATTTTCTAGGTTGCTAGCCTGCTCAGTCCTAAATCCAACACTAACCTGCTGAGAAGAAGTGCTTCCGGAAGCAGTTATGAATGTTTCTGATAACGAAATTACGACGGCCCCCGTTACTGAAGCAGAAACGTATGTTGGCTCAACCCAGTTGAAATACTGCCCCACTCCAAGTGAATAAATAACGGGGAACTGTTCCAGAAAACTTAGTTGCGCCTGGGATGATGGAGTCGTCATTACGTTTGAGACATTGATGTTCCCATTGTTTGTAAATGTGAATGATATGTTGTTTGTCTTTCCTGCATTTAACAAAATAGTGGACGTTGAAATGCTTACCGACGCAATCATCGGTTCAATTTGTAAGCCGGTAACGTTACTGACCTCCGACTGAACCCCATACGGTGAGGCATAAGCGACCGTAATGTTCACCGACACAACCCCAGAGACGGATCCGGGCACAAACAATTGTGCCGTTAAGTTATAGCTGCTGCCGGGAGTGATGTAATTCACCTCAGGGAGAGACTTCATCAAAGTCAGCGGAGACTGAGCTGCAACCGTTGTTTTCAGATCCGTTACGTTGCCCGTCCCCTGATTTTCCAGCGATATCTCCAAATTGTTGGTTTGGCCCGCTTTAAGAACAGAGGTTAGAAAATCAACCTTAACCGAATTTGTGCCAGAGAACGGGACATCAAGATAAAACGTTTGGTTTGCGCTGTACTCTCCAGTTCCGGAGTAAGGCAGCGACGACCAGTATTGAACTCTTATAGAGAAATTGTAGCTGCCCGCTGTGGCGTTAGTCCTTGCGTAGAAAGGATAAGACAGTTCCAAATAACCGACCTGAATATTTGTCCTGGAGACTTGCTCGGTCGATGCGTTGCCTTCCGCATAAAACATCCCGGGAAGGTTAAGGTTAAACTCCGCCAGGCTTACGGTACCGGCGTTGTCCATCCCAACCTGCAGCTGGTACGAATTCGTGCTGCCCTGTTCTGATATGGTCGAATTCAAGACGCTGAACGGGTAGCCATAGGTTGGTCCAGACTGTATTATGACCTGACCGCTTGAGACAGCTGGCAGAAAAGTACTGAACGATATTATTGCCACCATAAAGACGGCAATAGCCACTTTAATTCCAATCGATTTTCCTTTATACATACTAGAGTTTTTCATCATCTCACTCCTTTTTGGATCCCTCTACGGGAAGCATAAATTGAGTCAAACAAGCAGCTATGCTTCCACACGTTTGTCGGCTCTCCATTCCACTCATCCAGAAGACATTCATTTCGATGCACCAATTGTCCTGAAGAAATATTCCTCCAGCGATTCGCCCGACGGTTCGAACTTTCGTACCCTATATCCGGCCTTTACTAGATCCTCAATTATGCTCGGATAATCTTTTTTTTCTACGTTTGTGGGCGACAGGGATATTTCCTCGTTATCGGTACTTAGTTCACCGTACTTCGACAATATTGCGGATGCTCTTTCATCTGCATTGTCTATTTTTATTACGATCTTTTCCCTGCCAAGTTGATTTAGCTCACTCCTGTTTAGAATCTTGATTAGTTTCCCATGATGTATTATGGCAATCCTGTCAGATACAGCTTCTATTTCGCTCAGTATATGAGAAGATAGAAGCACCGCCTTCCCGCTTTTCTTCATTTCGATGATTAGATTTCTTACGAACTGTACGCCTTCAGGGTCCAAACCATTCAGCGTTTCGTCAAACATAAGATTGCTGGGATCGCCTATCAACGATTCTGCAAGCGAAAATCTCTTCTTCATCCCCTGTGAGTATTCCCTCAGCTTCTTGTTCCTATGATCCCAAAGGCCCACGCGTTTAAGAAGATCGTTTATGTGGGCCTCCTCCTGTTCCTTCGAAAGACCGTAGTATCCTGCGAAATATTTCAGCAGAGGTACGGGTTTTACATTCATCTCAAAATTTGGAAGCTCCGGTACCCACCCTATCTGTCTGGATGCATTTATTTTGCTCTTGGTTATGCTTTCTCCATCCACGTAAACGTCTCCTGTGGTTGGAAGCGTAATTCCCGCTGAGATCCTGATAGTAGTCGTTTTTCCAGCCCCGTTCAATCCAACAAATCCCAAAACCTCACCATTCCTGATCTGAAGTGAGAGGTTGTCCACCGCTGGACTTCCGCTCTTCGGATATACTTTTGTAAGGCTTTCTATATCTATCATCAGTCTTCCTCTGTAATTTTGAAGTACGACATCGCAAAGGCATATAAAAGGCCTTTCAGGTTTAAATTACGCGCATTTTCTGAAAGATCAGTCTTTTCCACTGAGTAGCCTGATCACTAAGAATCTTGAAATAATTTCATTGAATATTGCTTCATGGTCTCTCCTCTGGAATACAAGGAAAAAATCGATGACGCCCTTCACCAGTTTTTCGACGACAAGGCAAAGGGGAAAAGTGGCATAGAGCTTGAAGCCATTGAAAAGTTGAGGGATTTTACGCTCAGGGGCGGAAAAAGGATTAGGCCCATATTCATGCTAATGGGATACTGGCTTAATGGCGAGATTGATGAAAGAATAATTAATGCGTCAGTTTCCTTGGAATTAATGCAGTCTTACCTTCTAATTCATGATGATATAATAGATCGGAGCGACGTTAGGAGAGGAGGCCCGTCGTTCCACAGGATGTTCGGTTACGACCCGTCAATCAACGAGGGTCTTGCTATTGTTTGTGCAGATCTTTCTGATGCCTACTCGCATGAAATACTATTAGAGGCCCTCTTTCCCCACGACAGATTGAACTCTGCGATGAAAATTATGGCTGTTACGGTCGAGATGACCGGAATAGGACAACTTATGGACATAACGCTTTCCCTATCAGACAAGATAAATGAGGAGGACGTTATAAATATACACAAATACAAGACTGCCCAGTATACCATCAACGGCCCCATCAAAATGGGCGCTACCCTCTCCGGCTACCAAGATCTAGGAAAGCTGGACAGCTATGGTATCCCATTGGGCATAGCCTTCCAGATACAGGATGACATTCTGGGAATGTATGGCGACGAACAGCAGCTTGGAAAATCTGTGCTCAGCGACTTTCAAGAAGGAAAGAAAACTCATTTAATACTGTACGCATACGAACTGGCCAATGCCAAAGACGCTGATTTCATAAAACAGAGGCTCGGAAAAAGGATCAGCATGGAGGAATTCAGCATAGTAAGGGAAATAATAAAAAAAAGTGGAGCACTTGACAAGACAAAAGACCTAGCAGAAAGATATTATCAAATGGCCATTGCCTCTATCGAACACATAACTGACGATCCCGCAAAGAGGATTGAATTGAAACGGATGGCAGAGTTGATGGTCAGGAGGGCAAGGTAGGCTCCCTGATAAATTTTCTTCCGCCTCCAAGCGGCATCGTAGCATCCATTCCAAGCTTGCTTGTAATGTTGCCGTCATACGCACTCGGGTCCAACGACGACCCCCGCTCTTTCCTTATTAAGAGACCCCTGTCTGCCTGAAACCTTGTCGCAAGAGCCCATTCCACGTCATTTGGGTCATAAATGTCAATGTCTTCATCCACAACTATAACCCTTTTCAGGCTCCTATGGCCGCGGAATGAAGCATCAACCGTTTTGCTAAAGTCGTCGTTTGTCTTCTTTCTTATTTTTACAACAGAGTGAAGCCATCCGGAACCCCCTTCTGTCAGTACTACATCTTTCACGTCTACGCCCTCCTTTCTGATCTCAGCAAATATAGTTGGCTCCCTGGGCAGCCCCATAAGATTCAGATGTTCATGCGTAGCAGGCACGATTGCATGATATATCGGGTCTCTTATCATCTCTACTGAGTCAAAGACTATCTGGGGCTGATCGTCCTGTATATCATAGGTCCCAGTGACATCCTTGAAGGGGCCCTCTCTTTTTTTATTCGCCGTTAGAATTCCATTTATAACAAAATCTGACTCGGCTGGAACTGGCAGATTAAATTTCGACATGGCGAATTCAAGATCCTCCCCCTTTGATTTTTTATAAATAGAGGCAGCTATTTCTGATTCGTCTCTTTCAAATGGAACAGATGTTGCCGCAGCAAGCAGATACTCAAGTGGGGCCCCAATTACTATGGAAACTCTAAGCTCTTCACCATGTGAGCTTGCGTCGTTGTACATCGCAAACAAATCCCTGGGGACGAGCCTCACATATCCGCTTCCGTTGTTTTCAACGTAAATGCGATGTATTGATAAGTTCCTCTTCCCATTCCTTTCGGCCACGAAGATCCCTGACGTTATGTAGTATCCGGCATCTCCCCGATGAAACCAGCAAACAGGTACATGCTCAATACTTCCCTTGACATTGAATGACTTCTCACCGAACTTGAGTTTCATCCTTTCTTTCAAGGAGATCTCATAGTTCTCCAAAAACTCCGTTCTGGTCATTTCCAGCTCTCTGTATATCCTCTGACGGTCAGCCCATAAGTTGACCACGGCCTTCTTTCCTTCCAGGTCTTCGAACATCACGGGCTTCTTTCCATTCCTCTTAGAGATCTCGGCCACTTCCAATTTCCTTGATACCTTTTCCTTGATGATGAGAAATTCGTCGTTGAGATATCTTCCTATCATATCCCCTCCCCCCTCCATTTCCAGTAAAGATTCATGGCGTCACCCTCGTCCTGTCTCGTGGAAATAGTGTCGTCTCTCTTATGTTCTGAATATTTAGGAAGACCATAGTTAGCCTCTCCAGCCCAATAGCCCATCCTGCATGAGGTGGCATTCCATATCTAAACGCATCTATGTAAAAGCGGAACGAATCGGGATTGAGACCTTTGCTTCTTATGTTTTCCAATAGAACAGCAGGAGAGTGGACCCTTTGTGCCCCACTGGTTACCTCTAGCTCTCCAAACTGAAGGTCGAAACCTTTCGAATACTGTTCATCGTGTGGCTGAACATAGAACGGTTTGAGAGACCGCGGCCACCTGATTATGAAATAGAATTCCTTCATCGCCCCTCCGACGGTCTTGAGCACCGGAGTTGAGAGATCCTCTCCCTCCTTTACCTCTATTCCAGCTTCTTGAGCCTTTCTTATAAATTGGGAATATGTAATCTTCTTGAACTTATAATCCGTATCGGGAAGATTCACCCCTAGCAAATCCAATTCTTTCTCATTTGATTCAACAACGGCATTCCGAGCAGCTTTTACTGCACCTTCGAGCATATCCATAACTCCATCATCATCTGTGAAACTCATCTCCATATCTACTGAGGTAAACTCGTTGATGTGTCTAGATGTATTATGTTCTTCAGCCCTGAAAGCAGGTGCAATTTCAAAAACCCTGTCAAAACCTGCAGACATCATTATTTCCTTATAGAGCTGTGGACTTTGACTGAGATATGCGTTTTTTTCAAAATATTTTACTGGGAACAGTTCGGTGCCCCCCTCAGTTGCAGCCGCAACAATTTTTGGGGTGTGAATTTCAATGAACTTTTTTTCAAGGAAATAATTCCTTAGAGCATTGGATATCGTACTTTGTATTTTGAATATGGATAAAATTTCAGGCCTCCTCAGATCGAGAAATCTATTTTCTAGCCTTGTTTCTATATCGGAATCAACCTTATCTACAACGCCTAAGGGGAGCGGTGCCTCCGATCTGTTGAGGATTTCAATATTTTCAGCCTGTATTTCAAAGCCGGCTTTTGCCTCGCTTTTCACCACAACTCCTCTAACAGAAACAACGGATTCTCTCTGAAGCGTTTTTATCTCGTTAAAAAGCGATTCCTTTCCCTTCTTGAGAAGAACGCATTGAACCGTTCCGGAAACATCCCTAACCTCCAAGAACGCCAGGGAGCCCAATACCCTTATATTTTGAGCCCATCCGAATATTTCTAGATTTTCCCCTACTCTGTCTTTAACATCTCCTATGAGAGTTCTCATCTTTAGCCTAATCATCTTTTCAAATATAATCTTAGATAAGGATAGATATCAAAAACACATTAAGGAGGCATGGAGATAGGCGTCATCGACATACAGGGGGATGTATCAGAACATTTGGAGATCCTCAAAAAATTGAACGTGAAGGCCAGGCGAGTCAAAAAGGCAGAAGACCTGAAAGATCTCTCAGGGATCATAATACCAGGTGGAGAAAGCACGGTGATAGGGAGCATAATGAAGAAGAGAGGTATCAGCGATAGAATCCTGGAGTCTAAACTACCAGTAATGGGAACTTGTGCAGGATTGATACTTATTTCAGAGATAGTGGACGGCCGAGAAGGTCTGATGCCGATACTTCATATAGATGTCACGAGAAACGCTTATGGAAGCCAGAGGGAGAGCTTTGAGGCCCCGCTCGAAATCAAGGGGATAGGAGGCTTTAAAGGGGTATTCATAAGGGCGCCCATTATAAATGGGGTTAGAGAGGGAGAAGTGCTCGCTGAATACAATGGGAGGCCTGTTGCCGTTAGGGAGAGGAAAAATCTTGGCCTATCGTTTCACCCTGAGATATACGGGGATCCAAAGATCCATGAATATTTTGTGGATATGCTGAGCCCCTAAACCATCCTCGGTTTTTTAAGAATTGCTTTTCCTTCTGTATTTCTTATTTGAATTGTAATTTCCGATTCTACTTCAATATCAGATCGAACGTATCCCAATCCCATCCCCTTCCCCATTGTTGGGGAATATGAACCGGAAGTAAGGACTCCAATTTGTTCCCCGTCCTTCTTGATTACTGCTCCCGCCCGGGGAATTAGTCTTTCTGCAGAAACTACTCCTCTAAA
This sequence comes from Thermoplasmatales archaeon, assembly GCA_038729485.1. Classification (GTDB taxonomy): domain Archaea; phylum Thermoplasmatota; class Thermoplasmata; order Thermoplasmatales. The sequence goes on along the minus strand of JAVYRX010000003.1, from coordinate 32,253 downwards.
TCTCTCCTTTAAGCCTTTTCTTCTCTCGAGCAATCTTTCCTTTCCTATGAAGTCGTGGTCCCAGTTTATTATCCAAGAAACTCCTGCCTCTATCGGAGTCCTGTCCTCGTTGAAGTCCTGCCCCGACAGAAGGAAGCCCTTTTCCATTCTCAGCGTATCTCTTGCCCCAAGTCCGATTGGTTTCACTATACTATTTTTAAGTATCTCTCTCCAAAGCGGGACCGCATACTTGTTTGGTACTATAAACTCAAAACCGTCTTCCCCAGTATAGCCTGTTCTCCCGACAATAACAGCATCTTCAAGACCCGTTTCAGGATACTTTTGAAAAGCGCTAAGAAAAGTAAAATGATCCAGTTTCAACGCATCGGGAAAAATGTTTTCCATGACGCTTGGTGAAAGCGGTCCTTGAAGGGCAAGGCAGGATATCTTATCTGATACGTTCTCTACAGTCACATCATATCCATCCTTGTTTGAGGCGAGCCAGTCGTACACTTTTTTTGTGGTAGCGGCATTGGGAACAACCAGATACCTATCCTCAGCCATTTTGTAAATTATGGTATCATCAATCATATTGGCTTCCTTGTTGAGGTAAGCCGAATATATGGCCTTGCCAATAGGCTCCTTCGTCACATCCGTAGGGAATACGAACGTCATGAAATCCGCGGCATCCTTGCCCTTTATTACGATATCCCCCATGTGCGAAACGTCAAATAGTCCCGCCTTTGATCTCACATGAAGATGTTCCTCTATTATACTTGAAAATTGGATTGGCATCTCCCATCCGTGGAAATCAATCATTTTGGCATTCATTGCTAATATTTCATTGTAAAGAGAGGTTCTCATCTTTTCATTATTACAACTAAGAGTATTAAGATTAGTATTGCAGTGGAAACAGAGGGGGGAGAGGGAACGGGATTCCGTTTATAAGATTGTTATTCTCAAGGGAGAGAAACATCAAAGTATTTCTAAGGGATGCTAATCATCCGTAGTCTGAGGCCGCGGTAGCTCAGCTGGGAGAGCGCAAGACTGAAGATCTTGAGGCCGCCGGTCCGATCCCGGCCCGCGGCATATTTCTAGGGAAGATCCCATTCAACCCTTCTCTTTTGGAAAGAAACTTCTCAAGAGTCCAAGCCCGCTTAAAAGCAAGCATGCTTTTCTTTCCTTACCGTCAGGAATACAACACATCGCCATCAATCATAAGGCCGTCTGATCCCTTATCCCAAAGAATTCAGGCACCCCTTGTTATGTGAATAGTTCAAAAGTGCTATGCCGAAAGTTGGCTGATCTTTATTTCGTGAGACCCCTTAAATGCGTCTTACAGTAATTGAACATCAATTAATGGGTCCGCGGCCGATAGCGCGAAGTATCATACAAACGTATATGTCGCTCTTACCGTATACCCCAGCAGCCGCTTCAGAAATTGAAAATCTTAGTTGCTCTCAAGGAGAATTTACTTTCCAAAAATACTGCGCTCATCCGCCAAAAAATTTATTTAAAAATTTTCAAAACAGTCGGCATAAGTGTTTAGCCAATAAGGAGATAAGGTGAATGAGTTTGCGATGAACCAGCAGCCAGGGGAACCGGCGGATAACAAAATGCAAGGGCTTTCCGATGAAGAAGCAAAGCGAAGGCTGGCCAAATTCGGTCCCAATGAGATTCAGGAAAAGAAAAAGAACCCGATATTTGAATTTCTGAAAAGATTTTGGGGGCTTACGCCCTGGATGCTTGAGCTTACAATAGTATTCTCTTTTCTTATTCATAAAATGATCAATGTATACATCATCGCATCACTGCTTGTGGTAAATGCGATTATCGGGTATACGCAGGAGGAGAGAGCCTCAAAGGCAGTCGAAATTTTGAAAAGCAGCCTGCAGGTTAACGCTAAAGTACTCAGAAATGGAAAATGGGTGCTGCTGAAGGCGAGGGAACTTGTCCCGGGAGACGTGATAAGACTTAGGGGAGGAGACTTCGTGCCGGCCGATACAACAATGCTCGAAGACGAGGAACTGGAGGTGGATCAATCTGCATTGACGGGAGAGTCCATGCCAGTTTCCAAGAAGCGGGGGGATAAGGTATTTTCCGGTTCTATTGTGAGGAAAGGTGAGGCCAATGGCATAGTAACTGCAACTGGAAAGAACACTTATTTTGGTAAGACTACGGAGCTGGTGAGCATCGCCAAGCCGAAGCTTCACATGGAGGAGATAACGTCTAGGATAGTCGATTATTTGCTCATAATAGTCGTTGTGCTACTGGGCATAATCTTTTTGTTCTCATATCTCAGAGGAGTCAATCTCCTAGATGTTGTTCCATTGGCCCTTATGCTTTTAGTTTTTGCCGTCCCAGTCGCCCTTCCAGCTATGTTCACAGTGAGCATGGCGGTAGGCTCCTTGGAAGCAGTAAAGAAAGGGGCTCTAGTTACGAGGCTTAATGCGATAGAGGATGCTGCGACAATGGACGTTCTGTGCACGGACAAAACCGGCACCCTTACGCAGAACCAACTTACGGTATCTAAAGTAGTTCCCGTCGACGATTTCAAGGAGCGAGACGGCCTGCTTTACGGTTATCTAGCCTCGCAGGAGGCCGACAATGATCCTTTGGACATGGCTTTTATAAGATCCGCAAGGGATGCAGGCATTTCAACAAAGGGGATAACGGTAAGAAATTTCAAGGGCTTTGATCCCTCTACGAGAAGGACTGAAGCACAATTGACTGTTGATGGGAGGGAGGTAACCGTTGTTAAAGGTGCAGTTGAGACAATAATGGAGCTGTGCAAATACGAAGAAAGTGAAAAAATTAAAGAGATAGTGGACAGTATAGCAAGTCAAGGGGAGAGGATAATAGCGGTTGCTGTCTCTGACGGCGGTTCTTTCCGGCTTGTAGCAATCGTTGGGCTGTCGGATCCCCCAAGACCGACAACAAAGATTTTGATTGATGATCTTAAGCATCTGGGTATAAAGCTGAAGATGTTGACGGGAGATGCAGAAGCGATTGCAAGAGAGATATCAAGAACAATAGGACTCGGGGACAAAACAGTCACAGGTGCTACAATAAAGGAACTTAAGAACAAGGATCCAGTCAGGGGAGCAAACATGGTAGAAGAGAGCTCAGTTTTTGCAGAGATATATCCTGAGGACAAATACACGATAGTGAAAAGCCTCCAGGCAAAGGATCACGTCGTGGGAATGACAGGAGACGGAATAAATGATGCGCCAGCGCTCAAAAGGGCAGAGGTTGGAATAGCCGTCAGCAATGCAACTGATGTTGCAAAGGGAGCAGCAAGCGTTATACTAACGTCTGAAGGCTTGACGAACATAGTAGATCTCGTAAGAATAGGGAGAACGACGTATCAGAGGATAGTAACATGGGTCCTCAACAAAATTGTTAAGACATTTCAAGTTGCAGTATTTCTTGCAGTAGGTTTCATTCTGACCGGGGAATTCTTACTCTCAGCTCTTGATATTATACTCTTCCTTTTCCTCATAGATTTTGTTACGCTCTCGCTTTCCACGGATTCTATGAAAGGATCCAGAAATCCGGAAAGATGGGACATAAAGAATCTGGCAAAAATAGGAATTTCTTTGGGTGCGATTCAGGTCGTTGAAATGTTCATTCTTATATTCGTGGGTTTAAGGTATTTTGGGATGGGCAATAATGTTGGTGTCATCAATACCTTTTCGTTCACGGAGATAATGTTTTTTGGGCTGCTAACTCCAATAATTGTGAGAGAAAATAGTTTCTTCTGGAAATCAAGGCCGGGAAGAACGCTTGCAATTTCCATAATTTTAGACATGGTGCTTGTATCCGCTCTTTCCCTGTTTGGATTCGGTCTGATAGCAAAGATAACAATAGAAGAATATCTGTTCGTTCTCCTCTATGGTCTTTTGGTAAATCTATTGGTGAACGACGCCTTCAAGGTAGGTCTTAGGCGGATAGGCATATCAAGATAGTTTCCCGCTCATTGTGGGATCAAGCTTCAATCATCGAAACAACTTCGGAGAGGGTTTCCCCCTCAACCTGGAGAATTTTAATGCCAGCCCTTGTGAAATCTTCAACTGCCCTAGGCCCTATCATGCTCGCAACGATTGCATCTGGCTTTATTTGAATAATTCTCCCATGAATTGAAGTGGCCCTCCCTCTGTCTTCTTCCCCTCTGTGCTCCTCATGCGGCCCCTCTCCGTTTACGAAATCAAGTTTCAATATCTTCCCCTCTGAAATTTCCACAATGGCCAGGAATGGGGCGCGGCCAAAATGTTGAGAGACCCTTGAGCTTTCACCACGATTCTCAAGTACAGGTATCACTATTCTCATTGTTGATTATGCCAGCTTCTTACTTTAAGGTTGGCTACTTACTCGTCCTCTCTATATACTTCTAGGGGGATGTCGTCAGTCAACAGCTCGTGAATGTTGTCAACCTTCGGCAGGACCTCATCTAGGGTGTCTGCGTTGAAAAGAGCGTATTTGATTCTACCGATTGACATCCTGTACGAACCAGGACACATCATTCCTTCCTTAACAACGAGTGCGTCAGGTTGAAGTCTTAATATGGCAGCCATTGCAATCTCCTTTCCACCCGGCACTCTCTCGAATCCAGGATTTTCATATTGAGTTATCTTTTTCTCATCTGTATCGATTATGCTTATCAGTTCCCCAAGATCAAGGGGGGCAAGGGTGTCGTCCTTCCCATGTACTACCGCTACTTTCATGCGGGTAATTCTTAAAACGTCGATTTAAGTTTCATGTAGATTGGTGCACTACTTCCGCGCGCTTTAAAGAAAGATGTTTTATTCGACAAACTCTTATCAACCCGTGAAGGTACTTTTGGGAGGAACATTCAGCACGCTCCATAAGGCGCACAAAATCATGATATCTAGAGGGCTTCAGATGGGGGATCTTATCATAGGAATCACTTCGGACAACTTTAATTTCAAGAAAAATTACAAGGTACCGCCATACGATGAGAGGAAACGCAGAGTGGAAGGCTATATAAGGAGGCTAGGGAAGAAAGCAATCATAAGGCCCTTGAATGATCCACTGGGCAGAACTCTGGATCCCGAGTTCGATGCAATCGTCGCATCAAACGAAACTGTGGGATTCATATCGGAGATTAATTTCATTCGAAAGGCGAGAGGAGAAAGACCGCTGACTGTAGAAAATATTGGAACCGTGTTAGCGGAAGATCTTATGCCTATAAAGTCGGAGAGAATAATTAAAGGGGAAATAGACGAATACGGAAGGAGAAAAGGTACTGTTAGAGTGATCCTAGCAACAGAGAACGCAGAGAAGATACGAGGTGTAAAGTCGGCGCTTTCAATGCTTTTGAAGAAGGCGGCTGTGGAAACAACCAGGCCTATTAGAGAATTTCACTCCCAACCCATGGGCGCAGAGGTTTTTCAGGGAGCGCTAGGAAGATTGGAAGGCATTGAAGAAAGTTATGATTACGCGATAGGTATTGAGGCTGGGATAATGCAGATGGGTTCAGAATTTTACGATTTTCATGTTGCGGCAGTTAAGGATTCCTTGGGAAGGTTGAACTATGGGATTTCTTCCGGTTTTCCAATATCTCTTGACATCCTTAAAGGCATCAGGGAAGGTCATGAGCTTGACGTCGAAATGAACAATTTGTTCGGGATCAAAGGCTCCGGACAGAGGCTGGGCGCTGTCTATTATTTATCTAAAGGGTTGAAGAAAAGAAGAGACTTGGTAGAGGAAGCGCTAAAGTCTGCTTTCATAGAAAGGATATCCGAAAGCCTGCCTAGAATCCCTAAATGACGCTAGGAAAAATTTCCCCTGCGTCATATTCATTCACAATCCCGTTCCTGTATACCACCAGCGTTTTATCCAATACCTCATACCACTTCCCGTTCATCTCCTCAGTGGAAGCCGTAAATCTGTCTTCGTCAACCTTGTAGAAAAGAGAGTGATATCCTGGATCAATCCTCACCTCTCTATAAGCGGCGGCGTATCTTCCATCAGTTATAATGAAGTTTATGCTGGTGAATTTCATCTCCCTAACGCTGGCTACTGCAGACGGTAGATCCTTTATTACCATTTTAAAAAAATTGTAGCTGTCGCTTGTTCCACGTTTCCCAAGGCCCGTAATGGTTCCATTGTGTGCGAATGACAGGTTTCCAAAAGTGAAGGGCTGGGTATTTACGATATTCTTAGTTGATGAGCTTATCTTCCTGGCGTGGGCGATGAGTGCCGTCCCGAATAGGTTGTTTGTCTTCCTAATTGGTTCAATGCTCCTTTCTGCTATGGTCTCATCCCTGGTGTAAAGAACGTAACCGAAGCCGTCGTGATGCGGGGCACCCTTTCCTTCGTTCGCCATCTGTTCTAGAAAGTCCATGTAAGGGGACAGATCTGAATATTTCCCTATAGTCAAGAGCATGCGGCACATAGCTTCACATATCATTCTTAATAAAAAATGATTCTACGCAATTGTTTAATAATCTCAAATTATAAAGAGTTAATGAATAAAATAGACCTAGATCTAGCTAGGGAAGTGGTAGAAATAAGAAATTCTACGAGAAGGAGCACGAAAAGGGATTATGTCGCAACGTATACTGAACGGGAATACCTGAACGGGAAAACAAGAACGGAAAGGGTGTTGATCCTGCGAACCAGAGGGTGCAGCTGGAGCTACCACTCAGGATGCAGCATGTGTGGATACTGGGGGGATACAAATCCAGATATAGGAAAGGAAGACCTCATATCTCAGATATCGGCATTTTTGAGCGAATTCCCTCAGGGCGAAGTTCTGAAGGTATTCACTTCAGGATCCTTTTTCGACCCTGTGGAGGTCCATCCCGAAGTTCAGAAAAAGATGATGGAGGACATTCTCAAGGGATATGACTATTTGGTTGTTGAGACTAGGCCTGAGTTTGTAAAGAAGGCATCAGAATGGATCGGTAAATATTCGGGAAAACTTCAAGTCGCAATTGGGCTTGAGAGCACTGACAATTCTATTCTAGAAAGGTCAGTAAACAAGGACTACGATTTCGAGGATTTTAAAGAAGCAGCGATCCTCCTCCATTCCGTGGGGATATCCGTAAGAACCTATCTCCTGCTGAAGCCTCCTTTTGTTACGGAAGCGGAAGCAATACGGGACGTTATAAGATCAGCGAGGGATGTTTCAGATTACTCTGATTTCATATCAATTAATCCTACTGACATACAGAAGGGCACTCTCGTGGAGTACCTTTACAAGCAAGGGAATTTCCGCCCTCCCTGGCTGTGGAGCGTGGTAGATGTTCTTTTGTCTTTAAGAGACTTGAAGATTCCAGTCGTTTCTCTGATCACTGCTGCCGGAAAGAAAAGGGGGGCCCATAACGGTCACACGTGTGACAAGAGGATCGCTGAAGCTATAAGGAGGTACAGCGAAACCCTTGACAACAGGCTCTTGGAGGATCTATCATGCGACTGCAGGGAGGCGTGGAAAGTCTTTCTTCAGACTGAGGAAGATCTTGGCATTTCCGTAGGAGAGATAGAACAATATGATGAGTGAAGCGTCTGAACTCATACTCAATGCGAGTAAGCTCAGGATTATCTCTCACCACGATTCTGACGGTATCGCAGCGGCAGCAATAGCTGTTTTCGTAGCCAGGCGGTTGGGCCTGAGGTATGAGACTTTGATTAGGAACCAGCTTTCTCCAGAGGATTTCTCCGATACGTCCTATGTTTACTGGTTCAACGACTTAGGTTCCGCAAGGATAAAAGACATGAAGGGGTTGAAGGGGGTAATAACGGATCATCACACCCCTGTTGTAAACGAATCCCATTATACGGAAAACGGGGACAATCTATACCAGTTCAATCCTCATTTAGAAGGCCTGGATGGCAGCGTTTCTCAGTCTGGATCTACCACCACGTTCCTTTTTTCGATCAATCTGATCCCCGAGGTGAGCGCGATCTCTCACGTTCCAGTAATAGGTTCCGTTGGAGACCTTCATGATAAGAAATTCTGCAGATTAGTGGATGCGGACAGGGAGGTCATGTTGCTAGCGGAAAGAATGGGACTCGTAGAGAAAAAGAATGACATTAGATACTTTGGTCGAAGCTCGAAATCAGTAGCATACATGCTGAGATTTGGAAACGATCCCAAGATCGGCTCTCTTTACGATAATCCCCAGAAGGTGTCCCAATTTCTGGAGCTTCACGGCTTGGACAGGGAGGATATGAGGAAGATAAGGTGGATAGATCTTGACGAGGGAAAGAGGGTGGAAATAATAAATTCGTTAAGAGATTTGCTGGAATCGGAAGGAGGTGATGCGTCAAGATTGACAGGTGAGGTGTATGAGATGGGCAACGAACCAAAATCTTCTATAATCAAAGACTGCAGGGACTTTTCATCTTTAATAAATGCCACTTCGAGAAAGGGAAAGCCAGAAGTGGGTATTAGGCTCTGCCTGTTTGAGCGGGGCGATGTTTTTGCAGAGGCAATGAAGCTTTACTCTGATCATCTTGACTCTCTAAGAAAGGCGTCGAGGGCCCTGGAAAACCTTGAGGGGAAGAAGATCGGAAACGTTGTTTTTTATGATTTCGGAGAAGCTCTGGAAAATAACATAACTGGAACAGTAGCTACTAGGATAATAACACACAAGAAGGTCTCTCCTTCTTCAATTGTCGTTGTTATGGCAAATCTTGGGGGTTCAAAGAAGGTATCTGCCAGAATCTCCATGGAACTTGCCGAAAGGATAGACCTTTCCATACTGTTCAGGAACGCGGCGAGCGCGGTCGGAGGATCGGGCGGAGGTCACAGCAATGCAGCGGGAGCGATGATTCCAGTAGGAAAAGAAATAGAGTTCATTAACAAAATTAATGAAATGGTAGACGGACAGCAGAATTAGTGATCCAAACTGACCGAACAGGGGTTTGATTTCCCATTTCAGTACATTTGGTTTACCAAAGTCACCTCACTATTGTTTGTGCCTGCTCCCTTAGGAATTGGGGGAGATAGTAAAAGGACCCAGTGCCCTTGCCTGTTGTTCCGCTAAATTTCCACCCAACGAATGGTTGAGAACCAACCATCGCCCCTGTGGAGCCTCCCCTCCTCCTGTTTGCGTAAATAACCCCCACTTCCACGTTATTGAAATAGTAGTCTATCTCTTCCTTGTCCTCTGAAAATATCCCGCCAGTTAGACCATAATCCAATGAATTCACAAACTCAACGGCTTCCTTAAGTGACTTCACCGGTTTTATCGCAAGTATGGGAAGAAAGAGTTCTACCCTTTCTATTCCGGGATCCCCTACGTTGTCTAAAATTGTGTTTTCAACATAAAACCCGCCTCTGGTCAGTTTTTTCCCTCCGAGGATGATCTTGTCCTTCGGAACTGAAGCTAGGACCTTATCGAATTTCTCGTACGCTTCCCTGTTTATGACAGGTCCTGTAAACGTGTCTTTTTTCCTGGGGTCGTCAACGTTGAGCTTCTTTGAAAAATCAACTATTTTTTTCTTAAACGAGTCGTATATCTTTTCGTCTATCAAGGCAAGGCTGCAAGCGGAACATTTCTGACCTGAGTATCCGAACGCCGATCTCGCCACCCCTTCAACAGCCTTGTCTAAATCGCATTTGTCAGTTACTATTATTGTGTCCTTCCCTCCCATCTCCGTAACAGCAACCTTTGCTCTTTTTTCCTGTGATTCCCTGTATATTTTCATTCCGACTTCGCGGCTACCCGTAAAAACTATGCCGTCAACCCCGTCGTCCGTATAGAGGGTCCTTCCAACCCTGCCTCCAGAACCTGAAAGGAAGATCAGATTCTCTTGGGGGACGCCGGCTTCGTGCATGAGCTTCACGAAGAGGAATGTCGATAGCGGTATGTCTGAAGAAGGCTTTAGGATGACGCTGTTGCCAACGACCAGAGGCCCGCTTACCATACCTACCGTAAGGGAGAAGAAGTTGAACGGTGAAATCACCAGGAACACTCCGTATGGCTTCAGAACGCTCTTCGAATCTTCTCCATAGTACGCAGTCCCTGTAAATTTCACGTATCCTTCGTTCCTAATCAGTTCAAGGGCATAGAATCTCATGAAATCTATGGCCTCATCGACATCCCCAATCGCCTCGTATCTATTCTTCCCGTTTTCATACGTTAAAATAGCCGAAAATTCAAACTTCCTATTGGAAAGTATCTCCGCAGCCTTCAAAAAAATCTGGGCCCTAGCAAGGTATCCAATAGAATACCATTCCTTGTATTTAGACCTGGCAATCTTAACGGCCTTTTGGGACGTTTCTTTGGTGGACATTTGGAATTTCCCGACTATGGTGCTCCCGTCTATTGGGGAAACATGCGTTATCTTTTCCTCCTCAAAGATCTCTCCCGCGACCAAGTTGGGGTATTCATTTCCAAATAATTTCTTCACATTTTCAAGCTCTTCTTCGTATTTCTTGTGAAAGACTGCATCCTCTTTTCTTTCGCTCATCTTTAGGTAGGTATTTTCATTTTCGAAAGGCATATTCATGTATGCCTTTGTCTTTAATAAAAATCTCGCTGATTTCAAGAAACATATCAGCCAATCAATCTAGTAGCACGTCATCATAGGAACCAGGGTTTGAAGGATGAATCATATGAGAATGGACTTTCAACCTGTAAGCTTTTATTCACATTCAGTATGCGGTAAAGGTAAAAGTGAATACAGCCAGACTATACGTAGATGGGCTTGGTGTTTTTGAGGGGAAATCTATCGGTTCTAAGACTTTCTCAAACGGGGAGCTTGTTTTTACTACTTCTCCATCCGGCTACATTAAATCGATAACAGATCCTAGCTACACGGGTCAAATTCTGGTGTTTTCGTTCCCTTACATTGGGTCATACGGACTTGAGGAAATAGGGGAGAGCTCACGACCCAGAGTCAGGGGGGTCGTCGTTAATCATATCCCAGAACATTATAGGGAATCTTTTTCTTCCTATCTTGAAAAATGGGGAATTCCCGGGATAATACTGCCGGAAACAAGGAAGATAATAGACCACATAAGAACTTCAGGTAACAAACTGGCCTCGTTTGCAAAAAAGGAATTCTCAGATCCGTATATTTCTAACTTAGTTGACGAAAACCTTCAGGGAAGTACGAGTTCAGACGGTAATATACTTCTTGTAGATCTTGGATACAAGGGAAATATACTAAGATTTCTCGAATGGGCAAATGTGTCGATAGTTCCGTATTATGCTTTTAAGCAGGAAGATGCTGAGAGATATGACGGAATACTGATATCAAACGGACCGGGGGATCCAACGCACCCATCGCTAAGCAATTTCGTCAAAAACATAAAGTATCTGACTGGAAGAAAGCCATTATTGGGGATCTGCCTTGGTCATCAGCTTCTATCGATATCCATTGGGATGAAGACAGAGAAAATGAAGTTCGGGCACAGGAGCATAAACCATCCTGTAATTGACCTCTCCACGGGTAGGATTGGGGTTACAACACACAATCACGGTTTTGCCGTAAGATTCGGGGAAGATAAAGGGGCAATTGAAAGGTATAGATCCATGAACGATGGAACTAACGAAGGAATTGAGGGAAAGAAGTTCCTGACGGTGCAGTTCCATCCGGAGGGAGGGCCCGGGCCGTCAGACGAGCTTGAAGTTTTCAAAGAATTCAGAAGGGTTGTGCATGAAAGCTGATCTCCCGAAGAAGGTTCTTATAATAGGTTCTGGCCCGATAGTCATAGGTCAATCTGCAGAGTTTGATTATTCGGGAAATCAGGCCATACGGGCAGTTACAAGCAAGGGGGTAAAGGCAATAGTTGTAAATTCCAATCCAGCAACAATACAGACAGACAGGATGAGGGGAACAACCCCCTACATGGTTCCAATTAATGTTAAATTTGTCATGAATTTGATTGATAAAGAAAAACCAGACACCATCATAGGCACCTTTGGAGGGCAGACGGGATTGAACCTCCTCGTAGATCTATGGAAGTCTGGATTTCTTGATTCGAGAGGAATCAGGATTCTAGGAACACATCCAAGTTCTATAGACATTGCCGAAGACAGGCTGAAATTCAAACAGAAAATGTTGGACATAGGCGAACCGGTCCTGGAATCGTATTATTGTAATTCTCTTCAGGAATCAATAAGGTATGCTAAGGGGATAGGGTTTCCTGTAATAGTGAGGCCATCATTCACGCTGGGGGGGAGTGGAGGAGGCATTGCAAGAAACGTGGAAGAGTTGAGGAGCATAGTTGAACGCGGCCTCTTCATTTCAAATGTAGGTTCCGTTCTCATTGAAAAATCTGTCATTGGGTGGGTAGAACTGGAGGTTGAGGTCGTGAGGGACGGTAATGGCAACAAGATTGCAGTGTGTACCATGGAAAATGTCGATCCAATGGGTGTGCACACCGGAGATAGTATAGTTGTAACCCCATTTCTGACCCTTAACGATTTCAATTTCCAGAAAATTAGGTCCTCAGCACTGAAGATAGCGGAAGCCCTTGAAATAAAGGGGGCGTGTAATGTTCAATTCGCATTTAATGAGGTCACAGGAGAATACTACGTTATAGAGGTCAATCCGAGATTGTCACGTTCATCTGCCCTGGCCTCGAAGGCGACGGGCTATCCAATCGCTAGAGTTGCAGCTTTCATTGCTCTAGGTTTTTCCCTGGATGAGATAGAAAACACCGTAACGGGCGAAAAGAACGCGGCAAGAGAGCCCGCGATAGATTATGTAGTTGTTAAGTTTCCAGTTTGGCCAGTTGAAAAGTTTCCAGAGGCAGATTTCACGCTCGGTACACAGATGAAGAGCACGGGAGAGGTAATGAGTATTGGAAAAACGCTCCCGGAAGCGTTCAGAAAGGCCCTTAGATCAGCAGGCCTCTTAAACAAGAAAGTTGAATTTGACGAGAGGAAGCTTGTAACGCCAAACCCAGACAGGGTGCTGCATATAAGGGAAGGATATAAAAGGGGCTATTCCATTGATCACATTTCAAAGCTGACTGGCTGGAAGGAGTTATTCGTTGAGGAGTTAATTTCTGCCTTCAATCTTGCCCCGAAATATGATGGCTTTTCGCTCGTAGACACTTGTGCAGGGGAGTTCGATGTTGTCACCCCTTACTACTACTCATCGTCTAACGGCTCCAAAATACAAGGAGATTTTATCGTTCTGGGTGGCGGGCCGATAACGATCGGTCAGGGCATAGAATTTGATTACAGCTGCGTCCATGTTGCTTCTAAACTCAGAAAGGAGGGGTACAAGGTAGTAATGGTGAACGATAATCCAGAAACTGTATCGACAGACTTTGACGCGAGTGACTTTCTTGTTTTTGACCCGGTGGATTTTGAGACAATAAAGAACCTCGTAAACAACTCCACGGCAAGGAAATTAATTCCGTGGTTTGGCGGTCAGAGGCCAATAAATCTCCTTAAGGTGTTAAATCAAGAGCTTGGGGATAGACTTGAGATAGTGGGAACGAACGTCGATATTATAGATATCCTCGAAGACAGAGAAAAGTTTGCATCGCTAATGAATGAAATGAAGATACCTTACCCGAAATACAGGTATTCCTCCACTGATACATTTATGCGTGCTATAGACGAAATTTCTTTCCCTATAATAGTCAGACCTTCGTATACAATTTCAGGGGCTCACATGGCAATCCTTAGGTCAGAAGATGATGCGAAAGAATATCTCATTCATCATGGCAGGTATGTCAAGGAATTCCTTGTTGAGGAGTATCTGGATAATTCTATTGAAGCTGAAATAGACGGGGTTTCAGACGGAAAAGAAGTTTTGATCCCGGGAATTATAGAACACGTGGAGGAAGCAGGGGTCCATTCTGGAGATTCCACGAGCATATTTCCTTCTGTAAGCATACCTAACCACATTCAAGAAACAATGAAGGAATACACGAAGCTCATTTGCAACAGGCTTAACATAATAGGGCCGATAAATATTCAGTTCGCAATAAAGGACAACATCGTTCACATCATAGAAATAAACCCGCGGTCGTCGAGGTCTTTTCCCTTAGTCTCTAAGGTTTCTGGGTTAAATCTATCGGATATTGCCGTCGATGCACTTCTTGGTAAGCCAGTTCCCAGAGAATTCAAGAAAAGGAAGAACGTGGGAGTTAAGTTGCCAGTATTTCCATTTGACAAACTGTCTGGGGCGGACGTCATATTGGGTCCCGAGATGAAGAGCACAGGTGAGGTAATAGGCATGGGAAATACGTTAATAGATGCCTTGAGAAAAGCCTATGAGGCTGCAGGTTTCGATATCTCCAAGGAAGGCGTGATAGTTACTATTCCTTCAAATAGAGTTGGAGAGTTTATAGGAATAATAAGGATGATTCATAAATCAGGGAAGGCTATATACAGTACCGAGGGGACAAGGCAGAAACTGGGAATGTACGGCATAAATGCCGTGGCAATCAAGAAGATTTATGAAGGAAGCCCGAACACCTTGGATGTTCTGAAACTTGGAAATATAGCCGCGGTCATAAACATCCTTTCAGATAATTATAAATCAGAGGCCGACGGAAAGGTAATGCGCAGAACGTGTTTTGAGCGTAAAATTCTTTATCTGAGCACAAGAAGCCAGGCAGCGGCCTTTGCGGAGGTTTTATCGGGGACAAAATTTTTTAATGGATTTTGAGGTTTGGTTTTGTGGGTTTTTTGATTATTTTAAGTAAATCAAATTTATTTAATTCATACAATAATCTTTAAGGACAAGGTTATATCTTGAATTTTAATACACAACAGTGATGACATATGGAGGATAAGCTTTCCATTATCCTGTTCAGCGGGACGACTGACAGGATCATAGCTGCCAGTGTTATTGCACAGGCAGCTGCCGTACTTGGGCAGGAAGTCAAAGTTTTTGCAACATTTTGGGGACTGCTGAATTTTGTGAAAGGAGAAAAGAAGATGATCCTTCCAAAAGAATTTGAAAGCATGGGCCCTATGATTAACGAGGGAATGAAACGTGACGGGGTTAAATCATGGTATGAGATGCTGAAGGAAGCTAAAGAATTCGGCGCTAAAATTTATGCTTGCTCTATGACTGCCAGCATCATGGGAATCAAGAAAGAAGATCTTGACCCCTTAGTGGATGGGGTAGTTGGTGCAGCGACATTTGTTCAAGACAGCGCGGGTGGCAACACCCTGTTTATATGAGGTGATATGTGATGGAAGAAGCGAAGGTAATTGATTCCAGGGGCTCCGCTTGCCCTGGACCGATAACGGATCTTATAAAGGCCTATAGAAATTCAAAGGTTGGGGACATACTTGAATTATGGGCAACGGATCTTGGCGTAAAGGCAGATACGGAAGCATGGGCAAAGAAGACTGGAAATGAGATTCTCGAAATAAAAGAAAATCCGGACAAGATAGTGGTAAAGATAAAGGTAACGAAACGATAGGCGCGTTGAGAAGATGAAGAAAGTTCTGATCGTAGGAAGCGGAGACGCTGGCGTAATACTGGCGAATCACTTAAACACAAGAGATTTTGACATTACAGTTGTAGACAAAAGCGAACTTCACTACTATCAACCTTGGTTTCTCTACGTAGCCTTCAAGGGATCCAAGAGAAAAATATGGAAACCAAACGCTGACCTTCTAAAACCTGGAGTGACGTTTGTTCAGGATGAGATAATGGAGATTAATCTTGACCAAAGGAAAGCGTATGGAACAAGGAGAGTAAACTATGAGTACGATTACCTCGTCATTGCGACGGGCACAGTACCAGATCCTGATGCTATCCCTGGCTTGAGGACGATATACGATGAATACGGGGATTATCATTCAAGCGTTCAAAACTCGCATAAGCTGTGGACGCACATAGAAAATTTCAAGGGAGGGACCATAGCTATTGGTCAATCATCACCAACTTGCAAATGTCCACCGTCACTACTTGAAGGCGCATTTCAGCTAGAAGAACATCTGCGGAAAAAAGGTCTGAAGAGTAAAACAAAGATCAAGTTCTTCACTCCATTTCCAAGGCCTTATCCTGCGGAACCCATGAACAGGGTCGTAGAGCCGCTGGTAAAGGAAAGAGGCATAGAAGTGCTACCATTTTTTGATGTGGACAACATAGACGTTGAGCACAAAACGATAAACTCGCTTGAAGGAGACTCCGTAACTTATGATCTCCCAATAATAGTACCACCGTGCCGCGGGACGAAGATCAAGATCGTACCGGATGGTGTGCAAGACGAGGACAGGTTCATAAAGGTTGACAACAAGAAAACAACAATTAAGGGTTATGACGACGCATTCGCCATAGGCGATTGCAATACAATCCCAACATCTAAAACGGGCGTAACTGCGCATCTCGAGGCGATGACAGTTTCACACATTCTGAACGGAGAATTCGGTGAATTTAACGGGAGGATAAACTGTCCATTCGATACTGCATACGGTAAGGCCACATTCGTCATAGCAGATTTCAACAATCCTACGGTGCCGTATCCACCAACGAGATTAAAGCATATGATGAAGATGTCCATGGCTAGGATATACTGGATGACGCTCAAAGGAAGGGCAGATTTCATATTCGATAAGTACTTCGAAATGACTAATCCGGAGAAGCTAAACAAGAAGTATGCTCCTTTGTATAAGAGCGGAGAATCTGCCTAGGGACCGAGTATAGATATAGCTGCTTTTATCGGCACCACACATATTAGTTTGATGTCAGTGAGAGCAGTAACTTTGTGCCTAAATTTAGGAGGAACATAAAGAAAATAATTCCCCGTCACTTCGTATTTTCTGCCCTCTATAACCGCTTCCGCATTTCCTTCAATGAAATACATCTCATGCTCGTAATCGTGGGAGTGATCTGGCGTCGATTTGCCCGCAGGTACATCTATCAGTCTCATTGAAAAGTTAGGAGCCCCATCCCTGTGGGTAACGAGCCATCTAATTATACCTCCGCCATCTAGATCCATTGGTGGCACAGAAGAAGCGCTTTTTACGATTTCCTTAGGCATAATAAATGTCAGGCAAAGAACGTATTTCTACTCTTCTCTCTTCTTTTCCGGGTTGGGCCAGGGATAAATAATCTCCTTAATTCCAGCCCTTTTATTGCAAGCAAGCGCAATCATAAAAAGCAGGGAAGAGAGCCTGTTCATATATTGCATAGAATTGGGATTGACTGCCTGTTTCTGGCTTAGTTCAACCAGTCTCCGCTCGGCCCGTCTTGTTATTGCTCTGGAAAACTGGAGAGAAGCTGCGCCAACATTTCCACCGGGCACCACAAACAGTTTTATCTCACCTATCTCCTTAAGATACGAGGCAATCCTGCCTTCCATCCATTTCACTCCGTCCTCTCTCAGTTTTCTCCCCTCTCCTTGCGTGATAATTTCCTCACCAAGGTGGAAGAGATCAAGCTGTACGGTGGTCAGGTCACTCACGATGTCGTCATAACTCTGCATTGATTTGGATAGTCCGATGTTGGAAATGAGCTCATCGAGAGTTCCCTCCCATTCCATAAGCTGACTGTCTTTCCTTATCCTTTCGCCGTAAGCGGTATCCGTTTCGCCTTTGTCTCCATGTCGCGTGTACACGGAATTAACATAGCAAGCTCTTATTTTGTAGTTTTGTTGCAACGCTATAAATATTGGGGAAAGCCATAAGAAAAAGTTTGTATTACTAAGACGGGGCAGGATGATGAGTTTAGCCTAGGCTGACAATGATGAGTGACAGGCGATCTGATCTGCTCCTAGTTTAAATTGACATCATCTTTATTATTAGATCAAAATTCCCACTCTGTAATGCCTCATTAACTGCTCTGAAAAAGAGAGATGTTTCTGTATCGGGGCAGAGATTGCTAATCGCGAGCAGAATCTTTTGCTTCTGCAGCATCAGGTTCTTGAGATCTGTTTCAATTAGCTTTATCTTTCCGTCTATTTCCTTCAGTCTTTCAACCAGGTCTCTCACGTTACCTTCTGGATTGTATTCACTTTCTTCGCCGTCCATGGCAGAAGATATATTTTCAATGAACTGCAGGAAAGATAGGAGCGGAAGATTGGCCTTATAAAGGATCCTGGGCGGACCGGAGTCTGATTCTATCTTCCCTACCTTGTAAACCAATCCACTATCTTCTAGCATTTTGATGTGTTTTGCCACCAACTGCTGCGAGCTCCCTAAGAATCTAGCAAGCTCAAATGTATATGAAGGCCTCACCGATAGAATGCTCAGTATTTTGCGCCTGATTTCATTATCGATGAGGTCTAGAAGGTCGCTGTTCATGTTTAGTCTACTGGTATCCTCTTTCCCTCTTTCTTACTCCCCTGGGGTTTTTTAATGACTATGTCTAGTACGCCATTAGAGTAAGTTGCCTTAACGTTCTCCGGCTGGATTTCGTACTGCACTTCTATCTCCTTGTAATATTTCCTGCCCTCTTTGTCGACCTTTACTACCAATGTGTCATCCCTTATCTCTATGTTTATGTCGCCCTTTGTCACTCCTGGAATCTCAAGAGTTATGTCCGTTTCGTCTTCCCTGTTCTGAACGTCCGTTATCGGCTCCCTGTACTCAATGCTTGGAAGCTCCGAATATTCCCTAGGTATGTTGCCAAATTCTCTGTACTCGGGCTTTCCATCGGGGCCTATCCTGTATGTGAATCCATACACGTACGTCCCTGGTTGGTCCTTGAGATTCTCAAGTTCATCAAAAGTATCAAACCATCTCTCGATGAATTTTCTGTATTCTCTATCACTATTTTCGAAGAAGTCCTGTATGTAGTCCCAAAATTCGTCATCCTTTCTCCTTATCTTTCTTCCTACCATGTTCACCACCGGTTAACAACCTTACGTTGATTAGTGATTATTCGCTACTATTTTAATTTTTCTTACGTAGTTTTTACACCGGTAATGTAGGTGAAATGTTTGTTAGCAGTTCATTGTTATGAAAGAGAAAAACGGGCTAGAAACTGTGGAATAAAACTTAACCGTTTCATCGCTCGTCACGCTTTAGAAGGCTATTTTATTGCAATTTCTTAAATTTTAGCCTTTTACAAATGGAATGTTTTCAGAAATATTGATTATTTACCGGCAGAAAGCGCGTTATTGTATTCATATATGGTCTGTATAAGAGCAAAATGGCTCAATGCCTGTGGATAGTTCCCAAGATACCTGTGCGTGCCAAATTCAATTTCTTCCGGAAACAGATAGAGGCCGTTGGCGAGGTTAAGCACCTTTATAATGCCCTCGTGTGCCTCTTCAAATCTTGACATCCTGATGAGGTTTCTTATATACCAGAATGACAAAAGAAGGAATGCATTGTCTGTTCCTTTTAGACCATCGTTAAGGGTATATCTTCTAAGCAGAAATTTCTCAGGCATAAGTTTTTTTTCTATCTCCTTAAACGTTCTTTGGTACGTTGGATCGCTAACGGAGCAGAAACCTATTAAAGGAAGTCTAAGCAGGGACGCATCTACGTGATCAGAGTTATAGCTCTGAGAAAAATAACCTAACCTGGAAACGCCTTTTTCGTATACTTCCTTTCTTATCCTTTCAGCTTCGTTCTTAGCCGCTCTTGATGAATTTTCATCGCCAAGTTTGTCGTATATCCACGAGAGGTCTGACATTCCTTTCCAGGCAAGGGCCTTCGAATATATGTAGTGTCTCTTCCTCCCCCTTATTTCCCAAATGGAAGAATCAGGCAGGCTCGATATTTTCGTGAGAGAGTCGCCCAGCAAAAACACCTTTTCAAGCATATGGGTGCTTATGAAGCTAGAATTATCCAAAAGAAGCTTTAAGGAAGTTATGAGCGAGGCATATTGATCTATCTGAAGCTGGCTTCTGGCTGCATTACCCACCCTGACGGGTCTGGAGTTTTCATAACCAGAATAGTCAAGTATTTTTTCGTCAGTTAAGGCATCATCCGTTATACCATAAACAGAATAGAGTCTGCCGTCTCTTTCAAACCTATCGATTATTGATAGATAAAACCTCGTAGCCTCGTTAAGGTATCCTAGCTGAATAAGAGAGTCTACTGCGTATGTGGTGTCCCTCACCCACATGAACCTGTAATCCCAATTTCTCTCTCCGCCTAATGACTCAGGCAACGAAGTGGTTGGAGAAGCTACCATAAAGCCTTTAGGATCAAAGAAAAGGCCCTTTATGGTTAACAAAGATCTGTTAACCACATCATAAAAAATTCCTTGGTACGTCGATTTCAGCAGCCACTCTTTCCAGAATTTCCTCGTTTGCCATAGCCTCTCCTCGCTTGAAAATACAGAGGGAGAATATGCCTTCTTCAAATTGTGCGCTGTTACCATCCATAGAACCTCCGTTTCCGGCAGATCCATAGTCCCGGCAACCTCTTCCTCATTAACTTCTAAATCCACGGTGGTGGAGAGGAATTGAGTCGAGCTGCCAGAATAGAACATATAGCCACTATGATCTGCCTCGTTTATTCTATTCCTGGAACCACTGGAGAAAGGGCTAAATGCCACCAGTACCTTCACATCCTGGAAGGCCTCAATCCTTCTGTGAATCTCAGAAAAATATACGTAGTTCTCGTAGCTCATCGGGAGGAAATCCATGATTGATAAGATCCTCTCCCCCTTTCGGTAGAACATTGTGAATAATATGTTGGTGTCTGGTTCGTAGAACTGTTTGCTATCTACGTCTTCCTCTGCGGGCCTGATTATAAAATATCCACCTTTCTCTCTATCCAGGATTGAGGAGAATACCATTTCCGAGTCAAAGTTTGGAAAACAGGCAAAATCTATCTCCCCGTCCTTAGAGACTAGGGCGGCGGTTCTGTTGTTCAGTAGAACACCGTGGTCTTCAATGTAAGGAAACTTTGGGTTGGTTGGCACCCTTCATGAATCAAATCTCGTTTAAATGCTTTTCAAGCTTCCGGGTCATCTTGGTTGAATAATAGTTTACGGTCTAAACTAGGATCCTTTAATTTCCGGAAATTTGCACTGTGATGACCGGTCATCAGTTAGTAAAGTGGGAGTTTGATTGTCAGGGGTGCTTCCATAGGTTGTAGAGGGGGTTTGTAGTTAGTATCGATATCGATATCGTTATATACACTAAATCAATAACGGCTATGGATCAGGGAAACGACAGATGGAACAGGGGTATACTGTTCTTCATTATACTGACGATGGTGAAGGATGGACCAATTTATGGAAATCAAGTATCAAACATGATCTCAGAAAAAACGGGTGGCTCATGGAAACCGGGTGCAGGCTCAATTTATCCAGCGCTGAACAGGCTGAAGAGAAGAGGTATGATAGAGAGATATGAGGAAAATGGCAGGGCGATGTATAGGATAACGGACAAAGGTCAGGTAATGATTTCAAAAATCAGGGAGAGGCATTTTGAACATTCTCCAATTTCCAAGTTCCTGAGTAAGCTTTGGATGGAAACTATGGGCCCTGAAGAGAAGATGAGATTTTTGGTAAGTTCAGCTCAGCATATGAACGAATTCTTGGCGGAAAATCTGGATCCAATAATGGAAGACGTAGAGAACCCAAAGGAATATGAAGCATTTCTTATGAATCTTGAGGTTGAAATCGAAAAAACATTAAAAATGCTGGGTGAAACGAGAAAAAAGTTTTTTGGAAAGCAGGAGGCGATCTAATGGGCGACGAAATAATAGTAACAAAGAATTTGACGAAGATTTATGGAGGGAAAATGAGGGCTGTTTCAGACCTAAACATAAGTATAATGGAAGGGGAGATATACGGCCTTGCAGGTCCAAACGGAGCAGGTAAGACAACAACTATCAATATGTTGATAACACGAATAAAACCCACTGGAGGAACGGCCTTAGTTAGCGGGTATGATATCGTAAAGGAATCATTCTCGGTTAGGAAGCTAATAGGTGTTGTTCCTCAAGATTTTACGGCGGACGAAGATCTTACTGGCAGAGAGAATATGATGATGGTTTCTAAATTCTACGACGTTCCAAAATCAAAAGCGCGTGACAGCATCAGCAGGCTTCTTAAATTAGTTGATCTTGACGACGCAGCAGATCGGCTGGTCAGAACCTACTCAGGAGGCATGCGAAAGCGTCTGGAACTCGTCTTAGGTCTTGTGCATGAGCCAAGGATTCTTTTCCTGGACGAACCCACGCTTGGGCTGGACATACAAACAAGGACTCAAATGTGGGATTACGTGAAGGACATAAGGGACAGGCTTAAAATTACGATAATATTGACCTCGCATTACTTAGAAGAAATAGATGAACTTGCGGACAGGGTCTCAATAATAGATCACGGGAAGGTATTGATAACAGGTAGCCCAGCTGAACTCAAGGCTTCTTTAAAAGGCGACATAGTAAATCTCACCCTTACGGACGAAAAAGGGGTGGAAATTATGAAGACTGTGCCCCATGTGATCGAGATAACAGAGACTGGAAAGAACGCTCTAAGGATTAAGGTCGCGAGCGCGGACGAATCCCTGCCAAACATTATAAATTTCATATCCCTGCATGGGCTTTCTATTGCGAAACTAACGGTTCAGAAACCATCATTGGATGAAGTATTTCTTGAGTATACGGGCAGGGACATAAGGGAAGGAGAAGGTGGGGACGAAGCGAGAAAACTGGCAATGAACGTAAGGAGGGTGAGACAGTGAGCGGATTATGGCCTTTGACTTCTAGGGAGCTTAAGAAATGGGTAAGGAATCCCACGTTCTTTTTCACTGGCCTAATTCAGCCGATATTCTGGATTGCCTTGTTTGGAAGTGCCTTCGACATAACAAAATTTTTTGTCGGGCCTGGGGGAGATCTTGCAGCCCGAACTATATTAGACGGAGCACCAAATTATATAACGTACATTGTCGGGGGGGTCCTGACAACCATGGGACTCTTCACGGCAATGTTTGCAGGCACCCAGATAATATTCGACAGGCGGCTTGGACCCATGGGGAGGTTCCTCTCATCTCCGATAAGAAGGAGTTCAATTGTGTTCTCTAAGATAATATCATCAGTAATCAGAATACTTCCACAAGCATTAATACTTGTAGTAGCTGCATACCTAATCCCGAACGGCCTTGAATTCCAACACGGATTCACATTCGTTGACGCGTTGATAGTAGCTACCGCAATAATACTGATAGCATTTATCTTTTCATCAATATTCAGCGTAATCGCAACCAGAATGACAAACATGCAGTCAATTTTCGGAATCGTCAATCTCGTGAATCTGCCGCTTATGTTCGTGAGCTACGCCATGTTTTCAAGACAGATGATGGCGGACTGGATTGGAAGCATTGCAGAGTATAACCCAGTTTCTTGGTCAGCTGAAGCAATAAGAACTGTCATCATAAACGGGAACCTGACAGCATCTCAATGGAAGCTGGAGGGAGAGTGGCTGGGTGCATTGGCAGCATTGGCCGCTGGTCTCTTGTTGATGACCGCTTACTTGGTGGAGAAGGAAATAAGGGATTAGAGAATTCATCATAACTCCCCACAAGATCCTTTTCTATTTGTCTTATTTTATTTTGAAGATAGTCCTATTTAAAATGCCCAAATGATCAGGAAACCCTAGGTGAGAATACTTGCATAGATGATACCATTTTTGATTTGTAAGCAGCATGCTCTGACGATCCATGACTGGCCTCGCTAAAATCCTGCGAATTTGTTCGAAAGAAGGACAGTCTATGATTCGGGAATTAACAAATAATTGACAAAATGCTAGTTTTTGACACAGCATTTGTTTAGAATTTTTAACTACTAAACAGTCATAATACTTTATGCAGACTTTCGAACAATATTTCTTGATATACCGCAGGTGGAAAATCGTGGGGACGGTAAGCAGGCACGAAGAATTGTCCGGGGTGGGATGAAATGATCGCAGGAGATACTGCAGTGTTTGAAAGCACAATTTACCAAGAGGAAAAGGCGAATGGCAAACTTGTAACGCCTGCTATACTATCAAATGCTATTTTCTACGCCTCACAGCTTAATGGAACTCCAATTGCCAGGGACGTGACTGAAACTATTGCGTCTCAGGTCATGGCGTTCTTTGGTTTTTATTACGAAGTTATTGATAACTATCTGGAAAATGAAGATAGGCAGAACATGTATCTATTAGAAGACTTGGGTCTAGTGAAACTTGAATCTGAAGAGGCCTACCTTCCAGACGGGCAAATATGGAGAATAACCAAATTTTTATTGAAAAAGGATCGTGTTTTGGATTACTGTGACAAATACTATGAAAGCATAGACGATCCAAAAAGCGTCTACGAATCGCTCAGTGAAGATCAGTGGAAAAGATCGTAAAACAGAGCTGCGATTGCAACCTGAGCTACCTCAATTCTATCTTTTAATTCATTTTTGCATTCTAACCAGCGCAACCAAGATTCTGCTATAATATCAGTTTTGCAGATTTATAAGCTACTTTATAGGTCTTTCAAGAACAACATTGAATTCTTTTAGCTCAATTTCAAATTTCATTAGCTCTTTCTTTATGAATTCTCTTATTTCAATGCAAGTGCCCCCGGTAATGTCAATCATTATCCTTTCTGACCCTGTCATTATTGTCAAGCTTTTTATTCTCTTTTCCCCTTTGAGAAATGATATAAGCTCGTTTAAACGTGTTGGATAAACATTAATGAACAAAAGGGCTTCAAAGCCTAACCCCATTTTCGAATAGTTGATTATTGCTTTGCATTTTTCCACTACTCCCCACCTTTTCAGAAGCTCAATTCTGTCTCTGACTGTCCACATGTTTGCGTTTATTTTCCTAGCAAGGTCTGAATATGAAAGAGAGCAATCCTCCTCCGGGAGTTCAACGATTTGATTATCAAGTTTATCTAACTTGAACTCTTTCACTTTAACAAAACTTGGAAGACACTAATAATATTTCGGCAGGAGCAAAACTATTGATATCCAAAGGGCCATCCGACGTTCATCCGTGATGCCATGTGCTGTTATTTTCTCTGGCCAAGCATAGAATAGGAAGTTAACACGTGGCAAATAATTGACAGTTTTGAAGATTTAGGTACAAGATTTGCCGACAACTTTTAACTATTCCCTGAATATAATTATTTATGGTTAGCAAAAGCTCGGCCACGAAAGATAGCTCAATCAAATCCGGGATGGTGAACGATCAAGCAAGCAAAGTGAGAGTGCTAATACCTACAAAATGTAAGGAGAGTACAATCCACGAAATCTTCTCCTTTCTAAAGCTACTGAAGGGAAACATAAATGTAGATTTTCTTCATATCGTTCCCGTAACGCCTGAAGAACTGTGCGATTGTGTGGACGACAACGATCTTCACTATGACCGCGCAGTTGCGGAAAAAAAGCTCTATTCCTTTGTTAAAAGGTTCCCGAAAGTTGAAAACGTATCGTATTCTTATAGGGTAGAAGAGGGAGATCCAAAAAGGGCAATAGAAAAGATAACAGGGGAGAGTGAATACGATATACTTGCCCTTGAGATAGGGGAATTCTGTCACTTTGCCAATTCGGTATTTGACGTAACAGAGATCATAAGCTCAGTTAGAATTCCGGTAGTAACATTCAGGGGCCCTATCGAAGCAGGCAAGGTTAGAATAGGCGGGGCAAGAAGCATGTCGGAGGTGACTGCTTAAATGTCTGATCCAACGGATAGCCCAAATTTCGGAGTCAATTTCTATGGTTCAGAAAAATTGCCAGATTCCACACAGCTTGTGGCTCAGTTCCAAAAAATAGTTGACAGCAGATTTGCAAGGTGGATCATGCTCAAAATGACAAGCCAGAAAAAGTTTGAGCATGTCCTTGGTGTATTTGCTGGCGTGGAGGAACCGTCGGGTCTGAAGGAATCATCAGAAGCGAGGATAATCGAGGCGGCCCTTAAAAGAGGGATGAAAACATTCAACATAAGCAACATGAACCTTATCAAGGATGCTTTAAAGGAAAAATTTGTTAGGAAGGGCGTCGCACTAACCTTACGAAGCGTTGCGAAATATGGGATAACAAAGCCGCAAATATTCGATGCACCGTTAATGGTGGTTTGGAACACTACAAAACAGTGCAATTTAAATTGTTTGCATTGCTACGCTAACGCCGGGGCAAAAAATCCTGACGAGTTAACCTTAGAACAGAAACTTAAGGTCATAGACATGTTCGATGAGGCAGGGGTCACGATGATAGCCTTTTCCGGCGGGGAGCCATTGATGAGTCCGGATTTCTGGAAGATTGCAGATTATGCGTCAAAGAAAGGGATTTATACGACAATAGCGACCAATGGAACGCTCCTCACCAAGGGGATCGTTGACAGGCTAGCAGAAGTGGGGATAAAATACATTGAGATAAGCCTTGATTCCGCAGATCCTGAGGTTCATAATAAATTCAGAGGTCAGCCGAAGGCTTGGGAAAGAACGGTTGAAGGCATAAAGAACGTCGTAGCCAAGGGCGTCTTTGATAATGCAATAGCGACCACAGCGACAAAATACAATTACAAGGACATCGACAAAATGCTTGATCTTGCTATAAGTCTCAAGGTGAAGAGATTCATAGTTTTCAACTTCGTTCCGACCGGCAGGGGAAAGGAGATCATAAATGAAGACCTGACGCCGAAGGAGAGGGAAGATCTACTGACTTTCCTGTACGATAAGTGGCAGGAGAAGCTGGGGCCGGAAATATATTCCACCTCACCCGAATATTCAAGAATAGGGATAAACAAGATATTGGAGGGAACAGGGAAGACATACTCTCCAACGCATTTTGTACCCATGGACGCCGGCTCAAACGGAATAGCATTTGCAGAATTCCTTGGGGGGTGTGGAGCTGGAAGGATTTATGCCGCCCTTGAGGATAATGGAGATTTAGAACCGTGCGTCTTCCTTCCAATAAGAGTGGGCAATGTGCTGAAAGACGGACTGCAGAATATATGGGAAAACTCGAAAGTTCTCAAAGACCTGAGGGACAGGGATCATCTTGAGGGAGTATGTGGAACATGCCCATTCAAGTACTCTTGCGGAGGATGCAGGGCAAGAGCTTATGGGTACTACGGCGACTATATGCAATCCGATCCCGGGTGCCTGCTGAACGAGAAGGCTTACGAAGAAATAGTTATAAAATTGGACCAGGAAAGCAAGTGGAATGGAAAACATGAAAATACTGCTTCTGTCTCCACCTACTGACTCAGTTATAAAATCAGTCATAGGGGTCACTGGCCCCCCACTGGGTTTAGCGTATCTAGCATCAGTTGCCAGACTTCAGGGGGACGAGGTCTCAATTATAGATTCAATAGCTATGAATTACTCATTAGACCAAGTAAAGGCAGAGATAAAAAGAAGGGACCCGGATCTCCTGGGAATAACGTCTACGACCTCGATGATACCTGATGCTTACAGTGTGGCAAAATTTGCAAAGGAAAACAATGCCAACGTAAAGGTTGCAATAGGCGGGCCTCACGTCACATTTGCCCAAGAGATGACATTAAAAGAGTCCCCCCAAATAGATTACGTTGTAGCAGGGGAGGGGGAAACTATATTTTCAAACCTCCTTCTTCATTTAAAAGGAAAAAAGGACATAAGGGAGATAAAAGGTATCTCTTACAGGGGTTCTGAAGGCATCGTAGTTGGTCCTCCTGAAGCTCTCATAAAGGATGTCGATTCAATACCTCTCCCATCAATAGACCTTCTTCCGATGGATAAATATGTAGCGGGCAAAAAGAAATTCGGAACTTTGATGACATCAAGAGGATGCCCATATAACTGCATATTCTGTTCGTCTTCTCTACAATTTGGAAAGATATGGAGAGGCCACAGTACGGAGAGGGTTATGACCGAGATAAGGAGGCTGGTATACGATTACAGCCTTCATGAAATTGAATTCCTGGACGACACTTTCACCCTAAACATGAAAAGGGCAGTAGAGATCTCCAATAGGATAAGGGATGAAAAGCTAGACATAAAATGGTCAGGCTCAGCCAGGGTAAACCTCTTTAATGATGAGATAGCCACTGCAATGAGAAGGGCAGGTGCACATACAATTTACTTTGGAATCGAGTCAGGAAATCAAAAGACACTTGATTTCATAGGAAAGGGGATAAAACTGCAGCAGGCCATCGACTCGGTAAGAAAAGCGAATAGTGCGGGTTTGAACACTCTAGGTTCCTTTATCATAGGTTTCCCCGACGATACGAAGGAAGAAGTGAAGAATACCATAAAGTTCGCGAAAAAGGTAAAGGTGAGGTTAGCTCAATTTACAATTGCAACACCCTACCCCGGAACCAGGTTGTGGGATCTTGCAATGGCCAGGGGGATAATAAAAACAATGAACTGGAGAAAATATACCACGCTCAGTCCTGTCATGGCTCTTACCAATTTCACAGATAAGGGCATACTGACTTGGCTGGGCAGGGCATACGCGGAGTTTTATCTGAGGCCAAATTATCTGCTCCACGATCTCATAAAGGAACACGGCTTTGTGTTCAAAAGGATAATACCATACTACTCTAAGGCAATGGTTGCATTCAGACAGGGAGGCTTAGCAACTGCCAGAGATAATTCGCAGCCTGCCTCCGACAGTCTAAATTCTCCCACAGAATGATGAGTACCTCATTGGCTGGGATGCAATTTCATGGCTAAGCTCAGATGCTCACATTTACAGTAGCTAGGGCTAAATTTTCCATTTACCGTTTTATCGATTTCCTCAGATACAAAACATATGAGCTTTATCGGGACTGTCTTCGCATTTCGTCTTTATGAAATGTGATTCTAAACATTTGGTAATTTCTCATATTTAGCGTTGACAATTTTTGGATTTTCCTAGCACCAAATGCCAAAAAATTGTGTGCAAATAATTTCAACATTATCTATATGAAGTGACATGAGCGAAAATTACGAGAAGGTCAAGAAATTTGCAGACCAATCTCTTGGAGAGATGCCTAAGGTAATTGAATATCTGTTCAAGCTAGATGAAAATGCTGCCATGGAACAATTCAACCAAAACCAGTTTCTGTATTTGGGAAGAACTAACCTAGAACTAAAAACAAGGGTTCTGATCGCAATGTCAGTGGCCTTAGCAAACGGGCCGATGGAATCCGCCATGATACATTTCAAGCTTGCCAAAAAGTTTAAGGTGGATCCTCTAGAAATAGTAGATGCAATGAGAGTGACAAAGATGGCATTGATGTCGTCAACTTTGGACTCCGTAGGTCTTCTAATAAATGCATTCGGACCTTCTTCAAAAACAAATGAAGAAGCACAAGAGGCAAATAAGATCCTAGAGAGCCTTGTCAGGGATTCTGGGGTGATTCCAGAAAGGATACTGGAATCGTCCGAATTTTCAACCGGATTGATGAAAGAGCATATAAGAGAAAAAAAAGCCATGCTTAAGCCGATCAGGTTGTCAAATAAGGAAGTATATGCTGTGGCGTTTGCCGTGAGTGCATCCATCCGCGACAGGGAATGCGAGAAAGTTTATCTTAGCCAGTTTGTAAAGAATGGAGGAACTAAGGGAGAGGCAGAAGACATCCTTACTACGGTGAGATTTCTAGTAGGCAACAGAGCATTCGTCAATGGCTTAGAAATATTGAAAAATCTGACATATTGAAAATTCAGTAGCCACCCTAAGATACACCCACGCAGTCTCCGGCTTAATCAGCGTTTTGCAGGATGCTATCATAATATCTGTAACATGGAAGGGAGGCTTCTTACTACATTGTCGCTGAGAACCATGCGGAGCGTTTGTCTTTCCAGATTACTGATTACGCACCGGGGGTATGTGTTTGCATTTTTAGGAAACTAACAGGGGCGAAAACATTAGCAATGATCTAATGGACAGGCATTTCGCAAGGCAGTCGGAATATCAATACCCCCCAGACACAGAATACTTTTGTTCTATCGATACGAACGGTAGGCACATTTGATCAAGCATACACTCTCTACTGACAAGAAGTTACAAACCTCTGTGCTAATTGAAACTCATTGCTTTGCGACATATTTAAGCTCGCAAATTTCCCTCGACTAGACAACTTAAATAACTGGGGAAGCCGATTGCCTTGCGATGTCAGCTTCAAATGGGTGGATTCCTTGTCCTGCGGTGCATCCAATATGACGAGACAAACCTACTACAAAATTTTAAGTATTAAGGCTGTTCAAAATACTTCAGGCAGAGGCTGCAATAAGATTAAAAATAATTGCATCATTAAAATGGAACTCTTAAATAAACGAAAATGAACGATTGCCTATTCGCTCTCCAGTAGGTCTCCTCCTTTCTTTCCCTTCTTTACCACGATGACCGGAATATTGACGTTTGAGATCAGCTTAAGCGTCACACTCCCAATGAAGAACTCTTCTAGGTATGCGTATCCTCTGTGTCCAACGAGCACTGCATCGAACTTTCCGCTGTTTGCTAGATCTACAATGGCCCTGGCCGGATCCCCGTCGGAAATAGCATGGGTAATCTTATCGGCTTTTATTTTCAGACGCTTTATGAACTGAGCCATCTTTTCTTCTGCTTTCTCTTTTGCGTTTCTTATGCTCTCTTGGTCAACGAAATCTTCTAATTCCCTCATGCCCAGAGGGATTACGTATAGGAAGGCGGCCTCATCGACTTTTGGAAGTACTCTGAATCCAGCTTCGACGAAATTTTCGGAATCTGGTGAAAAATCTACAGGGATTAGAACTCTAAACATCTCAATTTTCACCTCCTGCAGCGCTCGCAGCCTCAACCATGTCCTCTTTAAAGGTAACGTCTCTGCTCTTTATGCCAAAGAAATGAGCTATTCTGGGTCTTAATTTTATGTAGGTTATGAGGAATATTACCTGGAATACAGGCAATGTGGCCGGGGCTATTGCCACCAGAGGCGAGAATGCGGTAGCAGCTATTGCTATCGCGGTTCCCTCGTTCTTGCCTATGCTCGGAAACAGTCCAGCCATACTATCCCAGTAGTCGAATTTTAGGCCCTTAAATAGGAATGTAAGGAACACCAGCGAAATGGTTCCGAATGCGATTGCCGCGTAAAATACGCCGAACACGGCCTGAAGATGAGTTACGATCATTCGGGAATCGCCAAAGAAGATCACGAAAATTATAAGGAACATTCCCAACATTGTAACCGTAGGGAATATCGGACTGACTTCCTTGAACCTTTTCTGTCCCAATTTTCTAATGAGCAGCTCATGGGTGGGTATCCCCACTATCAGGGGTGTTATGATAATCTCAATTATGGTTATAACAAGAAGCATTACGGATACGTGGATATGATATGCAGCCCCGTAAATGCCCGCGTATATCGGTATCAGCGGAATAGCTATTATGAATGTTATGGCAACTAGCGCCGTAGAGGCCTCTATGTTGCCCCGCATAAGGCCAACATATCCAACGCTCATCGAAGAACACGGTACCAGCCACGCCAGGAAGAGCCCCAACTTCAAAAGAGGGTCATGCACGAATAGATCCCCTAGAAGAATGGCCATTACCGGGCCCCAGACAAAGTTCATCAACAGCACGATCGTAAGCAACCTCCAGTTTTTCACAGCTTTGCCAAGGCCCCTAAAATTCATCATGACCATCATTGGAAATATCATGATTATTATAGCAACTAGTTCGAGGGTCTTTATTGTGCTGCTATTCAATGCGACCCATCTAAAATCGTAGTATCCCCCTATAAGGCCTACGATGATCGCTATCCCCACATAGACACCGAGATATTTATCTAGATGATCTCTAATTCGAAGCAGCTTGTTGTCTTGAGACATAGCCTCATCAGAACCCAGAAATACTTAACGATTATATGCAAAAATTGTGGTCAGTTCAAGTCAGCGGACAAATAATTGCCACTATAATTTGCAAAATGGTTTTCATCAATGCAAATAGAACTGTGCCTTTACGTAACAGGGATAATTTGTTTCAGCAATAAAAAAAGGTGGAGTGCTCCCTCTTACAACTGGAACATTATAAGATTAATAATATAAGTAATAAGGAATGCGTGGGGTGCACATGAGATCAAAGCACTCCGTAGATGAGAAGTTCCAGATAGTCATAGAGGCACTCATAGAAAACACCACACAAGCAGAGATATTCAAGAAACATGAATATTTCCCGCTCAACTGGCAAAGTGGAAGGAGCATTTCATAGAGGGCGGTAAGAGAGGTTTATCCGATAAACATCAGCAATCAAGGAAAGAGGAGATAGATGAACTCAAGAGGATGATAGGATATCAGGCTAGTGATGAACACTTCTAAAAAAGGCCTCACGAAAGATCAAAATGACAGTCGTTTAAGATCTCGTGGGAGATATGCCACTGAAGGAGATATCAAGGGCATCATGTATTTCCCTCATCAGACTCTTTCCTCAAATTGAGAATAACATAATCAGAGTCGCATCAGAAAGACCAACATACGGATACAGGAGAGTA
>JAVYRX010000002.1:0-191063 GCA_038729485.1 Thermoplasmatales archaeon | reverse complement strand
TTCAAACGCAGGTGAGTACAGGATTCTCAAGTATGGAGATAATAATGCAAGGAAGAAGCATCTTGTTGTTGTCATTACGGCTGACGTGAAGCACAAGAAGCTGCTGTGCGTGACTGTACGCATAGAGGGGAAGGGGTATACTGAGGCTTCGATAGCGCTGCAGCACATCTCATCCATAACGGAAAGGGGTATAGGGATCAAGAAGTTCTACGGAGATGGAGCTTTCGATCAGTCATCCATGTTCAACAAGCTCCACTTACTGCACATCAAGCCAGTGGTTAAGATAAGGAAGAATGCATCCACAGATTATTACAATGGGAGCAAGTACCGTAGGAGGATAGTCAGGGAGTACAAGAATCTGGGGTATGAAAGGTGGTCCTCATTGAACAACTATGGAATGAGGTGGCCAGGAACTGAGGGCATATTCTCAGCTGTCAAAAGAAAGTTCGGAGAGAACACAGTTTCGAGATCAGAGGAGGGTCTGCTGGCAGAGGGTTACCAGAGGTTCTGGGCGTACGATGAGATAAGAGAATACGGAGAAAGGGGAGGTAAATATCAATAGATCCATAAAATTAGGGGGCTTGGAGAACAATGGCAAAACAAGTAACTATCCCATAGTCAACAGGATTCATTCAACAGAGCAGAGCGTGACAAGATTTTAAATATTGTAGCGGATATTTTGTATGTTGAGATAGAAACAAATGTTAATATACTCACTTTAAGATTGTATCAGGTGCCCCGCGAAAAGTATGGGGACTTGGTGAGGAGGGTCAGATTACGCAGGAAGATTAAGGCGCTGGCTGTTGTCGCTGTAGTTATATCGGTGGCTTTTCTTCTGGCGAATGCAATTTACCATGAGGGTCCAAGAGAAAATAAAGTTTCAGTTAACCTGACATATTTCACTGATACCATAATAGAGAATAGTACGTTAATAGAGGTTCCTGCCTTGAATTACTCTGCATTCGACACAACTCTTCAATACGATTCACTGTTTCAAGGATCCTTTCACTCTTCAGTAGTCATCATAATGTATATTCTTACATCTATCGAATTTCAGGGGTTTGCGTCAGGGGGGTTATTCGGTTATCTTTATTCGACTGGGTCGGTTAACAATGCACACTTCTCGATCTCCCTGATACCGGGAACGTACTATATAGTATTCTCAGATAAATTGAGCGAGCTATCCGCAACCGTAATATTGACGAGCCCATTTTTGGTAAGCTATTCTACCTAGCTATCTCTCTTCAATAGGTATGTACTTGTTTCCAATTGACCCCGAGTAGTATTCCAGCGGCCTGAACAATTTGTTATTGTTCCAGTACTCCAAGATATGCGCTCCCCAGCCAGCCATCCTTGACGAGACAAATATTGGGGTAAACAGTTCACTCTCTATTCCCAAAACCCTATAAAGCGGGCCAGAGAAGAAATCTATATTCGGCCAAATGCCTTTTGTTTTGCCCAATTTGTCTATCATCATTTTCTCTGCTCTTATAGCTATCTTTAGAAGCGTCTCAACCTCGTCCGTAGGCTCCCTGGTTAGGCTTTCATCCAGGTACCTTCTAACAATTTTCGCTCTTGGATCGTATACTTTGTAAATCCTGTGCCCAAATCCCATGATCTTTTTCTTCCCTTCCAGAGCCTCTTCAATATAATGTTCTGTATTATCGGGACTTCCGATGGCGTACATCATTTTTAAAGCAGCTTCGTCTGCCCCTCCATGCAGGGGTCCTCTGAGGGTTCCTATGCCAGTAGTGACTGCAGAATAAACGTCAGCCAACGTGGATGCAGTTACTAATACAGAGAACGTCGATGCATTTGTGCTGTGTTCCGCATGCAAAATGAACATAAGATCTATTAGCTTGGCATCAAAGTCGTTAGGTTTTTTTCCGTTTAACACATACAAAAAGTTGGAAGGCAAGGATAGGCTCTTGTCAGGCTTAATCTGAGAAAGCCCCCTCCTGAACCTGCCAGTTAAGGCTGCAATAAGGGGGAGTCTGGCCAGCAATGTGATAATCTTGTCAAGGGTCGCATCCCTGTCCCTGTTTAACGGATCTGGGTCATAGACGCTGAGCATGGATGCAGCAGTTCTCATAACATCCATAGGGTGTGTTCTGCCTGAAATAAGCTTTATTAGATCAACAACTTCTTGCGGAAGTTCCATCCTATCAGCTAGTTTTGTCTTGAAGGCATCTAACTCTGATTTGTTAGGTAATTTTCCATATATCAGGAGGTATACTGCCTCTTCGAAATTTGATTTTTCAGCCAGATCATCTATTGAGTATCCCCGGTACCATAGCTTTCCATTTATTCCGTCAACCAAGGAAATGGAGCTCTCATCAACATATACCCCCTCCAATCCAAAATTAATCGTAGGTTTCTCCGCCATGCTGATCATCATATAGAGACGTTACGATTATTTAATGCTATTTTATCTCAAGTTCTAGTGGCTAAAATTCAGTATGCTTAATGAATTTAACGATAGGAAGCTGTGCGCCCGGTTACATTGATTGGGCTCCGACATACTTGAAATTTTAGACCAAAATTGTCGAATTTGAAATTGCGTCTCTCCTTTTACCAAATTAGAGGGGATAGGCTCACTAGGTTCAAATGCTCTATAAGCGCACTAAGGAAACTTTTAATCTATATCGGGAATCACTTACGCTAATCAGTTGCATGGAAATTGAAATGAAGAATAACGCTAGGAGGACTCACAAATATTGGCATTACGGCTTCACAATATCGATTCTCGTTGCCTTACTTGCTTTGGCAGCATTACTCAATGGATTCTATCATTTCTATTCTGTTCAATCTTATAAATTGACGGACATTTCCATTCCGTTTGCAGATTTCCTTGCGGGTTACATCGGGATATTCGTAAGCATTCTCCTTCTTCCAATTCCGGACTACGTTCTCATTCCATTCTACGGCTACCTTTGCTCCATTGGCATCTTCAACCCGTATCTTACCCTTCTTGCAAGTGTTGGCGGTGCTGTGGTACCAATTGAATTTTTGCTGGGTATCTATGCGGGTTCCAAGGTACTTAAGAAAATACTCTCGCACATGGAAATCTCAGAAGTCAAACTGTCAGTTGCAACAAACTGGGTAAAGCAACACGGTAACTTTTCGATATTTCTTGCCACATTTGTCCCGTTCTTCTACAGCGCCGCGTCTTTTTCGGCCGGGACGCTCAAGATGAGATTTCCTTCATTCATGACTG
This sequence comes from Thermoplasmatales archaeon, assembly GCA_038729485.1. GTDB lineage: Archaea > Thermoplasmatota > Thermoplasmata > Thermoplasmatales. The sequence goes on along the minus strand of JAVYRX010000002.1, from coordinate 187,846 downwards.
TCAGCACCCTGGGCTTTCTTTTAAGATATGTGGGGCTGGAATTGATAGGCTATTATGGTCTCTACCTATTTACATCGCAATATGATTATAAGTACAGATATGTTTTCACCAGCTTCCTGTTCATATCGCTAATTTACATAGTTGTATATTCATTCAGAGACAGCGTCGCTTCGAGAACGCCAGCGCCTTATTAGCATTTAAATTGCGCTTCTCAACCTGAGGTTAAACTGAGAGATGAACGCTTATCTAAAAATGCCTAAAATTTTAAATTCAATAGAATAAAACGTGACACAGTTACAGGTCGTTTTATAATAGATCCTGGAGCATCACATTCCAGGTGCTAGCACCACGCAAATTAGCATCAGATTCCATAGATTTCATCAAGAAAACAAGAGTTCTTTAATGTCGTCAAGAATGAGAGCATTTCTTACGTTTGAAAGTATAGAAATTTGATTTAAATCTAAGTGAGAAGTTGCGGTCAATTTATGTAAGGCAAAACAAGATTGCCAGGTTTGGAATAATCAGCCACGTGCTAAAATATGAGCTTACTGTTCAAGTCTGAATTGCTTGCTGGTTTCGTCCAGTATGGCTTTTTCCCGCTCGACGGAGACATCAATCAGGCACTGTCTCGCGCTCTCGTATCCATATTCGCCCAGTTTATCCGGATCGCCTGTAATCGCTTTTAAGATCATCTCTGCTGCCTTCTCGTAATCTCCCGCGGGGAAAACGTAACCATTAGATCCATTTATTACAAGCTCGCTCGCGCCAGCACCACTACTTACCACCACTGGTTTCTTATGTATCCATCCTTCAAGAACCGTTATGCCGAAACCCTCGATGTTTGATGTAAGGAGAACAACTGAAGATAGAGAATATGCTGCTTTTAGCTCCTCTTGCGTAGAATGCCCCATGAAAAAAACTCTGTCCGAAACCCCAAGTTCTCTTGATATGTTTTCTAGCTCTCTTCTCCAGGATGCACCTTTTCCATAGCCAAGGCCACCTTTCTGTGAAGAAGAGAAGCTTCCATTACCTATCAGAAGAAGCTTGCACTTTATCTTCTTTGATAAAATAGCAAGAGCCTTTATGCCGACATCCTGGGACTTTATCCTATCCATCCGAGCAACCAAAACAATGAGTTTTTCATCATCCTTCAGTTTGATCTTCTCCTTTAGTTTGTCTATCTCATCGTTTCCTGCGGGAGGGTACCATTCTCCGGGATCAATGTATGGATAAAGCTGGAATGCTTTTCCTCTGAAATCAGAATTGACTAGGCCTTCTAGATCCCGCCTCGTACTTACGATTACTGCGTCAAAGCTCTCCATCCCTTTTATAATTATTCTCTTAGAGAGATCGCTGAGGACACTAGGTACCAACGGGACATGCCATCTCAGCAATGCTGGGGCAGGTGGCCCTATGAATGTTCCAGTGAGAAGTAGCTGGAAGTCCTGAATGTAAAAGATGTCAGCATCCTTTATGTAATCGAACATTTTCCTGGCGTTGATCCAGTTGTAGTGAGCGTAAGCCCTGAAACCATCTGTTGTAAACTTTCCGTTACTGATCCCGTGGATTTCATTCCAGAGGTTTTCCTTAAACCAGGTATACTCTCTAAGGACATTCTCCTCTATCTCAACATGAGAAATCAGGATATCGTCGACAATAACGTTCGGAGGAGAGTTCACTCCAAGGGCTACCCAGACTGCATTACTTATAGACCCGTTTTGAATCATTTTCTTGACGGAGGGAAATATCATGTTTGTAACTCCGCCAGGGGTAAACTCGTAATCAACACCCTCTTCTAGTTCCTTTACATTCAAAGGGTCGGAGAGAGTGCCATATTTTTCAAGTAGGTTTTCATAACTTAGTTTAAACCTGACTACTGGCGTTTGGCTATTTACGCAAATTTTCATTCTGCTATGATCTCAATATACAATAAAACTGTATTGTATCATCCCATTTTTGTATTTTTTAGATTTACCAAGATAGTGACGAAATGCATTTATAAATTAATTAAAAGAAGACACAATGCTGAGTAGGGAATTCTGGATCAATATGAATAAACTTACTGACGATCCTGTGGCAACTAAGAGAATTGTGGAAGGTAGTTTGGAGGTGTGGAAACATGTAAGAAGCGTAATCGGCAGCGGTCGCTACTGGCAGATTACAAAGGATGAAGTTAAGGCGCTCTATTCATTGATAGCCGCAAAGAGACCAAACGTTGTCATAGAAACAGGGATGGGTCCTGGAGTCTCTACTACGGCGATTCTTTATGCAATCGGTCGCGATGCAAAGGTTATCAGCATTGATCCTGGTGAGCCGTATGGCAAAGGGGACAAAGAGGTTGGATTTGTCATTCCTGAGGATTTAAAAAAGAATCTAAAGTACGTGAAGGGGAGAACATCAGAGATGCTTGCCGGTGTACTCATGCAGGTAGGGAAGGTGGATGTTTTCTTTCATGATTCGGACCATTCTTACGGCAACGTAATGTTTGAACTTGAAACGGTTCTTCAATACCTGAACTCTCAATTCCTAATAATAGTGGATAATTACGATTGGTCAGATGCACCGGCTGATTTTGCCAGGACTAGAGGTTTGCGATTGCAACACATTGCGGACGACATGGCATTGATTACTCAATAAACTCTGGATTATGGCGGAAAAACCTTTCTCACAAATTCGAGTGTTGAACTATCTACGAAATGGGACCAGGCAACCTGGGCTAGAGTCGATGCCCTTATCTTTTGTATTTTTTTAGATTCATACGAGGTAAAGGCAAGATCGGTTTTTACGTCAACGAGTATAAGGTTTTCCGGGCTACCCTTGAACCTTGAATATTTTTTCCCATGGAGCATATCATCCCAGTCCTCGTCTGTTACCTGCCCCAGGCTTCTTCTCAAAATGCTTTCAGCCGCTATACGCACAAAGTTCCAGGAAAAGGATTTACCTAAAAATTTTAGAAGAGTGAACGTTTCGCCGCTGACATCTGAAATGGTCTCAAGCATTACCTTTTTCGTTCTGTCCCTGGAAAAATTGCTTATGTTTCCTTCTAGGAATTCCCCAATCGCCTTGGATAATTTGGCCTCATCTGTGTGAAGGGGGGAGATGTACCAGTACTCCTTCTTTATTCGAGATCTTAGATTCAGAAAGGACTCGCTGGTAGAATATGAGGTAACGGCAATCCCATCGATTGAATCTATGATCCTGCACAACTTTAATGCATCGTCAAACTCCACCTCAATGATTGTTGCCGCCGATCTCACATGTGAATCTGTCCTTGAAGACGATAGAACTCTTGTGATGCCCAAAGGGGTGATGGCTTTGAGTATTTCACCCTGGACTGTTCTGACGTCTGGCTGAATCTGAAAGCCATGGAAAGTATCGTCATAAGCTATTTTCAGCAAGCAGAACATTATCCCTATACCTCCTAGAGAGCCTGTCCGGAAGCTTTGTCGGAGGGAACTCGTCAACCCTCCGAAGCACTGAAAGTGCCCTCTCAAGAGGAACTCCGTAGCCATATGAAACAAAGTACTTTCCCAATTTTTTGGCAACCAGTTTCTTTCCTAGAAAGACATCATTTCCTATCACGTTTCCCATCAGCAGTTTTTTAGCTATCCCCACCGTAGAGTTTCCAGTATTGGCCCCCGCAACGGTTGCAATTCCTCTCTCCAGAGGATGGAGACTCCCATTTCCATCTACTACGTTGAATCTTTCTTTTGACAGGAGACCTTCCAGAATTTCCCCCTCTCGCAGATAAAGGTAGTTGGGGATGTAAGGGGCCCTAACCTTCTTAACTAAGACTTGAAACGTATTTTCTTTTCCTATGTCGACCGCTACGCCCACGCCAATTCTTCCTGCATACGACACGTCTATGGCTCTCAAAGGCTCAGCTTTCCCATCATCCTTGTAGATGTTCAGCTTCATGATCTGGTCGGTGTATCTTTTCAGTGGGAAGGTAGATTTAAACTCTGTGAATCTAAATTTGTCCATATTCTCCACCTTTCCGTTAACTATTTGGATTCCGTCCTTTCTTAATCTCCTTATCTTTTCGTTGACTCCGTCTGGATGCGTATATCCCCCGACTCCTCCATCGGACATAACCACTCTGTAACAGGGCAGAACATCTGGTTCTTCGTTTTCAGAAAGCATTTGCCCTACGGCCCTGGAAGCAACTATGTCACCTAATTGGAGTGCAAGGTCGCCATAAGTGGAAACATACCCCTCAGGGATCTGCGCAAGAAGCCTGTAAAACTCCTCATAAATGTCAGGCTTATCTATCATTGATACCAACTTCTATTTCAGCAAGTTCTTCACCTGCCAAAACGTTGGAGAAAATAGCTCTTGCCTCATCGACAATGGGTCTGATATCATTGTACCTTGGGCTAAAATGTAGTAGAATTAGTTTCTTGGAGCCAGATTCTCTCGCTTGAATTGCGGCATCTGCCCCAGTAGAATGACCATATGCGACAACCTTCTCCTTGTTAGACGAATCTCCCGTGGCTTCATGAATGAGAATTGTAGAATCCCTGAAGAGATTAATCAAACCGGGATCCCTTCTGGTATCCCCTGAATATGATATTTTCCTCCCCTTCCTTATTCCTGCCGAGATCTCCTTCATTTCTATTGTTCTTCCCTTAAAGTCAGCACGCCCCTGCCGCCTTATCTTTTCCAGCAGTGTTCTTGGAATTCCGGCATCCTGTATTTTTCTCTCGTCGAATTTTGGAACGTCCTTTTCCAAGAATGCATAGGAGAGAGCAGGAATAGTGTGGTTCGCCTTAGCCGTATGTATGGAATAATCACCAAAATCCAGGGTATTTCCGCCTTCAAGATCATTTATTTTGATGTCAAAATTAAGGGAGTAATATCCGATGGAGAGCAGGTTTCCCAATATGGTGGATGACCCAACGGGACCGTAAATTTCCAATGGCTCCGTCCGCCCGTAAAAGCTCATGGTTTGTATTAGGCCAGGCAGGCCAAGGAAATGATCTCCGTGGTAGTGGGTTATGAAAATTCTGTTTATTTTCATCATGGAAAGGGAGCTTTTCATCAATGATGTCTGGGTACTCTCCCCACAGTCGAAGAGTATTGCCTCATCGTCAACTCGGAGTGCTATGCTGAGAGTGTTCCTCTGAGGGGTAGGCCAGGACCCTCCTGTCCCTAACAAATATAGCCTTATAGTCGATATCATGAGGATCTTTCTGAAATCTTTTCTTCGATCAATTTGAATTCCTCTATGGAACTCCTCGTCCTTGGTCTAGGTGGGAGGAAGTAGCAGTCGCACGATGTCGTGTCCGAGAGGAATATATCGAAAAGTCCTATCTTCTCTGATAGTTGTTCTATCTCCAGCTTGTCAAACCCTATCAGGGGTCTGAAAACTGGGATAGTCGTTTTCTCTTCTATCGTATTTAGATTTTCCAGCGTCTGGCTTGCGACCTGTCCCAGGTCTTCCCCTGTTATTATGCCCTTTGCTCCAATTTCCACGGCATACTTTTCCCCCTCGCGGTACATCTCTCTCTTGCAGAATATGCACGTCCACCGCTCCTCGCCCCTCTTTCTTAGCTCCATGACGGTCTTTCCTATCATCTTTCTGTGATCAACGATTTTGATCTCAATGGGGTAAGGCGAGAACTGTTCGAGGAATTCTTTGTTCCTAATAACCTTTTCAAGAAGACGAGAGCTTTGAAAGTAGTGAATCAAGCTCAGCTCCATTCCCCTCTTCATCATCATGTACGCTGCCACCGGGGAATCTATTCCTCCTGAAATCAACGCAACACCTTTCCCCTGAGATCTAACAGGCATACCCCCTGGCCCGCTGAGGGAATTGTCATATATGTATGTGAACCTGGATCCTATGTCCACCCCAACGTTTACATCGTAATCCCTAAGGCTAACCTTGGCCCCCGGATTCCTGCTCAGGATCAACTCTCCTAGACGAGCTGAATACTCCTGCGAGGTAAAGGGAAAGCTTTTGTCTCTCCTATTCACTGTAACCCTGAAACTGCCCTTTACAGAAATCCCGGAAAGAGCGTCTTCAATTTCGTCAGGAGTGGAATTCACCCTAGTTGCCACAGAAAATGAAGAGATGCCGAAAATCTTGGAAAGGATGCCTTCAAGAGGCTCATGAGATTCGATCACAAGCCTTGATTCTTCGATGCCGACTTCGCCCCAGATGGAATTTTCATTTAATTTGGCCATTATGTTTCTTCTCAGTAATTCCTCAAAATATCCTCTATTGTCGCCCTTAGTACCTATTTCCGAGTATCTAACCAGCGTAAACACATTGCTCAAGCTTGATCTCTTTTATCTACTTTTCTTAGCTTTGTTTTTAGAAAAGGAAAACAGGATATAATTTTAACAGAATTATTTATAATAATGATTAATATACCTTCCTAATGAACTACCTGGACCAACTGCTTCACATAACCATCGAGCTATTTGTCGTCGTAGATCCCTTTGCAGCAATGATAATGTTCATTTCGTTTGCGAAGGATGAGAATGAGAGAGCACGCAAAACGCTCATAAACGACGCCACTTTGTCTAGCTTCCTGATACTCCTGTTCTTCGCTTTCGCAGGTTATTACATACTCCTCTATTTTGGCATCTCAATAGCTGCCCTTGAGATAGCAGGTGGCATATTAATTCTGCTAACTAGCGTTGAAATGGTTACTGAAGGAGATAAGCCTGCAGGGAGAAGCAGAGGGAACAACGATGGTATAGGCCCAAGAGACCTTGGGATTGTACCACTGGGAACGCCCCTTCTGGCCGGGCCCGGTGCAATATCCCTGGTCATAATACTCATGCATGATTACAACCCGGTGCTTGTCGTATCTGGAATTGTTATAGTGTCTCTGGTGACATTCTTCCTCTTTTTGTCCAGTTTCTTCATTTACGACGTAATAAAAGAGAAAGGTGCTCGTGCCCTTACAAGAGTGTTCGGTATATTAGTAGCAGGTTTCGCTATACAGTACATATTGACCGGAGCCTTGCTGTTCTTCAACATCAGATGAGGGAATAATGCATATATAGTCGCATCCAATTGACACCACAATGAATGTTTCCTTTCCCAATATTCGTGAGCGTCTCTGTGCAGGGGTTGCTCATTATCCTACTATTGGCACTCTTTTTCCGGAGCTGCGGAGCCTATGAAGGTGATAATTGAAAACCTCAAGAATGTACAGGAAGTACTGGATGCAATGAACGAAGGGCCCGTAGTTTTGCCAACGGACACCCTTTATGCCCTATCCGCTCCAATAAGAAGCAAAGAGCAATTTGATAAGGTATACAAGCTGAAGAACAAGCCAATGGAAAGTGCAAGTCCTATCGGTTTTTATGGACTTAGAGAGATGGAGAAGTACTGCAATATGGACGAAGGTGCAAAGAACATAGTCAGGAACCTCATGCCCGGTCCACTTACTCTTGTGCTTGAGGCCAAAATAAAGGGGCATTGGGTTGTAAACGGTAAAATTGCCGCCAGGATCCCCGACAGACCCTTTGTAAGAGAGGTCATAAGGAGAGCAGGCCCCATAACGCTTGTTGGGGCGAACATAAGAGGATACAAAGCATCATCCGATATGGAGGAGATACTGAAGCAATTCAGAGATAGCGTGGGACTGTATGTGAAGGCAGAGAACATCGGCGGTATTCCTTCGACAATATACGATTACACTTCCAAGAAATTACTGAGGGAAGGGCAGATAACGCTGAAGCAGATAAGGGAGCTGGAGTATGGAAATTGACGATTATATTCAGGCGGGAAAGATAGCGTCGATGGCAAGAAACGAAGGATACAAAATGATAGAGGAGGGAGTCGAGCTAAAAGGGGTAGCCAATTATTTAGAAGATTACATAAGAAGCAACGGTGCAAACATCGGATTCCCCGTCAACTTGTCGGTGAATAACGAGGCCGCCCATTTCACTCCATCCCCAGAAACAGAAACGAGATTCAATGCAGGCGATCTCGTGAAACTGGACTTAGGGGCAGAGGTGAATGGGTGCCTTGCAGATACTGCAGTGACGAAGGAAGTGTCCACGAGCAAATGGTCCCAACTTATAAGGGCGTCAGAAGAGGCTTTGCAGAATGCGATAAAAAAAGTAAGAGTGGGCTCCTTTACGTCCGAGATAGGAAGGGAAATAGAGACAACGATCAAAAGATATGGTTTCAATCCAGTTTATAACCTGACTGGCCATACCTTGGAAAAATATGTTTTGCATGCAGGAACTTCCTTTCCAAATTATGATGATGGTTCGAGGGTGCGTCTCTATCCCGGTATGGCATTTGCAATTGAACCATTTGCAACCACTGGGCGCGGCAGGGTAAAAGGGTTGGAGTTTGGTAACATAATGCTCTGTATAAAAGATGAAACGGAGGAGTGGTCTAAGGCTATAAAGAAGGAATCTAGAGGGCTTCCATTTTCCGTGCGCGATGTGGCCAGACTGTACAGCGATTACGATAACATAATCAAGGAGGCTCAAAGAAAGAAATACTTCTATTTTTACCCTGTACTCAAGGAAGACAGAGGTGATATGGTCTCCCAGACTGAGCACACGATTTATCTGAGAGAAGACGGGCCTATCGTAACAACTTTATAACTTCTTTATCGACGGATTCGTAAAGCTTCTCGAGAGTGACGTTGGAATCGACGTAAGTTACGTTTTCAGCTACGTTTCCCAGTTCAAGATAAAGTTTCTGGACACCTTCCAAATATTCCAATCTTTCGAACCTTGACAACTTCCCTCTCCCCTTTATTCTCTCTAAGGCGGTATTTACGTTGCAGAAAAGAACAAAGACATGCGTTGGAAGGGCCGGAAGCAGTTTCGAAACATCGTTGAAGAAGGAAAAATAGCGTTCAAAGGTTCCAAATTTCTTCCAAAGATCGTAACCCTGATATGCGAAACTGGAATATAGTGACCTGTCAGAAACAATGTTTCCATCCTTGGGAAGCCCCCTCAGCGTGTTGCTTCTGTCTGCCATGAAGAGGAAGAAGTCAGTAATAGGATCCCATTGTCCGGAATTTATAACTGCCCCTATCTCTGTATTTGAAGGCTCCCTAGCCATGATGAAGTTAAATTTCTCCGAAATGTGCTTTGCAACGTATGTCTTTCCAGTTCCGTCAATTCCTTCAACGGCAAGGTATATCCTAGAAAAAGGAGTCAATGCTCCTCTGCACCCCCTGTTTTCTCGCCTCCTTAATCCTAGCGAGGGCTGATTCAACCCTTTCCCTCGAAAAATCATGGGTATTCACCAGAATGTCCACAATGTTCTGCTCGTTCAATTCAAGGCTGCTAATCTGCTCAGTATCCCGAACCTCAGGATTAAGGAATATTTCTTTTATCTCTTCATAGTTTTCAATACTTATCGAAGGTATTTTTTCAATCGAACCGTATTTCTTGACCAGCTGATACGCTTTTTTTGGGCCTATCCCCTTGATCCCGTCATTGAAGTCCGTACCAACTAATATGCCTATGTCGATTAGCTGCTCCCTGGTAATCCCAAGTTTTCTCAAAACTTCGTCCGTTTCTATAATCCCAGGTTTGATGTCTACAACTCGCCCGGTTTTGCCGTATCTTCTCTTTCCTGTTATTGTAAGGTTCCTGATGAGCCTCGGGGAACCGAAAAGGAGGGAATCGTAATCCTGGGAGACTGCAGAGTATGCTATTCCAATCCTGCACAGATAGGATGCTTCCGCCTCGCCCTCTGACGGTGCATCTATTACGGTTATGCCCATAGCCGTTAGCAGTTTTTTCGATTCCGTAATCATTTCCTGGGTCAACCTAGAAGTTCTCGACGCGTAACTTCTCGCCTTTTCGTAATCCCCCATTGCCATGGAGAGTTTATATTCCTCTTCCGCTTTTTCTCTCAGTGCGATTCTTTCCTTTATAGTCTTGTCCTTAAGAGGAGGAGGTTTCCCGTCGAAAACATAGGCGGGGATGATGCCGCTTTCCAGGAGGTTTATGTTTCTGTAAAAGATGCCCGAAAGGTGTGAGGTAATATTCCCCTTCCTATCCCTAAGTGGGGAGCCATCATATTCCCTAATGTTGCTTAGGAACTGATATATGACATTGAAGGCATCTACAGCGACAACCCTCCCTTTGAGGCTTTTTAAATCTATTTCCTTGCTTTCGACCAAAGAGGAAATGTCTACGCCCATTCAATGCAATTAGGTTTATTAAGTATATAATCTATTCAATTCCATATTCTGTGATCCTGAACCTGCACCTGATTCCCTCAGGGAGGCTTCTGTGCTTCACCACTACTAGCTCTCTGAACCCCCCTCCTACCTTCTCCACCTTGAAAATTGCCTTTGCCATGTGAGTCAGAGCGCTTCCCCCAACCGGTTTAACCTCACTCGTATCCTTTTCGGAATACACTTGATTTACCATGAGGACGGGTATTTCAAGCGTGGAAGCTACGTTGGAAAGCATCTCCACCTGTGTAAGCAATGTATTGGAAGTTCTCCTGCGTAACTCGCTCCTAATGTCGCGTTCCACCCTGTAATGTGCTGTTATAGTATCTACCACGACCATTACAACGTCGCTCATGGAAAGGACAAGATTTAATATTGCAGGAACAGACTCAAGCTGTTCTTCATAATTCCTTATTCTGAAAAATTTAACGTTAGACGGAACTGAACCATGCCTTGCCATTTGAGCCAATCTTTCTGCAGAAACACCTTCCGTATCAAGATATATGATCTTCCCCTTGGCCGAGTTGGTTAAGGAGGAACTAAGAACTAGGTTTGTCTTTCCGCTTCCGGGTTCACCGAATATTTCGGAAATTATTCCGCTCTCAAATCCACCCTGCAAAAAGCTATCCAGCGATCTAGAGCCAGTGGAGAGCTTGCCGCTCATATAATCTCTCTTAGAACTCTTGCAAGCTGACCCAAATCGTTACTCTTTATGACAAGATCGGCACTGGCAACCTCGCGCTCAGAATTGAAGAGAATCGAATAATTTGATCTTTTGAACATGTTTACATCCCATTCGGAATCCCCAACAGAAACCTTGAATCCGTCGAAGCGTTCAAGTATTCTTCCCTTATCCTGAGGGTTTACGACTGCTCTTCCGCCAACGAGCTCACCATTTTCGAATACCAGCTCATTGGAGTAGATCTTGTCTAACGGAAAAAAGGAGTTAACCCTCGATACTATGGCATCTACGCCACCAGAAACTGCGATTTTCTTCCCCTTGAATTCAGCTAGCAATGCTGAAAGTTCTTGGTAATTTGGATTCGGTTCTACCCGATTCGCTATATTTTCTATCTCATCTTTCTTTATGATTCCCCTTTTCTTTAGCCATAGGTTTACGTCCCTGTCAACAAATTCTTGATAGCTTATTTTACCCTGAAGAAAAGCACTGAGGGACTCTTCATTGTTTACCCCAAAGTAATCGTGAATTGTGCTCCAGCTGCTCCTCTGTTTGAGAAGAACACCGTCAACGTCAAATGCTATAACGGAGGCTCGCATCTTATCAAGATGCGCTTTCTGTATATAAGAACATAAGTGGAGACAGCGAACCGCATTTCCCGTGCCCTCGCGGAACACAGTACGCGTGCGGAACGCGGACGGGCTTAACCTTCGGGTTCGGAATGAGACCGGGTGTTTCCCCGTCGCTATGGCCGTCTACCTCTACAGTATTTACAATTGTTATTAATCATTTTCTATTGAAGTATTTCTAGTGTTTCATCGATATTTCTTGAGATAGAGATCGGAATCTATAATATCATATCGTGATAATCGATGAAAAGAAGGAATTTGGATGAAGAGGGTTGGTTTTATAGTGAACCCAATTGCAGGTATGGGGGGAAGGGTTGGTTTAAAGGGAACAGACAGTCCACAGATGGTCGTAGAAGCAATGAAAATGGGTGCCATTATGACTGCACCAGAAAAAGGGTATAGAGCATTAACTAGATTGAAAAAGGTAAACGAACCGCTGGAGGTATTGACCTGCCCCGGGAAAATGGGTGAAGAGACGGTTAGGAATGCCGGGTTTAATTATGAAATTGTATGCAAAGTTTCAGAAATTACAACAGGTTCTGATAGTATTTATTGTTCTAGGGAGATTTTGAGAAAGGGGGCTGACCTTCTAATCTTTGTCGGTGGCGACGGTACTGCGAGGAACATCTGCGAATCGGTCGGGGACAAAATTGTCGCTCTTGGCGTTCCTGCTGGCGTAAAGATGTATTCTTCATGTTTTGCCGTGACGCCCGAAGCGGCGGGCGATCTAGCTCTTATGTACCTTTCGAATGAGAAGTTAGAGACAATCCGGGCAGAGGTTCTAGACGTGGATGAAGAACTATTCAGGAAAGGTTCTCTATCTGCAAAACTTTACTGTTACCTGAAGATACCCTACGAAAGTTCGCATATCCAAGGTTCTAAGACGCCAACGGAAGGGGATAGCGAAAAAGTTCAGCAGGAGGCCATAGCGAATCAGGTTATAGAGGACCTTCAAAAGGGTCACTATTACATAGTGGGTCCAGGAACGACAGCAAAAGAAGTATTGAAGCAGCTTGCGATAGAAAGCAATCTTCTTGGAGTCGATATCATATTCGTTAAAGAGGATGGTGGAATAGAGCTCGTAGGGACTGACATGAACGAGGAATTAATAAAGAATAGCATATCAGGGGTAGGAAGCGGAAAGCTTCACCTTATAATCACTCCTCTCGGCGGCCAGGGATTTCTTCTGGGCAGGGGAAATCAGCAAATAAGTCCTAGAATCATAGAGAAAATTGGAAAAGAAGGGATAATAGTAGTTGCTACCTACCATAAAATTATGACCCTCTCGACAAAGTACCTCCTCGTAGATACAGGCTCACCCGAAACAGACAAGAAACTTGAAGGCTATTACAAGGCCATTACAGGCTATCACACCTTCTATCTAATAAAAGCTAAGAGCTGGTCGTAATAGGGAACGTATAGGCTAGAAGAATTATGTTGCAGAACAACAGTTAAATAACAGTTGCTTGATATTAAGAGCAAATGAAACTCAGTTACAGTAGGGGAACGATTATTATCCAAGACCCTGAGAAGGTCCCTAGTTACCTTACATATGACAGCAGAACAAACTGCTACAGAGCGGAAGGTTATCAGTATGCAAGACTTAAGTCGGATTTCCCGGATGCAGTAGATTATGTGTTTTCTACAGGTAATATAGAACTTAATCACAAGGAGACCCTGAGATCTTACCAGAAAAAAGCTGTCGATGTCTGGGCTTCTAACTATTACTCCGGAGTTGTAGTTCTCCCAACTGCAGCTGGAAAGACGCACATAGGCATAGAGGCTATGTCGAGGCTATCTACAACCACTCTCGTCATAGCACCTACCATAGAATTGGTACAGCAGTGGAGGGAACGATTAGAGAAGACATTCGGCAAAGAAGTAGGCCAGATAGGCGGCGGAGAGAAGGATATTAGAGACATATCGGTAAGCACTTACGATTCAGCATATCTTATGGCGGAAAAACTCGGCAACAGATTTAAATTCCTGTTGGTCGATGAAGTTCACCATTTGGCAGCAGAGAGATTCTTGGATATAGCGAGAATGTTTGCATCACCGTATAGGTTGGGCCTTACCGCCACCTACGAAAGAACAGACATGCTGCACGAACATCTAGAAAGATTCATGGGAGGAAAAGTATTCGAACTGGGTTATGAGGAACTTACGGAATTCCTTGCAGATTATGAGATAATAAGAATACCGGTTGAGCTTGAACAAGACGAGGAGGAAGAGTACCAGAAAAATAGGAAAATATTCCTCTCGTATCTTAGAAAGCATAGGATGAGAATGAGAGGGCCATGGGATTTCGAACGCTTCATATTATCATCGTGGAATCCGGAGGGAAGGGAAGCGCTTATAGCATGGAGAAAGGCAAGGTTGATAGCATTCAATTCTAGAGTAAAGATTGATACAGTCAGATACGTTCTCTCAAAACATAAAGGTGAAAAGGCTATAATATTCTCTGAAGACACAGATTCAGCGTATCTTATTTCAAGAGAATTCCTTATCCCGTGCATAACATATCTCACTCCAGGGCCGGAGAGGAAGGAGTACTTCAGGATGTTCAAGGATGGCCATGTCACTGCTCTTGCAACGTCGAGGGTTCTAGATGAGGGGGTGGACGTACCAGATGCCTCCGTTGGCATAATACTTAGCGGATCTGGATCCACAAGGCAGTTCAGGCAACGCCTTGGAAGGATTCTTCGGCCATCGGAGGGAAAAAAGGCAACTCTATACGAGATAGTAGCGAGCGGGACAAGCGAGTTTATGACGTCCAAGAGGAGGAGAAAGGGTGTTCCCAGTTCAGCTGATGTCAGTTAGGAAGAGCAATAAAGGAGTGCTCAGATCAATATTCCTTACAGAAGATAACAGCGACTACTGTTCAGCTGTCTTGGATCTCTTCAACAGGAACGTAGGGAAAACAAGAGGGGAGATAGAAGAAAGTCTAAAGACTATGGAGCTGAAAGTTCAGAATCCTAAAATATTGAGAGGAATAGCACTTATAATGTTTAGATATTCCGAATTCAGAAAACCTTCATCCCTGGATGCAGAAAGGGTCAGGAAAATAGTTTTTTCATTAGCACTAAACCCGTCGATAAGTCCATCCGAGAGGAAGCGAATACTAGAAAAGGCTGCCAGCATTCTCGTTACTGACGTTGCAGAGGTTGAAAGCGCCCTTTATGGGGATATGGAAAGTAACCAGATCTTAGTCTCTCCTAAAAACACGTCTCCGGAAATACTTGCCAAAATCTTTAACAGGGAACAGATAGAAACAGTCATGATGAAATCTCTATGGGTTGAGGTATTGACGGAGAAGCATTTTAACGAATTTATAAGAAGCGTTAGGTCTAAAGGTTTGCTATACAGCGAAAGCATGGACGGCAATAGGCACAAAATAAGAGTAGATGGCCCTGTATCAATATTCGAAAAGAGTGAAAGGTACGGAGTCAAGCTTTCCCTATTCATAAGAGATGTTCTCACCCATGATGATTGGGAAATAAACGCGAAGGTATCGCTAAAGGAAAGGAGAACAAAAAAGGAGTTTAATTATCATCTCGACGATTCAATATCCGGTATAATTGACCTGGGAGTTGAACAGCAGAAGAAGATCCCGGATTTCGTCAACACAAACCCGAACACAGTTAAAATTAACTCAACATCTATAACGCCCGACTACTCAATCAATCTCGGAGGTGATGTGTTCATATTCATTACTACCACGAGACAATATGCCAATGATATTTCCAAAGAACGGATGATTCGCGATTCAGGCCTAAAGGCAGAAACTTTTTGTGTTTTGGAGAATGGAGAGAAATGTCCCAAAGGTGCCATATGCTTCAAGGAAGAGATTGACTGGTGGCGGGTAAAGGAATATCTTGACCAGAAATACAGAGCTTACGAGAAACGCGTTAATATTGAAGAGACAAAATCCAATCAGGCCAACGTTGGATTAAGCGAAAAGATTGTATCTCATCTGAACGCTCTATATCCAGACGGGCAGGCAATGATTGAGTATCTTGAATTCATGGGAATGCCGCCTGAAGAATCGCTTAAGAAGGCTGGATTCATCGTTATGTGGAAAGGTCTGAAGCTCGTCGTAACCGGAAGGACAGGCAGCAAAATTTGTTGAATTCGAGAAATATGTGTATGTAGGATCTGTAGGAGATCGCACCGTGTAAGAGCATAAAAGAAATTGTGCCGCATCTATGAACTTCACGAGCTAAGGTCTTCCACGTTATTGTTCTATAAAGTTAACAATTCAGAGAGCAGTCATATGACATGATTTCCAACATTAGGGTTCATTCGTCGTGTTAGACTCCAGTGACCGTAATTTGAATATTTTCAAAGTCGTCAGTGCATAGCCTATGTTGAAGGATAGTGCTAACGAATTGAAATACGGAGCATTTCTTCTCGTAATATAATATCTGAAAAATAAGGTTACGAAATGCGTTGTATCTATTGTCTCAGCATTTTGTCGTAATTACTCAGAGCAGTATTCCTTAAGAGTTTGAATGAGTACCTCAGAATCAATGGTGTCAGACCTAAAAAATGCACCTGCGTCCCGATGGCTTCCTGAAACCAAGACTAGTGAAACTTCCCGGCCTCTGAAAATCATTTCGTTTACTTGTTCAATAGGAATGCCGCAATACATTGAATATATTGAAAATATGCTTGAAAGCAACGAAAAGAGAGAACCACTGAGTCTCGCCGTTGAATCAGCCTGAACTGGATTCAATTGATCGCTTTTGAACATAATGAGTCTCCCATTTTGGTCAAATTCTCCCACCGCCAGAACACCTTTCATTTTATAAACGTCGTCTATCTTCATTGCCGTCACCCCATCGATTTAAAATAGGTAAGAGTATCACAAAAAACTTATCCCTAATGAAATCTGGGAAAAATAAGTTTCAAAACTTCTCTGTAACAAGACCCTTTGATAAATATTACAAGTGAACATGGAAAACTTAAATTTTCGATTGGATAGAGGTTTATGAGGCTCAATCCGATATTATCCTGTCATTGTCCGGGGTATTCATACCGTGGCGTATTATCGAATCATCAATCAGCGGTGTTTAACTTTGCAAAATAATAAGAGATTCCTTTCCGATTTTTCCGGTCTTTCTAGAAACGCGAAGCGCCTCATAGTTGGCAGTTTGTTTGGAAACCTTGCCCTTGGTCTTGTATTTACGGATCTTTCGTATTTTCTTCATACTGTTAGAGGAATTTCGATAGTATACGCGGGTCTTCTCTTTACAATCGAAGGTATAAGTGCTTCGGCCCTTTCAATTCCTCTTGGAATAGTTTCAGACAAAAGGGGGCGGAAGGCCATTATCGTATACGGAAATGTTGCACTGGGTTTAGGAGTACTGGTACTTTCTTTTTCTATCTCTCTTTCCCTGCTTATTCTTGCGGCCTTAATAATAGGGGTTGGCGATGCTGCATTTACCAGCTCACAGGGGGCCATGTTGTCTGAGTTATCTTCATCAGAGAAAAGGACGGCTGCATTTTCTTTTAATTCCCTTGTCCTGAACGGAGCTTGGGCATGTGGAGGATTCATGCTATACCTGATATCTCCCCTTTCCATGCTAGGGGTAAGCACATTGAATGCGCATCTATTGCTATACATCTCACTAGGGATAGCTACGGTAGCGTCCACGGCGTTTTTCGTGGGTATTTCAGAGAATAGAATAAAAATAGCTCGTAAAGAGAAAGAAAATATGACCTCAGAATCAAAGGAAATCTTGTCAAAGTACGTAGTATCAAATCTTGGCATAGCAGTAGGTGCAGGGCTATTTATCCCATTGATGAGTCAGTGGTTCAATTACAAATTCCTCGTTCCTGATACAATTAGCGGACCGATATTGGGCATCTCCGGAGCGGTCATTGCGCTTTCCGCGTTGATTGCACCAGCGCTAGGGAGAAGGATGGGATTGATAAATGCGATGGTCGTGACTATGCTTTCTTCTACCGTATTTATGGTTCTAATACCTTTAGCCAAAAATTTTGCACTATCCGCGACCTTTTTCATTGTTCGTTCCCTTCTTATGAATGTTTCTGGTCCTCTGTCCACCTCTCTTATAATGGGAATCATTACGAGTAATCAAAGGGGGATGGCGTCAGGAATAACAAGTATATTTTTCAGGATGCCAAATTCGTTTTCGTCCTATCTAGGGTCCATAATGCTTAAACAGAAGGAATATGACCTTCCATTCTATATGGCATCGATTTTATACATAATTTCAATTGCTCTGTTCTACTATTGGTTTAGAAATATCAGACTTCCTGAAGAAAAGGAAGCTGAAATTGTAACTACGATGCATTAGCCCTGGATTATAGCAACTATATCAATCAGAAGTCACCCTTGACCTGATTTCACAAGCTGCGTTTCTTTTCTTAACCTTTAGTCTGCGAAAAGAGATTGCATTTTCAGCAACTTCTCGGGATTCTCGACCAAGTATGCGGAAGAATGATATTGCGATCTAATTAGTCTTCTTTAATGTGACATTTATATATACAGGACTTAATCCATCCAATATTATCATGATCATCGCCGCATCATTTAGGCTTTCTAAATCATAAATTCTAGTATTTTCTGGATCGTCTTGTTGTCTGATGGCAATAATTTCCTTAGATTGTTACTTAAATAATACTATTTATTCTATACTTAAATTTGTCGCTTTGTATACCACGTGATTGAATTTTTTTTACTCTTTTTCGTCCGCGCCAAACGATCCTTAATACATCTTTTATTTGAAGAAGTGAATCATTAATGAGGCCAATATAGTTTCAAAACCTTACTGGTAGTGTAATAGCTCATAATTTTCTATCGTGTTTCTTCCCCCACTAATTGATTAGAATATTCTCTCCCTAAATATGTTAAAGAAACTTTATGCGGGGACTGAACGCAGAAAAATAACATTAAAAGATTATATATGGAGTAGATCACAAGTTTTAGAAAATTATCTTGGTAATCAGAATCTGGATGGCCTCTTGACGTAAAAATAAACGATAAAAATTATTATGGAGAGAAACGATTCACGCGTTACCAGAAAAAAGTGTGGGCAGATCGATAAACTGTGGAATTAAATCGAATAAAGGGAAACAAATAAAATTGGCACAATCTAAAGGGCACATCTATGTCAAGAGTAGGATAGTGTAGTACCTAAATTCTATTGGGTTAGAGGCTTATGCGGATGTTTTTTGAAAATGCTAAATGCGATTATTACAGCCGGAAAGGAGGAAAAGAGAAAAAATCCCTACGCAAGCAGTGGTTATGGATATTAAAAAGAGGAATATGGAAGACAAACTAAAGTTGATGTTGCAGGTTGGGTTGGTCGTTCTATCGAAAGATTTGATTACGCTAAGGAATTCTGTTATCCAATTATTGCCGTAGAAGTGATGCCAAGTTCAGCCTAAAGAAAGAAACCGTAAATCTGGGAAAATTCATTACAGACGTGTTGTCCTTGCAGTTGTTTCGGATGCTTATGGGGAGTTAGGTATTCAAATGAATAATATACCTATTTATTCTCTACAAGAATTTAAGACAGAAATTGAAGGGAGAGTAAATATTATTGCAAATGCTAAAGAAGGAGGATAAGGAGAAAATGACCTTTTCCTACTTGGCTGAAAATATAATACCGTTTAATTATCCCCTGTAAATATCTGCATCAGCTGGAAATTGGCTCTTGACACTTTACTGATAAGATTTGCCTGTATTTTTAGATGGGCTTGTCCGGATTTGAACCGGAGTCTTCGACTCCCGAAGCCGAAAGGATGGACCAGTCTACCCCACAAGCCCAAGGACTCTCTATTTCAAAGGATTTAAAAACATTTGCTTAATTACTTTAGCGTGAACGAAGAGATAGAGGATGTTTCAGAAACGATCATGTTTAACATTTCCGGAGAAATTGTAATGTCCAACGATCCAGGTAAGACCATTAGGAAATGGAGAGAGGAGTTCAACGTAACGCAGAAGGAGCTTTCCAACAAGATGCACGTTAATACTTCTGTAATTAGCGATTATGAAACGGGCAGGAGGAAATCCCCAGGATCTCAATTCTTAAAAAGTTTAGTACATGCAATGCTTGAAATAGATGAAGAAAGGGGGAGCCCCATTAGGCTAAAGTATTCCCTTGGCACAGACAAAGACGTTATAATAGATATTAAAGAATTCTTCTACGACGTTGAAATTGAAAAGTTCATACGATTGATTCACGGAACTCTTGTCAGTAAAATTGATGTAAAGAGGAGGAGCATTAGAGGATACACAATCTTAGATTCTCTCAACGCTATTTTAAAACTGACATCCTTTGACTATTTCAAGGTTTATGGGTGGACCACTGAGCGCGCGCTTTTCTTTACCAACGTTGAGTTTGGAAGATCTCCGATGATTGCAGTGAGAGTTCACCCCATTAAGCCTGCAGTTGTTGTTTATATACAGCCAAAAAGGGTAGATCCGCTGGCGGTGAAGCTTGCAGAGGTCGAAAAAATACCACTCATAACC
Source organism: Thermoplasmatales archaeon (assembly GCA_038729485.1). Lineage (GTDB taxonomy): Archaea > Thermoplasmatota > Thermoplasmata > Thermoplasmatales. The sequence goes on along the minus strand of JAVYRX010000002.1, from coordinate 167,857 downwards.
ACCGATTTGTCTCCTTCAGAAATAAAGGAGAAGCTCAAGGAAGTTTAGGTAAGTAACTTGTTCAAATACCAGTCTATTGTAAAAGGAACCAGATCTGTGTATGCCTGACCAGTACCTATGAACAGTATGGGTTTCTTTGTTTCTGCAAGGAGAGATATGATGCTCCCCCCTTTTGCATCGGAATCTATTTTTGTAACTATGTAACCATCAATCCCTACTGCCTCGTCAAAAAGTCTGGCCTGGTTGAGTACGTCGGCGCCAGCGAGGGCATCTATAGTCAGAATTGTAAAGTCTGGCAAGGACGTCCTCTTTATTTTTTTCATTTCCTCGAGAAGATTTTTGTTTGTCTGCATTCTTCCGGCAGTATCTATCAAAACTACCGAATTCTGGAATTTAGAGGCGTGTTTTACGGCATCGAATGCGACAGCTGCAGGATCTCCCTTGGCTTGATGCTTTATTACCTTGACCCCAATCTTATCTCCATGTATTGCTATTTGTTCTATCGCACCTGCCCTGAAAGTATCAGACGCTGCAATCACAACGTATTTCCCCATTGACTTGAACATGTCTCCCAGCTTTGCTATTGTAGTCGTCTTTCCTGTGCCGTTCATTCCTACGAAAAGTATCACGAATGGAGATTTCTTTTCTGAGAGATCAATGAGATTCACGGAAGGAACGCTCGCCACTTCCGTTATCGTGTCCCGAATGGCTTCCCTAAGCACTGCATCCCTGTTTCCGCGAAGTTTTATTCTCCCCTCCTTAATCTTTTTGTAGAGAGTATCGGAAATCTCGTCTGCTACCGGTAATACGACGTCTGCCTGTATGAGGGAGATTTTCAGATTGGATGAAATGTCGTCTGGGTCCTTCAGGGCGGCTGCACTGGAAACGATATCCCCAGAATCACTATGCTCCTCACTCTTTTGTCTTATGCCGAAGAGCTCTTTAAGTTTCTCAAACATTTCCTCACTTCTTGTATAAATTGTTCAGGTATTGCTCTAACTGTGCGTACCTCGTCTGCAGGTCATCCTGAAGGTTGTTGTTCTTCTCTATTGCGTTTGTGACGTCTTTCCTCCTCTCCTCTATTATTTTTAGGGCGTCATCTATCTTTGCCTTTTTGTAAGCGTTTGACCCGAGGCTTACAAGCACCCTTTCTTTGTCCTTGATTTCCGCTTCAACATAAAGGCCTCTTCCTATAGGTATCATGGAATTGCCCTCTACCATCTGTATGTTCTTAAGGAACTCAGACGTGACAAGTAGATCTTGAAGCAACTGAGTTAGAGATTTATTCCGCTCCTCGATCTCTTCCATCTGTTCTCTTATTACTTCCATTCCATACGCTATCTCGTTAATTCTTGAATCTTGTGACAATTCAATTACCTCCAAACTTTTTCTTAGATAAGGTCAAAGACTCTATTCCAGGCATTTTTTCACCCGCGAGAAAGCTTATTAACGCCCCCCCACCAGTGGATATATGCTGAACGTTCTTCTCCGTTATTCCCAAACGCTCAAGGGCTGCAAGGGTATGTCCACCACCGGCAACTTTGTAACCTCTGGATCTTGCAACAGCAACAAAAACTTCTTCTGTCCCTGATGCAAAATCTTCCAGTTCGAAAACGCCCATTGGACCGTTGAGCATTATTGCACTAGAGTCTTTTATGGCAGTAACATAATTGGCAATTGTATTAACTCCGATATCCATTGCCGGTATATCCTTCCTGAAGTTGGCAATTGTATAATGTTTCGGTTTTCCGTTATCGTTACCAACAAAGTCTACTGGCATCATTATCTTGTCTCCATGTTTCTCAAGTATCTTCTGTGCCTTCTCTACGGATGGCCCATAGTCACCGACTTCTTTAGAAAGAATCTCCTCGTTTTTTCTTCCCATGTCGACGCCGCTAGCAATGAGGAATATGTGGCCCACCAATCCTCCAGTAGCAACTCTGTCTACCTTTCCCTCGTTCAACATTCTTTCTATTATTTTAATGGAATCGTCTGCTTTAGATCCGCCAAATATTCCGATCCTGGCTCCCTCTTTTACGGAGTAAAATCGTTCAATTCCAGAAACCTCCGCCTCCATTAATTTCCCTGCAATGTTAGGCATCAGTCTGCTAAAGCCAACAAGAGTTACATTACTTCTATGTGCGGCAGCGAATGCGTCATTTACAAAATAATCAGCATGAGATACCAGGTTTCTAACTATATGTGTTTTTTCTATGACGTCAATGCTTTCATCTGCGAGTACGATTTCTTCAGAATAGAATCTAGTATTCTCAAGCATAAGTATGTCCCCTATCCTAGCCGAGTCTATCTCGTCAAGAACGTTTTCCTCAAAAAGACCGGGAACAAATTTGACTTTCCTCCCAATCATGTTAGAAAGATGGGAGGCATGAGTCTTGAGACCAATGAAGTCATCCTTCCCTGGTCTGCTCTGGTGTGCCAGAATTACGACCTTTGACCTTGAAAGGGAATCAATAGTAGATAAATGTGCCCTGAATCTTGTATCGTCAAGTATACTACCTGTTCTGGGGTCTATAGGAGAATTGATGTCGAGTCTGAGTAGAACGGTCTTGCCGTTTGTGTCAAAATCGTTAAGAGTGAAGAATGGGAGAAGACTCATAGTACCTGATTTTCTAGTTGCTTAAATCAGTTTCTAAGCCTCGGTATTTCTTACCTTTGATAAAAACAGCTTTTATGAGATCTTCCCCAAACTTGTAGCCAATATTCCTGAAGCTTCCCTTTGTCAAAACTATGTTTGCTTCCTTGCCTACATGAATGCCGCCGGTGCTTCTAGAAAGGGAGAGCGTATAGCTTGAGTTTATCGTTGCCATGTTTATTAGGTTTTCAAGCGTCATAGGTGTTAATTGCCTTGCGACAGATATCACGAACAGAAAAGAAGTCAAATACGTGTTGGGAGAAGAGTCAGAGCCGATGGAAGTTATAACCCCCCTGTCCTTCAGCGCATTGAATATGCCGACGTTTTTCCCGAGCGTTAACGCAGTATAGGGAAGCAGTATTACGGGAACTTCTATATCGTTTATTTCTCTTTCTTTGGTTTCCACCATGTGATCCATTGACGAAATATTAAGACCCCGCAATCTTGAAATGCCACCGACGTTCTTCATCTCGTTAAGGTGTACGCGCCCCGATACCCCCAAGGAATTTGCAAAGCTTATGGCTTTAGACGCAAAATCAGGGGTGAATGCGCCATCATCTACAAAGACGTCAACGTAGTTTATCCTCTTGCTGAATTCTTCTATCATGTTAGTGAAATCTCTTAGGAAGGAATTTTCGCTAACTCCGAGAGGGGGAACATGGGCGAGAAGAGTCTTCTTAATAGTCACGTTAAGCTCACGTTCAAGTTTTTCCATAACGCGAAGGCTTTTCTCTTCAGATTCGAGATCAAGGCCATACCCCGTTTTGCATTCAAAGGTCGAGGTGCCGTTCATCATCATGCCAGTAAATCTTTTTCTCGTAGCGAGGTAAAGATCGTCAAAATCGCATTCCCTTGTTGCGGAAATTGTGCTGTATATCCCACCTCCTGCTTTCAAAACCCCATCGTAGCCCAACCTTTTTCTCAGGTCAACTTCGTTTTCTCTCAGGCCACAAAAGACAAGGTGAGTGTGTGGGTCTGTAAAAGCAGGTATGGCCCAGTTGTCGGGTTCCGAACTCTCCGAGCTTTCCTCTATGCTTTTTATCTTTCCATTCTCAATTTCTATGTCTTGATTCTTAAGTATTTCCAAGGTGTCTAAAGCTTTGCCTGCAACGTACTCTCTGTTTGGTGGAGTTGCTACGTTTACATTTCTTATTAGCATTATTTCATGTAAAGATCCTTGTAGCAGGAGTCTGCAGCTATGGCGCCATCTGATGCAGCTACGATTATCTGTGCAAATGAACCTGCAACGTCTCCAGCAGCGTACACTCTTTCTACGTTCGTTCTCATGTTCCTGTCTACCTTTATGAATCCGCGCTCGTTTAGTTCAACGCCTATCGATTTTGCGAGTTCTGACTGTGGAGATAAGCCAACGTATATGAATATCCCATCGAACTCTTCCTGATATTCCCTGCCCGTGCTTCTGTCCTTGAATTTTACTGTTTTGGAAGATTTTTCATCCCCAGAGATTTCCGTCACCTGCACGTTCTTCTTGTATTCTATACCCATTGATTCTATCTGCTTCACGTACGCATCTTCACACATGTATCTGGGCATAAATTCGAATATTTTTACCTCTGATACAATGTTTTTCAAAGAAATAGCTGCAATGGCACCAGAATTGCCTCCCCCGATCACAAGAACTTTCCTGTTTTTGTAAAGCCATCCATCGCACGTACTACAGTATGAGACGCCCTTGCCGAAATATTTCTCTTCGCCGGGGATTCCAAGGTGCTTGTGTTTAGTTCCGGTGGCAAAAAGGACGGCTTTTGAGGTGAATTGTCCTTTTTCCGTATCCACGTAAAATTTTTCCCCTTTCTTTATGGAATTCACTTTCGTATTGTCAAGTATCTTCGTATAATTTCTCGCATGATCGACGAATGACTTTGCAAGATCCGTCCCTTGTATGGCACTAAAGCCAAGATAATTTTCAACAAGAGGGGCCTCTAACGTAAGCCCCCCTGCAACAGAGCCGTCAAAGACGATATTGGAAACGCCAGACCTAGAGGCATATACGGCGGCTGAGAGCCCTGCGGCACCAGCGCCTATTATTATGAGATCAAAGTCGCGTTTCTCTATCTCTTGCTTCTCCTCCCCCATCAAGAGCTGCACTGGATCGCCCCGTTACATCGGCGGCATTCCGCCCATACCCTCGGGACCGCCGCCCATTCCTGGGGCTCCACCGCCCATTCCCCCTGACGGGGCTTCTCCCTTGGACTTCTTAGATGAAATCACGTCGTCTATCCTTAGTATCATGGTTGCCACTTCTGTTGCGCTTTCAATAGCGTGGGACTTTACCCTTGTAGGTTCTATCACGTTCTTCTTGAGGAGATCTGCAACAGTACCAGACAGAGCATCTACTCCGATCGCCCTGTTTCCTTTCTGATGCTCTGACCGAAGCTTGAGAAGGGAATCAATCGGATCCATACCGGCGTTTTCCGCAAGAGTCCGTGGAACAACTTCGAGTGCGTTCGAAAACATCTCTATTGCCAGTTGCTCCCTTCCGCCGACGCTGGGTGCGTATTTCCTAAGCTGATATGCCAGCTCGGCTTCGACAGCGCCACCTCCAATGACGAATGACTGGTCTTCTATAGCTACGCCCACTACCTTAAGTGCATCATGAAGCGCCCTCTCGACCTCGTCAACTGTGTGCTGTGTCCCGCCCCTAATAAGGATCGAAACGGACTTTGGATACTTGCAACCAGTTATGAATGTCAATCTGTCGTCCCCTATCTTCCTCTCTTCTGTCTTTTCAGCTGACCCCAGGTCTTTAGATGAGAGGTCGTCCAGACTTGTTACGATCCTGGCCCCCGTGGCCCTAGCCAGCTTTTCCATGTCGCTTTTCTTTACTCTCCTAACTGCGTATATTCCTTCCTTTGCTAGGAAATGCTGGGCGAGATCATCTATTCCTTTCTGGCTAATCAAAACGTTGGCTCCTGTCTTTTTAACCCTCTCAACCATTGATCTCAGTGTATCCTCCTCTTGATCCAAGAAGGCCTGTATCTTACTGGGATCTGTTATTTGTACCTTCGCGTCTATCTCGGTTTTCTTAATTTCAAGGCCTGAGTCCATAAGTGCTATCTTGCATCCCTTAATTTCAGTTGGCATCCTGGGATGAACCTTTTCCTTATCTATAACTACACCGTCTATCAATTCGGTATCAGTTATCCCCCCTCCGATTTTCTTCTGAACCAAGATGTTGTCTACGTCAACTACTTTCTTTCCGTCCCTTTCTTCCACTATACTTTTAACACCCTTAACGGCAATTTCGGCCAGGAAATCCGTAACACCCCCAACGTTTTTTCCCGTCATTGCGGTCTTCGCAATGTTCTTGAGCATGTCATCATCAATCTTCTTCTCGGAAATGCTGGAAAGTATTTCGAGACTCTTGGTTGATGCCATTTTATAACCATTTGCTATGACAGTCGGATGGACGTTTTGATCAAGGAGCGTTTCTGCCTGCTTTAGTAATTCACCCGCAAGAACTACAGCTGTGGTTGTCCCATCTCCGACCTCTTGGTCCTGGCCCTTTGCAATTTCCACAATCATTTTCGCAGTTGGATGGTCAACATCCATCTGCTTCATTATTGTCGCTCCATCATTAGAAATCGTTATGTCGCCGAGGGAATCGACAAGCATCTTGTCCATCCCTTTGGGTCCGAGTGCCGATTTAACTGTATCTGCAATGGCCTTAGCGGCTTCAATATTATTTCTTTGTGCATCCTTTCCAGATTCTCTTGTCGAACCTTCCTTCAAAACTAGGATAGGGATCTGTCCTGAAAGCATTTGAATTCACCCTAAAACGGTAATTCGTTCTTCTATATAAATATTAAACATTGTAGAATTTCAAGTTCCGCATCTGCTATGTTAATTCCATTAGTATTTAATATCCTAAAGGACTAACGCCAAAATGAGAAAATATCCGTGCAAAAAGGAGATAAGCGATGCATTTGTGGAGAACAAAATGAGAGATGTCTTCCGGAACGTGAAAAAGGAGGATGGTGCTTTTGTTTCTTCGATTTCAGCATTGACCGTTAGAGCCTACGTTTCTGGCAAGAAAGAACTCTCGGTAGAAACGGAAACTTCTCCATCCAGCGATCAGGAAATGTTGATCAAGCTTTACAATAAATTCATAGAGGACGTAACTGGCTATTCAGCGAAGGAGAGGAAAAAAATGGTGTCAAAGATATGAAAATCTCAGAAATATTTGATGCAAAGAGCGTTTGCGTTGTTGGGGCCTCAAGGGAGCGCGATAAAGTCGGGAACGTCATACTTAGAAATTTAAAGAAGGATTTCAAAGGGGAGTTGCTTGCAGTCCACCCTAACGCAGAGGAAATTGAAGGGGTTAAATGCTACAAAAGTGTAGAATCCCTCCCCGGAAGCGTTGATGTAGCCGTTATAGCGCTTCCTGCAAGTAAGACTTTAGATATAATAAAAGCGCTCTCCATAAAAGGATGCAAATTTTCTATACCGGTGGCGGGCGGCTTTAGAGAACAGGGTGTGTCGGGGAAGAAGACAGAAGAAGAAATGAGAGACATAGCTTCAAAATCTGGAATGCGAATTATAGGACCAAATACTGTGGGCATTATAATTCCAAGGAATGGACTAAATACAGCATTAACATCAGAAGAGAAAAGCGAGTTTCCCCTCGATGGAAAAATAGGATTCGTGTCACAAAGCGGGGCCCTTGGTTTGCTGACTATGGACGAATTCACAGATCTTGGAATTGGATTTTCTGCATTCTTTTCCATTGGCAATGAAGCTGACGTGAACGAGACAGAGGTAATAGAGGCCCTAGGGGCTGACGAGAAAACCAAATCGATCGCAGTTTACCTTGAAAATATAACAAATGCAGGCTCTTTTCTCAACAAGTGCAAAGATGTAGCAAAAAACAAGGGTATAGTTGCGATAAAAGGCGGAAGGACGGAGGCTGGGAATAGGGCAACCTCTTTACACACAGGTTCGATAATGAAAACGAGCTTTTCTCTGACAGGGGTATTCAGACAGTACGGCATAGTTGAGGCAAATAATGAGGTGGAGCTCATAGATTTTGCATCAGCATTTGCTTTTTCAAGACCTATGAAGGGAAGAAGAGTAGCGGTAGTCACGTCTGCAGGAGGAGTTGGCGTGATAGCGACTGATCTTCTTGAAAGGAGCGGCTTCACAGTTAACAAGCCTACGGATGCATTAGTGAGTGTTATAAGGAAGAACATCTCGCCAATAGGCTCCCCCTTCAATCCTATAGATATGACTGCGGAAGCAACGGATGATGAATACGAAGCTGTAATTTCAGAAGTCGCAAAGTCAAATGAATATGATGGGATAATTGCATTTGTTCTATTCCAAACATTTGGAGTAACGGAGAGGATAGTGGATTTTCTATCCAGGTTCGTGAAGGAGGGGGAAATACCGATGATAGTCGGCACCATTGGGGGTAAATATTCAAGGGAGATGACAAGAAAGCTCCTCGCTTCCGGAGTTCCCACATACCCTTCGATCAAGAGAAGCGTTTCTTCTTTAATGGCGTTGGCAGAGAGAGGGCACTATCTTCGGAGGTTCAAGGATGACGACTGAATTTGAGTTTAAGTCTAGACTTGAGAGGGAGGGGTTCATGCTTCCAAGAAGGTTCATAATGAATTCCCCAGAAGATTTCACAGGAAATTTTCCAGCAGTACTAAAAGTTAGTTCTGAGACCATAACGCACAAAACGGAAGCTGGTGCAGTTCTCTCAGATCTAAGAAATATGGAAGAATTGAAATCGGCGTTTTCTAAACTTACTTCCAAATTTCCGGGAGAGAAACTGTACGCGGAAGAGATGGCACCAAAAGGCATAGAGGTAATGGTTGGGCTCATAAAGGATCCCTCATTCGGCGATTTAATCCTTTTTGGATTAGGCGGATTCTATGCCGAACTTTTCAAGGACGTATCGTTTAAGAAGTTGCCCCTAACGAATTTCGATGCTGAAGATATGATTGACGAACTCAAGTTTTCAAGCATTTTCAAAGGATACAGAAGACTTTCCGCAGAAAGGGAGATGATCGTAAATCTTCTCCTGAAGATATCAGACTTTGCTGGGAGACTCCGATACAATCAGGTGGATTTCAATCCTGTATTTCTTTACAAAAATTCATATATGATCGTAGACGCAAAGATTATCCCTTTGACCAAAGAGAGAAAAGCTTAAACCGTTGTGTAATTAGCTTATTATGGATTATGACCCTACGGAGATTGTAAAAGTAGCGGACCAGAAGGATTTGAGATACTTCTACTTTCAGTTCACAGATATTCGGGGGACCCCGAAGTCTGTGATGATTCCGAGAAATAGGCTTCAGAGAGTACTGGAGGAGGGGGTACTGTTTGACGGCTCTTCTGTTTTGGGATATGCGACAATAGAAGAGAGTGATATGAGGGCATTTCCAGATTATGCGTCATTCGAGATACTTCCTTGGGCGATAGATGGAGGGAAAGCCGCTAGGTTCGTCTGTTCCATTATGACGCCCGAAGGCAAGCCGTTCATGGGAGATCCGAGGTACATACTTCAGAAACAGCTAGAAAGGTTACGCAAGAAGAGTATGGAATTTTTTGTAGGTCCAGAATTTGAATTCTTCCTATTAGAGCAGAAAGACGGGAAATATCTGCCGCACGATTCAGGCGGATATTTCACCTTCGGTCCTCTGGATAAGGGAGAATTGGTTAAAAAGGAGATACTGAATTATCTTGAGTTATTAGGCTACATGCCGGAGGCGGCTCATCACGAGGTTTCACCAGGACAGCATGAAATTGATCTTCGATATGCGCCAGCCCTTGCGATGGCGGACAGGATCATTACGATGAGGACCGCAATTAAGACAGTTGCATCGAGATTCGGTTTATACGCGACTTTTATGCCCAAGCCATTCTATGGAATTAATGGTACAGGGATGCATATACATCAAAGCATAATGTCACCGTCCGAGGACAAGAATTTCTTCTGGGATCAGAAGGATAAAAATGGATTGTCTGATTTCGCTTATCAGTATCTCGCTGGAGTCCTGAAACATAGCGTGGAAATATCTTCCATAATTGCTTCCTGGGTAAATTCATACAAGAGGCTTGTACCTGGTTATGAAGCCCCCGTGTACATAGCTTGGGGGAGAAGGAACAGGTCAGCTATGATACGGCTGCCGGCAGGCGATGGCATCAAGAAAAGGCTGGAGTTTAGAGCACCAGATTCTGCCGGGAATCCATATCTTCAATTTGCAGTAATACTTGGAGCCGGTCTTGATGGCGTGGAGAAAAAACTGAAATGCCCTGACCCGGTTGAGCAGGATATATTCCATCTAGCCCCAAGACAGAGAGAGGAAATGCAGATCGATCAGCTTCCAGAATCCCTCGGTGAGGCCCTTCATCATCTCAGAAATAGCGAACTGATGAAGAGCGTACTTGGAGAGCACATTTACAAGAACTTCCTCTATATAAAACAAAAAGAATGGGACGATTTCAGGTCTTTCGTTACAGACTGGGAGATAAACAACCTTCTTCCAATTCTCTGATCCATATTGATAAGTGTTATTTAGAAAAGCAACATTAGGTACCAGGGCTCGTGGTCTAGCGGCTATGACGTCGCCCTTACAAGGCGGAGACCGCCGGTTCGAATCCGGCCGGGCCCACTATCAATTATTTATGGTATTGTCCTGTAATTATACCATTTGCGTTTAAGATTAATCTTGCATTTTGTTTAGATATCAAATGGAAAGAAATAATGATGCGTATATTTCCAAGCAGCAAATGGGAAGTTTCATTTTATGGCAGTATAGCTATGAAGTTCACGGACTACGGTATACATTCGTCTTCCGTATTATGATTCTCTGGTGCCGGCGGATTATCCGCTATTTATAGTGGCTTGAAGGATAGATTGCTTAAGAAGGGATCGGGAACCTAGCATTCATGCTTACGTACTTGCTACCGATCTATTCCAACCAAAGAAAATTTAGAAGAAGCTATTTGTCCATTTCCGCTTCACTGAACTTAGATCCTGATTCTTTAATTATTCTCATATTATTTTGTCGACAGCAATTTTTATATGATGAAAATCTAGTAATTCAGCGTATTTTGCATTTTAACTCTAAACTGATCCCCGACGTTAGTTTGCGTCATTCTCAAAAGTTTTAATCTGTGGTCAATTTGCTTTACGTTTTAACATGCCACTCTTATAAACTGTTTCAGTAGTTGTATTGTAATAAGGGTCAACGCCTATTTCTCTCTTTAGTGCTAAACAGTCTGGAAAGGATTCCTCTCTAAGAGAAACATTACTAGGGGTTTTCTCAGTTGTAATAATGTTTGTTCATAAAACCCGATAATAGCTAGCAAGGAGGTAAATTTAAACGGTACTTAGCTTCACCAGAATCTTCTCTGCAAGTGGCGCCAAGGTTCCAACAAGACTAAATTAGTCGACAACTTTTTCCATTCCAGCAATAGTGCCATTATGTGAGGCCTTCATGCGTGAAGTGATGAAAATAAATGATTGTAACGTAGGAAAGAGTTCAGTTCTCAAATAATGTACCCAAGCAAAACAGAATTAAGCGAAGAGGAGTTAAATAAAATTATTAATGAATACTCTGCATGCCTTGATGAGCTGAAGAAATGTTCAGCCTGAAGTATTGTAAGTGTACGAAAACCTTAGGGACTTTTATGTAAATACTGAGTGGATTGATAAAAATTTTAATAAAACTAGAAAATATTTAAGCTCCTACTGGTAATATATTGCTGCTATTATGGAGAACGAGGCAAATAATCAAAAAAAGGTATTCAACTCGAAAAGGGTAACCTTGGATAAAGAAAGGCCAAGACTCAATAAGAATAAGATGATATCATTTTTAAATTCAGTCATGCAATTAGACGATGCAAAGGTCATTAGAGAACGTATATTATCTCTAAAGTTAGAACTTCTAAGTTCATCAGAAGATTCTTGGGAAAAAGATCTGGGAACAGGAGAGGAAAGCAAAATAGAGACAGGAAGCCTAGTAAGAGATCTAGATCAAATTATAAGTTCCTACACATCTGAAAGAATGAAACATTATATCAATAGGCTTGTGAATTCCCTCAATGATATCAAGTATGGAAGGATTAATGACATCAACCTTAACCGCTGGAGAGAATACGAAAATATCATAACAGATAGCCTCTGGTTATTCGATAAGCGAGATACGTCAGGAGAACACCTCGGTTGGTATTGGGGAAATTTCATTCCACAGATTCCTAATCAGCTTATCCAGAGGTATTCTAAGAGGGGTGAGTGGGTATTTGACCCCTTTGTGGGTAGCGGGACAACGTTAATAGAATGCAGAAGGCTCGGCAGGAATGGTATCGGAATAGAATTGAATGAAGAAGTAGCCAAAAGAGCTGAGGAACGTGTAGATAGGGAGAAAATCCAAGGAAACGTTGAAACTAAAATCATAGTCGGTGATAGTGTCGAACTAGACTATAGATCACTACTTTCTGAGATAGGAATTGAGTCTGTGCAACTGGTGATTATGCACCCTCCTTATTATGATATTATTAGGTTTAGTGATAATAAGAAGGACTTATCAAATGCACTGTCATTAAACGATTTTCTCCTAAGGCTAGGAAATTCTGTCAAAAAATGCCGGGATATACTCGACAACGATAGATATCTGGCTATTGTTATTGGTGATAAATATGAATCTGGTCAGTGGATTCCCCTAGGATTTTATTCTATGCAGGTGATAATGAAATCAGGATTTACCCTCAAAAGTATAGTGGTTAAGAACTTTGATGAAACACGTGGAAAAATGAATCAAAAAGAGTTGTGGAGATACAGAGCTTTGCTCGGTGAGTATTATGTTTTTAAACACGAATATATTTTTATATTTAAGAAAGGTTAATTAAATGAGTGCGAATCTTTTATCGTTAATAAACAAACATTGCCCGTACACTCTCAATATAATTTTTTTGGAACTAGTTCATGCGACAAAAAAGAAAACGTTTCTCTCCCAGCAGATATGAAACAAGTAAAGGCAAGCGGTTCGGGATTCCTTTATATAGAGGGTATGAGAAGCAAAAAGAGTTGATTTTTCCGTACATATAAACTTCAAGACGATATTGTAGTACATAGAACTGGTTATGATGCTTTGAAGCCCGGTCTCCCTGTTGAGCTTATCTTTAGAAGAATAAAGCCTTTTGAAGTTTTCTCAGAAGGAATCCTGGAATGTGTGCTTTGGACAAACTACCCATATGCTTATGAACTATTCTAGGCATATATCTATAGGAAGATGAAGGCAAAACACAGAATCACGATACTTTTTCCATGGGAAACCCACCGGTTATTAAATTTGATGAAATACGCAATTAATAACTGGAAACTAAAGGTAAAATTTTCACATTCGACTCTGAGAAATATGAAATAAAACACAGGACAAAAAATGATGGATCCATTATAAAGGGAAGCATTGCAGGGATTAGGAAAGAAGAAATGCGGGCTCAGCAATATTTCCTACGAAGCTGAAATATGGGAAATTGATGGAAAAGGCCACGCAAGAAGGCTATCATAAATGTTCAAAATATTCACCTACAGGTAGATCAAAAGGACACTAAATTTTAACTTAAAATTGTGGCAAATGAAGTATAGGAATAAATGGCTCTCTCTAAAGATTCCAGTGGCTGAGAATAGTGATGTTCATTGATATTATATAATTCATATGTGGCGATTATATGAATAAACAATATTTAGTAATAATCGGAAATTTATTTTTTCCGTCTTTATCTTCCTCTTCGAAAGATATATGATGTCAAACTTACTGAAATTTTGTCCACGATCATGAAAATCTTCCTGTATCTTTAAAAGTCTCTTCACAGGGTTAGTCGGCCTTTTTTATGTAAACATCTTTAGTCACTAAAGTCTCTGGCAACATCTTCAAAAGCATCTGATAATTTCTTTTTCCGGATTTAGGCAACCCTCATTTTTGGCATGTGCGGAGATAAGTGCCCACCTAATGCTAATCCATTATGGCTTTCAAGGGGCATCAATCTTTTTCTCCTCCAATGAAACTTAAAAACAATGATCTCTTCTTGCCTGTAAGATCATTTTAGTTGATATAAATTAACTTTTCTGGAGCAATCTATATTCCAAAGCGAAAATTAATTTATGGTAGGTCACAATGTAGATTAAATGAAAGTGACAGGCAACAGGGTACTTGAATACTTGTCCCTGATATTGGTCGTAGGCGCTGTAGTGTTCTACTTAGGCTGGTCTATAACTTACGGTGACTGGAATGATATAGGCCTATACTCCATATCCGTGATACTCATTCTCTTTGGTATATTGGGAGTAGTAGTCTCAAGGCTCAAAATGAGGGAAGAAGTTGGCGTGAGTTAAAACAGGTCAGTATTTTCTTGAAATTATGGTCTTCTTCCCATTTGAGCCGCAAACGATGCAGCTACCCTCTCCACCAAGGGAGCCAAGTATAGATTTTCCCGTGGTTTCTATCTTGTCAGCACACTCTTTTCTGCCACACCAGCAAATCACGTTTGGTCCGGTGCCAGTAGCCTTACCAAGATCGTCTATTTCTATCAGAAAGTTCTGCAGCTTCTCTTCCGCTCTTTTATAGAGGGTATCTTTTATCTCTTCAAACGAGTTTTTAACAGATCTTACGAGGGATGACAGCTTTACTTTCCTTTTACCTCCCGTTCTAAGGCTGATTGTAACAGAATTCGAACCTGCCTCCTCCCTGCCAATGTCTAGTCTCACCGGAACACCCTTCTCTTCCCAGTCGTTGAATTTCCATCCTGGGGTATATTGTTCTCTTTCATCAAGTTCAGCTCTTATCCCTTTTGATCTCAGGATGTTTAATATATCCCTTGCATATTCTATTACCCCTTCGCCCGGGATTGGAACTATTACTGCCTGTATAGGTGCAACTGACGGCGGCAATATAAGGCCTTTCTTGTCACCATGTATCCCTACTATGGCAGCAATTAATCTCTCGGAAATTCCGAACGTGGTCTGGTGAACGTATTTTCTCTGTCCATCTTGATCCGTATACATTATATCGTAAGCTCTTGAGAAATTCTCTTTATATTGGTGTATTGTTGCAATCTGAAGGCTTCTCCCTGAAGGAAGTATTGTATCCACGCCAATGGTGTAAAACGCGCCTGGGAATTTGTCCCAATCAGGTCTTCTCAGCATTGTGTAAGGTATGGATATGCTGTCTGCAATTCCCTTCCAAATTTGTACATCGTCCTCTATTTGCCTCTCAGAATCTTCGAAATCTTCATGGCATGTATGTCCTTCTATGAAATGTATCTCCCTTACCCTGATGAATGTTCTCGTTTGTTTTGTTTCATAACGGAACGTATTAACGATCTGGAATATCTTAAGTGGCAGATCTGAATGGCTTCTGACCCAAAGCGAGAACACTGGGTACATCGCTGTTTCACTTGTTGGTCTCAGAGCTAGCTTCTCTTCAAGTTCGGAAGAGCCTCCCCTAGTCACCCAATAAACCTCATTTGAAAACCCTTTGATATGTTCAGCTTCTTTGTCGAATTGGCTTTTGGGTATAAGAGTTGGAAAGTTCACCTCTTTGTAGCCTTTCTCTTGAAATTTTTCCCTTATGATGGAATCCACGTTTCTCATCAGCGCCCAACCGTATGGCGGCCAGACATTAAGCCCCTTGACGGGATAACGTTTGTCTGTTAGTCCTGTCTTCTCTATTATGTTGTTGTACCAGACTGAGAAATCATCTTCTAATTCTTCTTCCATCTGCCGGTCATTGCTCCGTATTATTAAATTCTGTCCTGAGAATTAAACTTGCGTCGCAATCTTTCATATAAGAAAAAGAATAAACATTTTATCGTATCTTAAATAACAGTCTATGGAGCTTACGAACTCTGAAAAGAAATTGATAAAATTTTTGAAAGGAAAGGGGTATG
This sequence comes from Thermoplasmatales archaeon, assembly GCA_038729485.1. Lineage (GTDB taxonomy): Archaea > Thermoplasmatota > Thermoplasmata > Thermoplasmatales. The sequence goes on along the minus strand of JAVYRX010000002.1, from coordinate 152,280 downwards.
TTGAAGTAGACTCGCTCTTTCCAGAGTTCAGCAGAAACGAATTGGCAAGTTCGATTTCCTGGCTCAAGGAGAAGAAACTTGTGACTGTAGTAGAAAAGCCAAAATCATATTATTTTCTTGGACAGGAAGGGAGAAGCCTTATTGATCAGGGCCTTCCAGAGGAAAAGCTTCTGTCTCTCTACAAATCCGGCATTACTGGCTTAAGGGAACTGGAAGGAAAAATGGGGGGAGATCTTAGGTACGCAATTGCAGAGTTTCTAAAAAGCGGGGCCAAGGTAAAGGACGGGTTCATCGTTTCTGTTAAGCTGGACGAATTAGAAGACAGGATCAAAAAAGTTAAAGACGCCCTGCAACATGTTTCCTCAGGCAATTACACTGAAGATGATATACTATTGTTAAAACAGAGGAAAGGATTTGTTGGTGAAAAAATAAAAATGGAGCGGACAATTAAGCTGACTGCACTGGCTGAACAGCTTTCTCCTGAAGATTTAATGGAAACTGAGGAAGTTTCTCAAATAACGCCCGAAATAATAGGGAGATATAGTTCTGGAATTCAATTCAGGCCTTACGATCCGACCCTCTATGCGCCGCGTTACCTTCCATCAAAAGTTCATCCACTTTCCGAATTCATCGCCGAGGTTAGGAGGGTGATGCTCGACATGGGTTTCAAGGAGCTAAGAGGCCACATTGTTGAAACCGCATTCTGGAACATGGACATTCTCTTTATTCCCCAGGATCATCCAGCTAGAGATATGCAGGACACGTTTTATCTGGATGGTATCGGTGAAGTGGACCCCGCGCTTTCAAGGAGAGTAAAGAAGGTGCATGAGAGGGGGATACGAGGTTCAAGGGGGTGGCAATATCCCTGGTCAAAGGAAGAGGCGTCGAAGCTTTTACTGAGGACTCATACAACTGTAAATACCATAAGGTATATAGTTGAGCATCCGAATGAGGAATGCAGGATCTTCTCAGTTGAAAAAATATTCAGGAGGGAGGCAACTGATTCTAAGCACCTTTCTGAGTTCTCTCAGGTTGAAGGAGTGATCTCCGGCAAGGGAGTTACGTTTGGAGTTCTCATAGATACCCTTAAGGACTTTTATGGGAGGATCGGAGTTAAAGAAATAAGAGTAAAACCCAGCTATTTCCCGTATACGGAGCCATCTCTGGAAGTTTACGGCAGGTTCAAGGGTAAGGAGATGGAGCTAGGGGGAGCAGGCATGTTCAGGCCGGAAGTCATTAAGCCTTGGGGTGTAAAATACAATGTTGCAGCGTGGGGACTAGGTCTTGAACGCCTTCTTATGGTGGTATTAGGCCTGGACGACATCAGGGAAATATACAGGAACGATCTGTCATTCCTCAAAGAACGGAGAATCCTCGGTTTTAGCTAAACGAGGCTGTCAAGCTCTTTCTGAATGCCGTTGTTTTCCCTCTTTATGTCATAGGCCTGCGAGATGATCTTGCTCAGGATTCTCAGGGTTAATGCTGGATAGCTAGTTATAGGTATATATGCGTCGTCGTCGGGAGGTATCTTCTTTATTTTTATGTCCGCCCTGCTTAGTAGTTTTTTCCTCTCCTTCTTGTCAAGTCTTTTTGCCTTAACATTTCCCGTTATTCCAGCCTTTTCTAGCTCATTCTCGAAAATTGGTCGTTCGAACAGCGTATAGAGGACATAGAGAACCTCTTCCCCTCTTTTGTCGATTGGGTCATTTGAAACTTGTTCCGCCACAATCTGGTATATCGATCTTTCGTCTCTCTTTATTGGGTAGTATATTTTAGATGGCTTAACGTATTTTTCCCTAAGTATGTTCAGGTCGGCCATAGCCCAGAGATACCCAGTCAGGGCAAGTCTGTGTATTTTAGTCTCTTCGTCCATGTTTATTTCTTTGTATATTTCTGATATGGACTTGCCGTCTCCGCCGAGAATGTCTAATATTCTGTCTTTCAATATCATTCCCTTGAAGTTATTAGGAGGCATCAAAGGTCGACCATTCTTGATTGAAGTTTCTTCTGTATCTCCGGCAGTGAGGTGTACTCCATCTCAGCTTCTGGTAGCCTGTGAGGTTCAAACGGTCCATTTCTTCTCAGATAATCTGCAATTTGTCCCGCAAGCTGCCTAGCTCCGTCGAATGCTTTATCACCGAGAAGGTCTGCAGGGCCTATGAGCCTTCCCTCGGCTAGTTGAAACCCTAGGCCGATGACTCTGGGAGGGCCGTCGAATCTAGAAGGAGTAGCATCCTGAATGGAAACAGGCATAAGCGGCCCATTGTGACTTCCCCTCATCCATCCAGAAACAAGATGCGGGAATGAAAATGCCTCCAGTATTTCCCCCATGGCCGGAAGCCCTGCCTGCGCTCTAACCAAAGCAACTGGATCGTCCTTTCCGACGTACTTCCCGGCAATCTCGTGAAGAATGTCCGTGCTTACTACAGCCACCGGTTCCTTGTCGTTTTTAGAGGGAAATACCCTCTTAATTATGTACCTGCTTTTCGAGCCTATTAGGGCGAGAAGGTCATATGTTTCAGCAGGGGCCCTAAGCATCATTTTTTTATGAGCCACTACATCCCATATTTCAAAAATAAATCCATCGTGCATGGCCGGATCTATTATGAGGCCAGGCGTGTTAAACGGGTCTGCGAACATCTTAAATATCGGCAAATTGAAAGCTCCAGGCTCAGTCTTATCCATCATGAATGCAACAACAGGCTCGCTCTTCCTTTCTTCAAATTCCATCTCCGCAATGCCAGGGCCCATTCCCTTGAGATTCCCCGAAAATGAATCCTTCAGCAGATCCTGGCCCGCCCCATAGAGCTTCAATTTTTTTGCAACCTCAGTTGCCTTAAGAAAAGCATCCCAGGCGAGTTTATGGACGCGTTCGTTATCGATTCCTTGTTTGTGCGTCATTATAAGCTGCAGGTCGTCCCCCACAGAAGTAACGTGATAATCAATTAAAACTCCTTCATTTTTTGCCTGCTCAAGGACTAACTTAGCCTCGTCCTTAAGCTGAGGATGAACACGTGAATGTCCCGCAAGTCCGCCAACATCCGCTTTAATCAAGCTTATAGTAACCTTCATTAAACGATCACCTTAGCGGAAGTATATCGTTGTACACTTACAAATAGTTTCTGAAATCATTGAATTAAATACCCCTTGCGAATGCAAGATTCAGAATTATAATTTCTTTCGCAGGATTTACGAGAATGAGTCAAGAAGATCCTTGATGGCCCTCTCTCTGGAAATCTCTCCAATGACGATCTTTTTGGCCAGCTGTTCGATGAGCTTTTCATTAGACTTCAGAATTGCGTCTATCTCTCTTCTTATTCTCTCCTTTTCCTTCTCTACTAAATTATCCTTATTCCGTCCTTTCTGTATCGCATTCTTTATTGCATCTGCAAGACCGTCTATTCCTTCCCCGGTAATGCAGGATACCCTGAAGAGTTTGTGTTTCTTTGCCTTGTCAGGTATGCTGAGAATTTCCATAAGTTCCTTCTCAGCTATGAATGCCTCAGGTTTGTCAGCCTTATTGAGAATGATGAAATCGCCAATTTCCATCTGACCAGCTTTTATTGCCTGAATCTCATCGCCAAGACCGGGAGAGAGAACCATTGCAATTAGATCTGAATAGTAAAGTATATCAGTCTCATCCTGGCCTGTTCCCACAGATTCAATTATTATGGTCTTGAAACCAAGAAAGGAGAGGAGATCTATTGAATCACCAATGGCAAGGCTTAGCCCTCCGGTTGATCCCCTTGTAGCCATGCTTCTAACGTATACGTTCTCCTCTTCCTCGAGTCTGAGCCTGTTTCCCAACAAGGAACCTCCAGTGAAAGGACTAGACGCATCGATCATTATTATTGCAATCCTTCCCCCGGTTGAAATTTTTTTTGCGAGGCGTGAAATAAGAGAACTTTTGCCAACTCCTGGCGGTCCCGTAACGCCTATTACGAATGCATCTCTCTTCCCGCTGATTTCATCAAGAATTTCCCTGTATCCTTTGCTCCTATTCTCAATAATCGTCAGGAGACGCCCTACGTCCCTTCTGCTGCCTCTCTTTGCCGATGAGATAAGCTCAGATATGTTCTGCATCAAAGTGCAATCCTTTGGTAGTAATTTATTTTTCTTTGATGCCTCTTTTTAGAGCACGAAGTGGCAGCAGGACACAATTCAGCCTGCCCGGGGTTATCTTCACTGGGAAATTATCCACGTACTTCATCTCGTCCTGTCCTGCAACGTCTTTCAGTTCCTTTCCAATGGAATTTTCGCAGAACAAGTCTGTCGAAACTACGGAAAGTATGCAGCCGTCGCCTTCCCAGCTTATGTCAGATATTTTGCCGTTCTCCAGTTTCAAGTACAGAATAATCCTATCTCCGCAAGTTGTAGAGGCCTCATCTATCTTCACGTTGAAGCTCTCCAGTGTCCCGCGTTTAACGGGATTTTCATACCTGTCCATCACTTCATCTGTGTACATCTATTTCACCGAGGGCTTTCAACAGCGCCATGGCGTCGTCCTCATCGTTGTAAACGTAAAAAGAAGCTCTGGCTGTCCCAGTCAAACCTAGAGAACGGGCAAGGGGTTCTGCACAGTGATGTCCTGATCTTACGTAGATATTCGATCCATCAAGAAAGGTGGCAATGTCATGTGAATGATAAAGGCCTTCAACTCTTAGATTGCTTTTTTCAAGGTCATATTTCACCCTGCTTCTTGCCCCCTTCACGTTGAAAGCGATGACTCCGCCCCTTTTCCCAGGGTCTCTTGGTCCATAATATACGACGTTCTTCAAATCTTCGATGCCCCTAAGGGTAAGGGACGTAAGATATTTCTCGTGCTCTCTGACATTTTCCATCCCAATGGTCTTTAAGTAATCTACTGCAGCTGCAAGACCGACCGCCCCCTCGACATTTGGCGTTCCAGCCTCAAATTTTATCGGAGGATCCTCAAATACAACGCTATGAAAATCCACGTCCTTGATCATCTCCCCTCCCCTGTTGAAGGGTTGCATGTTGTCAAGCTTTTCGTATTTCCCGTATAAGACTCCTATACCCATCGGGCCCAACATCTTATGCCCTGAAAAAGCAACGAAGTCATACTGTTCCTTGATCTTGAAAGGCATGTGCGGAACAGACTGAGCAGCATCTACGATAAAAATAGAGCTGTTTTCCTTGGCCATTTTACCGAGTTCCTCAACAGGATTTATTGTTCCAAGAACGTTAGATTCATGTGTGATGGAAACGATCTTTGTTTCTTTCTTAAGTTTCCTTTTGAAATCTTCAAGATCGAGGAGGCCTTCATCAGTGAAGTCAACATAATCTAAAATTATACCCCTCTCTTCCAGTCTCATCCATGGCAGTATGTTGCTGTGGTGTTCCATAGACGTTATCAAAATCCTGTCTCCCTTTTTTAACGTGTTCTCCAAAGAAAAGGATATCAGGTTAATGCTCTCTGTTGTGTTTCTGGTGAAAACGATTTCCTCGCTCTTGGCTCCGATGAAGTCAGCAACCTTCCTCCTCGAGCCTTCATAGGCCTCCGTTGCCTGATCTCCAAGCCAATAAACTGACCTATGCACGTTGGCATTTAGATTTTCGTAATAATCCACAATGGCATCGATTACCTGTCTGGGTTTTTGCGTGGTTGCTGTAGAATCCAAATAAACTATTCTTTTTCCGTTTATCTCCTTCTTCAAAATCGGGAAATCATCACGTATTTTGCTTACGCTGATCACTACTAACCACTTCTTCAACAATTTCAAGGTATTTCCTTGAAATGTCTTCTGGAAGAGGATAGATCACAGGACTAATAAATCCTTCTATTATGGCCTTCTTCGCCTGTATAGTATCGAGCCCTCTGCTCATCAAATAAAACATCTCGTCTTCGGAAATGTTGGAAACAGTCTCCCCATGTTTCGCTTTTACCTGCCCGTTGTAGATTTCTAGAACCGGCAGTGCATTTCCAACCGCTTCCTCAGATAGGATGAGCAAGTTGGCTAATAGGAACGATTCCACGTCTTCGGCTTTTTCTTCTATCTTGATAAACCCTCGGAATATGAGTGACGATTTACCGCCAAGAATGGCCTTGAATACAGTGTCGTTCCTTCCATGAGGAATCTTGTGGTCAGAATAGACCTCCAAATCAAGATGTTCGCTCCCTTTGCCGATTGCGGCCCCGTAATATCTGGATTCCGCATGCTCCCCTTCCTGGATAACACGGATTCTGCTTATGCTCCTCCTTCCCGGAAGGGCCAAGTGATGTATCTTAACAGTAGAATACCTTTGCATTATAATGGTTCTTTCAATGTAGCTGAGATCAGTACTGGCACTATCCTCAAGGAGATATAAGTCAAGAGTAGAATTTTCCCCAAGTCTTATCACAGTGCCGTGCGATACTCTTGCATTTCCAGTCATTACAAAATTTTCGAGGATTTTAACGGATGAATTCTTTCCGATCTTTATTAAATTCCGTGCATTGAAATCAGTATCGCCGGTATGAAGAATGCTCATCATCTTTTCATCGTTGAATTTTTCAGGGATACCTATATAGAACCCGTCGTTAAAATACCCTTGATTTATCGCGCTTAGTTTATCGTATTCTTCATTGAAAAGCTCCTCCCCCTTTACTAGATTGCCCTTTATTGCCTCATCAATGGGAAGGAATGTAAAAGATCCCCTGGCAAATAACCTGCAAGGAGATCCGTTATGCGTTGTCACGTTTCTTTGCATTCCTGCACACCCAAGTTTCTTCGTATTGAGGAGCGGCGCGACTTCTTCGTCTCTTATAGGGGTGTAGCTCTTGACAGACGGAGAGTCGTGTTGTGCTAGCAGCGGAATTTGTTCAGCTTTTTTCTTCTTTTCCAGAACAATCTCTTCGAAGCTCAACCCACAGCACCGTACTTTCCCATTTCCAGTTTTACTAGCTTGTTAAATTCTATAGAATATTCCAGCGGTATTTCCTTGAGCACGTCGTCGAGGAAACCAAGAACTATAAGAGATCTTGCGTCCTCTTCCCTTATGCCCCTGCTCATCAGGTAATCTACCTGCTCCTCTGATATCTTTCCGACCGAAGCTTCATGGGAGAAGGCCGCGCCTTGTTCAAGAACCTCATTGTGTGGATAGGTATTGCTCTTCGACACATCATCAAGTATAAGAGCATCGCACTGCACAGACGCTTTTGAATTGTAGGCTCCATTGTTAATTCTCAGTTGTCCCCTGTATACAGCCATTCCACCCTTGCCCGAGATGCTCTTTGCTACGACCTTCGAGCTCGTATTTGGAGCCGCATGGATGACCTTTGCTCCATTGTCTTTCCATACGGGTCCAATTGCTAGGGCAACATTCAGGTTGGATGTGCTTGCATATTCTCCTCTGAGTATTGATGAAGGATAAGTCATGGTAATCTTTGATCCAAGGGAGCCCTGAACCCACTCCATCCTGGCATTTTCTTCTACCCACGCCCTCTTAGTTGGGCCATTTATTATATTGTCAGACCAGTTCTGCACTGACGTATATCTAACTTTTGAATTCGCCTTAACGTATACCTCAACGATGGCAGCGTGCAGGGAATACTGACTGTACGTAGGTGCCGTGCATCCCTCTATATAATGAACAGATGCACCTGGTTCTGCGATTATTAAAGTCCTCTCAAATTGGCCTTCAAGCGCACCATTCATCCTGAAGTATGCCTGAACGGGCAGGTCAAGTTGCACTCCCCTAGGCACGTACAAGAAAGACCCTCCGGACCAAACAGCCGTGTTAAGGGCAGCAAATTTGTTATCCGAAGGAGGTACAATCCTCCCGAAGTGTTCCTTAACGATGTCAGGATACATTTGAAGGGCGCTGTCCATATCCATGAATATAACTCCCTTCTCTTCCCACTGTTTCTTTAGTCTGGAGTACACCCCCTGTGACTGAAGCTGTGCAACGCTTCCTGAGAGGTATTTCCTCTCCATCTCCGGGACACCAAGTTTTTCAAACGTGTTTTTAATCTCCTCAGGCACTTCATCCCAGTTGTTCGCTTTCCTGTCTTCGGGTTTAATGTAGTAAGTGATCTCGTCGAAATTAAGTTCCGATAGATCTGGTCCCCAGGTAGGAACAGGCTTTGACAGGAAGATATCAAGAGCTCTCAAACGGATATTCCGCATCCATTCTGGCTCCTTCTTTTCCTTCGATATATCCTCTACGATCTTCCTACTCAGACCTCTATCCGTCTGGAAAGCAGGCTTAACATTCGTTACGAAATCATACTTGATTTCGTTCACTTTCTTTACTTCCTCAACACTATTCTCATTCAATTTTTGCATCTACTTCACCACCTCTATAGTAGTCATATCCCCTTTCTTCTATCAACTTTGCAAGCTCACCTTTACCGCTCTCGGCGATCTTCCCATTTATCAGCACATGGACGAAATCTGGCTTGATATGCTCCAAAATTCTTTGGTAATGAGTTATGATTATTACGCCCGCACCACTGTCTCTAGCCCTGCCTATTGCCTTGGAGACAACACGCAAAGCATCAACGTCAAGACCAGAGTCTATTTCGTCCAGAATTATGAATTTTGGTTTTAGCATGAGCATCTGCAATGCTTCCATCCTCTTCTTCTCCCCGCCGGAAAGGCCATCATTCAATCCCCTATCTATGAAACTATTGTCAAGCCCAAAATAACCCAAAAGCTCCTTTACCTCATCCACAAATTTCTTGTATTCAAGCTTCTCATTCGGATGAAGGGACGTATATGCGGTCCTCAGATAATTTATGAACCTTAGTCCCTGTACGGATACCGGCTCCTGAAAGGCCACGAAGAGGCCCTCCCTTGCTCTTTCATATATTTGAAGTGTTGTTAGATTTTTCCCATTCAGGAGGATCGAGCCGCCGTTCACCTTATATTTTGGGTTACCAATGACTGTCTGTGCGAGGGTGCTCTTACCAGTTCCGTTCGGACCCATGAGAGCGTGTATTTCGCCAGACTTCACGATAATACTGACGTCCTTTAATATTTCCTTTTGTCCTATTGAAACGTTGAGATTCTTTATTTCGAGGATATCTGTCGGCATTATTTTACTAATCATGCCATCATATTTAAACATTTTTTACTGTCTAAATTGATAAAAATTATATATGACCAATCAATCTTATTAATGAAATGGAAGAGATAAGCTCCCTTGGATACAGCAAGCAAAGAATCTTGGAAGAATTATTGGAAAGTCCAAAAGGCATTTACGAATTGGCTAGAAAGCTTAACATCAGAAATAATGCGGTAAGGGAACATCTTAGCGTTCTTGAAGGAAGGGGATATGTTGAATCTCGTTTCATAAGAACGGGAGTCGGGAGACCGAAGAAGACGTACTATATCTCAGCCGACGGAATGAATCTCTTTCCAAAAAGGTATGATTTCCTTCTGAAGATTGTCCTTGACGAACTTTCGAGGGAGAACGGTATCGAGTGGGTCAGGGAGTTCCTCAAGAGAGCGGGGCAAAGAATAGCAAGCCAAAATCCAGGAAGTGCTGACGGCGTCTCCGCGCTCATAAATTTTTACAACAGTTTGGGCTGTATGGCAACTGCGTTCGAGAAAGACGGTGCTCTCGTAATTAAAAGGAATAATTGCATTTATTACTCTCTCGCACTTGATAAGGAAAAGCTTCTCTGCAGTTCTTTCGAAGACGCTCTCATAAGATCTATGCTTCCATCGTATAAACTCATAAAGAAGGACACCGTTTCCTCTGAGAAGTTTGATTGCGAAATGGTTCTTTCGAAGTCACAGTAAAGATTTATTCCGATCCGTAATATAGTTAAAGTGCTCACTATTATCGAGACGTTCTATTCATTGGAAGGCGAAGGTCCTCATATAGGTAAACCCACCTTCTTCATTCGGCTGTCAGGATGCAACCTCAGGTGTACTTGGACCCCTGCCGGAGAAGAGCCAATACTTACCGATGAAATGAAATGGAAGAAGGCTCGCAATGTTAAAAAGGGGGATCGTCTAATCGGCTTCTCAAACGGCACGTTTAAAAGAGCCAAGGTACTTAACACAATCAAGACCAGATCAGAAACGGTCAAGATAACCACCGAATCGGGAAAAAGCATAGTGGTGACGCCTGAACATCCCTTTTACGTATCTGGGACCCAGACAGTTAGAGCTGATAGATCGATAGGGAAAGAGATTAGAGTGATAAACGAGGGAGATGTGGCCATAGGGGAAAAGATCAAGGTTGAAAAGGATCTCGTTGTTAAAATCGAATACTCAGGTGTCAGGACAATAAATCATTTTGAGACTGAAACTCATAATTACATTTCCGGTCCGTTTGCATCGCACAACTGCGATACCAAGTATTCATACTCTGGCGGTTATAAGAGAAGCGTTGACGATCTGATACAAGAGGCTCAGCAATACGGAACTAAGCTAGTTTCAATAACTGGCGGGGAACCGCTTCTCCAGCCGGACGTTTACCCCCTAATGCATAGGCTACTAGACAATGAGTTTACAATCATACTGGAGACGAGCGGCTCTATTTCTATAGAAAACGTTCCAACTGAAGATAACATGATTATTTCTATGGACATTAAGACGCCTTCGTCCAACATGGTCGAACATAATCTTTACGAGAACATTGAATTATTGGGTAAGAAGGATTATCTAAAGTTCGTGATAGAGGATGATAACGATTTCCAATTTTCAAAATCAATAATTGAAAAATATCCATTCGACGGTGAAATAATTTTCCAGCCGGAGGGGGGTAAGAATCTCAAGGAACTGGCAGAAAAAGTATTAAAGGAAAGATTAAATATCAGAGTATTGCCCCAGCTTCACAAATTTATTTGGGGGGATAAGCGAGGAGTATGATCTCACAAGAGTATACTGATGAAGATGGAGAAATTGCAACTAAAATGGCAAGGAGAGCAATCGAGGAATACATCGATATCAAATTAGTGATAAAGAACAGCTACGGAGGGAAGTTCGTTGAAAAGAGAGGAGTTTTCACGACTCTAAATACTGTTTCTGGTGAACTCAGGGGATGCATAGGCTTCCCTGAACCAGTATATCCGCTAGGAGAGGCCATAATAAGGAGTGCCATATCAGCGGCAGTAAATGATCCGAGATTTCCACCCGTGACAAAGGAGGAAATGGATAATATAATAGTGGAAGTCTCCCTGCTAACGAAGCCCGTCACTTTGAAAGTCAACAAGAGGAGCGAGGCCCCAAGCGCAATAGTAGTAGGAAGGGACGGGCTGATAGCTGAAAGAGACGGATATTCGGGCCTTCTACTTCCGCAGGTTGCGGTAGAGGAAAAAATGAACGGAACGGATTTTCTGAACTCCGTTTGCTGGAAAGCGGGGATGGAACCTGAATGCTGGAAGGATCCAGATACGTCAATATACACCTTCGGAGCTGAAATATTCTACGAGGCGGAACCGCGAGGACCCGTCTTCAGAAAGATTCTCAATCGGGAGAAATGAATGGAAGCATTCCGCGGTAATTTTTTCGTTGACGGCGAGTTTAGGGAGCGATACGTTATCGTCGAAAACGGCGTTATAAAGAAAGTTTCAATGGAAAGAGAAGGAAATGACGTGACACCGATTCCTGGCTTCATTCTCCCAGGCGGGGTGGATATGCACGTACATTTCAGGGACCCGGGGGAAGAGTATAAAGAAGATTTTGCGACGGGATCTCTCTCTGCTGCGATGGGTGGTACCACTACAGTTTTTGATATGCCCAATAATAAGATTCCAATAGCTAATGATGAGGCATTTGATAGCAAGAGAAGACTTGTATCAGGAAAAAGCTACGTCGATTTCGGCCTTTATCAGCTTGCTTCTGATTGCATAGTTGAATCAGCAATCGGGGAAAAGATATTCCTTGGAAAATCAACAGGCGGGTTGATAACCGACCCGGATAGATGCGTATGGTCAGAAAAGGTAAAAGTCGTTCATGCAGAGCTGCAGGAATGCCTTGATGAAAACAAACTCCAGTCAAGAAACCTGATCGAGCACGACAGAGCGAGACCAATTGAATGCGAGATTAGAGCCATAGAGTCAATTCCGGAATACCTGGAAAAAAACGTTCACATAGCTCACATTACCACCAACAGAGCTATTCATCTCTCAAAGTCTCTGGGTTTCACTACGGAGGTTACGCCCCATCACCTGCTTCTTAACAACGAAATGAGCATAGGTTCATTCGGCAAGGTGAATCCTCCACTTCGCAAAAGGTCTGTCCAGGAGGAGCTCATGGAAAATGTTGGCTCTGGATATGTGGACGTGATTTCATCAGATCATGCACCTCATACGGCTGAGGAAAAATCCGATTTCTCCACGTCGCCTTCCGGAATTCCTGGTGTGGAAACGAGAGTCCCACTGATTTTGAGTCTTTACAGGAAGGGGGTCATTCCCACATTGAAACTCTTGGTTTCTTTATTGATGGAAGCTCCTTCGCGTATATGCAGGGTCAACAAGGGTTACATCGCGGCAGGATATGATGCAGACTTTATTTCAGTCAATTTCGACAACGTGAAGAAAGTGAAGGGAGAGGAGCTTCATTCTAAAGCCGGATGGAGCCCTTTTGATGGATTTGATGCAATTTTTCCAGATGAGGTTTATCTGAGAGGAGAACTTATTATACAGGAGGGGGACGTCGTCAGCTCAAGGAAGGGTGTCTTTATAGATGGGAAGACAAAATGAAACAAGGATTGCAGGCGAGCGCATTAGAGAGCTCTTCGAACTAGCTGTAGAAGACGAAAAAGCAGGGAAATATGACTACGCGAATAGAAAGTTTCAATTGATTTCGCTATATTCTTTGAAGTACAAGGCGCCCCTGATCCCGGAGGCAAAGATCTGGATTTGCAGGAAATGCAAGAGAAGCATTTACGCGAACGGTGGACACATACGAATAAACAAATCCCATCTTACTGTTAGCTGCAAGCATTGCGGTTATGTAAGGCGCCTCCCTATCTCTCGTCGATGGTCTCGGCCGTAAACAGGACATTGTACCCGCCAAGGGTAGCATGAACCCTGTCAATTAGAGATATCGCATCAGCTACAGTCGCATGATCTCCCCACTCGTACACAAGATCCCTGGTACCGGTTATTGGACTGAAGCCAAGAGACTGCAGTCTTGCGATAATCTCAGATGGCCTCTCACCTTCGGTGTTAAAGATTATAGAGAGGTAAGTTCTCTTGACCATGCCCGTTAATCACCATATCTTATTTAGTTTTATCCCGCTCAAGATTACGGAAAATGTGCCCCGTTAAGCTTAGGAATGAAAAGATTTTCCTATCTGCCAACGGAGAGATAAATTAGTTCATGCTGTCAGCGTATTTCAAAGAATCTTTTCGCATTACTGGACAAGGCGGCATCGGTTAGGCCTTAACTATCAAGCGCGTGAGAGAAGAGTGAACCCTCACGTTCTCAACAATTTCCACTTTCATGTATTGTTTTGCCAAATCCAGAAGTTCAACCGATGGTAGGACGAATACTTTTGGCATATTGATATCCGCGAATAGGGAGAACAGCCTGGCGTAGAGGGACTCCCTTGAATCTGAAAATATCCTTGCTCCCCTTCCGTACGGAGGATCGGTTACGATTGCAGACAAGTTCCCAGCCTCAAGCAAATGTGAAAAGTCCCCAAGGACGGCAGTCTCCGGAAATCCAAAAAACGCGAGGTTCCTATTGCATCCTTCAACCATTCTTCTGTCCCTGTCTATTCCAATTCCCCTTACGTTCATCCTGTAACCTTCTATAAGGAACGTACCGGTCCCGGCAAAGGGATCAACAAAGAGGTCGTTATCACGAAGAGAGGCAACGTTTATCATAGCCCTAGCAATGACCGGAGAAATTGATGAAGGATGGTTGAAAGGCCTGACCCGATAACCGCTATCCAATAGAGAACTTTCCTTTCTCTCAAATATGTTCCTAGTCATAATCAGCTTGCCGCAGTCGTAAATGACAAAAGTGACATCAGGATGCTCAAGATCAACTCTCCCCCTTATCTTAGCAGCGATACTGGGTATCTTTGATTCTGCTTCATGGCATTTACCCTCCCTCAAGGCAAACGATCTGTTGCCTATGTCTATCAAACCGTCCTCCACAACTATTCCAAGCCTCCTGGAGAACGTAACCCTTTTGGCAATTCTCTCGGCTGAATCAGTCTCAAAGATGAGGTAGTTGTCGTTCACCTCCTCCAATTTCCCTCCATACGCCCTCAAAAGGCCCTGAATCTCGTACAACGAGAAGCTCTTCATCGTTCCGAGAAATTCTGAGAGTATCTTCACTTCTCCCCTGACCTAATCAACAGTTATTATTTAACAGGTCACCTTTATTTACTTCATACGTAATTCCTGACAGATGCCAACGTATAAGGAAAGTGGTGTGGACTTTGATACTGTCGGAGCCTTCAGAGATTCAATAATTGCGGGTCTAACTTATAAGGGGAAAAAATACAGAAGAGCAGCTAAGATAGGGCACTATTCCGGTTTGGTGTCATTCAATGATGGCTACATTGCCGTTCATACGGATAACGTGGGAACGAAGACTATTTTAGCCCTCAAATACCATTATTTCGAAGAGATTGGATATGACCTCGTCGGGATGAATGTGAATGATATAGTCTGCATCGGTGCAGAACCAATTGCGATGGTTGATTACATCGCTGGTTCAGTGCTTGACAGGAAAATGGGTTCTGCAATAGGGAAGAGCATAGATAGAGCCAGCAGGGAGGCAGGCGTTGCAGTTGTCGGAGGAGAAACAGCATCAGTACCGGATCTTGTTAGTGGCATAGACATATCAGGAACAGTTGTCGGTTTTGTTGGAAAGAGAAGGGTAATCAACGGAAACAGGATTAAGGCGGGTGATACAATTGTAGGGCTCCCATCAAACGGCTTTCATTCCAACGGTTTTTCGCTCTTGAGGAAAATATATGAGGGAAAAGATGACGCCTTAAATTTAAGAATAAAGGGGGTTCCGCTTTGGAAGAGGCTGCTAACCGGGACCAAAATATATTCATCGCCCATTCTTGCTCTATTAGAAGATCTGGAAATTCATGGCATATCGCACGTTACGGGCGGCGGAGTCAGGAATCTTTCCCGTCTAAAGAAGGTGAAATATCAGCTGGTCTATCCAGAAATCCCATACGTATTCAGGAAGGTAATGGAAGACGGTAATATTTCAACCAAGGAGGCATTTCAGACGTTCAATATGGGAATAGGAATGTTCATAATTTTACCTAAAAAGGAAGTTAGGGACGCTCTTGATCGGCTTGAAAATGTTGGACCAGAAGTGGTCGGAGAGGTAAAAGAAGGGGAAGGCATAGAAATAAGCAACCTTGGTTTAAGGTACAAGGGATACTATTAAGGCGAAGCGATTCAACTGGCAAAGCCTGTAAATGTGAAACGGTAGCGTTAACTGTTGATAATCTACCTGAACCAAAATAAGCAAAGAGATGAATCTTGCCAAATAAAGGGGGTTCTCCTGAAAAGATTCCATTTCCCGGAAATATTCTAAACAGGGTAAATGGGACCTTTTTGATTCGAGACTGCCACATGAAGGGAAGGGAAACTCACTGTTATTGACTCTGCAAATTTTAGCCCAAATTGAAGCTTTTGCCAACGTTTATATTGTTGCATTCACTCCTCTAAATGAGTTAAAGGGTGATGAAATGATTGGAAAACATGCACCTGATTTTCAGGCGAGGGCATTCGTAAACGGAAAAATAGAGGATTTCAGACTGTCAAAATTGAGGGGGAAGTGGGTAATCCTTTTCTTCTACCCAGCCGATTTTACGTTTGTTTGTCCCACGGAAATAGAAGGATTTGCCGAGAAGTACGATGAATTCAAGAAGGCAGGAGCAGAAATAGTATCCGTCAGTAGAGATACGGTTTACGTCCACCAGGCATGGGTTGAGCACGATAAGAGGGTTTCAAAAGCCAGATACCCTATGGTAGAGGACAGAAAGGGGGATATATCCAGGGATTACGGAGTTCTTAACGAGGATTCAGGAAACTCATTCAGAGGTCTTTTCATAATAAACCCGGATGGGATAATCAAATACATGGTCGTAACTGACGACAACGTGGGAAGAAGCACTGAGGAGACATTCAGGGTGCTGTCTGCGTTGCAGTCTGGTGGCCTCTGTCCCGTGGACTGGGAACCTGGAGATGCCACATTAAAAGTTTAATCCCCTTATTTTATTATTTTAAAGTCGTAGAAGTCTTCTTCTTCTACATATTTTTTTGCTACATCTGTTACCAGAGCATCTGGGATCTGTGAAGTGCAGTAGCTTATTAGGGCTTCTACGTCCTCTGGGTTTCCTTGCATCATTGCCTCTACTGACCCGTCCATTAAATTTCTAACCCAGCCCCTGACGTTTAGAGACTTGGCCATTCTCCTAGTCCTTTCTCTAAAGCCTACTCCCTGAACTATTCCAAAAAATTTGATGTTGCACTGCATTTTTTAGTTATTCGTTTTAAATAAAAAAAAGTTAGCGTATTGCTGTCAAATAAATTTTAAATATTTCAATTATATTTTAAATTATGAAGGCAAAACTCATCATAACCATAGCTGTGGTTGTGCTTGTAGTCGTCGTTTCCACAACTGCCTACATTCTTACAGCCCACGAATCCCCGCCAAAAGCCAAGGATATAGTTGTGACTTACAATCTCGATGGAAACAACGTGACGGAGACGATTCCTTTGCCCGTGACGAGGGTTGTTTCAATGGATCCTTCAAACACGCAGATGATGTTCGCAATTGGTGCAGGGAATCTTGTAGTAGCTGACACCAGCTACGATTGGTGGCCTTCCAATGCCACAAAGCTTCCAAAGGTAGAAATGGACAACGGTACGGCATCCGTTGAAGAGGTCGTCAGCATGGAGCCAAATCTGGTTCTTGCGTATGGAGGAATTCAGCCACCGCAGATAATCGATCAGCTGGAAAACCTTTCCATACCCGTCATAGTATTCCAACCCGAGAACATACAGCAGATTTACCAGGATATGCTCGTCCTGGGTAACATTACGGGCCATGAGAATGGAGCCATTAAGGAGGTCAATTCAATGAAACAAGGAATTCAAAGCGTAGAAGAAAAAATATCAGCATATCCCAGAGTCTCACTGCTCTACATGATGTGGTCGGAGCCAATATACACAGCGGGGCCCGGAAGTTTCATAAATAACATTCTTCAAGATGCCGGAGCCATAAACATCGCAGGAAATCTCTCTTCACCATACCCTGCGATAAGCATCGAGCAGGTCATATACGATAACCCTCAGGCTATAATAGTGGACAACGATACGCCAGTTACCAGCATGTCTTATTTCACAACAGGGTCGCAAGCTGTACTATGGAAAAACGTCACTGCCATAAAAACAGGGAAGGTGCTTTTCTTTAACGTGACAGAATCAAACTGGATGGATGAGCCAGGTCCGCTGAGCGTTTATGCAGTGAGAACAGTAGCCGAATTCCTTTATCCCCAGGCATTCCAATGAAATCTAGGTATTACCTGTTCATAATTTTTCTCGTTTTTTTAACTCTATTAAACGTGACAGTATCGCTCTACATAGGTCCTGTGAATATTTCCATACCAACCATAATGGAGAACATGCTTCAATTTTTCATAGGGCATGATCCAAATTTGACAGTGACCACAATAATTTTCTACGTCCGCCTCCCCAGAATAATTCTAGCCGTCATAATAGGGATGATCTTAGGGATATCCGGACTAGTAACCCAGACGATTTTCAGAAATCCCCTGGGGGACCCTTATCTTACTGGGGTTTCAAGCGGAGCGGCCGTTGGGGCTGCCATAGGTTTCTTAGTTTCCCCGTACCTAGTTCCCTTCCTGGCTTTTTTGTTCGCGATGCTGGCAGTCGGCATCGCTTTCATGATATCAAGGTCCGGCGGTGAAATTAGGGCTGAGATTCTGATTCTTGCGGGCGTTTCCGTGAGCTTCCTGTTTTCTGCCGTAGCATCGTATCTAATATACGTGAAGATCTACAATCTTAGAGGCGTGCTGTTCTGGCTCCTTGGTGGTCTTTATGGGGCAACCTGGAAAGACGATTACTATTTATTCATAGTGCTCGTTGTTTCCATGCCAATTTTCCTATACATAACAAGGGAGATGGACATAATGCTCATGGGGGATGAGCAGGCCAAAACCCTTGGAGTAGATACAGGGAAGATCAAAACGCTAGCCATACTACTTTCCAGCCTTATAACAAGTCTTGCCGTATCCATCGTTGGCATCATCGGTTTCATAGGTTTGGTTTCCCCGCACATAGGAAGAAAGATAGTGGGCGAATCGCATAGCCTACTTATCATCGTTGCTCCCCTCATAGGAGCAAATCTGCTCTTAGTGAGCGATACCATTGCGAGGAGCACGCCGGAAGGGGAGATACCAGTAGGAATAATAACGGCTTTCATAGGCTCCCCTGTTCTCATTTATCTACTATTTAGGAGGAGAAAGCTATGATAGAGATATCGAACCTTACGGTGACCTACGGAAAGAAGGTTGCCGTGGATGGATTCAACTTAAGGGTAGGAGACGGAGAGCATGTGATATTCATGGGACCAAACGGATCCGGTAAAACGACAGTCTTGAAGGCAATTCTGGGTCTCGTACCCCATGATGGGCAAATTAAGATAGACGGAACAGAGATATCCAGATTGAACAGACGCGAACTGGCCAGGAAAACTGCATACGTGCCCCAGATATTTTCAACCCTCTATACCTTTTCAGTATGTGAATTTGTTGCGATGGGTCAGTACAGTCTCACAAGAGATTGGAACTCCACAGACGAGAGGGTCAATGAGGCTATAGAGAAAGTGGGGTTATGGGAACTCAGGGATAAGAGCATAAATGGCCTATCTGGAGGAGAGCTCCAGAAGGCAGTCATAGCGAGGGCATTGGTCCAGGATTCAAGATACGTGCTGATGGATGAACCCACAGCGCACCTGGATGTAAAATCCACCAAGGAGGTCCTTGAAATAGTCGAAAGCATGGAGAACAAAGGCGTCATTCTCGTTTCACACGACATAAGTGCCGTCAATAAGATAGACGGGACTCTGGTGCTTATCAAGGATGGTAGGTTGAGGTATCTAGGAAATAGGGATGACCCCAACTTGCCGGTTAAGATGGAAGAGGTCTTCGGGGTAGCCGTTGCAAACGTGAACAACACACTATTGTTCCAGCTATCCTAGGTTAAGGCCGGTAAATGATATTCGGGTCTTGACGGGGTCCCCGTATTTCTTGAGGATATCCATTGTATCCTCATCGTAAAGGGCTATGATGCTATCCCCTATCAGAGAAACAGACGCAAATTTCCCCTCAAGGTCGTCCAGAATCACCTCCGCTTTCTGAGATATAAGACCCGATTCCTCTGAAAACCTTCTTCCAAATACGAACGCGTTTTCCATCGTTGGCTTCTTGAGGAAGGCAGTCATCGCCCTGTTTCCATTCTTGATTATTTCCTCTACGCTTGACTGCGATCTTATTATTTCCCCCGTCGGGACCTTTTTCTTGAAAGGCAGAATAATAAGATCCCTCTGAGAATGCAGTATCTTCTCCGTGACTGAATAAGGAAAAGTTCCCCCTTTCATCCTGACGTGGAACCCGCCAGAAGCTTGGGATTGTACGTCTCCTAATCCCGTGCCGCGTTCAAGTTCTATCTGGTGAGCTATGCTGTAAACATCGCTAAGTTTGGTGTTGTCGCCGAGGATCACTGCTGCCGTAGTCAGCGCAGCTCCGGCACTCAGGCCAAAACCGCTTGAAGGTGGAAGGGGAGATGTTGACAGTATCTTTCCGGTGAAGCCTAGTTTGCGGGCGACCTCCTCCTGGATCGAGTTATCTATGGGTATACCATTGAATCTAATGTCCATTGAGTCGGCAGGCTGGGCTCTTGTTGTCATTCCAGCTTCCACGCAAATTGCCACTCCCTTGGATCCCTTCTTCAATACGTCCCTCTCACGATTCGGTACGAAGAATAGGGTTGCGCTTCCGGGGGAAAAGGCACTACGAAACGAATTCGATGATTCTTTTTGCGACTCCAATCTTATCACCTTCGATTTCAATTTCATTTCCTTTCTTGATGACTACCACCTTAGTCACTCCTTCCTTGACGTCCGTAAGATCGTTTGCGACAATTCCGTCTAGGGAATACTCTTCCATCCTCTTTCTGGCGCGCGATTTAAGTTCTTTCTTTGATATGCCGTACTCTGCCTTGAAACCGATGATCTTTCCTTTGAAGTTTTTCCTTAGAATCTTCAGGAATTTTGGCGCAGATTCAAGGTCCAAAGAAAGACCGGATTCTGATGTGATTTTCCCCTTTGTCTTCCTGACAGTAAAATCAGAGAGGGCAGCGGGAACAAATACAACGTCATTTGCAGCGATCTCTTCTACCATTGATATCAGGGATTCCACGCTGGAAAATCTCCTGTACTTCAGGAATGCCGGGATCCTGGTTCTCACAGTCCCTAGAAACAGGGAGAGATCGGCACCCATATAATAGGAAACAACGGCAAGCGCTATGGATGTTTCGCCTGAAGAATTATTGGTTATAATCCTTACATCGTCTATCTGTTCAAAGCTGGACCCGCCAACTACACACACTTTCTTTCCTAAAAGTGTCGTGTTGAGCTTTCTGATGGCTTCCGCAACTATGCTTTCCATATCAGCAATCTTAGCCTTCCCCTCTTCAATTACTGGATCAACGAATGAAACGCCATGGGCTTTGAGCGTTTCAATATTTTTTAGAATTATGGGATTTCTGTACATATTTTGATGCATAGCCGGAGCCACCAGCACAGGAATGGAGCCTAGTGCATTCGAAAAGACAGAAGTTACAGGGGTATCGTCAATTCCATGCGCCATCTTTGATATCGTGTTGGCAGTCGCAGGAGCAATAAGAAGGATATCCGAATCTTCCACGAGACTTACGTGCTCTATCGCTCCTGTAATTTTATCTACAACGTCGTTTCCTGATGCATACTGGAGAGCAAAGGGACCTATGATTTCCCTTGCGGAGGGTGTCATTACAGGAGAAACTTCAGCACCATGCCTCCTCAATTCGTGAATCAATTTCACCGTCTCCACAGCTGAAATGGAGCCAGTTACGCCTAATATTACTCTTTTGCCCTTGAGAAACGTCGTTTTTTGCTGGACGTCTTCCAGTTTTTCTCGCATCAATCTACATATTATTTACGATAAATAATTTAATCATGGTCGTTTTCTCAGATTATGCAAATTTTCGATACGCTTACTTCCTCGCTCAAAGAAATAGAATCAGTCAGGGGCAGAAGGTTGAATATGTTCGTCTGCGGCCCAACGGTCTACGACAAACCGCACATGGGCCATGCCAGGACGTACATATTTTATGACGTTCTGGCCAAATATCTTAGACGCAAGGGTTTCAGGCTTTTCTATCTTATGAACATCACGGACATGGAGGATCATATAATCAATAAGTCTAATGAAACCGGCGTCCCCTGGAGCGAAATAACGGCCACCTACTCCCAAGAGTTCTTCAGAACTATGGGGGAACTGAAGAACAGCTCTGTGAACTATTACGCATTCGCCACAGATTTCATAGACGAAATCATATCCCAGATTTCAAGGCTTATAGAAAGAGGGTATGCGTATGAAGCTGAAGACGGCGTCTATTTCAGGGTTAGCAAGTTCAAGGGTTACGGAAAACTTTCACATCAGAACGTCGGCGCCTTGCGAGCGGGGGCAAGGGTTGAGATAAACGAACACAAAGACGATCCACTTGATTTTGCCCTCTGGAAGAAGAGGAAGGAAGGCGAGCCTTATTGGGCAAGCCCGTGGGGTGACGGGCGGCCGGGGTGGCACATAGAAGATACGGCCATAACGGAATCGATCTTCGGGCAAAATTACGATATACATGGCGGCGCCAAGGACCTGATATTTCCCCACCATGAGTCGGAGATAGCACAGATGGAGTCTATTTCTGGCAGGGAGCCGATGGTGAGGTTCTGGGTTCATACCGGCCACCTTAACGTGGAGAACATAAAGATGAGCAAGAGCCTAAAGAATTTCATATCCGTGGACGAGGCCCTCAAGAATTACTGGCCGGAGGCCATAAGGATAATGATGCTTTCAATGCATTACAGCGCAGCAGTCAATTTCGACGTCAAGGCGGCCATGGACGCACAGGCAAATGCAGAAAGAATATCAATGGCGGCTCATCGCCTTCTCAACGAAGAGGAAAAGAAGACGGACGAAGCAGATGTCATTTTAAATGGGATATTCTCGAAGCTGGAAGATGATATGAATACACCTGAAATGATGAGAGAGATCATCTCGTACGTGAAGGAATTCCTTGGCAGAGGTACGATGACTGCCCGCGAAAGGGGGGAAGCAAAATACGTGCTGTCTGAGATAGAAAAGATAACAGGCATAGTCAGATCTACTCACCTTCCATCCGTCTCAATGGACATCATATTGAAAATGAGGGATGACCTTAGAAAACGCGGCGATTTCAAAGGCGCTGACGAAATAAGAGATAATTTGAGATCTTACGGCATCAGGGTTGAAGATACGTCGGAGGGAAGCTACGCATGGTGGTGAACATAGACGCAATCGTTGCAATAGACTTCATAAACGTCTTTGTGAGTGGCAGGATGGGTTCACCAAAATTCGAGAGCTCAGTAGAATCAACAAGAGACCTGATTGCGCATACAAAGAAATTCACTGTCCTGGTACAGGATGCGCACAGGCCAGATGACACCGAGATTTCAGTATGGGGCCCGCATGCCATGGCTGGAACGGATGAGGCCCAAACCGTACCAGCCCTGAGGGGAATGGGGGAAGTAATTTATAAGAATACCTATGACGCTTTCTACAAAACAGGGCTCGAGGAGATACTGAAAGGGAAGGGCTTCAAGGAAATCGCATTCTGCGGAGTGGTCACGGATATTTGCGTTGCGCACAGCGTTGCGTCATCGTTCTTCAGGGGGTTCCATCCGATTGTCCCGAGAGAATGCACGGATACATTTTCTGATGACGCCAAGGAAAGAACGCTTAGATACATGGAAAAGAATTACGGAGCAAAAATAATATCTGTAGCAGACATCATTGTTAAATGAAGAATATCGCATCCTTTGAGGATATTGCAAACCTCAAAACCACCGACATTTATTTCATCAGAGCGAGAAAGGTGCTTGAGGCTGTAGGCGCAAATCCGACCGTAATAATGGAGGTAACGTCATCGTCAAGGGACATCCCCTGGATCACGCTGACTGGACTTGACGACGTTGTTTCTATTCTGGAAGGAAAGGGAGTTGATGCATATGCCTTGCCGGAAGGAACGGTGCTACCCCCAAAGGACGTGAGAGACGTCCCGGTCCCCGTACTGAAGATAGTTGGCAGGTACCTTGATTTTGGCATGTACGAGACGCCCATTTTGGGCTCTCTATCGCAGGCTTCAGGAATAGCGACGAAAGCTTCGTATTTCAAGAAAAGAATCGGAGATCTTCCCCTTATTTCATTCGGCATCAGGAGGATGCATCCAGCCCTTGCTCCGCTGGTGGATAGGAATGCATACATTGGGGGATGCGACAAGGTTTCCAGCATAATAGGGGCCGAAAGAATAGGAAAGAGGCCGGAAGGGACCATGCCCCACTCTCTACTTCTGCTTCTCGGGGAAGAAAAAGGCTGGAAGATGTACGACGAGGTGGTTGAGAAGGGAATAATGAAGGTAGCGCTGGTGGACACTTACGGGGACGAAAAAGAAGCTTCTCTGAGGGCCGCTAGGACCATAGAGGGTTTGGATGCAGTGAGGCTTGACACTCCTTCCTCTAGGCGGGGAAACTTCGCTGACATAGTCAGAGAAGTAAGGTGGGAGCTTGATCTGAGAGGATACAAGCACGTCGGAATAATAGTATCCGGTGGCATTAAGGAGGAGGACATTGAGAGATTGAAGGAGGCAGGCGCAACGGGCTTCGGAGTGGGAACAGCAATATCCAGTGCATCTGCAATAGATTTCGCAATGGATATTGTGCAGATCGAGGGCGTTGACAAGACAAAGAAGGGCAAATTCTCAGGAAACAAGAATGTGTTCCGCTGTCCGGAATGTCACGCCTTTCTGGTGAACACAGATGGCGAGGCATATTGTCCAAGGGATGGCGCAAGGATGGAGAATCTAATGGTTAAGGTAGTGGATAAGGGAAAGGTGCGCTATAAAGAGGATATAGAAGGAACGAGAGATTACGTGATGAAACAGTTGGGGTGGTACGGATTATCTTGATCACAGGGTTCACTCCATTCTCTGTTTACAAGAAGAATCCATCTGGAGAAATAGCAGAATTGCTGGATGGTTCATATTTCAAAGGGGAAGAAGTGAGGGGAATAAAGCTTGAGGTCAAGAATTCTGAAATTAGAGGCAGGTATTTGAAAGAGCTTGAGGTGAAATACTCTCTGATAGTGAACACTGGCTTGGCGCCTGCCAGCAAATCCATAAGCGTTGAAAAGGTGGCTCTAAATTGGCAGACCGATATAAAGGACGAGGAGGGAATAGCCCCCTCGACAGGGCGGATCGAAGAAGCCGGACCCGATGCCATTTTCGCGAGAATTGACGTAGAACGCCTGGTTCATTCATTGAGATCTTCAGGCATTCCTTCAGAAATTTCGTATTTTGCCGGGACATTCCTTTGTAACAAGATATTTTTTACAACGCTGCGAAGAACTAGCGCCCCGGCAGGGTTTATTCATTTTCCGCTGACGCCGGATTCTTCAATAGATGGAAAATATCCCACGATGGCAATGGAGCACATGATAAAGGCCGTTGAAATAACAATCCAAAAATGCCTTTAGTCTATTGTCCCCCTCTTTTTTCCTTGGCCTTGAGCCTTAGCTCGTGACTTCCGCACTTCCTGCACGTGGTTGCCCTAATCGGATTTGAAGCATAGCAGTGCATGCAGATCTTTTTGTTGAATATTCTATCCATTGCTTCTTTGAATGGCATTCATCCGTTATGTGTATTCAATATAAATTTCTATTGATGACCGAAAACTCTCGGTAGCGATGCTTGGCCCAGTGGCCCTTCTTCCATTTCAAATCCCCGTTTTGATTACACTGCTAAATATAATGAATTCTTCCAAGTTCTTTTCAAGGTGTTAGGTTTATCTCGAAGTTTCAGATAATATGAGGTGCTAACAGTTTTATTTGAACTAGGTTCTTCCTCATATCAGGTTTCTATTTCTCTGGCGAGTGTTGGTTGAGTATTTCCTCTGGAACGTCTATTCCAGATTGGGCAACGTGCTATGAGCGATTTGTAAGAGCGAAACGATTTCTTTGGGGTATCCCTCCTTTCTGATAAATGTAATAGAACGTGCTAATTACCGCTTTGACTTGAATGAAGCCACCGGAGGGAATCGAGCCCCCGACCTGCTGATTACAAATCAGCTGCTCTTCCGACTGAGCTACGGTGGCGGATATGGGAAAAATTATTGCTGTATTTTACCCTTTCCGCTGATCCCCCGTTTTAATGCTGGAGAATAACTGCTCTCCTAATATGCCATATTCCTTAAAATTTAACCGCACATTTTACCTAATTAATTGCCAGCTTCAGAGTTTTCAATGTTTAACGTAGAACACGGAATTCTAAGCTTTTGCGGTTACTTTCAGTTCAGAGTTTCTTGGTCTTCACACAACTTTTGATGAATTTCCTCCGTGAATGGCTACTGTAATGCCTGCGAATATCTTAGGGGTGAAAAATGTTGACTTGGGAGGGAGAAGTCTGCCTGAGGAAACTACCTTGATCAACATTTTCTTTTCCCAGTTGGGCATAAGAAGGGCGGCACTGGCTACTCCCATGTCAACCTGATTCGTCGCTATTCTCTCATAAGGTGTGAAACTAATACCTTCGCTGCTGTAAATTTCATAGTTAGCCCCTGAGTTGCCATATAACAGGAAATGCGAGAAGTCTGCAAAAGTTACAGGTTTCAGGCCATTGGATCTAAGGGTTTCTAGAGTCTTTTTTCTAGGGCGTATCTCCTTGTAAGAGCCATCGTATAACGTCATCCCTCCGTTTACCCGTCTGTCTCCCCTTTCTGTTGATCTGAAACCTGAGGCTAACCTCTCGATAACGTCCTCTTTTTCATTTTTAACTATCCTGTGTACCCCTGATATGACCATAGAAGGGCTATACAGGCTGGTCACATATGAGAGCAGTGGTATCGTGCCAAGACCCTTTCTCTCCCTCTCCCTGTTAACTTCAATTATCGCTCTAACCCTGTGGTGCCCATCAGCTATAATCCCCCTCGTTCCACTCAGACTGTTTGAAATAGCTCTCATACTTTGCTCATCATCAATAGTGTACAGGGAGTTTTTGACGCCTGCAGAATCATCGAATGAGAGCAGCATTTTCCCCCTGTCGAGAGCGGTAAAAAGTTCGTTTTCGAGGTCGCGCTTAGGGGCTACAATGAAAACAGGCTCTAACTGGGCCTCAGTTTTCTTCAGGAAATCTTTCCTCTTCTCCACATATTCCCGAATTGTGGATTCGTGGGGTATTAGTTCACTTTCGTTCGTTCCCATATCCAGCGAACAGATCAGGCCTACCCTGGACATCTTTGCGCCGTTATGCGCGAATTCCTGGCTAAGCACAAGCATAGATTTCTTCTTCCCGAGGCTCTGTAATTTTCCAGATGATACAAGTCCTGAAAGATGAGAAGCCGGATCTTGGTTAAATATCAGGGCCGCCGCATTATAATTTCTTCCCGCCATCCCCTTGATGTCATCTTCGGATAGCATATCTACCGGGGGAGTCAAGAAGTCCGCGATGTTGCCGCTAAAGATATACGGTGTAAATCCATCTATTTTCATCTATATCTCATCGCGTATCGTTAGGAATCACATATTAGTTTATGACAACAATCTCCAAAGTTACTCTCCGCCATCTCAGATCATTGTACCAGATGAGGATAGGGAAATTGTTTAGGTTCGTAGTCCTCAAGTCCACCATGGTTGTAGAGATCGTATGCTGACAGATCCAACAGTCCATGCCCAGAATTGTTGAAAACTATGACCTCCTCTTTTCCCTCCCTTTTACACCTCAGTGCCTCATCAATTACGAATCTTATTTCGTGAGCAGATTCGGGTGCAGGTATAATTCCCTCGGTTCTGGCAAATATAGTTCCTGCTTCAAAAACAGCATTTTGCGGGTAGGCATAGGATTCCATGTATCCGCTGTTTATCAAGTACGATATTATCGGCGACATCCCGTGGTATCTCAACCCTCCGGCGTGTATAGGCGGGTTCCTGTAATCGCTCCCTAGTGTTAACATTTTAAGCAACGGAGTAAGATGTCCAGTATCCGCGTAGTCGTAGGCATATGTCCCCTTTGTTGTGTGTGGAACGGCGGCAGATTCACACGCTACGAATCTAGCATCAAGCTTTCCTCTGAGCTTCTTGCCCATGAACGGAAGGGAGAACCCTCCAAAATTTGAACCTCCACCAATGTTCCCGACCAAGATATCAGGTGTTTCTTCAACGATCTCCAGCTGTTTCTCCACCTCCTGCCCTATTACTGTCTGGTGGAGCAGAACGTGGTTCAATACAGAGCCAAGTGAATATTTGGTGTTTTCATGGGTCAGCGCATCCTCAATTGCCTCCGATATAGCTATACCGAGTGAACCTGGATTTTCTGGGTCATCCTTCAGTAGCTTCCTCCCGAATTCCGTGTTTTCACTGGGTGAAGGAAAACACCTGGCCCCCCACGTTTCCATCATTACCTTTCTTCCAGGCTTTTGCCTGTAACTGGCGGAGACCATGTATATCCTTGCCTTTAGACCGAAGTAGGCAGCCGCCATAGCTAAGGCTGAACCCCATTGACCTGCACCGGTCTCTGTTGTGAGTGTTTCGGTACCATCCTTTGCATTGTAGTACGTCTGGGCGAGTGCAGTGTTCGGTTTGTGACTGCCCGCTGGATTGTTACCCTCCCACTTGTAGTATATTCTTGCGGGCGTTTTCAAAAATTTTTCAAGTCCATATGCCCTGATAAGTGGTGTGGGCCTTGGAAGCCATCGGTATGCTTCCAATACACCTTCCGGGATGTCTATGTACCTTTCTTTTGAAACTTCCTGCGCCACAAGTTCTTTGGCGAAGAGCCTTGATAGATTTTCCGGTTTCACGGGTTCCAGACTTGAAGGGTCTAGCGGAGGGGGAAGGGGAGACGGGAGGTCCGCTTGAATATTATACCATTTTTTTGGTATCTCCTCCTGGTCGAGGAATATAGCTCTGCTTACATGCTTCATACATGATCAGCTTAATTTACTTCATTAATGTTTCGCTTATATCATTAGTGATAAAATAATTACGTGATAGTTCAAATTACTGACTTCGATCCTATCTCAAAGTTCCTCCATCGCTGTTGAAAAGGTGAAATGCTAGAGCATAGAATAAACGGGTTTTTATCCTAGCCAAATTACTTATGCTAAAATTTGGAGTGGCACAGTATAAATATTTTATTGATAGACATGATTGTCAGGTGTAGAAACGCCCTTTTGATTTACCATCAAGTCAAAACCTGAAAAGCGGATCACAGGAACGTTAAATAAACGGAGATTAGGATTTCAATTTGTAAAAAGTAGTTCCTTCAAAATAGCGGTGTAGTTTAAGGAAAATTCTCCTAGTCCAGAAACCGAGGAAATTGTGCCCTGCATAACATGGAAATCTCTACATCACAAAGATTTGAGTGCCGAAAATGTGAAAATTTTCATAGAATGTTAGGGGAGTTTAATTAAACTACCTGCGAGAAAGATCTTTTAAGGATTAATCTCTAACTCCAGCTCTTTTGCATAATAGGTATGTCGAGCCCTTCCATCAGCAATCTTGACTTCTTTGGAATCTCTGATATCTTCCACTCCTCTCCGATCCTCAGCATGAATACTCTTGATATGTGCTGTATCACATCCACTGGTGAATATTTCTTTAACAGATCTTTTGATTTCAAAAGACTGTATATCCTATAATGAATGATCAGTGCAATGAAATTCACAAAGGTCCAGCCCTGCATCTGTTGATCATTGCGCATGTATGTCCTATCGGCATGAATTGTGTTCTTGAACGTATCGTACGACTGCTCTATGTCGGTTCTGGATTTCAGCATGCCATACACGATCTCACCTGGTACTTTCAGGTTGGTTATAACGGATATTGTGCCCATGCGATCCCTTATGGCTGTGAATCTCTTTGTTGATTTATTCATTCCAAGGAAATACTTCTCCTCTTCAGCTTTCAGGAAATAGTTCCTGAATGTGAACATTGTCTCTCCCGATGAAGAATATTTGCTGTAAAATATGGTATGATCCTGGAACATGAAATGTTTTCCCCCTTCAGAATCATATGAGATGAGTTTTGAGTTCCTCTTTAGTGGTATTATGTAGGATATACCCATGGAATCCAGGGAGGATATATTGGATTTTGAATAGAAACCTGTATCTGATACGAGAACAATCCTATTTGCACTTGATTCCTCCATGGAGAGTTTCAAAGATGCAACACTGTTAATGGAACCTGGAAGTATGCGAAAATATGTGGGTGCATCACGATCAAGTGAGAAAAGGAACAGAAGCTGCACCTGTGGAAGTAATTCATCCATGCTGTTATGGCCTAGCATGGAGGATATGACGTTTTCACTCATGGAGAGGATGTGTGTCAGATCAACTGCAAGATACCTATGATCTCCCACGAACGATCTCAAGAAATCCACCATGGCTTTTCTGTCCATTCCAATTGTGCCAAGCATGGAGCCAAGAGCATCCGGATACACATGGGCGTCTCCGATCGTTTCAGAAAGGAGTGACGTTTTGTAGTGGAATTCAACATTCTTGATTGGAGAATGATACATCAATCTCATGCATTAAAATACGAATATATCCCTCCACTCCGTAAAATGATCCTTGAGGCATTCAATAATATCAGTGGAAATGTGATGCACCAAAAATGATGAACCGTATTCCTTTACAGATATCTGATCATATCTCTTCATCATGCGTTTTGTCTTTGGTTCAATAAGACCTTCGGGTGTGATGCGTCCGAGAAACTCGCCTGTCTTGAGTTGAGGTCTCTTCTTCTCGCTGTTCCATTGGCTTGACACTTTGTATAGATAATATCTGTCACCACGCTTTGCAACGAGCGTACCCTTTGCTTTGAATTTCAGGGCCCATTCAGAATGCTAATTACTTGTATTGTGGTTAGCCATATTATGCACATACTTAATATGCAAGTATAAGGATCTTTCTGTGCAAACCTTTAAAATAAAGGATCTACAAAAATATATTATGCAAAAAAGGTAGAGTTAGAGATTAATCTAGCTTTGGCGATCCCTAAATAGGGGCTTGAGCGGTTCACGAGCAAAGAAGGGCATCTGTACATTTCAGTTCATGATTTTCAGTCCGATAACTTAGCTGTCAGCAAGAATCATGAATAGTGAGAATATTTTCAAAGTATTGGGCCAATCTTTTCTATAGAGCGCATATCTGCCAAAAAAGAGTCCACATTGCGAGCTCGAAAGAATTATTAACGCGTAGTCCTTATAAAAGCGTTGAGATCTTCTGGATCACCAAATATACAGCTGATAGAACTTTCTTACAACTCTCCCGAGTTAGATTCATTTTATGATCTTTATAGCAGAATTTTCAATGTACCTGAAGAAAGTGAATCTCTCGACAACATAAAGAAGTATCTTAGGAACAAGTCAACAGACTTCTACGGAAAAAATAACTATCACGTTATCGTAGCAAATGATACTCAAATTGCTGGATTCATAATAGGGGATTACTACAGCACATCATCTTTCGGGGTCATAGAATTCATAGGAGTTGACGAGAGACTCAGAAATAAAGGTATCGCGAATATTCTTCTTAAAAAGTTTGAGGATATTCTTTGGCAGGATGCCAGAAGAGCCGAAAATGAACTAAAGGGCATAATGATCGAGGTCGAGGACCCTCTTGCCATACCGGAGAGAAAGAACTCGCTTCCGTTCTGGGCTAACCTAGATTTTAGGCTAATTTGCGTTGACTACACTCAGCCATCACTTTCAGAAGGCAAGGAGCCTTCAAGGAACCTGCTTCTTCTTGTCAAAAATTTAAACGGTTCTTCCTATTTGGATGTTAGTTCATTTCTTTCCCTACTGAAGGATTATTTCAGATACGCTATGGGAAAGAAGAATCCAGATGATATCAACGAATTCAAAAGAATAAGAGATGCTGTAATCTCAGAGCCCTATTTGACCCTTAGGCGAATAAGTCCATTTCTTTTTGACGGTGTTACCCTTTACTATTTCTTAACGTTGGATGTTGATATGCTCGCGAACGATCCTCAGGAGTTTCGAAACGAGCTCATCTCTTTTCTGCAATCGGGCAAGGAGAGATTAAATTTCATAAATTATGGAGCATTGGATGGTTACAACAGGCTCCATAGCACTTCGGCGTCCCCCTTTATCTTTGCTATGTACCTCCAGAATTCCGTGAACTTCTCAACCTCCTATTTGAACAGAAGATCTGTAATTAGATTCTCTCGCCAACAGTGGGAAAATGAGAAGGTTGTGGTCACTTTTAATTCAATTCCTGGGAGGGAATATCGGGTTTCACTGTCAACTTACTATGTTTATAACTCAATAGGTGTTTTGAGCGTTGAGCTTGCTTTTCCTTTCCAAGGACTGATCTTGCCGGAACTCATAATTGAGTTGGTAGAGAGGAGCAGGCTCAAAATTAATGGTGTATCCGTGGATTCTTTTATGAAGTCGAAACTTGAATATATCCTTAAATATTTTGATGCGGACAGCGTGCGGCTAGGCACATACGATATCTCTAGACAAATGTATCCACTGATCGTATCGAGCTCATACGTAGGTACCATGGATTCCAAAACCCTGTATGGTATATTCAACGGGGATCCAAGCTACGAACTAGTTTCAAAACACGAAATAGAAGAAGCGACAGGCCCAACGGTTGAAAGTGAAAATATCAGTATCGTGGGAGCAGCGCTAACTTATTACAAATTTAACTCATCACTGGTTATTTTCAAGAGTGAGGAATCAATGTTCAATAGCGTGGAGGAAATAACAGGTTACACTCTTCCCGATCTAATAGCAAAGTGGAAAGGCGCCGGCTTCAATCTCGAAGTAAGAGACATGATCAGAAACAGCGTAGAAGCTGAGTATGTTACAGAAATAGAGCTGCTGAGGGCTCAATTTTCAATTCTCCTCTGGATAACAGATAGGTATACAGATAAGGCAATATCATACAAGCTAACGAAGGAGCAAACGAGGCTCACCGAAGAGGAGGAAAAAATAGAGAGGAGGATGGTGGAGATCAACCTGATAGACGTTGAACATTTTACATCGCTCAAAATTGCACTTCAGAGCGCGCAGCGCCAGATGGGTATAATTGAACTGAAAGAGAGGGCAACACAATTGAGGAATACACTTTATAGGGAGACAAGTACTTTTTTTGAGCTGACCCAGGCGAGGAAGTCAAATATCTTGAACTTCCTGGTTGCAATCCTCATAATAGGGACCTCATTGGTTGCTGTCATTAACTCCTTGGGATATTCCCACATTTCGCTGTATATTGAAGTTGTTTCGATGGTATCTGCATTTGTGCTTCTTGTTTTATATGCGATTCCGATGAGGCCAAGGAATGTCGGTAGAATCTCAAGGAAATAGGGGTACGACCGGGTACCTTCTCTCGCTCTCATCCTCATTAACATACTCAGTTTGGCTTATAGGTTCTGGTTTCCTGATACTTGCTTCCGGCGAAAACTTTCCGATATTCTATCTCCTAATAATAATGGTGGGAGGAACATTTTTCTCTCTTTTCTTCGGAATCCCGCGCACAATTAACAGAGCCACTTTCCTCTCCGTTTTATCGGGAATATTATTTGCTATTGCAAATTTCTCCATGTATTTCCTAATAAAGTCTGACGATATCGCAGTTGCCAGTTCGTTTGCCGAGTTTAACGTCCTATTTTTACCTATTCTCCTCTACCTATCTGGCGATAGGTCAACAAAATTTCTTAAATATTCAGTAGGCCTCTTTTTAGTAACATTCGGTCTTATCGTTGAAAATATCCAGTCCACTGGAAAGTATATTATCTCGCCCCTGAGCGTTATAGTGGGAATAGTGATGGGTTTCCTTTATGCAGCAGCAACATACCTAGTATACGCAGCTACAAAGGGCGATCATACGTCAAATTCAAACATATTCTACGTTTTTCTTTCGGAGTGTGGGGTCCTTCTTATCTTCTGGTCAATTCTTAAGTTCCAGATAGAGCCAGCTCCTACTCTGGTTTACATCTCTATCTCGCTAGTAATTTCCGTCTCTCTGGTAGTTGCGCTAGCATTGGAGGTCAATGGATACAGGAGCCTGCGCCCTCTCGGTTTCCGCCAGGTCACCTTGGGGAACATACTTTCTAATCTGGAACTCCTACCTGTAATTGTGTTTTCATTTATCCTGTATCCCTCATTAAGGGTTCAATACACATTGGGATTGTTCCTTGTTACAGTTGGGATATTGGTTGTTTCAGTAGATTTGAATAATTTCCAAAGGCTTCACAAATGAGATTTAAGACAATCACAAATTTGTCACCCACTCGCTGCGCAGGAAAAAGCCGCGCATTTTAACCATCAACTCCATCAGCCAACCTTAATCTTCACGAGAATGAATTTTAAGGTGGTAATTTTCTCTGTAGATCATGGTTTCTTTTTGACCGGCTCCCCACGGAGAGAGCGTGGCCCATCAGCTCTTAGTTTCTATCGCTCTAAAGTCGTGATTATTACTCTCAAGGGCACAATATATACATATTTCCGTGCACAAAAGAGTTAACATCGCCGTTTCCTTTTAAATTATTAAAAGGGAAATTTTGATGCGTCAATTCTATTGACTATCTTCTCGGCCTCCTATTTTTTGAAATATCCTAAAGTTCGAAATCCTTTTTGTGGTCAGGTTCTGAATAAATTGTTGAGGAACTAATCTCGTTATAATAGAATGCGCTAATCTACGCTTTTAGGGAGGGCAATATTCGCCTGCAAGCTCTTCGGACGGAATTAGCTGGTGTTGTGGCTTCTAGTCCCGTAATACGATGACCAAATTGATTTACTTTCGCCATCTTTGCGTGGAATGTTTTAAAGTATCGCGATATTTTGAACTGCTCATATTTAATTGTTTGAATTCGCGTACTCCATTCAATGCTGCTCTTGAAATATCGCTTTTATTCCTTATTATAGGACGTCTGTTTCCAAAGGTTCTGATTTCTTTTAATGCGTTGAGAACATAGTTCTGTTGCAAAAGACATACAACAATACTCCGGCAGGAAATTGACTTACATGCAACCAATTGTGGTTCCTTCAATAGATTTACTATTCAGGAAGCGCCAGGGGGGA
Source organism: Thermoplasmatales archaeon (assembly GCA_038729485.1). Taxonomy (GTDB): domain Archaea; phylum Thermoplasmatota; class Thermoplasmata; order Thermoplasmatales. Next base: position 117,908 of record JAVYRX010000002.1, on the reverse strand, counting down.
GATTTGAACTCCCGAGCTCTTGCGAGCAATAGATCTCGAATCTATCGCCTTGGCCGGACTAGGCTACCCTGGCAGAATTTTTCAGTCTGAAAGAAGTACCTAAATATAATAATTTATGGAAATGTTGTGTGGTTACAGAATTTAATGCGCTGTAGGAAGATATTTAGGAGGATTTTCAATTTCTGAGAATATGTTAAAGGTTGGGGGCAATTCAACACTCGTAGTGATAGACGTTCAGGAGGCATGGTCTAACCCAGAACTTGGTAACAGAAATAATCCTAACGCTGAAAATGTGATATCTTCATTAATGGCAAACTTTAGGCAAACAGAAAAAAGATTGATACATATCAGGCACTACTCTAAAAATCCAAACTCCCCCTTCATTCCCGGAAAGAAAACTTTTGAATTTAAAAAGGAGGCAACCCCTATTAAAGGTGAGCTTGTAATGACAAAAAGAGTCAATAGCGCGTTCATTGGCACAAACCTAGAACAAACCTTGAAAGACTGGAAATCTGAACAGGTATTTTACGTAGGTCTTACAACGGACCATTGCGTCAGTACTACGGCAAGGATGTCGGGAAACTTGGGTTTTGAAAGCTATGTCATTCAAGATGCCTGTGCAACTTTTGATAGACTGGATCTAGCAGGCATAAAAATACCTGCAGAAGAAGTCCATAGGGTAAATCTAGCATCTATAAACGATGAATTCGCACATGTAATCGATTCCAGAGAACTTGAGTTTTAGATATAGGGCCAATTGGCTGTCTAATTAATGAAAACGATATCCTTTTGTTTGCCGTAAAGAAAGCACAGGAACTATCAGAAAAAAATCCAAAATCATAAAATAGTGTCTCAAAATCGATAGTGATGAACCCTCTCTTGCTCATAGACACTTCGAAGATCAAAAGGAATGCTATAACGTTAAGAGAATTGCTGTCTAAAAAAGGAGTGGACTTAGTTGGTGTGACAAAGGTTGTACAGGGTGAGCCCGCCATAGCTAGAACCTTAATTGAGGCAGGTCTTTCGTGGATCGGAGATTCAAGAGTGGAAAACATCTCTAAGATGAGAGAATCGGGAATCCAGGCAAATCTGATCCAGATCAGGTCACCGCAGCTGTCTGAAATACATTTAACTGTGAAGTATACGGATGCTGCGCTGATAAGCGATAGCAGGATTGCTGTTGCACTGGCAAACGAGGCGAGAAGAACTTCGAGGAAATTTGGAGTAATTGTAATGGTCGAGCTTGGAGATCTCCGAGAAGGGATAATGCCAGAAAAGGCGGTACCATTTGTAAGAGATTTGGAAAGGCATGGGGTGCAATTTCTTGGGATTGGGACCAACTTGGGATGTTATGGTGGCGTGATACCAACACTCGAGAAAATGGAATCTCTCATTTCCGTTAGGGACAGCCTGCTGGACAGCGGATTTGACGTCCCCATCGTCTCAGGTGGCGCCACTGACACCCTTATGCTGTTTGAGACAGACAATGTAAGAGGCATCAATCAGTTGCGAATAGGTGAGGCACTGATGTTCGGGAATGACACAACGAGGAACAGAGAGATTCCATATCTTGAGAGGGACACTATGCTGTTGAGGGCGGAAGTGATAGAGGTAGGGAAAAAACCCTCCGTTCCCTATGGAGAAATAGGTAGGGATGCATTCGGGAATGTTCCTATCATAGAGGACCTCGGTGAAAGGCTTCGCGCAATAGTTGCCATAGGCAAACAGGACGTGGAAATCGGCAGTTTGAAGCCAGTAGACCGTGGGGTTAAAGTGCTTGGGGGAAGCGGCGACCACCTAATACTAGACATCCAAGACAGTGAGAATGAATACGAAGCTGGTTCATCGGTTGAATTTGTCCCGGGATATCAGAGCGTATTGCGATTGATGCTTTCTCCATCAGTCAAGAAACAATTCAAGGAATTCTCACTGCAGTCTTGATTTTATTTTACGAACTATCTGCGAATGCCCAATACGTGGTTTGAAAAAATGGGGCTTCATTTGGTTTGAATTCTACTGAAAATTGATGGTATGGACTGGCGGGGATTTGAACCCCGGGCCTCCTGCTTGCAAAGCAGGCGATCTTCCGCTGATCTACCAGCCCTCTTGTTTACTCCTTATTTTCTTCTCCTTTGAAATCTTGATCTCTTCAATTGTCTCATCGTCAACGGTTCCGCTGAACTCTTGAGGTTCCATCATGCTTTCAGGCGGTACAAATTTACAAATGAATACCTCCTGCCCAGCGTGATAGATTCTCTCTCCCGACTCAGCCACGATTTCGCTTTTTATGGGCACTAGCAACGGGGAATCAAAATGATAAAGTCCAGCTATATACGCCTTTTCTTCAGAACTGGACAAGTGAACCCATCTTCTGTCCGATGGAAGTATGCCGTTTTCTTTAAGAATTTCGAACTCTTCTCTGTTCGTCGGGTAATAAAGGATCTCTGGTACTCCGTCCGTAGGGAGGTCCGTGAGATCAACGTCAATCGTGTGGCCATACGTCGCCCTGATGTATCTCTTGTTCTCTGTTAGTTGATATCTTCCCTTGTTGTCAGTGAGGACTATTGCAAATATGTGGGACGGTCCAACGAAATGCAGTCTCCTATTGTAAAACCTTATTTCTTGAACCATTTCATCTATATTCACGTATCCTTTGTCGTTGATTTCTAGATGGTACTTTTCCGGTCTGTGCCTAAGAATCTTTGTTATGGTTCTGCCCAGCATATCCACTTCCTCCTCTGACAAGATGAATTTGCCTTCCTCTCCGCATATGGGGCAATTCAGTCCCCTGTAATATCCGTGAACTGGGCACTTCCTTATTTGTTCTCTAGGCACCATTGGGGATTAAGAAACAAGTAATAATCTTTTATGTAATTTTAGCTCAAAGGATTTATAACATTGTAGGATAGGACTGAAGAGATGTACGAATACAACCTGCTGCTTCTCATATTGATACCCATACTTTTTTACATGGGCATAAAGATAAGGGCATTCAGCAGAGCAGGAGCAATAGCGTCGGCAGCCATTGGGGCGGTGATAATTATTGGAGGAGGATGGTTGTATTTTGTCATGCTTTTTCTATTTCTTGGGTTGTCGTACATATCCACTCTTGCTGGCTTTGAGAAGAAAAACAAGAGAAAGATACAGGAAGGGATCAAGGGGGAAAGGGGTGCGAATAACGTTCTCGCCGCAGGACTGATACCGGCTGCTGCCTCCCTTCTACTGCTTTGGGGCATCAATGGCAAGGCCGTTTTCTTCATTTACATGGTAGCTTTGGGCGTTATATTAGCTGATACTGCGGCTTCAGAGATAGGCTCCCTCCAGGAAAGTACATACATGATTCTCACTATGAAACCTGTTGAAACTGGTATAAACGGCGGGGTCTCAATCCTCGGGACGACGGTCTCATTCGTTTTCCCTCTCCTTTTCTCACTCATTGGATATACCATTTACGGGATTTCAAGTTTCATTTCGCTATCGGCTTTGACGGGTCTGATACTTCTCACGACGCTGCTGTCATTTGCGGGGTCGATATTTGATTCGGTACTTGGCGAAACTCTCGAGAACAGGGGATATCTAACTAAGTACGGCGTTAATTTCTTCTCAGCTCTTTTTTCATTTGCGATAGCATCCTTCATCGTGTTCAGATAAATTATTCTAACAAGCGTGATATAAAGGTGAATGAAGATACTGCTTGTAATTGCTGATGGTCTAGGAGACAGGCCCTCGCCGTCCTTAGGAGGCGCCACGCCGCTTGAAGCGGCTTCTACCAAAAATTTAGACGAACTGTCAAGGGAGGCAATGATAGGACTGATAGATCCGATAAGGCCAGGCATAATTCCCGGCTCGGATACCTCTCATCTTAGCTATCTGGGTTATGATCCGGAAAAGTATTATACGGGTCGTGGCCCATTTGAGGCGCTGGGAACAGGACTGAAGCTTAAGGCCGGAGACATTGCATTCAGGGCAAACTTTGCAACCGTGGACAAGAGCGGGATCATCACCGATCGGAGAGCGGGGAGAATAAGGGAGGGCACGAGGGATCTGGCTGCCTCATTGAATATGAGAATAGAGGACGTAGACATAATGTTCAGGGAGGGCACAGAGCACAGAGGTGCATTAGTACTTAGAGGGCCAGGAATGAACAACCTAGTGACGGACAACGATCCTCACTCTGACAATCGTCCTCCAAATAAGATCACGCCCACAGATGCAAGAGGGGAGAAAACGGCTAGGATATTGAACAAGTTCTATTCAAGATCTCTCGAGATCCTAGAAGATCACCCAGTTAACAGGGAAAGGGCGAGTAAAGGCCTGAAGAAAGCAAATGCAATACTTTTCAGAGGCGGAGGCGTGGTTCCAGAGCTTCCGGATTTTAATGAAAAATTTGGCGTTAAGGGGGGTTTCGTCGCGGCGGTAGCTCTTGTCTCAGGCATCTGTCTCCTTGCCGGCCTTAGGGATTTCACCCCGCCAGAGATCACAGGGTCTTTAGACACGCCTGTGCCAAGGAAAATAAAGGCTGCAATTGCAGCTCTAAAGGAGGTCGATTTTGTCATTGTCAACATAAAGGGCACAGACATAGCGGGTCACGATGGAAATGCCAACGCGAAAAGGCAGTTCATAGAGAAAATAGACAGCGCTCTAGGCGAAGTTGTTGCTATGAAAGAAGACCTAGTATTCTGTTTTACCGGTGATCATTCCACTCCAGCAAGCGTTAAGGAACATACGTCTGACCCGGTTCCCATAATGATCAGATTCCCCGGCTGCAGGAAAGACAGAATAGGCCATCTAGACGAGTCCTCTGCAGTAAGGGGTTCGCTGAGATTGAGGGGCAATGATCTTATGAATGTGCTTCTAAGCTCCGCTAACTTATCACAAAAATACGGAGCTTAAGATAGAGTCTTTTCCAACAGGATTTTTACATCGTTGTCAGCTTTATCTATCCTCAGAAGCATTTCCCTTGCCTTTTCTTTGTCCCCCAGATCAAGATATATTCTGGCTGACAGGAGAAGAGCGTCTTTGTCCCTTGCGTCGATATGAAGGGAGGCATCACAGGACTCCAGTGCCTCGTTCATCTTTCCCATGGAGTAGAGGATTTGAGCCCTGAGATCCCAGAAAGAAGGATTCCTCTGCTCGGCCTTTATAGCAATATCAATTGAGGCCATTGCTTCGACATATCTTTCCATTGAATGCAAAAGGCGCGCCTTGTCATAGTAATATTGGGGCTTTTTCAGTATCGTTATAGCCTTATTTATGAACGTGAGGGCAGACTCCTTGTCAGAGTTAAAGCTTGAAAGATAGAGCCGCCTGTAAGTCTCAGGATTTGCAGGATACTCCTCGAGAAGGGCTTTTTTCCACTCTGAAGAATCCTTTCCTTCCTTCTCTAGTATGTCTATGAGGATTATCATCGCATCTATGTTTCTCTTTATCTCTAGTGACTTCCTGGCGTGCTTTTCTGCCTCCTCCAGGTATCCTCCCTGTTCCAGCTCAAGAGCAGCCATGTATTCATCAGTGCTCTTTGCGACAGACGGCAAAACACTATCGTCGCTCATCACATAATATTCTTTTTCGCAGATTTAACCTTTCTTGCTTACTTTTTTGAAGCTCCGTTCTGGACAAGTTTTCCCCCGTCATGTTCGAGTACGAACCATGCAATAGATAAAAGTATAACAATGCAACGCATGCCGGAGCATGAGGATTCAGCTGATCGGATTCGGCTCAATAGGAAGAAATCTTCTCAGGCTGATAGTGAAAAAGGAGAGTTTGATAAAAAACCTTACTGGGGAAGGAATAGAAGTGGTTTCGGTCAGCGACTCTACCGGAACCTTGTTCACCAAGGGAATCCCCCTTGAACAGATAGTGAGGGCAAAAGAAGAAGGCAAGTTAAGGGATTTTTCTACCTTCGAAAAAATGGGGGCTATGGAAGCCATAGCTCAGATTGATTCTGACGTTGTTGTGGAGGTCACCCAGAGCACTAAGGACGGGAGGCCAGGTATTGATCACGCTCTGCAGGCGTTTGCTTACGGGAAAAACGTTGTTACCGCAAACAAGAGCATAATGATTTCAGACGTGGACGTCGTTGAAAAAGCTAGGGAGAATGGTAAGACGATAAGGTATGAAGCAACAGTCTGCGGAGGGTTGCCGGTATTCAATCTTATGGATTATTCCATCAAGACGGCGAGAATAGAATCAGTGGAAGGGGTATTCAATGCAACATCCAGTTTCGTTTTGTCCCAGATAGAGTCGGGGAAAAGCAAATCTGACGCAATTTTGGAGGCGGTTAAAGTAGGACTTGCGGAACACGATCCTTCAGACGACCTCAAGGGCATAGACTCGGCTAGGAAGGGGCTCATTCTCCACAGAACATTGTTCGGTTCAAAGCTTAAATTAGGGGACGCAAAAATAGACGTTAAAGAAGAGAACATGACGCCCGGGGTTCGGCAGGTTACAGAAGTTAGCAAGAATGGCGTGAGCGTATCACTAAAGAGGATCAGCGAGAAGAGATATCTCTCCCTAATATCCGGTCCATCCATGATAATACGTTTCAATACGGATTCGTTCGACAATCTAACTATTTTCACTGAGCACGACGGACCGCTCGAGTCTTCGTCAGCAGTGCTAAACGATATAGTGTTAATGTCTTCACAAAGAGCTAGAGGGAAATGAATCCGGTCTCCTTATGCAAGATTCTTAACCTTTGCGGGACGTGTGAGCTAACATGATATTAAGCATACCTTGAACATGGTTAAATCGAAAAATCAAGTTACGAAAGCCCAGGGGCCCTGCAACAAAGAATATACTGTGGTTAATGGGACAGCCGTAAATAGAAAATTCTTATTATTGCGAAATCAATTATGGAGTGGTGGACCTATTTGAACTATCTGAATTACGTAAGGGTCCCTGTAAAACATGAGGACCCGGGTAAGAGGATAAAAAGTCTGGAGATGCAAACGCTGGCACCATACACTTTGGAGGAGGTCACTGCAGAGGCTTCGAGATGTATAGGATGTGGCTTATGCGTTGAAGGATGCCCGGCCAGAATAGATATACCCGGATACCAGATTGCCGTCGCAAACGGCGACATTGAGGAGGCGCTCAAGATCAATTTCGAGAAGCTGCCCTTCGTGGGTGTTTGCGGGAACGTTTGTCCGCATCCGTGCGAAGATCACTGCGTTCTTGATGATAATAAAGGGCCAATTGCAACAAGGCACATTAAAAGATTTGTATCGGAAAATGCCGGAGACTACGAGCAAGCATTGAAGGTCGTGCAGAACGATCTTGGAGGGCATCCGAAGGTTGCAATCATTGGCGGAGGCCCATCTGGTCTTTCTGCTGCCTTCTATCTCTCAATAAACGGCATAAAAGTTGACATATATGAAGCGACGGACAGAGCTGGAGGAATGATGGTTCACGGCATACCCAGCTTCAGGCTTTCGAGGGACGTCGTTAAAAAGGAGACCGAACATGCTCTATCGTACGGGGCTAGGATATTTTACAACACCAAGATTGGGAGGGACGTCAAGTTCGAGGATCTTATGAAGGAGTACGATGCCGTTTACATAGCCATAGGGAATTGGAAGCCATCAATGACAAGGACGAAGGGCGAGGATCTTAAAGGCGTCTATCACGCTTTGGAGTTCCTGGGAAAAATTAATGCCGGGGAAGTTGTGGACGTTGGGGAGACTGTTGCGATAATAGGAGGAGGCTTCACCGCCTTTGATGCTGCGAGAGTATCCCTGAGGCTTGGAGCTAAGCACGTTGTGGTTATGTACCGCCGCTCGGCAACAGACAGGCCCGGTTATCCCTCCAGCAATGCCGATGAAGAGCTGGAAGAGGCGGAGGAAGAAAAAATAGAATTCATGTGGGAGGTTACTCCTTTTGAATTCGTGGGCGAGGGGGGACGTGTTAGATCGATAAAATACTGGAAAAATAAGATGGTCGACACAGGAAAAGGCAGGAGGGAGCCGGAACCACTAAAAGACGCAGAATTTACGATCAACGTGGATACCGTTATAGAGGCAACAGGGCAGAAAGGAGATGTAGGTTTCCTACCTGAAGAAATAAGGGACAAGATTGAGACTTCGCCATCCGGAGACATAATAGTCAATCAATACAACATGACTACATGCCCCGGAATATTTGCGGGAGGGGACGTAACAAACAAAAGAAAGGACATCATTAGCGGTGTTGCTGATGCGCAGAGAGCCTGCATGGGCATGCTTTTCTACTTTAGGGAACAAGGTAAAATTCAAAAGATTCCAGCCAAGCTAATCAACTTCGAAACAGGGCCATACAACACTTCCTACTTCTGATTTACTCTAGAGATTTTCAGAAAACCAATTTACTATTTCCTCCAATCTCTTAACTCTATTTTTCGGTTTCCCCTCTCTTGATAGATCGTGGTTTTCACCCTTAAACTCTATCATCTTCACCTTGGATCCCTGTCTCTTCAGCTGCGTGAACATTTCGTACGCCTGCCAGACTGGGCACCTGAAATCCTCATCAGAATGCACTATAAGTAATGGGGTTTTCACTTTTTTCATATACTTGATGGGCGATTTATCCCAGTAGTGATCGAGATTAGAGTATGGGTCCCCTCCCATTTGGTCTGAGTTGAACCTTGGGCCAATGTCGCTGGAAAAATAGAAGGACACCTGATCACTGATCGATCTGTCAGTAACGGCCGCCCTGAATCTGTCTGTATGGCCTACTATCCAGTTCACCATGAACCCCCCGTAGGAACCGCCTATTACCCCAATATTGTCATCCACACCCAGTTTCTCCACGGCATAATCCGCAATCTCCATTATGTCCTTGAAATCCCTTTCGCCGTATCTTTCCTTTATTTCTAGAGCAAAGTCATCGCCGTAGCTGTCGCTTCCCCTCGGATTGGAGAATATCACGTTGAATCCTCTTGAGTTTAACAGATGAAACTCAAACATGAATGCTTCGCCATAAGACGTTCTGGGTCCACCATGAATCTCGATTATCGTCCCCTTCCTTTTTCCTCTGAGGAGCCACCCTTCCACAGCCTTGCCGTCGCTTGCTCGCATCTTGAAATTCAATGATTTATTGGCAACCTTTCCTGATATGCGGGAATTTATGGCCGTTATTTTCGAGACTCTCCCGTCGAATCTGTATATTTCCTGTGGAGACTTCAACGATTGTGCGATGAAATATATGTTCCCTTCCGAAACGTCGAAGGAGTCGACGGAAAAATCCCCCGAAACCACACTCTGAAGTTTCTTTTTCCTAATCTTGTATATACCGGCTCTACCGTAAACTGTCGCGATTATAAAGATGTCCCCTCCAACCGCCTTAATTGAGCGCAGCTTTCCCATTCTCGAATCTGAATTAACCGAATTTTCCAAGGATATGTCAAACTTCTCTGAGAGACTTTCAATTTTGGAATCCTTGTAGACAAAGAGCTTATGGCTCTGGAATATGCTCCTTTCGTGTTTGGAATATAGGAAGTAAAGGCTTCCGTCGTTGTCGTATGTTATATTTTCTATGCCTCCTACAACGTCCTTGATGTCTGTCAATTCCTGCGTGGAAGTATCCATAATGGCAAGCTTGGAATCGTAGATGTCCCATCCGTCAGGCCTCAGGATCAAGGCCAACTGATCTTCCTTCGGATTTACCGCAATTGCTATTATTTCGTCGTCCCCTTTGATCAGCTTCTTGATCCTGCCGTTGAGCCCAATGTGCAATAGATTGTAACCAATGGAAGGGTAGAATCCTTGTCCGTTAAAATATATGGGGTATTTCTCTATGATCCTGAAATCCTCCTCCTTCCTCTTATCCTTGGCAACTACATATAGTCCCTTTGAAAATCTATCCCATAACATTTCTTTGATTTTCATCTCCGTTTCCCATAATCTCTTCTCCTCTCCTGTTTTCAGATCTCTGGATATCAGGATGCTTTTGTCTCCGTCCTTTGTCACGTAGCTCATAAAGTTTCCTTTTAAATCAAAGGTTGAATTTCTGTCCTCCCTCCCCCTCGTGAATGCAACTGCCCCTTTTCCTTTGAGTTCAACAATCTGAGAATCGTAGTCATTCTTCTTTTCAGATGGGCTGAAAACTTCAAAGAAGACTCTATTTTTCACGACATTAATGTTTCCCAGAAAGCGCATTTTATAGAAATCGTCCACAGTCAATCGTGTCATATTGTTCCAAATCGTCCCATTTATAAAAATATTTGCATATTTCTCGTGAATGCACCATTTCTCTCAAAATAAGAAGAAGGAAAAAGGCCGAGGATAGACAAGTGTTGTTTTGCAGGCGATTCACATGAAACTTACTTAGCTACATTGAGTTTCAAAAAAGGTTGCAAGAGGTGTAACTAAATGTTCAACAAAAAAATTATTAGCCCAAGAAGCCATCAACCGATGTCAAGGAAGGGAAAAGATGGATTGGGGATTAAATAATAGGCTCTCTAGGATGATAGATCCTTCTACTGGGAGGACTGTGATGCTTGCCTGTGATCATGGATACTTTATGGGGCCAACCAGGAAATTAGAAGTTCCAAGGAAAACGATAGAGCCACTTGTTCCTTATGCGGACACGATTGCAGTCACAAGGGGCGTTTTAAGAACTTCAGTGGACCCAAAATGGGACGTTCCCATTTTGCTCAGAGTGTCAGGCGGTGCAAGCATACTCAAGGACGATCTCAGCGACGAGGAGATTACAACGTCAATGAAGGACGCAGTTAGGCTTAACGTGTCTGCCGTTGCGCTTTCTGTATTTGTTGGAACGGCTCACGAAAAACAATCGCTCGTTAACCTTTCAAAGCTTGTCGACGAAGGGGAAGAATATGGTATGCCCGTAATGGCCATAACGGCAGTTGGAAAGGAGCTTGAAAAGAGAGACGCAAGGTATCTTTCTCTCGCTTCAAGACTATCAGCCGAAATAGGAGCACACATAGTGAAAACTTATTATTGCGAGAATTTCCACAAAGTTGCTGAGGGGACGCCGGTTCCGGTTGTTGTTGCGGGAGGACCTAAACTAAATTCTGACGAAGACGTACTTAACTTGGTTTACAATGCTATCCAGGAGGGGGCCATAGGCGTTGACATGGGAAGAAACATATGGCAAAGCGATTATCCGGTAGCAATGATAAAGGCAATAAGGGCTATTGTTCACGAAGGCGCAACCGTTAAGGAGGCGCTTGACGTTCTTAAGGAGAATAAGGACGCAGCCCAAATAAAGGCGGCTTCACGATAATTGCAGTTATTTTGTTGAATCCTTTTTTATCTCTTTCCTAAGCTCTGCAGAAAGTCTTCCCAGTTCCTGATCCTCCGTGTTCACAAATTTAAATACGTGGCTGAGCGACGGGTGGACTTTCCTTACCTGCTCAACGACCTCCCTTGACAGATTCCTTAGGTCAAAATGTGCCTGAGGGGTAGTTCTCAGTTCAGTCAGATAAACTAGCTCTCTCAAGTTTGCGGTGACGACAATTGGATATCTGTAGGCAAACGGTACCACATATTGCGAAGCCATTCCAGCTTCCTTCTTGAGTTCCCTATATAGGCTCTCTGCCTGTTTCATAACATTGACGTATTTTTCACGGAGCTCTTTCATCCTTGAGATTATCGGAGGAATATCAAATCCATACTCAGCTGAGATGCCCTTCCTTTGAAGACTCATTATCCTGTGTCTCTGCAGGTCACGAAATGCGCCAAAATTTGTAATTATGTGAAATGTATAGGAAGTGTGTTCGAAACTTCTGTCAAGTTTTTGTCTTCTGTTCTTCCTCAAGGATATTATCCTCTCCAGAACGGTCACCTTCTGTTCCACTCCCATGGATGCAACGCCATCCATTATATCGGGAAAAGTTCCACCTACCCTTTCGAAGTAGAAGGCTGACAAGACCTTATTAATCGCACTTGTCTCTTCCTCACAGGAGATCAGCTTCACCCGGTCGTTTGATCTTCTTTGGGCGTTTAGGTTTATTGGAATTAGGTCTTTTAAAGCGATCTGATAGCTTATGTTCTCCTTCCCGTAGGGGGATTCAACGCTATCGATGAGTCTCGGGAAGACGGATCTTAATTCGTTGATCAGGCTTTCGTATGCACTTTCAGCTTCCTTAAGTCTGCTTATTTTAAGCCTCTCAAGCATTCTGGCGAAGCCCCTGGCATTTCCGCTGATCCCGAGGTTTGTTAGGGTTGAAGAGGGAAGAATGAATCTTGCTTCATCAAGCGCTCTGCTCTTAATAGAAGATTCATATGCCCTTCTCATCGCGGAACTAGAACCATCCGAAGGATTATAAGAGGCCTCTGAACCATCGGCAAGCCGGAAAACTGTCTTGTCTATTGGAAACTCTTCTTTGAGATATCCTGTTACTTCGTCAAGGGACTCAGCGTAAAGATCGAATAGCAAATCTGACAACTGTTCGTATGCAGCTTTGTACTTCTGAGGAATCCCCGCAGATTCCGCATCAAGATACAGGTACCTCCCGTTTCTTTTTTCTTTGTAGGATACGTATCTTGAACTTTTTTCAAGGTATGAAAGGCCTATCCTTCCCTCTTCTATAATCTTCGAAAGAACATTGCTAATATTCTGTATCCCAACCTGGGCAGTAACTAGTTCGGCTACAGACTCATCGCCATATTCCAAGAAAACTCTCTCATAAAAACTCTCACCCCTCATCAAGTCACCTTTAAACTCCTTGTCCCACAGGTTCCTGATATCTAGTTCCTTGGCTCTGCTGTACCTTGACATTAATGCTCCCCTGTCTATCATTCTTTCACAATTGATGAGGAAAACGTCCTTGTTTCTATTTGAGAATTCGTCCATTACATCCATATAGACGGTCTCAATAAATTCTTTTGTCCCATAATAGATAAATCTCTTCTATTACCTGGCATTCACATGCAATGTTGTACACACTAACAAGTGAGACGAAATCACTTCTTGACGAGAGAATAAGAACATCTCAGCTTCTTGGAGGTAATGCAGAATTCGTACTTCATGGAGGAGGCAATACGAGCCTGAAATCCAAGGTAATTACAGTTACGGGCAAGGAGGTAACTGCACTGTTTGTTAAAGGTTCAGGTTCAGACCTCTCCATAATTGAGGCTGATGGTTTCACAGCTCTTGATCTGGAAGGCTTGCTTGAAGCAAAGGATCTCAAGGAAGTGAACGACGATGACATGACAATGTTCTTCCAAACGAATATGCTGGATCCAAACCAATCTGCCCCGTCAGTTGAAACATTCTTGCACGCTTTCATTCCCTACAGGTACGTAGATCATTCCCACGCTGACTACGTAGTAGCAGTTACCAATACAGACCTAACGGATGATCAAATTAAAGATATATTCGGAGGTCGCATCATAGTTCTGCCATACCGTCATCCTGGATTCCAGCTTGCCGAGGCGCTTATAGAGACCATCGGAGGGCATGATTTCAGTGAATATGACGGCGTCATATTGAGGAATCATGGTCTTGTAACTTGGGGTGACAGTGCTGAGGAAAGCTACAGAAAACACGTAAACTTGGTAAGGAAGGCAGAATCTGCGGTAAGGTCTAGGTGGAGTGGTATAAAGCCAGCCGAAGCCGATGAAAGAGAATTAGGGAAGTTCATCGAATTTCTTCCGTATCTTAGAGGCATCTTATCAAAACAAAACAAGAAGATACTTACATGGAACAATGAGCCAGAGGCCGTCGGATATTCTCTGACGGATCTAGCCAATGCATTGCAATCACTAGGTCCAGCAACGCCTGATATGCTCGTAAGAACGAAGAAGGATTATCTTTACTTGGCTTCAATTGACGAAGCTAAGGAGCGCATTGAGGAATATATGGAGAAATATACGAAAGACTTTGATAAAAACGTAGGAAGGAGGTACAGGATGCACGACCCAAGCCCTAACGTCATAGTCATTAGAGGCTACGGGGTAGTTACGGCGGCTGAAACCCCGAGGGAATCGAAGATAACCATGGATTTCGCGATGCATTCCTTCAGGGTAGCATCCGCAGCTTCTGCGATTGGGAGGAACAGATTTGTATCAGAGAGGGAATCGTTTGAGATGGAGTACTGGCCCCCACAGGAAGCCAAACTTAAAAAGCATCCAAGGAAGCCTTTAGATGGATATGTCGCTGTGGTGACGGGCGCCGCTTCAGGTATCGGCAAAGTTTCCTTGAGAAGATTCGCGGAAGAGGGGATGGTTGCCGTGGGCTGTGACATTGATAAGGATATAGTAGAGGTCTCAAGGAACGTTGATGGCGAAAGCCTGCCTCTTGTTTTTGACATATCCAGAGAGGGAGAAGTCAAAAATGCGTTTGCAGAAATAGTAAAAAAATACGGAGGCGTTGACGTCATATTCAACAATGCAGGTTATCTCAAACCCTCGCCAATAGACGAAACTTCTCTGGAAAGTCTTAGAAAGCATGTGGAAATCAACTCCATAGGAACGTTTTTGATCACGAGGGAAGCATTTAAAATAATGAAAGTACAGGGAGTGGGCGGCGTTTTCATATTCAACGCCACAAAGAACGTAACGAACCCTGGCGAGGGCATGATGGCGTACGGTTCTTCCAAAGCCTTCGTAGCTCAGCTGTCAAGGTACGTTGCACTAGAAGGCGGGAAATACGGCATAAGAAGCAACGTATTGAATCCAGACAAGGTTTTCAGAGAATCAAAGATATGGGAAGACGGCGTATTGGAAAATAGGGCGAAGGCGAAAGGGATGTCAGTCGAAGATTACAAGAGGGGCAACCTGCTTAGAGTAGAGGTGCTTCCTGAACACGTTGCCAATATTGCCATTGAGCTTATCAAGGATTCAATCTTCGGAGCAACAACTGGAACGATGATACCGGTTGATGGTGGAATAAAGTAGGCAGGCCGTTCCCGGCAGGGCCTTTCATGTAGGGTCTCAGCGGGGGAGGTAAAAAAGCCTTCGCTCCGATACGCATCAAAACTACTTTACGTTGTGATCTTCAAGGAAGGGAAGGACGGTCCTTCTATGAAAATCACTTGAAACACTCAAAAAAGGATTTTTTAAGCATGTTTCTAGCATTAGTCTGGAAACGTTTGTGCTTGAATCATCGTCAGAAACGTGCACTAATCACAATAATGGGAAGGCATCGTCGGTCTTCAATTTTTAAATATGGATGTCTCATAGAGGCTGGAGTTGTGAAATGCTAAGAAAAGTTTTTAAGTTTAGCGCAATTAAATAAATATGACAGAAATAAGGGAAGGGGATGCAGCTCCAGATTTCGATGTTCCGGGGTTTAATGGAAGGAAAAAACTTTCGGACTACAGGGGGAAGGTAGTGGTCATTTACTTTTACCCCAAGGATTTTACTCCGGGATGCACTACAGAGGCCTGCGAATTTAGAGACAGCTATCCAGATTTCAAGTCCAAGGGGATCGAAGTTTTCGGCATTAGCGTGGATTCTGAGAATTCACACAAGAGGTTTGCAGAAAAATATGCTCTTCCTTTTCTTCTCGTTCCGGACCATTCGAAGGAGATAGCAAGCAAATACGGAGTTCTCGGGGAAACATCTGCCAAAAGGGTCACATTCATTATCGGAAAGGACGGTAAAGTGGCATTCAAGTTCCCAAAGGTCAGTCCAAAAAATCATGCTAAGGAAGTTCTAAGCAAGGTCACGGAGCTCGGACTTTTGGCCTAATTTTTTTTCTGGATTTCCTCTATCTCGCTGGAAGGAGGTCTTCTTCCTCCTGCCATTTCTTTTCTCTGCCTGGACGTGGTGATCGCTCTGGCAAAAAATGCGAAGGCAAGAAAGAATAGGAACGTTACTAGGAGGTACGTCAAAATGAGGCTTTCAGAGAGAAACAGTATTACTGCTGCGGAAGAAACAAGTACTGGGCCAAGAAATTCAGCCTGTTTTCCCAGCGATGTGTTGTTCTGAAGCACGTTGAATTTGATTACGACGACGTAGGCTCTTGGCGATAGCTGACCAACGTTCCAGGAGTAATAATGGGAACTCTCATTGGTAGACAAGGTAGCGTTATTTGTGAGAATCGTCTTATTGGTAAACAGATCTAAAAGTGCAACCGAAGAGCTGTTTGTAACATTCTTCAATGGGAGAGTGAAATTGAAAATATAGTTCCCGTTCACATTTTGATACGAAAAATGTACGTCGTAATTTGTGGTGGATTGGGAAACAACGAGAGTTGATTCGTGCGGAGCCCCTGTTATCGAGGTGGAGATGCCGGCGATTGCGATGAAAAACGCAACCACTATTGTGATAAATCCATAGAATGTTCTGTCCGAGAATCTCCATAGTTTTGTATAATGGAATATAACAAGTATAATTACTGGTATGAGAAGATAAAGGAAAGAGATATAGAATGATAGATATAAAAGGATTGAACCTACCACGATACCAATTAGAGTACCGTAGATACCATTCCTTCTTCTATTACCTTTAAGGCCATCCCACATTTGATAGGGTAGAATAAATTAGTTAATTAATATAGCGTTAACAGGAGAGATGGAATTTTCTACGATCGGCATTGCGGGCTTTTATCATGAGCTGAACCCATCTGGCGGAAAGCTGAGGGCATCACCGGAGGACTTCATGGTGGAGGAGGTTTTCGGTGCAATAGAAAAGAAACCGGAAGGGAAGGTCCTGGTACTAAAGGTTCAGGTAAAGAATTGGGAACACAATAGGCTGGTAAGGTTCCTTGCAAGGATATACCACGTTTCTGTAAATAGGGTATATTTTTCAGGAACAAAGGATAAAAGAAGCGTAAAGATCCAATACTTCTCAATACCTGGCGTCAGATATAAAGAGATACATCTCAACGATTTCACAGTTTTGGAGCATTTTTATCTTGATGAGCCACTGACGCTAGGTTCCCATTCGAGCAATAAATTCGCAATTGTCGTAAGGGACTGCGACAAGAACATTCTGCAGAACAATTGTCTTGAAATCAAAAGATCAGGTTTAGTTCCAAACTTCTATGGACCGCAAAGATTTGGACCGCTTAGACCCGTGACGCATTTAGTCGGAAGGGAGATAGTGAGAAGAAATTACGAGGAGGCAGTGAGACTTTTCGTTGGGTTTCCCGGTGATGACAGGTTTTCCTCAATTAGAAATGATTTCTATCAAACAATGGACATAGAAAGAGCGCTATCAGAATTTCCAAGCTCTCTTGATCTGGAAATAAAGCTGCTCAAATTTCTCAAGGAGAACAGTGGCAACTATATCGGGGCAATAAAGCAGCTCCCTCAGAACCTCGTCTCCATGTTCATTCACGGTTACCAGGGTTATTTATTTAACAAAGTGGCAAGCCAAAGGATAAAATTGACGAAGGGCGTGGAAGTGGGGGACGTTTTCAGGACTGAGGGGGAACTGATAAAAGTAAACGGCATAAATATAGGAAAATTCAGGGAAGCTTTCAATCTTGGGTTAGGATCCCCAACGGGTATAGTTCTGGGTTACAATTCGGAGTTTTCTTCAGGAATGATGGGTGAAATTGAAACGAGGATTTTGCAAGAAGAGGGTGTGACACCCGTGGATTTCAAGCTTCCGTTTGGCCTCAGTTCCCCCGGTGAAAGGAGGAATATATTTCTACGAGTATCGGATTTGGAGTGTTCCGACGGCAGAGTGACTTTCAGTCTTCCTCCAGGGGCGTATGCTACCTCCGTAATGAGGGAAATAATGAGAGTGGATGAAATGGCAAACTATTGAAATTTCAATGAGCAGTCTCGTTATCGATCCCAGAGAAAGCGCCCTAGGATACGGAAGCTCTTTTCCATTTGAAAATGAATTTTCTTCTCATATTAGGTTAGAGCTCAGATCATTTTCTCGAGGCCCTGAGCCTCTCAAGGCTGTAGGATGCACGGTGGAAATCCGGGTCAATGGTCAGGCACTTTTCGTACATCCTTTCTGCCAGCTTGTATTTTCCGGCGCTTTCGAATATCTGTCCCTTTACAAAGAATATGTCTGCCTTCGGAGTCCCAGTCCTAGTAATCACATTAAGATCATCCAGGGCCATCTTGGGATATCCCATCATCGCAAGCGTAATAGCTCTATTAAAGTATGAATCTACCGCCTTCCTGTTGTTGACCCTTTTGAGTATGTTTATTGATTTGGTATAAATATCCACCGCTTCGGAGTACTGCGCATCTTCAACCAGTTTGTTGCCAATCTCGTAGTACTTCCTGGATATTTTCTTCGCCATCTCTTTCCTTTCTTTTTTGGAAGAATTGCCTTGCTTTCTTCCACTGCCTAGGATCTCATCTGTGATCTTCTCGAGCTCCAGTTCCTCCCTGTCCCTTTCCAGGACCTTCTCTAGCCGTTCGGGATTAAGTGCGGTGGCCAGCTTATTCAGGTCTTCATCTTTCATTGGCAAATTATGAAAAATTTGATATTAAAACATTTTGTACTAAGCCATAACAAAGCTAAATCCATAATCTATATGCCCTCTCTCCTGAACTCAATTTTTCCATCGTCAAAGGTGAGGGAATATATATCATTAACCTCAAATTTTATTCCCAAAGATTCGTACTCCTCATCCGTAAGTCTAAGAACTATTTTCTGGGATGGCTTTGTCTGAATCCCCATGCCCTGCGATATGCCCTTCATCAATTCATTTATGAAATCAGGGCCGAACGTGAACGTTTGCACGTTTCCTCCTTTTTCTTCTTCATACTCGTCCAGATAAATCTCTCTACCCCTTGTCCTAGAATTCTGATCGTTATACGAGGAGATATTTGTGACAATAACCTTTCTGCTATACATAGTTCCATAACTTAATTGATTATATC
This sequence comes from Thermoplasmatales archaeon, assembly GCA_038729485.1. Classification (GTDB taxonomy): domain Archaea; phylum Thermoplasmatota; class Thermoplasmata; order Thermoplasmatales. Next base: position 99,166 of record JAVYRX010000002.1, on the reverse strand, counting down.
TACTTGTAGGTAGTGCTATTTGGATCCAAGGAGTGCACGGGCCTGAGAACCCCTAACGTCGTCGAAGTTCATTGCGACATCTCTGACTATGTCTTCCCTTCCTGAGTTGAAGAGAGCAACGGTTGCATTCCTGGCAAGTCCAGCGTCACCGGCTCTTTTCAATGCAGCTGATTTAAATTTATCATTGAAGCTTTCCTTGTCTACGTAGGCCAAATCTTCGAGTTTCATTGCTGTGAGGAAATCCCTGTCCTCTATCCAATCAGATCTTACTCCTTCCTTTGAAAAATTCCAAGGACACACATCGTTGCAAATGTCACATCCGAAAATCATGTTGTCCATCTTTGCTGCAACCCCTTTCGGTATGACACCCCTATTTTCAATAGTGTGATAGGAAATGCACAGATTGGAATCAACGGTTCTGTCGCTCCTTATCGCGTGTGTGGGGCAGCTGTCTATGCATCTTGTGCATCTCCCGCAAAGATCTGCCTGGGGGAATGTTTGGGAATCTATCACGACGTCCGTGACGGCGGTTCCAATAAATGTAAACGAACCTAGCTCTCTGTTGATCAACATGGAATTTCTTCCAATCCATCCAAGTCCTGCCTGTGAACCAATCCCCCGCTCTTCTACAGGTCCCGTATCGACGTACACTCTGAACATGTCAACGTAGAGGCCGTTTTCAGTTACGAATTTCGTTATTTGATCTTTTATTGTATCATGATAATCGCTGTATAGGGCATAGGAAGCAATCTTTCCATAACCGGTGGGTGGCTCCTTTCCCCGTCCATACTTTACAAGAAAAATCAGGATGGACTTGGCACCCCTCATAAGGAGAGATGTGTCCTGAATTTTCATCAATCTATCCATTCTTGAAATGTAGGACATTTCTGCATTTAGCTCGAGAGCTATCCAATGCTCAAGCTTGCTGATGTCAGATAACCCAACCCTTACAGATGATACCGCAGTACCCCTTCCTGCGGGACCGAGTCTAGTAATCATCTATCGCATAATATTTAAATTCTATTAAAACTAAGCTTCGGGAAGATGGGATTCGGCAAGGTAGATTTGGAGAGGCTAAGCAAAATTATAACCAATCACAGAAGTGCGATGCTCGAGTCCAATGTAATAGGCTCGGACTTCTCATTTGGAAATTTTGGAGGAAGGACTCTAATATTTAAAATAGAGCCGATGGTTTATTACCCATTTCTTACGTCCATCGAAAATGCAATGCTTTCACTCATTTTTCCAATGAACGATTTTCTGACTTCAGGGAGGGAGCCGAAGATTGCTATGATTGACATAGAGAAACCGGCAGATGCTGGGGATGATTACTGGAATTATGTGGATTTTCTTCTCCTGGAGTTGGAACATAGAAACATAAAGGTCGCATCTGGACACACTGGAAATTACGAGAATACCATATCAGGCGTGGCGGGTTCTCTGGCGTTGGTTGGCTTTCAGAGACCTATATTCAGTTACAAACGAATGACAAAGGAGGATGCTTTTTACGTGGTCGGAAGGATCGGCGCAGAGATGGAATTCTTCCTCGAAAGAATGAAGCCTGGAAAACGTGCATTTGACCTCGAAGACCTTTCCATAGAAAAATACGTGAGACTCTTTTCTTCCTATAAAAAGGATATTCACTACGTCCATGATCTTTCTGAGGGCGGGTTAATTAGGGGATTGGAAGAGATTTCTATCCTTAACCGTCGGGGGTTTGACGTGAATTATTCCGCGACTAGGCCCCTGATCGTTGATGAAAGGCCGGGGAGAAGGGCCATCAAACTCTCTTCGAGCTCGTCTGGTTCGATCGTTGTTTCCGTAGACAGAGAATACAAAAAGGAATTCGAAGACATTGCAACTGCAAATTCATGGCAATTCGCTGAGATACGGTGCAAAGGGAGGGACGTTACTGTCAATGGCAGAAGGGTATCTTCTCATGACGAATTTTCTCGTCTTATAGGCTAGGATATGCATAAATATGGATTTTTAATAACAAAATAATGCAACTTAATGATTATAGGGTTGATCTTGCCAGCGACGGAACCTTCAAGCTTGACGGTGGGGCTATGTTCGGCGTTGTTCCCAAGCCTGTCTGGGAGAAATTCTTCAAGGCAGACGACAGGAACAGGATAACTCTGGCAACAAACGTGCTTGTCGTTAGGCACGGGAATTACGTAGCTCTAGTTGATCTTGGCATGGGAGATAAATTCGACAGCAAAATGCTGAACATATACGAAATCAGAAGGGAGAGAAACCTTATCGAGGATCTCGGGAGGCTCGGCATAAACAGGGATGACGTTACGCACGTCATAATAACGCACGGCCACCTAGACCACACTGGTTGGTCGACGATGTATCATCAGGGGGAAATAGTGCCGTCCTTTCCCCGCGCGAAATATTATATGCAAAGGGATACGATGGACGAGATACTTAACCCGAATGAGAAAACGAAGCCGAACTACAACTACCTGAATTTCAAGAATCTAGATGGAAATATTGAACTCGTCAACGGGGACGAAGAGATCTTTCCGGGTGTAGAGCTTGTGAAATCCGGAGGGCACACCAAAGGTCATCAAATAGTGTTTCTAAGGGTAGGAAACAAGACTATTTGCCATTTCGGAGATCTGATACCGACCTCCGCTCATATAAAACCCTCCTATATCATGGCATATGATCTTTACCCAATGGATTCATTCGAGAGGAAGAAGGAATTGCTTAGCAGGGCAGCTGACGAAAAATGGCTCCTCATATTTGAGCACGATCCTCTTACCCCAGTAGCAGAAATGAAGGACGTCGAGAAGTATGAGCTGGTTAAGGCATCTCTTTAAAATACCGGAAGACCTTTTCTAAGCACCTCACGGGAAATTATTATTCTCTGAATTTCGTTTGTCCCCTCGTATATCTGCGTTATCTTTGCCTCCCTAAATCTCCTTTCCGCCGGATATTCCCTTGTGAATGCATAATGACCAAGGATTTCTATGGCCTTTTCAGTTATGCCGACCGCAGAATCGCCAGCCTGAAGCTTAGACAAAGAACTCATTAGCGTTGCGTCCTTTTCCCTCATCACGAAATCAACTGCCTGGTGGAATTTCGTGACTGAGGAGTGCAGCTGGTTCACCATGTCGGCAAGCGTAAATCTATGCTGTTCGTTTAAAGCAATCCCTTTGTCTCTTACATATCTCAAAACGTCTCCAACAGCCCCCTCTGAAATTCCAACTGCCTGAGAGGCTATCCCTATCCTTCCGACATCGAGGGTTTCCATTTCTATCCTGAATCCGTCGTTAATTTGGCCTAACACCTGATTCTCTTCCACCTCAACGTTCTCAAGCAAGACTTCGGTCGTACTCGTACCCCTTATGCCCATCTTGGTGAACTCCCTCCCTATTGAGAGGCCATCGCTATTCTTGTCTACGACGAAAAGCGTCATGCCGTAGTGTTTCCTTTTACTGTCAGTGAGGGCAGAGACAACGAAAAACTCCGCCTGAAGGCCATTTGTTATGAACGTTTTCGTTCCGTTTATGAGGTATTTGCCGTTTCTGCGCTCTGCTAGTGTTCTTATTCCGGCAGCATCAGATCCAGCTCCCGGCTCTGTGATTGCAAGCGCTCCTATGGATCCACGCGCTATCTTTCCAAGATATTTATTTTTCAGGAACTCGCTTCCGTATTTCATTATCGGCTCTCCCGAAAGGGAAACGGTTACGTCGGGGATTAGAGAAGTGGATCCACATTCCCTGGAAATGATTCTTATGGATTCCATCAGGGATCCCAGTGAAAACCCAAATCCGCCGTATTCCCTGGGTATGTAGAATGCAAATAAACCAATGTTCACGAGCTTCTTTACCAGTTCAGACGGATACCTAGAATTTTCATCTATTTCTTCCGCCTCATTTCTTATTTCTGAAGTAGCCAGTCTAGATATTTCTTCCAGTTTTTGAAGTTCAGTTGTATTAAATTCCATCACTTCTCGAATCACAAGACGAACATTAATCTTGACATTTTTCCCATTCAGACAAAAGTCTTATATTTGTCGTAATTATTAATATAATAATGGGCCAAAAAGAGGCTTTCAGTTTAGACACAGACGTGACAGACAACTTCATAAAAAGGCTCTATGGAAACGGAAAGAGCAGGAATACCGTCAAGATGTACGGTTATGTTGCAAAACAATTTCTAGAGTACATAGATTACGATGCGGATAAAATAAACATAGAAAACATAGAAAAATTCAAGGAATATCTTGCCATAGACAAGGGATATTCTAAGAGTACCATCTATCTATATGTGAGAGCCTTGCAGTCGCTCATAGATTATCTGAGCCTTGAGAACATCGGTAGATTGAAAGCTCCTAAGAGACCTCAAAAGGTACCCAATTATCTTAACACGGATGAGGTCAAAACAATACTGAACAGTTGCATAGACCTCAGAGAAAGGCTCATCGTTAAACTCTTGGTTTACACAGGTCTGAGGGTATCAGAACTGTGTTCCCTTAAGTTTGGCGATATCGATGTCAACGGTAAGACGATAAAGGTTAGAAGCGGAAAGGGAGACAAGGACAGGCTTGTGGTGTTCAGTAACGAGGTCGTTCAGGATCTTAGGTCTTATTTGGCCTATGCAAAGTCTAGCAGGAAAAGCGAATTCTTATTCCCCACATCCAGGAGCAAGAAAATATCCCCTGTAACTGTTGAAAGAATAATTAGATCAATCGTTGCAAGGTCCGGAATTCAAAAAAAGATTACGCCACATACCTTCAGGCACACTTTCGCAACATCCCTACTCAGGAACGGTGCAGATCTCAGGATAATACAGGTTCTGCTAGGCCATTCAAGTATAAGTACGACGCAAATCTATACCCATCTGGACGACAACGCTTTAAGAATGGGCTATGAGAAATTTATACCCAAGTATTAATGATCTTCATTATTCGGCTTTTGGGAAAGTAGAAGCATTCCCGTTTCAGTAAATGGGGGCTTTATATTTATATAGTGTTATCCGACAGAATAAAGTTATAATGAATACAAGCATTTACCTGGGTAAACATCCGAGGGTGCCATCATGGATAAAAAGCTCCAGGTTGCGTTAGAGGCGATAAAGTATATCGCAGAAGGGAACGTTGTAGGCCTTGGCTCAGGGACGACGGCTTCGGAGTTCATAAAGGAACTCGCAAAGAGCAGGCAAAAAGACAAGATCGTCGGCGTAGCAACTTCCATATCCTCTGAAAATCTTGCGAGGGGATTGGGCATCAAGACAGTAAACATAGATGACGTCGATTGGATAGACATAACTGTTGACGGAGCCGACGAAGTGGATCGTGATCTAAACATTCTTAAGGGTGGAGGCGGGCAATTAACCAGGGAAAAGATGGTTTGGAAGAAGTCAAAAAGGTACCTTGTCATAATAACAGATGAAAAGCTCGTAACGAAAATACCCGAAAAGAGGGGAATACCCGTTGAAATAATGCAGTTTGGCCATGCCACGATTATTAAGAATATCGAATTACTTGGCCTTAAATGTAAACTTAGGGAGGGTTTCATAACTGACAATGGGAATATGATTTGCGACTGCACCCGGTCAGATAAAGGCAACGTTGAGTCTTTGGATCTGAAAATAAAGGGGATTACTGGGGTCGTTGAAACAGGTCTATTTCTAGGCGGGAAAAAGACAGTTTTAGTATCTACAGAAAATGAAATAAGGAAAATCGAGTCCTAATTCGGGCTCTCAGAGTCTTTTAAAACACAAGCTCCTGTATCTGCCCAAGCACATTTTGCATATCTGAGATTTTCTTTCTCTGCTCCTCTTCCAGTTCTTTAACTATCTCGTTGAATGGTTTTGCTAGTCTGTAACCATGAACAGGCCTTCCCTTTCCCTCCTTCTTAATATCCCTCTTCATTATCCATCCGTGTTCCTTCAAAATTCTCATAGCTATAGATACCTCTGGCTGCCTAAGATTGGCATTCTTTTCTATCTCAACAGAAGTAGTTTCCTGTCTATTCTTCATGTACACCAAAGCTTTCGATACGTTCCTAGGAACGCCCATTTGAATGAGCAAACCAGCCAGCTTCTCGTCCTCAGGTGTGAATCCTTCAGCCATACCATACTTCATAAAAATTCGATATTTATATTTTATCAAATTTATTTAGTTTGTTTATGGCTCCCCTTAAAATTAGATTGGGCCGTTAACGTTTGGATTTGATAGAAGATGCGCTGGCTGCCGAAACAATCCGCGAGGTACCGTAGGTGGCTCAATTTCGTACAATGAGAAAAGCATTTCGGGAAGTACGGGTATATTTTACATGGATAGATCATTTAGCATGTAATCAATTGTATGTGAAGTTTCAAATTCCCATCAAGTCCGTTCAAAAAAAAACTTAAGTAGAACTTGCTATAGTATTCAGTCACAGTGGTGTAAATGGCAGCAGAAGATGATGAAATCATTGAGAAAACGCTGGAGGAAATCCCGTCTGAAACCCTTGCCAGGTTTAGCAATGATGAACTTAGAGCAAGGGTGTTTATTGACAAGTATGCGATGAGAGATCTTGACGGCAACCTTGTTGAAAAGGTGCCCGAAGAAATGTGGAGGCGGGTAGCAAGAGAAATTGCCTCAGTTGAAAGTTCCTCAAAGGTGTCTGAGTGGGAAAACAAGTTTTATTGGCTACTTGAAAATTTCAGGATGGTTCCCGGGGGTCGTATACTTTTTGGGGCAGGTCAGGAAAAGTACAAGAGGAGGGTGACCCTGAATAACTGTTACGTTATACCAATAGGGGACGACTCGCTTGAATCTATATTTGAATGGACGAAAGAAGCGGCAAGAACATATTCTCTGGGCGGAGGCGTAGGGACAGATATATCGGTACTAAGGCCTAGGGGAGCACCCGTCAACAATGCAGCGCTCAGGTCGACTGGCAGCGTCTCTTTCATGAATATAATGTCTGAGACTACGGGCACTATCGGTCAATCCGGTAGGCGCGGCGCCCTGATGATCACCATAAGGGTTGACCATCCGGATATACTGGACTTTATAAAGATTAAGAGAGACCTGAATAGGGTCAGGTACGCAAACATATCAGTAAGAATAACGGACGAGTTCATGAAAAAAGTGGAAAATGACGATGATTTCACCCTGTACTATGAGAGCGAAAAAGTCAAAAGAATCGAGAAAACTGTGCGCGCAAGAGAACTCTGGAGCGAACTCATAGACTCAGCTACGAACTGGGCAGAGCCAGGGCTAATATTCTGGGATACCATGAAAAGGGAAAGTACTTCTGAATATAACGGGATGGAAATACTGACGACCAATCCCTGCTCTGAGATTCCATTGGAATCCTATGGCGCATGCAACCTTGGTAACGTCAATCTTTCCGAATTCGTTAGAAATCCCTTCGAGAATCCGGAGCTGAACTGGGAAGATCTCGAAAAGGCTGTTAGATATACGGTTAGATTCCTTGATGATGTAGTTGATTACAATCTCTATAAGCATCCTCTGAAGCAACAGACGGAGGAAGCTGCAAAGAGCAGAAGGATAGGTGTTGGATTCACAGGTCTGGCTGACATGCTGATAAAGATGAAAATAAAGTACGATACGGAAGAATCAATCAAGTTCATCGATTCTTTGTTCAAGAAAATCATGAATGCGATATATGACGAGAGTGCGAATATCGCTGCAGAAAAGGGAACGTTTCCGGCATTCGAACTTGAGAAACATTTAAAGTCTCCGTTTATTCTAAGGCTCGAACAGGACGTCCTGGACAAGATTAAGAAATTCGGGTTGAGGAATGTTGCCCTGATAACAGTCCCACCAGTCGGGAGCGGGTCAGCATTGGCAGGTACATCAAGCGGAATAGAGCCGGTCTTTGCCTTTTCCTACACGAGACGAAGCGAGTCATTATCCAAACAGACATTCAAGGTTTACCATCCCCTTGTAAGGGAGTATATGGAGTTATACGGCATCAAGGACGAGGCGGATCTTCCAGAATATTTCGTTGAAGCTCATAAGATAGATCCGATGTTTAGAGTTAGGCTGCAGGCCACCATACAGAGGTACGTCGACCACTCAATCTCGTCAACGGTTAATCTTCCGTCATCAGCCACTGCAGATGAGGTCGGGAAGATATACCTTGCGGCGTGGAAAGCAGGATGCAAGGGGATAACCGTTTACAGGGAAGGGTCTAGGGAAGGAATCCTGCTTACAAAGGAGGCCATGAAAAAGAAGGAAAAAAAGGAATTCGAAAGGTCCATGGTACTATCAGGGAGAACAATAGTCTTTCCGCTGCTGGAGACAGGAAAGCTCTACACAACCATTAATTTTGATTCGGACGGAAATCCAGTAGAGGTGTTTGTAAACGTCGGAAAGTCTGGATCTGAGGAAAAGGCCTATTCCGAGGCAATAGGCAGGCTGATTTCGTTGTATCTACAGCAAGGGGGAGACATATCGCGAGTAATAAAAGCGCTATCCGGGATTAAGGGAAAGACAACGACGTTCATGAATGGATCGAAGATTACTTCGGTTCCAGACGGGGTGGCTAAGGCCATAGAACTTGCGATGAAGGGGGAGTATCCGCAGTCCACCCTAACTGGAGAGTTCCTCGTTTCCGTGGGAAAAACAAAGGAAAAGAAAGAAACTTCATTTATGACCTGTCCTCAGTGCGGCAACGAAACGCTCGTATTTGAGAATGGATGTCTTACCTGCAAGACCTGTGGTTACTCAAAGTGTGAATAATCGGTAACTTGCCATTGCTACGGCAGACCGAATCGAGGTTGAGAGGGGCTGTATGCTTAATAAATGCCAGGTAGCTTGAGGAATCTTTTGCATGATATGTAAGGAATTCTCAGCTCTGACCCAGAGGCAGACCTATAGCTAGTTCACTCTATCTTTCCTCTCGATCCAGTTAGGGAGGGCTGCCTTTATGCACCTGGCAGGGTCTATATGCAAGTAAACCTCATAGAGTATCTGTTCTAGATACAAGGATTGGTACCCTCCCCACCTTTCAGACATTCCTAGGCCTCTAATTATTTAGTGTGACCAATAAATGCGCCCATTTTGAATATACATAAGTGCTGCTCTCAATGGATTCTAAGAAGCATTTAACTCTTGAGGCGTTCATCATCCGCACGTATTGCTTATTGCCACTGTAATGGAAAGAGTTGATATGAGAGAATGCATAAAGTGATTCAATGGCTAGGGAAACGGGTGAACGAAAGCTGAATCGATTCATCCTGACTGTTGTAATATCAGCAGTTCTTGCAGTTTCATCTGTTATCTTCCTGATACTCCTTTCGTTCATCCTATTTCTGATGCGTTATTCCTCCATATTCAACGATGTGAAAGGAGTACCTTTTACGCTCTTTGTTTATATGGGGATGGGAATATCTAGTACTCTTTTAATATTTTCAGTAATGAGCCTCTTCAAGAACGTGGAGAAATTGAATGTGATACAAAATACAGGAGATGCTCCGATCACAGGAGAAGATTTGGGGAAGGTACTAGACTTCCTCGATTCTGGTGAGAGAGAGGTGGTAGAAATGCTGATGAGCGCCGGCGGGTCAATGCTTCAACGCGACATCGCTAGATCCGGTGGATATTCAAAGGCCACCGTAACTAGAATATTGAATCGCCTTGAATCTAAGGGTCTTGTAGAAAGGCTCAGGCATGGAGCAACGAATAAGGTAGTGTTGAAAAGGATTTCAAGGTAAATTGAAATGTGTTTCAGGACGGAATTAAATAGTTTTTCATAGATTTAGAATGCAGGTGGAAAAATGAAAAATAGCATAATGAAGGTGTTCTGGATATTCATAGGTCTAATAGTGTTCATGGTAGTCCTTTCAATAGTGCTCAGTGCTGTCTTCATTCCAAGGTATGCCGCCTATAGATACTATGGCTACTACGGAATGATGGGATTTGGATGGGGCTACGGGGGAATCTTTTGGATGAGTCTAATGATGATTGTTCCAGTTGTGCTTCTGATCTTCTTTATAATATGGATATTGGGGATTGCATCAGGGGAAGGATGGCACGAAAGCGAGAAATTAAAGGAAAAATCAGCAATGGACATACTTGACGAACGATTGGCCAGTGGTTCCATAACAAAGGAGGAGTACGATAAAATAAAAGAAGAGCTAAATAAAAAATAAGCCTCCAATTCAAATGCGATTTATTTAAATATAAACATGTTTTGTCGAAAGAGCAGAAGCTTCACGTCTTTTGGCGATAGTGCCAGTGATGTCTCAGAAATTGTGAGAACATCAAGACGCAACGGCTTTGCGAAAGTGGTGTAAATGGCAACTCCAAACCATTCGAGACATGGCTCTATGGGATACTATCCCAGGAAGCGCGCGAGATCATCTATACCCCACATTAGGTCCTGGCCCGAAATAAAGGACGGTCCAAGGCTCCAGGGCTTTGTAGGGTTCAAGGCCGGAATGACGCACGCCCTCTTCGTAGATTATAGGAAGAGTAGTACTACTGCTGGTTCTGAGGTAGCCTCGTCAGTGACCGTAATCGAGGTACCTCCTATCAAGGTTGTTGGCATGAGGGTCTACGGGAACGGTCCATATGGTGAGTATGTGCTATCGGAGACATACGATCCGTCTTCAATAAATGAGCTGAGTAAGATCGTTCCGATTTCCAAAGAGTACAAGGGAAATGAAATAAACGAAAGTGACGCGTATGATGTAAGAATAATGGCCTTGATACAGAACAGCAAGGTCAAAGCCGTCTCCAAGAAAAGACCGGATATTACGGAGATAAGGATCGGAGGTGGCGGAATAAAGGAAAGAATTGATTATGCAAAGTCAATCCTGGGGAAGGAGGTATCATTCAGCTCCTTTTCTTCACCTGGAAAATTTGTGGACGTTATAGCCGTGACTAAAGGTAAAGGATTTCAGGGTCACGTCAAGAGATGGGGCGTCAAACTGCTACCTAGGAAGAACAGAAAGCACAGAAGGATGATAGGCACACTAGGGCCGTGGCATCCTGACTGGGTTAGGAATACAGTTCCACAGGCTGGTCAGGTAGGCTTTCACCAGAGGACCGAATTCAATAAGAGGGTTCTCTTCTACGGAAAACCACAGGATAATCAGATAACGCCCAAAGGTGGGTTCTTAGGTTATGGGGAGATTTCAAACGATTACATCGTCCTTCATGGAAGCGTTCCTGGTTCCACCAAGAGGATAATAAAGCTCCGTGACCCTGTAAGGCAAGTTGTTCCTGACGTAGACAAGGTATCACTTACGTACATATCTTTAGAAAGCAAGCAGGGGGTCTGATCATGGCGAACATACTTTCTTTGGAAGGAAAGGTCTTGAGGGCTTTAGAACTGCCTGATGCCTTCAGAATGCCTCTCAGAGCAGATTTAATCCAGAGGTTTGCCAACGCATACATGTCAAACGGAAGAGCTCCTTATGGGAGCTACTATTACTCTGGGAACAGGCGTGTGGGTCATAATCTAGGTCCCAACCACGGAATTTCTAGATATCCAAGGGTGCAGGGGACCTCAAGGGGTGTTTTGTTGAGCAATGCAAGAGGAGGCCGTTCAGCATTTCATCCTGTCAAGGAAAAGGACTGGCACATAAAGATCAACAAGAAAGAGAAAATCATTGCAAAACTGTCCGCTCTTTCATCGACAGCAGATCCCGAGATTGTAAGGAGGAGAGGACACAGGTTCACTATAGAATCCCTCCCCGTGATCCTTGAGGATAAATTCGAAAAGATAGAGAAGACAAGCGAAGCGGTTGAAGTGCTAAAGAACGTTGGAGTTTATGACGATATTCTAAGGTCAAAGGAAGGTACTAAAATAAGAGCAGGAAGGGGAAAGAGCAGGGGTAGGAAGTACGTCACTCCGAAGAGTATTCTGTTTGTGGTTGCGAACAAGGAACACGTGGTTAAGGCGGTCGGAAACCTTCCGGGCACTGACGTGGTAGTTCCTAATGAGATCAATGCATACGTTCTTGCACCTGGAGGCCATCCAGGAAGGCTTTTGGTTCTGACCGAAAGTGCGCTGGAAGATATAAAAAGGTGGAAAATATGACAACTCCCTATGACATTATAACCAAGCCATTCGTGACAGAAAAATCAATGCTGCAAATAGAAAAGAACAATACGATCTGGTTCATTGTCAATGAAACGGCCACAAGATCAGACATAAAGAGAGCCGTGGAGGAAATTTCAGGCATGAAGGTAAGCAAGGTGAATATAATCAGGGACAAGGAAGGGAAAAAGGCAATTGTGAGGATTTCAAGTGATTTTTCTGCGGAGGAACTTGCTACCCGGCTGGGTATATTCTGAGGTGATCTAAAATGGGAAAGAAGTTGTTGGTTCAAAGGAGAGGTCGTGGGGGGCTGATGTATAAGAGCCCAAGCCACAGACATTACGGTGACATAAGGTATCCTGTGGCAGCTTCCTGGGAAGGGCGTGTAGAGAAACTGCTGAGGGACCCTGGGCATTATGCTCCCGTTGCACAGGTTAGATTGAATGGAGAGAAAGTTGTGAATTTTATTGCTCACAATGGTATGTTTGTTGGCCAAAAGATAGAGGGAGGGCCAAATGCCGAACCACTGGAAGGAAATACGCTTCCACTTGGTCTTATACCCGATGGTGCGCTTATATTCAATGTAGAAGTAAGGCCAGGATCTGGAGGGAATTTGTCAAGAACACCGGGTGCGTTCTGCACTGTTGTCTCACACGGCGAAAATGTGACAATAAAGCTTCCATCCGGAAAATTGATGGATATCAAACCATCCTGCCTTGCCACCATAGGCGTCGTGGGAGGAGGGGGAAGGAACACCAAGCCCTTCCTAAAGGCGGGTAAGAAAATACATGCTTTTCAGAGCAGGGCTAAACGGCCATTCGGCGTAAGGGGTGTCGCAATGAATGCGGTGAATCACCCGCATGGAGGCGGAAATCATCAGCACGTTGGAAGGCCTTCGACGGTAGGCAGGAATACGCCGCCGGGCAGAAAAGTGGGTAGGCTGTCGCCAAGGAAAAAGGTGAAGAAGAATGCCTGAAGATAGAAGACAGAGGTCTCAAAAGGCCATTAAAAGGTCTAAAAGGAAAGCCACGAAGGCTATAATAGAAAGGGGAAAAGAGATACTTTTCAAAGGCAAAACGGTGGACGAGCTCGCAGAGATGGATCTGTCACAGCTCTTGAAGATAATGCCTGCAAGGGCAAGAAGATCGCTGAAGAGAGGGTATAACATAGAACAGCAGAGGCTTCACGACAAGCTCCTAGAGAGGGATTCCGTTAAGACGAGGGTCAGGGATCTGGTGATACTCCCTCAGTACGTGGGAAAGACAGTTTCCGTTCACAATGGGAGCAGCTATCAGACCTTCACGATTAAGGAGGAGATGATCGGGCATTATCTCGGAGAATTTTCGCAAACACGCAAAGAGGTGAAACACTCAGGTCCAGGAGTTGGAGCTACAAGAGGCTCAAAGTTCCTGCCGCTCAAGTGAGGTTTTCAAGATGAAGTATGTATTAGAAACGGATAAGAAAAAAAGTGCTCGTGCCACTTCGATTAATACTCCAATCTCTCCCAGGGATGCACTTGAAGTAGTTAGGACGATCAAGGGGATGAAACTGGATGCGGCTAAGGGCTATCTTGAGGATGTAATATCCAAGAGGAAGGCGGTTCCTTATAGGAAATTCATGGATTCCGTGTCTCACAAGAAAGGGGTAGGTCCAGGCAGATATCCAATAAAGGCAGCCAAGTACGTCCTCGAAACGCTTCAAAACGCTGAAAACAATGCTGAGTTCAAGCAGCTTGATTCAGAGAAGCTTTTCATAAGAAACGCGGTTGCTCAACCTGCAGCACCCATAAAGTATTACACTTTCAAGGCTTACGGCTCAAGCGGGAAGTTTTACAGAGAACGGGTACACATTCAGATAATATTGGAGGAGTCGGAATGAAAGAATTGAAGTTTCTTCAGGAAAACATAAGGAGACAGCTTATTAAAGAATATTTAGTTCACGAAATCTGGGATGCCGGTTTTGGCGGGGTGGACATACAGAGAACGCCCCAGAATACTATCGTTCTTTTAAAGGTGGAGAGGCCAGGGCTGGTTATTGGAAGGAGGGGCTCAAAGATAAAGAACATGGAAATAACACTAGAGAAAAAGTTCAATCTCGCTAGTCCTTTAATTAAGGTTGAAGGAATGCAAGAGCCCGGACTAAGTGCACAAATAATGGCCCAGAAACTTGCCCGTTCAATTGAAAAAGGGTGGCATTTCAGAAGGGCCGGTCACAGCATTCTAAAGAGAATAATGGACGCCGGTGCTAGAGGAGGGCAGATCAGGATGGGAGGTAAACTGACCGGCGAGAGGGCGAGAAGGGTAAAGTACACATCTGGAAAGGTTATCTCTTCTGGAAATCCCTCGGAATACATAGACAAAGGCTATGCAATTGCCATGACCAAACCGGGAATTATAGGAATTTCAGTTAAAATTCTAAGGAGCGATGTAAAGTTGCCTGATGATGTGCGTGTTTCAAAGGTTCAACTTGAGGGGGTGAGCAACGTTGGAGGAGCTGAAGGCGAGGGACATACGAAAGATGAATAAAGACGAACTAGAGAAGAAGTACTCGGAGATGAAGGAGGAACTTATGAGAGAAAGGGGCATTTCTGCAATGGGTGGGGCTCCCCCAAGTCCCGGGAAGATTGAATCGTTGAAGAGGCAGATAGCAAGAGTCAAGACAGTGCTAAGGGAGACTCAAAAATGAGGGATGATAAAATATTCAAGGAATTGACGCCGCTCGATGAGATTGCTAGGGAATCTCAAATCATAAAGATTGAGACAGACAAGAGGAGATACGGCAAATTCGTTACTATAGTGTCTGGGTTTGATTCGCACACGGAGGATATAAAGGAACTGGCAAAAACGCTGAAGAAAAAGACTGCAACTGGCGGTACTGTAAAGGACGAGAAGATAGAACTGCAGGGCGATCAAAGGGAGCGAGTGAAGAAGGTGCTTGAGGAGCTTGGATTTAAGGTTGAGGTGGAAAAATGAATCCGTACCTCACAGATATGATAGGAGCTAATTTGCAAATTCTGAGACACACTGATGGCACCCTTATCGGGCTTAAGGGCAAGTGTGTAGATGAGAGGAAAAACATCATTGTCATCTCAACTGAAAAGGGCGACAGGGTCATCCCAAAGACCAGAGGTATCATCCTAGTTTCGGGCAAAGAAGTGTCAATTGAAAAGATAAGGCTCAGGCCGGAAGAAAAGATGAAAAAAGCAAGAAGGAGATGGCATAGATGAGAAACATAGGTATAGAAGTGAAGGAACCAGAAGAGGAATGCACTGATAGGAACTGTCCATTTCACGGGGAGATAAACGTAAAATCTCCGATAATAGAGGGCGAGGTAGTATCCATTTCTATGAGGAATACAGTTACGATTCTAAGACAATATTTAAGGAAAAATGAAAAGTATGAAAGGTATGAAAAGAGGAGGAGAAAATACCACGCCCATCTTCCCGCCTGCATTCACGTGTCCATCGGGGATATCGTTAAAATAGCATACGCCAGGCCCATTGCCAAATCAATTTCATTTGTAGTAGTGGAGAAGGTGGTGTGATTATATGAAGGGGCTGGCTGGTAAACAGATTAGAGGGCTCCCGCTTGGGGCAAAGCTCGAATGCGCGGACAACTCCGGTGCAAAGGTTCTGTCCCTGATAAACGTGAAGGCATACCATAATACCAAGAGGAGGGTTCCCGCGGCTTCTGTCGGGGATATGATAATTGCATCTGTAAAGAGAGGCTCGCCTGAGATGAGACGCAAAGTGGTATACGCTGTCGTGATCAGGCAAAGAAAAACGTTCAGAAGGCAGGATGGGTTAATGGTTGAATTCGAGGATAATGCCGCGGTTCTGGTGCAAGACAATGGGGAAACGAGGGGCACTGAAATTAAAGGGCCTGTTGCCAAGGAGGCTGCAGAGAGATGGCCAAGGGTTGCCGCATTGGCCAGCTCAATTGTTTGAGGTGACAAGATGAAGGATGTAGTTATTCATCTATCGAAAGACCTGATTTCCAGGTATGGCGTAAGGAGATTCCCAGTAAGAAAGGGGGATCTTGTCAAAATAATTAAGGGAGACACGGATAAGGACGAGAAGTTCAACATCGTTGGAAAGGAGGGCAAGGTCATAAAGGTTCTAAAGGATCAGAACAAGGTGATTATAGAAAACATAAACATTTCAAAAGCGGACGGCAAGATGAAGCCAAGGAAGATCGATCCTACCGCCCTCATCATCACGAAAGTCGTTCTAGAAGATAAAAAAAGGAAAGAGAGGCTGTCAAAGTTAGCTTCTATGAGGAACAAGGTGGTGGAAGAACCGCAGCCGGAACCTCAATCGTCCGGCGAAGCTGTACCGCAGCCTGAGACTACAGGAAATAGCGAAGCAGTAGAGGAGGCGAAAAAAGATGAGTAAGCACGTAAAGAGACTTCCAGCTCCCACAACTTGGAAGCAGCCTCGGAAAAGATTTATTTGGTCCGTCAGAGCTAAAGCCGGTCCTCATCCTAGGGAAGAGAGTGTTCCGCTTATGGTTATTATCAGGGACGTTCTAAAGCTCTCGGACACGTCAAAGGAAGCCAGAAATATAATATCAAGGGGGAAGGTCGAGGTTGACGGGAAGATAGTCAAGGATTACCAGAGACCCATTGGTTTTATGGACGTAATCTCCATTAAGGAAACAGGCGTATTCAAGAGAGTTCTTCTTGATAAAAAGGGTATAATGGTTTTGACTGACATACAGCCGGATGAGGCAAAATGGAAGCTTGTGAAGGTGACGGGCAAGAATATTATAAAAAGCGGGAAGATTCAGATATCAACACACGATGGAAGGGTTATCTTAACAGAGGACAAGGGAATCAGGAGAGGCGATAGCCTCAAAATCTCTCTTCCAGAACAGAAGGTGTTGGACGTATATCCGCTGGCAAAAGACACAGCCGTTTACGTGACTGGCGGGTCGCACAGGGGAATAATCACAACCATTAGGGACATCAATGTGTCACGGAGCTATCAGGAAAATACCGTGGAGAGCGAGGACAATTTCATGACGACTGTTTCAAACGTTTTTGTCTTGGGAAGATCGAAGGGCGAGATAGCCGTACCGGGAGGCGAATGATATGGAGATGAACGAAGTGGTCATTGACAAGGTTACGGTCAACATAGGCGTGGGAGAGGCAGGTGAAAAGCTGGAAAAGGCAAGAAGCGTGTTGAAGTTGATCACCGACTCTAATCCAACTATCACGCACGTAAAGAGATCCAATAGGGAGTTTGGAATAAGAAAGGGGCAGGACATAGGGGTTAAGGTAACCCTGAGGGGTGAAAAGATGGATAAGTTTCTTAGGTCTGCTTTGTGGGTAAAAAATAACAGATGCTTGAGCTACTCCTTTTCCACTCAGGGAAGCTACAGTTTCGGGATCTCCGATTACACGGATTTCAAGGGAATGAAATACAATCCTGAAATAGGAATATTTGGAATGGATATCGTTGTCTCCTTTAAGAGGAAAGGTGGCTACAGGGTATCAAGAAGAAGACTGCAGCGCCGTCCGATTCCTGCCAGATTCAGAGTAACGAGGGAAGAAATGATGGAATTCATGAAAAAGAATTATGGGGTCGAGATTGTGGAGGCGTCCTAATGACTCAGAACAAGCTTAGTCCCAAGAAAAAGTACGGAAGGAAAGATGGATGTGACAGGTGTGGCAGGAAGAGGGGACTGATAAGGCGGTACGGGTTGCATCTGTGCAGGCAATGCTTTAGGGAAATAGCGCCAGAACTAGGCTTCAGGAAATTTTCGTGAGGTGTTTAAATGGGAGATACATTGAATGAAGCTTTGGTTGCAATAAGAAATGCTTCGAGACTGGGAAGGGAAGAGGTAGAGGTTAAAGCATCTAATCTTGTGGGTCACGTACTAAAAATCTTCCAGAAATATGGCTACATAGAGGAATTTGAGTACGAGGAAAATGGTCGTGGCGGTTTATTCAGGGTGAGAATCTCAAAAACGATAAACAATTGCGGGGTCATTAAGCCCAGGTTTTCTATAAAAAGGGATGAAATGGAGAGATGGGAATCTAGATATTTACCGGCACAGGATATCGGGATATTGGTCATTACCACGACGGCTGGTGTGGTTAGCAATGGAGAGGCCAAGAAGAAGGGAATGGGGGGGAGAGCACTTGCGTTCGTCTACTGATGCACAAATCAAGGAAGTCTTTATCGATGTGCCTGAAGGAGTAAGCGTTAGGCAGAACAAGTTCGAACTCGAAGTTCAGGGAAAAAAGGGGAAGGTCGTTAAGAACTTCAAGAACGAATACGCTAAGGTGGAATTGAAGGACAATAAGGTCCATATCTATCTGCTAAGGGGAAAGAGATCAGATCTAGCCGTTCTGGGAACATGGCAAAGCATCATAGAAAGTGCGATGACTGGAGTTACTAAAGGATTTGTTTATACGATGAAAATAGTCTACGCACATTTTCCCGTTAAAGTCACTGTCAAGGGCAATCAGGTAATGCTTGATAATTTCCTGGGGGAAAAAAGCGCAAGGGTCATCTCGGTGCCAGCTGAAGCGAAGGTTACGGTCAAGGGAGATACCGTGACTATAGAAGGGTGTGACCTAGAAACTCTGGGAAATGCTGCTGCAAAAATTGAGAAGATGAGCAAAATAAAGGGGTTTGATCCAAGGGTTTTCCAGGATGGAATATACATAGTTAGGAAAGGTGATGTAATTGAAACCTGATCTAGACAAGGATACGCAAAGGCTCCTTGACGTGAGAAACAGAATGAATAGGAAGAGGCCTGAATTCCACAGACAGGAGTGGTTCAGGTACAAAAAGCTCGGGGATTCCTGGAGGAAACCAAGAGGTAAGCATTCCAAGCTCAGAGAAAAAAAAGGCTACAGGCAAGCATTCGTGGAGTCTGGCTATCGGGGTCCAAACAGGGTTAGAGGTCTGCATCCGTCAGGCTTCCTCGAAAAATATGTTACAAACGTGAAGGAACTAGAAGGGATTGATGGCAGGAAGCAGGCAGTAAGAATAAGCTCCTCTGTAGGCAGAAGGAAGAGATTAGAAATACAAGAAAAGGCCAAGCAGATGGGGATAAGAGTTCTCAACGAGGTGAGATGATGGCCACGTTGCTAGCTCAAAAGAGAATGGCGGCAAGCATTCTCAAGGTCGGTACGACAAGGGTGTGGATGGACGTAAAGAGCATAGATGAAATATCGGAGGCAGTCACGAGAGATGACGTAAGACGTCTGATAAAGAGGAACGTGATTCAGAAGAGGCCGGAGAAGGGAAACTCCAGAGGGAGAATCAGGGCTGCCAATCTCCAGAGAAGAAAGGGAAGAAGAAAGGGCCAGGGGTCGCGTAAGGGTACCAGGAACGCACGTGAACCAAGGAAGAGAAGATGGGTGAAGACGATCAGAGGCATGAGGAAAGTCCTGAGAGAACTTAGAGATTCTGGCAAGATAACAAAAGGTAATTACAGAGACTACTACAAGAAGATTAAGGGAGGCACGTTCAGAAGCAAAGGCGACATGCTCCTCCATATGAAGGAAGCAGGAATTCTAAAAGGTGGTTCGACATGAACTCAAAGCACGTTATGCCATTGAAAAGAAGGCGTCTTATGAAAACGGATTATTCAAAGAGACTCGCATTTGTGAAGAGCGGCATACCTCGCGCCATAATACGAAGGTCATTGAAACATTCGCTTGTAAATATAGCTGAATTCAACGAAACCGGAGACAAGATACTGGTTCACGGTTCAACTATAGAATTAAAGAAATTTGGGTGGACAAGTCCTACAGGAAATACGCCTGCAGCCTATCTTGCAGGTTATCTTGCAGGCATCCGTGCGAAGAAGAAAGGGATTGATAGAGTCATCATAGACCTTGGGGTGCAGAAGGTGGTGAAGGGCTCAAGGATCTTGAGCTGCGTGAAAGGTTTGCGCGATGCCGGACTTAGCATTCCATTCGAAGATGGTTTATTCCCGGATGAATCCAGGATTTTGGGGAAGCATCTTAAGACGGTTGAGACAGAAAAGGTTGAACAGGTGAAAAAGTTAATGGAGGAATCATTGTGACTAAGGAAGCGATAGAATGGGTACCGAGAACTCGTCTCGGCAAGATGGTGAAAGAAGGGCAGTTGAAGTCAATATCCGAAGTGATCGCAATGCACGTTCCCATACGGGAACCAGGCATAGTCGATGCTCTACTCCCGAATATGGTAGATGAAGTGATAGAAATAAAGATGGTTCAGAAGATGTCTGATTCGGGCAGAAAGGTAAAATTTGCGGCTACTGTCGTTGTTGGAAACAGGGACGGATACGTGGGCATGGGTCATGCCAAGGCGAGGGAAACGGGGGATGCCATAGAGAAGGCTATAGAAAATGCAAAGCTAAATATAATAGAGATAAAGAGGGGTTGCGGTTCTTGGGAATGCGGTTGCGGGAGAAGCCATACTCTCCCGTACGAGGTCATGGGGAAATCAGGTTCCGTTCGTGTATATCTCAAGCCCGCACCACAGGGCGTAGGCCTTGCAATAGGCGATATACCAAAAAAGGTTCTCTCGATGGCTGGCATTCAGGATACTTGGGGTTTCTCCGAAGGTCATACCAAGAGCACGGTGAATTTTGCGTACGCGACTTTCAACGCCCTAAAGGAAACTGTTAGATTTAAAATGAACAGTAAGCTGGTGCTGAGTACGCCAATTTACAAAGGAGGTGTGATGAGTGTTAGCAGCAATCAAGATCAGAGGAAGCAATAAGACGGAGGTAGGCATAAGGAGAGCATTCGAGGAATTGAGGCTCAACAGAAACAATCACCTGGTCATAGTCGATGAATCTCAGCTTGGCCAGCTGAAAAAGGCCAAGGATTACATAACATGGGGGGAGATAGATAAGGAGCATCTTGTGAAGCTGCTGGAAAAGGATGCCGTAATGACCGGAGGTAAGCACCTGGGCGATAATGTTTTAAAGGAACTTGGCTTCGGCTCATTTGAGGAAATGGCATCTAAACTGATGGATGGAAGCATAAGAATTAAGGACATTCCCGGACTTAAACCTGTGTTCAGGATGAATCCTCCGAAAGGCGGATATAAATCAACCAAGAGGCCCTACTCCATGCGTGGAGACCTTGGATATAGGGGAAGTGCGATAAACGATCTCATAGACAGAATGCTGGAAGGTGGTGACCTTGGTAAAGCAAAAGACTAAGAAATACAGGGGGTCCCTCTACGGAAGAGGTAAGAAGGCAGGCAGGGGAAAGGGAAAGAGAGGAGGAAGCGGCATGGCGGGCTTAGGAAAGCACAGGTGGATCTGGATGGTGAAATACGAGCCGGATCACTATGGGTCTCACGGTTTCGTCAGGCACGCCCAACGCAGGGAAGCCAAGGCAATAAATGTCGGAGAGTTAGACAGGTCATTCAACGATCTGGTTCAAAACGGGAGTGCAAGAGTAGAGAACGACAGGATAAATGTCAATCTAAAGGAAATGGGCTATACTATTTTGCTTGGGGGAGGGCAGGTCGGAAGGCCGTTTTATATTAAGGTAGGGAGGGCCACGGATCGTGCAGTCGAAAAAGTTAGGAGCGCCGGGGGAGAGGTAGAAATAGATGGAGATAAAGAGGAATAAGTTCACAGCTCTTCCCCTTATCCTACTTTATGCGCTTAACGTTTACATCCTGTATCGATATTCGCATTACGTAGTTGGAGCTACTGTAATAGAGTCCATATTCTTTGCTCCAATGTATTACCTTGTCTATCTTCTCGTTTCCTACAAGGGAGAAGGTTCCAAGCTCTACGGATGGAAAAATCTGGTTGAAAGGCTTCCAGCCGTAAGGAAACCAGGAAGACACGTGAGATTTAAGGAGAAGTTTCTGTGGACAGCCCTCATTCTCATAATATATTTCATACTCTCGAACATATTCATATATGGTCTCGAAAAATCACAAATTGTCGACGTTTTCGCTTCATTCAGATCCATATTTGCAGGTCAGGCGGGTTCCATTCTTGATCTGGGCATTGGGCCCATAGTAACTGCAAGCATCGTGATGCAGCTGTTTGTCGGGGCCAAGATCATCAACATAGACCTTACTAAATCAGAGGACAAGGCGCTGTACCAGGGAGCGCAGAAGCTTCTTGTCATCATAATGATTTTCATAGAAGCGATTCCTCAGGTATTCGGTTATCTACCTCCAGATCCTGCCATAATATCTGCATTCAATGCGGCCATACCTGGTTATGGTCTCATGCTTGCCAGATTGATAATTATTCTCCAGGTATTCATGGGTTCCTATCTTCTCTTCCTCATGGATGAGGTTGTGTCGAAATGGGGAATAGGATCTGGTGTATCCTTGTTCATAGCTGCTGGGGTATCGCAAGCGCTTGTCCTTGGGACTCTTAACTGGGTTCCAATAACGTCGGGTCAAGCTCTCTCCATTCTAAACCCGCCCACGGGAGCACTTCCAAAAACATTCTATCTTCTCCACCAGTTCAATTCCGCTCAGCTGTTTTCTGGAGGCCTTGAAAGAATAATATTCTCGCCTCCTAATCCTCTGATAGCGCTGGTCGGTACAATATTCATATTCTTCCTTGTTGTGTGGGCACAGTCCGTTAAGGTGGAACTTCCGCTTGCTCATGAAAGGGCTAGAGGGGCAAGAGGGAGGTATCCAATACAACTCATGTATGCATCCAATATACCAGTAATACTGGCGGCAGCAGTGCTTGCGAATCTATCAATGTGGTCTCTTCTGTTCTGGACCAATCCAACGCTCGCCAAGATACCTATACTTGGTCACGACTTTTTCTTTGGTGCATATCCTACCTCGTCCCTGGCACAGTCTCTGAACATTCAGCAGACCACTCCGATAGGTGGTCTGGCCTGGTACCTCGCGAATCCAAATGGTATTGCAAACTGGCTCTTTCCCATGCTTCAACCGTCAGCATACCAACCTGAGCTGATAAATCACACCCCATGGGAAATGGGCGTTCATGTGCTGGCTTACGTTGCCTTTATGGTTGGTGCTTCAGTGATGTTCGCCAAATTCTGGATCGAAACTACAAATATGAACTCTGAGGGGGTTGCAAGGCAGATACAAAGCTCGGGGATGCAGATACCCGGATTCAGGCGAGATCCAAGGGTGTTGAAACGTGTTCTTGACAAGTACATTCCGGCGATAACTGTGTTCAGCGGAGCGGCCGTAGGCGCTCTTGCTGCTTCTGCAGATTTAATCGGGACGGTCGGAAATGCCTCGGGAACTGGAGTTCTTCTGACGGTAGGCATCGTTATACAGCTATATCAGGCAATGGGAAAAGAACAAATGACTGAGATGTATCCGTTTATGAGAGACTTCTTCGGAGGGTTGTAGTTGAGAGTTATCATTGGAGGCATACCCGGGGTTGGAAAGACAACGATACTCAGCGGTCTAAGAATCGCGGGCATAGACGTGGAAAATTATGGAGACATCATGTTTAACGAGGCGAAGGAGAAGGGTTTTGTATCAAATAGGGACGAAATAAGGAAGCTTTCTGTGGATTTGCAGAAGGAGATACAGTTGATGGCTGCGAAGAAACTTGCATCCAAAAAGGACGTGGTCATTGACACGCACTTTTCCATCGTTACAAATTCCGGGTACCTTCCCGGACTCCCGTACGGCGTACTGGGCATATTGAATCCAGATCTCTTGATATCCATAGAAGCGGATCCTCTGGAAATATTCGAGAGAAGAAGAAAGGACGTAAATAGAAACAGGGACCGCGATACTCTCGAAAAGATTAGGCAGCATCTAGACGCAAACAGGTCATACGGCTTCTCGTATTCCGCCCTGACGGGCGCCCCATTGCTAGTCGTTATGAACGAGGACGGAAAGGCCGATGAAGCCACTAAAAGGATAGCTGATATAATCTCTGGAGGTGACAAGAAATGAGCCAGAGGCCAGTGCCTCAGAAGCAAGCTCAGCAGAGGCCGCAGCAGACGAAAGAGGAACAGCAGGCAATGCAGGCTACAATGAGAACACAGATGCTATATTTCGTTATCATGATACTCCTCCTTTTTGTCTATACAATTAAGGGGCTAAGGGATATTTTTGCTATTCCGATGATTTACATTCTTCAGCCTATTATAGGTTTCAACTATTCAGAACCAATATTCACGATACTGATAGCGTCCTTGCTGACTGGGTTCGTTAACACCATAGCAAGGCACTTTTATACTGATTACTTCGGAATGGCGGAGATGCAGTTCAAGAACAAGAAACTATCTGAGAGATACAGAGAAGCAATAAAATCAAGGAATAAGCAGGAGATGGAGGCCGTGAGACAGGAACAGCAACGTTCGATGCAGCAGTCCATGAAATACACAACTCAGCAAATGAAGCCCACGTTTGCGACGCTAATACTCACAGTTTTTATCTTTGCGTGGCTGATAGGGTTTATGGCTCATGCTGCAACGCTTCCAAGCATAATGGCCAAATCTCCGTTTGGTACCGGAAGCCTTATGCATCTATACTTCGGTTTTTATGCCTGGATAGGTCTGTATTCTCTCTTCTCTCTCGTTTTCACCTATCCCTTCCAATATGGTCTTAAGATGCTTTATCTCAGAAGAAGTGTGAAGAATGAGAATAACTATATCGGGTCCTCCGGGTAGCGGAAAGACTACGGTCGCGGAAATACTGAGCAACAAGCTTTCTATGGAGCTAGTAGTTGGGGGGAAAATATTCAGGGAATGGGCGGAAAAAATGAACATAAGTCTTTCTGAGCTTGGGGCCATAGCTGAGGAGCAAGATAAAATAGACAGATCAATGGACGACTACCTCCTCAAGCTCCTGAAGGGAAAGGACAATGTGATTGTCGAGTCGAGACTCGCGGGGTGGCTATGCCACCTGAACGGAATTGCGGCCTTCAAGGTATTCATCGATGCGAAGGAAGAAGTCCGCGTATCGAGGATTGTTTCGTCTTTAAATGAAAGGCCGGGGGAGGGCGAGAGAGACATTTTGAAAGAAACGAGAGAAAGGGAAAAGAGCGAGGCTGAAAGATATCTCAAGTACTATGGTATAGATTACTCAGACAGGTCAATTTATGATGTTGTGGTTGATTCAAGTGACAGAAGTGCCCAGGAGGTCTCGGAGGTGATAATCTCTGGCCTCGGTCTTTGGCAAAAATCCGGAAGAAAGGAGCATTGAAGAAAGGCTGTCTTACGGCTTTATAGTCGTGGATAAGCCTAGGGGTCCAACTTCACATCAGGTTTCCTCCTGGGTAAGAAGTATAACGGGCGTTTCTAAGGCAGGCCATGTCGGCACGCTTGATCCAAATGCCACCGGTGTTCTTCCTGTTGGTCTCGAAAAGGCAACAAGACTTGCCGACTTCCTGCACGAACAGGGGAAGGAATACGTTGGAATCATGATACTTCACAAGGAGCTTGATAGGGCATCCGTTGAGAATATGATGAGCCAGTTCACGGGGGAGATATTTCAATTTCCTCCTCTAAGGTCCGCAGTTGCGAGAAATCTCAGAAAGAGGAGGGTGTATTCTTTAAAACTACTGGAGATGGATGGCCGTTACGTTCTCTTTAAGGCATACGTTGAATCGGGTGTCTATATAAGGACGCTCTGCCGAGACATAGGGGATGCGTTGCTAGTTGGAGCTAATCTTGTAGAGTTAAGACGTACCAGGAGCGGTCCGTTGGACGAATCCTCCATGGTCACCCTTCAGAAGCTCAAAGACGCCGTTACTTTATACAGAGAAGGGGACGGCAAACTACTGTCCTCCATAATAATAGACCCTGAGCAGGTTACTAAGGATTATAAAACGATCATCGTCAAAGAAAGCGCAATCGATGCTATGGCACACGGAGCAACAATTTTCAGGACAGGAATAATTGAAGACGACAGGGAAGGGAAAACAGTAAGAATAATGAGCCCTCGGGGCGAATTATTGGGGATGGGAATACGCGATGGGCAGAACGTAAAGCCGACTGTTGTCCTGGTAGATAGGGGAATATATCCCAAGGGATGGAAGAACAAGAGCAGTGGAAAATAAATTAATCCCATAGATATTACAAGTGCATGTACAATTTCCTGGGCCCTGTCCTGATTGCATTAACCGTAGGTTATCTTGCAACGCTGATAGCTAGGGCCACAGGAACGGTCTACATACCATATCTCCTGCTTCTTGGAATCTTGGTTGGACCCGTATTCTATTTCATAAAACCAAACGAAGCCGCATTGCTATTCTACAATTACGTCGGCCCCATCGGTGCCGCATTCATAATATTGGCTGAGTCAAGCAAGATTAACAGGTTTATCCTGAGAAGGGTGATAAAACCTCTCTCCCTTCTTCTGACATTCGTGCTCTTCGTAACCGGTATAGCAACGGGGATCGTTGTCATACTTGTGGTAAAGGCTCCGATCTGGGTGGGATTCGTTATAGGAGCAATAATTTCTTCAACGGACCCCGCTTCCGTGATAACATCCCTGAAAAAGAGCAGGATACCGGAAGTGCCATCCACCCTTCTTGTTTCAGAGTCCGTTTTCAACGATCCCTTTTCATATCTTTTCCTGATACTCGTAGTCCTGGTCTTCTTCCCTTCCAACGTAGGCTTCATACAGTCATCACCGCTGAAATTTAACAGCATTGCTTTATACGTCATTTTCACTCAAGGATTGCTCCCTATATCTATATCTGCCTCTCTTTTCGGCCTTCTTTATCTACTGAGAGTCCAGTTGCCGAGGGCTTTCAGAGACTACTACACCGCCATGTTCCTCCTGTTCGGTCTGTCGTCCTACACACTAGCTCTTGTTGCGGGGGCATCCGGATACATGTCGGCAGCGATATTCGGTGTCCTGTCTGGCAACTTCATGCCTCGAGATCCGGAGTTTGAAAACTACTCCACTTTCATGGATAATTTGTCATGGTTTGCGTCAATATTGATATTCGTCTTTCTTGGCGCTTCCATAGACTTATCCATTCTCGGGTCGTATTTGATAGCTGGAATACTGATCTCACTTGCGCTGATATTCCTGGTCAGGCCCATGGCTGTCATGGTAGCGGGCTCACTGGACGTAAACATTGACAAGCGGGATTTGTTGTTCGTTGGCTTTGAGGGTACAAGGGGAGTGTTTCCTGCGATACTTTCCCCGACAATCCTGATCCTAGGAATAGAAACGGGGAATCCTCTTCTCACCTTTTGGGGCAAGGCTATAGAGGCCATAATTCTCATAGTGATATTCGTGTCGCTTACGGTTCAGCCGCTGTTGATGAGGCGCCTATACTCGGCCCTCCATCCAAGATAATAAAAAATTAAACGTTCTCGAATTCTTCGCTTATGTCTATTATGACCTGCTCCATGAGCTTGTCTATGTTTCTTGCTGAGAACTCCCTGAGCCCTCCCATCTCGCTTTTTACCTTCGCTATAAATTTAGGACCATCCTTAAGAATATCAAAGTGAACAAGCAGCTCTTCCATGGGAGGCGATAAGCAAAGTGATATTTATTTTTAACTGTGAGGGTTTATGAAAATACCCGTTCCTATGAAGATTATCCAAAGTATCCCAGGTCCTCCCTCTTTTCCTCTGGCGGCGCCTCCATCATCTTGTTAGTGATGTCATCGATTTCTTTTATTCTCTCGTCGAAAATGGAGACATCTGCATTTAATCTGAGGTAGTCCACAACCACTTTTGTCACCTGTTTAGCTGATTTTGGATCAGTAAAGTATCCTGATGTCTCCCCCATCAAGCACACTCCGGGGAGGTCAAACAGCTCGAATCCCAAGCCGAGGATTAGTCCAGCGCCTCCGACAATGCCGCCTCCGGGTTCATTCTTTGAAAATACCACGCCAAGTTTCTCGACCTCGTTCTTCATATCTTTTGAGGTATAAGCTCCTAGAACTCTTGGTATCTCCATTAGCTTCCCTATCTGATAGCCGCCTAGGGTCACTATCTTCTTAACATCAAACTTCTGAGTCAGCTCCAGCACTCTGTAACAGATTTCGTATTGTCCTTGTGATGTCAGCCCTTGAAAGTCACCTGTAAAAATAATCAGGTCCCCTTCCTTCCTCTTTTTGTAGTATAGTTCGTTTCTCACAAGCCTCGCGGAAGCTTCTTCGTTAATCAGCACCTGCGGAGGGAGGTGCGTGGAAAAAACGTCTGCCAGTTTCTTCGCCTTTAAGTTTTCTATCAGGAAATCCGCTGATATTTTTCCAACATTTCCGATTCCCGGCAATCCCACTAGAAGTACAGAATTCTTTAATTTCACGTCTTCAGCCAATCTAATTATCACACTATCCATAAAACTCACTCCTTGCCATACAGGATCCTCATCCTGTATTTGCCAAACTTGTCCTGGGGTGAAAATCGTGGAGGGAGAGAGGAGACTGTCTTCGATCCACATACCGGACACGTACTTTGCATAGTATACGCACCGCACTTCGGGCATTTCTGGATAAGCGTCTTCATTCCCTCACCGGTCCTTCTCCGAAGCCCCCATTTTTCTTTATCGCAGAGATTATTGTTTCGGCCGTCTTTCTCATCAGTTCTTCCGCCTGTTTTACGTCGGGTGCCCTTGCTACTATCCTGTAATGTGGGGCGCCAACGTACGTTATCTGGACATTATCATTCATTCCCAACTTAAGGGCATCCTTTATAGCTTCTATCCCCTTGCTGGACCCATCTCGCAAAGTTATCGTTCCCTTTACCTCTGCGGCCGGCGGTTTAAGATTTTCCTTTGCATAATCCAGTATCAATGATGCCCATTCCTTCCCCTTGGTCCCATCAGCGAACTGTTCTGGATCTGACACCGCGAGTTCCAACGCATAGGATAGTGAACCAAACTTGTCTTCAAGTTCATCCATTGCTTTTGCGCTGTCTAATTTTACCTTGCTCTGAATGAGGATATTTTCTATAATCTTCTTTGATCTCTGCTCATTTTTCCATTCTCTCAATTTTTCCCTTCTCTGGTGGTCATTCACCCTTCTTAGGGACAGGTCGAAACGGCCCCTAGATGCGTTTGCATCGAGAACCTTGCACACGATCCTCTGGCCTTCCCGCACGTAATCCCTGATGTATTTTATCCAGCCAGATGTTATTTCGGATATATGGATGAAACCCTCCCTATTATTGAATTCGTCTAGGGCACATACCACTCCGAAATCCCTGACTTCCTTGACTGTGCAAACAACGATATCTCCAACCCCTGGATCTGCCTTTTTCATTTGAATTCTCCGATTATCTCTCCATTTATCAGGTATTTCCCTCCGGAAGGTTTAGCCAAGACGGCGCCGCATACGTGGCATTTCACCTCAGTAGACCCTCTAGAATAAGTTATCGTTTCAGACCCGCAATCTGGACATCTTATCTTTATGAAAGATTTCTCCATGCCTTTTGGTTTCACGAACATTTAAGCCTCAGCCTCTTCCAGTTCAAATTTCTTGGCCCTCCAAGTAGGGGTGTGGTATGATTTTTTGCATTCAAGACACCTGTACCTTATGTTTATTCTCTTTGTTGGCTTTTCCCTCCCCTCATAAACTGGCCTTGGAAATCCGCCATAACCAGATGTAACTCTTCTGAATCTTCTTTGCCCCTTCCTCAATTCGCTGGCTTTTCTCTTCTTTACTCTCTCTATCTCCTGAAGGGTATGCCTCTTACAGAAAGGACAATATCTCTTAACTTTTCTAGGTAACTTCAATTCCATCACCGGTGTTGCGGAGTGAATCGGGATGCTGTATTTAAGCATTTATTGATTTTACTTCTGCGGATTCTGAAAAAAGCACCAACTTGACGGAATCGCCTCCGCTGCAACAGTGGAGCTCCGCTGAAGGAAGTCATTTGCTTAATTCTCCTACTTCCGAAGTCATCAGTTAAATGACGGGGGGTAAAATTGAGATCGTCATAATTCCAGGGGACCAAAAATGAGCCACTCTGAATGTGGCTGTACACCGACGGAATAGAAATTGATATGAACAAGATGCACATAAAGAAGCCCATGCTGGAAAAGGTCCCGCAATCTTTCGATCTCATAAGCATTGAAAAGGAAACATTGGAATACTGGGAAAAAGAGAGGATAATGGAGAAATCTTTCTCAATTAATAAGGGAGGAGAAAGGTTTTCATTTGTCGAAGGGCCTCCGACTGCTAACGGCCCTCCGCACATAGGCCATGCCGAGACTAGGGCCATGAAAGACCTCTTTCTAAGGTACAAGACCATGAAAGGATACTATATATACCCGAGAATTGCCGGATGGGACTGCCACGGTCTGCCAGTTGAAATAGAGATAGAGAAGAAGCTGGGTATAAAGAATAAATCTGAAATTGAGAAGATGGGAATTGATAAGTTCAACGAAATGTGCAAAAATAGTGTATTCGAGTACGTGAAACTGTGGGAGGAAGCGTCGAAGAGACTAGCCTATTGGGTTGACTACAAGAATGCATATGTAACAATGAAAGACGAATACATTGAAAGCGAATGGTGGGCGCTAAAGAAACTGTACAACGAAGGGCTCCTATTCAAGGACTTTAGGGTATCGCCTTACTGTCCAAGGTGCGGGACAACGCTCAGCTCACATGAGGTTGCACAGGGGTACAAGGAAGTGGAGGACTTTTCCATATATGTGCTTTTCAAGATAGAAGGGAAAGAAGAATATTTTTTGGTTTGGACAACGACTCCTTGGACTTTACCAGCAAATGAGTTTCTCGCAGTCAATCCTGATTTTACATACGTGTTGACAGAGAGCAAGGGGATGAAAGTATGGGTTCAGGAAGACCGCGGAAGAATATTGTTCCCAGACATGAAAATCCTGGACAAGAAAGTTGGGAATGAGCTTGTTGGCATCAGGTACGAGCAGCTCATCCCTTTCCTTCCCGTGAAGAAAGGGCTGTACGTTGTCTCAGCTGATTTCGTTACGAAGGAGGACGGCTCCGGCATAGTGCATATAGCTCCTGCATTCGGCGCGGACGACTACAACGTCATGAAGAGGGAGAAGGGAGACTTATACGTGACAGTGGATGATTCCGGGAAAATCTCACTCGATTCCCCCTGGAAGGGCATGGATGTTCAAACTGCAAGCGTGGACATAATTTCCTTTCTGAAGACCAAAGGGAAGCTTTTCAAGACAGAGAAGGCTATCCATACATACCCATTTTGCTGGCGATGCGATACTAGGCTGATATATTACCCAATCGAATCATGGTTCATCGGGGTCTCAAAAGCAAGGGATCGGATCGTCAGATACAATGAAAACGTAAATTGGAAACCCGATTATATTGGATCCGGTAGGTTCGGAAATTTCTTGAGCGAGGGGAAGGACTGGGCTCTTTCCAGAAACAGGTTCTGGGGAACGCCGCTTCCCGTATGGACGTGCAGGAACGGTCACGTTTTTGTCCCTGGCAGCAAGAAAGAGCTTATGGACAGGGCATCCTTTGTCCCAGAAAATTTTGAGCTCCACAGACCCAAGGTAGACCAGGTCGTGATTAAATGCAATGAATGTGGAGAACTAATGAAAAGAGAGCCTTATCCAATTGATACGTGGTTCGATTCAGGTTCCGCGTTTTTTGCTCAATTCCACTATCCTTTTGAAAATACTCAGCTATTCAACGAAAACAGTCCAATAGATTTCATAAGCGAGGCAATGGATCAGACTAGGGGTTGGTTTTACTCTCTTCACGTTATATCATCCCTGCTATTTGGAAGAAATGCATTCAAGAATGTAGTTGTAATGGAATTCATACTGAATTCCAAAGGGGAAAAGATGAGCAAATCTAGGGGGGATACTGTAGACCCTCTTGAGATAATAAACCGCATAGGCACGGATTCACTCCGTCTTTTCTTCTTTCAGGGTCCACCATGGAAGCCAAAGAGGTTCACGGAGGAAACTGCCCGCGAGTTATCGTGGAAAATACTTGGCACTCTCTACAACTCATATCTTCTTTTTTCAACAAACGCAAACTTGGACAGATGGGTTCCTTCTGAAGAGAAAATCACATCTAAGCTTGACAAATGGCTGATCTCTAGAACAAACAGGTGTGTTGATCTCGTAACAAAGCATATGGATAACTATGAACCTCACCTTGCATTGGATGAAATTAAGGATCTGATCCTAGACATAAGCCAGTGGTACCTCAGGCTTTCCAGGGACATATTCTGGGGAAACGAGGTGACGCAGGGTAAGAAATCGGCATATTATGCATCTTATTTCGCAATACGGACTTCAGTTATTTTGCTTGCACCTTTCGCCCCTTATTTTTCAGAATACATGTATAGAAAGATGACTGGAGAAAGATCCGTTCACCTAGTCCGCTATCCTTTGGCAGCCGAACAAGATGAGAAGATAATAGAGGATATGGAAGCAGTAAAGGCACTCGTTGAGGTAGGAAGAAGGATAAGGCAGAAGAACGGGCTGACTCTAAGGAGGCCAGTAAAGGAAGTGGTGGTTACAGACAGCAAATATTACAGCATCGTAGAGGAATTTCAAGATATAATAAAGAAAGAGCTAAACGCAAAGGAGCTCAAAATAGGAAAATTGGATGATTTTATAAATGAGCGTTTCTTACTCAAGAGGAATGTTGCGGGAAAGATATTTGGTAGGGAGCTTCCAGCTGCTGAAGCTGAGCTATCAAAGCACGAGATTCAGGCCTCCCTAAAATTAGAAGGGAAAGCCACGGTTCTTGGAAGGAATGTAGATGGGAATGACGTTGACGTTGTTAAAGAGCTGAAAGGAAACTACATATCAGACGAGTCGGCGAATTTCTCAATACTTATAAACAAGGAGTCTGACGAAAGGCTGATGTTTGAGGGGTTCGCAAGAGAAATTGTAAGGAGGATCCAAAGCATGAGAAGACAGCTTGACCTGGATTATACGGATCGGGTGACGATAGAACTATCAGGGGACAATTTGTTGATCAGGGCGTTTGAAGAGTATGCAGATTACGTGCTCGAGAATACTCAGGGTGAAGTGGGAAAAGTGGATCAAGGATTGGAGGCTGACTGGGAAATTTCAGGGATGAATCTAAAGGTAAAGATGATGAAGAGGGGTTAATTCGAGGTACTCTCTATTGCAATCAGTTCTTCTCCAATCTTTATTACCGTTATGGCTTTTGAATCCCCCTTGCTCAGGACCGCCTTTTCTTTGAAGTCAAAAGGGTCCATCACGTATGCTGTATCCCCCTGTCTATAAAGCACCCTTGCCTCTCTAATATTCTCCTTCGCACTAAAGACAGAATAATTCTCCAAATCTCTGAATTTCATCTTTAGGGCAGATCCAGCCCTTATGTCAACGAGGGTCAGTATGTCTCCTCTGATCAGCTTAACCATGAAGAGCCTGTCAGCTAACGAGATTACATCCCCCCTTTTAAAGTCAGGAAGGCGCATAGATATGGTGATTCTGTACAGTTCGTTTCCATCTTTCAGACCGACAAGGTGAGAAGTCTCCTTTAAAGTTCCTCCGAATCTCTCAATCGCTTTCCTTGCAGCGGCCCTGGCAAACTTTTTGTCTGAGAGAAGAACGTCATGTCCCTCCTTCCTCCTGTCTATTCTCGTAATGAAGACGTCTCCGGAAGGGGAATGTTCAACAAGCATATCTATGTACTTTATTACGTCTTTCTCACCCTCTAACGCTCCTCTGATCTGAATTGTTGCCTCGTAGTAATTACCTAGTTTCTTTGTGCACATTGGGCATGTTGAAGAGGAAACCTGCACGACAAGACTTTCCTCAAGACTCTCATCCTTTTCTTTGGAATTTACAATGTACTTTATCCTTATGTTTCTCTCGTCTCCTGAAGTAGAAAACTCCTTGACAGACAAACCAAGGGCATTTTCTAGGATGGATTTTGGAACATTGTCCCTATCGATATCATCCCAGGCCTTATACATAACTCTTCCGCAATTTGGGCATTTTCTTATCTTTATTCTCGTAATTCCGTCATGGCTCTCCCTAGGTCTACTGCATTCGTCACAGATGTACTGACTGCTTCCCGTCTCCTTGCCACAAACAATGCACTTCGTGAATCATAATTGAATGTTAAGTTAAATCATTTTTCATTGTCGGGCGACTTCTTCACTTCAGAGGGATTGTCAAAATGCTCCCTGAAGAATACGCAGTTTTCTCTCCCTTTGCATGCAAGAAGGTTAAGCTTCCAGCATCCCTTCTTGTCGAGATATACGCATTCGTTGTCCATCGCATTATACATACCCCACACTTCGCATTCTTCTTCAATACATCTATAGCCGGGATACTTATAATGGCAGATCCCTTTGAGGTCGGAGAAAACGCATCTCACCATTCTTCATGTTCTACCGTAATAAAAATCATTTCAAACGGTTCAAGCTAATCAGGGCCTTAGCCGCCTGATAGTCCTAGGGAAGGCTATAATTTTGTTGATGTGATCTAGTCCAGTCAGCCAGGTAACCATCCTGTCGACTCCCAGGCCAAAGCCTGAATGGGGTACGCTTCCGTAGCTTCTTAAGTCAATGTACCATTGATAGTCTTCCACCCGTAGATTCTCCGCCCTTATCCTGGCTATAAGCTCCTCCTTACTCCATATCCTTTCCCCTCCGCCTATTATTTCCCCGTACCCCTCCGGGGCTAGCAGGTCATGGTTAAGAACGTGAGATTTGTCCTCAGGATCCGGCCTGTGGTAGAAGGGTTTTAGGGACGCAGGAAAATTGTAGATAAATATTGGCTTGTCAAAATCTTGAGTGATTACCCTCTCTTCCTTTTCTCCGAGGTCCACATTATCTTCCAGCTCCAGCCCCTTTCCTCTCCCGATCTCTATTACTTTCTCGTATCTGTATCTGTAAAATGGCTTCTCAATGTTCTTGAGCTTTGCTACGTCCCTCTTAAGAATCTCCAGCTCATCCTTCATTCCGGATACCAGGTTTCCAGCTATGTATACTACGAGTTCCTCCTCCAAATCCATCATTCGCTGGTTGTCAACCCAGGCTGCCTCAGCTTCGTAGTGGGTGAACTCAGTCACATGTCTTCTTGTCCTTGATTTTTCTGCCCTAAACGATGGTGATATAGTATAAACGTTCTCTAGGGCGAAGATGAACGCTTCGAGGTAGAACTGTGAGGACTGGGTTAGGTAAGCCTTCTCCCCAAAATAGGGTACCTCAAATAATGTAGAACCCCCTTCCACGGATGCACCAACGAACATCGGAGGTTGAACTTCATGGTAATCTCTTTGCTTCATGAAAGTCCTTATAAGTTCAAGGACAGCTTCCCTTATTTTCAACGTAGCCGTCATTTCTCTGCTTCTTAGCCACAGATGCCTTATGTCAAGAAGGAACTCATCACTCTTGTCCCTGGTAATGGGGAAGATATCGGCTACCTGGTAAAAAATAAGCTTTGTCGCGTGGATTTCATATCCCGTAACAGCTTTTTTTTCTTTCATGCAAATCCCGGT
Source organism: Thermoplasmatales archaeon (assembly GCA_038729485.1). GTDB lineage: Archaea > Thermoplasmatota > Thermoplasmata > Thermoplasmatales. Next base: position 63,795 of record JAVYRX010000002.1, on the reverse strand, counting down.
CACTTCAACTGAGCTCTCTACTGTAGCCTTTCTTGCGAGATCGAATTCCTCACTGTTAACAGAATTCTTTTCTACAACGACTTGAATTATATTCGTGGAATCTCTTATCACAAGGAAGACGAGGCTTCCAGATTCTCTGGCTCTGTATACCCAACCTCTGATTGTAACCTGTTTCGACACAGATTCTTCCCTGAGAACCTCGCTTATGTGCATAAGGAGGTAATTTTTCATAATATTTTACTTTAGGGATTGGCTTTCAGGAGTGCCTCGTATACTTCCTTGAATTTCGGAACGGTATTAATGTCCTGGAGCTCTTTCTTTGTCACCCACGAATAGGACGAATTCTCATAGTTCAATTTTACGTCCTTAGAATCCGTCTTTAGTAGAACGGGAGTTATCCTAAACAGAATTTTACCGTATCTCACCTGAACTTCCTTCCCAACTTTCATTATCTCAAGATTATTGATGGACGTCTCTTCCGCTACCTCTCGGATCGCCGTTTCAACGGGATTCTCCTTTGCCTCCACATATCCTGAAACACCTCCGAACATGCCTGCATACGAAGGGGCAGATTCAGACCTTTTCATCAGAAGCAGCCTGTCCCCGTTGACTACGTATGCGGTTGCAACCTTTCTCTCTTGCACGTTCTCTATCTTTACATCGCCAGTTGATCCGTTTATGGTCACAGAATCTCCAGTCAGGAAAATGTCTATCGGCACAGAATCAACCATCGGCAGATCGGATATGATTGCTCCTGTTACTATCATCTGTTCTCCCACCTCGTTAATTATTCCCGCAGGCGCCTTTCCGCTTCCCCTTAGCTGAAGGAGGACGTAAGATCCAACTGTGGAACCTCTCCCTCCCCTAAAGATAAAAATCTTTCCGGATATTTCGGTACCCTCACAAGGTCCGGACATTATGTGACCATCTTCCTTAATCTCCCCAAGAGGGGATATGTATTGATCGCAAACTATGGCCTCAGCGGATGCAGTCCCAGGAGACAACCCTCTGCCCTTTATCACGCTATCACCCATTTCAGAAGATCAATGATGGCCATGAAGGTCACCTTCTGGTTACCGTATCCCTTGAGGGGCAGATAGAAACTGGCCTTCCCGGAGTTAGTACCCGTGCTCGCATATTTGTTGCTGAGAGGGGATACTACCATGCAGGTATCGGTGAGAACCTTTCCTCCGAAATCCTCTATTATTTTCACTGCCTGAGCCTCCTTTTCCCTTACCTCCCTTGACGTGAACAACAAGAGGTCAGGTCCTGTTTTTTTCTTGCCCTTAACTTTGCTCGCTATAAACTCTATCTCTTCCGGTGAAAGGTGCGGACACCCTATCGCTATAAGATCCGGTTCTGTACGAGAGGAATTTTTATTTATTGTCTCCTCGATGTCAGATCTGCTTACTTCTATCGTCTCTGTTGTTTCCAATGGAAGATTGGATTCGGGTGTAATTCCATCCAAGTGGAACATAGGAATAGAAGAAGTGGCTGACAGTGCAGCGGAAAGTGCCTTAACATCAACTGCTTTAGCCTTACCAGGCACCTTTACAAGCGGTATCTTAGTCTTTAGAATCGGGCCGACATACAGACCGAGCGCGGCAAACCCGGTGTAATCCAGGGAAGTGTCTACGTTTACGGCAATATTCGGTTCCCTGTTTTCGGTTCTGTGAAGGCCGTGATCCGGCGTTTTCCCTATTATGGCGGAGGCCAAGGCTGACGGTCCGGATTCTCTGTTAGTTCTTGCGCCTATTAGAGAATTCACATAGATTATTGCGGAACTCTCCGCCCAAGCAAGATGATCTCCAAATGAAGGCTCATTGTAAAAATAATATGGCGTGCAGGTGAAGCTTTCCCTTATGCCCATTTCCATATAGAGATTAACTATTTCCATCTGTTTCTTCCTGAACTTTTCGTCTATGTAAACAGGGCCACCGTTTTCTATGTCAAAGCCTAGAGGATTTAGCGTAGTTGGGACAGCAACCTTTTCTCTTATCTTCTTCAGGAACTGGATCCCTCCGTCCCCTATGTTCTTGTATGAAACTCCCGATATGTGTGCCGATTTAATAGGTATTAGTTTTTCAGCTCCTCCAAGATCTCCAAGAGCAGCCAGCAGCCTTATCGATAACTTCTTTGCCTCACCCTCCTCTCCATCGTATATGAGCTCCTCCTCCTTGTTAAGAAACATCAATTCTCACGTTCCTGCCATAATCTCTTTTATGGCATTTCTGGGATTTTCTGACATGGTAATGCTTCTGCCTATTATAACGTAATCGGCTCCGTTCTCAAGAGCAGTCTTGTAACTCCCGCCCTGCGCACCAACACCCGGCGAAATAACTTTCAGGCCGGATTTCTCTTTCAATAGCTTAATTCTCTCCGGACGGGTTGCGGGAGCTACGATTCCATCAGCTCCTTCGTCCTTGGCCATTTTCGCTATTTCTTCAGAGTGGGCTGAAATGAATTCCAGGCTGCCCGGATGGCTCATTTCTGCGACGACGTAAAGTTCCCTGCTCACTCTTCTGCATTGGCTGACAACATCTCTCCCGACGAACCCATGAACTATTATCCCCTCTGCGCCATGGGAAGTAAGCTCCTTCGCGATGTTTGCCGACACATCTGGAATATCAGATATTTTCAGGTCAGCAATAACTTTCCCGCGAGATGCTATTTCCCTCAGCACGCCCACCCCACTCCCGAGAATAAGGGGGTATCCCACTTTAAATGCATAAGCTTCCTCTCCCACCTCTGTCGCAACCTTAATGGCCTTTCTTTCGTCAACGTCAAGAGCGACAATGATTCTTTTTTCCATTGTAGACAATTTCCAATATCCTTATAAATTCACCTCTGTCCCTTTCATCGTTCCAGTTGTATCGACCATGAATTCAGTTTGTTCCAATGCGCTTATCAGTTTTTCTTGACCTGTTTTTCCATGTTGAAGAGCAGTTGCCATTATCCTTTTTTTTCAGAACAGAATGATGAAAGCCATGCCCAAGGACGGGGACTTTTCTCCAATTTACATTTCTGAAAATGCAGGATAGAGTGTGATCGGCGTAAGAGCCACGGAGGGGTATAGTGCCCATCCCGATTTCTTGCACGGCAAACTCCTATTCATTATCATGGCTTAGAGGCAGCTTCATACAGGTATTTGGATAAATGATGCCTCGATTTTTTTCGAGTTTGCATAACTTTTAGCAGGTAGTTACTATCCTGCATAGATATTAATATGAACTGACCGCAAAGAAACGATCAGAGATGCCAGCATGAAAGAATATTTTATTGTTAAATATAATCATCCTAAAACAAATGAGTGAGTCTGAAGGGCTTTTGGGAGGAAAGTTATTCAAGTATATCGACGAGCTTCTCGTAAGGATACGGTCGACGCTTATAGCGTTTATAGTACTGTTTTTCCTCTTGTTCATAGTTGGTCCAGTCCCTTTTGAATACAGGGGCTTGAAGCTCTTCTATCCAATTCCATCGTTTTACAACAGCTTCTCCGTTTATTTGCTTAGGTACATGGAGAGCGGTCTTATCCCAAAAAAATTGGTCTTGATTAACGTATCGCCATTTGACATAATAGTCAGTGTTGTTTATGTTTCCCTTTCAGTCTCTGCAGCCGTCGTTATTCCAATACTTGTATATCAGTTGATAAAATTTTCAGAGCCAGGTTTATACGGCAGGGAAAGGAAAATAATCGTTTGGTCCGTTATACCTGTCATTCTATTGTTCGCGGCCGGAGCAGCGTTCGCTCTCAAGCTCGTCGTCCCCCTGCTGATGGACGTGATCTACAAGTTTGCTTTAGATTTAGGCGTGGAACCCACTATAGGGATTGCGCAGTTTGTGTCTATTGTTCTTTTGATAACGATAGGCATGGGTGGAGTGTTCGAAACGCCTGTTGTAGTTTTCTCGCTTTCTTATCTGGGAATCGTCCCTGTTTCAACCTGGCTTAAGAATTGGAGATATGCGGTTATAGGCTCATTTTTCATAGCCCTCCTGATCTCACCCGGAGCCACAGGCGGAATAATGGAGGTTACAATAGCTGCAGTGGTGATAATGCTATATTTTTCGGGGGCATTGGCCGCGAAGCTTCTGGTCAAAAAGGGTTAGTGGATCGGAACGGACGATCTCGTTTCCCACCAGAGTCCGAGCGGCGTAAGGGTCAGCGTTTCTTGGTCATAAAGGACTCTGTTAAACTTCCAAGAGAACAGCACTTAGGAGACATAAGAGACAAAGACACAGACGGAAAATCCTTTAGGTGAATATAAATCAGGGTATTTAGAGGAAGACTTTAATATGCCAAACATAGCGTCGGCTCCAAGCGTAGATGGGTTTAAGCGCACCTCTTTCTGGAGGGAAGGGAAAACAGGCATCATTACAATCCTTTCTCCTGGTCTCATCGATAACGATCTCCTGGATGAACTCATAAAAATATTCTCTATTGCAGCACTTGACGACAACGTCAAATCCATAGTTCTGACCGGTACAAATTACGTTTTCTCAAAAGGTCTTGCGCTCCCACCAAATAGATCTTATGCGGATCTTAGGGACTACTACAAGAGAATTCAAGGCATCGTTCTCTTTTTGACCTCTCTTGAGAAACCAGTATTTTCTGCAATAAACGGGACGGCAATAAATAATGGGGTATCTCTTTCACTCCTAGCGGACGTCGTCTTCTATTCAGACAACACCAAGCTTGTTTTGAACGACGAGGAACCAACGATCTTTCTCGGTTCCATAACCATTCCCACAAAAATTGACGTGACGTCCGAAAATCCTAATCCTATTGGTATCAAGGTAAGTTCCGAAAACACAATGGGGGACATAATGAAGAAGGTTGGTGACATTCAGGCCATTCCTTACGACCAAAGAAGAAAGAATCTTTTCCAGAACATCGAGACAGTGCTTTTGAAGGAGGAGATATCATTTCTAGATTTTTACCTTTGGTGTGAAGGGTGCGACGGGAGATGATCGTGTCACATCAAAAGTAGTTTAGCCGCATTAATTGTTTAGGTCAAATCATATTAATTATGCTTAAACTAAAGTAAACTTTATACAAGACATATAATTAAAGAACGGATGTTATCAGAAAAAGCACTCTATTCTATTATAGCCGCAATCGTGATTATCGGAGGCATAGGAATCGGTGCTGCTTACTACAAGGAAGTATCATCAGTGCCAACGACAAGCTCCGCTCAGCCAAGTACGACGCTTTTCCTTGTAATTTCTCCAAACAACTGGTTCAACAATTCTACAATACATCACAGGCAGCCTGCATTTTTCGTCGTAGGCCCTGGAGGGCAGCTTGAATCATCTGCACTTATTAAGATTCCAGCTCACGAACTTGTTACGATTGTAATCGCCGACTACGACTCGGGCGTAACTACTAACATTGGCCCTAACGGAACGTCAAATAATTCCACTTACACGAAAGTTATAGGTACAGTTGGGGGCGTAGAATACATCTACAATGGCTCTGCGCAATATATAAACGGAACACTATCTGGGAATTCGTCCAACAACATTACGATAGCCCAAGGACAGGGATGGAACGTATCTTCACTTCCGTGGAACAATACGCTTGGAGGCTGGGAGGTAACACATACTTTCACTATTCTGAATGGCGGTTCAATCCTCCTCAATGTACCGACATTTGCAGGAACAAATCCTTCAGGCGGGGCGATAACGGTTGCCCATTTCTATCTTAATAATACGGGTACCTACACGTGGCAGTGTTTTGTCCCCTGTGGCGATGAACTCGCCGGCTGGGGAGGGGCTATGGCCACAGCAGGATGGATGACTGGCGTCGTGGATGTGGTTTCGTAAGGTGGGTAATTTTGGGCGAAGAAAATAATCCCAAGGATGAGCAAAAAAGAAATTTTCTAAAAATAATGGGTGTTTTGATAATAGGAGCCGGTATTGCAGGAACGCTTAGAAGCGTCGTACAGAATGTACTTCCAACCGCAGTTCAGTCTGAAACTTCTTTTCCAACGCTCCTTTTGACCCTTCCAAACGGAAATCCCGTACACACTACGGATCTTGTCGTCAATAATCCTCAGATTGTGGAATTTTATTACCCGCTAAAGAATGAACCAAACTTTCTCCTTAGACTCGGAGACTCTTCGGGCAAGGATGTTAAAATCAGCCCGACCCTTGTAAAGATACCTGCGACGGGACAGACGTATAAGTCCCCCGGGGGGGTTGGTCCATTTGGCTCTGTTGTAGCTTCATCCGCGATATGTCAGCATCTTGGGTGTATCCCACCCGAGATTAGGTACCATCCTCCATCATCCAGCTCTTTCCCGGGGAAGATACATTGTGATTGCCACGGAAGCACATATGATCCTTATTCAGGATTTTCCGTAGTAACGGGTCCGACGACCCATCCACTTCCAAGCCTTGTTCTTTCCTATGACTCGTCAAAAGATACCTATAGCGCCACCATGATGGTTGGTCCAACCATTTACGGTCACAGCTCCGATCTATCAGGAGGGCAAGCTGTTACTACGTCTTATACTTCAATAACAACAATCCCAGGGTGAGATAATGACAAATAAAAGTACGCTCGAAATGGTCATGAATGAACCTCAGCCAATTCCAAGGCGCGTTCCTGATTACATGAGAGGCAAGGGGGGAATCTGGTACTGGACCGGAGCCATGGTTATGATTGCCTTCTTTTATGAGGTCGTTACGGGGCTAATTTTATTCCTGTACTATCAACCTTCAAACGCATACGCGAGTACTGAAGCTATATTGGGAATACCGTATGGTTCCGTAATACTTACGACACACCTCTATGGTGCTTACATAATGATAGCACTTGTCTACGTTCATCTGTTAAGGAATCTTTTTGTGGGTGCCTACAAGCAGCCAAGGCAAATGCAGTGGGTCTCGGGGATTTTACTTCTGATCTTGACGGTGGCAGTGGCTTATTTCGGCTATTCCCTATCGGGGGACATCCTTTCCTCCGATGCAACGGACGTGGCAAGGGGCATAATCAATGGATTCCCTGCAATAGGATCATATCTATCCCTTATAGTGCTGGGAAACGGGGAATCTGTATCCTTATTTACAAGGTACGAAGGGTGGCATATAATATTAGCCGGCCTTTTGCTTGTTGTTTTTGCGATGCACTTTTTCCTTGCGGAATACAATACGATAATGCCGGATGCAAAGAAAACTGGCTATAAAGCTCCTGCGGTGGACAAGGATGATCAGACTTATAAGCCGTGGTACCCCTACAATCTTTATTACATGATCCAGATCGCCTTCTTTACTCTCGCTCTCATCTTTTTGATCCCGTCAATTATAGCCATAACTCCGAACGTTCCAGCCTTATTTTCCCCATTTCCGCAAGTCTCTGCGACAAGTCCTCTTGCGTCACTTGTGCCTCCATATCCACCTTGGTTCCTCCTATTCGTTTACAAAGAACTGGATTTTGCCATTTCAGGATCGATAGGTCCGTTCTGGGCATCCGTTCTTTTCATAGGGCTTCCGTTGGTTTATCTTTTAGGCGTTCCATACATTGACAAATCACAGACTCTCAAGACAACCAAAAGACACCTCTATGTTTCAACGGGTGTAATTGGCGTGATATATCTAATCGGGTTATCCACTTGGGGCGCTTTGTATCCCGGGGTTCCAGTTAGTAACCTTGTGGCTCTGCTTTTCTTCGTAATACCGTTGCTCGTTGTAATTCCGCTCGTATGGTATATTTCAGGGATCATAGAAGATCGCAGAACGAAATTTGAAAACGCCTGGAAAATTTACTTGATGATGACGATGGACGGTCTTCTGTCTGTCCTTTCTGGAGTAGCAATTTATTCCTCAATCAGGAACGGGTCTCTTTTCTCAGTTGTGTCCATGATCCTACTTCTTGTTCTTCTTGCTACAGCCGGTGTCGTGACGTATTCGCTCATATACGGGATACGGAAGGAAAAAGCTAGAAAGAGCATGTCTTCTAGTGGGCATATTGTCTTTGGAGGAATATTTGGTTTCCTGGCTGTAGCCATTATTTCTATAATCTCAGTGATACCGCCAACAACTCGGCTAAACCAATCATTATACGGCATAGGTATGGGCATCTTGTTTTTAATCGCTGGCTCTTTCATAATGCTTTACAGGTCGCACGTGTATAATGAATAGATTTGTCTATTTATTCTCCTTCTTATCTTTAGTTTTTTTTGATCTTCTCATTTTTGTAGGACTGACGTCAGGTGAAATAATTTACTCCTCGGATTCTTTTTTGTTTGTTGTTCTTTCGATCGTTTTTGTGAACATCACAATTGCTATACCCTTGCTCATAAAGAAGGAGTTGTTTCTATTTTACGGGTTAAGTTATCTCGCAGTGTACGAATTTGCCCTTCTCGTTATAGTGGGGAGTCTGCTCCTCTCTTTCTTTTTAATTCCTTCCATCTTGGCAGTTTCTTTGGCTCTTTATAAGATCAATTTGAATCGGAAATTTACGAGAGGAATTTCATTCGTATTGGTCCTCCTCTTTATGTTTTTCATAGGGAAAACAATTTTGGTACTGGTCCAGCCGACGCCCGCCCCGCTGACAATAGAGCTTTTAGCTGACAGAATGATGGCAATAGGGCAGCCTACTCCAGTGACAGAATATGCCGGTCTGTTTCTCGTGACGAAATACGCGGACATCATAATTTCGCCATTCCAATTTTTTATTTACCTAGTGATTTCGGGGCTGCTCGTAGAAAACTACCATTTGATAATACCCCTTCTTACCAGAAGCGGAAAAAAGGGAGGGATCATTTCGGCGGGATATGGCGCACTCAGCGTTCTGGGCTGCCAGTGCGAAAGTGCGATTGGCGTATTCCCAGCCGCGTCGCTTCTAGTGTTCAATTCACTCCTTTTGCCGTTTTTCGGGCTTAGTTTGGCTCTTCTGGGAATGACGTATTTCTTGGTTTCAAAATTCTACGTGTATAAGAAGGTACCTATGGTCAGAATAGGTAGAAGGTTCGGTCGATTATTTGTACTCCTGGTATTTTTGCTCATAGGAAGCCAACTTATAGAGGTAGTTGGGGTCCTGTTCGGACTGGAGGTCATGCCCATATTTCTATTCGGCATGATGATGTTAATGATATTAGACGGCTTCATCCTTTACTACCTAATGCAGAAGCTGATCAAGAAAGTAAGAATTCCAGCCCTTGTCTCGCCAGTTCTTTTCTCAATTTCCTTACTGATTGTGGTCGTTTGGTTCTTTCCATCATTCACCTCTGCAGCGATGAGCAATCCACTGGTATTCTCCTTGATGTCCTATCTTTCATTGTTTTCCGGCTTCATAGTATCCATGGAAACTTACGCTCAAAGGTCAATTTCCGGAATCACATTTCTCGAAGGGTATGCGGTTGCTCTTGGAGTAATTCCCATAGCCTTGTTTTATATCACTTTCTATTTGCAGAAAAACATATGGTCCTTTTGGACGTTTTCCGAACAAATGAATTTGTCCCTGATCCTATGGATTGTCATGATACCGTTTATGTGGCTTGCAACACAAAGCAGTTTAATAAATGCCGCTATCCCAATTCGACCTGGCCTTTCAGAAAAATGAAGCGCTGCCTAATCACAAGTTCTATTGTTTTGGGTTTACTGCTTTGTGTCTACGTTATTTTCTGTTTTTATTGCTTCGTTTATCTCCTTTTCTACTTCCAGCCTACCTTTTCTGAATTCGCCCATTGCTCTTCCAAGGGCCTTTGCTAGCTCAGGGATCTTTCTTGATCCGCCTAAGATAACAAGAACCACTACTATGAATATTATCCAGTCAGTCGGACTATCTAGCATGCGTAATCCCATTTAAGATTCATATATTAATTTAATGGAATGATATTCCGGTCAAAGAAATCCTCGGAGTTAGCATTCTCGTGCGGGTCGGAACTGAAAGCAAAGCAATTAGAGTTTACGTGAACGCCGCTTTCTCGGATTGTTTTTCCTAAACCCTAATTCCAAGCATTCCTTTTTCTGAAGGAATCTCTGAAATTCGTCTTATGTGACGTAACCGAAGGTGATCGGTTATGCAAAACATTATTCACAGAAGAAATGTTTACGGGCTCTCTAATTATGCCATGGTTAAGACTTACCAGAAAACTAATATATGGTGTTGTCCTTACTTTCTCTTGCCGTTATATACGACAAGCAGGATAGTCCAAAAAGGACTGAGTGACGGCTTGGTTCCTGAACGGCAAAATGAATGAGGATTCGAGGGTTAAAAATATACTCGGATCTGAGATGGGAAGAGAAGATCCATTCCGCAAATATTTAACTGGTAGAATCAACAACTCCGGTTGATCCTGCCGGCGGTCACTGCTATCGAGTTCCGACTAAGCCATGCGAGTCACAGGCCGCAAGGTTCTGGCAGACGGCTCAGTAACACGCGGATAATCTACCCTCAGGCGGGGCATAACCTTGGGAAACTGAGGCTAATTCCCCATAGAACCCGTAAACTGGAATGTTGTGGGTTTGAAAGTCACGGCGCCTGAGGATGAGTCTGCGGCCTATCAGGTAGTAGGTGGGGTAAAGGCCCACCTAGCCTAAGACGGGTACGGGCCCTGAGAGGGGTAGCCCGGAGATGGGTTCTGAGACACGAACCCAGGCCCTACGGGGCGCAGCAGGCGCGAAACCTTCGCAATGCGCGCAAGCGCGACGAGGGGAACTCGAGTGCCACTGTCATTTTTGATGGTGGCTTTTCTCGATCCTAAAAAGATCGGGGAATAAAAGCTGGGTAAGACGGGTGCCAGCCGCCGCGGTAATACCCGCAGCTCAAGTGGTGGCCACTATTATTGAGCCTAAAGCGTCCGTAGCCGATCTTGTAAATCTCTGGGTAAATCCTGCCGCTCAACGGTGGGAATGCTGGAGAGACTGCAAGACTAGGGATCGGGTGAGGTAAGAGGTACTCCTGGGGTAGGGGTAAAATCCTGTAATCCTAGGGGGACGACCGGTGGCGAAGGCGTCTTACTAGAACGACTCCGACGGTGAGGGACGAAGGCTAGGGGAGCAAACCGGATTAGATACCCGGGTAGTCCTAGCTGTAAACGCTGCCCACTTGGTGTTGCGCTTTCTTCGGGAAAGAGCAGTGCCGGAGCGAAGGTGTTAAGTGGGCCGCTTGGGGAGTATGGTCGCAAGGCTGAAACTTAAAGGAATTGGCGGGAGAGCACCGCAACGGGAGGAGCGTGCGGTTTAATTGGATTCAACGCCGGAAAACTCACCAGGAAAGACCATGGTATGAGAGTCAACCTGAAGAGCTTACTCGATAACATGGAGAGGTGGTGCATGGCCGTCGTCAGCTCGTACCGTAGAGCGTTCACTTAAGTGTGATAACGAGCGAGACCCCCATCCACTTTTGCCAGTATTGTCGCGAGACAATGCGCACTATGTGGAGACTGCCAGTGTTAAACTGGAGGAAGGAGAGGTCAACGGCAGGTCAGTATGCCCCGAATTTCCTGGGCAACACGCGCGCTACAAAGGACGGAACAATGGGGTGCAAATCCGAAAGGAGGAGCTGATCTCGAAATCCGTTCGTAGTTCAGACTGAGGGCTGTAATTCGCCCTCACGAAGCTGGATTCCGTAGTAATCGCGATTCAACAGATCGCGGTGAATATGCCCCTGCTCTTTGCACACACCGCCTGTCAAGCCATCCGAGTTGGTTCTGGATGAGGGGGTACTTCTTGGTATTTTCGAATCTAGGATTGATGAGGAGGGCTAAGTCATAACAAGGTATCCGTAGGGGAACCTGCGGATGGATCACCTCCTACGTTAGAGTGGATTCTCTTCCCATCGCATACATTCTTTATTAGGAAAGGATTATAATGAGTGCGTGATTTACAAATTGACTTCGCATGTTGAAAGTTGGTATTAACGCCTATGGTACAATAGGAAAGAGAGTTGCGGATGCCATTTCAAAGCAATCTGATATGAAGATATCGGGTGTGGTAAAGGCTCATCCAAATTATATGTCTCACGTTGCGAGTAAGAGGTTCAAGCTCTACGTCCCAGATCGTGACGCCCTAAAGGCGTTCGAAGAGGCTGGAATAGCTGCACAGGGGACCATAGACGACTTAATAGAGGAATCAGACTTGATAGTCGATGCAACCCCTGAAGGGGAAGGCGAGAAGTATAAGGCAATATACGAGAAAGCTAGAAAAAAGGCGCTGTTCCAGGGTGGAGAAGAACACGAGTTGACTGGGTTTTCGTTTAACGCATACGCAAATTACAGCGAGGCATGGGGGAGGGACTATGTGAGGGTCGTATCCTGCAATACAACCGGTCTAATTAGAACGATTTATCCGCTCACGGAATTTGGAAAGATCAAGGTAAGGGCAAACCTTGTTAGGCGGGCAACAGACCCTGATGACTATACAAAAGGTCCAATAAATTCAATAGTGCCAGACTTAAAGATACCCTCACATCACGGTCCGGACGTTGCGTCTGTCATAAAAGGCCTGGATATCCAGACGATGGCCGTAAAGGTTCCTACCACACTGATGCACCTGCATTTTGTTCACGTAGAATTTCCCAGAGAAGTAAAAAAGGAAGAGATAATATCCAGATGGTCAGGTCTAAAAAGGATAGCATTTGTCTCTGGAAAGGACGGGGTGAAAAGCACTTCACAAATCATGGATGTCGCAAGGGAAACAGGAAGGGAAAGATCCGATCTTTACGAGATAATTCTTTGGAAGGACTCCGTTAGTGTGAGGGGAAACGAGTTATTTTATTATCAGGCTGTTCATCAGGAAAGCGACGTGGTTCCAGAGAACGTGGATGCAATAAGATCAATGTTCCAGTTGAAGGACAAGGATTCCTCAATTGAGGAAACAGACAGAACTCTAAGAATAGGTGATTTGATATATGGCAGATAAAGGCAAGAGGGCAAAGGAAATAGAAGATCTTACGGGGGTTGGCGAGTCTATAGCGGAAAAACTAAGGGAATCAGGTTATGGAGACATAATGAGCATAGCGGTGGCCTCTCCAAAAGACGTCGCCGAAGCAGCGGAGATAGGGGAAAATATTGCGGCAAAAATTATAATGTCTGCAAGGAAGGCGGCGGACATCGGAAACTTCGAATCGGGTGACGTGCTTCTTGAAAAGAGAAAGGAAATAAGAAGGCTAACTACCGGCTCGAAGGCGTTGGACGAGCTTCTTGGTGGTGGCGTTGAAACTGCGGCAATTACTGAGTTTTTCGGAGAATTTGCTTCAGGTAAGACACAGATAATGCACCAGCTTGCAGTAAACGCAACTCTCCCCCTGGAGAAGAACGGGCTTTCCGGTGAAGTTTTGTTCATAGATACTGAGAATACTTTCAGGCCGGAGAGGATAGTTCAGATGGCTAAACATCTGGAGCTAGACCCGGTGGACGTTCTCAAAAAGATTCACGTTGCCAGGGCGTACAACTCAAGCCACCAGATACTCCTCGTTGAGAAGGCATATGAGCTTACGTCAAAGTACCAGGTTAAGCTCCTCATAGTGGACTCCCTTACGGCCCATTTCAGGGCCGAATACACAGGCAGGGGAACGCTAGCTGAAAGACAGCAGCTTCTTAACAGGCACCTTCACGATCTTTTAAGGTTCGGGGACATATACAATTCTGCAATAGCTGTGACAAATCAAGTCGCGGCTAGGCCGGACGTCTTCTTCGGAGACCCCACCACCTCTATAGGTGGGAACATAGTCGGCCACGCAAGCACATATCGTGTATATCTCAGGAAGTCCAAGGGAGGAAAGAGGATTGCCAGGCTCATAGACTCACCCCATCTTCCTGAGGGAGAGGCGGTAATAATGGTCTCAGAGGATGGGATATCTGACGGCTAGTCTACGATAGTTACGAATGAAACCATACCAATCTCCGTCTTCTTTCCCTCCTTGAACATGATCAGCTTCTGAGGGGGATAGCTCCCGAGCGGGAAGACAAAAATCCCATTTTCTTTGACAAGCGGAAAAAGAAAGGCTGGTTCCTTTCGAAAGCTTGAAGTGGAAATGATGGCATCAAACTTAGCTTTCAGGCAAATGGAGTTTACATTCCCGCAGATAATTTGTACGTTCCTTCTTTCATAGCGAGCAATATTTTTCGCAGCAGAACGTGCAAGGTCACAGTAATATTCAATGGAGATCACCTTTCCCGAAAGAAATGACAGGATCGTTGTGAGATAGCCGCTACCTGTCCCTATTTCCATGACGGAATCGTCCTGAGTAGGATTTACAAGGTCTACGAAAATTGCGTTCATGTGCGGAGCCGATTGCGTCTGCCCATGCTCGAGGGGAAGAGGCTCGTCGCTCAGCGTGAAGGCCTTATATTTCCTGTCTACGAAGTCCTCTCTTTTCACGCTGTTGAATACCCGAATATGCCTTTCCTGATGGAGATACCTTTCCTTCTCAAGCCTGTCGCCCCAGTTGCTCAAAATTTCACCGTCATGTAGGAAAGATCTGAGGTGTCTATTACCGTGCCTATGGCCGGCTTAGGATTGAAGTTCATCATTCTCTGATAAGCCGTCTGTTCTTGGAACGTAGAGGCGTTTACGGCAAGGATTCCTCGGAAAGTTGTTATTGAGTGATCGTGAACATGGCCCGTGACCAAAACGTCAGGAACCGGGTCTATCAGATAATAGTCATTCTTTAAGGGTATGAAAGACAAATTCCTTCCGTATTCAGGTGCCAAATGGCCCCTTTTCAGCATCTCTGTCATCACTGTCGCGGTATCGTTAAGGGTGGAACCCGGTATTGACTCCAGGAAGTCGAAGATGGAGGTACCATGGTATAGGAGAAATGTTCTACCGGCGACCTGGATCCACACCGGATTGGAAAGTGAGATCACGTTTGTGGGGAAGAGAGACGATATCTCCTTCGGGAGGGGATTCTGAGGCTCCATCGGGTAGACTATGTCGTGGTTTCCAGGAATGATTATAACCCTGGTTTGAGCCCCGAATCGTGATATCAGATTTGACAATTCTCTGTATTGCATGTTTATATCCCTTATCTCCAGGTCATTTTCCTGGTCTGGATACACCCCTATTCCGTCTACCAAGTCGCCATTCATTATCACGAACTGAATTCCTTCTGAGTTCACATACTCAACCATATCTAGGAAGCTATCCCTCATGAACTTCTTTGAACCTACGTGTATGTCAGAGATGACCAGCACCTTGACGCCATAGTCAAGATCCCTTCGCTCGATGGAGACTTCCGGGTGATATATGTTCTCCGCAAATATGGCCTCGCCGTCTTTGCTGTACCTTCCAGAAAACCCGAGAACCTCGTCCCGAATGACTATGTCCTTGAAGTTCTTAGGCAGTATTATCTTGACAGAAGAGTCCTCGTCCTCCACCTCCACGATCTTGAAACCCCTTTTTGTCTCGGAGAAATCCGATACTATTCCTGAGCCGAAAACAATTCCATCAGTCTTCCTCAATTTGGAAATCGAGGAAAAGGTATGTGAACCGCTTCTTGCGTTGAGTCTCTCGCGCAGGAAGTTGTATCTTGAACGAAATATGTCGACAAACGAATCGCTTACTCCAGGGTATCCGTCTATGTTGAACTCCTTAACAATTGAGAAGTCGTTGATGGCGGGAAGTTTGTCTATGGAAAATACAGGACCGGAGAAATCCAGTCTCTCCTCATTCTTGGTAACGTATTCCATCCCTCCTCTCCTCTCTATTTCTTCTACAACCTTCTCCTCGACCAAGCAGCCCTTTTCAAGGAAGAATTTCTCTATGTCCTCTTTCACTGAAGATAAATTCTTGGGCGGTAAAAATATTTGTCGAATGTATCCGGAGGATGTAGGAAAGTAAAGCAATGCATATCATCACACATTTGGATCATAAATCGTTAATGGCGTTCCAATCCGCATTAGCATGAAGGAAAAGATAATAGGAAATATTGGTATGATAAAATGTGGACCCAAACTCCCTTTTCAACAAGGACACGAGGATAATGGCATTCGACGATGCTCCCTTTTCAAGGGGGCAGAGCCATACGTTCTTGATCGGCCTAGTCATGAGGAAAGACATGTACGTTGAGTCCATACTAAAGGGCAGAATTCAGGTCGACGGGGAAGACTCAACTGACGCAGTTATGTCTATGATCGAGGAGAAGGGTTCTGGAGTGAGCGTAATAATGACACAGGGAATAACGTTTGGAGGATTCAACATCCTTGACGTGAATGGAATATTTTCAAAGACTGGAATACCCGTGATAAACGTAGTTGATCACGAGCCAAACACGGAAAGGATAAGGAGCGCTTTGATCAAGCATTTCGACGACTGGGAAAGGAGGGTCGCTCTTTTGAGAGGCCAGTTCAGCGAATTTAATGGCATATTCATTCAGGCCCTGGGAGTAGAACCGGCACACGCCTACAAGTTTGTCAGGCAAGTTACTCTGTCGGGCCTAATGCCTGAACCTTTAAGGCTCGTGAATTTAATAGCAGGAATAGTGGGCTAGATGGAATCAAGCCTGGACAGCCTGAGATCCCTTCTCTTTCTTTCCAGGTACTTGTAAACTGTACTGTGCTGGTTTCCCCTGAGGATCATCAGCACGCTCTCTCTAGAAATCTCATTCTGGATATAGTCGCCTATGAGGCAGGCCGTATTTCCATAGATGGATACGTAGCTTTCTGAAAGCTCTTCGATGAGCCTTCTCGTCTTTCCGCCGGACCCTATAAGCCTGCCTCGCACAGTTCTGGCGCGCTTCGAATTTTTCCCGACAAACTCCTTGATATCAATAATCTCCAGGTAAGTACCCGGATCGAACAGCCTAAACGCCCTCTGAGGGGAAAACCCCCTTCCTATAGCCCTGATAACTTCTCTGGTTCTAAGTCCCATCTCTGGATCCGTAACTTTAGATTCATCGACGGATATCTCTCCGGTTTCTGAATCTATCGTTATCGTCGTATTGGATCTCCTTTCTATTTCCGCCCTAACAGATCCATTTTTTCCAATCAGAACCCCTACCCTTTCTATCGGTATCCTAACAGAGAACATCTTTATCACCGGTTACGTATTCCAAGACTCTGTTTTCATCGAGTTTATATCCAATTTTGTTAAAAAAGTTTGTCATAATATTTACATCCCTTCTAAGAAGAACCGGGGCCACCTGATCTTTGGAACTTACCGCTTGGGCCATGTCAATCATATAGGGTCTCTTCCTGTAGAGAAGAAAATTATACTCACTGAGATCACCGTGGACTAGATTTGCGTCAAGATATAGCTTTCTTATGGATTTTATGCAGTCGCAAACGATGTTTTCATCCAGATAGGAATCCTTGATAAGAGGAGACGGTCTTTGTTTGGTTCCGAGATACTGCATAACTAGTACATTTCCGGAAACCTTCACTGGTTTGGGTACATAGACTCCGGCATTGCTTGCGATGTAGAGATTCCTGAACTCCCTGTAAGCCCACCTTCCTATGAATCTCTTCTTGTTTCCTTTTGTCTGAATGTCCCACCTTTGGCCTGCGTACTTCTCTATATTTTTGAATGTAGATGCAACAGTCTTGTATATCTTGACTGCATAGAATTTTCCATTTGAGGATGCGGCAAAAACGAGACTTTCCTTCCCGGAGGCAATGGGAAACTCAAACCTGTCCAAAGTCTTGTCGGTGAAGAGTCTGTAGATGTTAAGCAAAGTAAACCTGTCGAACACGTATCCAAAGACCTTCTGCGTCTCCTTGATCCTCTTTTCTATTTTTTCTTTTGCCTCACTGTTGCTTGAATACATCTAATATCTCTGGAAGAATTTGATTTCTTGAAAGATAAGCCGCCTGAGTCTTTGTATACCTAAAAGTAACGTCAGCCCTATCGTCTTGGAAGCTCCACGGTTTTACTATGACGAGATCTCCCTCTCTCATCCACATCCTCTTCCTAATTTTGCCTGGTATTCTTCCCACGCGTGTCCTTCCATCGGCACAAATCACATTCAATCTTGAACTCCCCAACATTTTTTCAACTATACCGAACATCTCCCCTTTGTTGGAGTTGGGTAGTATAACCCTAGAAATCTCTTCTTGGGTCTCATTATCGTCTTCAGGCATTTCATTCTAAATAATTAGATTTTATAAAAATTTTGTCAAATTATTCATTCCGTTTTTCAAAATGCAAATCTGCAAGATTTCCGTTTTGGACGCACGAAAATGGAAGAATCATTAAAATATGTGACTTAATTCCATCTCAGTGGACAGCCTAGTGGAGGACTACGTAAGGAAGAAAATCCAGTACGTCAGATCAAAGGTGGAGTTAGAAGACCTTCGCTTGGACGTCACTAAGACCTTCAAGCTGAAAAGGGTGGTTAGCAACACAGACATAATGCTCATGCTTGACAATGAAAGCAGGGCTAAGTACAAAGACCTCTTGGCGAGGAAACCTACAAGAACGCTTTCCGGTGTATCGGTAGTGGCAATTATGACGTCTCCCCAATCCTGTCCGCACGGAAGGTGCACATACTGCCCCGGAGGGGTAGAATATTCTTCGCCCCAGTCATATACGGGTCTTGAACCGGCAGCACTCAGGGGGCGGCAGAATAACTATGACTCCTATCTTCAGACTAGAAACAGATTGGAGCAACTCAGGAGGATCGGCCATCCAACGGACAAGGTCGATCTTATAGTTATGGGAGGCACGTTTACAGCCCGCACCGAAAGATATCAGACAGACTTCGTAAAAGGAAGCTTAGATGCGATGAATGGGTTCGCGTGTGCGGATATTAAAACTGCAATAATGGAGAATGAAGTGGCTGATAACAGGTGCATAGGGCTGACTGTTGAGACCAGGCCGGACTGGTTCTTCGAAAAGGAGATGGATCTTTCCCTGAGCTACGGTACCACGAAGGTCGAGCTTGGAGTTCAAACTCTTTTCAACGACATACACAAAGATACAAAGAGAGCCCACAGGGTATACGACGTGATACGTGCTACTTCCCTTTCAAAGGATGCAGGGCTTAAAATTCTTTACCATCTAATGCCTGGAATAGGGGGGGTCGATTACGAAGGTGACATTAGAATCCTGAGGAGAACCTTCGATGATCCACGTTTCAGGCCGGATATGTTGAAAATCTATCCTGCCCTAGTGGTTGAGGGAACCGGGTATTACGAAATGTATGTTAAAGGTCTCTACAGGTCGTATGAATCCGATGAGGCTGCTGAGCTTTTATCCGAGTTCTTCAAGTACATTCCAAATTACGTCAGGGTACACAGGATACAGAGGGACATTCCAGTTTACAGGATCGTACAGGGAGTAAAGAGGAGCGACATACATTCAATCGCAGTAAAGAAGGCGTTGGAGAAAGGGTACGAGATCAATGAAATAAGGTTCAGGGAAATAGGTCACAATGGTCCACCGGAGGGAAAGGTTGAATTGAAAATTACCTCGTACTATGCCTCCGGCGGTATGGAGAAATTCCTAGAATTTATCGATGAAAGGAATAGGATAATAGCGTTCCTGAGGTTGAGATTCCCAGGGGACGATCTTGCCAGGCACGAACTTATGGGGAAATCAATAGTGAGAGAGATAAAGACATTCGGAAAGGAAGCGAGGATTGACGCACCTGGTGATTACCAACACAGGGGCTACGGAAGGCGTCTCCTGAAGGAGGCAGAGGAAATCTCAATTTCTGAAGGATTTGACGGCATGGCGGTTATTTCTGGGATAGGCGTAAGGGAGTACTTCAGGAAGAATGGGTACGAACTCAAAGGTCCATACATGGTAAAAACGTGGGAATGATTTTAAGCATAATGAACTTATAGAGATGTGTCGCTTGTGGTTATTTTCTCATTCGCAGTCTTTCTCATAGCTGTCTTTTTTCTGCTTCTTTCACTCATAATGGTTTACAGAAAATACGCTATTAAGACTGTGTTGATTTCGCTGTTTTTCCTTATAATAACGGTTGAATACGGCATATTTATTTTTTTCGAATTTCAGGGTACAGGTGTTAACCTTATGTTATTCGCGTCTTCCGACCTTCTGATGCTTCTCTTGCTCATCATTCTTATGATCACCAGGTGATAATTTGGATCTTCCTGGAAGGAGGGAACAGATACTCAGCTTCATAACCTCTAATCCAGGTTACCATTTTCGCGGACTGCAGAGAGAATTGAAGCTCTCCACGGGTGTTCTTCAATACCACATTTACAACCTCCTCAAGGAAGGAGAAATTATCCAGAGGGAAATAAACGGCACAAACTGCTTCTTCCCATCAAAGAGCTTCAAAGAAGAACAGACCGTGATATTAAGCCACCTCAGGAACAAGATGAGGCGGAAGATATTGCAATCTCTCCTTGACGGAAGTGTGAAAACGCCGTCGGAGCTCAAGAAGTCAGTTGCAATCAGCTCATCCACGCTGAGCTATCACCTGTCTCTCTTGCTAAGCGACAACGTGATTGAGAGGGTTACCGAAGAGAGCAACATCGGATATAAGATAAGGAATCCGGAGCTTTTCAAGGGGCTCATTATAGAATACAAGGAATCGTTTACTGACAAGCTCATAAGGGATTTCATAGAACTGTGGTCCCGTTGATCATTTCCTTCTGTAGTAGATGTAAAGGAAAGCCATGATAACCAAAAATAGAGCCACTCCTATGATGGCAGAATCTAGGTAATTTGGGGTCTGAATGCCTTTTGTCTCCGAAACCTGGAGTTCGTAATAGTTCAGCACGTTCCTTCTTATCTGGAAGGCCGAGGAAAGGTATTGCTCCAGGGAAAATGAAAAATCACCAGAGGAGGGGAGGGCAAACGAGACAATCAGCATGCTATTATTTTCGTACCCTACTATGTTAATGTACGTATTTTCCAAGGTATTGTTAACCATAACCTCCCTAGGTACAAGGAGGGAAAACGTGGAATTCCCGTAAACAATGGAAACATTGTAAAATCTTGAGCTACCGTTAAATGGAGTTACCAGGTGGGCCGGAATAAGCTCAGCCACGCTAACGTAATCGAAAGACGCCTGGCCGGAGACGTTTAGGGACGATATCAGTAGCCTTCCCGATTCGAATGTTTCAGTTTGCCCGACCGGTCCGGTCTGAACAGCATAATTTCTAGATGGCATTATCAAGGAAAGACTGGCGCTGATTCTGTCACCTATAACTGTGCTGAGATTAAGATTTGAGCGGAGAATTATGGATTCGTCGGTCTTGATAATGGACAAAGCGTTAAAATCGGTCACAAACGTTTCACTGCCATTGAATTGGTTTGGTCCTAACATTATCTGATCTATGCTTATAACTGGAAATCCGGCGTTCTCCGGCGAATTTACAGGGGCTGCTGAAACCTGATATCCAATAGACCCGACGATTATGACAAACGTAACCAGTAGGTGAAGTTTCCAGATCAACGGAAACATATTAGAAAGCTCTTATAAAATTATGTGGTACAAATATCAAACAAGGGAGTAGGTGATTTTTTCCCCCTGTGTTATCGCCTTTCTTAGGGCCCTCCCGTGGACAGAATTAGCTTTTACCTGAATCACGCCATTTTTTGATACCCGGGCCGTGAAAAGAGGGGAGTCATCAACGACTATTTCGACCTCCTTGTCTCTCATAGCCTCACCTATGTACAGGTTAATCTTATTATTCGTCACTTCCACGCTTTGGGGGATTCCAGATTCGCCTTTCGTTCCTTCTATGTCTATAGGCATTCCAACAGCACGTTCAAGGGACTTTACGCGCCCCCCTCCCTTTCCGACGACTTCCCCGACGTATTGATCCGGCACATAAATCTTCAAATGCCCGCCCTGAGAGATATCAACCCTGTGCGGTATGTCTCCCAGTTCCCTGTCAACTGCGAAAACGGTTCCCTTGATGTCTCTTCCCCTCTTACCTGATGCTGGAACTATAACCACCTGTTCGCCGAACGTGTATATCTCATAAAGCAGATTTCCAGTAAGGAAATCCTTGACCTCTATCACCGGTCTTGCGAGATCCTCCTCGCTCATTCCACTCGGAATTTTCACTGAATATGAGAGATCAAGTATTTCCTTTATCTCGCCGCTCTCTATGAATATCACCGTGTCTATAATTTGCGGTATTAAACCTAATTCTATCTTCCCAACAAATCTCTGTAGTGCGTCTATGGCCCTTGAAGCATGTATGACTCCGAGCATTCCAACGCCAGCTAGTCTTAGATCTGAGTATATAACGAAGTCCCCTGATACTCTGATCTCATCGAAAACGGTATAATCTGGCCTTTCTAACAGTAGTATGTCCCCTGTTCTTTCGATTGAACCATCCAGCGGTGTAAGCTGCGTTATCTCCTGCGAGACTTGAAGATCCCTTGGTCTTTCAATAGTCTTAACAATCTTGCCTAGAGAATTGTAATATTCAGCCAGCGCCTGAACAAAGGTGCTCTTTCCTGCCCCCGGACGCCCCGAAACAAGGACTCCCTCTGCCCGCTCCCTGAACCTCTTCATCAGCCGCTCTTCAATCCTGTAATCATCCAGCGTCAGCTTCTTTATGGGACGTATAGCAGTTACCTCTATCCCGTCGCTCACGGGCGGTCTCGTGATAATTATCCTGATGTTACCTAGCTGAACAACTGTAGCACCTTTTGCGTCAAGTTCTATCTGGCTCCTTGGATCATTCCTGGCCCTCTCAACTATGTCGTTTGCAATTACGGACATCTCGTCCCTTGAAATAACAGACGTGCCGTAGTTAAGCTCCCAGCTGCCCGGTCTGCCAACCTTAAATCTAGGCCTTGTTCCCTCCTTTAAATGGACCGACATGGTGTTTTCTGCGAAAAATGTTTCAATTTTCCTGGAGAACTGTTGTATGGGTTCTAGGTAGATCACTTTTATGCCTTTTATTTCTGCTATTGATTTCTGGACGAAATCGCCCGTTACGAGAACTGAGGAAGTATCAATTGCGGTCTGCCTAACAAGATCGTCTATCTCCCCGCTTTTCGCCTTTTTTATCTGCCATTCTGACGGTCTCCTGCCATGGAATTCTAAATTTATTAGCCCACCATCACACATCATTCTCAGTTTTTTCATCTCTTCTAAGCCTGCGAATCCAACGCTTCTCCCCTCATTTGCCTGGTGTTCTATCTCTGAAATGACAGACTCGGATATCACCACGGTAGCGGGCGTTCTTCCCTTGAGGAACTCCGAAAACCTCCCATCAACTATAACCGAAGTGTCAGGTATATACGAGACTTCTGACTTTTCCATACGGTACCTCTACTCCCATTCTATTGTTGCTGGCGGTTTGTCTGTTATGTCATAGACGACCCTTGTAATCTCTGGCAGGCTGTTGGTTATTTCAGAGGAGATATCTGCGAGGGTGCCTGGCGACATGGAAGAAAAGTTGGCTGTCATACCGTCAGTGGAATTGACACATCTTATCGCCACAGTATACCCGTATACCCTTCTGTCACCGTGAACGCCAGTACTCCTGTCAGAGAGCAGAACAACGAAATACTGCCATGGCCTATCTTTGTTCTTCTCTATCTCACGTTCGAGTACCGCCGTGGCCTTCCTAAGAATTTCCACCTTTTCCCGCGTTACCTCTCCGATGATTCTCACCGCTAGACCTGGACCAGGAAAGGGTTGCCTGTATGCAGGTATTCCTAGGTGTTCTGCAATTTTTCGCACCTCGTCTTTGTATAAGTCCCTCAGAGGCTCCACTATTGACAGATTGAGCTTTTCAGGGAGTCCAGCAACGTTGTGGTGGCTTTTGATCCTGTCCCTGATGCCTCCCCCCGACTCAATCCAGTCGGGCGCTATAGTCCCTTGAATGAGATACGCAGCTCCAAACTTTTTTGCCTCCTCTTCGAATACTTCAATGAACGTATTTCCTATAATTTTCCTCTTCTTCTCTGGGTCAAGGACGCCAGTTAGTCTTTCAAAAAAGAGAGATGACTTATCCAATATTTTATGATTTACTTTAAGCATCTCTAATGTTTTCCTAACCTCTTCCTCCTCGCCCTCCCTCATGAGGCCGGTATCGACATATATGGCGAGAACGTCATCACCCAAAGCGTCAGATGCAATTTTTGCAGCAACAGTACTGTCAATCCCTCCCGACACCGCAACTATGGCCTTCCCTCTGACCTCTTTACGCACTCTTTGAACGGATTCAGAATAAAACTTAGAAGAGGAGAACAATTCTGATCAGGTTTTGAGCAGCACAGCCAGGAATATAAGGAGTGCTATGACGGCCCCAACTATCGCCGAGACTAGATAGAGTACTCCGTTATAGATAACCTGTGTCAGGCTAACGTGAAGGCCTATTCTAGCAAAGTAGGTAATCACCCAAATTACAACGCCCAAAACACCGAGCACTGATCCAAAAGCCCTAACTTTGCCCGATCCAAAGTAGGCTGCAAAAATGCCAAGAATTATGAGGGACAAGCCCAATATCAACAGCAACATTGCGACAAAAACATCACCAAAACTCATGTAATCACCTACATTTTGATACCAGTTAAGGTTTTCGTATCGAGAATGCCGTCAATCATTCTTATCTTTTCCATTACGATTTGACCAAGTTCTGTGAAATCCTTTGTTTCGAGCTTTGCGATGAGATCATATTCTCCAAAAAGCGGATGAAGTTCAACGACCTCTTTAATTTTGAGGATTTCATTGTAAACCTGGTGTTCTTTGCCCGGTACCGTGCTGATCAGTACAAATCCAATTGCCAGATCGACCACCGTCTTTTAATGTACATATCTTATATATCCTTTTCTAGTTATTTTACCCGATAGCTATTGGCGCAATTGTCTGCAAAATACCGAAAAATTATTTTGACAAAATTTTTTAACTCAAAATAACTAAGCCAGTTATGCCCTCAGTTGATATTGACCTAATAATAGGTGGGCCCCAAGGCGGAGGGATAGATAGTGCGGCTCAGATAATATTGCGAGCATTCTCTATAGCAGGGTATGAAGCTTATGGCATAAGGGAGTACCACTCCAATATAAAAGGAAGACACAGCTACTTCCACGTTAGGGTTAAAGATGAACCTGTTAGAAGCCTAAGGTATCCAATAGACCTGCTTGTCTGTCTTGACTCCGAAAGCCCATTTGTTCACATGGCTGACGTATCGAATAATACCACTGTTCTCTATGACGAGGACCTGACCAACACAAAGCTTGACCAGGTCCTGACCATGGAACCAGAGACAAAAAAGCACATCTCCGAGAAGCTTAAGTCGGAAGGGCTTGATACGACCCTGGCTGGTGCACTTCGTTATATGGAGAAAAGAGGTGCCAGGCTTTATCCCGTCTCGTTCAGGGATCTGGTTGTAGAAGCGCTCGGCCCTAACAAGCCCCCTGCAAGATATGCCAACACGCTCGGGGCCTCGCTGGCAATGGCTCTCTTGGGTCTTCCGGCTAGTTTTACGAAGATAGGAATTGAGAGCGTCTTCGGGAAGAAGAAGGAAGTTGTGGAAGACAATGAGAGGATTGTCAATACGGGGTACGAATATGTTAAGAAACACGGCAGCGGAAACATTCAGGAGCTACCCGTAAGGGAAGTTTCAGACAGGTACATCCTTACTGGAAATGAAGCTGTCGCGATAGGAAAGATGATAGGAGGGCTGAAGTTGCAGACATATTATCCTATAACGCCGGCTGCTGACGAAAGTTTCTTCCTTGAAGGCCACGATTATTTCTCCACACTGGACGATGACATAACGGCTGAAAGTGAGATTCTTAAGAACATGGGTGTGGTAATAGTCCAGGCGGAAGACGAGATATCTGCAATCGCAATGGCAATATCGGGTGCCATGACAGGTGCAAGATCGGCTACTGGGACATCCGGTCCTGGATTCTCTTTGATGGCAGAGGCCATAGGTTATGCTGGCATCAATGAAGTGCCGGTCGTAATCACGCTTTATCAGAGGGGCGGTCCGAGCACGGGTCTTCCCACGAGAAATTCCCAAGCCGACCTGATGTTTGCTATATACGGTGGTCACGGCGAATTTGCGAGAATTGTTTACTCTTCAGGCGATGTACCCGAAGCGATTGAGGATGCCGTTAAGGTGTTTAACTTCGCAGAAAAATTCCAGGTGCCAGTAATTCACATTCTTGACAAAAATCTCGCAAATTCCTTCTACATCATAGGAGGCATAGATTATAGCAAGATAAAGATAGAGAGGTGGAAGACTGAAAACTCTTCGGAAGATATTGAAAGATTCAAATTTACCGACGACGGCGTTTCGCCGATGAGGCTTTACGGAAAGGACATAATATGGCTGACTGGTGATGAACACAGCGAAATGGGGCATATAACAGAGGACCCAGACACAAGAGACAGGATGATGGAGAAGAGGATGAGCAAGGTCAAGACGATCCTTAACGGTATTCCTGAACAGGATCAGGTGCAGCTTTACGGCGATAAAAACGCAGATTTTACAGTGCTTTCTTGGGGGACCAACAAGGGTGTTATCCTAAGCGTCCTCGAAAGGTTGAAGAAAGAAGGAATAAAAGGCAATTTCCTGTACGTCAAGCTGATGGCGCCATTCCCTGCAGAGCTGGTATCAAGATATCTTGGAAAGTCGAAGAGGATCATCGATTTGGAGAATAACTATACGGGTCAGCTTTCAAGTCTAGTGAGACAAAACTGTGGAATAGTTGTTAACGATTATCTTCTGAAATACAATGGCAGACACGTTACAGATGATGAGGTTTACGATGGCATTAAGCGCATTCTCAACGGAAATGAGCATAGGGTGGTGATGACGGGTGGTGCATAACTTTAGAACGGATCTGTGGGTTGACTGGTGTCCAGGGTGTGGTGATTTCGGAATCTTAGCCGCAATACAGCAGAGTATGGCGGAACTAAACAGGAAACCGGAGGATTTTGTAGTTCTGTCAGGAATAGGATGTTCAGCCAAAACTCCGCACTATATCAACGCCGGGGGCATGCATACACTCCACGGCAGGGTGATTCCTTTTGCAACTGGAATCAAACTTGCCAATCCAAACCTCACCGTTATTGTCGATGGTGGGGACGGTGATCTTTTGAGCATCGGCGCCGGCCATTTCGTAGCCGCAGGTAGAAGAAACGTGGACATGACCATCATCATTCATGACAATGGCGTTTATGGTCTGACTAAGGGGCAGGCATCCCCAACTCTCCCGAGGGGGACGAAGACCAAGGGTCTCCAGAGGCCAAACATAATGGATTCACTGAATCCGGTGGCACTTGCGCTTTCGGTCGGATACACTTTCGTAGCCAGAGGTTTTTCCTTCGACGTGAAACACACGAAGGAGCTCATTCTGAAGGCAATAAAGCATCGCGGAACTGCGGTCATCGATCTTCTTCAGCCTTGCCCAACCTACAACGATATAAATACTAAGGAGTGGTACGAAAAGAGGATATATTATCTCGATAAGGACCCATCCTGGGATCCCGTGGTTGGTGAGGAGTCGTCAAGCGCTGTCGAAGAGAAGTTCGTTCAGGCGGTCAGAAAGTCCCTGGAATGGGGTGATAAGATTCCGATAGGGGTTCTCTACCAGAACGAATTCGTACCTTCATATGCCGAAAGGATATCTGAACACATACCCAACTATCTCGCCGAACCGCCAAGCGATTCCCCCATAGTGGACGCAAAGGGGGAGCCTATAGCCAGGATGGAAACAATCTTCAGCGATAGACTGATAAGGAAATGAGAATAGGAGCACATCTTTCAACAAAGGGGGGATTTCCTAAGCTTCCCGAAAATGCGTTAAATCTTGGGCTGAAGACATATCAGTTTTTCTCAAAAAACCAGATGCAGTGGAAGGGCTCGCCGATAAAAGATGCTGATGCAGCAGACTACAGAGAGGCGACATCCAGATATCACATAAATGACGAGGCCATTCATGCCTCCTATCTGATAAACCTTGGAACGCCAGAGGATGATAAATTCAAGAAATCGTATGATGCCTTCTTGGACGAGATAAATAGAGCAGGAAAGCTCGGCGTAAGACGATTGATCTTCCATCCCGGAGCTCACATGGGCTCCGGCGAAAAGAAAGCTCTAGAAAGGATCACGAGTGGCATGAATTCCGCAATAGAGGAAACGAAGGGAAGCAGTGTGATCCTAGTCGTCGAAAATACCGCTGGGCAGGGTACCGTTGTCGGGAACAAGATTGATCATTTACAGTTCATCATGGACGGCATTGAGGTGAAGGAAAGAGTTGGTTTTTGCATAGATACCTGCCATGCATTTCAGGCCGGGTACGACTTAAATAATGGTCTTGAGGATTTCATACTGGAACTTGACAATAAAATAAACCTCAAAAGGGTCCTTTCCTTTCACCTCAACGATTCGAAGTATCCGCTTGGGAAGCATCTTGACAGGCATGAGAATCTCGGGAAAGGGTATCTCTCTAAGGATTTCTACATTCGCATGTTCTCGGATGAAAGGTTTAAAGATGTACCTGTATACCTTGAGACTCCTCTCGGAGAAGAGGGGTATCCGGGAGATCTGAAGTTTCTCCGCGGCCTCGGTATAGAATTATAGCCCTACTGTAACGCCCTTCTCAACCAGGGATTTTGCCGACTTTATGACGCTTTCCGCAAGTTTTGAGCCAAACCCCTGTATCCTCTCTATATCTCCCGGTGAGGAATTCGAGATCCTTTGGAGGTCGAAACCATTTAATTTCAATCTTCTTGCCCTTACCCGGCCAACACCAGGAAGAAAAGTCAGAGGAATGATGTCCTGAAGTACCCCGTTGGCAATTCTGTAATTGAGTATCCTCAGCTCCGTCCTTGGTTTGTTTAAAACGCGGGACAGCTCGTACAAGGAATGCGAGAGCCAGTCAGCCACCTCGACCCTTGATCTTAGGTCTGCAGGCCATATGTGATATTTCTCTATTATTTTGTCTTCAGGAACCTCTTCAATCCAGTCACTTATAATGCTTGCCACTTTTGCGCTTTCCGGAGAGACTTCGAATGGCAGTTCATTCTGCCAGAATGAAAATTCCTCCTTTTCAGATACGTACAGTGAAGGCATATCAGGGGTCGCACATATTCCGAGCAAAATGTCGTCAATGTTTTCAAGTTCAGATGCCTTCCGCAAAATAACGCCAGTCAGCGGGTCAATATAGAGCTCAGACACCTTCCTTCCGAATGGCGTAGCCCTGAGGGTGCTTTCTCCCGATATCATGTCGTTCTCCCTCAGGAAGGAAACGCTTTCGTCGATCCAGTCATGAAGCTCCATGCCCTGATGATGTGCCAGTGTTCCATCGAAGAAACGGTTCAGCGAATCGCTGGTCTTGCAGAGGCCAGAGGATATAAGGCCCAGCACATGCATTCTCGTCTTCCTCTCGTCAATTCTGGAAACTATGCTCTCAAGTTCACCCTCTATGTAGGATGAATATGAGTCCATAAGCCTAGCTTTAGATGAATATATGTATCCATAACCTATTGAGTCGTACTTTATTCTTCCTGCCCTACCCAGCATCTGCTGCACCTCCAGATTGGATATGGGAGTGGAAGAATAGCCGTTGTATCTGAACGTATCTTTTATAATTACGCTTCTAGCAGGTAGGTTGAGACCAGCGGCAAGCGTAGTGGTCGCAACGACGATCTTGATTTTTCTCTCTCTGAATAGAGATTCCACCAGCCTGCGGTGTTCCGATAACATGCCCGCGTGATGGAAAGCAATGCCTTTCCTCAAAACTGTAACAAGCTTTTCAGCACCAGGGATCTCAGCGTCAAGAGCAAGAGTTTCAAGCTCATTTTGTTCCTCGTTGCTGAGTGCCTTTTGTGACACTCTTGATAGTTTCTCCGCTGTGCTTTCAGCTTCCCTTCTTGATTTCACGAATATGAGCGTCTGTCCTGACCCGGAAAGAGTCCTGCCAACGAATTCTTCAAAAGAGCGAACGTCCTCTACCATTTCGCCGACTTCGTCGTAAACGGCCTCAGACGTAAATATGAATTTCTGCAGTGGGACAGGTCTAAAACTACTGGTTATTTCAGTTGCATCAAGCCAGCTGGCTATTTCCTTTGAATTGCTTACGGTGGCCGACATGGCTATGAATTGTGCACCCTCGAGGATCTCCCTCATCTTTGAGATCACTATTTCAAGCGTGCTGCCTCTCATCTCATCCTGCAGATTGTGTATTTCATCAAATACCACGAACCCCAATCTTTCAAACACTGATGGGTTGTTTCGCAAGATGGAATCGACCTTTTCAGAAGTCGCTATGATTACGTCGTATTCCTTCAGATAATTTGAGGGTCTGTCGTAATCGCCAGTACTTATGGCAACCCTGAGGCCCCCAGCTGAAAGACCCTTCATCTCATCGAACTTCTCTTCCGCCAGTGCCCTGAGAGGGACCACATATAGAGATCTAATACCCATCTTCCAAGCCCTTAGGATACCGTAGTAGGCAACGATAGTCTTGCCGGAAGACGTTGGAGTGGCAAGAAGAACGGATCCGCCTTTGCTCAACACTCGTATTGCATTCTCCTGAAACTCATATAATTTAGATATCTTCTCCTTTTTTAAGAAAAGCTCAAATTCTTCCGGCACTGGTATATTGTCAATCAAGGATTACAGTACCTCTTTGCCAACAAAGTCTCTCAATACCTTAGGTACCACTATCCGCCCTTCTTTCGTCTGATAGTTCTCCACAATTGCAACCAGCGTTCTTGTTGTAGCCGTGAGCGTAGAGTTCAGGGTATGGAGGTATACATTTCCCTCGTTGGTTCTCATTCTTATCATTAATCTCCTTGCCTGGTAATCCAGGTCATTCGATGCGCTTACTACCTCCCTGAATAGGCCCTGGGCGGGATACCAAGCCTCGATGTCGAACTTTCTGCTGGCAAGGTTTCCCAAATCGCCTGTGGCTATGTCCACTACCCTGTAAGGTATTTCCAAAAGATTGTAGAACTCCTTTGCATTTTCGAGAAGCTTTTGATGAAATTTCTTTGAGTCCTCCGGCTTCACGAAGGCAAACTGTTCAATCTTGTTGAACTGATGAACCCTGAATATTCCCTTGGTGTCCTTTCCATGAGCGCCGGCCTCCCTCCTGAAGCAGGGAGAAATTCCGGCGTAGAGCAGCGGGAGTTCCGTTTCATCAACAATCCTGTCCTTAAGAAAGGCCGCAATTGGGTGTTCCGCAGTAGAGATCAAATAAAGGTCGTCCCCATCTATCTTGTACAAAGTGTCTTCGAAAGCAGTAAAATCAGTCGCGCCGCTCATTGCGTCCCTGTTTAACATGAACGGAGGCTCAAGAAGGGTGAAACCCTTGTTCATAAGGAATTTCAGTGAGAACAGTTCTATCGCGTTCTCGAGGAGGACAAGATCCCCTAGCATATAATAGAACCTGGCTCCGGCAACCGTGGCTGCCGTTTCCAGATTAACTAGTCCCTTTCTCTGGAGAAGATCAACGTGACTTTGCGGCTTCCAATCTATGAGTTCAAAATTCATCTTTCCAGACGACTGCTTTTTATAGCTTTCAAGATCCCCGGAGAATACCTTAGCCTTACCGTAGAAGTATACTGGCAAATTTCCGTTTTCATTTTCGGCAACTGGGGCTTCCAGGTCAACAACGTTTGGTATCTTCCTCAATATAACGTCGCGTTTTTCTTCTACTTCTTTGAGTTTTATTTCAATCTCGTCTATTTCCTTTTCAATTTTTCCCGCATCCTTCCTCAATTCTGAAATTTCCTCGCCCCTCCTGATCATTTCTCCGATTTTTCTAACTAGGCCGTTCTTTTCGGCTTTCAGATCGTTGGTTCTCTTGAGGAGGCGCCTCCATTCGGAATCTAATTCTAGAGCATCGTCAACTATCTTGGTGTCCTGGAATCTCCTTCTCTGACTCTCGTAAAGCACTTCCGGGTTCTTCCTCAGAAGATTTACGTCTATCACAAAATGCAAACAAATTCCATCTAATATATTGTTCGACGCGTTCTTTTCATGCGGACTTCTGTGTTACACCATTTTATTTCTCTCGGCTTCGTTGATGAATTTAGAGAGCTTGAGCTGAAGATGCCGGGATATCTCGCTTCCGCTAAATTGCCCCCGGACGTCGTTCATGATCTTCCCCATAAGCAGTTTGAAGGCTCCCTCTCCACGTTCTAGGATCACGTTCTTGTTTTTCTCAAGAATATCGTCAATCATCTTCTCAAGGTCCTCAGTGCTCAAGGTGCCGTATCTATATTCGCGACCAATTTCCGCTGTCTTTCCATTTTCAACGACATAAAGTTTCAGCCCCCCCTCATTAGAAATTCTCAAGGTTCTTCCATCTGGAAGACTGAATTCTCCCTTGAGATATAAGGGCTCGAGGGCATCGAACGGTATGTTCCCAAGTTTTTGTCTTTCCATTAGGAATTTCCCCATCTCTACGTCCTTCTTTTCAGACGAAAAGATCAAAGAGAGAAATTTTGCGCAGAGTTTGGGATTTCCAAATTCTTTTATGAAGTCTTCCAATGCATCATCGTACCCCTTCTTTACAGATACGTTTGCTTCCTGGGCCGGCACGCCGAGGGACTCCAGATACTTTGCTCTCTCTTCGGGGCCGGGAGGAATCGCATCCTTGATGCGCTTCAGAAAATCTTCCTGAATCTTTATTATTGGAACGTCCGTTTCTGGATACATCCTAGAGCTGCTTGGCAGCGGTCTCAAGAAACGAGTTCTGTCGTCAACAGCTGCCCTTGTCTCGGCAGGAACTCCGCGGAAAGCCTCGCTAATTCTCGCTTGGACTATTCTTAATGCCTTTTCTATTTCGTTTCCATTTATCGCTAGTATGCCGAAAGCGTCCTCGTCCCCGCATTTTAATTCGCTGAATAGCTTGGATTTGTCCTCTTCGCTAATTCCGTATGCAGGGAGCTCGTCAGAATGTATGATCCCTCCTATTCCCTGCGCCCTGAGCCTATCTGCAATTTCGGAGCCTAGTCTGAACTCGCCATTGTTAAGGAGGCCTCTGAGTCCTGGAAGTTTCACTGCGATGATCCTCTTCCCCTCTCTGCGTGCTTTGGAAATTAATGAAGATCCTTTAAAAAAGTCTGTCTCGGTCAAATCCATGGAGTAAAGATGAACATCCATTTTCCTACCGCTCAATATTCGAGAAATCTTTATCAATGACTTCTGCCGTTCCACTTCTTTTTCAAGGACCTTCTCTATCTGTGATAGGGACTGAACGCCCTTTATCTCAACCCTGTTCCCTCTGTCTATCGAAATGTTTAGATCCTGACGTATGCTGCTCACCTCTCTCCTGATCATCCCGCTCCTTCTGACGGTGAATCCTATGCTTTCCGCCACCTCCCTTGCTTCGCGGGGCGTCTTGATGTCCGGTTCCGTCGAGATCTCGATGAGTGGGATGCCTAGCCTATCTAGGGAGTAAGTAACCTTCCCCGCCTCCTCCTTAATTTTCCTACAGGCCTCTTCTTCGAGTGTTACTGTGGCTATTCCTATGTCCTTTCTGCCTTGATTGAATAGGCCTGATATACCCACTATGCCCGTTCTCTGGAAACCCGATGTGTTGGAGCCATCAATCACGATCTTCCTCATGAAATGGATGTTGTCAACTATCCTGCAGCCAAGCATCAGCGATACAAGGATGGCTGCTGAAATCGTTTCTTCCCCAGGTGGATGTGGGGGCTCCTCATCCATTTCGACAAGGCACGAATTTTCAGATATTATATACTCAAAGATCCTACCCTTCATGGCCTCTTCTACGGCCGCAACGTCCTTGTCCGTCTTCTCTCCCGAAACCACCGTCAACTTTCTTACAAATGAACCCAAGTTGGTTCTGTCTTCTTCCCCAGGGCAAGAGCAGAACAGCTTCCTTCCCTTGACCTGGAAATGTATTTCCAATCCAATTTTAATTTCATTCCCTTCTTCTTTCAGAAAGCTCACCCCTTAGATTCGTCACCATCTTTCTTTTCACTGTATCTACGTCAAAATTTCCAAGGAGGAATGAAAGTTTCGTAAATGCTACTTCAGGCAGCATGTCCCCCAGAGGAACTACTCCTGCTTTTAAGAGCTCCCTCCCGGTGCTGTAAACATTCATATTTACGGCGCCATAGAGGCATTGCGATGTCATGCCGGCGACGTTTCCTTCTGCGACGTACTCCCTAAATGCAGAAACCAGTCTGTTTGAGACGTGTCCAAGTCCCGTCCCCATGATTACAGCTCCTTCTGTACCCTCCAAGGCCCTCTGAACCTGCTCATAACTCATTCCAGGATAATAATAAAGTAGAACAACCTTCTCACTTATCTTTTCATAAATCTTCATGCTTTTGTTAGAGGGCTCACTTAGTATTTTCCAATGTATTTCCATATTTTCGTCAATGTAGCCTAGGGAATCCGAATTCAAACTCTTGAATGCATCCCTCCGGGATGTGTGCATCTTCCTTGCCCTTACGCCTGACAGTATTTCAAGTCTGTCATCCCCTATGGAGGAATGCATCACTATTGCAACGTCCCTTAGAGAGGACTGAGCAACCTTAACAGCTCCTAATATGTTTAGATACGCATCGGAAGAGGGCCTATCAGAAGACCTTTGGGAGGCGGTGAACACTACGGGGGAAGACGGATTTTCTATGAGGAAGGAAACAGCGGATGTCGTGTAAGTCAGGGTATCCGTACCGTGTGCTACCAAAACCCCGGACCCGTCCGATATTTTATCATAAATCTTTTTTGCTATCATGACCCAGTTTGCTGGCAGCATGTCCTCAGAAAATATGTTAAACGCAATGTCAGCATCTATATTGGCCTGATCAGCAAGTGAAGGATTCGCATATAAGACTTCCTGAGCCGTTTTCAGTGGTTTTACTGCTCCAGTTTCATAATCTACGTAGCTGGCTATTGTACCGCCAGTGCCAATCAGGTGTACCGTTTTCCCGACGCCTCTTATGGCCTGTTGTTCACGTTTCTTTTCTTTATGCTTCTGTATCAGCGATATTTCAGTTATGTTGTTGTTGTCAAATGAAAGATTATAGCCGTTTTTCAGTTTTATTACTGTTATGTTTTCGTCCCTGGATATGAACGTGCCAATCATCTTCATTTCTCTCCATGTCACTTGAACTACGTCTCCAGGTTCCATATCTTGCTCCACCTCCATGCATATTGATTCCTTAGAAATAGTTGTTGAAGAATGTCAATCATGCGCAATAGAAAAAACAATTTAACTCCCTGCTGCATACATGCCTATGCGTCCCCTTCTCATAGGAAGGTTTCAACCATTTCACAACGGACATCTATGGCTGGTGGGAAGAATTGTGCAGGAATACGGATCAATAATAATCGGCATAGGGAGCGCTCAGGAGTCGCATACCCTAGTAAACCCTTTCACCGCTGGGGAGCGGCAGTACATGATTCAGAGAGCTCTCGAATCAAACTCCATAAGGGATTTCTATCTCGTACCTATAGAAGACATATACAGGAATAGCCTCTGGGTGAGCCACATACTTTCCCTTACGCCTCCATTCGATGTTGCCATATCTGGAAATCCACTAGTAAAACGGCTTTTCAAGGAGGCCGGCAAAACGGTGATTGAGCCAGAGATGAAGTCAAGAGAGATATATTCTGGAAGGGAAATAAGAAAGAAAATAATAAACGGCGAACAGTGGGAAGACCTTGTGCCAACAGAAGTCATGAAAGTCATACAGGAGATTGACGGGGTGAAAAGGATGCAAGACCTCTCAAAAACCGATGAAGTTAATAAGTGATATTGATTAACCTCCAAATGAAAGAAATGGAGTTTGTCGTTATTGATAAAGGAAAGGATTACATCGTCTACGAGGTGCTCAACAACGACAACACGATCCTCAGACCCCTTGTTGAGGAAATAGAAAATGACGCAATGGTAGAAAGCGTGAAATATTACATGGAGCATCCGTATCTTTCAAATCCGAGAATCACGATAAAGGTCAAACAAGGTAAACCACAGGCAGCCCTAAAGAGGAGCCTTAGGAGAATGGAAAAAATTTTTGAAAACCTTCGTTCTCAGTACAGGAAGGCGAACAGCCAGTAACTTTTTATTTAAATTTCCCTTCCCTTATCATGGATTCAATTGAAACTAGAGTAGTCGAACTGGATAAGTATGAGACACAGCATCCGTTGGTTGTTTTGGGTTTTGTGGAGATGACCACTCTCGGCCTTCTCACTACTTCCTACATCATAGAGCAAAAGGGACTCCACCAGATAGCGCAGGTAAAATCAATACACATTCCTCCCGTCACTGTCTTCATTGGAGGGAAACTAAGATCTCCATTTAGGATATATGTTAACAAGGATGGCACTCTAATCGTCATAACGTGCGAGGTGCCTGTTGATGACGAAGGGTTATACGAAATTTCGTCAGTTCTGCTGAAATGGTTGGAAGGCATATCGCCAAGAGAGATTGTAGTTATCGACGGCATTCCAATAAAGGGATATCTTGAGACCAGGGACGTTTATGCCGCGGCTCCCACTGAGATGCTTGACAAACTTTCGAAGTTTGGCGTGAAAAATGCTGAATCGGCCATAATATCGGGTTTGGGAGGCGCCCTAATAAATGAATCGCTGGGGAAGAAGATCGATGCGCTCACCTTAATGACCCCATGTTCCGTGGACATACCTGATCCACAGGCCGTTCTCTCCGTGGTAAACATTCTGAATACAGCATTCGGCATAAACATAGAAACTTCCGTACTTGAAGAATCTGTAAAGAAGCTACAGGAACAGGCAAAGGCAGTCATAGACAATTATAACCAGATTCAAAAGGATAAGTCTCAGAAGCCTCCAGAACAATCAATTTACGGATGAGCAGTCCAGATGTCAGAAGCACTTACTGTTTCAGTCATAGGCGGCAGCAAGGTTTCAGACGAAGTGTGTAATCTGGCGTTGGAAGTCGGCAGGCTTTTAGCCAGGAAGGGTGTCATAGTGTTTTGCGGAGGGCTGTCTGGTGTCATGGAATGCGTGTCGAAGGGAGTGAGGGAAGAAAACGGCATCGTGATCGGAATACTACCGGGGAGTTCTCGCGACGAGGGGAATAAATATCTCACAGTAGGTATTCCGACAGGTATCGGGTTCGCCAGAAATTTTCTTGTTGCAAGGGCTGGTGATGCAGTCATTGCGATAGATGGCTCCACTGGTACGTTGTCCGAGGCATCTTTCGCTCTAGCAGAGGGGAAGGATGTCGTGGTTCTGGGAAACATGACCATAGAGACCAAGAAGGAGGGGGAGGGAAAGATTATCAAGGTCGGAACTCCTGAGGAGGCCGTCGATAAGGCTTTGCACATAGCGGCCAGCAGGAGAGGCCAGCAGTATTGATTTGCCTATCCAGTAAAAGGATTTATTAGTAGAATGGACTAACTGATCATGACTTCCAGTTCAAACATCCAGGATGCATTATGGATAAGACAGAAAGCCATGGAGCATACGGAGCTTTTTAGGAATTCCATACCCTTGATAGCAAGTGAAAACGTTATGAGTCCCCTCGCAAAGGAAATGGTCATCTCTGATCTCAACAACAGGTACGCCGAAGGCCTGCCTGGACACAGGTACTACCAAGGAAACAAGATAGTCGACGAGATAGAATTGAAGGTTGAAGAACTCGCGAAGAGACTTTTCAACTCGAAGCAAGCCGACGTTAGACCGATTTCAGGTACGAATGCCAATCAGGCAATAACTTTCGCCTTCCTGCAGCCTGGCGAGAAAATATTGACCCCCAGTTTGGACTCAGGTGCCCATATTTCATCCGCAGAGTTCGGGGCCGTAGGGATGCGGGGGTCTGTAATAAAGAACATGGCATTCAACGTGAAAGAAATGAGGATTGACGTTGACGAAACAAGGAAAATAATCCTCCAGGAGAAGCCTAAGGTCGTTTTATTCGGCTTTTCCGTTTTTCTCTTTCCAGCTCCAATCAGGGAGCTGTACGACGCGTTGAATCAGGTAGGTGCAACTGTATGGTATGATGGAGCCCATGTGCTGGGTTTGATCGCCGGCAAGAAGTTCCAGGATCCCCTCAGGGAGGGCGCAGACGTGATATCTGGAAGCACGCACAAAACTTTTCCAGGACCGCAGCATGGAATAATTCTAGGGAATACCGATGACGATCGCTGGAAGAGGGTAAGAAGAGGCGTTTTCCCGGGCGTTATATCAAACCATCATCTTGGGGCAATGGCAGGTCTTGGAGTTACCGCGGCGGAGATGCTAGAATTCGGAGAGAGTTATGCCAGCGCAATCATACAAAACGCCAAGGCTCTCGCCCAGGAATTATATTCAAGGGGGTTCGAGGTTCTTGCTGAAAACAGCGGATTTACGGAGAGCCATACAATACTCATTGACGTGAAAAGACAGGGAGGGGGAAAACTTGTGGCAGAGACTTTGGAAAAGAACAACATAATACTCAACAAGAACATGATTCCCGGAGACTCGAACACTAAGGCCCAGAACCCATCTGGGATAAGGATTGGCACCCAGGAGGTAACTAGACTTGGCATGGGGAAGGGGGAGATGGCGATGATAGCTGAACTCATTGACAGGGGACTTCAAGGAAAGGACGTCAGGCAGGATGTGATGGATTTAAAGGGCAGCTTTAGTACCGTTAAGTACTGTTTCGGAAGGGAGGAAGCTTACAGGTATATAAACCTCTATCAGTGACCTTGCTAGGATAAATTAAATTACCTAAGGCAATTCATTGGTAAATGAGCACGTACGTGGATTCATTTCAGTACATATTGAATAACCTGATGAACCTGAAGGAGACCGACGAAGAACAGGTGGAAAAGGTCGCAAGGGCTATTCTTTCAGGGAACAACATTTTTGTATACGGGGTTGGCCGCTCCGGAATCGTCGGAAGAATGTTCGCGATGAGATTGGTCCAGCTAGGATTGAAGGCGTACATAATCGGCGAAACAATCACACCTGTGGTTACCAAGGATGATGTCGTAGTTATCATTTCGGGGACCGGGGAGACCCAGGGGGCAATACTCGTAGCCCAAATATGCAGAAGGGTCAAAGCCAAAATAGTATCAATAACGTCATCTGAAAGCAGTACAATTTACAAAGCTGGAGATTACTCGATTGTGCTGAAGACAAACAGATCGTCTGATCTGGCTCCCCTGGGCACCCTTTTTGAAAGTTCCTGTCATGTTCTCTTCGACTGCATGGTTGCAAGGATGATGGAAATTAGAGGCGAAAAGGAATCAGACATAAGGAAGAGACACGCGATATGGCTATGAAAAGGGTGAAATAAGACCTAAATCTAACGAATTATGTTGAAAGACCTGTCCAGGCTGGAATCCGCTGTCCAGGAAATAGTTACTAAGGAGGAGCTTGAATCGTTGGAAAATGCCAAGGCGTATTGCGGATTCGAGCCTTCGGGGCCGCTGCACATCGGTACCGGTTTGTATTGGACTAACGTTTTCAATCTGGCAGTTCAGAGCGGGATGGATTTTACGATCCTTTTGGCGGACTGGCATGCCGCCGTTAACGATAAATTCGGTGGAGATTTGGACAAGATAAGGAGAAATGGGGAATACATGAAGCACGGCTTTCTTTCCCTGGGATTAAGCAGCAAGGTAAATTTTGTGTACGCATCAGATCTTGTGTCGAAACCTGATTATTGGGCCTTGCTCTTACGAGTGGCGAAATCTCTAACCGTGTCGAGAATAAAGAGGGCGCTTCCCATAATGGGAAGGAGCGAAGAGGATGCGGAAAAGGACTCCTCTAAGCTCATTTATCCCCTCATGCAGGCCACCGACATCTTTTTCATGGATCTGGACGTCGCATTCGGTGGGATGGATCAGAGGCACGTTCACATGTTGGCTAGAGACATACACAAAAAGCTCGGCAGAAAAGGATTTGTCGCGATTCATGGCCCTTTGATCTCATCACTTAAAGGAGGCAACAGGATGGATCCTTTGAATAAGATGAGCAAGAGCAAGGCTGATTCCGCCATATTCATACATGATAGTCCTGAAGAAATAACAAGGAAGATCAAGGCCGCATTCTGCCCAGAAAGAATTTCGGAAGGCAATCCAGTCATGCAGATTTACAGGAATATAATTTTCAATTTTTATGTGAACAAGATCTCCTTCGGAGAGAAGAAGGAGTTCGGTAGTTACAGGGAGCTTGAAGAGAGCTATGTCAAGGGAGAGATTCATCCGGCTGAACTGAAGGAAGAGCTTGCGAGGCAGCTTATAGAAATACT
The DNA here is from genome assembly GCA_038729485.1 of Thermoplasmatales archaeon. Classification (GTDB taxonomy): domain Archaea; phylum Thermoplasmatota; class Thermoplasmata; order Thermoplasmatales. The sequence goes on along the minus strand of JAVYRX010000002.1, from coordinate 23,736 downwards.
CAAGCCATCAAACGAATATTTCACGAGGGATTCTAGGTTGAAATCACTCATGGAGGAGTTCAAATGAAAGTGGTAAGGGACCTGGAAATAAGAAAAGGAATCAAGGTGTCTGAACTGGTAGACCAGTTCATGGATTCTGGCGGGTTCACTGCGCCAAAAGTGGCTGCAGCGGCAAAGCTTATGCGGGAAATGAAAGAGAAGAAGGTCGAGGTATTCTTAAGTTTCACTGCAGACATAGTGTCAACCGGTGCTAGGGGAGCAATTGTCAGTCTCATGGAATACGGCCTAGTTGACCACATAATAACAACGGCAGGTACCGTGGATCACGACATAGCCAGATCATACAGCAAGTACTACAACGGCTCTTTCAGCATGAACGACGTATCTCTGCTTAGAGAAAAAAAATACAGGCTAGGAAACGTGGTAATTCCACGCGAAAATTACGGGCCGGTTGTAGAAAGAAAGGTCATGCCATTCCTAGAAAAGAAATACGGCGAAAAGAAGAGATGGTTGATATCAGATCTTCTAAGCGAGCTAGGCAGGGGGATGAAGAAAGGCTCCATTTTGAATACAGCATACAGTAAAGGCATAGACATATACATTCCAGGTTATACAGACGGATCATTCGGTTCCCAGTTGTGGTCCTTCTGGGAGATGCACAGAGATTTCTCAATAGATTCTCTGGCCGATGAGCACAAGCTGAGCGACATAGTTTTTTCTTCGAGAAAGGGCAGCATGGGAGCGATCATAGTCGGAGGCGGCATCTCAAAGCATCACGTGATATGGTGGAACCAGTTCAGGGGAGGTCTCGACTATGCAATATACATATCGACTGCTCAGGAATTCGACGGAAGCCTATCTGGCGCTCAGCCAAGAGAAGCAGTTTCCTGGGGGAAGATAAAACCTAGGGCAAAACAAGTGCTTGTCGAAGGGGAGGCAACAGTTATTCTCCCTCTTCTAGCAGCATCCATATAGCATTCAGATAAACCTGTATTCGAATCCTGCCGACTCGATCATTCTTTCTAGCGCCTTTTTCTGATCGGAGTTGAATGACTTTTCCTCTATCATGAATCCAGAAGGCTCTAGGCTCTTCCTCATCATCTCCTTCAGCACATCCTCTGAGATCTCCGCAAATCTGTACTTTGAAGCTATGTGCCCTATTGCCACGTCGTGTGACAACGCATACATCGTGAACTTGCTTGAATAGTGAAGGCCTCCGATGCCGCAATATACGTCTGCGTCTTCATCGAAGGCCTCAAATATTGACCTTGCCACGACGTACGCAGCATCTCTGTCGCCATATTCCTTTTCCGTCGATCCGATTTCCACGAACACAATGGGATTTTCTGAATAAGGCCCGTGATGTGTTGCCTCGTATGTGATTTCATAGCCGAGGTCACGTCCGTACTTGCTCATGTTCAGCAGAACTGCCCGCGCGAATTTTGGATCATAGGGAGACATCTTCCACCTGAATCCGCCAAGATCATTGGTGCTGAAGTTTCCGGCCGGATGCACAGTCAAACTTCTTACATTCTTGAGACTCTTGTGCTGGCTTGGTATGACTATGAGCTCATCTTTCTCTGCACCAATCTCCCTTTCAAGGTAATCAAAGAATACGGGATGCCTGTCCAGGAAAGATACTGGCACGGAAAAGTTCTGTTCCAAAAAGCTGCAAATGTTTGTTCCTGCGACGTCATCTTTACCACAAGCGATTTTCATTGAACGTTATTCATCAATCGGCTTAAAAGACTTGTCCCATGAGATGCTCGTAAAAGTGAAGGCGTTTTGTTAGTAGTTCGATCATATGGCAGAAAATAGCTTAAATAAAGAGAGTTACTACGAATTGATAGCTAATGAGTGTGGATAAGGTTCCGTCAAGGTTCGTAAGTTGGGAAGAGATAGAACGGTGGGCTGAAATCATAGTCGAAAAAATTGGGGATTTCGAATTTGACTGTGTGATAGCGGTGATAAGAGGCGGGCTTGTTCCTTCTAGGATCATAGCAGATTATCTCGGCATCAAAGACATTTTTACTTTGAAGACAGAGCACTGGGGAGTCACTGCAACCCCTGACGGGAAGGCGAGAGTAACATATCCAATTGTGAGAGACCTTGATGGCAGATCCGTGCTTGTGGTCGACGACATTACCGACACAGGCCAGTCACTAAAACTGGCTATAGATGCAACCAGGCAGAAAAATCCTGCCACAATCAAGACTGCAACTTTTTTACACATTAACAAGTCTGAAACTATTCCAGATTATTACGCTGAAGAAATTAACGCATCGAACTGGAAATGGTTCATATTCCCCTGGAATAGGAAGGAAGACATACGGAATCTGATACTTAACTGTCTGGACTCCAGCGGAGAGGATGAAATTCTTGGATGTCTCCGTCAGAAACACGATCTATTCATATCGAGAAGGGAGTTCAAAGAAACGTTGAATTGGCTGGAAAAGAACAACCTTGTCAGGGCGGAAGGAGCGAAATTCGTAAAGGTCTAAGGTACAACAATAGTGCCTTCCTTCCCCTGTATCGCAGCTTCTATATTCTCAGCGTTCGTTATTATAGTCTTTCTTCCGGTCTTTTCAACGAAATTTAACGCAGCTTCTATTTTTGGGAGCATGCTTCCCGCAGCGAAATGATTCTCCGCCTTTAATTCCCTAAGCTCCCTGGAACTTATCTCGCCTATCTTCCTCATGCCGGGCTTATTGTAATTTATGTATGCCGCCTCTACGGCTGTGAGTATTATAAATATGTCAACATCAAGCTTTATGGAGATGAGGGCAGATGCAAGATCCTTGTCGATGACGGCCTCAACTCCTTTATAACCCTTATTGGTCCTTACAACAGGTATACCGCCCCCTCCGACCGCGATTGGTATGAAGGAGGCAGACATTAAATGCCTTACCTCTTCAACCTCTACTATGTCGATTGGAAGCGGCGAGGGGACAACCCTTCTGTACCCCCTTCCCGAGTCCTCACGCATCACATAACCGTTATTCCTTTCGAGGATCGATGCCTCCTCTTTTGTGTAATATTTTCCAATGGGCTTGGTTGGATTCTTAAATGCCGGATCCGCGACATCAACTACTGTTCTCGTAACCAGAGTAACAATCTTCTTTTTTACCCCTTCCTCATTGAAAACATTCTGGAATGATGTCTGAAGGAAATATCCTATACTCCCTTGGGACATCGCCCCGCACACGTCAAGGGGCATAGAAGGGGTCATTGAACTGGAAAACTCATTTTGCAGCAGTATAGCTCCGACCTGCGGGCCATTCCCGTGGGTTATGACAACCTCATTGTCCCTTAAAAATCTGAGCGTCTTCTTCGCGGTAATTTCAGCCCTATTTATCTGCTCCTCCGCTGTTCCTCTATCGTATTTTTCTAAAAGCGCGTTTCCACCAACTGCGACAGTAGCCCTCATTTCGTCACCCTAAGAGAAGGGTTAAATCCATTTTAGTTATTGAAAATTACCAACATTTAAATTGGACGCAAAGTCTATTTCAATATTTTCCCAGTCATGACGTACCAGACTACCAGATCCATCACTCCCGGTTCTAGGCCGTATGTGGAAGAAAGATCAAAGAACAACCGTTCGCCTTCCTCGTATCCCCGTCTGCTCTTCACGTTTACGATAATGCCGTAATAAGACGAGAGGAACCTCTGAATGTGTTTGTCGAGTATTGAATACTGGAAGTAACCTGTGTTCCTCAAGAAATGCGAAGCTTCCTTCATTCCTATGCCCATATAGGTGTCAATCAGAATATCCCTTCTACCATCTGATCCTAAAATCTCCTTCAAAAGATGCTTCCGCTTGAAATTAAATTCTATGAACCTGGATCTCGTATTGGGAAAGCGATACCTGCACCTTATCAATGCCTCCCTCAGGGAAGCTGCATCAAAAAGGCCAACTTCCCTAATGGCATTCTCGCACCTGATTCCCATATCAGCGGAAGTATTGGCGGTGAGAGTACAAAACACAAGTTCCATGAATAGATCATCAATTGACGATTTCCCCCTGACGACGAATTCCCTTTTTCTCATGTTAACTAACTGCATGACTTTTCTGTTGGACAAGGCGTCGTTTAGCTTGATTTCCAGATCGTTCATCCGACGCATGATAAATATGAGTTTCATTAACTCTACTGTTGTTTGATATAGTAAAGTAAGACGACCAAGGAAGATTTACGCCTTAGTTTATAAAAGTCCACAAATTTTATTTATATTTGAAGGTTATACAATAGCCGGTGAATAAAAATGGGCGATCTCTCACCAAACGCTCAAAAGGTATACGATTCTTTAAAGAAATTGGGTTCAACATCTGAAGACAAGATGAAAACTGCTGATGACGTGATGAAGGCAAGCCAAATGGGGAAGGGAGTGGTAGCCAATGCTCTTCAGGAGCTTCAGAATAAAGGTTACGTGAAGAGGGTCGTAAGACAGAAGAGTGCAGGCTACTATATAGTTAAATGAGTAAGACCTTAATTATATGCGTAGATAGGGATAATGATTTTGGCGAAAAGGCCAAGGTGAAATCACCGATAGTCGGGAGAGAAAATAATCTAAAAGCAGCAAACGAACTTATTCTTGCGGATCCAGAAGATTCGGACGCGAATGCGCTTTTTTCTGCCATATCTACCTACGACCAGTTGAAGGCGTCTGGGGAAGACGTGGAAATATGCACGCTCTGCGGCGACAAAAACGTAGGTTTGGTTTCTGACAGGATCATATCTGAACAACTTGAAGAAGTCATTCACCAGGTTGCCTGCGATTTGGCAATAGTGGTATCTGACGGAGCGGAGGATGAGTTTATCATTCCGATTATAGAGACCAGAATAAAAATCAGGGCCATAAAGAGGATAACCGTTCGTCAGGCTCCACAAATAGAATCTCTTTACTACATAATTGTAAAGGCCATGAAAGAGGAAAAGTTCCTTAAAAAAATACTTGTCCCGATAGGCGTAGCATTTCTCGTCCTTGGTCTCAGTATTCTATTTGTTCTATCCTTGAGGATCTACCTCTACGGCTTTGGGAGTCTGGATCCCGCTACCACAGGTTTCATGACCGTAGTATCAGCTATAGGTATCTATTTCCTCGGCAAGGCGTATTCCTTGGGTAGGAAGATATCGGATACCTTATCAAGCGTCGTGGAACAGTTTATTAATACAAGGGTAACCGTCTTCTCTCTTCTAATATCGATAGCTGTTTTTTCATACGGAGTTTACAGCGGAATAGTTGCAGCTATTACTACGGGGAATCCTATAGTTGCAATAATCCTACTCCTCTACAGGCTAATACCGTTTACTGTTGCTTCCATACTAATATTCGATATAGGGCGAATACTAGAGGGATTCATGATATACCGTCCGGGGAAAAGGTCTGAGATGATAAAATCTTACCTCCTTTCTGCATCGTTCTACGTGAGTTTCTTTGTAGCCCTTCTTGGCCTTCTTTCTTTTGTAAACTTCGGCTACCAGAGGGGATTTCTTAGGTTTTTGTATCTTGATGTTGCGGTCGTTATGACCGTAACTGGAATCGTGTTTGGCGTGATAATTTCAGTAGTGAGAAGAAGATATGGGAAAATTTCTGAGAGACAAAGAGAAGAGCATAGCACTACACAGAAGGTTGGTCGCACTCTTTAGGTACAATCCATACCTTGATTTTATTGCCGGGATTGAACTCAGTAATCTAATCAAAAAGAATTCTTGGGACCTCCTTCCTCACTTAAATGCCGCTACGGTCATCGGGCCTGTTGATCCGCCCGGAGATGTAGACGGATTCGTGATAGTAGCAGATTCAGCGTTAAATTATTATTCTGGCAATTGCAGCATGGTAGTGACTGACCTTGATGGGCCAGTTGAAAAGATTGTGGAAGGCAAATTCATAAAAGTAGTGCATGCGCACGGAGACAACATAGATAAGCTAGCACAGTTCGTTCCAAGGATGAAAGGTCTTGTATTAGGCACGACGCAGAGCGTCCCTGTTGGGGCAATAAGGAATATCGGAGGATTCACGGATGGGGACAGGAGCGTTATAATGGCGCTTCTGATGGGTGCAAAAGAAGTTAATGTATTCGGTTTCGATTTCAACGAACCTCTAGACGAACCTAAACATTTAAAACAAATGAAGATGGAAGTATCGAAACGGATACTAAGTGATATCAGCGACGCGGAGATTACGTTTAAGAAATGATTATCGCGGACAGCATGCTTGGTAAGCTTTCAACGTATCTCAGACTGCTAGGTTATGACGTTGAATACGTGACGAACGATAAGGATGATTCCTTCATAATGGAAAAATCGAGGACTTCTTTGGTTTTAACGAGAGACAAAGCGCTTCATCAGAGGATTCCTAGTTCTATCCTTGTGAAAGCGTACGATCCAAGGGAGCAGATAAGAGAAATTTTCCCAAAACTTCCGAAGCCCGAACATAGTTCACTAGAACTTTGCAGCATCTGCGGTTTAAAGACTGAAGAAGTGAAATCCAGGGACGGTCTTCCAGACTATGTGAACAAAACTGCGGAAAAGATATTTTACTGCAAAAGATGCGATAAATACTATTGGGAAGGAAGCCATACGAAGAACTTCATGGAAATGATGAGGAGGTTGGGGATTGAGGTATAACAGAGAGAGCGATTTTTACAGGGTTGAAATTGTTAATCCGGAGGATCTGTGGTATCTATCCTTGATACTTAGAAATGGAGATTTGATTAAGGCTGAAGTTTTGAGGAGGACTGAGAACAGGGAAGACATGATCAGGAGCAAGAAGAGGGAGAGGGAGAAAGTCACAGTAACATTGAAGATTGAAAGCATAGAATTCTCGGAACTCCAGATGAGAATTCACGTCCTAGGGGAGATAGTCTCTGGCCCTGAGGATTACATAGGGGAGCACCAATCCGTAAACGTTGAAACGGGCTCCTCAATCCTTATGATGCCATCAGACGTTCCATCGTTTTTAAAAACTATGGAAGAAGCCACTTCCCTATCCTACGCTCGAATCAACGTTATATCGGTAGACGAAAAAGGTGTCAGTTGCTATCTGGTCGACGAATCCACAAACGAGCTTATATGGAGGGTGCAGACCTCCCAGGGGAAAATGTTCGTAGATCAAAAATCTGGGGGCTCAAATGAGCTGAGATCAAGGTTAGAAAAACTGAAGGGGGAGAAGGTATACATAGTTGGGCCGCAAGTTCTTAGAGAGAAGGTGATAAGGCTTCTGAATGAATTGCGAGTTACCGCGGAAAGCACCGACGCAGGAGAGTCTGACGAAGAAGGAATAAAGCTCCTTCTTTCATCAGGGCTTGTAGATATGAGGAGAGCGTCGGAGATGAAGTTCGTCAATTCGTTCCTTAAAGGCATAAATTCAGGCCTTGCCGCTTACGGAAGGGAGATGGTCCTAAATGCCTTGGAAGCAGGAGCCGTAGAGACAGTAATAATAGCTGACAGGTACTTCAGAGAAAACAATTCTTTCCAGATTCTGGAAAGATGCACAAGTAAGGGCTGCAGGGTTTTTATTGTTCATTCTGCCTGGGAAACCGGGAAAATAGTAAACTCTTATGGGGGAATCGTAGGCATCCTTCGCTACAGGATAAACGACCTGTTACCCCCCTGAAAATGATTTGACGACGGTAATTTCATCATCCTCTGATAATTCTTCGTCCTCCGGTATCGGCCTTCCTTTCTTAAGAACGACTATGGAATTCGAATTTAAGCCAAGCGAGTGGATGACCTCAATCGCGTTTTTTCCTTTAACCTCTACCTCCTTGTTCTCGCCAAGTATTTTAACAAGTGCCATCTTTTCTTGAATAGGAAATAAAATAAAGAGTTAACTCCCACTTCGTTAAATATCGGATTTGAATGTGGGACTGTGGTCTCTCTCGTAGACGACACTAATAAGGAAGTTGATGTGCCTGAAGAGCCGAAAAGAATCATAAGCTTGAGTCCTTCGGTAACGGAAATATTGTTTAATATGGGTATTGGGAACAGCGTTATAGGCGTAACCCCTTTCTGCGTGCGTCCAGAGGAAGCTAAAAGCAGGAAAAAGGTTGGAAGCTACGGGTACGTAAACATAGATCTTTTCAAGTCTCTACATCCCGATCTTATACTCACAGTCACAGGGTATCAGGAGCAGGTTGCAGAGCAGCTCAAAGGTTTTTTTCCCACCTTTTCGTTCAGGCTTCCGGCAACATTGGCAGGCGTATTAGAACTACCAGTCAAGGTATCCTTGGTTGTAGGCAGGCCCGAATCGGGAAGGAGTTTAGAGAAGGAGATGCTGTCTTCACTCAGAGACCTAAAAAGAGGAAAGGGAGGGAAAGTATATTTTGAATGTGATCTTGGAGGGCCTGTCACGTTCGGTTCTCTTTCCTACATAACTGATGTTTTGAATTTTATGAACTTCAGGTCCATTTACGAAGGGGTTACCAAGGAATGGATCGTTCCGGATTTTAAGTTCGTGGAGCAGCAGGATCCAGACTTCATTATATTTGAACCGAAGATGTTCAGCAAGAGAGGGGATTCCTTCATCGAAAACAAAGCTAGGGAAAGGGGTTGGGATCATTTAAAAGCATTCAGGGATGAAAGGGTATTCGTCACGCCTGGCGAATACGATTTTTTTGCACATCACGGTCCATCTTTAGTAAGAGAAGCGATCCCGTGGTTAGAAAAGATCAGCACAAAAACTTAGTATAACTTAATGATAAGGTTGAGCAATCCCAGGGGTTTAGAATGATCTTGTATAAACGTTTGATGAATAGGGCTATAATGGAGGGTGATTTAGGGGGTGAATTTTAGTGGCGAAGTATAATATTCTGTTGCATGAAATGGTGCCTGAACATAGGCTGGTTCCGCTGGAGCGTGAAGAAGAAATATTGCGGGAGCTCGGAGTGGAAAAATCACAGCTTCCGAAGATTAAGAGGACAGATCCTGTTATAAAAACGATGGAAAAGGTAGTGGGAGAGATTGAGCCGGGAAGGATGATTGAGGTAGTGAGGAAAAGCAGAACCAGCGGGATAACAAGGATATATAGAACGGTTATAGGTGAATAAATGAATCCGATATTGAAAACATTTTTCAGGGAAATAGAGGTGGTGAACCACCAGCTTGTTTCTTACAATGATTTTATACCGACGGAGGACAACCCAAATTCTGGAATGCAGCAGGTTTTCGATACTTTAAGGGTAACAGAAGACGATCCGCCGGGAGAGATGAAGCTTGACAGATCCAAGACAGGAGGACTCGACATAAGGATCAGGTTTGGCAGGGTGGGGAACGACAACGGGGGAGATCCCACCGTCTCAATAGAGTTGCCAAAAATAAGGGAACCCACCGGTTCGGAGAATTACATAACGCCACTTGAAGCAAGGCTCAGGGATCTAAACTACATGGCACCGCTTTTCCTCGAGTTCAAGGTTCTCGAGGAAGGCAACGAGGTTAAGACAGACAAGATAAAGATCGGGGAATTCCCCGTAATGGTGAGATCAAAGATATGCATATTGCATAAGAACAATATCGATGAATTCATAAGGAGAATAAATCTAAGAAAGGAGGAAAAGATCCGGGGGATGACGGAAGAGGAGCTTCTTTCCCTCCCCTACGAAAAGAAGCTGCAGCTCCTCGGTGAGGATCCGCAGGACCCTGGAGGATACTTCATCATAGGTGGTACTGAAAGGACGCTAATATCGATGGAAGACCTTGCGCCCAACAAGATCATCGTGGAATATGAGGAAAAGTACGATTCTAAGGTAGAGGTTGCAAAGGTTTTTTCGCAGAAGGAAGGATATAGGGCGCTCATAACGGTTGAGAGAAAGGCGGACGGAATATTAATAGTGTCAATACCCTCCATTGCTGGAACTATTCCACTTGTCGTTCTGATGAAAGCACTCGGAGTTGACAAGGACAAGGATATTTACGATTCAATAGTGACAGACGACAGAATGATACCAATAGTTTATGCTAATATTGAGGACGCAGAAAATACGGAGCTTTACCCGCCAAGTGGGATTCTTTCAGAAAAGGATGCGATAAGTTACCTCGAAAAGAGGTTTGCAGCGGGTCAGGCTAAGGAGTTCAGGGAAAAGAAGATGTCTCAGATCCTAGACAAGAATCTTCTGCCACATCTGGGTGATTCTCCACAAGATAGGGCCAAAAAGGGGATATACCTTGGGAGAATGGCCAGGGCGCTTCTGGAGCTTTATCTAGGCATCAGAAAGGAAGACGACAAGGACCACTTGGCCAACAAAAGGATTAAGCTGTCAGGAGACCTGCTTGAAGAGCTTTTCAGAAGCTCGGCTCAGGCTCTTCTAAAGGATCTCAAGGGTCAGCTTGAAAAAACTTATAACAGGAAGAGAGGGATCAGGCTTAATGCGGCGGTTCGGCAGGATGTTCTCAACGAGAAGCTAAAACATGCCATATCCACAGGCAACTGGATAGGTGGAAGAACAGGGGTTTCCCAGCTTCTCGAAAGGACTTCCTACATTGCAACGCTTTCACACCTCAGGAGAATATCTTCGCCCCTTACTAGATCGCAACCACATTTTGAGGCAAGAGACCTTCACCCAACGCAGTGGGGTAGGATGTGCCCCAATGAAACACCAGAAGGACAAAATTGCGGCTTGGTAAAAAACGCTAGTCTCGTGATAGACATTACGGAAGGATATCCTGAAGAGAACGTAATAGAAATGCTGAAAAAGATGGGCCTTGAAGAGATTCTTGGTGAGAAGCCGGGCTTGTCAAGAATATACGTCAACGGAAATCTCATAGGATACCATAAGGATGGGCATGCCGTGGTATCGGAGATTAGAAAAAGGAGAAGATCCGGTGCCATATCAAATCAAGTTAATGTTAGATTGGACGAGGCTACGAACGAAGTAATAATAAATACGGACAAGGGTAGGATCAGAAGACCCCTGATTGTCGTTTATAACGGCAAGATAAAGTTCAATTCAGCTGTGAAAGAAAACATAGAGTCAGGAAAGATAGGAATAAAGGAGCTTGTTGAGGGCGGAGTTATAGAATGGCTGGACGCAGAGGAGGAGGAGAATGCCTACATTGCGATCAATCCGTATGAGAGGCCGTCAAAGTGCCCCAACTGCGGCAGTTACCTCTACAGCGATTTGGTTGACTGGATAAATCCTGGTGAAGAGAAGATAAAGTTGAAATGTTTGAAGTGCAACAAAGAATTTGAAGGAAAAAAGGCGTACGGGCCTGAGAACACGCACATTGAAGTAGACCCAATGCTCATCCAGGGTGTTGTTGTTGGAGTAATCCCTTATACAGAACACAATCAATCACCTAGGGTAACAATGGGGGCTGCTATGACAAAGCAATCTCTGGGCCTTTCCTCATCAAATTTCAGGCTGAGACCAGATACGAGGGGTCACGTGCTCCATTATCCCCAGAAGCCCATAGTCACCACGGAGGCATCCAAATATGTGGGTTACAACAATCGCCCTTCAGGTCAAAACGCCGTTGTTGCCCTCCTTTCTTATCATAATTATAACATACAGGATGCGGTCATAATGAATAAGGCTTCCATAGAAAGGGGGTTCGGAAGATCGGCATTCTTCAGGACCTACAAAGCGGAAGAAAAAAGATATCCCGGAGGACAGGAAGACAAATTCGAAACACCGCCCCCTGAAGTTAGAGGCGTGAGAAGCGAGGAAGCATATAGGAACCTTGACGAAAATGGTATGGTAGCGCCTGAAACGTACGTCATGGGCGGAGACGTTCTCGTTGGTAAAACTTCGCCTCCTAGATTCATGGAGGAGGAACAGAAAATATCAATACAAAAAAGGAGAGAGAGTTCAATAACTAACAGGCCTGGGGAGAACGGCTACGTTGATTCCGTAATTCTTACCGTGTCGGAGAATAACAGCAGGCTCCTTAAGGTAAAGGTCAGGGACGACAGGATACCGGAGCTGGGAGACAAATTTGCAAGCAGACATGGGCAGAAAGGAGTCATAGGGGCTATAGTGCCGCAGGAAGACCTTCCATTTACCGAAGAAGGAATAATTCCGGATCTCATAATAAACCCGCACTCAATACCGAGCAGAATGACCGTCGGTCATCTCCTGGAAACGATAGGAGGCAAGGTGGGTGCCATGGAAGGGAGGTTCATCAACGGCACAGTCTTTAGCGGCGAACCTGAAGAATCTTTGAGGGAGGCCCTGGAAAGGAATGGATTCAAGTATTCTGGAAGGGAAACGATGTATGACGGCATCACCGGAAAGAAGTTTAAGGCTGACATCTTCATAGGTGTAGTTTATTATCAAAAGCTCCACCACATGGTTGCAGGAAAGTTCCATGCAAGATCGAGAGGGCCGGTGCAGATACTCACTAGGCAGCCAACCGAGGGGAGATCTAGACAGGGAGGGCTTAGGTTCGGTGAAATGGAAAGGGATACTCTCATTGGTCATGGTGCGGCAATGGCAATAAAGGACAGACTTCTAGACCAGAGCGACGGTTTCCCGATTTACGTTTGCGGAGACCCAGACTGCGGCCATATTGCAATATACGATTACAGGACTCACCAACTTAGATGTCCAGTCTGTGGCAACACGGGCAACATTAAGCCTGTAGAAACAAGTTACGCGTTCAAGCTGATGAGGGATGAACTGATGTCTCTTGGTGTAGTTATGAGATTGAGGCTGGGTGATCTGAAATGAAGTTGGAGATATCTAAGGGTATCCAGGAACTGAAGTTTGCGCTCCTCTCTCCAGAAGAGATTAGAAGAATGTCCGCGGTAAAAGTCATAACGCCGGATACGTACGACGATGACGGGTACCCGATTGAGAAAGGGCTTATGGACCCCGCTATGGGCGTCATAGAACCCGGTCTGAAATGCAAGACGTGTGGGGGGAAGGTGGACCAGTGTCCCGGTCACTTCGGCCACATAGAGCTTGCGATGCCTGTCGTTCATATAGGATTTATAAAGGAAATTTATTCCATTCTATCCAGTACCTGTGCAAATTGCGGCAGATTAAAGCTGAGCGACGACAGGATAAAGGAGTATTTTGATAAGCTTAAGGACACAGAAAACGGCCTGAGCGAGATTGAATACGATGACATTGTTTCTGAGGCGGAATCAGACGCATCAGAGGTAGTGATATGCCCCCACTGCCATTTTGAGAATAAGAAAATCATGCTGGACAAACCTACGACGTTCAGGGAAGAAGGAAAGAAGCTCACGCCTAAAGAGATTAGGGAAAGATTCGAGAAGATACCCAATGAGGACCTCCCGCTCCTTGGGCTCGATCCAAAAGTTGCGAGGCCAGAGTGGATGATTCTCACCGTATTTCCCGTCCCACCAGTGAATGTCAGGCCTACTATTACTTTAGAAACAGGGGAGAGGAGTGAAGACGATCTTACCCATAAACTTGTGGACGTAATAAGGATCAATCAGAGGTTGAGAGAAAATAGGGACCAGGGAAGTCCGCAACTCATAATAGAGGACCTTTGGGACCTTCTTCAATACCATGTCACCACATACTTCGATAATCAAACCCCCGGGACTCCGCCGGCCAGACATAGATCTGGAAGATCATTAAAGACGCTCGTTCAAAGGCTCAAGGGGAAGGAGGGAAGATTCAGGAGCAATCTTTCAGGAAAGAGGGTCAATTTTTCGGCCAGAACTGTAATAAGTCCAGAGCCTTTTCTTTCCATAAATCAGGTCGGAGTTCCCATAAAAGCGGCAAGGGAACTGACCGTCACGGAGACCATAACTGAACATAACATAGAGAAGATGAAGGAGCTTCTCGGAAACGGGCCGGGGGACGAGGGGGATTCACATTATAAGCCAGGCGTAAACTACATTTATAGAAAAGATGGGATGAGGATAAAGATCACGAACAAGAATTTCCAGGAGATGGCAGAAAAGCTTGAGATTGGTTGGCAGGTTGAAAGACAGCTGCAGGATGGAGACATTGTACTGTTTAACAGGCAGCCCAGCCTTCACAGGATGTCAATGATGGCTCACGAAGTCAGGGTGCTGCCATACAGGACTTTTAGATTCAATCTGGCCGTATGTGCGCCATACAACGCAGACTTTGACGGGGACGAGATGAATCTTCATGTTCTACAGAGCCAGGAGGCAAGAGCCGAGGCAGAAATACTTATGAAGGTGCAGGAAAACTTCCTTTCGCCGAGGTTTGGGGGCCCGATAATGGGTGCGATCCATGACCACATAACGGCACTCTTCATTCTAACGTTCAGAAGCCCCTTGATCCCGCTGGAACAGGCAGTACACATACTTTCATACGTAGATCCTCTTACAATGCCAAAGATCGTTGAGGTGGACGGGAAGAAGTACATGAGGGGAAGGGACATCTTTTCCTCAATCCTCCCGAAAACTGTTAACGTAAAATTCAAGGGAAAGTTAAGCGACAAGACTCTTGATCCAGAAGGAACCGAAGGCGTGGTAGATATAGAGAATGGGCAGCTTCTGAGTGGCGCAATAGACGAGAATGCCATAGGGCAGTCAAAGGGCGTTCTTCTCGATTATGTAATAAGAAAATACGGCACCTCTGAAGGCGCAAAGTTCCTGGACGACCTTACGAGGCTCGCTGCCGGAGTTATAAGTTACATAGGATTCTCAACAGGCATAGATGATGAGGATGTCCCGTCTGAGGCAAAGGCCCAACTCAGACAGGTAGGTAATGAGGCTGTTGACAAAGTAGAGAAGCTTATAGACAACTACAGGAACGGCTTAATAGGCATGGAACCTGGAAAAACGCTTGAAGATACGCTGGAATCAATGATAATGAAGGTACTTTCTCAGGCGAGGGAGAAGAGTTCCGAAATAGCATCTCACTACCTAGGTATGGATAACTCCACTGTTATTATGGCACGTTCGGGAGCCAGGGCAAACATGATGAACCTTGCCCAGATGGCAGGTATCATAGGCCAGCAGAGCATAAGGGGGCAGAGACAACATAGGGGATATACAAGCAGAACGCTCCCCCATTTCAAGAAGGGAGACCTTGGCGCGTACGCGAGGGGTTTTGTCAGTTCTTCATACAAGGAAGGTCTCAGTCCCACAGAATATTTCTTCCATGCCACCGGAGGGAGGGAAGGTCTGGTGGACATAGCCGTAAGAACGTCCAGATCAGGATATATGCAGAGGAGATTGATCAACGCCCTAGAAGATTTGAAAGTGGCCGAGGATGGAAAGGTTCTAGACACCGAGGATTCGGTCATACAGCTGGAGTACGGGGAAGACGGCGTTGATCCATCAAGATCCTTCGCCGGAGAATCTATTGATCTTGACTTCATCATAAAGGAGATGTTCGGAAAGAAGTATGAGGTGAAACAATGACTATATTAGCCTGGAAGGACACGCTGAAAAAGGTGAAAGAGATCCTAGAGAAGGCACCAGCGGAGTACTGCCTGGACTATGACATACCTGTTGATAAATCCGTAAATGAAGGTCTCATAACAGTTACGGGTAAAACGTTCATCGCCAAGGTCACCATAAAAGGAATATCAAAGTTTGAGGAGGGGAAGAACCAGCTAAAGAAGAAAAAGGATCAGCTAAAGATGTGCATCAACATCGTCAAGGCAGAGGAGTTTCAGGGAGACATTGTGAATTATGAAGAGACTACAGGAGGCTCGTTAGACAAGATAACGTCTTTTGCGCTTCTTGTCCCAAAGGAAGAGGCAGTAATAGAGCTGAAGAAGCCTATTGAAGATCAGCTCCCTAATGAAGTTAAGAAAATAATAGAAATAGCTCGGGAGATGGGTAGCGAGCTGCCTGTAAAGATAGCGGAACAACTTTCCGACAGAAAAAAGAAATTAGGAATAACGGATCAAGATTTCAAGAAGCTGTTAAATGCCGTAGCAGTAAAATATCGGGAAGCCAAGGTTGATCCTTTCGAGGCGGTAGGCATAGTAGGCGCTCAGAGCATCGGGGAACCGGGGACGCAGATGACCATGAGAACGTTTCACTTCGCAGGCGTTGCCGAAATGGACGTGACGCTTGGTCTTCCTAGACTTATTGAAATAGTTGATGCCAGGAAGACACCGAGCACCCCTTCGATGACGATATACCTATCAGAAAAATCCAGGGGGGATGAGGATAGGGCGGTTTCTCTCGCTAGAAACATCGAATCCACCTCATTGCTGGACGTAGCAGACATAGAGGTCAACACCACTGAAAGCTACGTCCGCATAATGCTCGACAGGAAAAAGATGCAGGACAGGAATCTTAAGAAGGATGAAATTCTGCAGAAGGTCAGGAGGATGAGGGTTCAAAAGGCAAGCATCACTGACGAGGGGGATGAAATCAGGATAACCCTAGATGAACCGTCTTTCAAGAAGATATACCAGCTGTACGAAAACATAAAGACATTCCAGGTAAAGGGGCTGAGCGGTATAAGGAGGGCAATCGTGAAGTTTGACCAGAAAAACAGGGAGTGGGTCATTTACACGCAAGGTTCAAACCTAGCCGGAGTGCTCGAGCTCAAAGACGTTGACTTCACTAGAACGAGGACGAATGACATAATAGAGATATCGCAGGTTCTTGGCATAGAGGCAGCGAGAGAGGCTATTATAGAGGAAAGTACGTCAACGCTGCACAACGCAGGCCTGAATACCGACATAAGGCACTTAATGCTCGTTGCAGATATGATGACGTTTACAGGCGTAGTTGAGGCAATAGGGAGACACGGAATATCCGGTAAGAAAGCCTCCGTTCTGGCAAGGGCAGCGTTTGAAATCACGAGCAAACATCTCCTCAATGCCGGGTTGACCGGAGAAGTGGACAGGCTCAACGGTGTTGCAGAAAATATTATAGTGGGTCAACCCATTACCTTGGGTACAGGAGCTGTTAAGCTAGCATATAGGAGAGGGAAGTAGATGGATCACAGCTGGGAACTTGCAAGGTTGAAAGAGACAGGAACGTACGTACTGGGGGAAAAGGTAACTAGGAAAATGATTTCGAAGGGGAAAATTGTGTCAGTAGTTGTCGCGCGGGAGCCACATCTGACAAATAGGATGGAGGGCGTTGATGTTCAGAAATATACTGTCCCGCTAAATTCGTCACAACTTGGAAATATTTTCGGCAAGCCATTCCCTGTTTCAGTGGTTGGCATACTGGATGCAGGAGGGTCTCAGTTCAAGGGGAATGAGTAGCAGTGGGCGAGATCACTCTAGATACACGGAGTCTGGACCTCATTAAGCTTTTTGAGGAATCTGTTAATCTCCCAGTGAAAGACGTAATGGAGACTGAGGACGTAATTTTTTATGTCCTTGAGAAGGGTGGAACGTACAAGCTGTTCACTAGTGATGAAAAAAAGAAAGCTTTAGAAAGGATAAAGGAGAAGGTGAAGAAAAGAGTAAACATCCTCGATTATTCCCCCGACCCTGAACAATTTTTCAGAAATCTTTTTTACAGGTACAAAGTGATGTCCCTGAACGTGACTGCCGGGGAAAGCGGGTATGTAGTAAACGTGAAGGTCGATCCAAATTACAAAGCATCTGCCATAGGGAAGGAGGCTAAAAATCTAAAGACTGCTCTTCTGCTTGCGAGGAGACATTTCACCATAGCCAGGCTTTTCATAGAGTAAGTTTTACCCTATTCGCCTATTAGGTAAAAAGGCGTCGAGCCTGTGATTCTGACCTTATTTTTTAGCCCCATGGATCCGCTTTTTAGTACCACAGGATGATAATTTGAGTCTCTGGCTATGAACGTCCCTTCCTTGCCGCGCTCTATTATTTCCACTTCCACATTTTCTCCAACAAACCTCCTCATCGAAGCTGCTGAAATTTCCTTGTGAACGTCAGAAAGCATCCGGCTCCAGAGCGACGTCTGGTTCGTTGACGGCGTTTTCCAACTGTAAGCAACGGTTCCAGGTCTCGGAGAATATTTCGTAACGTTCAGGATTTCCGGCCCTACTGTTTTAACGATTTCTAGTGTTTTTCTTAGGCCGGAGATGTTCTCAAAGGGAAAGCCTACTATGATGTCTGTACTCAGCATGCCATGAGGAAACTTATCTCTGAACATTGAGACTTCCTTCAAAAAATCTTCAATCTTATATTTCCTGCCCATCTTCCTAAGAATTAGAGGGTCCCCGCTCTGGAAAGGTATGTGAAGAAACTTGTATATCTTGCTTGATTTCATTGACTCGAGCAGGGGCTCCATTATTCTAAGGGCATTTTCAGGTTCCATCATACCTATCCTGACCCTGAAATCCCCCTCAATCGAAGATATCTTCTGAATCAACTCAGGAAGGGAGGTGCCGGTATCCTGGCCATAAGAGGCTGTATCCAGTGCAGTTAGCCTTATCTCCCTTGCCCCCTTTTCAACCATCTCCTTGATAACGGAGATTATTCTACGCTCGTCGAAGCTCCTAAGCCTGCCTCTTGCAATTCTGGAGATACAGAACGTGCAGCCTCCGTCGCATCCTTCTGCAATGGGGACGCCAATGCTCAGATCTCCGTCCTTGAGGATCGGAAGACTGCCGTACGACATGGAAAACTCGAGTTTCCTCACTCCGTCAAGGGGAAAATGAGTCATGCAACCTGAAACCAAAGCCTCCTTTCCGCTATCTTTTATTTCCTTTATCCTCTTCAGCATCCTGTCTTCTGTTTGTTTTATTACGGCACAGGTTGAAAGCAGCACTGAGTCCGCTTCCTCCTCCCTTTCGACCAGCTGATGCCCCTGCGATACCAGGTAGTTAGATATCATCTCCCCTTGTGCTTGGTTCAGAGTGCATCCGTAATTCTCCAACAGGAATTTCATGAATCGAGAAGTAATATCATTTAGTAGAAAATCTTAACCTAGCAGAAAGCGCAAAATTACAAGATATTCTTTGCGCTGTCTAGAATGAGGTGCGACGGACTTATTATGTGGCCAACCAGGGGCTTCACCTTTGCCTCATTGGACGGATTGTTCAGTATAGATATCATCTTCTCCTTCACGTTTTCTTGAAAGATTGAGCGGATGGTCAAAGCATTCATAATATTCCTGCTGTCGCTGTCGCTTGCAAGAATTATACTCTTTGCCTTGTTGAGATCGAAAGTTGCTATCGTCTTCTCAATATCGTCCCCCAATTCTATGAACAGCTTTCTGTCTTTGAGCATCAACTCCTTTCTGCTGTCGTCAAGGGTAACAATGACAAGTTCGTCCCTATTAAGGAGATAATCTATGAGAGGTTCAACGAGCGCGGAGAAATCGACGAAGAGAACGTAGTTCTCCAATCTCCTGCTCCCGGCTTTCTGAAGAACGTTAACCACCCTTCTCCCCCTTTCGTATAGATAAGGGGCGACTATAATTGTTGCGGCTCCGAAGAATGATCCAATGCCAACGATTGAAATGCTTATAGTGAAAAGCCTTGCAATGGGGGTGACGGGGACTATGTCGCCGAACCCTAATGTGGTTACTACCTCTCCCGTGTAATAGAGGGCCGTAGTAGGCTCTGTTATCCTTGGCCTAAACTGATTCCCGAGGATGAGAGTGCCGAGTACTCCTATGATGAGTATCAGTACTATTACAACAACCGATACAGCGACCTCGGGTCTGTCAAAAAGCCTCGTAGGAAATGAGTAGTATTTTCTGTCCGCTGCCAGTAGAATTAGAGAGATCAGCGAAACTGCAGCCAGTGGAATAAGGTAAATGAAGTTAAATCCCCTCAGAAAGGAAAAGGAAAGAATGGATATGAGGAGAATGATGATGCTTAGATATAAGGCGTATCTCACTCTGAGCAAAAGCCCCCGAATGGAAATTGCTGAAAACAGGATCAAAAAGATCATTACGTTAACAAGACCATTCTTAGGCACAAAAAGATCAAGCTTTCCAATAATTACGGAGGAGATGTAAATCGCGAGAGCTACAAGTAAGATGAAATATAGGATGAAGGAGAGTGCAGACGCTCTCCAGATTCTTTTCCCCCTACGCACTTAAGTACATTCCAGGCTTGGATATATCACTTGCCCATAACAGTAAATTAGAAATATTGGACTAAATTGCATTTTTTATGCTGGTAAGTGTAACAGATAGCAGGGGGAGCGTAAAGCTCCAGGTAGAAGGCCGTGATAGCATTGTAAATATATTGAAAAAAGCAGGAATGCTTACCAGCACCACGGTTGCAGCTAAGTTCAATGGTGTTTTGATGGACCTTGAGAGGGAAATTGAGGAAGACGGGGTTCTGGAGCCTATTGATGTAAACAGCGATGAAGGGACGTACATACTGAGACATTCTTGCGCCCATCTTTTGGCAAATGCTGTTGTAGATATATATAAGGATGCGTTGCCTGTTGTAGGTCCGGTGACTGAGGATCCTCCAGGATTCTATTACGACATATCGATGAATCCCATTGGGGAAGGAGATCTGCTAAGAATAGAAGAGAGGATGAAAGAGATAGCTGAAAAGAATGTGAAGATCGTCAGGAGGGAGCTTTCCAAGGACGATCTCCTCAAGGCGTTTGACTGGAATAAATACAAGGTTGAACTTATAGAGGAAAACGTTCCAGATGGAGGATTCTCAACTGTCTATCAACAAGGTGGCTTTACAGACTTTTGCAGAGGCCCTCACGTTCCGTCAACCGGCTTCATAAAACATTTCAAGCTTTTATCGTCCTCAATGGCCTACTGGAAGGGCAAAGAGGGGAACGATGCTCTCGTTAGAATTTACGGTACGGCGTTCCCGACCGAAAATGCGCTAAAAGAATTCCTTAACATTATGGATGAGGTGAAGAAAAGGGATCACAGGCGTCTCGGCAGTGAACTTGATCTTTTCATAATGAGATCGGAATACGGCCCGGCATTTCCGTTGTATACTCCGTACGGTGCAACCATAAGAAATGAGCTTATGGACTACATGAAAAAGCTGAACAAGAAATACGGATGGGAAGAGGTATGGACTCCCCATGCCTTCAAGACCACGTTATGGGAAAAATCAGGGCACATGGCACACTACAGGGAAAACATGTTCCTTATGCAAGTTGAGGACGAGGAATATGGCATGAAGCCCATGAATTGTCCTGGTCACATTCTTCTGTTCCAGAGGAGATCATGGAGCTATAGGGACCTTCCAGTAAGGTTCAGCGAATTCGGCACAGTATACAGATATGAGAGATCGGGCGTGACAAGCGGACTTCTCAGGGTGCGGTCTATAACGCAGGATGACGGTCATGCATTTGTCAGACAGGATCAAATTGAGGAAGAGGTCGGGAACCTGCTGGATCTCATAAATGAGGTTTATGTCAAAACCCTGAAAATAACGGATCTTAGATTCAACCTCAGTACAAGGGGTGATGCAGATAGTGAAAAATACACAGGTTCCCTTAACATATGGAATAAGGCAACAACGGCTTTAAAAAGCGCCCTTGACAAGAGGGGATTGAAATATCGGGAAAACAAGGGGGAGGCTGCCTTTTATGGCCCAAAGATAGACGTCGACATAAAAGACGCCATAGGGAGGTACTGGCAGCTGTCTACAATACAACTTGATTTCTTCATGCCAGACAGCGAACATTTCGGTCTTAAGTATATCGACGAAAATAACCAGCCCCAGCAGCCAGTCATGATACACAGGGCAATATACGGAAGTCTTGACAGATTTATGGGTGTCATGATAGAACACTTCGCCGGAGCATTTCCACTCTGGCTTTCCCCGGTACAGGCAAGGGTTATAAATATATCGGAGAAAAGTAGAGATTATTCAAGAGAAGTACTAGAAGCTCTTAAAAGAGAAGGGATAAGGGCAGACGGAGACCTTTCCAACGACACTTTGAACAAGAAAATTAGAAACGCTCGCTCACTGAAGATACCCTACTTATTGATTCTCGGGGATAGGGAATCAAGCCAGAGGAAAGTGTCGGTTAGGGACAGGAAGGACAGACAGAGAAACATGGTTGATCTTTCTCTCTTTATTTCGCTTATTAGGAGCGAAATAGAGGAAAAGGAGCTGGATTTGAATATTTGCACTATGCAATAAGGGTGACAGAGATGAATCTTAACGAAAAAATTTTCGACTATTGCATGAGGATTGACGGTATATTGAAAGATGCGCAGACGACGGAAGAACTGAAAAAGAGGATAGTGGATTCGATTTTCGTTTCATACGGCGCAAGGAATTCTGAAGCCGTGAAAATTTCAAAGCAGGCCCTATTGCCATCATCAGGGCCGCTGAACTCCAGAATCTATTTTGAGAAAACTGAAGCTGCCGTTGACGTTGCCACCTACCTAAACGGCTGTATGACTAGGTACTTGGACTATAATGATACTTATCTTTCAAAAGAGGCACTTCATCCTTCTGATAACATCCCTCCGATTCTGAGTGTTGCATACGCCGAGGACATTGAAGGAAGAGAAGTTTTAAGGGGAGTTGCGGCAGCCTATCAGATCGTTGGTGCTTTTGCTGATGCATTTTCTATCAGGGATAGGGGTTGGGATCACGTTACCTACATCTCAATATCCGCTGCTGTCGGTATAGCAACTTTACTTTCATTCGAGAGGGATAAATTCATCAACACCTTGAGTTTGGCAATAAACAACAACATTTCCTTGAGACAAACTCGTGCAGGAGAGCTAAGCATGTGGAAGGGATGTACGGCCGCAAACGCGTCTAGAAATTCTGTATTCGCCGCCCTCTTAGCTTCAAGAGGATTTACCGGTCCGTCTCCGATTTTCGAAGGAGAAATGGGTTTCTTCAAGCAGGTTACGGGAAACATAAATATAGATCTTGAAAGGAACAGGATCCTGAAAACAATGATAAAAAGCTATCCCGTGGAATATCATGCAATGAGCGCGGTAGACGCTGCCCTTGCATTGGAGGAGGAGGTTTCTTATGAGGAAATAAAGAGCATTACGGTGGAAACATTCTCAGTTGCCCACAAGATTATCGTAAAGGATCCGGAAAAGCTTAGGCCAAAGACAAAGGAAACAGCGGATCATAGTATGCCTTATATTATCGCTTATACATTAGTAAATGGCAAACCTGCAATCAACTCATTCGAGAAAAAGCATCTGGAAGACAAAAGAATCCTCGATCTTATAGATAGGATGAAATTCGTTGTGAGCGATGAGTATGACTCCCTCTATCCAGAGTATTTGCCTATAAAAATCACCGTAAGAACTTCGTCTGGTGAATACGAAAGAGAGGTAAAATATCCTAAAGGACATTTCAGAGATCCATTTACCTGGGATGATTTGGAGAACAAGGGAAAAAGCTTGATGGATAAAGATGCAGTGAATGAGATAATCAAAGCAGGAAAAAACCTGGATTCTATGTCTACAAAAGATTTTGTCGATGTCATCAGTGGAGCTACTGACAAAAAAATGCGTTAACTCGATATATTGCGATTATTCAACCAGCCTTTTAGATGATGTGGTAAATCAAAAACACAGTTAGTTTATGAGCTGCGAGAATTATTCCGCTGGATGTCTGATCGATCTGTAATTTAATTGCTAGAGGACAAGAAACTAACGAAATCATCTTTTATTCTGACAGAGAATTATCACATAAGGCTTAGACCAGAGACATCTAAACTCTTGATAGAGAAATTTAAATTGAACTTGAATAAGAGATATCCATATAAAGGCAAATAGTATGCTCTTGAAACAATAATTTTTGAAAATGTAAGGAAACTTGCTAACTACATTGAAGGAAACTCAAAGACATTAGACCTGAGAACACCTGAATTCTGTATTGAGCATATTGACCCTGTTCTCAAAGATAAGATTCTTACAATGACACCAGAGGAAAGGAAAGCAAAGAAGATAAATAAATCAACGTTATGG
>JAVYRX010000001.1:0-263602 GCA_038729485.1 Thermoplasmatales archaeon | reverse complement strand
CCAGGATCATCATCATTCACCCCTATATCTGGAGCCACATCATCCTCTTACACATTCACAACAACACAATCCACAACAACAGGCAATTGGTTATTCTACGTGAAAGTAACAGATTCTTCTTCCACACCTGAAACTGCGTCATCACCAATCGTAACAATATCGGTTAATAATGGACTTTCAGTCTCAATCTCACCAACATCTGCAACCATTGATATTGGTCAGTCAATAACATTAACAGGCAGTGCCACTGGAGGTAGTGGTTCTTATTCATACGAATGGCAGCTTGGTACATCATCCTCTCCAAGCGGTTCGTCATTGGGATCATCATCCTCATACACATTTACAACATCAGGTAGTTCATCTACAGTCACATCTCCAGGTACATATTATCTGTGGATTACTGTCAAGGACTCCAATGGAAATACCGCTACATCATCAGTGACGATAACAGTTTACTCGGATCCAATTGTTTCTGTAAGCCCTACGGGGCCTTTCAATTATGCGATAAATCAGGCATCATCGCAGCTCGTTGCTGATGTAACTTATTCAGGGGAAAATGTCATAACAATTAAATGGTATAGTAATACTATTGATTCAACAAGTGGTGGAACGTACACAGGCGTTTCAGGGGCAATGTTTACTCCTTCCACATCCAATTTGGGTACCTTGTATTATTATGTAGTTGTTGTAGATAGCGGATTACCTGGTTATTATACCTATTCTAACATTATCGAGGTGACTGTGGCCCCTCCCCCTGTAGTGTCAATATATACATCTCCAGCCGGTATAACAGCGATAGATGTAAAGCATTCAGTTTTGTTCGAAGCAACTGTAAGCGGTCAAATTGGCTCATATTCATACGCGTGGACCGTAGGCGGTTCATCATTAATCGTTAGCACATCTGATACTTTCAACTTTAACGTTACTGTTCCTGGTCCTTACGTAATATGGCTGAACATCACGCAGGGAACTATGAAAGTAACTGCACAGCCATTTACCATTTTTGTGAATCCACTTCCAACTGCGGCATTTGAAGCAACCTTACCTGTTAAGGTGGATGCGAATCAAACATTTTCTGCGACCGTCGTTGGGGGAACCCCTCCTTTTACGTATTCTTGGATAGTAAAGAATTATCCATCTGGAACTACCGCTACAGGTGATTTTATGGCATCAGATACTAATATAACTTTTTATGTTCCTGGGGACTATAACGTTGAACTCTTGGTTAAGGATCGTGACGGTGCTGTTACTATCGCAAACTCTACCTTCATTGTTTATCCGCGTCTTCATGTGTCAGTTTCAGCAAATGGCTCGCTTGCAACAGTAATTGACAGAGGCAATTCCTCTTACTTAATAGTCTCAATGCAAGGTGGTTCTGGGTTATTCTCATACCAATGGTTTGAAAAGGGGCCTGATAGCAACTCCTTTAGTCCTATTTATGGTGCGAATGGTTCTTCTTTCAACTTTGCTACATCATCAAAAACGATACCCGGTATTTATTCGTTTTATGTGTTGGTATTTGATGTGGGGACCGATCCAGCGTATGTCACATCAAACGTTATAAATGTGACAGTTCTTTCTGAATTGGTATATAGGGTTACTATATCAGAATCGGGATTACCAGCTGGAACACAATGGTACGTAAACATAACTCGGGGACCAAGTTACACATCTACTTCATCTGTCATATCATTCCTTGAACCTAATGGTACTTATCCTATCTTAATCGCATCGGGAAATAAAGCATATAAACCCTCCATTGGCTCTCAAGGTTTCATTCTTAGCGTTAACGGAGGAAATGTGTCTAGATCTATTGTATTTACGGAGGCTGTGTATCCCGTAACATTTGCTGAATATGGGCTAGGATCAGGAGTAACCTGGTTTGTAAATTTAACAAATGGCGAATCATTTTCATCGACTTCCTCTATAATCTCATTTTCTGAGCCAAATGGGACGTATTCGTTTTCAATTCAATCTGACAATAAGACATTCTACTTCCCAGAAAGAGGTGGTTCATTCTCGGTTAACGGGGGTTCCGTATATATTACGGTGAGATTTGTTGATTATAATTATTCAGTAACGTTTGAGGAAAGTGGTCTTCCGAGTGGCATCAAATGGTCGGTTTCTTTATCAAATGGGCAGACTTTTAATTCTTCAACTAATATGCTGACTTTCAATGAAACAAACGGTACTTACCGTTATTTAATTTTATCTGGAAATACAATTTATTATTCTCCAGGAGGCAGCTTTGTGGTAGATGGTGATAACGCCTTTGTTACTGTTAAGTTTTCCTTATACTACTACACGGTAACATTCGTGGAGGAAGGTCTCTCACCTAATGTTCCTTGGACTGTCATTTTTAATGGAGTAACTCAAAGCGGTTCAGAAACCCTAAGCTTCAAAGCGGTAAATGGTTCTTACGCTTTTTCGATAGTTCCTATTCAAGGATACAGAACAGAAATGTACAACGGAACTATAACTATAAATGGCAGCTCTATAACTGAAATATTTAGGTGGCTAGCTGTCACGTACCCCGTTCAGATATCAGAATCTGGCCTAGCGCCGGGTGCAGTATGGTCTGCTACAATTGAGCCAGAAGATTCAGCCTCCTCTCAGTCTCACCTTACTATAAATTCAACGTCTAAGACGATAACATTCTATGTTTCTAATGGCTCATATCTAATAACTATTTCCTTGCCTCCAGGATACGGCGGTTCATTTAAGAAGCTAAACATATCTGTTGCAGGAACTGGCATTAATGTTGGTGTGAGGGCATTTCCCCTCCCCGATTATATTCTGATATATGTGATAGCTGCAATTACCTCAATAGTATTGGTTTCCCTGGCACTATATATAAGAAAAAGCAGGAAGAGTCTCTTCGTAAGGAAAAAGGAACCTGTGGGGCAAAACTCTGAAAAAAGATAATGGTCTAGTAACTCCGTCGGTATTAAATTATTTTGAAAAAAAAGGCAGCCAAAACCAATTTACATAAATATACGGTTTACAATAAAACTATTGAAATAATTCTTAAATACTTCGTTCTCATTTCTTCTTAAATCAGATCATGAGCATTGGCGGGAAGAGGCAAATATCCATATCATTAACAATTGTCATTACACTGATAATAGTTATATCAGGGTTAGAGTTTTTTCCAGGAAGCGCATTATTAGTTTCAGCGGAGGGTCAATATAACGATTATCAAAGAAGCAACGTCATTTTATCTAACCCTTTAAAAGACGTATCTACAGGAACCTTTACTGTGACAGTATCCCCCACAAGTGCTAGCCTCGACGTTGGACAGTCTATAACATTTACTGCCTCAGTTTCCGTATCATCCACGAACTACGAATATCAATGGTACCTAAATGGAAATCCCGTTGGTACAAACTCCTCAAGTTATGAATTTTATGCCCCGAATTCTGGTACTTTCACAATATATGTTACTGTCACTCAAGGCGGAATTGTAGAGAGTTCAAATGATGTTGTAGTTACTGTATATTCCGTTCCCACTGTTACTATTACACCATCAATTTCAAATGTTCACGTTGGTCAGACTGTTAACCTTGTAGCATCAGTTACGGGTGGGACAGGTCAATTTACATATCTGTGGTATCTTAATGGCACTAAGACTACCGAAACATCTTCCTCATACCCATTTACCCCCCAAGGCAATGCAACATACTACTTCTACGTCTTGGTGAACGATACCGGGGCAATAGGACAACCATCGATAAGTGTTAAGTCTAACAACGCGCAGGTGATTGCATTTTTTCCTACCTACCCTGTAGCATTCGCAGAAAATGGGCTTCCGGAAGGAATAGAATGGTACGTTAATTTGTCTAACGGACAATCCCATCCAGTTATCGGAAACATTAACCTTTTCTATGAAACAAACGGAACGTATACATACACTGTGGCTTCTTCGAATAAGGTATACGCACCTGCTCCCGCCTATGGTGTGTTTATTGTTAATGGGGGTACGGTTACGGTAGATATTTCATTTTACCCAGTTCTCTATCACGTGTACTTTAATGAATCAAATTCGTCGCAACTTCCTCGTGGAGCTGCGTGGTACGTGAATATTAGTGGGCAGCCTTCGTTTCGTACTACGTCATCATCAATAGAGGCTAACATTTCAAACGGAACTTACAACGTTACATTTGCGACCGGAGATAAAGAATACTATCCCACTCCTTACTACGCTTCCCTCAGGATCAACGGGCACTCATCCACGATGGTTGTTACGTTCTCGCTATTCACTTATAATGTACAGTTCTCAGAAATAGGGCTTCCACTTAATACAATGTGGTTTGTAAAGGTTATAGGCATCTCTACTACTAACATTACAGCTTCCATAAACTCATCTTCTCAATCAATTTTATTCACCTTACCTAATGGATCTTATTCATACAGGGTTTTCAGTGCCGTACAAACCTACGGCCCATTTCCTTCAAATGGTAGCTTCAATGTTACAGGTGCACCGGTATCATTAAGTGTAAGGTTCCTCAGATTGTATCTTGTTTCATTTTATGAATCAGGGTTGCCTGTAACATACCCTGGGATCAGGTGGTATGTCAATATAACGGGTTCCTCCTCATACTATTCGTCCAACAGGTCGTTAACGTTCTGGGAACCAAATGGTACTTGGCACTATTCTATTTCCACTAATGACAAGTGGTTTATTCTTTCGAAGGGTGAAGAATCAGGCGATTTCTACATAAGCGGTAGCTCGGTTTCACCTTATCCTGATACATCCCCTGTCATTTTCAATGAAATATTCAATGTGACGTTCAACCAGTCAAAACTACCTGGTGGCATACGATGGTATGTAAATTTATCAAACGGTGAATCATTTTCATCTGTTTCCAATGAAATAAGATTCACAGAAACGAATGGAACATATAATTATTCAATTTCAACGGTGAATAAAATATACCGCCCATCACCATATAGTAGCTCATTTATCATTGATGGTATCTCGAGATCATTACAAGTAATTTTTTACATAGTTACATATCCTGTGACATTCACTGAAACAGGCCTTGTGAATGGAACCTTATGGTCCATAATGATCAATAATCTCACCAGAATTTCAACAAATTCTACGATCACTTTTAGACTCTACAATGGTACATTTCAATACTCGATACAACCACTATCTGGATTCTCTACTAACCAGTATAACGGGAATATATCACTGAACGGATATTCAGTAACAGAAACAATAGCGTGGAAGATGATCACGTATTATCTCAACATAACGCAAACCGGACTTAAACAGGGTAATCTTTGGTCAGCTACAGTGGAAGGGAAGACGTTTTATGGTGCAACCATAAAGGAAAATCTAAACTCTACAGGAAGTTCGATATCATTCTTGGTGCCAAACGGTACTTATAACTATACTGTTAATCCTCCACTAGGGTTCTCAGGAAATAATCTGTCTGGGACATCAGTGATTAGGGGTAACTCGACCGTTATAGATGTTACTATAATACCTCCTAATTATGTTCTCATCGGTATAAGTAGCGGATTGGCAGCAGCAGGGATCGCATTATCGATAGGGTTTATGATTAGAAGAGAAAGACGAAGCATCCTAATGCGTCGTGATCCGTTCAGTGGCAATCTAAGGGAATTAAAATCAAAGAAATGATCTCAAAGAGCCAAAAATAAAACTTAGACTACTACCCTCTTGAATATTGATTCGTGCTGTGTCGAAGGACTACTGCTGCTTACCGATACAATTCCGTTTGAAGTTATTTTGAAAAGGATAGGCTCAGGATTTACGGCTCCACCACGCATCTTCACAATCGTTGCCTTTCTTAATCCTGTGTTTATATCTTCCATTTCGAGCTTTATCACCCCCGAGACGAAGTACTCTTCGATTCCATACATGCTTACATCGCTATTTATTGCCGGGCTTGTTATTATGACATAAGTATTTGGGATAGCAAGGCTCATCATGAATTGGTTTATAAAGTCATCATTTGGAACAAGCATAGGTGTAATTGGATCAATTGCTAAGCGGGAAATATTTGATTCAGTGACAACTTTCTTTATCTCTCCTGTTAGCCTGTTTATGTACCTTGTTCTATTCTTTAAGCTTTCCATTACGTCCTCCTTCAGTTCCCTTATTCTGTCGCTCAACTCTATTACGTCGATCATTCCATCTCTGTAATATTTTTCGAATCCAAAAGTGAATGTTTTTGCGTTCGATATATATTCAGCGCCTCGTGTATCTGTAAGAATAATTGCTCCCTTTTCTCCAAGACTTGCACCATGAACAAGAAATTGGGTACAGGAAGTTGTCTTGCCGACACCCGTCTTGCCAGCTATGAGATATATATTCCCTTTCTGCATAGCGCCCCCTAGGGCGCTATCGATTTCTTTTAGGCCAAAAATACCCTGCCTCATACTCTTAGATTCACGTTTATCGATAGTAACTATATTATATATATGAGCTAGGTTGTTTTCTGCCTCTCCTAGGTCCTTGCCAACCAGGAGTGCCTTCAGCTGAATGCCGCAATCGTTTGCAACAGCGTTAAATTTCATAAGATCATCAACAAGGTCATCAGAGGCCCCATTTAAAACGGCTATCTTCACGTTTTCGTCCTGCTTCGATTGTACAACAAGGTCAAACCTATGTACAACTCCGGACTTACCTTTTAACCGTGCATCGGTAATCCAGGTGTAATCTTTGTCTAAGTTAAACTGTTCTGCGACCTTTTCAACTTCTATGGGGTCAATAGTCATCATAGTAAAATTATAAGATAATCATAAATATTTCTAATTATACCTATATTTGTATCATTATACGTTTTAACAAAAAGTAATGAACTCATTTCAATCTATATTTCATTTACATTTTGATATTCTGATGGATTTCTAATTTTAACAGAATACGCGGGTTTTTCTCTCTGCAAAATTTTACTAATTTCTTATGTTTCATTAAATAAATGAAATTGGGAATATGCAACCTTCTCTCCTAGAGATTCCAATGAGTTTCGAATTAACTTTCAGTAAAAACAATCAAAAAGGAGATTAAATTTTTAGAAGCATTGATACGTTTTTAATGTGCGGCAAATAAATTTTTACCAGAGATCCTAAAACTAATTGAGACCAGATAATGAATTTGGAACTACGGTATCAACCAGTGGTAATGATCAGGGAATTTTGACGATACGAATTGTGCCATACAACAACTTTGAATACTAATGTAGAGAATAAACTGTGACATAGGCATAATGACCTGTGCCTCCAACATTGTGCTGCAATGCTCTGCCCTTTTTTATCTGAACCTGCCTCCCTCTCTCCGCCTGCCCTCTCAACTGTTTTGTGATTTCAACAGCCTGGCTTATACCTGTAGCACCTATAGGGTGACCCTTTGCCTTGAGGCCGCCATCAAGATTTGCCGGATATTTTCCATCAGCGTATGTCTGGCCATCCTTAAGAAGTTTGAGCCCTTCCCCCTTGCTTGCAATTCCAATATCTTCGTAAGCCATGACCTCGGCAATGGAGAAGCAGTCGTGTAGTTCAAATAAATCAAAACTATTCTTAACATCATCTATCCCGGCATTACTAAGTGCAAGTTTGGTCGCCCTCCTACTCGCCTCGAGCCCGATGTAATCCTCCCTCTTTCCGATGTACGATGTTCCTGTAGAATACCCCTGTGAATCAATAAACACGGGGGTATCTGTAAACTTTCTTGCAATATCTCCCCTCGCGATAATCACGGCCGCAGAACCGTCTGTGATAGGAGAAGAATCCAATAGCTTTAGAGGTTTCGCGACGTATTTCGAATTCGCGCAATCCTCAACGCTAATCCTATTTCTGAACTGTGCATAGGGATTTAGAGATCCGTAATGGTGTGCCTTTACTGACGCTAAGCAGAGATCTTCCTCACTTCCATTGAATTGGTGGAGATACCTTGTTGCATATAGTGCGTAATAACCAGGAAATGTAAGCCCAAAATTTTCGAATTCCCAGAAATAGTTACCTGCCCTACCGATGAGTTCCACTATAGTGCCTGTTGAAGAATTATACATCTTTTCCACTCCTATCGCCATGGCGATATCGCTCTGTCCAGATTTTACCGAATCCATAGCAACCTTTATTGCAGCACTGCCAGACGCGCAGGCAGCTTCAACCCTCATACTGCCGGAACTGAAACCACAATAGTCTGCTACCGTTACGGCGGGCAGTATTTCCTCCGACCAGTAGCCGAAGTTCCCAACTGAAATAAACCCTATATCTTTCTGGGAAACGTTTGCGTCTTTTAGAGCGGGGGAAATGGCTTCCCATGCAAGTTCGCTGAAGGAGACATCCATCCTTTTTCCGAACTTTGAGTGACCTATGCCTATTATTGCGACCCTTTCGTCAAGAGATTTTGATGTTTGCACGTTTTACTATAAAGAAGGGCGATATCAACTTAACCCACTACTGGCGGAAGAGATATGTACTGGTGAAAAGATATAATCAGGTGAAAATACTAACTATCTTACCTGAATTCATTCCTGCGGAGTCTGTTAAGGAAATGGTGAAACAGGTCCTGCCAGAAATGGTTATTGTAAACTCTATAGATTTTGAAAAGAATGACGCAGAAGTTTTGGTTGCCACGACCTTTACAAAGCTCGACAGGCATGAATTAAGCAAATTTCCGAATCTGAAATATATTCAGATAGCAAGCACTGGATACGACAACGTGGATACCCAATATATAAAAGAGAAAGGAATCACCCTCTGCAATATTCCAGTAGCAAACAGACAAAGCGTATCGGAACACGTGATTGCGTTCATGCTTGCTTTTCTCAAGGACATCATATTTTTAAATGACGAGCTAAAAGAGAGGAAGAATTGGCCTATGCTTACAGGTTCAAGAGACCTTGAGGGGAAAACAGTAGGAATAGTGGGAATGGGTGCGATAGGTAAAGAAATAGCTAAGAGGCTTCTTCCGTTTGGTGTGTCTCTAGTTTATTACGACGTCAAGAGGCTTCCGGAGGAGGAAGAGGAAAGGCTCGGACTAACGTTCCTCGAATTTGAGGACCTTTTGAATTCGTCTGATATTGTGACAGTCCACGTGCCCCTAAACGAAAAAACTAGGAGCATGTTCAATTCATCAGCCTTTTCCAAGATGAAGGATGGTGCGATATTCATTAACACGGCCAGGGGGGAAGTTGTGGATGAAAAGGCGTTGATCGAAGCGATAAAAGGAAAAGGAATCAAGGCAGGTATTGACGTTTATCAGAAGGAACCGCCGGATTTCAGCTCAGAGCTTTTCAAGCTTGACAATGTAATATTTTCCCCTCACATCGCAGGCGTTACTATCGAAAGTCAACAGAGATTTCTCATGGAGACTATTTCTAACGTAATGCGCTACGTTCAAGGCATTGATCCGCTGTATAAGGTGGTATTTTGAGGGGATCTAGCCTATTAGGAGAGAGCATCAGGAGCCTGAATCTCCTACCAATGTTTGGTAATCCCGGAACTACTGAACTAGGATCTCTTAGAGACGTTAATGATTACGTATTAACACTGTTTGACGGTCTGGCGGTCGGAATGGCTGACGGACTTACCCAGATTTCAAGAACACCGAGAATTGTGAATCTTCACACTGCGCTAGGTCTCGGCAACTCCATGGGCTACATTTTCACGGCAAAGTCAAACAAAACTCCGCTAGTTATTACAGCCGGGCAGCAGGATCTTAGGCATATACGTTATGAACCTATTCTTTCAGGAGATCTTCTGGGGATGGTCGGAAGCAATGCAAAGTTCACATATGAGCTCCATAGTGCAGTGGAGATACCGGATATCCTGAGAAGGGCTAAGAGGGAGGCTTTAACTCCTCCCATGGGTCCAGTGTTTGTCTCCATTCCAATGAATGTGATGGACGAGGAGGCGTCGTCAGCGCCACCAGAGGACGTGAAAGTTGATGTCGATCAAAGTAGCAATGAAATCGTCGACAAGATTGCTGACCTGATCAATGAGTCTAAAAATCCAGCCATTGTGATGGGCTGGGAAATAGACCTTTTCGATGCTTTTAAAGAGGCTGAATCGTTTGCTGAAAAATTGGGATGTGCTGTTTATAGCGAACCACTGCCTCAAAGGTCGCCATTTCTTTCTGAAAGCAGGTTATATTCAGGTGATCTTCTCCCTGCTACTACGCTTATCAATCTCAAACTTGTGCAGAACGATCTTGTTTTGTTCATAGGCGGGGACGTAACGCTTTATCCTTACCTGCCATCTCCGCTTCTCGAAGGCAAAAAGATCGTCTTCGTTGGCCAGAATATACGGCCTAAAGTGGGAGAGCTATACGTAATTAACGTGAAGGACTTTCTAAGGGATGTAACGCACAGGATCAATAGAAAATGTAACTTTTCGAGACAGGAGGATTTTCAAAAGGTCAGCAAAGCTGCGAGGGAAAGACAAACTATGGGGACAACATACGTAATGAGCAGGGTCAAGAAGAATTTCGGCGATTATGTAGTAGTAGACGAGGCCATATCCGCCTCCACCGTGCTGAGGGATATTATAGGTTATTCACCCGGAAGGTATTTTTCAGCCAAAAGTGGTCAGCTTGGATGGGCTTCGCCTGCAGCAGCCGGAATGTCCATGGTCAAAGACAAGGTCCTTGCCGTTGTTGGGGATGGATCATTTATGTATTCGCTTCAGATCTTGTGGACTGTGAAAAAGTACAATCTGCCAGTTAAATTCTTAATATTGAGGAACGGCGGTTATGGCATATTGAAGAGCTTCTCTACGAGCTACTACCCGGGGATGGAGTTCAAGGATTATCTGAGTTTTTCTTTGAAAATAGAGGATATAGCGGAATCCTTTGGCATAGAATCCCAAGTCGCAGGGAAGAACCTTGAGGAGCTTACGTGGCTCCGTGAAGGAAAGGAATCCAAACTTCTCGTTGTAGACGTGGACAATTCTATACCAAAGCTCTTCCTTTAAATCCAGCCTCTTTGCTCCCTATATTTTTTCAGGAGAGAATTCATTTCATAGTCAGATGTCGAACTTTCTTCGGGCTCACCTTCAATCTTCTCTCTGACAATCTTCGGGAGGTAGTCGTCCTCTGGCTTCCAGCCGAGCTTTTCGTTGATCTTCCTTTTCTCTTCTATTATGTCTTGGCCAATAGTTACGAGATCTTCAACACTGTAATCAAAACCTGTTGCAAGCCTCAGTGCCTCCGCAACGTCCTCAGAGGCGACCTTGGCATAGGAGCACAGTACCGCAGAATTGTATATCTGCCTGAAATTCTGAAAGTTTAAGACTGTTCTCACTCTTTCGTCAGAATTTACGTTCCACCTGTCTCCAGATATGATCCCTATTTTTCTGTCTTCAACCCCCATGTCCACTTCGTACATCTCAGCCTGTAGATGGTCAGCTCCTCTGGTAGAAGTGGCATATCCCAGTCCCTGCAACTTAAACGCACGCGGATCGTGCATAGGTATCTCCATGTTCTTGACTGTCGCTATCTTGTCCCTGGGGATCCCCCTATAAATCGAAAATCTATACAACCCCTTTCTAAGTTCCTTTCCAATCCCAGTTCCAGCTACGATTTCCTCTATAAGATCAGAAACCTTCTCAAAGCCGTTTTCAAAGTATCTTTTTATTTTTGCGTCGTCTATAAGACCATCATCCAGGAACGCCCTCAGAGCTGATATTAAAACACCGGTACTTATCGTATCCATTCCAGCGTCATTAATAAGGTCATTCCACTTCAGTATAAGGTCGAAGTCACCGTTGCCCAGAAGTGGTCCAAGGGAAGCTACCGTTTCGTATTCAGGGCCGTCAATGTTCTTGCTCCCAAGCCTGACTGTTCTTCCGCAGCCTATCACACAGTTTGCGCAATGGTAGCTCGTAACCCTGTAAATGCCATGAAATTTCATAGAGCTAAGAGAGTCATAATCGAATTTATGATCCTTGAAATAGTGCGCAGGTATATCACCCATACCCTGGCCCATATCCATCCATATCATGCTTCCGTTTGATTTAAGACCCTGCGAAAGTGGAGACTCAATGAGGTATCCGGAAACCTTCCTGATAAGATCAAAATATCCTTTCTTATCGTTCAAAGGGACCTGGAAGCCGCCTCTGACCGCAACTGCCTTCAGCTTCTTTGATCCCATTACGGCACCAAGTCCGGTCCTTCCAGCAGCCCTGCCCTCGTCGTTCATGATGGACGAAAAATAGACGCTGTTCTCTCCAGCCCTGCCTATGCCCATAACACTATATTTTTTCTCCTTTCTGAGAAACTCCCTCGTGAAATAGAAATCCTTCCCCCACAATTCAGGCACATCTATAATTTTTACAACCTCATCAATGATAATGGCCTTCGGTATCGCACTTGAACCTTTTATCACAAGACCATCGTATCCCGCCTTCTTAAGCTCATTGCCAAAAAAGCCACCAGAATTTGATTCTCCAAAGAGTCCCGTCAGCGGACTTCTCGAAACAATCTCATGTCTTCCACTGTTAGGAAATGGAGTTCCAACAAGCGGGCCAGTCGTTATTATAATCGGGTTCTCTGGAGACAGTGGATCCCCCCCGGTGAAGAGCTTTGAAAATAGGCGAACTCCTATTCCAACACCGCCTATCCACCTTTTCCATATGTCTTCGTCTAGACCCTCTTCCCAAGTTTCGTTATTATCAAGATTCACATAAAGGAGCTTGTTCCAGTTTCCCTTCACCTTTAAATATAGTAATTTGGGATTAATAAGTTACTATGTGTCGTATACGCGTTATTCATATTTCAAGTTAAAAATATTTATAATTGTAATATAGATAAGGATAAAGAGAAGATTAAGGGGCACAGCAGTGCTCGTAGAGAGATTAAGCTCTTTGAGAGGTTGTGTGGTATGGATTTGAAAACGTTGCTATTTGGGATATATCCCAGGTCAGAGCGGCTTAGGAAGGAATATGGGAAATGGGAGAGGGGAGAATCGAACAGCAAGGAGACGGCATCTATAATTTCGGACGAAAAAGGGAAATTTTACGAGTTGGCGAGATCGGCCGGCCTGGATTACTTCACAGATCCCCTATTCAATTGGTACGACATCCTTAGACCCGTAGCGCTGTCGATTGAAGGAATTAAACTTGGCCCCCTTAGGAGGTATAAGGAGACAAATACATTTTACAGGGAGCCCCGCATAAAATATGTTGGTAATGTAAGTTACATGGGAGAGTTTCTTGAAGTTGAAGACAATCCACCGTTCCCGGCATTTCATGAAGTCCCAGGGGAATCTTATTTGTATTTTCTTCCTGGCTTACACTCATTCTTGAAAATGAGTCGCCTTGAGTGTCCATATCAGGAATGTCTTAGCGGTCTTGAAAAGATGTACGCAAACCTCATCGAAGATTTCTCTATGAAGAGACTATTAATATATGAACCGCTGGAAATTCAAAGCCTCGAGATTTATTCAAGGATAGCCTCTATGACCAGGCTTTTCATCGCAATTCAGGGGTTCCGAGGGGACAGCGGCTCTGCCAAGATAGGGGCTCATGCAATAATAAGCAATGACCCGTACAAATTCGCCGATTTATGCGATGTACCCGGTGTAATGGGAATAGATGTATTTTCCACAAAGATAGGTGCGGGCGCAATTGAAATGGCAAAAGGGCTGGCCAACGATTTCAGCTCCCTTATTGTATCTAACAATGAGAGCTTCGACTTCCTCCCCCGCATCATCGCAGATAAAAAGGTTATGGGCTTCAGGGGTGAAAGTGAAATATGATGGAAACTCAGGAGATAGGGAGCTTCAGGAAGCCCCACTACCTTGCTGCGCATTTTAAGTCGCTCAATGAAAGTGAGTTTCTGAAGACGGCAGAAAGGGCAACAATCGAGACGATAGATCTTTTTGAAAATGCCGGCCTTGAAAACATAGGTGTTGGAGGGGAGATGTTCAGGTGGGAAATGTACGAGCATCCTATTTCGAGAATTGGAGGAATCACAATATACGGGCCGGTTAGGTCCTTCGACAACCGCTACTATAACAAGGGAAGCGTTGTAAATGAGCTCTCAAGACTCAGACCATTCCATGTCGAAGAGGTAAAACTTCTAAAAAAGATCGGAAAGAAGAATGTAAAGGTACCTATCACAGGGCCTTACACGT
Source organism: Thermoplasmatales archaeon (assembly GCA_038729485.1). GTDB lineage: Archaea > Thermoplasmatota > Thermoplasmata > Thermoplasmatales. The sequence goes on along the minus strand of JAVYRX010000001.1, from coordinate 249,491 downwards.
TAATGGACTGGTCCTTCAACGATTATTACAACTCAAGAGAAGAACTTGCCCTGGCATTTAGCAAGATTCTTAACGAGGAAATAAGGGAATTGAAGGCTCTATGGGGGGAAGATGTGTTGCAGATCCAGATAGACGAACCGGCGGCTACAACGCATCCTTCCGAGATGGATCTGGTGCTCGAGTCTGTGAACGAAGCCGTAAAGGGCGTCAACGGCATAGAAACACACATCCATGTATGCTACAGCTCGGACTACGGCCTTCTTTTTAAGCTGATACCTGACCTTAATGTCTCCGTGTTCAACCTCGAATTCGCAAACAGGGATACCATTTCACTTTCGGGTGAAAGGGTAGGGTACGCCGACGTAAAGAGGTTCAGCGAGGCAGCCGCTTCCTCCTCCAGAAAAATAATACTAGGTGTGGGCGTCACAGACGTTCACATCAATATGGTAGAACAGCCAGATCTGATAGAAAGCAGGATAAAGTTCGCTCTGAAGCATATTGATCCAGACAGAATAAGGCTAAATCCAGATTGCGGCCTGAGAACTAGAAGCAGGGAGATAGGGTTCCAAAAATTAAAAAATATGGTCGTGGCAAGGGAACATGTGGTCAAAGAGCTGTAAATGCTTAGATAAACATTTATCTGTTCTACGCATTATAAAACATGCAGAAAGCTGCAGTTCTAGAAAAATTAAATGAATTTCCGAAGACAAAGGAGGTTGAGGAAGAATCGCCCGGCAAGGACGAGGTCATCATAGAGCAAGGTATGACAGGCATTTGCTATAGGGACATTCTTACGATGGAAGGTTATTTTCCTAGGGTCATCCTCCCGATAATCCCCGGGCACGAAATCTCCGGGAGAATCAAGGAAGTAGGAGAAAACGTCACGAAATTCAAGAAGGATGACAGGGTTGCGAGCCTGATATACGTACCTTGTGGAAAATGTGAATTCTGTTTGAGTGGAAGAGAAAATCTCTGTAGAAGCAAGAAGGTGTTCGGGGAGGAGCTCCAAGGTGCCTATAGGAAGTACGTTAAGGTTCCGGAAATATCCCTGGTAAAGGTGCCAAGCAAAGTGACCACTGAAGCGGCAACGATTGCTGCTTGTGTTACCGGGATGGTTGTCCAGGCATTGGGAATTGCAGGGCATCTCATTGAAGGAGAAACTGTTCTGATAACTGGCGCAGGAGGCGGTGTCGGTTCACATGCTGTTCAGGTGGCTAAAGCTCTCGGCGCAACCGTGATAGGCGAAACATCCAGCGAATGGAAGAGGGAAAAGATATTGGAGGTTGGAGCAGACCATGTTGTCTCTGGAAAAGATTTTCATAACAAGGTGAAGGAGATAACAAATGGAAACGGCGTGAATCTCGTTCTAGAAACTGTCGGAGTGCCGACGTTCAGCGATTCCTTCCGGTCACTTTCATACGGAGGGAGGATCGTCGTAATAGGTAACGTGAACGTAGGTGCGCTTCAGGTACCTGCAGGGAACCTGATTTTAAAGGGTAATAGCGTGACAGGAAGCATAAGTTCTACCAAGAAGAGCTTAAGGAAAGCGCTAAGACTGTCAAGCGAAGGGAAGGTAAAAGCAATCGTTGGAGGTACATTCACACTCGACAAGGTGGGAGACGCATATACAGCTATGAAGAACAAGGAATTATTCGGCCGTGCCTTCTTGAAACTTTAGCCCTTCTTTCCTACTGTTTCTTTCTTTTCTTCTATGAATCTATTCAAGTTTTCTATATTGGTTTTTATTTTCTCCAGCACGATGGAGTCAAAATCGCCGGAAATGGAAGCAGATCTGAAGCTGTTTATGTTATCAAGGAGATCGACGGAATTCTTGAAGCCCGACTCGTCCATTAGGTAGAACTTCTGAACATCTTCCTGCCGTACCTCAACGGCATCAGGTGGATATTCAATGCTCCTTCCCGCAAAATCTCTAATTCTTTTCAATACATCTTCAGCAATCTTCTTTTCCTCTAACTTCCCATACATGTCGAGATTCTCTATTGCTGCAGAAAAATTTGTAACACATACCTGCGCCCTTCCGAATATATCATCTGTTAAAGCCTTAGATGATACCCTTGCATCCCCTCCAGGTTTATAACCCTTGTACGAGCCTATCTTGTTTTGAATCCTCTTGAGAATAATAACGCTCCTGTCCTCAGGAATTGTTATTCTAATGTCACTCATTTTGTTAGAAATGTTGCAAGAATATATTAGTGTTATGAGTTGAGAAATGCTAAATTTTGCTCCTTTTCTTTTTGATTTTAGAAAATTAAGCTCCTCTTTGGTAAAAAGTTGTTAGGAGAAGAAATGAATTTATAACTAATAAGAATCTCCACCACTCAAGGTGAATAAATTGGCTTCAAAAAGTGGATATGCATTTCAATCAGAAAATTTCCTTAACACGAAGGAAAATATGAAAGGCCTAGTCAGGGAAAGGATGACAGGTTGGAGAAGTTCAGAATCAATAGTGAGGCTGGAGAGCCCCACGAAGATAGCTAGAGCCAGGTCTCTCGGTTACAAGGCTAAAGCTGGCTTTGTGGTTGTCAGGGTTAGGGTCTCTAGGGGAGGACTTCATAAGAAGAAGATTAAAGGTGGGAGAAGGCCGAGAAGGTATGGTTACAACAAGCTAACCCACGGAAAAAGCGACAGATGGGTTGCAGAAGAAAGGGCCCAGAAAAAATACCCAAATCTAACCGTTCTTTCTTCATACTACCTTGGTGAGGATGGAAAGCACAAGTTTTACGAGGTCATACTCCTGGATCCTTCCCACCCCAACATATACAAAGACAAGAATCTTAAATGGGTCTCGGAAAGTGCTCAAGAAGGTCGTGTTTTCAGGGGCCTAACTGGAGCGGGAAAGAAAGCGAGAGGGCTCTCGGGAAAGGGTAAAGGCTCAGAGAAATCAAGGCCATCGATAAGAGCAAATGGGAGGCTCAGGAGACACTGACTATAAACTTGCCTTTCCATCTTTTTATGTCAAATAATACGTCCGGCTTATCTAGATCTACCTTCATTCCCTTTGCTTCTAGAGCCGGTGCAAATTTATCTATCGAATCCCTGCTTCCCTTAATTGCAAAAGTTTTGCCTTTTAACTCTATTTCGTCCAACGAATCGTCTACTAGATAGACATTTTTTCCATATTCGTAATCGATATCCTTTTTATCTAAAAAAAGGAACAGTGTATGGAAGCGATCCTCCTCCTCTACGAATTCCTCATTCCGCTCCAAAAGCTTCTTTTTTATCAGGGCTGCCTTTTCTTTCCTTACGAATAATCCCATCATTACCCTGTAAAGAAAACAAATTTATTTTAGTTTTCGTTTAGAAATCGTGAATTTCAGCACAGTAAAAATTGAAAAGGAAGACGAGGACGTGATAATCGGTCAATCGCATTTTATTAAGACAGTGGAAGATCTATATGAAGCCTTAAAAAACTCTTCCCCACATGTTAAATTCGGGATAGCTTTCTGCGAGGCATCCGGTAAGAGGCTAATAAGGTTTGATGGCAATGACGAAACGCTAACAAAAAGGGCAATCAAGAATGCGGGGGAGATAGGCGCCGGTCACATATTCATAATCCATCTAAAGGATTCATTCCCTATCAACGTTATACCCCACATCCGTTCTGTTCCGGAAGTTCTCACTCTGTACGCCGCAACGTCTAACGAACTCTCCGTTGTTGTTGCGGAAGAAGGGGAAAAAAGAGGTATAGTTGCAGTTATGGATGGCGAAAGACCAAAGGGGCTTGAAACAGAGGCAGACAAAAAAGAAAGACAGGATTTTCTGCGCAACATAGGATACAAAAGATGAATGAGATAGAGGATTTCTATAATTTTGAATCAAGGTATTATGAAAAGATATACGGTTCCTTCAATGAAGACATAGTTCTCTACAAAGCTATGTCCTGTCTCCCTCCTTACCTGGAACTATTCGCCGGTACGGGGAGGATAATATCAAAGTTCAAGGGCGGCGTTGGTGTGGAGATAAACTTCAATATGCTTTCAAAATCTTCAGGATGCTTTACTAAAATTCAGGGGGACGCAAGATTTCTTCCGCTTAAGAAAGGATTCAATACTGTTATCATAGGACTCAATAGCCTTCTTCTTGTGAAGGATGAAGAAAAGGCCACAATAATATCTGAAGCGAGACGTGTTCTGAATACGGGAGGAATCCTCATCGTAGACGTAATTAACGGTTTTTCCCTCAGGAGAGGCGTATACCAGATAGCCAATCTCAGCGAAGAAGGGCTGAAGATTAAGCTTAAACTTAGACCTAAGAGAGACGGGTTCAAATATATCTTGAGATACAGATATTTGATATCAGAAAAGGAGAAGAAGATCGTGGAGAAGAATATAACTATCTATCCGATTACTTATGAGTTACTCTCGAAAATGATTGAGGAAAGATACTTCAAGATTGAGAAAACGTACGGCTACTACGACTTTTCTCCATATACGAATGGATCTGAGAAATTGATAGTCCAAGCGAGGGCAATCTAGGTGATTTAATTGAGTGCGAAAGACAATACGGAGAGGATGCTGAAATCGCTTGAAGAAACAATAGAGAAGAACAAAACTGTTCCGATCGTTGTTGAGGGGAGGAATGACGTAACCGCGCTTAGAAAGCTCAACTTCAGCGGCAAGATAATTCATTTCCATTCAAGGATGAGCGTGGAAGAATTTTCAATGAAACTTTCCAAGGAACATAAAGAAGTGATCCTGCTCTTGGACTGGGACCAAAAAGGCAAAGCGCTGACTTCCTCTCTAATACGGCATCTAGCTACGTATGGCGTCAAGACCGATTTTGATCTTTGGAAGTTGTGTTTTTCAATGACATCGCAGATGTCGGATGTGGAATCTTTGCCGTCAGTTTTTTATAGACTAACCTCTGAGAGCGATACTTCCCGGCACACCTCACACACATCTCGAGTTTAGGAACATAATGCTCGGAGCATACGGGCCTTCCGCATACCTTACAAGTCACGCCAGCAGGAAGACCACATATGTAGCAAAGTGAAAGGACTGTCATTGTATATTATATTAAATATGTTTTAAATGTTTTCCTATATATGGAATGGATTATACCCCACCTAAATTTTTCCCGATCACGTGATGTAAAATGATTTTATCCTCATAGTACATACCTAACGGATAACTATGAATTCATATTTAAACGACTTAATAAAAGAAATGGGCCTTAAAGACGTCAGAGATCTTTTTTCAGACATTCCTGAATCCATCCGGACAGAATCTATAGGTCTCCCAAATGGAATGGACGAAGACAGTGTAAGGAGGCTTGCTTCCTCGTATGCATCTATGAACAGGACGGTGCAGCAGCTTCATTCCTTCCTTGGATTCGGAATATACAACCATTACGTTCCTGCTGCTGTAAGCAACATTATCTCTAGGAATGAATTTCTCACTTCTTACACACCTTATCAGGCGGAAATATCACAAGGGATCATGCAAGCTTTGTTTGAGTACCAGACGATGATCGGTGATTTGCTGGAGATGGATGCCGTAAACTCTTCTATGTACGACTCATCAACAGCACTAGGGGAGGCTGCAAGGATGTCTATGGCAGTGACAGGAAAGGATGAGTTCCTTGTTCCCAAATACATAGCTGGATACAAGAGGGCGGTACTGGAGAATTACTGTAGAGGCGCTGGGATCAGGTTAAAGGACGTTGAATTCAATGACGGGGGGATGATTGATCTGTCGTCCTTGGAATACAATCTAAACGACAGAACTGCTGGTGTTTATGTTGAGTATCCGAATATGTTTGGCATAATTGATACGGGTGTTTCTGAAATAAAGGAAATTATCGGGAATGAAAGGATGCTGGTTGTCGGTGTCAACCCTATTTCCCTTGGAGTACTTACTCCGCCTGGAAGATATGGTGCGGACATTGCAATAGGGGAAGGGCAGGTATTGGGTTTAGGCATGAATTTTGGCGGGCCTCTCCTTGGAATTTTCGCGACCAAGGGTGAATACATTAGGAAGATGCCTGGAAAGATCATGGGCCTTACGAAGGACTCGGAAGGTAAGATGGCTTTTGCCATGATTTTGCAGACCAGAGAACAACACATAAGAAGGGAAAAGGCTGTAACTAACATGACAAGCAATCAGGCCCTCATGGCTGTAGCGGCGGCAGCATACCTGTCTCTCCTTGGAAGCTCCGGGCTTAGAAGGATAGGGGAAATCAACATGGGGAGGACGAAGGAGCTCTTGAATATCGTGGATGAATTTGGTGTAGAAATTCCATACAAGGAGTCTCCTGTATTCAACGAGTTTCTTATTAAATTCAAAGCATCCAAGACATTCATATTAAGAATCGCCAGAAAGTTAAAGCTCGTTCCCGGATACATACTTGGAAAGGAAGCCGGTTTTTCAGACAGAAATGAAACTAATATCATTGTGAATGTTACCGAGAGAAATACAGATGAGGATTTCAATGTATATAGGGAATTCCTGAGGGAGGTGACTTGAATGTTTCACCAGGCAGTATTTGACGAACCGATCATAACAGAAAAAAGAGGGAGAAGAACCGTAAAGTTGCCTTTCGAAGAAAGAAGTTACGAGATAGACATTCCAAAGGGGTTCGAAAGGGGATCACTTGATATCGGTGACAGAGAAGAGTTCACAGTCTTGAGACATTACGTAAGGCTTTCCGAGATGAATTACGGCGCAGATTCTGGATTTTATCCACTGGGTTCATGTACTATGAAATACAACCCCAAAGTTGCAGACGAAATCTCAAATCTTGAGGGCTTTAGAATGATTCATCCTCTCCAAGAAGCAGGTGATGTGCAGGGAGCATTGAAACTGATGTACGAGCTTGGCGAAGCACTGAAAAAAATCACTGGGATGGACGAGATAACACTTCAGCCGCTGGCGGGTGCCGAAGGGGAGTTCACAGGTCTTTCAATAGTTAGGAAACATTTTGAATGCAAGGGAGAGCTTGAAAGGAGGAAAGAGGTGGTGGTGCCTGATTCCGCTCATGGATCAAATCCAGCATCGTCCAGAATGGCTGGATTTGACGTTGTAGAAATTCCGTCACTCCCGGACGGAACTGTTGATATGGATGCATTCAAGGCAGCGGTCACTGAAAAGACTGCGGCGTTCATGATAACTAATCCCAACACTCTGGGTATATTTGACGAAAAAATACTGGATATAGCAAATTATGCGCATTCAAAGGGAGCTCTCCTATACTATGACGGTGCGAATCTCAATGGCATTATGACGAAGACAACGCCAGCGAAGATGGGGTTTGACATAGTTCATCTAAATCTTCACAAAACATTTTCCACCCCGCACGGAGGTGGTGGCCCGGGTGCTGGGCCAGTTGCAGTTGTGGACAAACTGAAGGATTTCCTACCCTATCCATTGATCAAGTACGATGGGAAATATCGTGCTGATTTCGTCCCCCCAAGAAGCATCGGGAAGGTTGCAAGCTTCAACGGGAATTTCCTAGTTCTGGTGCGAGCATGGGTTTACATAAAGATGATGGGTGAAGAGGGTCTGAGGGATGCCTGCGAGATGGCGGTAGCTAATTCTAATTATATGAGCAAGAAAATGAGCGAATTCATGCCCGTTCCTGGAAAGCAGCTAAAGAAACATGAGTTCGTAGCGTCTGCCACGGGTGAAAACATGCCAACGGCCGGAGAGGTGGCTAAGCACCTCATAGACAGCGGGATCCACGCTCCGACAATATATTTCCCTCTAATAGTGAAAGAAGCGTTAATGATTGAGCCAACAGAGAGCGCCACGAAGGAAGAGATGGATGCTTTCATTGAGAAGGTAAGGGAAGCCATCAACATACCGCACGAGATCCTCGACCGGGAACCTAGAAACCTGAAGGTAACCAAGATAGACGATGTCGACGCGTCCAGAAATCCAAGACCAACGCTTAGGATGGCGAAAAAAGTAGCAGCGGAAACGCAATAAATTAATCTTTATCAGTATTAGGGCATTTAGCGGAGGTTGCCGAGCCTGGCCAAAGGCGACAGACTCAAGATCTGTTTCCACAGGGATTCGCCGGTTCAAATCCGGCCCTCCGCATTTAGATTATTAATCGAACGAGTTAAATATGTTTTAGGGCATCTCTAAGCGTGACCTTTCAGCCAAAACACAAGAAGTTATTGAAAAATGCAATAATAACTCTCGGTGGAAACAGGGCGCTATTGAACCGTGGGCCTGTTGTTTCTGTTTGTGAACCGCATAATACTGATCCTATGGAATATGAGCATAGGGTCGTTAAGAATTTTTCCGGAACCAATAAAGTTGGATGATGTATGGAGATGGATGAACCCAACAGGTCAGAAAACTTATCGAAAGAATTTAGGATTTTCGTAGTCCTAAAATCATTTATAGCTCTTGGTGGTGGTTTTTTCTCTGTACTGATGCCATGGATGATTATCTCTCTTACGGGATCTGCTTTTCTTACAGGAATAGCCGAAGGAATAGTAGCAGTACCTCTGTTAACAAGTTTCATAATTGGAAATGCGATAGATAAGATAAAAAATAAGGCGAACGCTTTTGCCTTCAGTATATTAGCGATTGCATTTTTTTCCTCTTTTTTGCTATTTTCCCTGTATGCAAGAGTGACCATTCTAATCGCAATTGCCATTTTCGTACCTACACTAATAATTTCTTATTTTGAAGATATTCAGACCACTATTAGTTCGTTTTTTGATAAGACGCTCTTATCGCAGGCAAATTTAAAGAGAGGGATTTCTCTCAGACGTGGAACAGGTTCTCTAACGAAAATTATAGGAATCGCCACTTTCGCTCTATTCATCTCCTCCTTCAAATTACAGCTTTCCATATATTTTCTGATATTTACCTACATTCTGTCATTTTTTACCTTTCTTGTTATTAGAAATACTTTATCAATAAAAAAACCACAAAATAATTCAATAGAAACTGGGGGATTTTTTTCAGGCATCAGAAAATTTCTGTCGTTCCCATTTTTAAAAGAATTAACTTTGATAGCCTTCGTGATTAATTTCTTTTTTGGTATGATTACTGTTGGTTTTACAGTGATGATAAAGATTTATTTTAATCTTGGTGGTGCTTACCTGAGTTATATTCTAGGGGTATGGGCGATAGGAGATGTCGCAGGTAGCCTGATAGCTGCAAAGATAAAGAACGCCAGTGGTTCATTTATTGCACTGTCAGTGATAATTTGGGGAGTTCTTTTTATAGCTATTTATTTAATCTCTTCGAACGATTTGTACTACCCCCTGCTTCCAGTAGTTTTCTCAATAGGCTTAGTATCAGGGATTATGAATGTCTTAATTTATGGTTTTATGCTCAAAAACACAGACAGCGAGCTCATTGGTTCAACCTTTGGCTCTTTTAATTCTCTTTTTGGCGGTGTTACCTTCCTTTCAGGTATGATTTCCGGTGGAATCCTAGTATATATCACCGCACCCAGTCTCTTCTTTTTAATGGGTGTTTCAGTACTTGTTGTAGGAATTATTTCCCGAATAATTTTTAGAAAATTGAATAGTGTTTCGCTTTGAAAAATGTGCGATTAAAACAATAGTCAAACACGCCCCTCCGCCCTGTGTTTTTTGCTTATCCCGGTAATGATCCGATTGAAAGAGCTCGCTGCCTGGATCTTTATTTATAGAGAAAGCTGTTGTAAGCTGGCGCCATTTTCGTACTTTCCCAGGTCACTGGCGGTATGCATTACCTAAATTTTTCTTCTTTCAGCCCGAACTATATCGAACCCGTGTTTAATACCTAAGTTTGCGCAGCTATTCTTGGAACGAAATTGATTGCTTCTTAGAATTTTCCTCCGATTTTCTGAGATCTTTATAATCAATTGTTTTCGCTAGCATTAATATCGGTAATTTATTCTGTAAGACCCGAAATCGAAATATCCTTCATCGTTGAATACAACGAAACCCATTTATTTTCATAATTTCCAGGCCTTTAGAATAGAGCAACAGTTACTGAGATACTGAAGGCCAGAGAAAATGGTTCTTCGAGGTGTAGAAAAATCAGTTAACTCATGGTAAATAATTTTTCTGTACAAAGCCTATAGCTCTTTCAGTATTTTAACAATCGATTTTAGATCGTGAATCGTTTTGTACCCGTAATCCTCACTGCTCTCCCCATATCTGCTGACCCAGATGGCCTTCAATCCAAGTTTCGTTGCAGGTTCTATGTCGTGATAAAGGCTTCCTGCAATATGAACTGTGTTTTCCGCTGATGCATTGAAATTTGTAAAGAAATACTTCCAGTGCGCAAAATTCGGTTTGTATGATCTGACGTCCTCAGCTGTAACGAATCCGTCAACCTCCAAGTTGGCCTGGGCTATTGTTCTTTCCAAAATATCCCTATCAACGTTCGACAAAATGATCCTCTTAATTCCATTTTCACCGAGTTCCTTTAGCGCAGGTGCGGAGTCATAAAATCCCGGCCATTCCGTTATGCTTTCTGCGAATAGCCTCGCTTGGGAGTCAGTGACCTTAACCCCGAAAATAGCCGCTAGGTCTTTAAAAGACATCTCTAATATGCTCCTGTAACTGTCGTATATTCCCTCCCGTCTGGCCTCAATGTTCATATATGTGTTGAATATCTCATCATCTGGATACATTTCTCCGACTATACGCTTAAAACTGTCAGAAATCCCCCTTTTCCAGTCTATGAGCGTACCGTAGCAGTCAAATGTGGCAAATTTTACCATTTTAATCTTGGTATCATATTACCTTTATTTAACATTGCATTCCGGGCACAGAGAAATTAAATACTCGCCTTGACAATATAGAGGCATGCGTGAGACCAAGGCAACTCTACCCGATGTGCTCATGAAGAGACCACTTATCTTTACTGTTATTCCATTGAGGGACAGTAAGACTGGGGATAGGGAGCATGACGAAAAGATACTCAGAAATCTGGAGGCGAGAAAGGTAGAAGTTGCGAAGGCAATCCAAGATGTTGGTAGGTTGAATGCAATCAGCGTTCCGGAACTTGTAGAGGAGAACCACGAGGGAAGGCCAAGATATAATAGTGTGTATACCCGGGCCCTCGCGAGGGGGATCGCAGATATTCTGAATCTAGATGCGGTGGTGAACAAGGTTGTCGCGCACATAGATACATATCAGAAGTTCATAGACTGGATTGAAGAAACCTCATTTTACGGAATAAGGAATATGATTTTCGTTGGAGGCAATACAAGGCATCACAGATATCCGGGTCCGAGCATCTCTGAAGCTAACGTAATAGCAAGGAAATTTTGGGAAAAAAAGCACAATGAACCGATAACCATAGGAAACATCTCTCTTCCCGAGAGGAAGGATGAAGCAAAAAGGATGCTCTTTAAGACGATCACAGGTGCGCAGTTTTTTACAACTCAGATGTTATTTGACAGTGCTGGGATAGTAGGTCTTCTTAACGAATACTCCAAACTGTGCGAGGTTGCATCTATAAGACCTGCAACGGTAATTTTTAGCTTCGCTCCTTTGAGGAGCACGCCAGACCTGAACCTTCTGGATTTCCTAGGTGTAGATCTACCGGAGGAGAAGAAGATAGACATTCTTGAGGGAAGGGATATCCATGCTGCTGCCAAGAGATCCATATACAACTCCATCAAGGTATTTGCTGAGATAATGCGCGAAATTGAGAGCAGTGGAATAGACGTACCTATAGGAGTAAATGTTGAGCAACTAACAAAATCGAATCTTTCGTCCTCTGTGCAAATGTTAAGGGAGTTTGCCAGCGTTATAGATAAGACTGCAGAAGAGATCAACGACCACTCAGAAAGACTGGGCTATGACTGAATTCAACGAAGAAGGTCTGAAATGCTAGTACCTCTCTCGCATCTCTGAACATCTATGTGCAGGCTCCTTAGATTGTCTTCCATCCTTTCTCCCATATTTGTACAGAAAACCCTGTTTACCTTATTATCTGTCAGCAGTTTTAAAACAAGTCCATGACCGACGCCTTCCCTTTCCTCACTGTTGTGAGGATTTTCTATCAGTTGTTTCTTCTCTAGTTTGCCTGAAGAAATATCAGCTAAAATGAAGTATTTACATCTCCCAAAGTGATCACTTATGTGAATTTGATCATCGGTCGGAAAAGCTGCAATCATAGAGGTCGTGAACGAATGTGTTACAAGGTCAAATATTTTGCCCACTGGGAACTTGAACCTAACGCAGAATATTTCCACTTTTAGTTCAGATCGATTAACACGCTAACAGATTTAGTCTCTTCCGCTCTGTTTTACCTCCCACTCCGTCGCGTCAGGCATAATGAAGTGCTGCCAGCAGCTGCCATCAGCACATTCTTTGCTTCCAATCAGGGTAAGTCCCATCTCCTTTATCTCTGAAATCGCATTCTCAATGCTTTCAACTTCGAGACCACATACGATTTCGTCTCTCTTTGAGTTTTCGTAATACACTTCTATCATGGTACTGCCGTTGGAGAAATGCATGTAATCATTTCCTGCTGAAGATTCCCATCCATGGAGAATTTTGGAGAATATTCTAGTCATTTTCTTGAATTCTTCCGAAGAATTTGTCTTTACCCCGATCCAGCTAATCCGTGTAACTTCCATGGTCTTTGATAAGGCTTTCGCTATTGATTTTATGTCTCCATCAGCACTACTTTTTTAACACAATAAAATTTTTATAAGGAACGAAGCTGTAAATTTATGCGGGGATTAAAGAACAGGGTCGCAATTGTGAGTGCTGCTAGTTCAGGGATCGGGAAAGGCATAGCAAAGGTGCTAGCATCTGAAGGATGCAACGTTCACATCTTTTCTAGGGACACGGAAAGAATAAGCAAAAGCGCCAAAGAAATAGAGGAAGAAACATCCAATAGGATTACGTTTAGCTCTGGCGATCTAAGCAAACCGGATGACGTAAGAAGAATAGCAGGTGAAGCCAGGAGATCTAGGGGAGAGGTCGATTTTTTAATAATGAACTATGGGGACCCTAAAGTTGCTCCATTCTTTGAAATTACGGAGAATGACTGGGACGTAAGCATAAATATGATACTCAAAAGCACCATTCTTCTCACAAGGGAATTCCTGCCAGATATGATAAAGAAGAGAGCCGGCAGGATAGTTTTCGTAACGTCCATGACGACGAAACAGCCAATGGAGAATTTTGCAATATCCGCCTCTCTTAGGGCCGCCGTTGTAAGCCTCTCTAAAGTTTTGTCATTAGAATTTTCACAATTCGGAATAACATTTAACAGCATATCCCAGGGCTATATCATGACCCCGAGACTTGAAAATATAGCAAGGAGGAATGCAGCTGCTAACAACCAGACCATTGAGGAGGCTTATGACAGCATAAGGCATGTAATCCCTTCAAAGAGGTTTGGGCGGCCGGAAGAAATAGGGAACCTTGTCGCATATCTCTGCTCAGATGATGCATCTTATATTAATGGCACCAATATACAAGTGGACGGCGGGCTGATAAAATTTCCATTCTGATCCCCTCTTATTAATGGAAAAATCCAGAGTTCATCAACGTTTTTGGCATAGTAAGATGAATGTCTCCCCTCTTCGGTCAAAGAAAGTTGCGTTTTACTCCGTAAAAAATTAAATGCTGCATTTCATCCTAAAGTCATGAAACTCACGGATAACGTGGAACTCATAGACAGAACAATCGCCAACTGTTACTTAGTAAAGTATTCAAGCCTTAAAATACTAATAGACACAGGAATGAAGAGATCAGCCAATATAATAATCTCATTCTTCAATAACATCGGAATCAAGCCAGACATAGTTCTCATAACTCATACCCATTCGGATCACATAGGCGGTCTAAGGGATGTATATGATGAATTTCATCCCGAAATATACGTCCCGGACAAAGAGATTAACGTTGTAAAGGGAAATGAAAAGGTGCCTATGGCCAAGGGATTCGCCAGCTTATTGGGCAGCATGATGAAGCCGAGGCCAGTAGAAAATGTTCTCCCGTTGAGCAGTCTAAAAACTGAAGGTATAACTGTCGTAGATACCCCGGGGCATACACCCGGCAGCACCTCTTACCTATTTCCATCCATAAAAGCCTTGTTTGTGGGTGACTCAATCCAGCAGGTAAATGGTAAATTCCGTTTCAACAGTACCTTTACGATGGATAAGACAAAGGCAGAAAGCTCTATTAAGAAGATACTCGACATGCATGGCCTAACAGCATATCCCGGGCATGGTAAGAGTTTCCAGGTTCCATAGGCTTTTTTCATACACCACCGCTTCTCATCGCGCTTTCAAGGTTGTCATATTTGAACTTGAATCCAAGCTCTTGAAGCCTCTTAGGTCTTACGTTCTGTCCTCCATATATGGAAAATTCGGATCCCTCTCCAAGGAGGAGTCTGAAGGCTCTCTTTCCTAGATGTATTTTCGGTTTTCTTCCAACAGAATTATATAACCCTTTTATGAATTCCTGAAGGGAAGCTGGATTAAGAGAAACAGCATTATAAGAACCTGAAAATCCATTCGAGATCATAAATGGAATAGACCTTGACGCATCAGAGATACCTATCCAAGATTTCCACGAGCTTGAACCGTAGCTTTTTGGTGTTATTCCATATCTGGCCATGGTTTTCAGTGCTGGCAATGCACCGCCGTCGTTCCCTAGAACTATTCCGAATCTGGGTATCAAAAGCTTCACGCTTCGATCGATCTTACGTGCTTCACCTTCCCACTTGACGCATAATTCAGCCAGAAAATCGTTTCCGGGTGGAGATTCTTCGTCGACGGGAGACTCCCTGTTCCCATAGTACCCTATTGCGGATGCATTTACAAAATATCTCGGTTTTCTCTCTGATAAATTTATAAGGGAAACAAGAACAGAAGTTGCCCTAACCCTTGACTTTACCAGGATTTCTTTGTAATTTGATGTCCATCTCCTTTCTATTCCTTCTCCTGAAAGGTTCACTACAATGTCAAATGACCCAACGTCCACGTCCTTAGGTGAGGTATCTGATAGCGGATCCCACCTTATGAAGTCGCCGTCCGTTATTTCCCCTCTGGTAAGTACCGTTACTTTATCTCCGTTTCTCTCCACTTCGCTCCGCAAATGCCTGCCTATGAATCCAGTTCCTCCTGCTATAAGATACTTCATGAGATGTATCTAGGTTGCAGCCGTAACCGTAAATTTCGTGGGCTGGGAGCCTGGTGGAAGAGGAGGATCAACTATTATCCTGAACGGAATGTTGTTCTTAAGGCAGAAAGCATCTATCTCGTAAACCTGCACCTCTATCACCTTGTCTCCAACTTTCTTCTTTGTGGTGAATGTGTTGTAATAGGGTTGCGGTTCACCGTCGGCTTCATTTTTCCCTTCATCGTATTCAACCTTGACGCTGTAGTTATGATTATTATCGCATATAGGGCATTTGAGCATCGAAATCTTAATCTCCATTTCTTTCATAAAACCTTAATGTAGCTTGACTATTTACTTCTTCTTCGAACACACCAAATTGTTTTATTTGTTCCCTCAATGAAAGTGGGAGGAGATTTGAAACAGATCATTAAACTTGCGGACATTTCGTCAAGAGGGGGGAAGGTTCCGCCTATTTACATATATCTCGTCTTTATCCTTCCAGGCTTCACTTTTTCCATTCTAGTATCCGGGGAAGTTAAATTCGTTCCCTTCGTCGTCAGTGCAATATCCATAATGCCTCTTATGGCTGCGATTAACCTATTCGACGACTTCTTCGACTTTAGGTACGGATTGGATAAGCCGAATTCCCCAAACTCCCTTTACAGAAGGCATCCCATATTTTCCTATCACGTGAGGCAGAGCTACCTTCTGAAGTGGGCAATTTTGTTTTCCTTGCTTTATTTTGCTCTCATCTCGCTTGATTCGTTTCTATATAGCCCTGTGATACTTGCTGTTGGATCGTTGGGCTTCCTCGCAGGTTACGGATATACGGGCCCTCCTCTGCGTTATAAATATTACGGATTCGGCGAGGTCGGTGTTTTTGTTTCAGTTTTATTAGCTAATCTTCTCATTTCAATTTCCTGTCTGGGTAGAACAGTCGTCACAGGGATATTATACACAATTCCATTCTCTTTCCTGATTGTTATCGTTTTCCTCGTGGGAAATGCGAGGGATATTGAGTCTGACAGCGCAGCAGGGCTAGTGACCGTGCCTGTTCTTCTGGGAAAAAGGAGGACGAACGTTCTTGTTGCCGTTATAGGGGCATTGTTCTATGTCATTACTGTTGTTCTTGTTCTGTTCGGTATTTACGGATCGTATGCCATTTTCGTTTTAGTAACGTCTCCGTTGGCGTATTTGTCCATCTCCAAAATGCATAGAAGCAAATATTCAACTGCTGAATGGTACCTTGGACCTTATGTATTCGTTACACTTCTATCTCTTGCAGTTCTGTCTCTTTTTTAAGGAATGGATGGCGGGATCTGTAACAACCACATTTGCTTTTCAATAGCCCAGTAAACTTGGAAAGCGTTAAATTAGTGTAAACTTTTCGAATGTATGGACGAGTTTGACAAAAGAATTCTCAAGGTTCTCAGGGAAGATGCAACACTTTCTCTAAAAGAGATAGGCAAAAGGGTTGGTCTCTATTCTCCCTCTGCCATTAGCAAGAGGATAGAGAATCTAAAGATGAACGGCTACATTAAGAGAGTGACAGCAACAATAGACTATTCAAAGATGGGTATTTCCTTCTCAACACTCACAATGGTGAGAGGAAAGTACGGAGGAAATTACAAGGACGTAATAGCTGAAAAGTTAAAGAAAATACCCGGCGTTATTTCCGTATACTTCCTCCTGGGTGACATAGATTTCGTTGTTTATACTCTTTGCAGAAACAAGGACGAATATACCAAGATCCTGGACAGGATATCCTCGATATCAGAGATTGAAAGAAGCGATACAAGGACAATACTGACGACCTACAAGGACATGGATTACAGTTCAGTGGAGCTTTAATCTCAATAATTTTTCTGAAAGCGTCCATAAACGTCGATGAAAGGCTGGTAGTTGCATCACCACAGATATTTTCTAAAAGTTATTATTGATCAGTAGCTTTCCAATGGTCAGTGAAAGCGAACGGCATCTATTTAGGAGATCGTTAATTCTTCTTTATTCTTTCCTTCTTTCCAGTGCTGATTGGAAGCACTATGAATATCAATAGTATGGCGAGAATGACTATCATTGCGATGTTGCTTGTTTCAGGTATATACGTAATGGAACCAGTTAGCTTTAGATCCCAGAGTTTGATGACCCCTATAATTGGAAGATATCCGACTGCGTAACCAAATACTTGTGATTGATTTACCAGCGAATTGTCTATACCGAGATTCTGATCAGCGCCTAAATAATAGTTCCCGCTAACATACGGGGAAAAGGCAAAGTTGTAGTCGCCCATTGTAACAAAACCTGTCTGACCAACATAACTCTGCAAATCAACTATCAGATTTCTATGAGAAAATCCAACATTCTCTATATATACAGTAGCTCCCTGAATGCTAAGCCAGGACGGATTTTTGTCGTTATAAATTATAGGCGAATCCCCGGACCAGCCGGATACGTAAAACATAGCCCTATGTATTACAAGCTCATGAAGCAAGTAATTTCTATACACTATAACTTCCCCATATTCTCCGTAAGTGATGGGACCACCCTCCTCCCTTGCAGATACGTATGTAATCACATCTTTGAATGACGTTACTTTCTTCACCGCTACTATGTCTCCTGTATTTATTACTCCGAACACGAAGTTGTTGCCATGTTGCATAGATTTGGACTCTACTATTACGGCAGGTGGCCAATTACCCGTATAAACGTAAAGAGATGAGAATATGATCAGCAACGCAACTGCAACACCTACTATTGCTATAACCTCTCTTTTTTTACCATCTGCCACTAATGGTCTAGGAAGTATTCCATAAAAAATTTATCCAAGACAACTGAAAGAAATATTTAAAGAAAGTGTGGGAATTTCAGCCATTGACCACAACTGCAAAATGGCCCCTGTGGAACTTTGAGATGTCCTTAAACTGTTTTACATCGAAACTATTTGAAATTTTCTTTATTTCGTTGTCGGGAGAATGATCTGAACGAAGAGAGAAGCTTTTTAGCATGAGAATGCCACGTTTCGCACGGAAGAAATTCATGTTCTCAATGAAAATGTCTACCTGATTCGGTTGGGAGACGTCCTGATAGACCACATCCACCCTGTCTATGAATGGAGCGAATAGTCTCGGTTTTTGGGCGTCCTGGAGTATTGGATAAATGTTTCTTTTAATCTCCGAGACTGCCACGAGCTTAATGAAAGGTACGGGAGAAAACTCTATTGCGTAAAGCCTTCCAGACGAGATTGAATCTGATAGATGGGAAGCTGTCGTACCGGCCCCCGCTCCCAGATATAAAACGTAATTGCTGTCCTTTATCTCGGGCTTAACTCCCATCTTAATAGCAGATGCTAGTTTGCTCCTCAGCGGGGAGAAAAGTCTATAGCAGAAATCTCCTCTTTCTAGCACGGGCTCTCCGTAGACAGATTTGCAGTCCCGGGATTTTGTGAAAATGCTTCCGTTCTCTTCGAATACGTTTGGAATAGGGGTTTCTTTCATCAGACGAACATCTCTAGATTCCCCTTTTGGGCAGTTTGCTTGTTCCTCTGTACGTTCATCTTCTCCACTCCCTTTACCAGGTCGCTGCTTGTTACGTAATCTCGCCCCTCCCTAATAGCAAACATACCTGCTTCTATTACTGATGCTCTGATGTCTGCACCCGAGAATCCATCAGTTATTTCTGCAATCTTTCCAAGATCAACGTCCTTCAGGTTCATCTTTCTGGTATGAATCTTAAGTATCTCTAGCCTTCCGCTTTTGGAAGGGAGCGGTATCTCTATGATTCTGTCAAACCTTCCAGGTCTCATGAGCGCTTCGTCCAGAGTATCGGGTCTGTTCGTCGCTCCTATAAGCTTTATATTTCCGAGAGGTTCAAATCCGTCTATTTCAGCAAGAAGTTGCATTAGGGTCCTCTGCACTTCCCTGTCGCCTGAAGTTGAGGAGTCAATCCTTCTTGAGCCAATAGCGTCTAGTTCATCTATGAATATTATGGAAGGGGCTTTCTTCTTTGCCAAGTCAAAAAGCTCCCTGACGAGCCTTGCGCCCTCCCCTATGTATTTCCTGACAAGCTCAGATGCTACTACCCTTATGAATGTTGCATTTGTGTTATGCGCCACTGCCTTTGCAAGGAGAGTTTTCCCTGTTCCGGGTGCTCCAACGAGCAGAACGCCGGTTGGAGGATCTATTCCAACTTTTCTGAATATCTCAGGGTTAAGAAGGGGGAGCTCAACCATCTCCTTTATCTCTTGTATCTGTTGACGGAGGGCTCCGATATCGTCGAATGTAACCGACGGCTTTTCAGATATCTCGGCGGCAACCACCGCCGGATCATAGGCTTCAGGTATAACCGATATGACCGAAAGGGTGGCCTTGTTGAGGGCGACCCGAGTACCGACCGTGAGTTTCTCTGCAGGTATGTGCTCTGATGCATATACTAGGAAACTAGGGCCGGTAGAGCTTCTTATTACGACTCTCCTTTCGTCAATGACATCCTCTATGGAGCCTATGAGAAGGGGAGGGAGCTTCAGTCTATTCAGTTCTCTTTTTAGCCTATCCACCTCTTCACTGAGCCTCTTGTTCTCTAACTCTATGTATTTCCTCTCCTCCTCTGCCGTCTTGAGCTGCTTGAGTATCTCTTCAACGTCCGTGAAGTCATCAACATCATCATCTGTCTTCGTCTGAGTTCACCACTCGTAAAACCAACGTCTTTATTTAAACCTAATGTTAGTCATGCTCTCATTTGCCGTAGTCTCTAATGTCACGAGGTCCCGTCAGTCTCTCTTTTTCCGTAAATTTGAATCTTTCCAAGGCGAGGTAGACGACAGAGGCCACCCCGAAGCTTACAAAATAGCTTATGTCTATTCCTCCAAGTGCATGGGAGAGAGGGAATGTATGAGTATACGATCCTATCGATACGTTCATAAAAGGGACTGAAGAAAGAAGGCCGACGGAATATGCTATCAAGCCCTCTGCTCTTATTGGCAGAAGGAATGAAAGCTTTCTGCGATCCAGAACTAGAAAATCCATAACTAATACTGCTATCCACGGCGATATCCAGTAATCAAGGACAAGAAGAAATGATTCGAAGAACTGATAGAACCCTCTATAGAACAAGAGGGATAAAACAACGCCAATTATTGCAATAACTCCAACGAATGAAGTTCTGCTCATCTTTATTCCGCCTACCAAGCCTGAAAGAGATGCAGAATAGAGATTAAGAACGTTTGCGGCTATGCCTCCAAGAGCTATAGCAAGCATGGAAACAGGGTACAGGAAGCCAGAAACGCTTTTTAGCGACTCAATGGAAGACGAACTAAGCGTGGAAAAAGAGATTATAAGGGCAACAACCTCCACGAACGTTACGGAGAGAAGGGAACCAATAAACGTGTTGAGAAATATGCTCTTGAGCGATGAACCTGAAGGCAAATATCTAGAATAATCTGACGCATAAGGACCCCAGCTCATCAAATAGCTGTATGTGAATGCCACCATTCCAAAAAAAGCAGCATCAAGCCTCACATCGGAATATCCAACTTGGCTAGAAATAGTGTGAAAATTTCCTGAAATGAGTATCCTTGCAAGTATTATTGTAAACATAATTCCCAGAATGTAAGATAGCACCCTCTCGACTTTGTGTATGACATTATGGCCGAGATAAGCAACTATGTAAATTAAGACCACAAATATCGGCAGAAGAATTAGGTAGGAGAGGCCAAATATCAAATATAATGCCAGCACGCTCAGGATGTTGTTCACTATGAACCATCCTCCCGTGTTAGAAAGATTGATTATTCCGAAGATTCTCATGACCTTTCTGCCCATCGTATTGGAGGTGCTCATCATCTGTGGGTATCCAGTTGATGGCCCCATTATGGCAGAAAGACCAACAATACTTGCCCCAAGAATGTTCCCTATAATTATAGCTATGACCGAGCTAGCAAAATTCATTCCCAAGGATATAGGCACAAATCCGAGAGCAAAATCCGCGATTGTTAAATTTGCTGCAAACCAGAGATAGAAAAGCGATCTTGGCTTGCCATGCCTCTCAGATTTCGGTATCTCCGCTATGCCTATCCTTTCCAGTGACATGTACGAACATGTGTTCGTTCCTTAAATAACTAATCGTTAAATATAAACCAGGAACCAGTGGCGTATGCACATAGTTTTCCATTCCCATCAAAAATCTCTACCTTTGCAACATATATCGTTTTCCCGCTTTTCACCACGGTGCCTACTGACTTAGCAGGTGATTTTGATATAGGTGCCAGGAAATTTATGTCCAAGTTTATGGTGACCTGGTTCTTCTCCGTTAACGAAAGAATTGCTGCCCCGCCGGCAATGTCTACGAGAGAGCTTATAACGCCGCCATTGAGAATTCCGCCAAGCCTAAGATGTTTCTCTTCTATGTCCAGAATGGCTTCAGCCCTTCCAGGTTCTACGATTCTGGTTCTTACTCCAATGTAGTTCATGAACGGGTCTTTGTTAACTAATTCTTCGATAATTTTAAGGTCAGCCATAAACCGTTATAAGCTTCTCTTATATTAGCAATGAGATTCGTGCTAAAGTCGCAGATAAAAGCTTGGAACAGAGAATATCGCTTGCGAGGACGACTCTGGAGAGGGGAGCGGAGGGATAGGAACATCGTAGAACCATATCTATCAGGTAGCTTAATTCTGGACGACGGATGTGGCGACGGGAAGGGTTCCCCGAAAAAATCTGGCGTAGTTTCAATTGACTTCTCCATCCATGCACTGCGTTTGAATCCATCTAATTTAAAGATCGTCGGGGACATGACCAGTCTTCCGTTCAGGAATTCGACCTTTGATGTGGTGTTGCTCACACACTCTATTGATCACTTAATGGAAGAGGGAAGAAGAACGGCGTTGAGTGAGGCGAGCAGGGTTTTAATTCCGGGAGGCTTCATGATCATAAGGGTTTTTTCTAGATTAGATTTCAGGTTCAGCAAAGGGAAGGAAGTCGAGGAGGGCACATTTGTAAGGGGAAATGGAATTTTGACGCATTATTTCAACCCTGACGAAATTGCTCCTTCCCTGGGAATGACATTTGAAAAAAGGGAAAAAATAGATTATTATATTAATATACAAGGACATAAATATTTAAGGGAGGAGTATATTATAATTTTTAAAAAATTGAAATCGGAAAATTCTTAACAATATTAAGTTAGAATTGCATCCAAAAGAAGCATTACAAATTATATATATACGCACATGTTATAGGCTAGATAGGCTATGGAAGATTACACCGCGAAAGACATAGTGATCTTGGAAGGATTGAAGGCAGTCAGGAAAAGGCCAGCCATGTATATCGGTAGCACTGACGCTAGAGGACTTCACCAGCTTCTCTACGAGGTCTTGGACAACAGCATAGACGAAGCAATGGGAGGATTTTGCAAGAACATATACGTTGCGGTCAGGGGAAGAGAAGTTACAATAGAGGATGACGGAAGGGGTATTCCTGTGGACATACATCCAAAATACAACAAACCCGCACTTGAAATAGTATTGACGGAATTGCATTCAGGTGCGAAGTTCGAGCAGAAAGCATATCGGGTATCTGGAGGGCTGCATGGAGTTGGTGTTCATGTGGTGAATGCCCTCTCTTCTAGGTTTGATGTTTTTGTTAAGAGAGACGGAAAGGTATACTACCAAAGTTATTCACAAGGTAAAAAGCTCACTGAGGTAGAGGACGTAGGCCGTGTTGAAAACGGAAACGTGATCCTTAACGAGGGAATTCGCGCAACGTTCCATCTCCGATCAGACACGGGAACGCTCACAATATTTGAACCAGACATGACAATCATGGAGAGCGGGGATTTCTCACTTGAAATCATAAGAGGAAGGATAGAGGAGCTATCTTACCTTAACAGGGGATTGACTATAACGCTTGATTGGAATGACAACGTTTCTGTTTTTCGTCACGACGGCGGTATATCTGAGATGGTCAGAAACATGAATCTGGGAAAGAGGGCACTGCACGAAGATGTGATATACAGCCTCACACGATATGACAGCAATACAAAGGACGTGGTCCAGATCGCTGCTGACAAAACTACATCTGCGGAGGAAGGCAAGCTCCCGGATACGCAGGTAGAATTCGCAATACAATATAACGACTCAATAAACGAGAACCTGCTTGCATTCGCCAATGATATAAACACCAGGGAAGGGGGGACGCACGTCTCTGGATTCAAGGCCGCCCTTACGAAAGTTCTCAACGAAGAAGCCAGGAAAAACGGGATTATACAAGACGATTATTTTACAGGAGAAGACGTAAGGGAGGGACTAACAGCGGTTGTGAACGTCAAGATACCGGAGCCTCAATTTGAAGGGCAAACAAAGGAAAAGCTCGGCAACAGCAACGTGAGGGGTATGGTTTTTACGGCGACGGTGGAAAATCTTAGGAAATATTTTGAAGATCATCCGAAGACTTCTGACGCAATTTGCAAGAAAGCTCTTCAGGCTGCTCAGGCAAGGGAGGCTGCAAGAAATGCCAGAGAAATTGTAAGGTCGAAAAACTCGCTTGGCGCTTCTCTCCCAGGTAAGCTCGCAGATTGTACTCTTGAAGATCCGAGCAAGACTGAGTTGTATATAGTGGAGGGTGATTCTGCGGCGGGTTCGTCTAAACAGGGGAGAGACAGGTCTTTTCAGGCTATACTCCCCCTGAGGGGTAAAATACTGAATGTAGAGAAAGCCGGCTGGGACAAGATACTGAGGAACAACCAGGTTAAGAACATATTTGCCGCAATAAATATGGGTCCTAATGATCCATACGAACCGGCTAAGCTGAGATACGGAAAGATAATAATAATGACGGATGCAGACGTCGATGGTAGCCACATTAGGACTCTTCTCCTGACACTCTTTTACAGGTATCTGAGGGAGTTGATAACGCACGGTCACATTTATATAGCTGTCGTTCCGCTATTCCGCGTGCAGAAAGGTTCCAGCGTGACCTATGTATACACAGAAAAAGACAAGGACGATCTTGTGGAAAAGCTTAAAAATCCCATAGTGCAAAGATTCAAGGGGCTGGGGGAGATGAATCCAGATCAGCTCTGGGAAACTGCGATGAATCCAGAAACCAGAAAATTGGTAAGGGTTAACATAGAGGATGCACAGGAAGCAGATCGTCTCTTCACGCTTTTGATGGGAGACGATGTTGAGCCGAGGAGAGATTTTATCATGGCGCACGCTACTGAAGCTCAAAACATAGATGTGTGATATCCTATGATAGAAAACAGGGCAATTGAGAGGGAGATGAGGTATTCCTACTTGGATTATGCAATGAGCGTAATCCTTTCAAGGGCAATACCCGACGTCAGAGATGGGCTTAAACCAGTGCAGAGAAGGATATTGTATTCCATGTATGAAATGGGAATAACATTCGATAAACCTTACAGGAAATCTGCCAGGATAGTGGGTGAGGTTATGGGTAAGTATCATCCCCACGGGGATGCTGCTATATATTCCGCACTAGCCAGGATGGCTCAGGATTTCTCATTGAGGTATCCCCTGATCCAGGGCCAGGGGAATTTCGGATGTTTCTCGGGGGAGACGAAAATAAAACTCTCAGACGGGAGAGATATAAGTTTTGAAAAGCTTGTAGAAGAGCATGAGAAAGGAATTAAACATTACACTTATGCATACGATCACTCAACCGGGGAAATTGTTAAAGCTGAGGTGAAAAACCCACGGATAACCAGAAAGGACGCACCCATCGTTAGGGTTAAGATCGACACCGGTGATGTCATAGAATGCACCCCGGACCACAGGTTCATGATGAGGGACGGAACCTACAGGGAAGCTTCTAATTTAGTCAAAGGCGATTCGCTGATGCCGTTGCCCCGTTTAGCGGAGATCGCTAGCGTCCCTGCCGGGTATAATCACAAGGTTATTTCGGTAGATGAGAGCGATGAAAGAAAGAATGTATTCGATATGACGATTGAAGGATATCACAATTTTTCTCTTTCTGCGGGAATATTCGTACATAACTCTGTTGACAATGATCCCCCAGCAGCCATGAGGTACACCGAGGCGAAATTAAGCAAGATAGCCAATGAGATGCTTTCAGACATAGAATACGAAACGGTCGATTATTTGCCTACCTTTGACGGGACGCTAAAGGAACCGTTATTTCTCCCGTCAAAATTGCCGAACGTCCTTCTGAACGGGTCTTCCGGAATCGCAGTGGGAATGACGACTAATATGCCGCCACATAATCTAGGCGAGATAGTGGACGGGTTGATCTATCTCATAAGAAAAAGGGGTGCAACTGTTGAAGAGCTTATGCAGTTCGTTAAGGGTCCAGATTTCCCCACCGGAGGTCTCATCCTTGGAAGGAGCGGAATTCTAGATGCGTATAGAACCGGAAGAGGAAAGCTAGATTTAAGAGCCAGGGCTGAGATAAAGAAGGGAGAGATCATATTCACAGAAATACCTTATGAGGTCAACAAGGCCGAGATGCTGTCAAAGATAGCGGAACTTTCAAAGGATGGTGTGATAGCGGGAATTTCGAGCATAAAGGACGAGAGCAACAAGGAAGGTATCAGGATAGTAATAAAAACGAAGGGAGACTTTAACCCAGAGGTTGCGCTAAATCAGATATACGAGCATACCCAAGCCCAGGTTTCATACGGGATAATCAACCTAGTGGTAGTTGACAACGTACCCAAAACCATGGGCCTCAAGGAAATAATGGAAGAGTACCTGAAACACAGAGAACTGATAGTCAGAAAGAGGACGGAATTCTTCCTGAAAAAGGCTAACGAAAGGGCCCACATAATAGAAGCACTTATTGCTGCAATAGATGAGATAGACGTTACTCTTTCCATAATAAGGAAGTCGAAGGACGTCAATGAGGCAAGGGAATCCCTGAAATCCAGGTTTAAGATAGACGATCAGCAGGCCGATGCTATCCTAGATATGAAGCTACAAAAGCTAACTGGGACAGAAATCTCAGATTTGAAGAGGGAGAGGAATGAGCTTAAACAGAACATAGAAAGATACCAGGAGCTATTGAGCGATGAGGGAAAGAGATGGGATCTTATCGTTGATGAACTTGAAGAGATAAAGGAAAAGTACGGCGATTCGAGAAGGACGGAGATAACGGATTCCTATAAAGAAACCACGGAAGAGGAGCTGATACCCCACGAACTTGATACTATAATACTCACTGAGGACAACAGGATAATCAGGCTAGAGGCGGATGCGTTTTCTGCCCAAAGAAGAGGGGGGAAAGGTGTCTTTGTCGGGTCTTCAGAAAGCAGTATTAGACAGGTTATAACTTGCGACTCCCACGATAGAATATTTATGTTCTCTGATGACGGCAAAGTATTCCAGATGAAAGCGTACAATATCGTGAAGGGAGAGAGGAGATCCAGGGCAAAGCTCATATCGGCCTTATTTGACAACATAAAGGGAAAGATTGTTTTTCTTATGGGAGAACACGTGAGGGAAGGGAAGAAATACCTCTTGTTTGTAACTGAGTCAGGGAGAGTAAAAAAGACGGACATATCAGAATTTACTAACATAAGATCTAATGGCATTATAGCACTCAAGCTGAAACCCAAAGACGTCCTGAAGGATGTATTCATGACGGATGGAAACGAGAAGGTTGCGCTTCTTTCTACAGACGGAAGACTTGTAATAGTCGACGAAAAGGAATTTAGGTCCATGGGAAGGGCTGCTTCAGGCATCACCGGGATAAGGTTCAAGGGGGAGAATAAGGTAGCGAGCGACACTACAGTATCAACAGATGAGCTCATAGTAATAACTGAAAAGGGTCTGGGAAAAAGGGTAGGAGCAAGTGAATTTTCTCAAAGGCACAGAGGTGCAAAAGGGATGAAGGCATTGAAGGTCACAGACAGAACGGGTAAACCAATATTTATTTCGTCCATAAGGGGAGACGATGAACTCCTTTTAGTGACTAGAAATGGAAAGAGCATAAGAACCGACGTTTCACACATCCCTCAAAAAGGGAGATATGCGCAAGGTGTTAAGCTAATAGGCCTTGACGAAGGAGATTCTGTTGTTTCGGTCACTCTGATCTCTTAAAAATGCCAACTCCCGTAGTTGATGTATCAAAGAAGGGAACGTTGATTTCCCTTAGCCTTTCCAATATTTTCTCTTTCTTGTCCGGCAGTATGATCACCGCTCCTCCGCCCCCTGCGCCTGTAAGCTTTGCACCGTAACCGTGCTCCTTTCCTATGGAAACGATCTTCTCGATCATATCTGTGGATATTCCGAATATTTTGAGTTCCGAATGATTCTCGTTCATAAGCTCGCCTATTTTGTTCTCGTCACCTCTCATCACTGCTTCGGCACCTTCATCAGTTATTTCCCCTATTCTTTCCATTATGTCCCTTGCGAACTTTCCCCTCTCGTAAAACTTCCTGACCTTAGCTACCTGCTCTCTAGTGGATCCCTTGCTGCCAGTGTAGACTATTATTAAATCCAACTTCTTTGCCGGAAGACTTGAGAAAGCCCACTTCTTTTCCCCTCTTTCGATTTCCCACAACGGTATTCCCTGTTTTCCGTTGGTAAGGACAAATCCGCCTGAAACGATGGTTGTCGTATCTATTGGAGATCCGAGACCCTGCACTTCGTACTCAATGTTGAAGGCTTCCTTTGCCAGCTCTTCCTTCCTGTATTCCCTGCTGTTAAGAAGTATGCCTAATATAATCATGGAGGACGTTCCTAGTCCTGAACCTGACGGCACGTTAGTTTCAACCTTCGCGTAGACATTTTTCAATCCAAGGTAATCAAGCGTCCGCTGAACAAACGGAGTATATTGGCCACTCCCTCTGCTTGGGATAAGTAATATTCTCGCAAACAGGTCTACTGTAGATGATAGAGCTGGGTACCCATATACCACAGCATGCTCTCCAAACAGGATTACTTTGTGGGGGGAGTATACGACCATTGCTTATTTCAAAGATACGGGTTGAGGATCCCTGTCGTCTTTTTCTGCAACAACCGCAGTTCCATATGCAAGAATTTCAGACATAACCTCCCCGATTTCGGAGGAATCAAACCTTACTTCTATTATAGCATTTGCTCCTAATCCTTTTGCATGCTGCTTGAGCCTTTCTAAAGCCTCACTCCTGCTCTGGTCAAGCATTTTCGTGTATTCCTTTATTTCGCCTCCGGCTAGGCTTCTCAGGCTTGCGGCAATATTTCCACCTAGGCCCCTCGATCTAACGATGAGTCCCCACGTAAAACCTATGACTTTTGTAATTTTATAACCCGGGATGTATGGTGTGCCAACCACTAAAATGTCCTGGGCCGAAGGATTGTAATTGCCATTGTACATAAAATCAGAAATATGGTATGGATAAAAAGAGTTACGTTAAATAAAAATGGAAATTAAGAAAATCGTTTAGTCTTCTTCAGAGCCGCCCGGTTTTCCACCTGGAGGCTTGGGGGCTCCAGCACTTGAAGCCTTCGTCGCTATCACGTCGTCTATTCTTAATATCATAACCGCTGCGTCTGTGGCGCTGTCTATAGCCTGTCTGCCAACCCTTATAGGTTCGATCACTCCTAGCTCCATCATGTCTATGGGCTTGCCCTTTACTACATCTACGCCCGCATTCTTATTACCATCAGCGTGCGCTTTCTTGAGAGCAATCAGCACGCCTATGGAATCTAGACCTGCATTCTCTGCCAAAGTCCTTGGAATTATTTCCATAGCCTCAGCAAATTTCTCAATAGCAAGCTGCTCCCTTCCACCGACGGAGGCGCTGTATTCCCTAAGTCTCATAGCTATCTCAGTTGCTGATGCACCACCACCAGGAAGTATCTTCCCGTCCTGTAACGCCGCTGCAACAACGTGTATTGAATCGACAATGCTTCTCTCTATTTCGTCGACTACGTGTTCCGTTCCTCCCCTTATAAGAATGGAAACAGCCTTGGGATTCGCACAGCCTGTGACGAACGTCAGGTGATCCTCTCCTATCTTCACTTCCTCAACCCTGTCTGCCTTTCCAAGATCCTTGCTTGAAAGGTCATCCAGGTTTGTAACTATCTCAGCACCCGTGGCTTTTGCGAGTTTCTCTATGTCGCTCTTCTTTACTCTCCTTGCTGCATAGATGCCCTCTTTTGCGAGGAATGCCATTGCATTGTCGTCAATGCCTTTCTGAGTAAGAACAACGGTAGCACCAGACGAGGTAATTTTAGAGACCATCTCTCTGAGTATTTCCTCTTCCTGTTTCTTAAATTTCGTTATTGACTCTGGATCCTCAATCCTAATAGACGTGTCAAATTCAGGTTTTTTAATCTCTAGCGCAGCATTAAGCAGTGCAATCTTAGCTTTGTTTACAAGGACAGGCATCCCTGGATGTACTCTCTCTTTATCAACTATTATACCGTGGATCAGTTGCGTGTCGTCCACGGAACCCCCCTGTTTTTTAACTAGCTGTATGTCGTCGAAATCAACAAATATCCTTCCCTCCCTTTCTTGGTAAACCTGCAGGACCGATTTTACTGCAATCTCGGCTAGCTTCTCCTTTGACGTCGAAGCCCCCTTCGAGCCGAGCGCAGTGCTTGCTATCTTCATCAGAGTTTTTTCATCTTTTACAACAGGTGTTGATATCTCGTTCAGTATTTCCTTGGCTTTCTCAGCAGCCATCCTGTAACCGGATGCTATAACCGTTGGGTGAACGTTCTGAGTAAGGAGATCCTCTGCCTTTCTTAGCAATTCCCCCGCTATTACGGCCGCAGTAGTCGTTCCGTCTCCAACTTCCTGATCTTGGGTCTTTGATACCTCTACCATCATTTTCGCTGCTGGATGGTCTATGTCCATTTCCTTCAGGATCGTCACTCCGTCGTTCGTAATAACGATGTCACCGAGGGAATCTACAAGCATTTTATCCATACCTCTAGGACCAAGAGTAGTCTTTACAGCGTCAGCAATGGCTTTAGCTGCATTTATGTTATTTTGCATGGCATTCTTTCCGGACTCCCTCTTTGATCCCTCTTTTAAAATGAATATTGGCTGTCCTGGCATCATTAGTGAGACACCTCTTTTTCCGTATTTTATTCTTCTATATAAAGATATGTAAATAGTGCCTTTAACGTACAGAAGCATGGCCGCTAAAATGAGGGACTTTAGTTAACTTATTAGTGCCTTTTATCCCCCAAGGCAATTAATCTTATGTAAATAAGATTGCACCGGATAGTTGTTTCGTACCTTCTGATGAAG
This sequence comes from Thermoplasmatales archaeon, assembly GCA_038729485.1. Taxonomy (GTDB): domain Archaea; phylum Thermoplasmatota; class Thermoplasmata; order Thermoplasmatales. The sequence goes on along the minus strand of JAVYRX010000001.1, from coordinate 219,212 downwards.
TCACTAAGCGAGGAAATAAGTTAACTTTGAGACCGAATGTCTAAATCGGACGGGAAGCGCTGTTATAAAATTAATGATGAAAGCAAAACGGAAAAACACTGATTCGTGCGCATTTTGGAACATGGAAATTGAAATATATTGAATGAATATAGGGAGATGCGCCACCGTAGCTCAGTCGGTAGAGCAGCTGATTCGTAATCAGCAGGTCGGGGGTTCGATTCCCTCCGGTGGCTTTAATAGTGAAAGTGGTAACCTCCGCAGAATGAAAGAGAACAATGCACTTGCCATTTATCTTAAAATTAAAAGAGAAAATGTAGTTAAAAAAATTGTTATGCTCTATTTTTTCCTGAAAGGGAGAGCTATTGCTGATCCAACTAGCACTATGATCAAGTTCGCCGACAGTGCCAGGAAACCTATGAATATTGAGCCAAACGATGGACTTATCGGCAAAAGCGTAGTCGTCCAGGTCTTGAAGTGATTTGCTACTTCCATCCAGTATATTCCCAATCCCAACCCAACTATAAGACCTGCCATTAAGGAATATTTGTCCAGTTTGTTTGTAACAAGTCCAAGGAATAGTGAGGGAAGTGTCTGCAGTATTATTATACCGCCTAAAAGCTGGAGCTGAACTGAATAGGATAGAGGGAAAACGAAAATGAATCCCACCGCTATGAAGAGAAACACTATCATAGATATTTTCGCGGCCAGAGTCTCTCTGAATTGGGACATCTTCGGATAAATTTCCTTAAGTATGTTCCTTGTGAGAAGGTTCGACTGTGACATTGCCATAATGGATGCTGGAACGAGACCCCCTATGAATATGCCGAGGAAGGCAAAACCGGTAAGCGGTGCTGGCAATGTATAGAATATGAGTGCAGGTACCACATAGGTACCTCTTGAGCTTGCGGGGAAAGTATCCTTAAGAAATGTCAAAGCTGCGTGATTTCCATAGACCAGAATACCGAAAAGCGCAAGCAAGGCAAGTCCTACACCATAGAGAGGAAGAAGCGATTGGCTCAGTCTGAGTGATTTAGGCGACTTGGCGCTCAGAGAACCTGTTACGGCATGTGGGTATAGATATAGTGCCAAAGCGCTCATTAGGAAGAGGCTCCAGTAAGCGTTTACCTGTAACGGTAGAATGTGGTAGTATTTTACGGGAAGGGAGGCAAATGACTTTGTGAATCCCACGGAAATGACTGCAACTATGATAACGATAATCACACTGGAGAGTATTATTGCGTCCTTGAATATGGCCGTAAGGGTCGCTCCTCTTAACCCGCTAAAATACGTGAATATGGCAAGAATTATGAACGAGATTATAAGGGAAATATCCACTACCAGCTTTATGCTTCCTATGCCTGATAGCATCACCGTCAATACAGAGAGCATTCCCACGATTTGCAGGCCTATATATGGCAGTTCCGCAACAATGCCAACTAGCGCAACAAGTATGGCCAAATTTCTGCTGTTGAAATTGGACTTCACGAAATCTGAGGCAGTCACGAAGCCTTTTTCTTTCGAAACCTTCCACAGCTTTGGCATGGCCCACATTGCAACCCCGAATGTAACTGCTACGTATGGCACCGCATAGTAGTAAATGGCACCTATGCTGAAAACTGATGAAGGTATTGCAATAAAAGTATATGCCGTGTAAAGATCGGCCCCAACGAGAAACCACACGATCCAGGCGCTGAATCTACGTCCGCCAAGAGCCCACTCATCGAGCTTGCTCATGTCTCCTTTTTTCCATCTTCTGCCGTAGAATCCAAGGAATATGAAAATGAGCAGAAGCAGAACCCAGACGATTATTCCAGAAATGGGGAGCAATCACTCACCCCCGTACTTGTTGTAGAGATATGCGGCTGTTCCGAAAAGTGCTGCTGCAATGAATAGCCAGAGTAGCTGGTACCAGTAAAAAAAGGTCAAGCCACCAATTTCTGGATTTGTCCTCACGTATGTCGGAACGGCGGCAAGTGCGATGAACGGTATAACGGTCAGAACAGCAATAGCTACAATGAGAGACCTTTTGGATCTCCCGGATGTCGTTTCTGTCATATGCAAATGAATGAGGTTACCAATATTTATATTTTTCCGCAATTAAATTATTTATCCGCTATTAGTTTTGCTTCAACAATCAATAAATCCAAGAAAATACTGGCCGGAGGTGGAATATAAATGGACAGTTCTCTCCAATACCACCTTGGGAACTTTGATGTCATCACTGGATACCAACATAGTGCTGATATCGCTTCCGACCATTGCGAGAGAACTGCCCGACACTACAATTCTGGACTTGCTCTGGATTCTCATGGGCTACACACTGGTGACTGCTGCAGTTGTAGTCAATTTTGGAAGACTTTCTGATATGTTTGGAAGGGTCCGACTGTATACCCTCGGATTCGCCATTTTCACCGCTGGATCTGCATTATGCAGCGTATCCGAGACAGGACTAGAGTTGATATGTTTTCGCCTTGTTCAGGGTATAGGGGCGGCATTTCTCTTCTCAAATAGTGGAGCAATAATAACTGACGCATTCCCAGAAAACGAGAGAGGTCGTGCTCTCGGCATAAACCAAGTGGCGATAGTTGCAGGTTCTATAGCCGGCCTAGTTCTAGGTGGTATACTGACTTACTCCATTGGATGGAGATCCATCTTTTACGTCAATGTACCAATAGGGATAGGAGCTACGCTGTGGGCACATCATAATTTAAAAGAGCTCTCTGTTTCCAGGGGATCAAGGAAGATTGACATTGGGGGAAACGCTGCTTTTGCATCATCTATTGGCCTTATACTGACGGCCATAACCCTTTATTCGACTGCTTCAACGGGACTTTCCTTTGTACTATTCCTTATTTCAATAGGACTCATTCTATTCATTGTTTTTATCTATCTCGAGTTGCATTCAGACCATCCGATGTTCGATCTCCGCCTCTTCAGGATAAGACTATTCGCCGCGGGCAATCTGGCAATATTTCTGAATTCGCTGGCAAGGGGAGCGGTCACATTTGTATTGGTTTTTTATCTGCAAGGTCCTACCATGGGGCTGAACCCGTTTGTTGCAGGGCTGTTTCTGACTCCGATGTCCATATCTCTCTCCTTTTTCGGTCCTATAAGTGGTGTTATTTCCGATAAGCATGGAGCGAGGGTCGTTTCTTCGGTAGGTCTCCTGGTTTCTGCTATCGGTTTCCTTCTTCTAACTAGGATAGGGGAACGAGAAACCTTCAATTCACTTTTGCTTCCCCTTATCCTCGTAGGAAGCGGCATGGGTATATTTGCTTCCCCAAACAGAGCGTCAATAATGAATTCTTGTCCACCGAGCGAAAGGGGAATCGCTTCTGGAATGAGTTCAACCCTCATAAATATTGGAAGCGTTTTCAGCATGGGAATAGCGTTTTACGTTATGTCCCTCTCCATTCCGATTCCGGATTTGGCTAAAATATTCATAGGCTCATCGTCTGTCGTAAACAGTTCGTTAGCGGCAAAATCGTTTCTAAATTCCATTGACGTTCTCTTCTACCTTTCAACTGCTATTTCCCTTCTTGCAATAATACCGTCAGCTCTGAGAGGAAAAAAAACTGATCATGTCAATCTCATTGAGAAATAAAGGATTAATTAATCTTTGAGAAAATGTTCCTCTAGCCTGTCATATGGGAGAACATATCTTATGGTTGAGCCGTTATTGATTAGGGAAGAAATTAATGGCGTTGCATCCTCCTCAACGTCGAGAACAACGTAGTCGACCCCGTTTTCAACAACTCTGCCCTTCAATTGTTCGGGAACATTTATCTCCCCCACTACCCTTACAAATCTCTTCCCGAAGGGAGAGGTCGCATCAAACTTCACCTCCCCGCGTTTGAGAATTATGATCCTGCTAGAGAGCTCCCTGGCCTCCTCCAATAGGTGTGTGCTCATCAGAATAAATTTCTCCCTTCCATCCCTCATATCCTTCAGGATCTTTCTCATTTCTATAATCCCCCTTGGATCCATGCCGAATGTTGGCTCGTCGAGTACTAGGATCTCCGGGTCCCCGATCATCGCAACTGCTACGCCTAGTCTCTGCTTCATGCCACGGGAGTAGGAACCGCTTTTTCTGTTCAGGTATTCTCCTATACTCATCATTTTTGTGACTCTTTCTATCTCAGTCTCAAGTTCTCTGCCCTTAAGACCCCTTATCTTTCCTGTAAATTCTAAAAGCTCCTTCCCAGTTAGATAGGGGTAGAACTCCGGCTGTTCGACTAAAGAACCCATAAGTAAGAGTGCCTTCTTAGGCTGAGACTGAACGTCTATGCCGTTGACAGAAACACTCCCACCACTTGCTCTAACAATGCCTGTAATGATCTTGAACAGCGTCGTCTTTCCGGCCCCATTTTCCCCAAGAAAACACGTGAGGCCGGGTTCGTCTATTTTCAACGTTACGTTGTTTAGAGCCTTTATCTGACCGAAGTTCTTGGACAGGGAAGATATGGCGATCATTTAACCTCCTTCCTCTCGAATATTATTAGTGATATCACTATAGAGATAACAGCGTACAGTAGCATAACGACAAGGGAAGTAAGGAGATCCCCTGTAGTGGCTCCGTTCAGGCTGAACTTTGAGGTAAACACGCTTGGCGATATGTCTATGAAAACCCTGCTTAAAATTGAGGCAGCATTATCCAGCAGGAAAAAAGCGTTATAATTGTAAAGCAGCTGTAGTACTAGGTTAACTGAATAGAATATGATGAAATAGATTATGAATGTGGTAATGTAAGCGTAAAGATTCCTGTTGAAGAGGGAGCTAATGAGAAAGGAAAAGGCACTGACTGATGCTATGAAAATCAGCACCATCCCGGTCGAAATAAGGAAGGGGACGGCGATAACGAATGTGAAAAGATATAGGACGGTCCCAATCTCAGCTATTATATAAGGTAGTATAGATATTATAGATGCCGCCACAGCTGCTGCATACTTTCCTAGAAGCAAGACAGATCGATCAACGGGAAGGGTGAATATGTGAAATGCTGTCTTGTTTTCTATCTCGCTTGAAATCGCCGGAGACGAGAAAAAAACAGCAGCGAAAACAGGTATGTCAGAAAGAACGTATGCCCAAAGGTAGAGGAGAATTCTCTCTTTCTCTGCAGGTTGTATGTTCGCACTGATAGGGAGAATATTCTGTATCTTGGGAAGGTAGTGGATTGACAGGTAAATCATCAAGGCGGAGACTAGGAGCATTAGAGTGAAGATTAAATAGAAACTCTTGGATCTATAGTAGTTTCTGAGGTAATAGTAGAAAACTGTAGAAAATCCCGTTCCATTGTTGGGCAACTAGATCACGCTATTTTCTCTTTGCTCATGAAGGTTGAAAGGTATGATAGCGGAAACGATATCTCTATTTCGTTTTGCGATATCGTAGTCACCTTAACGCCCGGTATAATCTGTAGGTAAGACAGGTTGAGCGAGGTCCCGTTTTTTACATCTAAGAATGAATATACCGTGGTCTCGTTTAATCCTCCCCACGCCTTTACAATTGGGGAAGAGGTATTCATTGGGGAAACATAGAAGGAAACGTTGTTGTCAAGATTTACAAATATGCTTTTACTTTGAAAGTTGTTGTCGTTTGCATAGGCGTTAATCGAGCTATGTATTGACGACAATGAACCCAGAACTATAGTTGAGCCATAAGGCACGTATGCGAATACAGTGGCGTTGATTTTGCTTATGTTGAGGTAATTCGAGAAATTTGAGTATTGTTGGAAACCGGGTAAAATAGACGATATGTTCAGAGAGTAGACCTGGAATCCCTTGTAGCTCTGGTACAAGGTCGTGTTTATGTCGTATGTTTTGTTTCCCGAGGGTATAGTAATATTGGAACCCTTGATGTTTGCGGATGTTACCATCAAGGCTGTATAGTTATAGCCGTGGAAAACGAATGCCTTCGTGTTGTTGTAGTTGAGATATAAGACGAGGGAGGAGTTGGATGGAATGTAGGAAAATGGGGAAGTAGACAATTGCTCGTTGTTTATCACCGAATAAGCGAATACAGTTGCCATAACCACTATAACCACCCCAATTATGGCTATTATTGCAATCTTTGCGCTCCTTTTCATCTTCATGGTATAGAAACCTTAAATAAACGCTTTATCGTTATTTATTTTGATTTAGGTAAACCGAAAACGTTTAAAACCTTGATCAACTTTCACGCAATGCATCCTGAATATGCCAAGGTCAGGCTTCCCACTGAGGAGACGTTTTTCAATACAAGAGGGGAAGTCAAAAAATTGAACCTTCATACTGTGTGCGAAGAGGCAAGGTGTCCAAATAGGGTTGAATGCTGGTCCAACGGTACTGCTACGTTTATGGTGCTTGGAAAGAACTGCTCAAGAAATTGCAGATTCTGCTCTGTAACGCATGGTTTCGTTGAGCCCCTTGACCCAATGGAGCCGAGAAATGTTGCCATGGCAGTAAAGGAAATGGGTTTAAAATTCGTGGTGATTACCTCCGTAGATAGGGACGATTTGCCAGACCAGGGAGCCAGGCATTTCGCAGATGTTGTGAGGTTGGTCAAATCTGTCGGAGCAAAGGTCGAGGTTCTGATACCTGATTTCAGAGGCAATTTTGATCTGGTGGACGTTGTGCTAGGCGAGAAACCGTCAGTTGTTGCCCATAACATAGAGACTGTTGAAAGGCTGTCTCCTTTTATAAGAGACCATAGGGCAAGCTATTCTCAATCCCTTGCTGTGCTGAAGCACATATCTTCAAACGGCTTCGTCACAAAATCATCGATAATGCTAGGGCTTGGAGAAAGAGATGATGAAGTTTTGGAAGCTATGAGGGCTCTCAGACAGGCGGGTGTGAGCATTTTGACCATAGGACAGTACCTAAGGCCGTCAAAGAACCAGTTGCCGGTTGTTGAATATTCCCCAATATCAAGATTCGAGAGGCTGAAGGAAGGGGCGTATGAGATGGGTTTCAGCTACGTAGCCTCAGGACCGCTAGTCAGGACTTCGTACAGGGCAGCTGAAGCCTGGGAGGCTCTGGGTGATTGATATGGCCGCATTAGGTAACGTTCCAAACGAATCCCTGATTTCTGCATACAAGACCGCCGTGATGGCCCGAATCCTCGACCTAAGGATAACAGGCGCTCAGAGGCAGGGTATAATCGGATTTCACGTTCCTGCGGAGGGTCAGGAAATCATACAGGTCGCCATCGGGATGCTGGCGGAGAAGGATGACGTGATCTACAATTATTACAGGGACCTTGCGCTCTTGCTTCAGAGGGGGGTACCCATATCAATGATATATGACCAGCTTTTGGGTAACAGTGAAGATTTACAGAAAGGTAGGCAGATGCCAGATCATTTCTCTTTCAAGGAATATAATTTTTCCACCGTTCAGAGTCCGGTGGGAACACATCTTCCATTGGCAGTGGGAGCAGCCTACGCCCTGAGATATCAAAAAAAGAAAGGCATCGTTATTACCACTTTCGGAGACGGTGCCACCTCTACCTCAGATTTTCACGCTGCATTGAATTTCGCCTCTGTTTTCAACCTTCCAGTCCTGTTTGTATGCGAGAACAATGGATGGGCTATATCAATGCCTGTTGAAAGGCAGACAAGGGTTGAAATATACAAGAAGGGGGGAGCTTATGGTATTCCCGGAAAAAGGGTGGACGGAAACGATCTTATATCATCCCTCGCTGGTCTTTCCGAAGCATTAAGTTACGTGAGGTCAGGTTACGGACCTTACTTGCTGGAAGCCGTAACATACCGTATAGGTCCACATTCTACTTCCGACGATCCAAAAAAATACAGGGTGGATGAGATAACTGACGGTAGTCAGAAAGACCCTATAACGAGGCTTGAGAATCTCCTACTCAGCATGGGCATAGTTGATCAGAATTTCATAAAGAAAACAAAGGAAGATGCAAAGAAAGAGGTCGATTCCGTGCTGGAAGAGAGAGCTTCCATACCTCCGATTGATCCTAAGAGCATATTGGATGACGTATACGAAAAGCCGCACTGGATACAGGAGGAAGAGAGGAGGGAGCTAGATGAGTGAGATGAATATGGTCCAGGCGCTAAATTCTGCGCTTGACTTTCTCATGGAGCGGGACGAGAGAGTAGTTATCCTAGGTGAAGACATAGGAAGGGACGGAGGGGTTTTTAGGGTCACCGATAATCTTCTCCGGAAATATGGCGAGGAGAGGGTCATAGATACGCCTCTGAATGAACTTGGAATAATAGGGATGGGTTTGGGAATGAGTCTTCACGGTTTGAAACCAATTGCAGAGATACAGTTTCAAGATTTCATATTCACGGCCTTCGATCAGATAACAAACAACATGGCAAAGATCCGGTATCGTACAGGAGGGCGCTTTTCTGCACCCCTGATTATCAGAACTCCATATGGAGGGGGGATAAAGGGTGGACTGTATCACTCGCAGAGCGGAGAGTCGTACTTCGTTCACACCCCAGGGTTGACTGTCATATCCCCGTCGAATCCTTACGACGCAAAAGGCCTTCTTATGGCTGCATACAAGTCCAACGATCCTGTCATGTTTCTTGAGCCAAAGAGACTTTACAGGTCTGTGAAAGGGGAGGTTCCCGAAGGAATGTACGAAGTAGAAATAGGGAAGGCCTCCTTGGCGAGGGAAGGGGACGACGTATCTTTGATAACATACGGCAGCTCTGTATCAACCGTTCTTAATACTATTGATAGGAACTCCGTTAGCGCAGACGTCCTCGATCTCAGGACACTCCTTCCAATGGACGTGGACTCAATAGTGAAGACGGCAAAGAAAACAGGCAGGGTTGTGATCGTACACGAGGCTCCGCGAACTTTGGGCCTGGGTGCTGAAATTGCGGCACTGATAGCAGAAAGGGCAATAGACTCTCTTCTTTCTCCCATTCTGAGGGTGACTGGGTTTGATACTCCATTCCCCTATTCTCATGAGGACATATACCTGCCAAATGAGAAAAGAATAATGAGCGCAATACATAGGGTTATATCATACTGAGGTGAACAAAGAATGCCGACATTTAAACTTCCTGACATAGGCGAGGGTGTTCAAGAAGGGGAGATTGTTAAGTGGAATGTGAAGGAGGGGGATCAGGTACATAAGGACGACATTATAGTTGAGGTAATGACTGACAAAGTTACAGTTCAAATTCCATCCCCTTACGAAGGAAAGGTCTCAAGGATATACGTGAAACAGGGGGAGATCGCCAAGGTGGGGTCGCCACTCATAGACATAGGGGCCTCTTCGGGAGAAGCAGCTAGAATTCCAACGGAAGCTGCGAGTGCAGCATCTCAACAGATGGAGAAGGTTGCTCAGGATGAAGATAAAGTGCTAGCACCACCTGCTGTAAGGAAACTCGCGCATGAAATGGGAATCGATCTGGCGAAGGTCAAGGGTTCAGGGTCAGAAGGAAGGATAACGTTGCAGGACGTCAAATCATACGGGAAACAGGCATCACCTGAAGCCGCCCCCACTCCCGAAGGGAATATATTGGAGCTAAAAGGACTAAGAAGGCTCATATCTGAAAAGATGTCGAAGTCGAAGCAAGTCATTCCTCATTATGCCGTGGCCGAAGAGGTCAAAATGGATGCGCTCTATTCGATGAGGGAAAAGCTGAAGGAACTCGGAGTTACGGTAAGCTACACACCGTTCTTTGTCAAAGCATCGGTTCTGGCTCTAAAGGAGTATCCTTATCTGAATGCCCGTTCCACTGAAGACGGCAAGTTTGAGATATTAAACTACTACAACATAGGAATTGCAATAGATACTCCAGATGGGTTAACTGTTGCTGTTGTAAAAAACGCCGACAAGAAGACTATTACGAACATTTACAAGGAGATAGAGGATCTAGCGGGAAGGGCAAGAGAGGGGAAGCTAAGGTTGGATGAGGTCAAAGACTCCACATTTACGGTGACTAACGTCGGAAGCATAGGCGGAATATTCTCAACCCCAATTATAAATTACCCCGAAGTGGCTATACTTGGTGTTCACAGAATAATGGATACGCCTTCAGGTAAAAGCATGTTCATAACGCTTTCCGCAGATCATAGACTAGTAGACGGTGCATTGGCAGCGAGGTTTATAGTGAAAGTGAAAAAATATCTAGAGGAACCCTCTTATATGCTGGTGTAGGGAAATGGAATATGATGCCGTCATCCTAGGTGGAGGCCCTGGAGGCTATGCCACTGCAATAAGGCTTGGCCAAAATGGAAAGAAAGCACTGCTAGTGGAGGAAGACAAGATCGGCGGGGAATGCCTGAACTATGGATGCATTCCCAGCAAGGCATTAATCGAGATGGCAGATGCTATCTCATATCTAAAGGAAATGCCAGGCGTTTCGCTCACTTCATCTCTTGACATGAAGAAGTGGCAGGAGTGGAAGTGGGGAATGATAGTGAAGCTGACCTCAGGAGTAGAAAAGCTAGTGAAATCTTGGGGGGGAGACGTGGTGAAGGGTCACGGGATCATAGAAAACACTTCCGAAATAAAGGTAAATGGCGAAACTTTTGCAGGAAGGAATCTCGTCATAGCAACTGGATCGACGCCAGTTAAGATTAAGGGCATAGAGGACGTTCTTTACAACAGAGAAATCCTCGACCTGGATCATATACCTTCCTCTTTGCTAATAATAGGGGGGGGTTACATAGGCATAGAACTCGGAACCGCATTCGCCAAGCTTGGCAGTTCTGTAACTATAGTTGAAATGATGCCATCTATATTGCCAGGAACCGATACAGATTTAACGAGATATGTGGAAAGGAGGCTTTCCTCTTTGGGGGTTAAGGTACTTACAGGGACGAAAGTTCAGAAGGTCGAGAGGAACCAAAATTACCGGGTATTTCTTGAGAGCGGAGATGTCGTTTCAGCAGATAAGGTTCTTATGACCGTCGGAAGGCAGCCAAATACCCGGGGCTTCGGCCTTGAAAATTTGAACGTCGAGATGGATGGAAGGTTCATAAAGACCAACGAAAGAAAGGAGACCAGCGTGAAGAACGTCTATGCAGTAGGGGACGTATGCGGGCAGCCAATGCTTGCACACAAAGCATTTTACGATGCTGAAGTAGCTGCGGACAACATAGCTGGTATGGACAGGGTCGTTGATTATAAGGCGATGCCGTTCGTGATTTACTCAGATCCTGAGATTTCGGTAACAGGCGCGAAGACTGATAAATTTTCCAACGTGCCTCTGGCATCAAATGGAAGAGCCCTGGGCATGAATTCGACCCAGGGAATTTTCAGGATTTACGTTGATGGCGACGGAATTATAAAAGGCGCAGCCATAGTTTCTCCGAGATCGTCTGAGCTAATATCTGAGATGTCAGTTGCAGTTGAGGCCGGCCTGACTGCTATGGACATAGGGCTGACAGTGCATCCCCATCCAACTCTGTCCGAGGGAGTAAAGGACGGGGCAGAGGCTACCTATGGAAGATCTCTCCACTTCAAATCTAGCCGTTGATCTCGGTGTTGTAGATTATAGGGAGGCGCTCGGCCTACAGAGAGAACTTGTTGACCTCCTGGGGAAGAATAAGATAGGGGACACACTTCTCATTTTGGAGCACCATTCGGTATACACAGTGGGAAGGGGAAAAAAACCAGAGAATTACGTTGGGATAGAGGTCATTGAAACAGAAAGGGGCGGGGACGTTACATATCACGGTCCAGGGCAGGTGGTATTCTACCCAATAATGAACTTAGAGAAGCTCGGTCTTATGGACGTAAGGAAGTTCGTTTTTAAGCTGGAAAACGTATTCATCTCTTCTCTTTCGTCGTTCGGTTACAACGCCTCTCGTGGAAGCGAACCCGGGATATGGATAGATGGGAAAAAAGTTGCGTCAATAGGCCTGGCGATAAGGAAGGGGATATCTTTTCATGGGATCGCAGTCAACGTATCAAAACAGGTTATTCCGTGGTTCTCAAAGATAAATCCATGCGGCCTTAATCCAAAGACAATTGGTTTTGTCGAAGTTGAGAAAGAGGAGCTAATAAAGAGCGTTTTATATTCTTTTTCTCATGAATTTCATCCGTTCCACTTGATTTCATCGAGATACTTCAAAGAAATTATTATGGACAACATTCATTATTGTTTAACGGATACTGGAAAACGATGACAAGTTCAAGCGTTATACTCAGGGACGGATCTCTTGTCGTTGTCAGGGAGTTCAGAGAGTCCGATCTCGAGATGATGAAGAATTTTGTGGAATCAATTTCAGATGCCACCATACAAGGTCGTTTTATGCAGGTCATTCCAAGAGAAAAAGTCCTTCAGGCACTCACAAATAACGAATGGCAGACGATAATTGCCATCAGAAATGACAGAATAATCGCGCATGGAGCTTTGTATAGAGGGGACGAAGGCATGGCCGAAGTTGGAATAATTGTAGGGGATAATTTTCAATCTCTCGGTCTAGGTACGGCAATGCTCGGACTGTTGGCGGAGGAAGCGGTAAGAAGCGGCATAAGGGAGATAAGATCTTTTGTCTCCCCAGAAAACTACAAGATGATTTCTGCGATGAAAAGCATGGGATTTGCTGTTGAATCAGAAGCGAAGCCTGGAATGGTTATGGTAAGGTTCTCACCATCGTTCCTCCCTGAAGCAATAAGAAACTTCGACAACAGGGACTCCATCTCTGCCATAAATGCAGTTAAATTCTTTTTGGAACCGAAGAGCATTGCAGTCATAGGAGCCTCCTCTGACAGAACGTCGATCGGTGGGCAACTTTTTTTCAACCTTCTTGAAAGCAATTTCAACGGCCAAATATTCCCAGTCAACCCCAATCACGAGTTCGTTCAGGGAATAAGAGCTTACAGGTCGATCAAAGACATAGACTATCCCGTTGACGTGGCCTTTATAGTTGTGCCTGCCGATCTGGTCGCCCGAGTCGCAGAGGAATGTGGACAGAAGGGCGTCAAAGGTCTCGTCATAATAACTTCAGGATTCTCCGAAATAGGCGAAATTGGGAAGAAAAGGCAGGAGCAGCTCTCATCCATATGCACAAAATATGGGATGAGGGTCATAGGGCCGAATTGCATGGGAATCGTCAATAATTCAGACAAGGTAAGACTGAACGGACAGTTCTCGCCGTTTAAGTCAATAAAGGGCCGTCTCTCATTCCTTTCTCAATCAGGGGCGCTGGGAATCGCCGTTTTCGATATCACAACGAAACTTGGACTAGGCCTCAGTTCCTTTGTTTCCGTCGGCAATAAGGAGGACATATCTGGAAACGATCTGATTCAATACTGGGAAAATGACGATGAAACGGACGTGATTCTTCTCTATCTTGAATCCTTCGGAAACCCCATAAAATTCTCTAGGCTTGCAAGAAGAATAACAAAGAAGAAGCCTATAGTCGCTGTAAAGAGCGGGAGATACAAGGCTGGATTCAGGGCAACACAATCCCACACTGGCGCTCTACTAGCAACATCTGATATTACAGTTGATGCCCTATTCAAGCAGAGCGGCATAATTAGAACTGACACCCTTGACGAGATGTTCGAGGTAGCTGCTCTTTTGGGCAACCAACCCGTACCAAAGGGAAATAGGGTTGCGATACTGACCAATGCGGGGGGTGCAGGCATACTGGCTGCCGATTCATGCGAAGCCCATGGTCTTGAAGTGCCTGATCTGAATGAGAAAACAAAAGAGGAGCTTAGAAAGATACTGCCTGACATAGCATCCGTAAGGAATCCCATAGATATGACGGCTGGAGTACAGGCAGACATGTACGAAAGGTCACTTGAGATTCTGGGAAGGGACGATTCGATAGACTCAATAATTGTCATATTCATACTACCCGTCGTATTGGATCCCAACGACGTCGCCAAGAGCATTCTATCAGGCGTTAAAAAGTTCAACAATTCCAAGACGGTCGTATCCGTCTTTATGGCTACGAAAGGCATGACGGAAATATTGAGGCAGGATGGAATAAGCGTTCCCTCATTTCCTTTTCCAGAGGATGCGGCAATTGCGCTAGCAAGGGCTACGGAATATGGGAAATGGAAATATGCTCCACCAAAGGAGATTCTCAGAAGGGATTACGTAGATACGGACAAGGTAAAGGCGATAATATCGCGGGCGATGAGGGAAGGAAGGGAGTGGCTTTCATACGAGGAATGCACATCCATCCTAGAAATTTACAATATTCCTACCGTCAGAACCGCCATGTTCAAAGATGCAAAGGAGGCGGCCGAAAAAACAAAGGGATGGGTTGGAAACCTCGCTCTAAAGGCCTATGGGCCAAATATTGTACACAAGAGCGACGTGGGTGCGGTTAAGCTCAACGTCCCCGTTTCAAAATTATCAATGGAATCGGACGCGATGCTCACAGCTCTGAGAGGGAAAGGTTTCCAGGTAGATTACATGATTGCCCAGGAGATGATCCCTGAGGGGGTGGAGATGATAGCCGGTTCAAGCAATGATCCCCTGTTCGGTCCGCTGGTGGTGGCAGGCATGGGAGGGAAGCTCGTTGAATTGCTTAAGGATGTATCAACGAGGCTGGCGCCGGTGGATGCTGGAGATGCAGCAGAGATGATATCAGAGCTGAAGACGGCAGACGTCCTGAGAGGATACAGGGGGACAAAGGTTGCGGATGAGGAAGCATACAAAAACGTATTGGTGAACGTCTCCAAACTCGTGAGCGACAATCCGGAGATAGTGGAGTTGGATTTGAACCCAGTTATAGTGCTTGAGAAGGGGAAGGGCTGCAAGACAGTCGATTTCAGGATAAGAGTGGGAAGCACTGGGCTAAAGGTACCTCCGTTTGTGGCCAAAAGCATCCTAAAAATTTGACGAAGCACGCATATCTGATCACTTAAAACGCCATGCCCTTCCTAAGCAAGGGAAAACTCGGGTTTTTTGCCTTCCAGCAAACGAGTTAAATTCCTTATCTTAATTCTCATCACGCTTGGTCTTACCAAGAACGTATTTATAAGGAGTCAAAATACAGTTGCTATCGGTGATAGCAATAATGGTTACAATGAGGGCAGTCGTATCTACCAGTGATGGTAAATCAAGGCAGATTGAAGTGCCTGAAGAGAGACAGAATGCCCTATTCGGCAAAAGGATAGGGGACACAATAGACGGATCTTTCATGGGACTTGGCGGCGTGAAGTTAAAAATAACTGGAGGCAGCGACAAGGATGGTTTTCCGATGAGGGCGGATTTTCCAGGAATGAGGAGGAAAAGAATTCTTCTCACAGGGGGCGTCGGCTTCAAGCCGAAAAGGCCAGGTCTAAGGAAAAAGAAGAACATCAGGGGTAATACGATTTCAGACGACATTTCCCTTGTAAATCTGGTAGTTGTGGAAGGGAAGCTGCAAGAGGAAAAAGGAGAAGCGAATGAAGCTGCCAAGACCTCCTGAAGTGAACATAGGGATGGTCGGCCATGTTGATCATGGCAAAAGCACTTTGACCAAGCTGTTGACTGGGACGAGAACGGACTATTTTTCAGAAGAAATAAAGAGAGGAATATCCATAAAGCTTGGGTACGCAGATGCGCCCATATATAGATGCTCAGAAGGTTCATCTGTAAAATATTCTACGAAGCCTTCTGATTGCGAGGCAGGAGCTACGCTCGAGAGGGTGGTAAGCTTCGTAGACTCACCAGGGCACGAGAGCCTAATGGCAACAATGCTCTCTGGCGCTGCGATAATGGACGGGGCCATAATGGTTATAGCTGCAAATGAAAAGTGCCCAAAACCGCAGACAAGAGAGCATCTGACGGCACTCAATTTTCTTGGGATAACGAATATCGTCATAGTTCAGAACAAGATAGACTTGGTGAATGACGAAAGGGCCGTTGAGAGTTATTCGGAGATTAAGGATTTTGTTAAGGGCACCGTGGCAGAGGATGCCCCAATAATACCTATGAGCGCTTTGGATTATGCCAATCTCGATGCGCTCCTGGAGGCAATAGAGCGGAAGATACCCACGGCAAAACTCAACGATAGCGGGAATCCAATGATGTACATAGCCAGGAGCTTTGACGTGAATAAGCCTGGAACGGCGCCTGAAGAACTGAAGGGCGGAGTGATTGGAGGAACAATACTGTCAGGCAAATTCAGGGTGAATGACGAGATAGAGATATCCCCCGGCCTTGCTGTAACCAAAGGCGGCAAGAAAAGCTGGACCCCAATACAGACGGTAATAAGTTCAATAATATCGGGAAACATCCTACTTCAGGAGAAGGGCCCGGGAGGACTTGTAGGGATAGGGACCGAACTGGATCCGTTCCTGACAAAGTCAGACAACTTGGTAGGAATGGTGGTTGGACTTCAAGGAACTCTTCCAAAACCTGTTTTCAAGCTTTCCATGAAGACCAACATCTTGAATAAGGTAGTTGGAACGACTGATGAGATGAACGTTGATAAGATTATAAAGGGAGAAACGCTTCTTTTGAACGTTGCTACTGCGGTAACGGTGGGGACAGTGACACAATCGAAAGGTGACATGGTCGAGATTGAGCTGAAATATCCAGTTATCTCATTGCCGGGTCAGAGGGTGGCCATAAGCAGGAAAATACAGAACAGGTGGCGGCTTATTGGGAGCGGTATTGTCTCCTGATTCCAGTCAGGCATTTCTCTTTTATTGGACATGAGATGCATAATGGCTGTTTTTTACATATTTGCTTCGAATGCTCGTCAACGAGTCCGTGAAATTCCATGAGCTCGTCCGTTAGGAATGTGACTGCAAGCTGTTTTCTAACAAGCTCGTAGTCTTTTATGCTCAATTCTTCCATAAAAAAGCGGTTCAGAAGCCTAATTGTGTAAGAATCAACAGGTATAGTTCTCTCGTGAAAGGCATAAAGTGCAATGCTGTCAGCAGTTTCCTTTCCGATACCCTTAAGATTTAACAGCTCTTCTCTTGCGGAAAAAGGGAGGGAAGCGTTTTCTATCCTTTCTATGTAATATTTTATGGCTTCCTTCAGGTATAGGGATTTCTGTTTATAAAAACCGGCAGCCCTAATTTTTCTTTGAAGGTCTTCAGAAATAAGCAGATCACACCCACTCAACCCCTTGAGAGACACAAGAGCCTTCTCAGCGTTCTTCCAACTGGTATTCTGTGCCAATATCGCCCCCTCAACAACCTCTAGTGGATTCTCTGCAGGCCACCAGTACGTGAATCCATATACCCCGCTTAGAGAGAGGAATAGGGACCTGAACTGATAACTTGATATCAATCTTCAACCTAACTAGTTCGGAATCAGGATACCTTCTCCTTCGTCTGTAACTCTCCCTTCCTGACCATCTCCTTCCCCTTTCTTATAGCTTCTATGAGTTTTGGAACGATCTCGTAGGCGTCCCCGATCAGTGCGATATCAGAGTACCTGACAATAGGAGCCGATGAATCCTTGTTTACGGATATCACGAACTCGGACGTCTTCATCCCTGCAATGTGCTGAATCGCCCCCGATATCCCTACCGCAACGTATAGCTTAGGATGTACAGTTTTCCCTGTTTGCCCAACCTGCCTGTCCCTCGTTATCCAGCCAGCGTCAACTGTCGGCCTTGAAGCTGCAACTATGCCGCCCAGCTCGCTCGCTAGCTCCTCAAGCATCTTGAATCCTTCCTTCTTGCCAAGACCCATGCCACCTGCCACAACTACGTCTGCTGTGGTAATGTCAACCTCGTCCCTTGAAACGACCTGCAGGACCTTTGTTGCTATCTCGTCCTCTTTCACGCTGCTCTCAATGATCTCTATCTCTCCATTCCTTCCGGGCATTCTCTCAACCGGCTTGAATATGCCCGGCCTAGCGCTTGCCATCTGAGGTCTGTGTTTGCTGCACAAAATGTTGGCAAGTATGGCGCCCCCAAATGCAGGTCTTCTGGCCTCCAGTAGTTTCTTGGTCTGGTCTATCTCTATCTCGGTGCAGTCGGCGGTTATTCCTGTATTCACCTTTACCGCAAGTCTCGATGCAAGATCCCTGCCGTTGTGCGTCGCTCCTATTATGAAATAATTTGGCTTCCTTTCTAGGATCAGACTAGAAATTGCATCGGCATAAGGTCTGGTCCTATAGTGGGTTAAAGGCCCGCCTTTTACCAAAATTACCTTGTCAACCCCGAACTCAATAGCCTCCCTTGCCATCTCATCTGCGTTTTCACCGGCAAGAAGAATTCCGACCAGTTTTTCACCATATTTGTCGCAGAGTCTTCTACCTATCCCTGCCATCTCTAAGGCAACTTTAGACAGTTTGCCATCATTCTGCTCCAGCCATATCCAGAAGTCCTTATATATAGAAACATCAGCAGGAGGAGTTGCGCATCTATTCTTGATCATTTGACCACCCCTTTCTCTATGAGCACGGAAACTACCTTGTCAAGCTCCTCTATTCCCGGCTTAGCCGGATTTTTTATCGGGTCTGGAACGGTCTTCATGTCCTTGACGATCGTTGGAGACCCCTTCAGGCCAATGCAAGACGGATCAAGCTGCAATTCCTTGTTGCTTATTATCTGCACACCTTTCTTGTAAGCCTCAATTTTTTTCTTTAGTGTGGGATTCCTGGGGTTGTTCGAATTCAGAGTTATCGTAATGACAGCAGGCTTTTTGATCACAAGCGTTTCCACGGCCCCTTCTATGTCTCTCGAGACGATGAAGTGATCCCCTTCGTATTCAACGTGATGCACGTAAGTGGCCTGTTCATAGCCCAGGAATTCGGCTATTCCTGGACCTACATGGCCCGTGGAGGAATCAGTAGTTTCTTCGCCGCAGAATATTACGTCGAATCCTCCTAGGTAATCTGCAGTTGATGCCAGAGTGAGTGATGTTGGCCATGTATCGGCACCCGCAAAAACCCTGTCTGTTATTAGAATCCCCTTGTCTGCGCCCCTTCCCATGCATTCCAGCAGGGCGACGTCTGCCATTGGCGGTCCCATCGTTATAACAGTGATAACCCCCCCTTCTTTGTCTTTCAATTCGAGGGCTGCCTCAAGGGCATTAATGTCCGGCGGATTTACGACGTTTCTTGCCATGCTTCTATTGAGCGTCTTAGTAACCGGATCGATTGTGATGTCTTGGCTGTCTGGAACTTGTTTTATCATTACGGCGATGTTCAGCATCTTTTCTCACCCGTATTTGTAAATAACGCCCTTGGCCGCTTTCGGATAGTGCCAGGTAACGGATCCCTGATCACATGCTATCGAGCACGTTCCGCATTCCACGCAATCCTCATATTGAAACACAAGTTTTCCATTTTGTAGGGTATAGCATTGAGCTGGACAGGCCATTACGCAAAAGTGATGAGGGCACTTTTCGCATATGCTTTCATTTACAGTTATGTGCGCATAATTCTTGTCAACATCATATTTTGTCTTTCCCAATCTCTCCTTAATGTCCATTTTCACATCCTCCTATACATGTAATAAAAGTCAGTGACAGTCTTTAACCTGCTCATCTTCAGATCTGTCGCGCAGGAAGACAGAATATCCCTGATCTTCTTCTTTGGCTGCCCCCTCTCCCATAGCATCTCTAAGAGAAGACTTTCCAACATTTTTGGATATACTGTATACATATTCCTGTTTCCAGTGACCTTTCTTATGTCCTTAAACGTCCTCAGGTCCTTTAGAACGTAGGTTTCTTCGAGCTTGGCCCTGTAGAGCGACAAGGCAGAGGAACTGAAGTCATTTTTCTTCTTAGCCTCCGCTACTGTCTCTCCTGCGAGTATTCCAGACAATATTGCATAGTTCATCCCCTGAAGAACAAGCCCATTGCTGAATGCGAATCCAGCGGCATCGCCAGCCATCAGGTATCCGTCACCATACAGCTTTGGAACCATCTGAATTCCGCCCTCCGGAATCAGATGTGCCCCATATTCCACCACGTTCCCGCCCTCAATTAGAGGGGCTATTGACGGGTGCTCCTTGAATTTCTCTATTATATCGTATGTGTGCGTCATCCCGTTTTCCCTGAGCTGTTCCATAGGTGAAACAATTCCAAGAGATATTGTATCTTTGTTTGTATATAGGAAAGCACCAATATTTAGGTCACCCAGGTTTCCAACTATGTATTCTGAAGCCATACCTGATGTTTGAGTGAGATTGAAGCGATCCTCTATCTTCTGCGGGCTCAGCTTTATTATTTCTTTGACGCCAACCGAAACTTCCCAGTCGCTCAGTGGAGGGCGTAATCCTGCCTCTATTGAAAGTCTAGGATTTACGCCTTCTGCAAGTATGACAACGTTGGAAGTTATGATATCTCCGGACTCCTGTATGCCTATAACTTTGCCGTCCTTCACGGCAAGAGCTTCAACTGTGATACCGGGAATGACAAGAGCACCTGCCTCTTTCGCCTTCTTGGCGAGCCAGGGATCAAACTTAGACCTAAGAACGGAAAAGCCGACTTTGTTCTCTTCAAAGATTTGCGTTTTAAAATCTATAATTATGGATGATTTTTCAGTAAGGAAGCCTATCTTCTTGTTTACTATGTAGCGTTCAAGCGGGGCTTCGCTTTGCCATTTAGGGAGTATATTTGCAAGATCGTTGCCCCAAAGTATGCCACCTGAAAGATTCTTTGCCCCGGGGGGATCCGAGCGATCTACAAGAAGAACGTTAAGCCCCTTGCTGGCCATGGCAATTGCGGCCGCAGACCCAGCGTTACCTGCGCCTACCACAATAGCATCATAATCGGGCATCTCTACTATATCTGTATTGAACTATTTACGTTTTCGATGCTTCGGGAATAAAAAATGTTTTAAGGTCGTAAGGATAACAAGGCTCATGCCACCGTAGCTCAGCCTGGTATGAGCGCGTGCTTGGTAAGCACGAGGTCGCGGGTCCAAATCCCGTCGGTGGCTTCCATCCATTGGCTTGAAGTGATAGAACCTACCTATTACACGTGGTTTTCAAGGGCAAGTAGAACCCAAAGCTACTCCTTTTCTTGGAAAAATGTCGGAAGGAAATGCCTAGAATCCGAGCATCTGGTCTCGATGAGAATGAAGGATAACAGTTGATGAACTGTCGTGTTTGGCACGAGGCCGGTTGGGCCCATTGGGAATCTTATGATGTTTAGAATTGAAACGTTTCTATCGCGATAATTAAGTTATTGCAGGATCTTCCGCTTCTTCAATTCAGAAAAAGCTAAGGGATTTTCCTAATGCTACGTTGCTAGCACCTATTTTCTGTCCCTGGTAGATATCTTCTATGTATGACATCAATTATCGATAAATTCACCCAGCTCGTACCCTTAATGCATTCATAATGACTGCTACGTCAAGAATCTCTTGAAGTATGGCCCCCTCCGCTGGAGCGATATATCCGAAGCTAGCCAGTATCATCATAATGCTTCCGCCCATTCCAATAAATATGCTCTGCTTGGCAATGCGGATCATCCTCTGGCTCACTCTCATCGCAGTTGCAACCATGGTTACGTCATCAACAAGTAGCACAACATCGGTAGCTTCAGAAGATATTCCGGTTCCATGAGCACCCATCGCTATCCCGGTTGTAGAAGTTGCAAGGGCGGGTGCATCGTTTATCTCATCGCCTACCATAATTGAGGATTCGTACTCTTTCGTTAACGACTTGACCGCATCCATCTTCTGATCTGGAAGGAGATTGGCCTTAAGCTCTTCTATGCCTGCCTCATTGGCTATTATTGCAGCGTTAGTTTGACTGTCCCCTGTCAGCATTACTGTCTTTTCTACCCCCAGCTCCTTCAACTCTCTACTGAATAAATGCACCCCTTCCCTCAACTTATCATCAAAAAGTATTGCCCCCTTAAGTTGTCCGTTAATTGCAACAAAGGAAAAAAGACTGCTTCCTATCTTCTGTTCTATGATGACTCGATTAATTTCAGAGTTTAGGCACTCATGGATAATAGATTCTATGAACATCTGAGAGCCCATCGCGACACGTTTTCCCAGAACGACGCCTTCCACTCCTCTCCCCGGATTCTCTTTGAAATCGCTGACTGAAAACAGTTCTCCAAATCTCTTCTTTCCCTCATTGTCTAATGCAGTTGCGACCGGATGGGACGAAAACTGTTCTAAACTTGCAGGTACCTTGAGTATTTCTTCTTCGTCTCCATCAAAAATTATAACGCCCGTAAAGTTTGGTATGCCGTAAGTGAGGGTGCCGGTCTTGTCAAATATAGAAACCTTTGCCCTTCCTATTTGCTCCATTGCTGAGCCGCTTTTCACTATGATATTCTCCTTTGCCACTTTGTTTATTCCACTGATAACCGCTAGGGGAGTTGCCAATATAAGAGGGCATGGAGTTGCAACAACCAATACTGCAAGTAAAATATCAACGTTTCTAGTCGCGATGTACGACGTAACAGAGACTGCGACTGTGAGAGGAGTGAACCAGATTGCGTACTTATCGGCTATCCTCTGAATGGACGATTTCTCAGACTGTGCCTTCCTGACAGACTCTGCAATTCTTGAATACTGACTCTCTGACCCTATTCTTGTAGCGACCATGTCGAAGGCACTTCCTACGTTTATAGTGCCACTTAAAAGCTGATCGCCAGGCATCTTCGTAACGGGCATCGGCTCCCCAGTGACCGCAGACTCGTCGATCTCAGCTACCCCCTCAATTACTTTTCCATCGACTGGCACCAGGTCTCTAGGTCTTACCGTCAGCACATCCCCGACGTGTACCTTGTCTATACTTACCTCTTCCACAACGTTTCCAGATTTCCGTCTAGCGATTCTTGGTGATCTCGATATTAGTTCCTCAAGGGATGAAGAAGCTCTCCTAAATACATAGTCGTCAATCGCTTCACCGCCTGTTTGCATTAGGACTATAATTATCTCTGCAAAGGCTTCATCTGTAGCTATGGCAGTTATTATTGCAAGCGTTGCAATTACATCAGCTGCCAATTTACCCTTCACCAAACCAATGACTGTCTTAGCTACAACCGGTATGCCTCCAATTATGAGCGTTGAGTACCAAATCAGAGTAGCTATTTGATCGTCATTGAATGCAATCGCTACGATCCCATCTGTTATCAATTCCAGGAACGCAAAGACAGGTTGAGGATACCTATAAACGGCATGATCTTCCTGAATCAGTTAGAATCTTGCTTGCTTTGAAGGGTCACGCAATCAATCCTCCCCGCAAGTAATACTTTATTCCAAGCCCACGCTCAGTGAAAGGATGGAGTATAGGCAAAATAGCCCAGACCGTTGGCAGCATCAGAGTAATCAAAATGAATGTAGGGCGTCCATGATTTCAAGAGTTTGGATGACCTGATCATTAAAGAAATGAAGCCATGTCCTTTATTGCTTCTCGTCTTCGCAATAATACCTGTGGGGATTTTAAAATCCCTCACGTCAGTTATTGTCAGTCTTCATCGGCTCCTCCACGTGATACGGACACAGCCAACAACATCTTGGTTTATTTGAATTGTGCCTACCTTACGGTACTCTAGATGGGTTGGTCGGAAGTTTAAAGGAGGGTGCCATCTGTGGATTAACTTCCTGCTCATCCGATCACTGATTATTGTTGCAGATTGACTTAAAAGGATGTAGTTCAGCAACCAACTCCATCAAAATATCAGGCTGTGGAAGGAAAAGGGATGACCAGAGAAGCAAAAGTTGATCTTTCGACCTACTTCCATGCCCTGAAGAGAGAGGCCGATGTATGCATATTACAGGTTGCTTTATAGGCACCCTTAGGAAAAAGCAGAAGAATTAGAGCATTCGATTCGTCTTCTATCGATGTTATAGAGAAAATTATGTAAAAACCAAGGCTAATGAGAATGATAGTCTGGAAAACAGCTCAATATAATTATGTTGATAGGTAAAAAGGTATTTTAAGGTTCATTCATTAATTTTTGCCTGATGCCAGTTATGAACAAGTTTAAAGCAAACGCCTCCCAGATCAAAGGAATGAGATATGTAAGCGGAGATGAGTACAAGGAGTTCATTCAAACACACAGTTTCGTCGAGGTCGAAGATACCAATGTTATGTTACGGAAGGATTGGATGATAAGGGAATATCAACCTTCGGAGTATATTCCTGAGAAATGGACTGTGTGGAGTTTTCCTGATCGAGGTAGGTGGGCGACGCATATAGGAGACTATAGGGGTAATTGGAGCCCGTATATCCCAAGAAATCTAATTGACAAATATACCGTTCCCGGCGAGTCAGTTCTAGATCCTATGGTAGGCAGCGGAACCACTATGGTTGAATGCAAGTTAATGCAGAGAAATGGTATAGGCGTGGATGTCAATCCTGACGCGGTAATGGTAAGTCTGAACAGACTGGATTTTGAGTATAATGTATCTAGTGGTTCGTTCAAGAAACCTAGGATAGAGATGTACGAAGGAGACGCACGCAATCTTAATCTGCTGGAAGACAACACCATTGATTTGATCGCAACGCATCCTCCGTACGCCAGTATTGTGTCTTATTCAAGATCTCATATAGAAGGGGAACTGTCTTCATTAAACTTAGAAGATTTCATTAGCGAAATGGGTAAAGTCGCTAAAGAATTTCTTAGGGTATTGAAGCCAGGAAAATATTGCGGCATCTTGATCGGGGACATCAGGAAACATCGACATTACGTACCAGTTTCAGTTGCTGTCCTCAACAAGTTTCTGGAAGCTGGTTTCATATTAAAAGAAGATATAATAAAGATTCAGCATAAGACGAAAATCACAAGAGAAAAATGGAAGGGTTCAAATTACGATTTCTACAAGATCGCTCATGAGCATCTCTATGTTTTCAGGAAACCCGACATCAGAGAAAACATTGATGATTTCAAATATAGCACTGAGTGGTGGTGATTTCCTTATTTGTAACAACTTCAAGAAAATTTGCTTCAGTTTCTATTCGTTTCGCTTTATATTATGGATTCAATAGGTATATTCTTGCATATTGTGCTTTTTAAGAATTTTACATATTCCCTCAATAATATTTCCTGCTGTTCCTGCGTTGCGGATCTAAATATCCCTTTTTAGATAAGAGTCTATCAGACTTTGGCTAGGCGTTTTCATAATGTTAGTTCGTAGCCATATTGTCTCAAAATCCTCATTCCTGTCATGGAAGAGCCTGAAGCAGGAATTCAAATCTTGTTGCGTCGTGAAACGATCAGGAAAACTGGAATCGCAGCTAGCTCTGCTGCCATTCCGAATATTACTAGTTCTCTAATTCCCACTATGTACAGAAAACCTATGATGACCCCTCCGACAAAAAGAGAAATGCCGTATGCTGCCGTTAGTATGCCAATGGCGGAAGCCCTCCTGCTGATCGGAATCATCTTACTCAGTACCGCAGGAATGAGTGATTCCTGCACACCCGTTCCTAAACCCCACAGTGCGATGCCTACCATCGCAGACTGGAAATTTCCGAACCAAACCAGAGGGATTCCAATGGCTGATACAAATATCAAAGGAGCGATGACCTTCATACCCATGCGATCCATTACGCGCCCGAATACCAGGGAACCAATTCCTCCAAGTCCCATTGCTATTGCATAAAATATTGGAATCCAGAATCCAGGAACAATTTGTGATTTCAAGAGGTGAACGGACATTAGAGGGAACCCGCCTATTCCTACCCCTACTAGAACGGCACCTGAAAGGTAAACCCAAAAAATTGAAGGAAGCCCTTCCGCTTTCAATTTTATAGGAGTATCATCAAACCTTTCCGGATGAGGATACAATCTCCTATTGAATGCGAGAATAGTAAGAGTTACGACTGCAGGAATTGTGAGGAAGGCGAATGCCGTTCTATAATCTCTGAGAAGGGGAATGACGTTCGCATGCTCAAATACGAGTATTGCAGATATTGCGAGAGGGCCAAGAACAGCTCCCAGCTGATCCAGGGCTTCATGGAGGCCGAATGCCCAACCATATCCGATTTGCTTTCCTGCATGAGAGAGCATCATATCTCTCGGGGGATTTCTGATGGCCTTGCCGAATCTCTCCTGCACTACTAGCCAAATCGCTACGGCCCAGTTACCAGCAAGAGCCATTAAAGGCACGGCTATCATCTGAATAGTATACCCGAAAATTGCCACCGGCCATAATCTTTGATTTCTGTCGGCCAAACGCCCGGAGAATATCCTGAATCCATATCCGATAAGAGCTCCAGCTCCGGAAACAATTGAAATGGCAGTCGCGCTTAAGCCCAGTAAACTGAGCCATGGGCCAAGGATACTCCAAGCGCTTTCATATGTAAAATCGGCAAAAATACTCATAACTCCAAGACTGATCACGAATACAGTTGCTATTCTTCTGATGTCGTATTTCTTGCCTATCCCCATAGATCTCTCCAAATTGGGATCACTCTTCCCATTTCCAGATTCCCACTTCAAAACTATGTTTTTGCAGGATTCTAGGTTCAATTTCAATAGAAGATAGCTTCAAATACAAGACTAATCACCTTGATCAGATTCCCCAGACTGGGATGGGTTAGTACCCCCTTCTCCTCCCGGCTTAAAAATATTTTTGAAAAGATCTTCAGCGTAACTGGTTGCAGTTGGTATTCCACCGATAATTCTGAAGGTTCTTTCTCCAGATTCAAGTCTCTCAGCCACCAGAAACCTGACATATTCGTGAGGTTTGTCTAGGAATAAAGAAGCCAGTTCATACAAGTGCGTAACGAATATTATCCGCACGCCGTTTTCTACGAGGCCTGTTATTATTTCTTTTGCAATTTGCGAGGCTTCTATGGCATTTGTTGCGGCAAACGACTCATTAAATAGGACAACGCTGCCATTGCTCAATCTGTTGAGGATCTTGTCCATTCTGTCGAGTTCCTCATCCAGTTTTCCCATAGTCATTTCTTTTTCTTCCTCTCTCTTAAAATGCGTTTGAATGTTGCTGAAAGTGGAAGCTGTGTATCCATTGGCGGCGACATATATTCCGGCCTTCATCATAATAAGGGACTGCCCTACACTTCTCAGGAATGTGGATTTCCCGCCCCTGTTGGCTCCGGTAATCATTATAAGTTTTTGATTCCCAAAAGGAAGGCTGTTGGAAACAACGTTGCCGCCCAATTTGATAAGCAACGAAATGTCGTAGAGGCCTTCGAATCCAAGCGCATTTTCATCCTGAGGTTTTGGATCAGGGAAAACAGTCGATGCGCCAATTTTTCCGATATCTTCGTGGAGGTTTATGCAGCCAATGAGGAAGGCAAACTCTGATATTAGGCCGTTTATAAAGTTCAGAAGATTTTCAGAGGCATATTTGAGAGCCACCGTGACCGGCATCAAGCTCTTATTCCTTATGTTGGCCAATTCCTGGAATCCAGATTCATCCCTTTCTGGAAGAACATATGTGAGTTTCCTTTCGCCGAGTCTGGCCAGGTTCAACCCGCGACGATGCCTCAGTTCTGGTTTGACAAGTTTGAGTTCCGTCGGTTCGCAGTCTCTGCTCAATTTGCCAATGACCTTAACGCCATAAGGAAATTCAAGTCTGCTGAGATTTTCTTTAACCTTTGAAACATAACCGTCGTTGAATTCATTGATAATTTGGGAAAACAGGTTACGGAATCCTTCAGATGTGAATGAATTGTAGCTTGTCTCTGCAGCCTTTCTCAAATCCTCTAGGACAGAAACGTAAAGTTTCATGATTGAAACTGATTCATGGAGGGAGTATTCTGGATTGGAACTGCCAAGCCAAAAAAGCTGCTTTCTAGCTTTGTCTACTGCATCGTTGAGCATGGAGAAAATTCGTCTTACCGTATCTGTGTTGTCCAAGGCGTCCCTCACTACCTCCTGCCTGTATCTTATCTCCTTCAAGTCAGTAATGCCCCTAAACAAGACCTTTTCGCACGCGTCTTTGATTTTCTTGTCTCCCCTCGCCATACTCTCTACTATTATGTTTATTCCAATGTCAGCGAACATTTCAACGTGCTCCGGTGGCAATTCCTGCTCAAAATCGAAATCAGCGTTTCGATACAAGAGATGCGGACTAAGCTTTCCTTTGCTGTAAATCTCCATCATTTCCAATTCTCCCTATTATGTCCTTGTAAGAAACTCTATGCTTATGTGCCAAAGCTATTGCATAAGCTAGACCATTCCAGGGAGCCCTAACGAATTTATACGTCCTTATTTCGGGGTTGTCTTCGTTAATCTGTCCAACAATGCTAACAGCACCGTCATAGCGCGACAGCTCACCCAAAAAAGTTACGAAAATGCAAAGGCTCCCTTTGCTTTTTACTAACTCCAATATTTTCTTTCCGATCGACAACGCATCGTTTACTGTGGTAGAGCTCAACATCTCGTTCACAATCAGGAGGCTTCTGTCGGTGCAATTATCTGTAATTGCCTTGATTCTTACAAGATCGTCCTCCAACTTTCCCCTAAGATTTTCTATCTTTTCGGATTTTTCGAAATGCGTAAATATCCTATCAGGAAGGCCTAGAACTGCAGTTTTTGCCGGAACAGGAAGACCCAGAGAAGCCAGATAATATATCTGCCCTATTGATCTGGAGAAAGTCGTTTTGCCGCCGCTATTTGGTCCAGTTATAACGACAATTCTCTCACTTGATTCCAGGTGCAAATCGTTTGTTATCACCTCTCCCTTCTTCTTCAACAGCTTGGCAGCCAAGGCAAGGTCGAAGAAAGAGTCAAGCTCTACAACCTTTTCGTTGGTAAATTTTGGCAGGCAAAATGGAAGACCATTCTTCTTCGGGCCATCTATATAATCAGTATACGCCAGATAAAATTGAATATCGTAAAATGTATTTAATACAGTCTGATCCACGAATTTTCCGTGAGCTGCAGAAAAATCCCTTAGTTTTTTAATTTCGGAAGGATATATTTTTTCGAGAAGCTTCAGAACTTCTGCCTGCACGTGACCAAATCCGTAATTTGTCCTGTACGTTAATTTTACGGGTTCGTGAGACGCAGATTTAAATTTAGAAAACAAATTCTCTATCTCACCGCTGAAATCTCCGGAGGGGGAATCCCCTTTCCTTACGGTAACCCTATCTGATTCTATGATAAGATAGTATGAGATCGATGCAACGGATTCTGCAGTCTCTCTTAGGTTATTTTCAAAATTTGTGAACTGTTCGGAGGCAAGGTAGTTTTCGAGGTACTCGAAGAATCCTCTTAATCCTGCTGACTCAACGGGATTTTTCTTGAGAAAATCGTAGATCATTCTTAATGAGGACGAATAGTCCCATCCTGCATCCAGTAGCCTGCCCTCTCTTTGTATGTCATATAGTTCTGCTTGGTTTGAAAGTTTTGCCATTATGGTCTTCATCTGCTCAGAGAAGCTCCTAACGGCACCTAGAGTTTCTTCGCGTTCCAAATCAGCAAATATCTCCTGCCTGTATTTGACATTCTCAATTCTAGATGGTGGGGCAAGCAGTAGCGTTCTGAGGTAGTACGCATCGTACTTTGCGGAAATTTCATCGACTATTTGGTCTATGTTCAGATCGCCAAAAAAATCAGGCTCTTTGTCCCCTAGTCCCTTTATCTCTTCCTTAGATGCGAACAGCAAGCCTCTATAAACCATGTTGATCCTCCATTTCTGAACCGTTGGTTCAGGTTCATAGGAGTTATCAGTCTATCAAGACGCTAAGGAACCCCATCCTGCAAAATGCTAGTATTCTCAAATATTAATAATTTGCCAGATGGGTGAAGCGCATGCAATCTTTAGGGGTCAAGTTTCTGCTTTAGAAGATTAAGTCCAAATTGATTTTAAAGCAATATATTTATATTTGCCAATGCATCGTTGAAATGGTGTTCATTAAATGAATTCTAGAATTAAGATCGTACTAGTGGTTGCAGTAATGTTGGCATCTGTAATGCTTCTAACTTCGCCATCCAACGCTCAGGCATCAGGGACCGTTACTTACTCGCCTGTGGTATTTTCAGCCGGTACCTCAGTTCTGGCGGAAGCAAGTGGAGGAAGCTTCGGGTCGGGAACCACAGTTTACTTTTATCTAAGCACGAATACTGGTTCTTCTGGCATAACTGGAAGCTACATAGGCACGACGTCTTTAGCAGGAGGAACCACCACGTTGAGTAATACACAGGTTAAATTTACCATACCTTCTATTTCAGCAGGAACGTACTACGTAATTGCAAGCGATTCTTCTTCACCAACCTCTTCGGGCGCTCAGTTTACCTCAGCCTATCAGGTGACGGTAAGCACGCTAAAGCCTTCTATATCAGTTTCTGGAACGCAACCGACCACGTCTGCAGCGGTCTCCGGCTCAGGTTGGGATCCGTCTTCTACCGTCTCCCTTTACCTCGCAGGACCGCAGGGATCATCAATATATTCGACCTTCCTAGGGACGTTTACTACCACGACTTCAGGCAGCATTCCTTCGGGCTCTTCCCTCAGGCTACCTAATGTTGCAGGAGGCTCGTATACAGTAGTTGCGCAGGAAACGTCAAGTTCCTCTCCCAATGCAGGAATAACCGCTGATTCCTCCCTTAGCATTCTTCCGATAATATCAGTTTCCCCGTTCGACATAAGCGGCGTATCAGGTTCTCAATTTACGGTTAACGGATACGGTTTCCCGTCTCTAGCCACAATATCTGCCAATGGCATATCTGTTGGTTCCGTTTCAGCAATCAATTCTGCAACAACGGCTTCTGCATCAGGCACATTCTCAGTGGCGGCTAGCCTCTCTTCTACCATCACATCATCTGGCCTTTACACTGTTGTGGTCAAATACAACTCCACCTCATATTCTCAATCAAATGCAATTCTCGTTTCAATACCGAACCCTGTTTCCCTCGGCTTCACATTTACACCCACTTCTGTCGCACCCGGTGCGCAGTACACTGCAATGGTCTATAATTTCCCATCTGGTGCCCAGGTCTCAATAACCTTGGGATCCGTTGTCCTTGGTCAGGTAACAACAGATGGTAATGGATACGCCGAATTGCAGGGCAATATTCCTGCTCTTCCGGCAGGAAGCTATTATGCCGTTGCATCATCTTCCGGCCTCTACGACAGCATTTCCGTAACGGTTTCAAGCTACTTCCAGGTGCTTGATCCAGATGGCATTGCCATGACGTCAACAACTGAGTATTTCCCGTCGTACGGGTATTACCATGTGCAGGCATTCGGCCTTTCTCCTTCGACTGTTTATACTTTCTCTGATTCCGCTTCATCTACAAGCGCCAAAGTGCTTTCAATTCAGGTCGGGGAGGTCGTATTGAATAGTGCATCCACGTTTGAATTTCAACCCGCATCAAACGGTACCTTAATATTCACGTTCTCTCCCAATTTTGGATCTTCAGCTACCACTTCAGGCATAACATTAACCTCTTCCAGCGGATCTGTAACGGGTTACTCAGGAAACACCTACGGATACACAGCGGTACAGCCACCACACTTTAGCATTTCGTTCGGAACAGTAAGCATATTGGAACAGGATGTGAGTCAAACTGTCACTGTTTCCGGATTAATACCGTCAGGTTCGTTGGTGTATCCTGGTCTCAGTACCTCCTACAACATATACATGTCCTCCAGCGAGCTCTCATTCACAGTGGGCTCAAGCACAGTTACGACTACCACCCTTTCATCAACCACGACATCCGCTTCAATCTCGTTCATTTCGCCAACATCAGACGGTCTCTATTACCTATCAATAACGTATTCAGGTCAACCTCTCTCGTCAGCGATATATTCTACTCCAGTGGTCGTGTCGGGACCAGCGACTTTATTGAACTCTGGTAACATACAAACCATACCTATTGTGACATCTGGCGCTGTAACGGGCTATTACATAGTGGGCTATTCATTCTATCCTTCTGCAACAGTGAAGGTCTATTACTACACTCTTTCATCCCTAATTTCCCAGAGCGAGAGCCTTGTGAACGGTGCATTCACCTTTAGCGTATCCCTCTCATCATTTCCGGAACCTTCAGGTACATACGAAGTAGTGGCACAGGCTACCTACCAGGGCTCCACGTACACAACTTATTCGTCCTATACGGTCTATCCATCCTTCTCGCTTTCTGCATCGAGCGGTTCTATAGGGAAGTCGATCTCATTCACCATGGCAGGCTTTTCTGCGAACACGAATTACGACGTATATGTGGCTTCAAGTGAGGTATCATCGTTAACCACAACCAGTACGGGTTCGTACTCCGGAAGCTTCACAGTTCCGGTAATGAGACCCGGAAGGTACAACGTCACCGTAGTTAGTGAATCAAATTTGAACACAGTTTCATCCGCGCAGTTCAACGTAACTCCGAGCAGTTCGCTTACCATAATGAGCGGATATTATGCATTCCCAGGAGAGCTGTTGAACTACTCTTGGAAGCCATCTACTCCTCCATCGGCGCCGGGTGGTCCATCTGGCGGGCCATATTACAGCAGCATCTACGTAACGGTCTATTTCAATGGCTCTGCGGTCTACACTTCACCTGCCTCCTTCGAGGCGACGTCGTCAGCTTCCTATCTCAACGGTTCATTCCAGATGCCGAACGGGATTCCCGGGAATTACTGGGGGGTTTATCTCTCTTGGCAGCAGAATGAGTATACGGTTGAAAGCAGCAGCAGCGCTGTCACGGGTTCTATGACAACTAGTGAAACATACACAATGTCCGGGGGAGACGTCTTTCTTGGACTTGCCAGCGGAAACGGAGCCTTAGTCACGGGAATTTCGCAGAGCCAGATCGCACAGATCACAGCCGCCGTCAACTCATCCATCACGGCAACTCTCAGCATTCCGCTCAGCGAGCTTAACGCGAGGATATCTTCCATAAACAACACCGTAGTTTACCTGAATACCTCATTTGGTACGATGAAGTCCTCAGTTACCGCGCTTAACGCTTCAATTGTTGCGTTAAATGGAACGGTCGTGACGCTTGAAACAACGATCGGAACCATCGAAACTTCTCTGGGTTCTCTGAATGCCTCGTTGAAATCCATAGAAGGAAACGTGGCAACTGTCCAGACCTCGGTTGGTTCCCTCACGGGAAATGTTACCTCAATAAAAGGGGATATTGCTACAGTGCAGACTTCCTTGGGCACCCTGCAGGTGGCTGTTGGGTCAGTGCAGAAATCAGTAAACTCACTACAGAACAAGACGGGCAACATCGTAAACTACGGGCTCATAATTGACTTAGTAATCATTGTGCTTATTGTTGTGACGCTTGGAATTGCAGTGGCAGGCTTCACCGGACTGAGAGATCTGAGAAAGAGGTTCGGAATGAAGAAGGAATGATTTTTCCCCCTTAATTTTCATTTTATTTTTATTAACCTCTTTTGTGATTGATCCAACATCCATTGTTTGCAATGCATAACTTCAGAGTCATAGATTTCTTGCAATGTATGACTCCCATTATGGCGTTTCCTTTCTTACGTAGGCTTCTCATTTCCTTCATTATCTGCCCCTAATGGAGTTGTTTAATGCAGTTGCGTTACTATCACATAAAAACTAGTAAACTGACTCCTCTAGAATGTACGGTGCTATCTGAAATTCTGGAGGAAGAGAGAATTTCCTTATCCAAATCTCTTTTATTTCGGACCTTATGTCCTCAGCCTGATCAAGCTTCTCACTTCCGCTCATGATTCCTAGCCCCTTTTCGCTCGCGATTTTTGCGTATTCAGACCCTTCATATTCCCTTAAGGGGGAGATGTAAACCACGTCTCCCTTTCCTAGGGGTAGGGTCGCGATGAATCTTGCTGTGCTCTCAACATGCTCCCTAGCAAGAGCCTTTCCACCAGCGCCAGACATCACTATTACGCCAACTCCTATTCCCGCCCTCTTTATGTCCTCAATCTCTCTTCTTGCCCCTGAAATATCCATCGGCTTGTTCAGCAATTTCAGCACATATTGATCTCCTGATTCTATTCCTATGTAAACCCTAGTCAGTCCATTTTCCCTCATTCTTATAAAATCTCCGATTTTTTTGTTCTTCATAGTCGTGAAGGCGTCAGTGAATGCGTATACCGGGAGACCTATCCTTCTTTTCACTAAGGCAAGTACGTCAATTAAGAGGTCCGTATCTGTGTTTATAGCGTTTGCATCGCCGAGAAAGACAGATTGTCTTGATTCTATTCCTCTGCCCAGAACAGCAAGAAGGGAGTCAATTTGTTTGGACATATCATCGAGTGTCTTAACACGGTAAACTGTTTCAGGGTACAACATGCAAAATGAGCATTTGTTCCAGGGGCATCCCTCGCTGTATCTAAGATACAGGGAAAAGTACTGATCAGGAGGAACAATGGGGACTCCCCCTCCATAGATTAAAGTGAAGGCCTGGGCATCTCTTACGAGCCAGTCGTAGTTGATCCTCTCTGTCAGCGTGTAGACCCGGTCGTTTAATCCCGGGGGAGGATGATTCGCAATCGCCTTCTCAAAGAAACTCCTGGCATCAAGAACCACGGATTTTGCTGTGTCCATCGGAACCTCCCTGACAATTCTTTTTCCATCCTCGATCTTTAGCTCTATGAACCTATTCAACAGCGTTCTCCTGTAAGTAACCCCATTTTCAGAAAAGAAGAGCAGCCTTCCTTCATAATCTAACGATAGGACTCTACCGAAGTCGTCAGCGAGGCCTATAACCCCGTCCTTTACCTTCCAGGACATCAGCATATCGATCCAGCTTCTTGGTAATGGGAAATGAGGATAAGTCTGTTTGTAAATTTCACATCCTCATTTTGATAAATGGACAATGCTATGATAGCAGGTGTTGACTTAAAGATGCTTGACCTGAGATAAAGGTCGGAGAGATAAACCCTCATATAATGATCGGCTTTCCTTCGGCATATCCTTGATTATTTCTTGATGGATAGATTTCATAAGGCAGAGTGGGAGAAGCGAAATCAATATTCCATAGTCAAGAAAGTATCATTTCAGGCAAGTTGAATGTTCGTCAAGGTGCTTTACATCACATATGACCCTTGAGCCGATATGTAATGAGGCTGAAGTCTCAATCCAAAACAAGTTTATCCTCGGTCTATTGTTAGAAAAATTGCATCACCAACATCGCCTGAATTTTTCAAGACCGCGCATTAAGTAAAGAAAATTTTACTTTTTCATATAAATAATTGCTTGGTATCCATTTTCATGGACGAAATGTGTGTGAAGATCAGAATATACGGGATGAGCTGTGAGGATTGTTCTGCATCTGTCAAAAAGAGCCTTGAGGCGCAGCGTGGGGTAAAGGAAGCAGAAATATCACTTGCGGAAGGCATAGGTGTCGTAAAGATAGATCCTAATGAGTTAGGGCCAAAGGACATACTGAAAAACGAAATTTTCTCCAAAAACTCACGATATAGGGCAACCTTAATTTGATTTAGTCTGAGGGATTGAGTTGAAGCAGGGAGAACAAGATTACGATCTGGCAATTCTTGGCAACGGGGCTGCTGCATTCTCTGCAGCAATAAAGGCCACTGAGCTTAGTCAGGGAGAAATGAAGATAGCCATGGTTGGGGTGGGCCCTCTGGGAGGCACGTGCGTCAATGTAGGTTGCGTTCCGTCAAAATACATTATCGAAGCTTCCAAAGCGATTTTCAATCCAGCCCATCCTAGAATTTCCGGAATATCAGGAAATAGGGTAGAATATAATTTCAGAGATTTAATGCGAGGTCTTAGATCGTATATCTCCGATTCTAGGAAAAGAAAGTATGAGGATGTGATTGAGAGTTACGGGAACGTAGTTTATTTCGAGGGGCTAGGTAGATTCAATGGGAACAAGAAAATAGGCGTGACAGACAAAGCAGGTAGAAGGATTGCATCGATAAGGGCATCCATAGTATTAATCGCAACTGGATCACGCCCCGCAATTCCGAGTATAAAAGGACTTGAATGTTCAAGCTTTCTCACAAGCGACACAATCTGGAGACTGGATTCATTACCTCTTTCCGTAGCAGTAATAGGCGGGGGTGCTGTCGGACTGGAGCTTGGACAAGCCCTCCAATATCTGGGTTCAGAGGTGACGATCGTGGAGAAGAAAAGCTCTGTTCTTCCGCAAACTGAACCTGAAATAGGTGCTGTACTCGAGAACTTGTTAAAGGAAGAGGGGGTCCGCGTCAACCTTAACACCAAAATTGTAGAGATCAATGAGACTAATGGAGGAAGATCCATTAGATTCATGAAAGGAGGCAAAGTTGAGAAGGTAGATGTTGAAGAAATAATAGTCGCAGCAGGAAGGGTTCCAAATACAGACCGCCTGTCTTTAGATAGTGTGGGGGTGAAGATTGATCCTAAAGGGGGTATACTCACCAGCAGCAGTATGGAGACCAACATCCCTGGCATCTATGCGGCGGGAGATTGCGTATCAAAAAACATTTACCTTGAAACCCTTGCCGCCAGGGAAGGGGTTGCAGCGGTAAGCAACATGTTCGGTCTGGACACGACAATAGATTACGACAGCACACCATGGGCGGTATTTACGACCCCTCAAGTTGCAGGCGTAGGAATGACGGAAATAGAATTTTTACGTAAAGGTGGCTCCGTCGTTTCCAGAACGCTCAAACTGGAAAATCTAATCAAAGCAGGCATTACGGGTGAGACCAACGGGCTTATAAAATTAGTACTGAATGCTAAGAACAATAAGATTATTGGGCTTCATATTCTAGCACCAATTGCCTCTGAAATCATCACCGAAGGGGCTTATGCGATAAAATATGGGTATACAATGGAAGACATTATATCTACGACTCACACGTTTCCTTCATTTTCGGAGGGGATCAAGCTCGCAGCTCAATCGTTCTTAAGAGACATCACAAAGATGTCCTGCTGCGTGGAATGATTAAATGTTATATTTATTAGAGATGAGGAATGCAATATTTAAAAAAAGGAAGACGCAGTTAATAAGTTGACTTCACATTTTAGTTCATTATCTGAGGGAAGGTAATTCGATCAGTCATATTGATCAATCAGAAGAGACGAAACAACAAGGATGATCAGTGCCAGTAGCGTCGATATTGTGAAGTCGATTATGTTGTCGTCTAGATAGGAGAATATCGTAAGTGCTATAGCGGGCGGATGAGTGAATCCTGTAAATGTTATTAAAGCCGAAACAGCAATCACGTTTAGGGCCATACCTAAAATGCTCTGAGAAAAAAGAATGTGAAGAATGTAGGAGGATAGTATTACGAAAAGGTAGCTAGCAATTATGCCAGACCTGCTGGAATATTTTGTCTTCCTTTGAAAAACGATAAGATATGCTGATACAGCGTATGGTGGGGCAAGAATATAGTTCTTCCTAATTGATATGAGAGATATTATTGCCCCGAAAATAGCAAGATAGATTAAGTATTCCCAGAATTTGGAAATTTTTTCATTCCTCTTACTGATTGTTTCATTTGTAGCCATTTCAAACCAAATTTGTACTTGACGGTTATAGTTTACCATTTTTCTCATTTTTACAAGATTTCTTAGATTTGAAAAGCGAAAAAGATATGATTTATTTTAGATGCATAGGTAAATGAAATTAGACAATTTATTAGGCTTGTCAAAAACACATGGTTATTTCGTTAAAGTTAGCCCAAATCCACATGGCAATGTTCAATTTTTTTGGGGCAGGCATGTTTGAGTCATACTGGTTTTAAAGGCTCGATCTACATAAATATATTAACTTCGTTACCTATAGATAAACGGTAGCTCATGACGGCATCCTATACACGCGACCCACGCAGAATGTTCTGGTACGGTCTAACGGTACTTTTCATCCTGATAGGCATAGCCGTTGTCGTCGGTGCCATTTTCAATCAGCATAATTTTTATTATACATTCACCGGATGGATTGCGCTAGTTTGGAATATTGTAGGTGTTCTCATAGGGCTGTTTTTCCTATTTCTGTTCATATGGGTAATTTTGTGGTTTGCTAGGTCTGTGGGATGGATCTCTAGGTCCTCTGGCTTCACTGGTCATGATTGGAGATGGTGGGATCGCGACGAAGCTATGGAGATACTTAAGAAGAGATATGCTAAAGGCGAGATCACCAGAGAACAGTATAAGCAGATGGTTGATGATCTTGAAAGAAATGAAAAGTGATTTTCATGGTTTCTATTAAGAAAGATGGAAGGCTAATTGGAGTAGTAGTGATGATACAATTGTTCTTCCTTTCCGTTCAGTTTTTACTTGGAATGTGGATAAATCTATTCGCGCCAGCTATAAATGCTGCACTGCCCACTAATGCAATGAGTTTTATGATGACTGTCATGGTCTCCATCCCAGAGATCCTAATTCATATGATAGTAGGAGTTCTTGTAGGTATAATATCCCTTATTCTCGTGGCTTTTTCATTAAGTTCGGGAGAGATTAAGATCTTCGTTTTCAGTATTTCAAACGCTCTTTTTGTTTTGCTAGCTGGAATCTCAGGAATACTATTTTTACTGAGCTTCATGGAGAATAATATCTTTTCCTTTGCAATGTCGATTTCATTTCTTGCCGTTATTCTGACAGATTTTTCCATTCTATATTACGTTCCAGCGCTCTCACGTTAACTTTAACTGAGGTACTAGCCCTTGTAAAACTTAAAGAAACTTTTGAACACTCTGCCACTGCAGGCTGCGCAGTAATTTATAAGATTATAGACTTTTTAGCCTAGGAGAATACGAGGTGGATGTTAAATTCTCACAGGATATTCTTTGCAATATATTCAAGACACGGTCAATTATGCCGGCAGCAGATCTTAACCTTCTTTTCATCGCCTTTTTTTTACTATCATGATTCATCAGATATTGCAGACTCTGGAAAGAGTATCATTCATTCGCATTGGCTTTGAATGTAATGTTCTTGCCATGTTACTACCATTTTGGAATTTACCTTAAAGGCTTTGAATATAAATTACTAAATAGGATGGTTCTTGCCTAGAGAAGAGGTTGAGGGTTTAAAACAGGCAAAGGTGGTAAGTAACATCCTTATCGAATCAAGAGCCCGCCCTCAATCATCCTCAGGGTTGACGGTTCATAGATGGATCTAAGGATTACGGATCTTGTCTGATTTGGATAAATACTGATACTTGGCGACTTCATTTTAAGTTATTACGATCATGGCACTGATAGCAGTTTTGAACAATTGTTTAGCGCCGTGGGGGAGATTTGAACTCCCGCCCCCGTGAGGGGACCAGCTCTCAAGGCTGGCGCCGTCGGCCGCTTGGCTACCACGGCTTAACCATTAATAGGCAGGTTAATATAACCTTTTAGAAATGGATTTCACCGCAAAACTGGAAAGGATAAAGAGAGATCATAGATACGAGAATGCAAATCTAGTGGCAATACAGATACCGGAGGGCCTAAAGAGGAAAGTAGAAGAGATACAAAGGGTACTTGGAGAGAAAAAGTTGATATTTCTTGGAGACCCGTTCTGGGGCGCGTGTGACATCCCCCAAACCGGCAGCTGGGATCTGCTCATACAATTTGGGCATAGTCCTATACCTAACCTCAACATCAAAGGAAATGTTTTATTTGAAGAACTTCAGGATGAAATGAATATTGACCTGAATCCTGATAAGATACCTTTCGATTCCCTTCTGCTCACGTCCAACGTGACTTACAGCTCTAAGTTACCTGAAATAAAGAGAAAGCTTGAAGATAGCGGCAAAAAGGTTACGCTTAAGAAGGGAGACTCAAGGATCTTTTACCCGGGTCAGATCCTTGGTTGCAATGTCTCAGCAGCCAGAGGCGAGGAAAAAAACGTATTGTTCATCGGAGAAGGAATTTTCCATCCGTTGGGAATTTCCCTAGCACTCCAGGATAAGAACGTGATTGCTTTCAATCCAGTTACTGGGGAATATTTAAACATGGAAAAGGAAAAGAGGAAGTTCCTTTCGCAGCGTTACTCAGCTATAGACGCAGCTTCAAGAGCCGAATTTTTTGGCATAATAGTCTCATCAAAAATAGGCCAAACGCGCTCATCAATAGCCAATGTGGCAATGAAAATTCTCTCCGAAAAGGGGAAAAGAGCTTTCATTCTTGTTTTAGATTTGATACGTGATGAGGAACTTGTTAACTTTCCAGCGGAGGTTTACGTTAACACGGCCTGTCCTAGGGTAACTATTGAGGACTATTCAACGTTTTCTAGGCCAGTTATATCTTTTTATGAGCTGGAAATGGCCCTCGGAATGAGGGATAAAAGCAGATATATATTCGATGAAATTGTTATGACAGATGCAGTTGGCAGTTCTAGTTTCTGGCGAGGGGACGAATCTTCAGGCGATAATAGACGCCATTGAAAATCGATCTCTCAACAATGTGTCAATATTGAAAGTGGTATCCAGCAACCCTAGTGTACGCGCTCTAAGGAGGGCTGAAAGCCACGGCATTAAAACAATGGTCATCAGTAAGGATAAGATGATTGAACAGCTTACTCCCGTTTTCATGAACGTTGATCTTGTCGTTCTCGCTGGATTCTTGTGGATTCTTCCTGCAGGTCTCATTGGAATCAGGCCTATCTTGAACGTTCATCCCTCTCTTCTTCCTCTATTTGGAGGCAAGGGAATGTACGGGGAAAGGGTTACGGCCCAGGTTCTTAACAGTGGCATGAAAGTCACGGGCGTCACCGTTCATCTTGTGACGGAGGACGTGGACGCAGGGCCAATAGTGCTTCAGAGGTGTATAAAAGTTGATGGGGATGAGACACCCTCATCTTTGTTGGAGAAGATGCACCCTATTGAGCATGAACTCTTGGTAAAAGCTATAAAATTATTTAGTGAAAAAAAATACAAAATAGTGGGGAAGAGAGTGCTCTTCCTCTAAGATATCTTCCTTCCTATACTTCTCTCGTAATAAGATATTATTTCAGCCCTCTCTGCGTCAGTATATTTCCTTATGAACTTTTCGTCCTTTAGCAGCCTGCCCGTCTTTTCCTCATATAGCTTCGGATCCATGGAGAATCTTCTCTGCGTTGCATCCCTATAGAGCTCAGGTATCACGTTGAATGCGCAGAAAGGAACTACTTTTCCATCAGGCATTGCATAGTGAATGTCGCATCTTTCAACGCGATCCACATCATACGTGTATGGATCCATGAAATGCATGAAACCTATGAACAGTGAGTTGTAGTGGAATGCCTTAAGACCGTGATAGTCTCCTCCGGTAAATGCGCCGAATATCATCTCTCTCATCTTGAATCCTTCAGGTGCCTTCGTTTCATCCACGAAGGTGTTGAGTCTCCTTAGAAGCGTTGTCAATGCAGA
Organism: Thermoplasmatales archaeon; assembly: GCA_038729485.1. Taxonomy (GTDB): domain Archaea; phylum Thermoplasmatota; class Thermoplasmata; order Thermoplasmatales. The sequence goes on along the minus strand of JAVYRX010000001.1, from coordinate 178,205 downwards.
TGCTTTCTTAAGTGTCTTTATCCTCGATTCGCTGATGTCGGTTGAAAGCTCGTTCAGATACTCAAAGAGGCCTTCGACGTCTATGAATCTTGTAACTGGGATAATCGAGCCATCTTTGTTTTTGAAGACGTAAGTTCCCATTCCGCAGGCAAAATGGATGCTCAATCTGTATGTAGGCTTCCCCTTAAGGGCTTCAACGAAGTTGGTGACTGCAGTAGTGCTTGGAACGGTGAAGAAATCTTCCCTTCCGATTGCGCCGTCGAGCTGTTGCTCTATCTTTTTAATTGCCCCTGGTATCGTTACTCTTTGTCTCTCCCTCAACTTATCCGGCATCCTTCCAACAAGAGACACTGGTTGAAAATTGACGCTTCTGACTACATCAAGGTTTGAAAGACCGAATTTAATGATGTCTCCTAGCTCGCCGTCGTTAACTCCTCCTATGACGGTTGGGACTAAGACAACCCCTACTCCGACCTTCCTGTAGGTCTCAAGAGCCTTTGGAATTTCCCAAAAGTTCTTTGGGTTGGACCTTGGAGTTACACCATCAAAGCTTGTGTATATGACATTCGCCCCGGCTTCGTGGCATCTCCTAATGAAATCTACGTCCCTTGAAGCTCTAATGCTATTCGTATTGAGCTGAACGTGTTCATACCCCTCCTCCCTCGCTATCTTGATTATCTCAGGGAGGTCATCTCTGAGGGTGGGTTCCCCGCCTGTCAGTTGCACTGCATTTGCACCGACCGGCTTCTCATTTCTCATTCTCCTTAACATCATCCTGATCTGATCGAGAGTCGGCTCGTAAATCGGATCGTTTTCCTTAGCATAGAAGAAGCAATACCAGCATGACAGGTCGCATCTATTCGTAAGTACTACGTTCCCCAGACCGGTATGGCTCTTATGTTTCACGCAAAGACCGCAGTGGGTCGGGCAGTTTATCTTCTCCGCCGCTAGACTGATCATAGGATTTTCAAGCGTTATGCCCTTGTCAAGCCACTTCTTCGCATTCATGTACATATCGTAATCTTCCCAATACTTCTCCTTAGTCACTCCGTGCTCAGGGCATTCCTTTATCATCTTTACTTCCCCGCCTTCCGCATAAACCAGGGCGGGGATCTTCATCCTGTCAAACTTGTTCTCAGCCACGCACTCTGGGCACAGCGATGCAGTCACTCTGAGAGCTAACATCCCAGGATGTATCAGGTGCCCAAATTTCTCATACACTTCCTCGAGGCTCTTCATCTTGGAGTTCGGACTGATCTCAAACTCTGGTGAGAGAATAGACTCGAATGCTTGATCCATAGCAGTATAAAGTGTGCCCATATTAAAGAGCTTTTGTATTGACATCAACTAATAAAACTATATTTGTATTTGCGCAAGCTAAATGCTCTCTATAATTGTTTAGCGTGTTAATGTCAGGATCAGAACACCGTCATATCGTTCAAATTATCTATTTTTCGCAAGTAAGCCGTAAAATGAACACATTGAAATATGGGATGGTTATGCAAACAGGTGGAAATAAGAAAGATTCAGAAGACGGGCGGAAGTACTCTTGTAGTTTCCCTTCCAAAGGTATGGTGTCAGAATTTTAACCTGAAAGTTGGTTCAAAAGTCGTGCTTAACTATAATGAGAGGGGAGGAATAATGCTCGAGCCCTTCGACAAGGCCCAGGACACATCTGCGGCAATAGTGGATGTGAAAAAAGACGCAGATCTTGAAATCGAGCTCAGGACTCTTATCTCAAAATACATCCAGGGTGTAAGGAAGATGACGATAAAGGCTGAAAACAAGAAAATGCTGGACGACATTATCCGGCGATTCTTGGATCTTACAATCGGCTTTGAGATCATAGATGAAAAACAAAATGAGGCCACCATGGAGGATCTTATTTCGCTCCCTATGTTGACGTTTGAAAAGGGGATGAAAAGAATGGTCACGCTAGTAAGAGGCATAGTGGCTGAATCAGTAAATCCCCAGAAGATACCTCTGGAATATGTGCTGCAGAAAGAAAATGAGGTTGACAAATTCAACATCTACATTCAACGTCTTTTCTCTCAGAGTCTAAAGGATTATTCCGTGCTGCAGCTAAATAAGATATCCTCAGGGGAAGCCCTCTCCTATCTACTCATATCTAGGATACTGGAAAGAATCGCTGACCATGGCGTAAGGATATACAAACTGCTCAATCAGGAGAACGCAGGGAACAGGGATATTATTCAATACATAAATGATGCTACGGAAAGCATGGGAAGAGCGATGGAATACTTCTTCAAAAAGGATGTTAAGGGGGCCAACGAGGAGATCTCGAGAAAGGAGTACTTCAAGAGACAGAGGGACCAAATAAACAGGTCGATACAAAGATACGACAACGCAATAACTCTTTCTGAGATTCTAGAAGATGCCGAGAGGATTGCACTTTATTCATCAGACATCTGCGAACTGACCCTTGATTACTCTGAATAGGTGATTATTATGGAAAATGCTTCAATACCAATGGGACGGGAAAACTTTGGTCCCAGATACTTAAGGGAAGCCTTAAAAAAAGGGATAGTAGTTGCTCCAGGAGTATTCAATGGGATAAGCGCCTTAATTGCAGAGAGACACGGGTTCAGGGCGATATATCTATCGGGTTCTGGCGTGGCCGGATCAATGGGGCTTCCCGATCTCTCCATGACGACCCTGAGCGAGGTTGTTGACGAAACGAAGAAGGTTACTCTCGTCTCAAGGCTTCCGCTAATAGTTGATATAGATACTGGATTTGGGGAAGTGTTAAATGTAGAAAGAACGATCATAGAGCTAGAACGCGCAGGCGCCTCTGCCGTACACATAGAGGACCAGATCCTTCCGAAGAAGTGTGGTCACCTAGACGGAAAGGCAGTCATAGAGGAATATCAGATGGTCGAGAAAATTAAGGCTGCTGTTAAGGCGAGGAACAACAGAGACTTTATGATAATTGCCAGGACAGATTCAAGGGCTATTGAGGGGTTTGATAGAGCCGTGCAAAGGGCGAAATCTTACATGGACGCAGGTGCAGATGGCATATTTCCGGAGGCACTTGAAAGCGAGGAGGAGTTCAAGGAGTTTGCCTCGAAAGTAAAAGGAATACTATTGGCAAACATGACGGAGTTCGGAAAAAGTCCATTGCTGGAGGCTAAGGAGCTTGAAAGAATGGGCTACAGAATAGTGATATTCCCCCTCACTGCCTTCAGAAGTGCATTAAAGGCAATTGACACGACATACTCAACCCTATCAGCTTACGGAACTCAGAAAACTATAATAGAAAATATCATGAGCAGAAAGGAATTCTATAATGTCATAGAATATGACAAATATGAAATGGAGGATAGGTCTCTCTCCCAGGGAAATATAAAAAAATTATGACGTTATCCGGAACAGGGGCCGGTAGATCAGCGGAAGATCGCCTGCTTCGCAAGCAGGAGGCCTCGGGTTCAAATCCCGACCGGTCCATATACAAATAGTTCAAATCATTATTTTGAAACAGAAAGCGAGATGCAAGGATTTTAAAGAGGAACCGGGTATACTTGCTCATTTACATCTTCCAGCATATGAAACGAGAGGCTAAAACGTAGGAAATACTTGCTGCGATGGTTTTCCTAATAAGCAAAGCTAGCATTTAGTTACAATTTCTTTTTTAGGTAAAGCGACCGTCATTCTCAGATTTTTCCATGAGCTTAAAGAGCGGGATCAATGCCCTCCTCAACTTGATTCCAAATTTTGTTAAGGAATAGTTGACTGTTCCTTTGTAATCTTTTCTTTCAATGATGCCAGCATTTCTAAGTTCCTTTAATCTCTTTGATATTATGGTAGAACTAGAAAAAGGAATGTCTGAGAGGATTTCGTTGAAGTTTTTTCTATTACCTTCGTTGCCCAGAACTCCGATGATCATAATGGTGTACTTTTTTCCTATGAGGCCGATAACAGGAATAGCAGGATCAACGCAGATCATTTTTTGATTGCATTCTATCATACATGCTTTCCTCTTGTTCAGCATTCTCTTTTCTTCATGGTTGGCAGTCATTTCAGCCAAGTAATAAGAAAACTCTGATTAAACATTTGTACCGTATCTCTTTGTATCATTTGCCCCTCCAAAGAAGATCGGGCTTATTATTTATTCATGTTAAATATCACTGAAACATGATAACGATCAACGGAGAATCTTTGACAGTTGATCAAGTGGTGAAAGTGGCGGAAAGAGCAGAGAGAGTTTCGCTTTCCAAAGGTGCTATAGAGAAGATTGGCAGGAGCAGAACAGTGATTGAAAATATGATGCGGGAGGGGAAAGTTATATATGGCGTAACAACCGGTTTTGGAGATCTCATTAGCGAGAGGATCGGGAATGAAGAGACAATTAGACTTCAGGAGAATCTCATAAGATCACATTCCTCCGGATACGGAAAACCTGTTGAGGAGAGGACAGTCAGAGCAATGATTCTAATTCGAGCAAACTCTCTCGCAAAAGGTTACTCCGGAGTTAGGCGTGAAATAGTTGAAAGTCTATTGCAGCTTCTCAATCTAAATATTGTACCGTATATACCAGAAAAGGGGAGTGTAGGCTCATCCGGAGACCTATCACCGCTGGCCCACCTGGCATCAGTCTTAATAGGCGAAGGGAAGATAGTATATCAAGGGCGGGAACTAGATTCAATGCCCTTCCTTGAAGAAAGAGGTTTTCATCCTATCAAGCTTGAAGCAAAGGAAGGAATATCACTCATAAACGGCACATCCTATATGCTTGGAAACATTGCTCTTGCACTCAGCGATGCTGAAAATCTTTTGAAACACTGCGTAATTTCTTCAGCCATGGCATTTCACGTTCTGCGTGCAACGGAAAAGGCTCTTGACAGCAGGTTATTTAGCGTCAGACCTTACGCAGAACACGCTGTTGTTGCTAGGGAGTTGAAGAAATTAACTCGAGGCAGTGAGAGAGTGCTTGATGGTAGCATGAGTAAAGTGCAGGATGCGTATACGCTAAGATGCACTCCCACAGTCTTAGGATCAGTCTTACAAACCATAAACTTCGTAAGGGGTATCGTGGAGACTGAGCTCAACTCTGCGACAGACAACCCTCTTGTTTTCGATGAAGTCATATCGGGTTGCAATTTTCATGGAGAACCGCTTGCATTGGCGGCAGATTATCTCGCAGTGGCGATGACAGACTTAGGGAACATCGTGGAAAGAAGAATTTTCAGGATGCTAGATTCGTCTCTTTCAGGTTTGAAGCCATTCCTTGCAGAAAATCCTGGGATTGAATCGGGGCTAATGATAGCACAATACGTTGCGGCCTCACTTTGCAACGAGAACAAAGTCCTGTCATATCCTTCATCTGCTGATACCATACCCACATCAGCGAACCAGGAGGATCATAATTCCATGGGAGCAACATCGGGCCGGAAGCTTCTGAGAATTTTGGAAAACGTAAAGGGAATCGTGGCAGTAGAAATGCTTGTTGCTTACAAGGGGATGCTTATGTACGGGGCATCGGGTGAAAAGCTTGATAGGATTTTCTCCATCTTAAATGAACACGTGGGCAAACTTTCGGGAGATAGGGAGACAACGACATTGATAAAAAAGATCACAGATCTTATCAACTCAGGGAGCATGCTGGATGAGATTTCTGTAAAAATTCGTTAATCTATTTCTTCATCTTTCTCGAACATATGGCAAATTCGTCGCCGTCAAAGAATACTTCCCTTTCTGGATACTGCTTCCTTATTTCCTCGACCATGTCAAGAATCTCCTTTACTGTCATGTTGGTATTTCTACTGATTTTTCTATGAACAATCTTGTCCTCTAGGGAATCCATTCTCCATTACCTATCAGTGGTCAATATAAAGTTTTTTCTGGCTAGGTCAGAGCTTTCCTGAAATTTCTCCAGCATTTTCAATCGCCATCTCCTCCTGTTTTCCAGTTGCAAGGTTTTTAAGGACAATAGTTCCTTTTCTCTCTTCGTTCTCGCCTATAATGGCAACATAATCGTAACCCATCTTAGATGCATAATCAAGTTGCTTGCTGATGCCCCTACTAGATACGTTCGAGTCTACCTGTATTCCCGATTCCCTGAGCTTCTTTGAGACTTTAGGTGCATATATCTTTCCCCTTTCATCCACCGTCGCAAGGAAGATGATCTTTCTTTTCTCCCCTTTCCATCTTCCGCTTGATTTCATTATGTTCTCAAGAACAGCATCTCCAACGGCAAACCCTACACTAGGGGTCCTTTCCCCACCTAGCTGGCCAATAATCTCGTCATATCTTCCCCCCCCAAGGATAGCCCTGAATTTTTCCTCTCTGTCCCACGCTTCGAAAACGTATCCAGTGTAATAAGAGAGCCCTCTAACTATCTTCAGGTCAATCTCAACGCTGGCATTTTCTGATGACTTCACGTAGTCCATTATTTCCTTTATTTTGCGCAATTCCGGATCATCAAGATCCCTGAGCACGCCACCGTTTGCTATGGATTCTACCTCTAATGGTTCAATGCCTTTGTCTACCATGTATTGCCTTTTTTCTTCCTCAGATAGCTTATTCCATCTGTCAAGTATGTAATAAACGTCTTCCTTGTTTTTTATCTCACGTGCTCGGAAAATGTTATCTAGGAGCTTCCTTGAATTTACCTTTATGCTTACTTTTTCAAATATGCCCAGTTTTTTCATTATGTTTGCAGAAAGAGAAGTAACTTCTGCGTCGGCCATATAGCTCTCGCTTCCTACAATATCAGCATTTAATTGATGAAATTCCCTATACCTGCCTGACTGGGGTTCCTCATACCTCCAAAATTTTCCTATGCTGTACCATTTTAACGGTTTAACCAAATCCTTCTTTGCTGAAACCATTCTCGCAAGAGTTGGGGTAAATTCCGGAATCAATGTTATGTCTCTTCCTCCTTTATCCTTGAAGGAGAACATTTGATTCATTATCTCCATGCCGGATTTGTTTGCGTAAAGCTCAACGCTTTCAACGGAAGGCCCACTAATCTCCTTGAAGCCATATTCCAGGCAGCTTTCCCTCATAGCTTCAAACATCCGTCTCCTTATCTCCTGTTCTTCTGGATAGAAGTCCCTGAATCCTCGTAGTCTTTCAACCATCCCTCAATCTGAAGACGATTGCAGATAAGATGTTTAATCTTTTTCAGCTGCGTTATATTCTGAAAAGTGAAAACGTTTTTATAATTGTCGCTACAATGTAGAATAATTATTCTTGTCCAAATGTTCTGAGACCGATATGTATCACGAATTTTTTACTTGAGTGCTTCGGTCATACATTTGTCATTTTGTCGTCATATATGGAAAAATTAAGGGGAATTAAACGAAATGTATAAATATGACCTACTTCATACAAAATCTTTGAGGTGTTTGATTGGCAACAGATCAAGGCGTTGAGGTCGCTGAAAAAGTTGCTGTGAAATCTGACCAAAAATTACGGAAAGCGCTGACATTTCAGGACCTATTCTTCCTTTCTATGGGAGGCATAATAGGTTCTGGCTGGTTGCTTGGAGTTGCAGGGGGAGCTAGTCTTGCGGGGCCTTCAGCCGTAATATCTTGGATTGTAGGAGGCGTAATAGTTCTCTTTATTGCCCTGACGTTTGCCGAAATAGGAGCCGCAGTACCGAAGTCAGGGGCAATAGTCAGATATACCAGCCTTTCTCAGGGACCGTTCACGGGGTACATAATGAATTGGGCTTACCTTTTGAGCGCTGTTTCAGTACCTACAGTAGAGGCGGAAGCAACACTTTCGTACGCAAGCATATACATTCCAAATCTTTTCCATACTGTTTCCGGAGTTAGCGTTTTGACCGGCTATGGAATAGCGTTTGGAACCCTTCTTCTTGTGATATTCTTCTTCCTAAACTACGTCGGAATAAGATTCCTTGGAAGGTTCAACAGTGTTGTGACCTGGTGGAAGTTCATTATACCAACTTTAACATTCATCTTCCTCCTCTTCATGTTCAGGGCATCGAATTTCACCGCATACAGTGGGTTCCTGCCAAGGGGAATAGGAATGGTGTTCTACGCAATACCGTCGGCCGGCATAGTCTTTGCTTATCTTGGATTTAGGCAGGCTCTAGAATTTGGAGGGGAGGCGAAGAATCCTCAGAGAGACATTCCAAGGGCGCTGATATATTCGGTGATAGCCGCAATAGTTCTTTACACTCTACTCCAGTTTGCGTTCGTTGGTGCGATAAGGTGGGGACCTGCTGGAATATCCGTCACTGGTGACTGGGCCTCAATAACATCTGCGAAAATAGGCTCTGCACCGTTCTTTACCGAACTGTCATATAGCGGCATTGCTGCCCTCGTTGCTTTTTCGTATTTCCTGCTTATTGATGCCTGGCTTTCGCCTGCGGGGACAGGATGGATATATACAGGTAACGGAGCAAGGGTATTTTACGGAATATCTGCAGATGGAGTTTATCCGAAAGCATTCCTCAGAGTTCATGAGAAGAGAAGGGTACCAGTAATAGCGATGATTGTAGCAGTCATAGTAGGTTTTATGTTCTTCCTTCCGTTCCCATCGTGGTATCTTTTGGTAGGCTTCATTTCAAGTGCCACGGTCATAACGTACGTGATTGGGCCTCTCGCGCTGCACGGTTTCAGGAAACACGCTGCTGGGCTGAAACGACCATTCACTCTGAAAGGGGCCAGCGTAATTGCACCAATTGGGTTTGTCGGAGCCGCTCTTCTTGTTTACTGGTCCGGGGTAGTTACACTGTCCTGGCTGTATTCTCTGATATTGCTCGGAATGCCCATATTCTTCTTCCTGTATGGCCCGACCAAGCTGAAGCTGTCAAAAGGATACAGCTATTCTGTTGGAATAGTCGGTCTTATAATATCAGTACTCACCCTCTACTTCGCTTACTTCTACATTCTATATCCTCCAGCTTCGCAGACGCTCACGCAGAACATGACTTACTTCCTGATAATATGGGCAGTTGAAGCTGCTACTTTCATCGGAATAACAGTTGCGTCTATGTACAAGGTCGAGCAGCAATACAAGGTCTATTTCAGGACGTCGTTCTGGTTTATTGCACTTCTATACGTATCATATCTGATAGTGTATTTCAGCGTATTCGGCTACCCACTGATATCTAACTTCTCATCCGTCGCGCCGAAGATACCGTTCCCTCTGGACACAGTTGCAATGATTGTCGTTTACCTGATAATCTATTTCATAGGACTAAGGGCCAACATACAAACGGATGACCTGAAAGCAATACTTGACGAACAAAAGGCCGGAGTTCTGTAGACCTATTTTGTTACTTATTTTCTTTTTCGTTATTATTTACAATTTTTTTGATTGTACCGATGAGCTGAATCGGGAAGTATTAATAATGAAGGATAATCTCACCACATTCCTGGTGATTAGATGGACAAAATTGAGATGAAAAACCCGGTAGTGGAGATGGACGGGGACGAGATGACCAGGGTTCTCTGGGCATCGGTTAAGGAGAAGCTTCTTTTCCCATTCGTAGATTTAAAGACTGAGTATTACGATCTGCACGTGAGTAACAGAGATAAAACGAATGATGCAGTTACCGTGGAGGCCGCAAATGCAGTGAAGAAATGGGGGGTTGGCGTTAAATGTGCTACCATAACTCCAAATGCCGACAGGATAAAGGAATACAATCTAAAAAAGGAATGGCCAAGTCCGAATGGAACAATTAGAAAAATATTGGACGGAACTGTATTCCGTGCTCCAATAATGATTAAAAACATAAAGCCCGTAGTCAGGAACTGGAAGAATCCCATAATAGTGGCCAGACACGCATTCGGCGACATATACGATAGCGTCTCTATCAAATTCAAATCTCCTGGCAAAGCTGATATTATTTACAAGTCAGATGATGGCTCTGAACAGAGAATTTCGTTTCCGAAGTTGAGCGGATCGGGGGTGATTCAGGGGATATACAATATAGACAAGTCCATCGAAGGATTCGCAGAAGCCTCGTTTAGATACGCGTTGATGAAGAAGATGGACCTCTGGTTCGGTGCAAAGGATACGATATCCAAGGTATACGATGCTGATTTCAAGGAGATATTCAATAGGATTTACAAGGAGAAATACGAGTCTGATTTTAAAGCCGCAGGCATAAACTACAACTACTATCTGATAGACGATGCAGTATCGCGAGTGGTTAGATCTGAGGGAGGATTTGTATGGGCGTGCAAGAATTACGATGGAGATGTTTTCTCCGACATGGTGTCAACTGCTTTCGGGTCTCTGGCTCTAATGACTTCAGAACTTCTCTCTCCCGAAGGCTATTATCTGTCTGAGGCTGCACATGGTACCGTGCAGAGGCATTATTATAGGTATCTCAAGGGGGAAAAGGTTTCAACGAATCCAACCGCCCTCATATTCGCATGGACAAGGGGTCTCAGAAGAAGGGGCGAGTTAGATAAATCCTATCAGCTCGTTGAATTCACGGAAAGGCTTGAAAATGCCGTTATAAAAACTATAGAAGAAGACAACATCATGACTCAGGATATAGCAAGGCTTTCTGAGCCCCCCGTTGATAAATACTTCACGTCAGATGAATTCATTGACGCAATAAGGAAAAATTTGGAAAAGTTGATGAGGGACTGAAGGGGAAGATTAATATATATAGGGTATATAAACTGCGACACTTATGACGGATGAAGAGAATATAGCCATTGAGAACATAGTGGCGTCAACATCTCTGGCAGAAAAACTAGATCTCAGCAAGATCGCCCTTGCTCTTGAAGGATCGGAATACGAGCCTGAACAGTTCCCCGGATTAATATACAGGCTTCAGGAACCAAAGACTGCGGTACTGATATTCAGGTCGGGAAAAGTTAACTGCACTGGGGCGAAAACTATAGACGCTGTCAACAAAACTATAAACACAATAGTGGATAAACTGAAGAAGGCCGGAATTCAGGTGAACAGCAGTCCGGATATAGTAGTGCAAAATATAGTCGCCGTGTATGATCTGAGAATGCAACTTAATTTAACGAATATCGCAATGTCCTTGGGTCTTGAGAACGTGGAATATGAACCTGAGCAATTTCCAGGGCTTGTATACAGGATAGAGGAGCCAAAGGTCGTGCTTCTCCTATTTGGCTCCGGAAAAGTCGTCTGCACGGGTGCAAAAGAAAAAGGGGAAATTTCGCAGGCCGTTAAAATACTCAAAAAGGATCTGGAGAAAATAACAGTTATCAAATGACTGTAAAGGATAAAACCGGCAGAAGGAGATACGCATACCTCAAAAATGTGAACTCGCACGAATTGAGGGGTATAATCGATCAACTAGGAGACGCAAAGATCGTCAATTTTAAAGGAATCACAGCAATAAAAGTGAGACACGACAGACTTCCAGTTCTAAGAGAGATTCTTGAGAAAATGGGTCTAAAAATAGACATCGTTTCCGGTACTTTAAGGGCGCTTAAAAAAAAGGTGTTAAAGATCCATTGATAGCGTTTCGTCGAGATCCATTCCAGTTGATTCTTCAATGTTCTTCTTCAATTCAGGGTTCCTCCTTAGAATGTGAAATACGTAGAGCAACGTACCCTCGTTCATGAAAAGAGCAGACTTGTGGATGTACCTTCCCATGACGAATGCAAAATTTTTCCTCATATTTCTGTATTTTCTGAGCATCGCCATATTCTTTATGAGGGATGGAAACTGAAACTTTTCATACTTATCGCTCTTAAGATCAGTCGTAGAGACCATCGCCATAAAATCAGTGGCATAAGACCATAACGAATAATCCATCCTTCTGCTCACCCTTCCAAGAAACAAATCCGATTTGGAAATATAGTCAAGAGCCCTGTATAAATCTGCCTTGCTTGATTTGAGAGGGAATACGTTTTCCAGCAGATAGAGAAGAAAGTCATTTGGGTCTAGCCCTACATTTATTATATCCATCCTGGCGTCCATTATGACCGAGTAATGGTGATGAAGTAGATCATTGACAACGTTGTACGTGCTGAGCTCAACATCCCTTTGTTCCACAGGAAATGATGTGCATCCACCCTGAAGGTCATTAATGGCGGCCCTGAGATCTCCGTTGGCATTTTCTGCTATCAATTGTATCTTCTCCGGGGGGCAGTAGATCTTTTCGTTTTCAAGGATCTCCCTAAGAACGCTCATTATCTGAGACTTCATGTACCTCCTGAACTCCACGAGCTCACACTTATCAGATATTGCCTTACCGGTTGGGGTTGAGCGCAAAGCATACAGGTCGTTGGCTATAAGAACAACAGGATTTTCCGTTGCCTCAACTAGTCTTAAAAGGGCAGCTTTTCCTCCCGCGTCAGCGCCTTCAACATTCCTCTCGTAAAGTGAATCGACTTCGTCCATAACTATTAGTTTCTTCCCACCCCTATCTCCGAAGAGGGAATAATACTGAGATCCTTTCAGCGCAGTCTGTTCTATGGCATCCTTGGACCTAATATCGGACGCATTGAATTCCATGTACTCCCATCCCATTTCTCTGGCCAGGGCCATGGCCGTCGACGTTTTGCCGGTGCCTGGAGGGCCGTAAAGCAGTACTGCCTTTTTTGTCGACGTTCCTGCCTCCCATTTTTTTGCCCAGGAGAGTATGTATTCCACGGTTTTTTCCCTCCTAATCTGGCTCATCATCGTAGGTCTGTATTTCTCAGTCCAGGGAATTTCCATCTCTAAATAATCCATTTATACCTTAAATGTTTCCTTAGCTGTTCTCTTTAAAGAAAATGATTTTGCAATTTCCTTTCTCTGGTGAGGACAATAATTTTAGAGAATGCCTATATACTTATCGTTTATTTAGTTGTAAATGGCACGGCTCAACATCTCGGTTACAAACGAGATAGCAAAAAAGGTCCAGGAGGTCGCTGACAGGGAGGGCAAGACTGTAAGTTCTGTGATATCGGAATCCTTCGACTTATACTCAAAACTGCTGGAAGCTGGCTTCACAAAGGGTCAGATCTTCAGTCTTATAAAGTACTGTCAGATGACGAAAGCGATCAATGCGGTTCCCATACCTGGCAACCTTCTCGATCAAAGCGTAAATGTTGCTCTTCACGAATCTGGAGAGGAGATGATAAAGATAGCTTGTGAAGGTGGAAGAGTGCTCGGAGAACTGATGAAGAGTGTTTCTCCAGACATAGACTCCCTCATTTCTGACATCAGAGAACTGTCCTCCTTCATTCCAGTCAGCAAAATAGATCTTAAGAAAGAAGACAGAAAGATAGAATTCATATTGATGGGAAGTGGCTACAGCATTGGCTCTGCCAAAGTTACTTCAAGCGCAGCGAAGTGCTTTTTTGAAGCATTCGGCGTCAAAAACATGGTAGAGACAATATCTGAAGGGTTTGTCAAGATCACTGGGTCGATCTGAATTTAATGACTGAAGTTAAGAAAACCCTTCCAGAGGGTCTTGTTTTTGACAAAGAAAGTTTCCGTGTAAGCACGCCTGTTGAAATAGCCTCCTACATTTCCAAAAGGCTCAGGGCAGAAAAGGTGGCCGATCTAGGTTGCGGTATAGGAATTCAAACAATAAACCTAGCTAGAGAATCCGGATCTGTTATTGCTGTGGATATAGACCCCCAAAGGCTCGAAATGTGCAAGCTAAATTGCGAATCGATGGGCCTGGATAACGTGAAATACGTACTTGGGGACGCAACATCAAAAGAAATCATCGATGAGGTGGGTGACGTGGACGTCATTCATTCTGACCCGTCTAGAAATAGGGTACTTCCTCTTTCGATGGATTCCCTTTCCCCAAATCCGTTCGTCGTATACAGATCGTATAAGGGAGATATGTGCTTCGATCTCCCCGCAACAATAACCTCGGACAGGATACCTCATGACTGGGAACTAGAATTCATCTCTTTGAGGGGGGAAATGAAAAGGCTATGCGCCTACACAGGCAATAAGAGAATTTACGGGAGAAGCGCAATCTCACTTCCATCTGGGGATAGGATAATATCGGATCCTAAGGTTGAAAGAAAGGTCGTCAAGGCTGAGAGACCGCTGAGGTATATCTACGACGTTGATTCCTCAATTCCCGCTGCTAGTCTTCTTCCAGAATTCGTCTCCTCTTTGGGAGACATGTCTATAATCCAGGAAGACAAACAAAGGACTCTTGCAACTTCGTTAGAACCAATAGAAAGCCCTTTCCTCATAAGAAGGTTCCTTGTTGTGAACAAATCGGGTAGCTTTGACGATCTTAGAAAGGCCCTTTCCAATTTAAAGATAGGGAAGGTCTACCTGAGGTTCAACATCGATCCGTCTTCGTACTACGAGATGAAGAGAAGCCTCGAGGAGAAGCTAAAGGGAGAGAAAAATGGATACGTCTTCAGATTCAAGAATTCCTTTTATGTCGGATTAAGGGAGGAATGACTCGAACCCTTTAGGTTTATTAAACCAAGAGTTGCTGCCATTAAGCCTGCTTTTTAATACCCACCAGCACTATTGATGCCTATGACGCTACTTCTAGCGGTAGCTGGTGGCTAAGAAAAATGCGTTTGCCTACTACATTTTATTAGTTTATTGTAGTCATCAAGGCACGCAATGTGAAAGATTGCTATGATCCCGCTAACTTATGCCTTCGCGTTATCATAGAATTCCTGGCGTCCGTACAAGTTGTAATTCCTGTACAATCAAGTTGTTCAGGAGACGGAGAAAATGAATTTTTGCCTGGAAAATTTTATCTGATTTATTGGCAACTTGCTATCGCTTTTGTTTATCTCTCCACGATCAAAACCAATGCAATGAATTTAATGTAGTAATCTCTTGCAGTGATGCTGTCTGCGATTCATCAGAGAAGGCGTAATGTGAGAAAGTGGCATCGTTTTGTCTATGCTACTATCATTAGCGATCACATTGCCTTAAAAGGTTAAATTCACCTTTCTCATACTCAACAATGAGACCAAGAGAAATGCCAATGAGGGAATTGATAGATAAGCTAAAGGAGGAACATGCGACCCTTCCTACTGTAATTGATGATGCTATATTGACCTATAAAACAGGCAACTTAAGTGGCGCTTTTCCTGTGATAGCTGACGTAAGGGAAATTCTTTCACAGCACATAATAGATGAGGAGGGCACGGTACTCAAATTCCTGATAGATAAAATAGGTAAAGAAAATGCTGAACCTTACATCAGAATTCTGCAGGAGCATACAGGGATAATGAAGCTAGTAGAGCAATCCGTAGAATCAACATATACCGGATGGACGGAAACAGAAAATTACCTCACTCAGCTAAAGTTAACTCTGGCAGAACATCATAAGAGAGAAGAGGTAGAGTTGTTTCCGAAAGTATTATCATTGCTATGATCTTCAATTCAAACACGATACACTTTTATATGCCTTTACCATTTTGAAGGGCACCCTGAGGTGAAACAATTGCCTAATGGTCTAATGGGCGGAAAACAGATTAAAGATAGTAAGGACAAGCTTAGATGGTCGGATCGTGACTATAAGAGAAGAGTATTAAGATTGAAGGAGAAAAGCGACCCCCTAGAGGGTGCTCCCCAGGCAAGGGGTATAGTCATTGAAAAGGTTGGAATAGAAGCCAAGCAACCTAATTCTGCGATAAGAAAATGCGTGAAGATACAATTAATAAAGAACGGAAGGCAGCTGACTGCATTTGCCCCCGGAGACGGCGCAATAAACTTCATAGATGAGCATGACGAAGTTGTGGTGGAGGGGATTGGCGGTAGGATGGGAAGGTCCAAGGGAGATATTCCAGGCGTAAGATACAAGGTGATAAAGGTGAACAACGTTTCTCTCAAAGAGCTTGTTAAGGGGAGAAAGGAGAAACCGGTTAGGTGAGATCTGTGGCAGGAATACTTATATTTGAAAAATGGGATTCTTCTGGGATTACGGTTACAGATCCAGGATTGGTTAAATACATCTCATTGAAGCCTACTGCAACACTGCATAGCGGCGGTAGACATGCAAACAGGTTCATGGGAAAAGCCGACATGAACATCGTGGAAAGGCTGATAAACAACCTGATGAGGACAGTGAGATGGACGGGGAAAAAACAGAGCGCATATAGATCCGTTAAACTTGCATTTGAGATTGTGGAAAAAAAGACAAAGCAGAATCCAATTCAAATTTTCGTCAATGCAATACAAAATGCAGGCCCAAGGGAAGAGATTACGAGACTGAAATACGGCGGGATTGCAGTTCCTAAATCGGTTGATACAAGTTCTTCGCGGAGGCTTGACTTGGCCATAAGGAACATATCAATAGGTGCGAGGGAGAATGCCCAAAAGACCAAGAAGAATTTATGGGAATCTCTCGCAGATGAAATAATCGCGGCAGCAAATAATGATCCAAACTGCTATTCCGTGAAGGAAAAAGAAGACAAGGAGAGACAGGCCGCATCTGCAAGGTGATCCGATATGGGAAGAAAGGAAGACAACATTCAGAGAGCTTCTGAGGTAATGAAGGACATAACGAGGATAAGGAATATCGGTATTGCGGCTCACATAGACCACGGCAAAACGACGCTCTCAGACAATCTGATTGCAGGCGCAGGCATGATGAGCGAGGATTTGGCCGGAAAGCAACTCGTTCTTGACTATGATGAACAGGAACAGGCGAGGGGCATTACGATAAACGCAGCCGCTGCGTCGATGGTTCACGACGTTGGGGGAGTCACATATTTGATAAATCTAATCGACACGCCTGGACACGTCGATTTTGGAGGCGACGTTACCAGGGCAATGAGGGCGGTAGACGGAGCAGTAATTGTAGTTGACTCCGTTGAGGGCCCCATGCCACAGACCGAGACTGTGATTAGACAGGCCCTTAGAGAAAAGGTTAAACCGATATTGTTCATAAATAAAGTAGACAGGCTAATAAATGAATTGAAGCTTGGCCCGGACGACATGGTAAAAAGATTCATTAAGATAATAACAGAAGTCAACCGTCTTCTAAAAAAGTATTCACCGGAAGAGTTTAAAAATTCCTGGCAGGTCAACGTGGAGAACGGATCTGTTGTTTTCGGTTCTGCTTTTAACAACTGGGCCGTATCCACTAAGTCATCCTCAAAGTCTTCAATCGGTTTCAAAGAAGTTTACCAGTATCTCCAGGCCGGTGATCAGAAGACCCTCGCTAAAAAATCTCCATTGCACAAGGTACTTCTTGATGCTGTGGTTCATCATCTCCCGTCTCCGAAGGAAGCCCAGGTATACAGAGTGCCTCAGATATGGAAGGGAGACCAGGGTTCCGAAGTAGGAAAGGCAATGATAAATTGCGACTCAGGTGGACCGATAATGATGATGGTGACAAAGATAATAGTCGATGAACACGCCGGAGAAGTGGCCATAGGAAGGCTGTTCAGCGGGAAACTTGTGAAAGGCGTCGAACTTTATATTTCTGGCATGGGAGACAGAAAGTATAAGGTTCAGCAGCTGGCCATGATGGTCGGGCCAGACAGGATTCCCGTTGACGAGCTTGATGCCGGGAACATACCTGCGATTGTAGGTCTCAAGGACGCCATCGCCGGTTCCACAGTTTCAAGCGTCCCAGGGGTTGAATCGTTTGAACCTATGGTTCATTATTCTGAGCCCGTTGTGACGGTAGCGATAGAGGCAAAACACACAAAGGATCTGCCGAGACTGATTGAGGTTCTCCGTACCGTCGCAAAGGCTGACCCAAGTATAGAGGTAGAGATAAACCAAGAAACAGGGGAACACCTCATGTCAGGCATGGGTGAGTTGCATCTTGACGTTACCCTTTACAGGATCAAGAATGACTACAAGGTAGAGGTGGAAACATCTGATCCGATAGTAGTATACAGGGAAACCGTACAGGGAAAGGGTGGGCCATTTGAAGGAAAATCCCCAAACAAGCACAACAGATTCTACATAGAGGTTGAGCCCCTTGAAAGCAGCATTGTGGATGCAATACTTAGAGGAGACATAGCACAAGCAGAGAGAATAAAGGACAAGAAGACATTGATATCTTTGCTTCAGGAGCTTGGCATGGACAGGGATGAAGCAAAGGGAGTAGAGGCGGTTCATGGACCTAACATTCTCCTGGACGTGACCAAGGGTATTCAATATCTCAATGAAACCATGGAACTTGTTAAGGAAGCGTTTCTAGAGGCTATGGATAGGGGACCCCTGGCCGCAGAGAAAGTTTATGGGGTTAAGGTAAAACTTGTAGATGCAAAGTTGCATGAAGATAGCATACATCGTGGTCCTGCCCAGGTGATACCTGCAGTCAGGAACGCTATCTATGGTGCAATGTGCCAGGCTAACAGGATACTTTTGGAACCTGTACAGAAGGTTTTCGTAGATACTCCTTTGGAGGAGTCAGGAGCTGTTACTCGTGAATTTCAGCAGAGAAGGGGCGTTATCGTAGAAATGGAGCAGGAGGGTGAACAGTCAAAAATTACCGCCCTTGTTCCTGTCCCTGAGATGTTTGGTTTCGCCTCAGCAATAAGAAGCGCTACCGGTGGCAGAGTACTCTGGTCTACAGAAAATCACGGACATCAGACTGTTCCAAAAGACATTCAACCTTCTGTCGTGGCGAAGATAAGGGAAAGGAAGGGACTGAAGCCTGAACCATACGACGAGAACTATTATGCAAACCTCTGAACAGTTTCTGTAGTATGAACTGACCATTTATCAATTTTATTTTTTATTATTCTATTTAACGTGCATTTGAGCATTGACAAAGTCTATATATGGCAAAAAAATAGGCGTAAGCTAATTAAAAGATTGGAGGTACAATAGGTATGGCAACGCAAAAACCGCATCTAAATCTCGTAACCATAGGTCATGTAGATCATGGTAAATCGACGACCGTAGGCAGGCTTCTATTTGAGCATGGGGAGATACCTGCCCACATTATTGAGGAATACAAGAAGGAAGCGGAGGAGAAGGGAAAGGCAACATTCGAATTTGCTTGGGTTATGGACAGGCTTAAGGAAGAAAGGGAAAGAGGTGTCACGATAGACGTTGCGCACAGGAAATTTGAGACAGACAAGTATTATTTCACGCTAATAGACGCGCCTGGGCACAGGGATTTCGTAAAGAACATGATCACAGGAACTAGCCAAGCGGATGCGGCGCTGCTAGTGGTTTCCGCAAGAGACGGGGAAGGCGTTATGGCTCAAACTAGGGAGCATGTTTTTCTTGCAAGGACTCTAGGAGTTCCGCAGATGATCGTGCTCGTGAACA
Organism: Thermoplasmatales archaeon; assembly: GCA_038729485.1. Lineage (GTDB taxonomy): Archaea > Thermoplasmatota > Thermoplasmata > Thermoplasmatales. The sequence continues at coordinate 159,047 of JAVYRX010000001.1, read as the reverse complement.
AAATGGATGCGACTCAGCCCCCGTATTCGCAGCAAAGGTTTGAGGAGGTCAAGAAGCAGGTAGAGCAGCTTCTTCTTTCTGTAGGCTATAAAAATGTGCCAATAGTACCAATATCTGGATACAAAGGCGACAACATAATGAAGAAGAGTCCTAATATGTCTTGGTGGACCGGTCCCTCGTTAATAGACCTACTCAACCAGCTGACGATACCGCCGAAGCCAACTGAGAAGCCTCTTAGGCTACCTGTTCAAGATGTCTACTCCATTACAGGAATTGGTACTGTTCCGGTTGGAAGGGTAGAAACTGGCGTCTTAAAGGTGGGAGACAACATCATATTCGAACCGTCCCACAAGGTAGGGGAGGTAAAATCAATCGAAGAGCATCATGAAAGCATTCCACAGGCTGAGCCGGGAGACAACATAGGTTTCAACGTTAGGGGCATTTCAAAAACAGATATTAGAAGAGGAGACGTTGCAGGGCATGTAACAAATCCCCCAACTGTGGTAACAAGCTTCACAGGTCAGATCGTGGTACTCAATCACCCGTCAGTCATAGCTGCCGGGTATACTCCTGTGTTCCATGCCCATACCGCACAGATTGCCTGTACCATTACTGAGATCATAAGGACCATAGACCCGAGGCAGGGAACCACAAAGGAAGATCACCCTCAGCATATCAAGACAGGTGATGCAGCAGTCGTAAAGATTGTTCCGACGAAACCAATGGTAATAGAGAAGATGTCTGAATTTCCTCCCTTGGCTAGATTTGCAGTAAGGGATATGGGACAGACAGTCGCGGCGGGACAGTGCATAGACCTGGAGAAGAAAACGCAGTAAGTGGATAAAGATGCCATCCTACAGAATGAAGATATCTTTATCTGGCACTGACGTAAAAAAGGTAGATAGTGTATGTTCCGAGATAAGACAGCTTGCAACTAGAACTGGAGTGGAGATGAAGGGCCCCATCCCCCTCTACACGAAGAGGCTTATGGTTCCAGTAAGGAAGGCTCCGAACGGCGCTGGAACGGCAACCTGGGACAGATGGGAGATGAGGGTTCATAGAAGGCTCATATACATAGACGCAGACGAAAGAACAATAAGGCAGGTTATGAGAATACAGCTGCCGGATGGCATAAACATCGAAGTTAAGCTCCAGTCTTAATTTTTTGGACAATAAACTCTTTGATCTTTTTATTTTTCATCATGAATGTTTTTCTTCTCATCCTTTATCAATAGCTAAATTGCTAATTTATGAATTTCTCCAGCCTGGCAATAAGAAGAATTGCATTACTCCTTCTATAACGTAGATCTACAAAATAGTCACTTTTTGAAAATACTGGCGTGGCTAGTCTCCTATAACTCTAAAGCAATTGCCGTAAAAGATGGAAAAAGGGGGAAGCTATGCCTCTTAGAAATAAACTATTTCCCTAGGAACTGAGCTTTCAAATTTTCATTTATGCTTACCATAATATTTCTTAGAAGAAGGTTGAGATATCTCAGGAAGATAAAGCTGAAGATCTGTTTCTCCTGTTCTCCCTCCTGATCGCAAGAAACATCGACGAGACTATGATTGCTCCGCCAACAATCATCAGTGTGCTAATGCGGAAGTGGAATAGGATTGTGGAAATTAATACGGCGAACACCGGTTCAAGGATAAGAATGAGAGCCGACATGTAACCGCTTATTTCCTTTATGGCAATGCTCATTATCCATATCGCCAGAAATGAACCCACCACTCCGTTAAAAATGACGGAAAACAGGACATATCCATTCTCCAGAAGCTGTGCTTTCATCACAGATTCAGGATCAAACGCAAGGCTCAAAAGTGCAACTACGAGAATCTCAAAGAATGTGAAAACGAGTGGATCGCTATCCTTAAGAAATTTTTCAGTTAGGACTATCTGCAGCGCGTAAAGAACTGCAGTAAATATTGTCAGCACGTTACCCAAGGCTTCGCCTGAGGTTGATGTAACCGTCATGAGAGCCATTCCCGCAAATGCAAAAATTGCCAAATACACCTTTACTGGGTCTTTTGGAACGCGAAGAAGGAAGATTGAAAGAATTGGAGTAAGAACCACGTATATTCCCGTGATGAGACCAGACATGGAGGGAGAAGTGTATTGTAATCCTACCGTCTGAGTTATGTAACCCAATGCAAGTGGGATTCCCACAATTGTGCCATATGCAGCATCTCTCTTTCTTACCTTCTTTGCTATGAATGGTATCATAACGGCCGATGCCAATGCAAATCTAAACAGAAGGAACGGGATTGCGTCTATGTATACGAGCGTCTCCTTTATTATAGGAAACGTAGCTCCCCACACGGCAGCTATAAATACGAGGCCGCCGTAAGCGACCCTTCTATCCATCCTATCGAGAAAGTTTCCTTCAAGTAATTCTTTTCCCTATGAGGATATGAGTAATTTTTTATTGATGTTTCCCTTTAAGCATAAATGCAGTTTAGAACCCTGATAGTAATACTTATGGTTCTGGTAATAGCTGTCCCGGTAGCAGCTTATGGGAGCTACAGCTACATACAGCACAAGGAAATCGTGATAAAGCCCGGGGACAATGTTTCACTCTGGTATTATGGCTACATAATAGTAAATGGAAATCCCCTTGTTTTCGACACAAATATGGCAAGCGTAGCAAATAATAACGTCACATACATTAAGGCACCAGATTTCAAATATCATCCTCCATTCACCCCACTGAACGATACCGTAGGTTCCGGCACGATGATCAAGGGATTTGACGATGGCCTTATAGGGATGGCAAAGGGTCAAACCGGTCTAATCACAGTCTCTCCCTCGCAAGGATACGGTCTCGAAAATCTTAGTCAGATCAAGAAAATACCCGTCAACGAAACCGTTCCCGTATACGAAACATTGAACTATTCCACATTCATGTCTACTTTCAACACTTCGCCTGTTGCAGGTGCCCTAGTAAGGAATCCTGCTACTGGATGGTACGTCTATGTCATTAGCTTCAATGGATATTACGCTAATATAGAAAATGAGCCTCAGATAGGGCAGAGATACTTCCCCTACGAAAACGTTACGGGTTTCAGCATACTGGTTCAGAACATAACCGGTTCAGGCAAGAATAGTGAAATACAGTTCACAATGCTTCTGATAAACGGAACCATACTTCCCTCTGGCTCGTATATCAGCGGTATATCCAATGGCTACTATTATCTGAACAGCAACCCCTATCTTGCGGGGAAGACATTATACTTTTACGTGGACATAATCTCTGTCAAGTCCTAGGAGGGATTTACTCCTTAAGGGTGAATTTGTAGCCGTATTGTATTATGCCTTCCTTCCCCTCTACTCTTACCTTCCTTAGCGTTGCAGATACCTTTGACCCTATGTTAACGTCCTCTGGCTTGCAGTCAACTATCTGGCCTGTAACGAGAGGTCCGTCGTCCATCTTAATCAACGCAATCACGTACGGTACCTGCATCTTAAACTGGTCCAGTCCGTCGTGTACCACGGTGAAAGAATAGACACTCCCTTCTCCAGAAAGCTCCTCCTCTCTCATCTTTCCAATGGACTCTCTCCTGCAGACAGGGCATATCTCCCTCGGAGGAAAATACAACGTATTGCAGTTAGTGCATCTTGTTCCAACCAATCTATACCTATGCTTTGATTCTCTCCAGAATCTCGGAACTTCGCTCATTTCAATCAACCCCCAGAACCGTGGTTATGGATGTCGTTCCCAGCCCCCCCATGTTGTGAAGTAGCATATTCCTGTCGTCCTTTATCTGCCTCTTGCCAGCTTTGCCACGGAGCTGCAGCACTGCATCGACAGCCTGATAAACGCCGACTGCGCCCAATGGATATCCATGAGCTTTTAGGCCACCAGATACGTTAAGAGGGTTGGAGGAATTGTAATAAAAATCGTTCCCCTCTGTCATCTTAATTGCCTCCGGACCAAGAATCTCCTCCAATTGTATGAGGGCAGCAATGCTGTATGAGTCATGGATCTCAATGCCGTCTATCTTCCCAATTGTGACTCCCGATGCGTCAAGTGCGGTTTTCGTACTTTTCTTGACAGCCTTGAACGAATCAATCTTCTGCCTGTCATGAAGGGAGAGAAAATCATTCGCAGCGGCCATGCCTTTTATTCTTACTGGCTGGCTTGCATTCTTTATGATCTTTTCGTCAGATGTAATGACAAGTGCGGAAGCCCCGTCGCTAACAGGTGCGTTGTCGAAAACAGTTAAAGGCTCTGCTACAAAAGACGCCTTAAGAACGTCTTCCAGCTTAATGGGATTTCTGAAATGAGACGTCTCATTCATTGAGGCGTGTGCATGACTTACTACAGGCAACATCGCATAGTTTTCTCTTTTGGCGTGGCCGTCGTACTCATGCCTTCTGGCTATCATTGCGGCCAAGGAAGCCTCAGTTGCGCCAAAAAATGTTTCCCACTCTGCATCTAGCGAACCTCCAATGATCTCATTTGCAACTTCAGTGGGAACATCCGTCATCTTTTCCACACCACCAACGACAACAGTGCTGTAGTGACCGGATTTAACTGCTAAATATGCCTGAAGCAAAGCAGCACCGCCACTTGCCGAACCAGCCTCAATCCTAATTGAAGGGATATTGAGCTCTGCGATTCCAGAATAATCAGCTATCAATGCAGCGACGTGTTCCTGATCAACGAACTGTCCCCCGCTTGTATTCGCTCCGTACAGTGCGTCAACCTGTTCTGCAAATATTCCTGCATCAGTTATTGCTTTAAGTCCGGCCTCTGAAGCTAGTTCCCTGAGGCTTGAATCCCAGAGTTCTCCAAACTTTGTAGTTCCAACACCAACTATATAAACTTCTTTCATAGGTTCAATCTCCTTTCATAACAATTTTTCCCTTGAATTTAACGTAGGTCGCATAGTCAATCCATAGCGCTTTATTGACCTGTTCCATTACACCGGGAGCCTTCTCCCTCTTCAGCGATTTGATTTTGTCGTTAACTGTTATGTCAAAGGCATCTGATCCGGCCCCACTCCCAAAGGCCACGGCAAGTATTCTATCACCGCTCTCAGCCTTGTCGAGTATTGACGACAGGCCGATTATCATAGAACTGGAATACGTATTGCCTATGTAGGGTGTGAGAAGGCCGTCCTTTACCTGCTCATCCTTGAAGCCTAGCATCTTTGCTGCTCTGGTAGGGAATTTCCCATTCGGTTGATGGAATACAGCGTAATCGTAATCCTCAGGTTTGGTGGACATTCTTTCCATCATCTTTCTCGCAGCCGTCAGGACATGTTTAAAATACGCCGGCTCACCGGTAAACCTCCCACCATGGCTCGGATACCTCTCTCCCTCACGCCTCCAGAAATCTGGCGTATCTGTCGTGAATGACAGAGTAGAATTAATGTCAGCAAATCCATCCTTTCCCACGATTATCGCAGTTCCTCCAGCAGATGCAGAATACTCCAGTGCGTCACCGGGTGCACCCTGGGAAGTATCCGCGCCAATGGCAATCCCCTTTTCTATTTGTCCGCTGTCAACCATGGCCATTACGTTTTGAACCGCTGCAGTTCCTGCCTTGCAGGCAAATTCATAATCTGCTGCATGAACATCATAGGGCAGGCCGAGTGCCTCCACTAATATTGAGGAAGTTGGTTTAACCGCATAAGGGTGACTCTCTGAGCCTACATATATTGCTCCGATGCTTTTCTTATCTATGTCAACTCTTCTTAGTGCATTTTTCGCAGCTTCAGTAGATATGGTAAGCACGTCTTCGTCCGGTCCAGGAACCGATTTGCTATATATCATTATGCCATTTTTTATGTTCTCCGGATGTTCACCCCACTCCCTTGCTATTTCTTCAACCTTTATCCTATATCTAGGTACATATGACCCATAAGAGACTATAGAACTCATCTAACTCAACGTAAAGTTACATCCTCTATTTATTCTTTGCCGGATTCCAATATCGACATTTGTCTATTCTACGTAAATAAACGCCCAATTCTCGCTATGAAATTCGGCAGATATCTAGGGTAAAAGGAGCCTGAATAGCTTAGGAAGCCGCATTCCGCAGCGACCTTATCAATTGATGCCTTCTCCTCAGCGGTCAGAGTGAGATTAGCGGCCCCAACGATCTCCATCACTTGTTCGATATTCCTGAATCCAGGAATTGGTAAAACTCCCAATGTTATCTCGTAAGCAAGAACTAACTGAGACATGCTTATTTTTCTACCACTGGCGATCTCCTTTAATTTTGAAAGTAAGGGCCAATATTTACCAAAATATTGTGGCGAAAACAACTTGTTTACCCGCCTAACATATCCAGATGGCCTCTTATTCCTTGAATACCTCCCGGATAGAAATCCTTGAGCTAGGGGACTCCAAGCTATTATTTTTATGTTTCTGCTTTTCATAAAATCGAGAAAAGCCTGCCTTGGCCTCTCCACAATGTTGAACTTAATCTGGTTGCTCTCAATAATGAAATCCTTCATTGATTCATTTGCAATTTCTATCCCCCTCTCGGAGAAATTGGATACACCTATGTGCCTCACGTAACCTTCCTTGGCCAGATTCTCAAGGGAACGAAAAAGTTCCCTAAGATTAGTGTAGGCAGAGGGTTCCCAGTGAACCTGATAGAGATCAATGTAATCCGCCTTAAGTCTCTTCAGGCTATCGAAGAGGCTTCTTGATACCCTTCTGGACGTGGCGTTGAATCCTGCGACCTTCGTAGCTATTCTTACATCTTCTCTCCTGACTTCCTCCAACGCTTTCCCTATTAGACTTTCTGATTTCCCATTGCCGTAAATTTCAGCCGTATCCACGAAGTTAATGCCATTTTTCAGGCCAGTGAGGAGTGCTTCTAAAAGCTCTGGCTCGTCGTAGCCCTGCCCCCATCCTTTCATGCCCAGTTGCCAGGTTCCTAGTCCTGTATTGCTGATTTTTTCTGAGAATAAGCTATTCACAATAGAAAAGACAGTCTCAGTTTTACATTTTTCGTTTATCGAAGAATGACTCAAAGAACATATATTTAAGATTAAAATAGCAAACCGTGCGGATATACTACGAGTTCCCACTCAACGAACAGGCCATCGATGCTTATGAGAAAATAGTAGAAAGTCTGGACGACGTAAACATATGGCGTGGTCATGTAAAGATCAGAAAGATGGACAATAATTATAGGGAATCCGTATTGGCATTTAGGAACAAAATACAGAATGAATTTGTTGACTGTAGAAAGGAAGATCTTTCAATTATCATTAAGTACGGTCAGGGGCCACTAAAGGGTTATCAAATATTCCAAGTTTTCCAGGATAAGATAATAATAATGGCGAACATTAGGTTGAGGGGAGTATGGTATCCTCTCACATCTTTTGCACTGTCACACATACTCGAGGGTGAGATAGCAGCCCTGAGGAGATTGTTTCCACCGATAATGGAGCAAGAAAACATTAAATAAAGTCATTAAATACGAACCAGAGCCCCGATAGTGTAGTGGCCTATCATACGAGCCTGTCGAGCTCGTGACACGGGTTCAAATCCCGTTCGGGGCGTTCGCTATTAATTTTAAAGCCGGGAGCTATAGAGACGGGAATTAAACCAATATGGCAATTCTCATTTGATTTATCCTCAATTCGGGCATTCGACGACTTGAAAACTGGCCATAAATTTGGAAGGAATAACCAGAGGAGATTCCTAAGTGAATTGCCTGTAAAGGAAAATCCCACTGAAGTGAGGAAGACTAAATAACTTGGAATGCTGATGCCGCGATATCCTTTCTTAGGACATATGCAAAGGATTACATTAGAAGGTTACTCGTTACTCTTCGTTCATTCTGCTGGTGATTATATCAACTCTCCTACCCAATGGTAGCCGGATAGAATGTTCCAGGCACATCCACAGACCTAGCTCCATGCAGTCTGCGCCGTAATCGCTTAGGTTACATTCATGATACTTCTCATAGCGGTACTGCTCATAGAGGTCATCTTCATCTTTCATTACAACAATGTAGCGGATGACATAAAGCCTACTTGTCGAGAGATCAAACGCAAGGTCAATAAACTCATTGTGTTCTTCATCGGAATTATGGCTGTATATTTCACAGAGAGCATCCCTTGACTTCAGTCCAGGTTTTGGTATATTCGTTTAGTATCCTGGCTTCCCTGCTCTTCTTATAACAAAACAGTCGTACATAAAGCCTGCAGGCAGGTTTAAAGTCAACCTTAACAGGTTGCTTATTTCTCCTGCATTCTCGTTCTATTTCAGCAATGAGTGGATCTATTTCTCTTTCCCAGTCAGACTTTGGGGGTGGCAATTTGCTTAAATCCCAAGTATCGCAGTCATCTTGAGTATTAGAAACTACTGTTTCCCGGGAGTTATTTGGATTGTTGCTGGTTGCCTTACTAGTCTTAGGCATCCTCTTGTTTTAACGAAATTTTCCATCTCCTTCATTAGGCATTATAGCACTTTTTCCCCGTTAATTCACAAGGGAGATATTAAACGCATGCCGTAATGTGAATATGTAGAAAGAAGCTACCGTGATTCAAACGACAAAGAGCTCCCGTCCATGGCTTCATGTGATTTATACATCCCACTAATATCTCCAGCAAACCACCGCGTGATCATCTTCAAGCGACAGAATTTAAAGTAAGGAACAGTTAGAATTTCTAGTTAGAACATTGGCTTGCCTCTGAAAGGTGCGATGGCACTCCTTTGCTCAATTCCTTTGGATTTAAAGTATAATTTCATCTGTATCTTCCATGCTTGTTATAACGTCGTTTTGTGCAAAAGGTTCGCTTCTGATCCGCGAAATTTACGTTCCATTTATCAGGGGCTTATGAAGGCATCTCTGAGGTTATGCAGAATAAATCCATAAATCTCATATGGTTATTTTGCGAGGGACATCAAGTTCCTGCTCATTCTTTCTCCCAACTTTTGTAAGTTTATCTGGAAAAGGTCAAGTGTGTTCGGAATTGGAGACTAGGTAATTCATCACGCAAAGTGTCGCTGATTCGCAGTTAAAATACAAATCTCGTAGCCAAGGCGTGAAACTGTTCCCGCCATGCCTCGTTCTGGAGAGTCAGATGTTAAACTAGTTTCGAATAGACAGAATTTGCAGCAACTCTCCCGGCGATATCGCATTAGATAATGGAACAAAGTTGATAGGGGTAAAATGCATAAAAAGACCAGTAAAATATGCTTCTTTCGAGAAAAGAACTGATCGGCGGGGTTGGTGACCATGAATAGTAGAAGAAAAGGTGGGTCTAAGACTAGTTCGTTCGGCAGCCCTAGCAGATTTAATCACAACTCATCTAAATTTTACCGAAGCAAGCTTTACGATGGACTATCAAGAGGAAATTCAAATGTGAACTTTGAAGAGAATCCAGTTTCCGCCAGTGTTATAGATAAGATATTTTGCAAATCTTCAGAGAGAATGGAAGAATTACCTGACAGGAGCATTCATCTGGCCGTTACCTCGCCCCCATATAATGTAGGAAAGCTGTATGATAAGGAAATGTCATTTGACGAATACAGGTCTTTTTTATCGTCCATATGGAAGGAAGTCTACAGAGTATTGGTTCCTGGTGGTAGGATTTGCATAAACATCGCAAATTTAGGCAGAACTCCTTACATCCCCCTTCATGCTTTTATAATAGAGGATCTACTCAATATAGGCTTTCTGATGAGAGGAGAAGTTATCTGGGACAAAGGGGCCACTGCCAGCTCTTCCATAGCATGGGGGACATACATGTCAGCCAAGAACCCGGTCCTCAGGGATTCTCACGAGTATGTCTTGATATTTTCAAAGGAAACGTTCACGCGTGGAATCAAAGATAGGATGGTTTCCACTATGTCAAAGGACGAATTTGCTAAGCTCACGAAGAGCGTGTGGACGTTCAACGCGGAATCAGCTACAAAAATTGGTCATCCTGCCCCATTTCCTATTGAGCTTCCCGCGAGATGCATCAAGCTGTACACCTTTGAAGGTGAAATAGTGCTTGATCCTTTCATCGGTAGTGGAACAACGGCAGTGGCTGCAATTAAGTTGAATCGCCATTACGTTGGTTATGAAATAGATTGCGAGTATGCAGAAATGGCTGAGAAACGAATAAGGATGGCGGCAGATGAAAGCATCAATCGCTAGAGAGATTTTTGTCATGCCTTGACCCGTTTATTCTTATAGCCATAAATGAGGTAATACAGATGAAGCGTTGATCAAAAAGACCCATAGATCAAGCAGGTAAGAAAAAATAATATATTGCTCAACAATCAAGGCAGGCAAAACGGAATGGCCCCTCCGTAGGAAATACCTGAACCGCCTTGTATGGGATGATGGAGCCTCACTCGATATAGGGTGAGGTAGTAGATGGGACCAGTCGAAAATACGATCATACAGTTCCTTGGAGTCATTCTCTTATCCCCTCTAGTTGCAGGGATCTATAGCTCGTTGAAGAGCAAGATAGAGTTAAAGAAAGGACCCAGTATTTTCCAACCCTATTATGACATTGTAAAATTGCTAAAGAAGGAGACATTGATAACTAGAAATTCAGGATTCGTCTTCGTGGCTGTTCCTTACGTCGTTTTTGCTATATATTGCCTTATATCTCTTGTTATTCCAGTCATTGTATCTGCTCCCATCTATTTCACTGCAACAGTGGATTTCCTGGGAGGCGCTCTTCTCTTCTCCTTGGCTGCCTTCTTGAAATATCTCGCCGCCATGGACAGTGGCAGCAACTTCACAACAATGAGCGTGGCTAGATCTGTTTCATTCAACTATCTGTCCGAAGCAACTCTCATAACTGTATTCTTTAGCGTGGCCTTGATAACAGGAACAAACAATCCTTACGTTACCAATAACTTTCTTATAGCTCATCCATCCTCTTACCTGGATCTAGACCACATATTTGCCATAGTTGCCTTCTTCATGCTCTTCATCTTTGAAAGCGGAAGATTGCCCGTGGAGAGTTCCGGACTTATGGAATTAGGGATGATTGACGATGGACTCCGAATATACTTCATTTGCCTATTCCAACAACATTCGAATAATGCTGGGGGAATTGCTAAGACCATTCCCTGAAGAACCCGAGAGAGAAGACGGGGTTCGAAACATATTTTGGGATTTCATCCTTGCATCCGGAAGATTCTATAGATCATTTGCACGCTTCATAACATTCAAAATTATGAACAGCTCGATGTCCTGGTATGTCGCTTACATAATAGTTGCTTTTGTGTTTGTTCTTATACTGGCAGCATTCATGTACTAAACCCATTCGGCTCTAAATGGGGCGGTGAGGTAAAGGTATAAAGAACGTTGCAGCGGAACACCAGGCAGATGCTTAATTAAAAAAAGTGAAATCCTCGGTTTGAAGCCCCGCCTTAAGGTGTTTTGATATGGCATTGTACCAGAGATGTGACCTACCACCTTACAAAGCCCTCTGAACAGAAACTATTGTGAAATGAGCTCCTCAGGCAGTTTCTCCTGCTTTCCTTTCATTTGGTCTTCCAGGATCTTTATAGCCATATCAAGTTGCGGATCTCTTCCAGAAGCGTAGTCCTCAGGTTTAATCTCAACTTCAATGTCAGGATCAACCCCGTAATTCTCAACTCCGAATCCGGCACCCTTGAACCAGAACGAATATTCAGGTTGAGTAACGACGGTTCCGTCTATTAGCTTTCTCAGAGGATTTATGCCAACTACTCCGCCCCACGTTCTCGTTCCGATAAGTTTACCTATCTTCATGAGTTTGAATGAATAGCTGAAGATGTCACCATCAGAACCGGCGTATTCATTGGTTATCGCTACTATTCCTGAAACAACGGAGTTTACTGGATATGGATGCAATGTTCCATATCTTGGTTTATCATAGCCCAGCCTCTCAGATTTTATCTTCTCGAGGATTATCTGAGAAACGAATCCGCCTCCATTGTACCTTACGTCCACTATCAGGGATTCGTAGGAGCTTTCATTCACGTACAATCTGAAGAATTCGTTTAGTCCCATCATTCCCATGTCTGGAATATGCACGTATCCTATCCTGTTACCGCTTTTCCTGTGAACGTATTCCCTGTTACTTTCAACCCAGGATCTGTATCTTATGTATCTATCCTGTTCCAACACATTGGCTAGAACTAGCCTTTCCTTTCCCTCAGGCTTCTGCAGTTTAAGTCTTATGGTCTTTCCTCCCTTTCCGAGCAGAAAATAATTGGGATGCCTGTTACCTACCGTAACTCCGTCTATTTCCTTTATAACATCGCCTTCGCTTACTCCCATCAAGCACAGCGGAGATTTCTCTTTGTCATTTGTAACGTCGCCGAAGTAAATCTTTTTGATGATTAATCCGTTGGAAGATGAATCAAAATCCGCTGCGAGAGTTCCCGATTTAGGCAGGTCGAATGCGGTGAATTCACCTCCCATCTCGTAACAGTGTGATGTCCTGAATTCCCCTATCATTTCATTTATGACTAAACTGAGGTCAAATCGTGTCCTCGCTAAATTTGCGAGTCTTCGGTATTTTTCGTAAATATTTTTTGAGATTTTCTCTGCCTTGGTTTTGTCCCAGTAATGATCCCTCATCATCTTCCAGGTTTCATCAAACATCTGTAAGTATTCTTTTGAGGGTTCTATTATCATTGTGAGACCTTCGGTGTTTAGAGTTTTGGCATCGTCATTCGGGTTGCGTGCGGAGCCTTCGCCGCTCTTCAGTTTTCCGACGTCAAGCAATGCAATTTTGTTATCCGCCGTTTTGAAAATAATTCTCTTTCTATTTTGGGAAACAGAAAATGCGACGATATTTTTTCTAATTCCCGTTACCTCCTTCTTTGAAAAATCGAAGAATTCAATGTTTCCTTTCTCTGGAACGCCAAGGTAATAAGAGTCAAATTCGCCATGGATTGGCATTTCATAGAGGATGAGCCCGTCTTCAAGAGGTACAATTCTCCTGTAGTCCAAAGGAGGTATGTCAAGCGATTGAACCCTAAGTTTTGCCCCTTCTAGGTCGAATTTATCTTCCTTGCTCTGGAGCGACATAACGTCTTTTTTCATAGGATTAATGCCACCCTCTTTCAAAGGGATCACGTAGGGTTTCGTGACGAATGGAAAACTGAAATTAAACGTAATTTTATCCTGGACCGGGTCGAGATCTCTAGATGATAGAAAGTAGAGGTATTCTCCGTTAGGACTGAAGGCAGGGCTGAAATCGTTGGAGAGGTCGCTCGTCAAATCGTAGGTTCTGTTTTCTTTAATATCGTATATTCTGATAAATCTCTGGGAATATCCACCAAAAAACGTCCTCTTTGTTGGAAAACTGTACGCTAAGTATGAAGAATCTGAAGATACGTCGAAATCCGTTATTATATCCTCTCTGCTTTTGTCCACGAGTCTAGCCTCTCCAGTTTCAGTATTTATAAGATGTAACTCAAATTGATCGTTCGACACAGCAATAAGCTTGCCGTCTTTCGATGGCGTCACCTGATATATGTTGCCAAAATTGTAGTTTATCCCGTACTTTCTTCCATTGCTGTAATCAAAGATGGTGAGCGTATCCCCTTCTTTGTCGCCCATTACGTAAAGAATTCTATTGTTGTCCAAAAATACAGCCTTTCTCAATCTCAAATTCTCATCTATATTGATGCTCAGGCTCGAATTGTCATTGGTGATGATCCCCCTGCCTCTACTCACTATTGAGACAAAATTATCATCATTCACGTCAAAATTTTCAATATTTTTTGTAATTGAAATTACCCCTTCGTTTAATTTACCGTATAACGTTTTCACTGGGATTTCATCAATGCTTTCATCCGCAGGATCAAAAGTATATATTTTGGCACCCATAGAGAACGCAATTTTCCTGCCATCCGTGTTTAGATGGCGCGGGTAATATTCCTCAAAATTGGTGTGCATCCTGAGATCCCTCCCATCAAGGTCGACGGAATATATTTGTCCTTGCTTTCCACCGTCGTAAATAAAGTAGATCCTATCATTGACTATTACGGGAGATGAGATATGATACTCTAAATCCACCAATTTGTTAAAACCAGTCTCTATAGTACCGGCCCATATCTTTCCTCTCGTGCCTCCCCTGTATCCTTTCCAGTGCGGCATATCAGAGGTGTTCCTGCCAAGGTATATTTTATCCTTGTAGTAAATTATGTGTATTGCCGGTCCGAGGTTGAGAGGATATAATATCCTCCCCCCATCTCTAATCTCATAAAGATATGTCATTGAGCCGAACGGTTGAAATACAGGTGTAGATATTACGATGTTTCCCTCTGGAGTAAACCCCGCTATGTCAGTGAACATTCTCCTGGCAACACTGGGACCGGACAGATATGTGAGCCTTTCTACGGCTCCGCTTTCAATGTCATAAGAGAATATGTCTGAGTAGCTCACGGATTCCCCATACATTGCCCTGAAAGCTATCTTATTTCCATGATCAAAATACCTGCAATTGTTTATGACTCCAAATCCGCTTATAAGCTGCTTGAAAGATTTCCTCTTAGCATCGTATTCCCATACTGAATCACCAGAAATGAAGGCTATCTTATCCCCATAGATATCAGGGTTAAATGCGAGATTACGCATACTTGTATTATTTTAACATAGTTAATACGTTTTTCTCGGTCATCAACCGCAAATATCTTTTTGTATCCCCTAAACCCAAAGTAGCTAACGTGGGGTAAGATTCAAATAAGGTATCGCATTTTTCAATCTCTCAAGGTTTCAGTAGGCTAGCATAAGCTGGATCGTTCGATTTTTTAGTTACTTTGAGTATACAGATATATTTTATATACTTATGTAATCATGAAAACATGACAAAGGTATTATTTCTTCTGATAAGCGGAAAGGAAACGCCAGAACGAGCAAGTCTTGCTTTGACTACTATAGCAAGGCAGATAAAAGCCGGGAGATACGAGGACGTCAAGGTTCTCCTTTTTGGAACGAGCGAAGAGTACGTTGCTAACATTGAAGGAGATGCCAAGGAATCTTTTAACGAGATCGTAAAGGCAGGGGCTCTGGATTCTGCTTGCGTATTTGTAGCAAAGAAATACGACGTAGAACTGAAGCTGCAATCTATTAACGTGCCGCTAATGCCTTTCGGAGAAAGACTGGCACATTACATAAACAACGGGTACGAGGTAATTACTTTTTGATAGAAAAAACAAAAGGTCATTTTAGCTTCGGCAGAAATGTAATCTTTGCAATTTTCATTATATTATCTGCAACTTTTTTCATAAGATCAAGCAATAATATGATGATCACGTCAACCCCCCTCCTCGCAAAATATTTCCTCGGTTTTTCACAGAAGGAAGTAGGTTTAATCACAGCTTTAAGTTATTTTATCACGTTCATAACAACGTCTCTTATTAACACTCGCCTGTCTTCGAAAGAGAGACGAATTGCTTTCATATCTTCAATGGCCGTTTACGCTTTTACATTCATAGGATTTTGGAAAGCAAGCTCAATAACTCTGTGGTTTCTTGTCGCAATTTCTGGTGCAGCGCTTGGCCTTATAATGCCTAACATAATGACATCCGCAGGTCTTTTCAATGAAAGAAAAGTCAGAGAAATGGTTCTTTCTCTGTATACTGTATCATTGAGCCTATCTCTCGTTGTAGGACCTGCTGTTGAGAGTTACGTACTGAGGTTCATCTCACTAAGGGAGTCGTTCATGGTGTTCTCGTCATTCGCACTAATAGCTCTTATCATTTCACCATTCCTCGCATTTCCAGATGAGGGAAGACAAAGGATAAAGGTAAAGGTGCTTTCTAATGTGGGATTTAGAATGTCTCTTATAAACATAATATCTTACAACGTGCCATTCACTATATTGGTCGCATTCGGTGGAATATACGAGCACGAAAGATTCGGGGCCTCCCTCTCACTCATTTCGATTCTATTCTCTCTATTCTTCCTTTCTTCGTTTATTTCCAGGCTTACAATGTCATTCCTGCCTCCAAGAAGACTTGCACGAAACATGGTGGCAGCAATGATACTTACAATTACCGGGATTCTTTTCATGGTTTTTTCCAACAACATATTATATTTCGCAATCTCACTTTTAATTCTTGGGATACCCCACGGCCTAACCTATCCCCTCTCCATACTTTCACTGGCGAGATCGTATAAACCTGAAGAGAGAAACGTAGCCAACAGTTATTTCTTTTCATTTATGACTGGGATAGGAATAGTGGTACCTACCATAGGCGGTTTCCTGATGGATACGTATGGATACAACAAGGTTTTCCTTGGAATATTGTTTATGATTCTAACACTTCTCATGATGCTAGCCTTTAACGTTAAGATAGCTAAAAATATGACTTATGAGAGCGTATGAAGATGGTTTCTTGCAAATTGTAATGAACACTATTCATAATAAGCATGCATCAATATGGGCACGTGAAAGGATCAAAAATAACATTGTGGCAAGCCACTGCAATCGGTCTCGGTAACATAATAGGCGCAGGAATATTCGTTCTTGCAGGAACCGTCATCAAGGAATCTGGTCCGGGGGCCATGTTAGCCTTTATTTTTACGGCTTTTCTAGCTATGACTGTAGCTTTTAACAGCGCAGATCTATCATCCAGAATAATTTCTCACGGTGGATTGTACTCATTCACGAGAGTTACCATGGGTGATTCGCTGGGGTTTGTAGTCGGCTGGCTGAGAAGCATATCTTACGCAATCGCAGGGGCTGCAGTGACTCTTGGGTTTTCATCTTATCTCTTATCCTTTTTACACACTCAATCCACCTTCCTCATCATAGGAATATCCGTTGTTTTTCTAGTCGTTATAACAATAATCGACTATTTGGGAATAAAATTGGTTGCTAGGGTGGAGCAGATTCTAGTCATTATCACCGTGGCAGGATTAGTGCTTTTCATCATTTCGTCGATACTTTATGGAAGATGGGTTCCGTCCAGGTTCCTTCCACTATTCCCTCATGGGCCATTAAGCGTACTGGAAGCAGCGTCACTAGCCTTTTTTGCATATTCAGGTTTCAACACTATTGCGACCCTTACTCCTGAAGTAAAGGACGGTTCCAGAAACGTTCCAAAGGCAATTCTCATATCACTCATTGTGAGCACGGTACTGTACATATTGGTTGTAGTGGGAATGCTAGCAATAATGCCTTGGCAGCTCTATAGTAACTCCGCAGACCCATTAGCACAGGCTCTCAGTTTCTCAAGTGCTCCTGCCGCGATCTCCATAATGGTCAGCTCAGTTGCGATAGTAGCGACTTTTACCGTGACACTGTCTCTTATAGTAGCGGGATCAAGAACTCTCCTGCAAATGAGCGAAGACGGCCTATTCCCCAAATGGATTGAGGGAAAAGCGGAAGACTCCCCAAAGAGGGCTGTTCTAATCATAGGGGGATTGGCCATTCTTTCACTTTTCCTCGGAAATCTCAAGTATGTTGCTCTTGCATCTAACTTCGGCGTAATCTTCTCATACGCACTATCAGGCGTAGCAGTCATGCTTATTAGAAGAAGGGCGATTAAAGGAGAATTCAACGTACCTTTGTTTCCGTACCTACCAATAGCATCAATACTTTTATCTTTGATTATAATGATTGCCCTAGGTTCTCAAGCACTCTATCTGGGGAGCTTAATGATTATATCAGGTATGGTGATATATTCATTCCACAGGCACAGAGTTACGGGTATCGGGGTAAGGGCTTAATATTTTTATTTTCACGGTTAAAGGAAAGATCAAAAATGAAGGTAAAGACAATGGCCATGACCACAGTCGCAAGTATTGCCGACGAATACAAATCGTTGTTAATTAATCCCCTTCCCAAAGATAGGGAAGCAATGATTACCCCAACTGCGCCCCTTCCACCAAAAATGCCAACCGCAGTGCTTGAATTAATTCCCCTAAGATACCGTCTAGCTATAAAGTAGGTGAATGTTCCTCCCACTAACGAAGTTACAAGGATGAAAAAAACAGTTAATGGAACGAGGTGTAGGGAGATCCTCGTAACTAGGAGTCCGGATATACTGAAGAACACTGGTATGAAGAAGCTGCTATTGATGCGGGAGAACGTTCTCATAAGGGTTCCATGTACTCTCTCCCCCACGGTATTCTCGTGTATGATGAGTCCAGAAAAGAATGCACCAAGAACAAATGTTATCCCGATGTATTCAAACAACGAAGAGACAGCCAGACCCATCACAATAACAACGGCAAACAAGAGGCCTTCTCTATGTTCGATGAAATTTTCAGCGCTTTTAATTAAACCTTCAGATCTGAGCTTAAGGTACCTGTCAAGTGCCCACAGAAAAATTATGAAAAGCGTTAGAAATGTAGCTATTTCCAATATTTTCTCAGGTGAGCTTCTCATTGACGCTAGAATTATGAAAGCGATTAGATCGCTAAAAGCAACTCCGCCTAGCAGTCTCCTGCCATCGTCAATCTTTATTAGCCCAGATCTTAACAGCAGGACAGACGTTATTGATATTGAAGGTATTGCTATTGCTAAAGATGTGCTGAAGGATTGTATATAACCAATTTTAAATAAGAAATCACCTCCTATAGTCATTATTATGAGCGGAATAATGAACGCAAATGAAGCAAATCTCACCATATACCCTAGGCTGAGTGAAAATATATCTGCAGATGCCTCAATTCCAATTTGTAATATTATGAAGAACAGCGCTATTGTACTGATCGTTGAAAGTTCGTCATTAGGGACGAGAATGCCCAGCAGCGCAGGTCCCAAAATTATCCCAGCTATTATTGCCCCCACTACCTCTGGAAGGTGAATTGCATTGAAAATCTCCCCAATGGCTATTGCAAGGGCTAACAAGATAAGAATTGACTCAATGAGGTTGAGCATTATAGTTTGCCCTCCCCCAGGTAGGGGTAAATCCTCAATGTAGCGTTGCTTAGTATATTAACCATTTTCCAGGTGCGTTCATTGCGTTGCTCATATATAATTTTTCAGTAATTTGTAGTGAAATGTTTTCTGTGTTGGACTGAACATTTTGGGTTCGATGGTCTACTTAACGGTTTCATGAGCAAGTTCTTATCATAACGGATGATAGGAAAAGGTTACTAAAGTTCTAGCAGATCTTGTTGTTATTATCTATGATCCTTTTAACGTAGTCCGGAGTGTCACCGCTAGAGTAGGTAGGTTTTCCAAATGCCCTGAAGATTGGAATGACTCCGGACCATATTTTAGGATCGGTTCTGTTCTCAATTGGTCCACCGTTTCTTATCTTTATTGAGAATTTGTCCATAGGCATTTTGAAGACAGAGACATTCTGTATCTCCCTTTCATTTGGCATTTCAGTATTCGTACGCCTGCCAGGGAGCATCCTATCGATCCACTCTGCATACATGTTAATCTTTTCTTCCTTGTCCATAACTTCCTTCGTCCTGCCATATATGATCACGGACCTGTAGTTTATAGAATTGTCAGCCATGCCTTTCGCGATTACTATTCCGTTTATTTCAAGGACTGAAATGCAGATTTTATCTCCTTGACGAAGATGAGTAGCTATTCTTGAAGAAGGTGCTGCATGGAGGTATATGAAATCACTGTCGTTGTAATAAGACATTGGAATGATGAAAGGCTGCCCATCCTCTTGAAATGAAACTTCGCATACAAAGTTATTTCTGAGAATTTCTAGAAGCAACGTTTTTTCGTAGCTAGCTCTCTCCGGATGTCGTTTAACTTTTGTGTAGTTTGGATCCATTTTCATTCATCGACCAATTAATTAAAATGTTTTTCAGACTCCAAGTCTTTCTCTTTGAAAATACACGCTTTCCTCTCTCTTTACGATGTTCCTAGGCGCCTTTCCGTCTGCATAACGCTTTATGTTTGTAAACGCCTCTTTGAAAGCTATCCTTTTAAATTCCGGAGATAAACCGCCAGCCACATGGGGTGTGACTACAATGTTTTCCCTGCTTGTATTCCTGAGAATGGGCTCTCCCCACCACACATCTGTCAGGTAGCTAACATCCCGCCTCCTTTCCAAAAATTCAAGCATGTCTTCCATTTTTATTATCTCCGCCCTCGCCACGTTAACTATCATGCAGTTCTCCTTTGCATTCTCAAGCTGCTCTTTTCCTATGAGGTCTATAGTGTTCGAGGTGAGAGGTATCGATATTACGATGTAATCTGACTTGGAAAATACTTCATTTATGGACTCAAGGCCTAAAAAAACATCTGCATTGCTATCCCTGAAGCTTCTTCCAATAGCAGTAACATTCATTCCGAAAGACTTTGCGATTTGTCCCACCCTGCTACCTATGCCTCCATATCCAACAATTCCTATAGTCTTGCCATAGAGGGGTCGTGTGCTCTCGGGCCTGAACAGACCCAACCTGGTGTCTGACAGAAACTTAGATATTTTTTTGCTTCTCTCTAGAATTATTGCGAACACATGCTCAGCTACTGGAATAGAGTATGCCCCGGCATTGCTTGCTATTGTAACGTCATTTGGTATTGAGCTCATATCGATGTTGTCCGTACCAGCAGTTGTAGTCTGTATGAACTTAGCACTGTCGTACCGAATAAAAGAATTATCCCTCACAAGGAGTATCTCTGGTTTTCCCTGTTCTGGGCTTGAAATTAGGTTATCCTTTCCAAGAATCTCCTCACCCATTCTCTTGTATTCTTCTTCTATCTGGAATGTGATCATCGTCTTCATAAAATGGGTAACCTATTAGCGCATATTATCCTTAGCCTTGCAATTTCAATACGAAAAAAATGCGGGGCTTGAATCCTTTACGAATTTTCCGTTTTGAAGATCTTTGAAGGCTTCTTCAATTTCTTCCCAGCTATTCATAACGATGGGGCCATACCACGCTATGTTTTCCTTTGTCTTCATGCCTGAAATATATATGTACCTTGATCTGTGGCCGCTCTTTATTTCTATAGATTTTTCGTCTCCGGAAAAGACCCCAGTTTCGCCTCCTTTTATCATAATGCCGTTGGCGTATACTTCTCCTTCCATAGGTATAACTAAGGAAGTAAAACCCGGTCTTTGTCTTATTGTCAGAGGAGTTCCGTTTGAAGCAATGTCGAAATATTCAATCTTTAGAGGATGATTTTCTACAGCTTCGCTTGGATTATCAAGGAAGGAACCTGATATTATTTTTACGTCATTCCCTTCAAATCTTAAATTCTTCAATTTTGAGACGCTGACATTCCTGTAAACAGGTTTTGAAAGCTTTCTGCTCTTGGGCAGATTTATCCACAACTGAAATCCCATCATCTCGGGATTACTTCCCAGCGGCTTTGGCATCTCTTGATGAAAAATCCCGCTGCCAGCAGTCATCCACTGAATTTCTCCAGGCAAGAGCTTTCCACTGTTCCCTAAGCTATCTTCATGCTCGACGCTCCCGCTCACTAGGTAGGTAAGGGTTTCTATGCCCCTGTGAGGATGCCAGGGAAAACCCATTAAGTAGTCTTCAGGATTTTTTGAACCGAAAAAATCGAGAAGAAGAAACGGGTCAGTTAAACTGAAGGTACCGCTACTCCCGAACAAGCGCGTTATTCTTACTCCTGCCCCGTCCCTGACTTCCGACCCCTTAAGGACGTACGGTGAAAGGGCGTCCGTTCCCCTCATATCTTTTCTTCTGTGTTATAATATTTATCAAGTGTTATTCTTTCTTTGTTGTGCGTATATACGTAAATCTTTGACGGGTCTTCGTCCCTGGTAATTCTGTGACTTCCGTCGCAGAAAGGCTTGTCGTGCGAAAGTCCGCATCCGCATATATGTATCTCATATTCCAACAGCTTGGACTTGTCATCTATTTTGTCAGCACCCGGAACGTCCTTAATTTTTATCTTATAAGGTCCAGTTCTTTCATGCGTTACGATCCTCATATGTAGTTAATTGTAACTTACTTAAAATAATTTTGTAGACTTAAGTTATCATAAATGAACATTATTTATCATTCAAAATTATTTGGAAATATGGAAAAATATGAGACATTGACGAAGCAAGGAAAGATAGAAAAGAGAATTTATGTAGACTCTGGGAAATTCGTATTGTATGGATACGAGAGTGAGGGAAAGTTGACGAATAAATACAGACTAATGTTATCTGGAAAAAATAAGAAGAGCATGTTTCTCATTTCTACAGGAAAAAGCAAAGGAATTACGGTAGATGCAGATTTTGAGGATGAGATTTACATCCTTACGGAAGGTAAAGCAGTAAGAGTATCTGAATTGCTATATTGATTTTCCTAAAATTCCCCCAGGATAAATGGATTCTGATTCTTTTCTCTTCCGATGGAACTTTCAGGACCGTGCCCAGGGTAGATCAAAACGTCGTTATCCATTTCCAGCAAAATCTTCAAACTGGAACGCATATCATCTTTCGATCCTCCAAAATCCATTCTGCCTATTGATCCCCTAAATATGAAATCACCGGTAAATAAAACATTTCCACTCCTGAAGCTGCAGCTTCCAGGTGTGTGTCCAGGTGTTTCCAGGACTATTATCGTTTCACTTCCAATAGATATCCTGGAGCCCCCTGAAATGAAGCTATCAGGTTTAGGAATTTTTTCAATGTCCATATTCAAAAACTTTTTTACGCTTTCTCGAAATTGATCTACCAGAAAGGTATCCTTAATGCTCATAATGAAAGGTATATGCAGATATTCCCTAAGTTCTGAAACAGCCAGGATATGATCAAAATGACCATGAGTGGCTAGGATGATCTTTGGCTCAATACCATTATTTTCAATGAAGGAGAGAATCGTTTCCGGTTCCGCTCCCGGATCAATGATTACAGCTTGGCCATCGCTCTCTGCCAGGTAACAGTTAGTGGCTAACGGGCCTACTACTATCTTCGTTACTCTCATCCTCGCGTGAAGTTTTCAGCAGTAAAATATTTTGGCATAAGCTCTACCGAAATCTCGACATCATCTTTCGGATGAAGCTATATAGCCTATCTAATGCTCGGGGCCATTTTTGTCATGCCCTGAGAAGATAAGGTTCCTTAAAAGTCTTAATTGAAGAAACAAAATCTTGAAATAAGTACGCATATTATTAACAAAATTTATGACTAACAGTAAACTCATAACTCATGTGAAACGATCATTTGAGAGGGATGCAGCACCTGACACCATCCTTGGATTCCCTTCGAGATCTTGCGATTGTTTGATTGCAGAAAATCATTTACTTCTTAATGAGGGGGCGAATGTTTATGATCACTGACAACGTACCTGGAAAAAAAGGTGCTCCTACTTTTCGCGAAGCATCGCGTCGTCTAGCAGCTGCGGCATCTCAGCTCTATTTGCACGGTTGGCTTTTAGGAACTGGCGGGAATCTAAGTGCCGTTACTGGGGAGAATCCATTAAGAGTTACTATATCAAAGAGCGGCATAAACAAAGGGCAGCTCGATGAGTCAGGTTTTCTTGAGATTAATGGGTCCGGCGACGTAATAAATGGGTCAGGAAAACCATCTGCAGAAACTCAGATCCACCTTTCGATAATTAATGTACTGGGCTGCAAATCGGTCATTCACACTCATTCAATACCTTCCACCATATTATCGTTAGAACATTTGCAGGATGGGAACTTAACCATCACGGGTCTAGAGATGCTCAAGGGACTTGAAAACGTAAGCACGCATAAGCATATCGAAATTATCCCCATAATTGAGAACTCTCAGGACGTATTGAGCTTATCTAAATCTGTAAGGGACATACTTGAAAAGAACGGGAGTTTACATGCCATACTTCTTAGTGGACACGGGTTATATACGTGGGGGTCGACTATTGACGATACCGTAAGGCATGTTGAGATTTTAGAATTCCTCCTTGAGGTGATCTTAAGGATGGGGTCTATCAATACAAGAACTTCTGGAATGAGAATTGGGGCAATAATGGAGGACTGACCATGGTAATCGTTAAGATTCCTGATCTTAAGAAGGAAATCGCTGATCCCGAAGTGGCCAAGGGATTCCTTAAAGAGGTCGGTGTAGACTATGAGCATTGGCAAATAAAGGATGGCATAAACGAATTAACGACAGCCACTGATATTTTGACCATTTATAATTATGAGATTGAAAGCCTGAAAAAAAGAGGCGGATATGTGACGGCTGACGTCATCGACATAAACTCTTCAACTCCAGGGCTTGATGATATGCTTAATAAATTTAAGAAGGAGCATTATCACAGTGAGGACGAAGTCAGATTTACTGTTCTGGGTCACGGAATTTTTCACATACATCCAGAGGGCAAAGAAGTTATTGCCGTTGTCGTAGAACCCGGAGATATGTTAAGAATTCCGAAAGGGATGAGTCACTGGTTCGAGTTATGCGACGACCGTAGAATTAAAGCTGTAAGGTTATTCCAGGATATGTCTGGTTGGACCCCCTACTACGTCGAAAACGGCGTTCATGGTAATTACATGCCAGTTTGTTTCGGCCCGACTTATATTAATAGAGGAAGATGAAGGCTGAATGCGAATGTCACAGAAGTGTCTTGCGATTCTCTTGGATATTGAAGGTACAACTACGCCCATTGAATTTGTCCACATCACACTTTTCGGTTATGCACGAGAAAGGATGAAATATTTTATAGAAAAGAACATTGAATCTAGAGGGACAAATGAAGCTTTATCAGAACTTTGGAAGATGATGTTAAGCGACGTCAGTTCTGGGGAATTCACCCTTAGAGAAACCACTGTTAAAGGATATGGTTCTGAGAGTTTGTACCAATACGTACTTTGGCTCATGGATAAAGACAGCAAAGCTGGCCCGCTGAAGGATATTGAGGGTTTGATTTGGCAAGAGGGATACAGAAACGGCGAGCTGAGGGGGGAAGTGTATCCGGATGTTCCGATAGCATTGAAGAAATGGAGTGTTGAGGGAAAGATAGTCGCCATATATTCATCTGGTAGTGAATTATCTCAGAAACTACTTTTCAGTACAACTGAATATGGGGACCTGACCATTTATATAAATAGATTCTTTGATACGAAGATCGGAAGCAAGAAGGACCCGATGAGCTATCAAAGGATAGCCGAAGAAATAGCCATTAAACCTGGCGATGTCTTATTTCTCTCCGATTCTATGGATGAGATCCGCGCTGCAAGTAAGGCCGGGCTAAGATCATTATTGGTCAGCAGGGATCCAAAACAAGCAAGTGATGGCGAGAGTGTGGTAGATTTTTCTGCGATCTGCTAACCGGGGCAGACTAAAGATTTTTCATCCTATGATAGTATCGAATCCTCAATAATATTCGTAAGCACTTCCAGAAGCTGTTTAATGGAATGGAATACGTCATTTTCCTTTTTATTAGATCTTGGTTGCGTGTTAGTAGATTCTGCCATTGAATTTACCCTGAGAACTGACGTTTCATGAATGGAGTCTTAAATAACTGTTATATAGAAGATTTCTCTAAAAAAACGTGAAAGAGTTATCGCTGAAGGAAAAGAACAGAATCATCGTAAAATTCGTAAACGGAATGAGACCTGAGGACATTTCCATAGAAGAGAGGATTCCGCTTGATTCGATTCAACACGCTATCGAGGAATGGAAAGACGGCTACATAAACTTAGAAGCAGGAGCCGATATAGCCGCTGAGCTGAGGGAAATTGCCACTATGATGCGGGAAAAGGAGATATCAATAAATGATCTTGTAGAGGGATATCATTACTACGCAATTTTCAAGGGTATACAAGACGAAAAGATAGTGTCAATAGTAAATGCTCTTTCTTCTTTTGAGAAAGAATCCAGGAATCGTTTTCTCAACACTGCACAGAAAATGATGAGGTTTTCTAAATACATGAATGTTGATTATGTGGAGATACCAAAAGCTCTCGATGAAATGGTCGAGAGAGGAAAAGAGCTCCAAAGGGAAATAAAGAAGAAGGAATTGCAGCTCCAGGAAAATGTTTCAAAGGTTGAAGCCTTGCAAGAACAAATTCAATCGCTGGAGGATAAGGTCAAAAGAATGTCAAGAGAAGCTTCCATAGTCGAGAAGATGTTCTCCGAATTTCATTTAAGTGTTGATGATGAGGACAAATTGACGAAGCTTCTTGCCGGATTAAAACAGGTAGACTTTAATTCGGAAAAGGTCTTGGAAGTCGGATCAGCATTATCTTCGATATTCTCTAGAGGGTTGAGTTTGGACCAATTTCTCAAGGTCCATAGATATTTCGAAGAATTAATGAATCTTGGACTCAGCATCCAAACTATGCAGAGAATATTGAATGACGTTAAGGAATATGATACTAGCATTGATGAATATCTCAATGAGCGGGCTATGTATGTTAAAGACAAGATTGCGTACATAAAATCGCTCAAAGAGCTTGTAGATGCACACAAGAAAGCAGAAAAACAGATAAAGAGCATAGACGAAGAATTAGAGCGCAAAAGGGCAAAATTGGAAAGGGGCTGAGAGAATAATGCCCAGGATATTAGAATAAACATATAATAGAGCTCCGGTAAATGCGTGAACCAATAGCGTAATTTTTATCGGCAGCAACATAATGCGGAGGGCCGGATTCGAACCGGCGAACTCCAGCGAGAGCAGACCCTAAATCTGCCACCTTTGACCTGGCTCGGTAACCTCCGCCCGCCTTCAATATTCAATTGGTATATTGATTTTCTCTCTTGCTTAACAACAAGTTTATAATTGAATTTTCCCTGAAATCCTAATGATATGCCCTGTTTGTGAGGCAAAGATCGGTGATGGTTTTGAGGCTTTATCGAAACATATTGAATCAATGGCCGGTGACAGTGATCCAGGTCACGTGATGTGGCTGAACAGGAACCTTTCGAAAGAGAAGCTCGGTGACAGGGACCTGGAGACAAAGTTATCAGAATTCTACGATCTTACTGGATTAGGCATCGCAAATTGGATAAGAAAACGATTTATCGAGAAATTCTTTTCATCTCCACCTCATCCATTTATTTTAGAGATGCAGAATCCCTCAAGGTATACGATAATGGGGTACGTAACTGAACATTATCATTTTCTAAGGCAGTGGGTAAAGTCGTGCGCATTTATAATTGCGAATAGTGACGTAGATGAAATACAGCGCTATGAAATGAACAATATTTCAGAAGAGTATTTCGGTTCGGGAAAAGATCCACCACACGTTGAGCTTCTACTTCGGATGGGGGAATCTGTTGGTCTCCCAAGAGAAAGCGTGATTTCTTCGTCGCCCCTTCCGAAGACTAGGGAAGCTGTGAACTTCTGGAATAGGATATGCAGAGACAACCACTGGCTTATTGGAATGGCCTCTATGCATTCTCTGGAACTTATAGCCGACAGAAACATTAGGAACTATGGCGCTTCTTATACGTACTTTGATCCGAGAATACTCGATGGATCTGTAACAGAAGAAACGTCGCAATTCCTTAGAGCGGGATACGATGCAGACGTTTACCATTCATCTGAGGCTCTCCGTTTAGTTGAAAAGTATGCTGATCAGCTTGATATGCAACGCTATGTACAATCGTACTTCATCATCTCATCGGAAAAATTTTCACAATATCTTGAAGCCAGACTGGAAAGGGGGAGGATGTATGAAAAGGAATTATAAAGGATGTGCTCTGTGTGATGCTACGTGGGGAAACTACTGGAGAGAGGTAGACGGTGAGAACATGTTTTTTTGTTGTTCAATATGCGCTGATGCGTTTGAAAATATGGTAATCGAAGTCAAGAAGAAAACGGGATGGAAAAAGATAGATGAATTGAAAATAGAAGGTAATTATTATGCTGGGAGAAACTGCGTTGCATCTTCAGGAGAAAATTATGTAAGATATTTCTTTAGACACGAAGACGGGAAAATAACGGAATTTGATATCAAGGAACAAGGCCAGTACCATAGTCAACCCAGAGGTTTTCAGAATAAATAGTGAAGTTTACCTTACTGTATGCCCTGATGGCGGGGGCATTCTCTTTATTTACGAATAGTATGGCAGTATCCAGATTGCTGTATCTATATAGGATTGCAGACAATAATTTTTGAACAAATCCCCTATTCCTGTACAGTGGGTCAGTAAACACGGAGGATATCATAAACCATCCTTTCCAAATTGCACCCAGCGTTGCTACGCTTACCAACTCATCATTCTCAAAATAGCCGAAAACGGTGCTATATCCAAGCAGATTCCTGAATTCCTCGCTGTCCATGCTTGTGAATCTGGTATTAGACCACTGGGATATCAACCTTCCATATTTTATGTACATGTCCTGTGAGAGAATAGAGACGTTTGGATCAGGATTGCCTGCCGGACTCTTGTTCACCATACAATATTCCCTGTATATGTTTGAGGCATCTGGAAAGAGATCCACATTCCCCTCTGCGCTAACATGTATTACGCTATATGATTTATCAATGAAAGTCAGGAGATTCTTTATTCCTTCCGTGTCCCCATAGGCCCAAATGTCTTTTATTCCGCTCGAATGGTAATAATTAAGCAAGATCCCCTTAATGTCGTTGCCATCCTTAGCATAAAGAAAGGAACTGTTGCCCAATAAGAAATTGAAGTTGTCTAGGTCGAAAAGCATGTAAAAGTTATCGTATCTGTCCTTCATATATTTCATAAGCTTCTGCTTTTCAAACCATCCCTCTAATTTCTTGACCTCTAGACTCATCTCGTTTTCAAGACGTAATCTGACAACATTTAACTATTTTGTTGTGATATGGAGATGTTTATGACCTCGGTTAACATCAGCGAAAATACGCAGATTGCACTACAAGAAGTAAAGAAGGAATTAATTGAAAATTTCAACTGGAAATTCTCTAGCCGCAGTCTAATGAGGTCAACGTTCCACCTACTGAATGTGAACGGAAAGCTTCTTAGGCCTACTCTGGTATTTGTAGGAGCAGAATCAGTAGGTTTGAATTCTCTGAAGTATGTGAATTTGGCTATAGCAATAGAGTACCTTCACGTCTCGTCGCTAATTCATGACGATATAATAGACAAGGACGAGATTAGGAGAGGGGTGGAGACTGTACATAAGAAATTCGGAATTGAAAATGCAATATTGGCCGGCGATGCTCTAATTGCAAGGGCCGTTAATCTTTCTGCCGTATATGGAGAAGATACCGTGAGGCTCATATCTGAGGCCGCGTTCAAAATGTGCGACGGCGAGTCCATGGATTTCTGCACACAGAGAAAAAGAGTGGACATGACGCTTGAGAATTATCTTAACATTGCCAGGAAAAAGACAGCTTCTCTCATATCAACATCAATAAGTATTGCAGCAGTGAGCGAGAAGATGGGAGAGAAAGTTATAGGTGGGCTGTCCAGAGCTGGAGAATCACTAGGGGTTGCGTTTCAAATAAGAGACGACGTGATAAATGCTATAGGCGCTTACGAGCTTGGCAAAAGGCCTGGAAAAGACGACTCCAAATTCAACAGGCCAAACATTGTTACCGTTCTCAAGCTCAAAGGATATGGAAGAAATGAGGCCGTTAACGAGGGCATAGAAATGATGTCAAGAAATGTTCGTGATGCCATAGACGGATTATCTTCTTTCGAGAAAATCGACTATATAAAGAAGATAATTATGAGTTATTTTGATGAATCCCAGCTAAGAAAATATCTATAGTATTTGTTCATCTAATTTTATGGAGTACGTCCTTGGGATCAGCGGTGCATCCGGCACCGCGTATGGTATAGATATCCTTAAGAATCTCCCCCATCGCAGAGTTCTCATAATGTCCGACGGAGCAATAGAGGTAGCCAAACACGAGATGAAGGGCGTTTCAAGAAGTAGCATACTCAGACTCGCAGATGCGTCCTATGGGGAAAGCGAATTTACGGCCCCTGTCGCGTCAGGTTCTCATCTATTCGATGCATTTATCATTGCACCGGCTTCTATGAATACGATAGCTAAGATAGCCAACGGAATCGCGGACAACCTGCTGACGAGGGTAGGTTCAATAGCCTTGAAGGAGAGGAGGAAATTCGTGATAGTTTTCAGGGAAATGCCGCTAAGTCAAATACATCTTAGGAATCTTCTTACCCTCTCGGAAGCAGGGGTTTACATACTTCCGGCATCGCCCGGACTCTATCATGGAGTTAAGGGAATTGACGATATGCTTTCTTTCGTCACATCAAGAGTGCTCGATCTACTTGGGATAAAGAACGACCTTATAAAGAGATGGGAAAACGAATAGCCGCATTTGGACAAAATTTATTAAGACACAACGTTTTTCTTTTGATGACAACCTCGCACTGTCTCATATG
The DNA here is from genome assembly GCA_038729485.1 of Thermoplasmatales archaeon. Lineage (GTDB taxonomy): Archaea > Thermoplasmatota > Thermoplasmata > Thermoplasmatales. The sequence continues at coordinate 128,899 of JAVYRX010000001.1, read as the reverse complement.
TGGAAAATCCGTCGTTTCCGGTCTATATTGTTATGATTGCCTTTGGGAGATAAGAAGGCTGAGACTTGAAGGCGAGGAGGACATTGATTCCTGGATGGAGGAAAACATAGCCAAAAGGAGGCCAGTTCCCCCTGATAGTAGCATATTGACTATTGACTCATTTCAGTAGTCAGTTATGTTATATTTTTCCTTGAACTCTATGAATTTTTCCCTTGTGTCTATTCCGTATTCCTGAGATATCTCTTCCATTAGGTTAGTCTTGGAATTATCCCATATCTCCCGTAGAAGCATCATCCTTTTTAGCTTGGAAGAGAAGATCACTTCTTCCCCTTCCCTTTTCATTTCTCTCAGGACTTCATAATTTTCGGTCATTTGTCATCGCACCTCATCGAATCGTATTCTGGATATTTCAGATTATATCTGTTGTACGAGTACAGGAAGCGGAAATAAATTCCCCTCTTCTCCCCATCATCCCAGTCCAATCCCATCAGTCGATCCTGAACGTCCTCAGGTTCAACGTGATTCTTTATGGAGTCGAGGAGGATCTTAGCTGCATCTGCATAGAATCCCTTTCCTTTTGCGGACCTTTCCAGAAAATGAACTGCTCGGGAAATTTCCCCTTCGATCATTTCAGTTTCATACATCTGAAAATATGCTCCTTCCAACATCTACAACCCTCCAAAAATTGCCGTCGTGCTCGTAAATATAATCCCATGTGCATACGAGAAAATAAGGAAATAGAGCACTCCAAAGAGCACTGTAAGGAAAGCGGAGGCGTACAACAGATAGTTCCCCTTGACTTTTTCAACTCCGCCGCTTCTCCAAAACATATACATAATAACGCGCCCGTAATAGTAGAACGAAAGCACTGAATTTATGACGGCAAATATGACTACCACGTATGCCAGCGCTGTGCCAGTGGATAGAACCGAGAGGAACAGGAAGTATTTCCCGATGAACCCAAGTGTACCTGGGAAGCCCGCAAGTGACAGTAGGAGGACGGCAAATGAAACCGCAAATGCCGGATTCTTCTTGAATAAACCTGAGAAGTTATCGATTTCATAGTTTCCGAGACTGTCAAGGCTCAGGAACGAACCCCCCTTCATGAGGCCGTAGGCAAGCGCGTAAAGAAACAGGCTTACCAGGGCCAGGTTGAGGGCTGACGTACCGGCCACAAGAAATACTATCGACAAGTACCCTGCCTGAGCTATTGAGGAATAAGCAAGCATCCTCTTCACGTTTGTCTGCGATATTGCAACGACATTGCCAAACGTCATCGTAACGACAGAGATTATTGCAAATATGATCTTGAGATATGGAAAGAATGACGGCGACATGAAAAAGATATTCATTAAGACCACGAGTGTCATGATTTTTGAACTTGTGCTCAGGAACGAAGCAACCGGATTGGATGTGCCCGTGTATGTATCTATGGCCCAGCCGTGCAGCGGGAATATCGCAAGTTTGAAACCAAAGCCAAATATGAGAAGGCCCAATGCGAGATAGAACACGTTGTCGAAGAGAGGTCTCGCCCCAAGGAATAGGCTCCCTGTGGATATGTAATACATTGAAATCCCGAATATTATCAGTCCAGTGGAAAAGGCCCCTATGATGAAGTATTTGGTGGCAGCCTCCAGCTCGCTCTCTCCTTTTCCATAAGCAGTAAGAACATAAGTCGGGATAGAAACGCCTTCAAATGCTACGAATATGTAAATCAGGTTATATGAGGATATGGCGAGAAGCATGAATGCCATGGAGACGAGGAATATGAAAACCATCAACCCCGGCTTATTCGTTTCCGGCCTCTTTGCGGCTCCAATCAGTGACAGTATACCAGGCACGAGTATGACGATGAAGAATAGTTTACTGAAGCCTGTCAAGTATATCGAAGAAGAGCTTATGGAAATGCCGTTGAAGGTTTGCATTATGGTTATGATTAGAGCTGAAAGTGCGAAGATGGAACCTATCGCAACTAGAATATTTCTCCTCTCGCCAAGCAGGCTTGCAAAAAGGACGACAAAGGCACCTATGAATAAGACTATTGCGCTCCATAAATAATCGTAATTCCCGGGAAGAATCATTATGCCACCCCCATTAGAAATTGTATGTAATGGAGATTAAAGATGTGGAATAGAACTCCGGGATATACGCCAAGGAGTACAATAATTATGAGGGGGAATATGCTTACAGCCAAGTCAGACCTCTTTGCTCGTATATTCCCCAGATATTCATTGTACGGCCCAAATATCGTTCTCTGCAGAGCGAAAATGTGATAGGAAGCCGTTATGACAACTCCGGCTAGGACAAATATCAGATAGTACTTCAGTACCGCATAGCTTCCAAGGAGTATAGAGATCTCCCCGACGAACCCCGAGAAACCTGGTATGGCTACGGATGCCAGGAAAGCAGCCAGGATGAGAAATGAAAGGAATGGGACTTGTTTTGCAAGTCCGCCAAGTGCGCTCATGTTCCTAGTTCCGGCTGTTTTTTCAACAGAATCAACAAGGGCGAAAACCATTGCTATTATCACTCCGTGAGAGATTAGCTGGAATACTGCGCCGAAATAGAGAAGCTGAGACGCTATAGGATTTGACCCCGCAAGATATAGAAAGCCACCGATGGCAAGCGTTACGAACGACATATGTCCTATGCTCGCATAGCTCATCATCCTCTTCATATCCTTCTGATAAAGTGAGACTAGCCCAGAATATATGAGTGAAAAAATGCCCAGAGCAATCAATACTATCGGAATTCCAGGGTTTCCAAATAGGGATGAATTTTCGAATATTGGCGCAAAGATAACAAGAAGACCGAAGGCACCCATCTTAGAAAGTAGCGCGGAAATGAATACGGTCCCCTCTGGAGGAGACTCAACGTATGCATCCGGTAACCAGGAGTGGAGAGGCACAGTCGGGAGTTTAATGAGGAAGGCAAGGAGGAAGCCAAATATCACGAATGATTGGTATGATATTGGTATCCTGGAGAGACCCGTAATCAGGGTTGACATGGCGAAATTTGAAGCACCTTCAGAGAAATACATCGTGAATATGCCCAGAAGCATGAATACTGAACCAATGTGCGTGTAAATGAAGAACTTCATCGCTGCGTAATTTTTATCCTTCCCTCCCCAAAGGCCTATTACAAAGAACGAGGGTATTAATACCATCTCCCAGAATATGTAAAAGAGCAGGAAATCCCTTGAAGTGAACAAACCTACCAGCGAAAATAATAGAAATTGCAGGAGTATAAAGAACCCTGCGCTGCTGCCGAATCTGAGAGGTATGAATATTCCGATGAATGAGATAAGTATGAGCAGTACTGAGCTGACGAAATTGAGCTGGAATGTCAATGTGAGTATGGAAAGTGAACCGTAATCGAAGGAAGTGAAGGTCATATTGTTCGTAATAGTGAAAGCAAGTATCGCAAGTGCCGAAATTATTGTGAGATACCTTGCCACCTTCCCCCTAAGAGCTATTGAGAGAGCGATTATTATGAAAAGAGCCAGGAGAAGATACGTGAGCTCGAACATCCTCATACCACCCCCAGGAGCATCAATATCCTAATAAGCAGAAGTGCTAGGATGAGGCCTATCAATATTATGACCGCATATTGTCTGGCAAGACCTGTCTGTATCTTTCTTACTACCTTGCCGGAATTTGCGAAAAAGTAGCCAATCAGATCGACAAACCCATTCAGTACCTTCCTCTCGAAGCCGTCAGTGACGGCTGAGAAACCCAGTACTGCCCTTTCTGCAATGACGTTTGTGTAGAAAACGTCGATAAAGAATTTATTCTTAACAAGCAGATAGAAGTCTTTAGCGCCATTGGCAGTCTTTTGAGGTATTGAAGAATTCCTTCCGTATGCATAATAGGCAAGCCCCATGGCCCCAAGCATTAGAACCACTGGCACTGCGTCAAGCGAGGAGAGCGAAGAAGTTTTTGCTCCAAGGAAGGAATAGAAGCCATTTTGGAATACACCAAATATCAGGGAGAAGAATGCCAGGATCAGGATAGGGATGAGCATGACCCACCCTGATTCGTGGGCGTGTTCCGCCGCATAGCTTCTTGGTTTTCCTAAAGCAACCCTGAAAAACATCCTGAAGGCATAAAGGGATGTGAGGAATCCTCCAATGGCCAGGAGCCCCCAAGCAAGGTAAGATACGTTATAGCTCGCAGATATTATGCTGTCCTTACTGAAGAATCCGGCGGTATACGGGAACCCGGAAAGGGCAAGAGCGCCAATAAACATTGCAGTTATAGTGAGAGGCATCTTTTTCCAGAGGCCTCCCATTTTGTTTATATCCCTGACATTCAGGAGTGCATGGAGAATAGAACCCGCCGTCAAGAAGAGAAGTGCTTTGAAGAAAGCATGCGCTTCAAGCTGATATATTGAAAGTCCGATACTAGTTGCTCCTAGCCCAAGGCCTAAAGCTGCAAACATGTAACCAATCTGGCTTATTGTTGAATACGCCAGTATTCTTTTTATATCATTTACCACGATTCCTATCAGCCCGGAGAGTATTATTGTAAACACGCCAACGTAAAGAACTACGTCCAGCGAAATAGGAGTGAAAATCGAATACGTTCTTGCAACGAGATATACGCCTGCGGTTACCATTGTGGCCGCATGTATGAGGGCAGAGACTGTCGTCGGGCCTTCCATTGCGTCAGGTATCCATACGTGTAATGGGAACTGTGCGCTCTTACCTATAGCACCTCCGAACAGTAGCAGAGAAACTATGGTCTTCTGCCAGGCCAAGTGAATTGCACTAAGACCGGTTATGGAAAGAGCAGCGCCTGATGAATAAAAGATAGCGGCACCAATCCCGGCTATGAAGAACACGTCTCCCACCCTGGTGACTATGAATGCCTTTTTAGCAGCAGCCGCGGCATTCGGCTTATAATACCAAAATCCAATGAGAAGATAGGAACATAGACCGACGAGTTCCCAGAATATGAAGAGCATAAGCAGTGAATACGAAAGTACCAAACCAAGCATCGAAGCAGTGAAGAGAACCATTTCTCCGAAGAAGACGTGCCTGTTTGGGTCTTCTTTCATATATCCAACTGAAAACAGTATTATAAGGAAGCCGACGAACGAGACCATGAGGGACATTATCATAGAGAGATTGTCCCCGTAGACCCCTAAAGGAACAGCAGACTGCAATGACGGAAGCCAGTTGAAGCTGTTTATAACGACCACGTTGTTGACAGTGTAATTGAAGAAAACGTATAGAGCATCGAAAAACGAGGCCAATATTAGCGCAGTACCCAAATACATAGAATAATTCTTCTTTATGTATCCCACGCCGATTACGAACGGGAACCCTACCAAAGGAATCAGAAATATCAAATAGGTCAAAATCGCGGATATTTCCATTTTCACCACCTAAGTAGTTTCAATACGTCGAGCCCTGCCGAGCCCTTTTTCCTAAAGACTGCAACGAAAAGAGCGACCGCAACAACAGTTTCAGCTGCAGCTATGACGAGCACAAAAAGCGTTAGATCGGCCCCCTCTGCATTACCGTAATAGCTAGAAGCGCCGATGAGGTTGATTAATCCTGCGTTTATCATTATTTCAACTGAAATCAGAGCCTTCACTACGGTCTTGGAGCTTAGGAAAGAGTAGATCCCTATCGACAGTATCGCTATAGAAAGGAATTCTACAGCGCCAATGTTCATGGGCCCTGTTACCAGGTTGGGATCAACCACTCCTACCACCTCTCTCACCTAGATACATGGCACCCAGCATAGCTGCCACCAAGAGAAACGTAACGATCTCGAACGGGAGCAGGTAGGTAGTAAATATGGAATGTGTTATCCCCGTTGAAGGGTTTCCAGCATTAACTGATATAGTTCCATTCGGGAATATGGACGGCTGTATGAACGAAATCATCAGAATGAAAAGGAGGATTGATAGCACTATTGCGATTTTATTCCTCATCCAGATACCTCCTTGACATCATTACTGACGTTAGAATGAGCGTTATTATTGCCCCTCCATATACCAGGATCTCTACGGCTGATATGAAAAAATTCTCAAGATAGAAGAAAATGGAAGCCACGTCAGCAACTAAAATGGTCAGCCAAAGGGTCGAATGAAGCAGATTCTTGCTGCTGGCGGCCAGAAGCGCCATAACAATTGCAATTATCGCCAAGATGTAGAAAATTATCATTGTCTTTCCTCCCCCCATAGCTCCTCTTCCTTCTTTCTTAGCTCCTCAGGCGTATATCTCGTGTTTTTCCGCCTGAAATGGACCTCCTCTACTTCCGCCTCCAGCGTTATTGCCCCGGTAGGGCAAATTTCCTCGCAGAGATTGCAGTGGGTGCAAATTGAGACGTCTACAGACGGATATATTTCTCTTCTGTTTGGGTATTTCTTGTCGTATTCCTGATTCTTTTCGTAGTGATAGTCAACCATTCTGATCGTTCCATTTGGACATATCTGTTCGCACAAGGTACAGCCTATGCAGGTATCCACATTCAAAAATACCCTTCCTGTCGTCCTCTCAGGATATTGAAGCTTCTCCTCAGGCACCTGTCTTGTAACTTTTGGTTTAAAACCTTCCTTGAAAATAGTCCACATCCCCTTCGCAACGCCTGCGATGCCTGATAGGGGTCCGGGTACTTTATCATCGGGCAATCAGAACACCCCCCCAACGTAAATAGCCAGGCCTGCACTTATGAGGAGATTGATTATGCTTATGGGAAGGAGATATTTCCATCCCAGATTTAATATCTGATCGACCCTTATCCTTCCAAGTGAAACCCAGACCAAAAGGAATATCACCATAAATACGGCGCTCTTGATTATTAGCCAGATGGTTCCCGGGAAAATAGGTCCTTCCCAGCCGCCTAGGTACATAACGGATATTACGAAAGATGCAAGTGCCATGAAACCGAAATTTGCCATGTAAAATATCCCGTATCTCATTCCGCTGTATTCAGTAGAGAATCCGCTGACGAGTTCGCTTCCGCTTTCAGGTAAATCAAATGGGGGAATGGATTGCCTAGCTATCATTGCCAGGAAGAATACGAGGAACCCCAAAATCTCAGGGATTACAAATGGAATCAAACGCTGAGCCTCAACTATGCGGTCTGCACTATAGCTTCCCGCAAGTATGATCACCGATATCAAAGATATCAGCATTGGAACCTCGTATGCCATATCCTGAGCGGCGGATCTCAAAGCCCCATACAGGGAAAATTTATTGTGAGAGGAAAGCCCACCTATGATTTCCCCTATGGGAGCCACGGTCATGAAAGCAACTAGGAAGAGTATCGTATAATTGAAATTTATTACCATCAAATTGAGGATTGAAACGTTGCCGAACGGGATCATCAGGAATCCCAGGACAACGGGCGTGAAGACAATGTAAGGAGCGACCTTGAATGCAGTCCTGTCTGCAGTTTTAGGTGTTATATCCTGCTTTTGCAGGAGCTTGAACACATCGGCAACAAGCTGCAGGGACCCCCATTTTCCCACACGATTTGGTCCTATTCTGTTCTGAACGTCTGCCATGTATTTCCTGAAAACGTATACCAGTATCACCACTACGACCATGGCCAGAATAAATACGATCAGAACTTCAACCACGGCTACAATTAGGTATGCGATCCACAATCCTATGGGCATGCCATCGTACGTGAAATGCGTGAAATTAATGTGAAGGAATTTTAAAATGCCATAAAGTATGCTCATGAGGAAAAAGAAGAAGCTCATCTGTCCACCTCCCCGAATACGGGGTCTATAGAGCTGATGGATGCCGTAAGATCAGCAATCTTGTAACCTTTCAACATCGTCGGGACGGATGATAGGTTTGCGAAACTTGGGCTTCTTATCCTCACTCTATACGGTATGGAAGAACCATCCCCTATCAGGTAAATCCCAAACTCTCCCTTGGGCGATTCAGTAGGGATATAGGATTCTCCGTTTACCTTAAGTCTAACCAACATGGGTTTGGAATATTTCTTATTGTAGAATTCCCCGCTTGGCATTTTTTCCAAAATCTGTTTCACTATGCTTGCGCTCTGTCTCATCTCTTCAATCCTGACGAGGAACCTTGCGTATACGTCCCCCTCCTGCCTGGTGGGAATGTCAAAGTTAATCTTGCCGTAGAACAGGTATGGTGTGTCCTTTCTGACATCCCTCTTGATTCCAGATGCCCTCTGCATTGGTCCAGTGACTCCGTATGAAAGTATATCTTCCTTACTGAGCTTTCCAACACCTTTAGTTCTTGCGACGTAAATGTAACTTTTGGCAAAGATGGATTGTATTTCATCCAGTTTCTTGAGGAAATCAGACTCCCATTCCATTATCATGTCTATGGACTTCTGCGTTAGATCGGAGTAAACCCCCCCTATCGCGAAATAGTTATAGAGAAGCCTGCTTCCTGTTATTTCGTCAAATATCCTCAATATTCTTTCCCTCTCCCTCCAGCAGTAGAAGAAGGGGGTGAGCATACCCATATCAAGTCCATGCGTTCCAAGCCACACCAGATGAGACGCTATCCTGTTAAGCTCAACCATCATCATTCTTATCCATATTGCCCTCTCTGGTATCTGGGCATCCATAAGATTCTCAACGGCTAAAACGTAACCCAGTTCCATGTTAAGAGCTGCAACGTAGTCGAGCCTGTCCATGTATATAAGAGCTTTCGGGTAGGCACCCATCTCGGACAACTTTTCCGCATTCCTATGAAGGTATCCTATGACCGGCTGCGCGTCCACTATTATTTCCCCATCAAGTTTTACCTTAATCCTGAGAACCCCGTGTGTCGAAGGATGCTGAGGACCGAAGTTCACCTCTATTACTCTGTCCTCCATTCTAATACCCCTCCGATTTATCGAAAGAAACCCTGTCCTCGCCATCGTCTCCGAGACTAACGTATTGTTTTTTCTCCATTGGATAATCTTTCCTCAGTGGGTGACCAACCCAACCCTCCGCAAGAAGTATCCTTTTCAGATTTGGATGATTCTTGAACTTTATTCCTACTAAATCCCACGTCTCCCTTTCATGCCAGTCGGCCCCTTTCCAAAGAGACGTGACAGAATCAACCTCCCCATCGGTCTTAGTTTTGACAATGAGCCTGTCGTTTGTATTGCTTGATAGCAGGTGATAGACCACTTCCAGATGATCTTTGTAATCAACACCTGTGACCATAAGAAGCGTGTCGTAGCCCTCCTCTTTCCTTTCTTTCAAGTATTCGAATAGGTTCTCCTTCGCAACATAGACAGCCCTTATGCCTGATTTTATCTTCGTCTCGCTTTCCACAGGTATCAATGTCTCACCTTTCCGGCTGCTATCCTGTCCTGAAGTAACTTAAGTGCCTGTATCAGCGCCTCTGGCCTTGGTGGACATCCATAAACGTATACGTCCACCGGTACAACTTGATCCACTCCATCAACAACGGAGTACCCCCTGACGTAGGGTCCTCCTGCAGATGCGCATGAACCCATCGATATGACGAATTTTGGGAAAGCCATTTGATCGTAAAGTCTTCGTATTCTCGGCGCCATCTTCTTTGTTACTGTTCCGGAAACTATCATTAGATCTGAATGTCTCGGGGAATCCCTGAAGACGTCAGAACCGAATCTAGCCCAGTCATAATCTGGTCCCATTGCTGACATCATCTCTATGGCGCAGCAGGCAAGTCCAAAGGTGAAAGGCCATAATGATTTTCCTGTTCCCCAATGGAGGGCCTCTTCCAAGGACGTCACGAGGATACTATCGGACATCGGACCACCTCATATATCCTTTCTTCGAGGCATAGAAAAGACCTGCAAGCATGATGGCGATAAAAATCACAACGTCGGCGAATACGCCAAGCCCAAGCGCCTTCACAGAACCAGCCCAAGGCAAAAGGAGGACAAAATCAACGTCGAATACGACAAATGCCATGATGAAAAAGAAATACTGAATTGGCAGTGGTGCCTGGAAATCACCAACGGCGACTTCACCGCACTCATAGTTTTCGGCCGTGTATCTCCCAAATGTTTTAGGAGAAAAATGATGGGCTGTTGCGATCAATATCGCTATAATGATAGGTACAATAATTACTGCCAGAGCCATAGCAGCTATTTCAGGGGTCAAGCTCATCATTCCGATAGCATTTTATCAAATTTATAATTTGTTAAATGCGTACCCAAGGCGAAGGCCTCTAGCTTACCTCAGAGACAGACTTCCTGACTTGGCCTTTTGTCGTGCCCTGCTGCTTGTACTTTACGAACACGTTAGACGTCATCACTTCCTTCAGGAGCTGAATTGCAAGGGCGGGATCAACGCCTTTAGGACACACTTCTGAGCAGGTACCAGAGAAGTGGCATCTCCACACTCCGTGCTTTGAATCTATAACGTTCAGTCTCTCGTTAAACCCAAGATCCCTGTTATCTGAAATATACCTGAATGCCTGGGCAAGAGCTTGGGGTCCAAGATACAGCTCGTCCGTGGCGTTAGTGGGGCACGCTGAAAGGCAGAGACCGCACAGGATGCATTCGGTGAACATCGCGAATTTCTCCCTCTGTTCCGGCTTTTGGAGGTATTCAGCATCGGGCTTCTCTTCCTCTCTTATTATGAACGGCTTAACTGATTGATGATTCTTGAACAACTTGCTGAGATCAGGCACCAGATCCTTAACGAGCGCGTAATTTCCCATAGGATCCACTTTTATGAGATCTTTATTCAGCTCCAGTATCTGAGTTTGGCAGGCCAATCTTTCTTTTCCGTCTATTATCATCCCGCACGAACCGCAGATACCCATCCTACAGGAATACCTTGCAGAGAGACTGTGGTCCAAGTGCTCCTTTATGTAAAGGATGCCGTCAAGGACAGTCATTCCCTTCTGCACTGGGACTTTATACTCCACATACGTTGGTATCTTATCCTTCTCAGGATCGAATCTTCTGACCCTGAACGTAACAGTTTTAACAACCTCTCCAAAACCTTTGAGTATCGTTTCCATTTCAAATACCCCCTGCAAGCAAAGTGACTATTGTCCTTGTACCCCATACGAATACTATCAGCCCTATGACGAACATGCTATATGTTATTATTCTCTCAGCCGTAGGGCCCTGGAACTGTTCGGAAAGTATAACCCTGAATCCATTGAATGCATGATAAACTAGGACCGTAAGGAAAGCCTCGAACATGGCACCCCAGAGCAGGGTGGTATATATCTGCTTCACAACGCTGTAATAAAGGGTTCCGCCGATCAAAGTATGCGTGGAGCCCAAGTATATGTAAAGTTCCTTGTTGGGAGTAGGTGCCAGATAGCTAAGCAACAGGAAATGGAAGCTTCCGAAAATCAGGATCAGTATTCCCGTGAGGTACTGCAGGAACATGAGCTTGGACTCTCTCATAGAAGCACCCCCGCTGCGATGTATACTACCCCTATCACGCCTATGACAACCATAACTATACCTAGAATTATCTTGAGAACAGTATTAAGCCCCTTTAACGATTTGGGCTTGTAAGGGTACTCCGGTCTATAAGGTCTTGGAAGCAGAAGCCCATTCTCCACTATTGTAAGCCTCAATCCATTCAGGCCGTGGTACACCGCTGCCAAAAATACAAGAGAAAGTATAACTGGACCTAGGTGAACCCCAAAAGGCCAGTCGAGGGACACCATTACGCTCTCCCAGGTGACCGGTCCCCGAAGTATTTCCGAGGTCTCGAAGATGTGAAGTATAAGGTATAGCCCCAGGACAATTCCAGTAAGCCTATGAAGTGCATATAACCACCTGTCCAATCCATACTTAAAAGGATTGAACCAGGAAATCCATCCCTTCTTGTTTTCTATAGTCATTTAAACACCTCAATAAACCCTCGGCTCTGGCTTCCATTTCGTAACGCTCACAGGCACATAGCTGATGACAATCTTGCCGTCGACTTTCTGTGCAATTGTGTGTTTCAGGTAATTTTCGTCGTCTCTCTTCGGATAGTCAGTCCTAAAATGCGATCCCCTGCTCTCTCTTCTCTCAAGCGCGCCAGTTATGACTACTTCTGCCAGCTCAACGAGGTTCTTCATCTCAAGGGCAGCTATTAGATTCTGATTGTATACATTCCCCTTCTCTGAAATAGTAATCTTGTTGCTCCTGTCAATGAGTTCTCTCACAGCTTTGAGCCCCTCAGTTAGCCCCTTTTCATCTCTGAAAACGTATGCATGTTTATCCATTACGTTCCACAGTTGTCTTTTAATTTCGTACGGGTCGTTGTCTCCCTTATCCGCATAAGCATTGGAGATGAAATCTTCTGCATTCTTCCTGTCTCCCTCATCGATTCCGTATGATGTATCTGAAGTCATAAGCCACTTAGCCGCTTCTCCTCCGGTCACCTTCCCGAAGACAACGCATTCGCTTGTTGAGTTAGCTCCAAGCCTATTTGCGCCATGGACAGAAAGGCAGGATGTCTCTCCAGCGGCCCAGAGGCCTGTGACACCCGTAAATCCAGTCTTCGTGACGTCTATCCCGCCCATTGTATAATGGGCTGCCGGCCTCACAGGAAGAGGCGACTCCAGAGGATCTAAACCCACGTAGTGAATTCCGATCTCTCTTACCTGTGATAATTTTTCCTTAATTTTTTCCGCGCCGATGGGAGAAAAATCCAAAAGGATGAAATCGAGGCCATTAGGCCCCTTATAACCTCTGCCCTCCAATATCTCAGTCATCATACTTCTTGACACAATATCCCTTGGTGCAAGATCCTTTTTCGTAGGGGCGTATCTTTCCATGAACCTTTCTCCATTTGAGTTCTTTAAAATACCCCCATCCCCTCTCACTCCTTCTGTTATCAATATTCCGGAAGGAACCAGGCCAGTTGGGTGAAACTGCACAAATTCCAAATCCTTAAGCTTAACTCCCTTTCTCAGTGCGATTGCAAGACCATCTCCTGTAACGAGATGGGAATAAGTAGTGAAACCGTAAAGTCTCCCTAGCCCACCAGTTGCCAATATGCCTGCCTTCGCTTTGAAAATCCTTACCTCGCCCGTTTGCATATCTATTGCAGATGCCCCGAGGAATCTGTTGTTTCTTATGATTAAATCAAATACGAACTGTTCATTGAATTTGTCTACGTTGCCATACTTGAGAAGAGTATCGTAAAGGGTATGAACTTCGTAGAATCCAGTCCTATCAGCGGCAAACGTGGCTCTTGGATAGGAATGCCCGCCGAATGGTCTCTGAGCGACCCTGCCGTCGTCTCTCCTTGCCCAGGGAAGCCCCCAGTGTTCAAGCTCAAGGATATCAACCGGGCACTGTCTCACAAAGAATTCCACTACGTCCTGATCGCTGAGATAATCTGATCCTTTTATTGTGTCGTAAGCGTGAAGATCAAAAGAATCTCCTTCATCAGTGTAAAGAACGGCGGCAGAACCCCCTTCAGCTGAAATGGAATGGGCCCTCATGAGCTGATTTTTTGCAAGGATCGCTATTCTGAGTTTTCCATTTCCAACTCTCGCAGCTTCAATAGCTGCCCTGAGACCTGCAAGGCCGGAACCCATCACTAATAAATCATAGTCAAGTACCTCTACCAAGTAAATCTCCCATTATAGAATACTTGACTCTATAAATAATCTTAGCTGCCCTCTGACGCCACAATTCAAACTATTGAAATGTAAACAAAATGACAGAAGGAGCCTTGAAAAATCTTCCATTTCAAGAGAGAGAAAAGATGAAAATTGTGTGAAAGATCAGCAGGAGCGAGGATAGGATAAAATTTGGAAGCAGAATGTTTTCCATTATGAGTATTTACAGTTTTGAGAAATCGATCAAATTCTTTTTTCTATCCTTGGAAAGAAGGACAATTCTTGAATCTTCCCTCTCCCCTCCGAAGTCATAATTCAAATACCCATTCAGCCTGAATGAGAACTCTCTTATCTCAGCGTGGGAAGGCATATTGTTCACGGTCAGCCTCCCCCTTGATCCACCTACATGCACGTATCCTTTGTTTTCAATAAAGTCTGGATCTGCCTTCTTATCAAGCCTATAATATTCCTCTACGTATCCCAAGTTGAAATCCTTGACGAGGGTATGTCTTATAACTTTCCTGGTATCAAGGGACGGCAGAAGCTCTAGCGTTCTGTTCAACCTTTCCCATGCATCCTTGTAAATGGGGTTGAGCATCTCATCAAACATTCTTTTATTGGGTGCAGCAACCGTAACGTAAAGCTGCGTGGGAAGAACATCTAGCTTCTCAAGTGCCTCCGGATTGGTGCCATTTGTCACCAAGAACGTTGATATTTTCCTCTTTTTTGCCTCAGCGAGCAGATCGTTGAGCTTCCCGTAAAGGGTAGGCTCACCAGTCAATGAAATTGCCATGTGCTTGGGCTGCTGTGCATCAAGCCACTTTGCCATGTCTGTTCTCTGATCCCCTTTGAAACCCGTCAGTAGGAGCCGCTGTGCTTCGATTGAACCTTCCAGTATGTCCGATGCCTCATCCTCCTCCGGTATTTTGACTCCTTCCCACCCCTGCGATCTCCAGCAAAAGTTGCAGTTTTCGGAGCACCAATCCACTGAAGGTGTCATTTGAACGCATCTGTGGCTTTCTATACCATAGAAAGTCTGCTTGTAACATGGTCTGTTGTAATACAAAGATTGTCTCATCCAGTGGCAGAGTTTTACGGCTGAGTGATTGCCTACTATTTTGTACCCTTGCTTTTCTAGGGCTTTCCTCTTGAGTTCATCCATCAGTATAACACCCCCGAAACTATGAAGCCTGTGTGATAGAGAATCGTGGTCTCAGGTCTCATCCCCATTTCGCTGAGCTTCATAGGGACGTCTATCATATGATGGACATTTACTAAAAAACCCTTTTTTAATAGAAAACGCGAAAACTCCTCTGCCTGAGAGTATGTCGGGAGGAGCGAGGCCACCTTTATTTCTCCGGACAGGTCATTTTCGAGAAACGTCCACGGGTGGGGGTTGTCAATGAAAATGCAATGGAAATCACCCAAATTGGCTTCGCTCCCATCGCCAAGCAAAGGAGTCACTAGCGAACCTACCTCAAATCTTTTTACATTCCTTTTGAAAAGGTCAAATGATGCTTGATTGATTTCGTAGCTCACGACGTTAGCACCGAATAAGAGTGCCGAAATTATTGAAAAGCTGCCTGAACCCCCTCCAATTTCTAGCACCTTTTTGCACGAATGCAGATCCAGGAAAAGGCCGATGTAGGAGACGTCCTTAGGGGTAACTGTCTGGGGCCCCCTTTCCAGCGAATTAAAGACGTCGAATATGTTAGACTTCCTGCACTTGAATTTTCTTGTGCCAAGTTCATACATTTCGCCAACATGGAATCTTTCAGTTCTTACATTTCCAAGCCCTCTTATGTACATCAAACCTGCTTCGTTCGAAAAACAGTACGTCTCCTTGTCATTGTAGAGAGTAACAAGCACAAGAGAGCAGAATAAAGAATTTAAAATAGATTTTCCTCACATGGTGTGTCCGTCTCAGATTATTTCCTCCCCTTCCTAGTGGAAAATGGATACGAAAGAAAGACATGCGAAAAATGTGGCAAACCATTCTGGACAGTTGATAAGAGCAGGGTTACCTGTGGGGAAGTTCCCTGCGATCCATACACCTTTATTGGTAACTCCCCTACTAAGAGGAAATATACCCTAGAAGAGATGAGGGAGGAATTTCTGTCGTTCTTCGAGCAAAGGGGGCACAAAAGGATAAGAAGATATCCAATAGTTGCAAGATGGAGAGAGGATGTTTACCTTGTCAACGCAAGCATTTACGACTTCCAACCACACGTCACTTCAGGAAAGGTTCCGCCCCCGGGAAATCCCCTGGTTGTGTCACAGCCGTGCATCAGGACAGTTGATCTTGACAATGTAGGGAAAACAGGAAGGCATCTCTCTGTATTCGAAATGGGTGGAGCAAAAGCATTTAACTTTCCTGGTAGGGAAGTCTACTGGAAGGACACGGCGGTCCAGCTCTCCCTTGAATTTCTGATGCATCTCGGCGTTAATAGGAACGAGGTCGTGTTCAAGGAGAAACCCTGGGCTGGTGGAGGCAATGCGGGTTCCTCTTTCGAAGTGATGGTCAGGGGGCTCGAGGTAGCGACACTAGTTTTTATGGACATGGTAGAAGACAGATCGGGTGGTGTCGAGATAGACGGCATAAGTTACAGGAAAATGGAGAACAGGATCGTTGATACCGGCTACGGAATTGAAAGATTTACGTGGCTCTCCCAGGGTACGGATACCATATATGACTCTCTATATCCGGATCTCATCCTCCATCTTACGAAGGAAGCGGGAATGGAAAGGCCAGCTATTTTCGAAAGATACATGGAGGCCAGTGCGAGGGAAGACGGCTCCGAAATTGACTTCATTTCAAAGTTAACTCCCCAACAGAAGGAGGCCATAGACCGGATGTCACTCATCTATATGCTGGCGGATCATTCCAGAGCAATAACGTTCCTTCTTTTCGACGGTCTCGTCCCTTCAAATTCGAAGGCCGGATACGTCCTGAGGATGCTCATTAGGAGGGCGCTTCTAGCAATAAAGAAGCTGGGAGTTCAAGAGACGCTATGGGGTCTCATCGAGATGCAGGAAGAAAGGTTTAAGGATATCCTCGATCTGAGGCTCTATTCCTCCGCAAAAAGTATAATAGAACTCGAGGAAGAGAGGTTCAACGATCTTCTTTCAAAGGGTGATTCTTTAATAAAGAAATACTCAAAAAACGGTAACATAAGCCAGGAAAGCGTTATCACTCTATTCGAGTCGAATGGCCTTCCTGTGGAGTACGTAAAAGAGAGATGCGAAATATTGGGCATATCGTTCCCGCAGAATATGAGGAAGGCCAAAGGGTTCTCAAACGTGAGGAAGGAGCAGAAAGAACCTGAGAAACACGGTGGATTCCCAGAAACCAAAAAGCTCTACTATGAGGACGAAAAAATGCTTGAATTTACGGCAAGGGTCCTTGGGGTGGAAAATAACTATGTAATCCTAGACAGGACGTGTTTCTATCCAGAGGGTGGAGGGCAACCATCAGACAGGGGAATTCTGTCGGAAAATGGCAGCCTGGTGAAGGTTGTCGACGTGCAGATACATGACGGGTCCGTGTACCATAGGGTAGAAGAATTGGGAGGGGTCCAGGTTGGAACGGATCTCTACGGGAAAGTTGACTACGATAGGAGGAGACGCCTCATGCAGAATCACACTGCTACGCACATTCTCCTGTCATCCATCAGGGATGTTTTGGGTTTGCACGTTTGGCAGGCGGGAGCGCAAAAGGACGAAAGGATAAGCAGACTGGACGTCACCCATTTTTCAGACATATCCGAGGAAGAAGCGGCAGACATTGAAAGGAGGGCTAACGAAATCATAAGACTCGATTTACCGATACACAAGGCATTCGTCGAAAGGAACGAGGCGGAAGAGTATTTCGGCTTTACGCTCTACCAGGGTGGAATCCCAGAGGGAAGGAAGCTCAGGCTAGTGGAGATACCGGGCATAGACGCAGAGGGATGCGGAGGGACGCATGTTGATAGAACGGGCGAGGTCGGGCTGATAAAGATCCTGAAGATTGAGAAGATTCAGGACGGCATTATACGGTTCCACTTTGCTGCAGGGGAATCTGCTGTGGAATTTGCCATATCTGGGTTCAAGGAGCTCAACAGTATAAAGGCCAAGGTAGGAGAAGATCCGCTCAAGAGTTTCAGCTCACTTGAAGGAGAACTGGAAGGAATCAGGAAGGCCATAGATCAGGGTATTGAATCAGAGGAAATAAAGATTGGTGGAAAGGATGTAAAGATCGTTGCTGTTAGGGAAATGATAGCTGAAAATATATCAAGAAGCCTCAAGGGTTCCACAGGTATAGTGATCTCGGAGGAAAGGGTAAGGATATCGTCATCTTACAGAGAGTTATCTGCCATAGATCTGATTAGGAGGCTTGAAAAGAAAGGATTGGTTAAAGGAGGGGGAAATCAGGAATACTCACAGGGAAAAGTTTTAAAAGAAAATCTAAGTGTAAAGGACGTGAAAGAGGCGATATCAGATTACCGTGGATGATATCGAGACCATTAGGGTAAGGGTGGGGAACCACTTCATCATTACGAAAGAATCCAAGATACAGGACGGTGTCTACGAATTTTACGTCCTGTCTGATCCAAATCTCGAAGCGAATTTCAAATCCCTGGTATCGGATCTCAAAGGAGTTGGATACATTCCGGTAGTCACGAAGAACAAGGAAGGAGGATCTGAACTAGTCATCTCCGTAATAAAAAGGAGAAAATCGAGGCCATTCGGCTTGTGGGTCAATATAGTTCTCCTTATAGCAACGCTTATTTCAACCATATACGTTGGGGAGCAGCTTTACGTTGAATATTTCGGGATAACGAAGTTCCAGTGGTTCCTCTATCTGGACGGTTTCGTTTATTTTTCGCTTCCTCTTCTGATAATATTGACGTCTCACGAACTTGGGCATTTTTTTGTTGCTAGAAGAAACGGTGTTTCCGCCTCTCTTCCTTTTTTTATTCCAGCTCCTTTTACCATTTTGGGCACACTTGGCGCCTTCATTTCATTGAGAGATCCTCTTCCTGACAGAAAGACTCTCATAAAAATCGGCGCTGCAGGGCCAATTGTCGGTTTTGTGATGAGCATTATAGTTGGGGTGGTGGGGGCATATCTAGGCAGCGTCCAGAAGCCTGTTCAAGTAACGAGTTCCCAGGTCTCCTATATGATATCGCTTCCTCTCATATATTCAATTATTCCACCTATACAGACAACAAACGTTCATCCGGTTGCCTTTGCGGCCTGGGTTGGGTTCCTTGTTACTGCGATCAATCTATTTCCAATCGGACAGCTGGACGGAGGCCACGTAGCGAGGGGGTTACTTGGGCAAAATTCAAAGTATCTGAGTTACGCATTCATAATCCTCCTAATTCTCCTCGGTATCTATTATCTGTCATGGATACTTTTTGCCATCATAGTGATCATCTTGGGCCTTAGCCATCCACCGCCGCTGAACGACATATCAAAGCCGAGCAGGAAAGAGCTTCTCGTAGGAATAGTTGCGATAGCTCTTGTAGCAGTAAGTTTTTCGCCCGTTCCGCTTGTAGAACAAATAGAACCAAACCACATGTCAATCCAGTTGGTGGGGGGGAACAATTTCGTGATCTACAATGCCAGCCAGTACAGTTACGATAACTTCACTCTTCTAATAAACAACATGAACAACTACACGATCCCCCTCTCTATAGGCATCAAAGCACCCAGTTCTTTGGCGTATTCAGGTTCGTACGAGGGAGTCATGCAGCCAAACGAACGTAGACTGTTCAACGTCTCAATATGGCCTTCAGGGCAAACGTTAGGTGGAAGCTTCAACTTCACTATAAAGGTAACAGCGTCCACAAAGAAGCAGGACTTTGAAAGGAACGTTACGATCGTCACCCCCGATCGGAATCTCACCGTAATAACCAAGAACTACATTCACCTCCCTGGGTTGAACCCCGTTCGCCTATTTGACCCCGAGAGCCAGATAGAGATAATAAACAACGGGCCAGATGCGATGCTGGAAGTATTCAAATTCAATATGTCCTCCAATTTCAATCTGAATGGCAGTCTGGAGACGTCCGGAAACGGTACATTCATCTATATTCCGGCAAATTCGTCCGCTGAGCTGAACATCACATTCGTTAACCCGTATCAGGAAAGCGGTATAATACTTCTAGACAACTATAATCTGTGGAATGTTCTAGCGCTATTCTATGTTCCGGGTCAAGAATCTAGTTTTACTGCTTGAATAACCTAACCTCTATATAATCCATGTTATTCACTTGCCATGGACGAATACGAAATCATTGTCGCAGGTGCCGGAGTGTCTGGTTCTACTGCAGCGGCGATGGCAGGTAAGATGGGCAGGAGGGTTCTCCTTGTTGACAGAAACTCCGCTCAAGAACCTGGAAAGAAAACGCTTTGGGGTTGGGTTTGTGGCGATGCAGTCGCTAGATCTCACATACAGTTTGTTGAAAAAAATTTAGGAAACAGGTTCGGAGATGATGCACTGGGATTGAAGGTTGACGGTGTCATAGCCGTTTCGCCCGATTTAGATTATAAGCTACCCTTTGAAGGGGAGGGGTACAGTTTGGAAAGACCGCTTTTTGGAAAGGCTATTTTTGACCAAGCGATTAAAAATGGCGTTGAATTCAAAGGAAAATTCAGCGTTGAAGGGCCGATAATAGAAGGTGGAACTGTCAAGGGAATATACGGAAAAAATGAGAAGGGTGAGGAGGAAAAAATAAGGGGAAAGGTCGTTATTGATGCGCTGGGGATATCGTCTCTTCTCAGGAGAAAGCTTCCGGAGAATCCATTCATAGATAGGGACATTGACTATGACGACATTGAGCTCACTGGTAGATTTATATACAAACTGGAGGACGGATACAACGACGCAAGATATTACGACGAAAGAAATGCCTTGATACATCTTAATCAAGAAATGGCGCCCGGCGGCTATGGTTGGGTATTTCCAAAGACGGGGAAAAGGGTGAACGTGGGTCTTGGAGTGCAGCAGAAAAGCTTGGACATAAGAAACAAGAAACTTGGACAGAAGGACAACCTAAAATCTTTGATAGAAAAATACGTGAAATGGAACCCAGTTTTCAAGCGATATTCCCTGGATAACTCATTCAGTAACGGGGAGGGTTACTGGAGCGTGAGCGTTAGAAGGCAGATGGAAGGCATGGTTTTCCCAGGATACATAGGCTCCGGGGATTCGATGGCGTCCCCGAACCCTCTCAGCGCTGGAGGGATAGGTCCTGCCCTAATTGGCGGTATACTAGCTGGCAAGGCTGCTGCGAGGGCCGTGGAGGCAAACGACGTTACTCTTTCTGGCCTCTGGGAATTCAATAAAGACTATGTAAAGCAGTACGGCAAAAGCATGGCCGG
The DNA here is from genome assembly GCA_038729485.1 of Thermoplasmatales archaeon. GTDB lineage: Archaea > Thermoplasmatota > Thermoplasmata > Thermoplasmatales. The sequence goes on along the minus strand of JAVYRX010000001.1, from coordinate 108,009 downwards.
AATGGAGGTATTCAGAATATTTCTACAGTCAATGAGCAACAAAGACATAGATTATGGAATGAAGAGTTTCATAACTTACGAAGAAGCCGTAGAAATAACATATGGAAGGATACCTGAGCTTTCCCTAACCAAGAAGGTTGGAAAGCTGGTCAGGGGAATCACCGCACTGAAAACCTTCAAGGATCTTGTTTGGACCGTAGGGAAGATGAAAGAACTGAACTCTATATACAACAATTATCCAATTTCCCCGGAAGGATTTCAGGAGTTCAAGAAAAGAGTAACAGCTATAGTAATGGAGGCAAAGGAAAGAATGCCACCTGCTCCCGTTTAGTTTTATTACATAGGTAACATTTTTTCACTCGTTAATGTTAGCGAGGCAATGAATTCTTACGATGCAAAGGAAAAGATAAACGAGAATCTTATACTCACAGTCATTGTAATAGGTACCCTGATGGCATCCATTGACTCCACCATAGTGCTTCTCGCTTTCCCAGCAATAACCGCAGCACTGCACTCTAACATATCAACTATCATTTGGGTCATTCTCATTTATATGATCGTGGTAGCAGTATTTTCAACTCAGTTCGGAAGAATAGGCGACATATACGGAAGGGCAAAGATGTTCAATATTGGATTCGTAGTATTCACGATCTCCTCTTTCCTGTGTGGGATTGCCCCGACCGATATCTCACTCATATCTTTCAGAGGAATCCAGGCGATCGGAGGGGCATTAATATCTTCAAACAGCAGCGCCATCATAGCGGATACATTTGCAAGAAACAGGATAGGAAGAGCATACGGGTTCACATCAATGAGCTGGAACATAGGAGCTCTTCTGGGTATAATACTCGGAGGCGTTATAACTACTTTTATTGGCTATAGATACATATTCTTCATTAACGTTCCAATAGGAATCATTGCTACTATTCTGGGCATAAGGTACATAGTAGACAGGAACAGTAGGAAAGAATCGTTAGACTTTCCGGGGATGGTTCTTCTCGGTGTCGCAATAGCAATGATATCATACGCTGGCATAGATTATGCCTCAAGAGGGCTTTCTTCCTTAAATATGTCAATGCTTCTTGGCGGAATTGCCTCACTATTTGCATTCATCTTCGTGGACAGGAGGGTCAAGGTGCCAACCATAAATTTTTTGATGTTCAGAAATAGGGTCTTCAAGAATTCACTACTTGCGAGTCTTTTCCAGGGCCTAGGTTTCATGGGGGTAACGTTCCTGTTGATTATGTACCTGCAGGGGGTAAGGGGCTTAACACCTTTTGATGCCTCCCTTCTATTATTTCCAGGATATATAGTGAGCTCCGTGCTATCCCCTTTTATGGGCAGACTTTCTGATAGATTCGGATCTATGATTATAGCGACAGTCGGCATCGCATTCATGATGGCAGGCGTGATTTACTATGTTACGTTGTTGACTGTAAGCTCCCCTCTATACTACATAGTAATAGGTACAATAATAACAGGCTTTGGAGGATCAATGTTCTGGCCTGCCAACAACAGTGCAGTTATGGCCAATGTCTCTGGAGAATTGAGGGGTGCGGCGTCAGGCACGTTAAGGCTACTTGGAAACCTTGGTCTAATAGGAAGCTTCATAATAGCATTTGTTTCAGCAGCTACAGCTATTCCGAGATATCTTGCGTTTGAAATATTTGCAGGAACTTCGAAAGTGATCGGAGGGGTGGGAGGCGGATTTGTCTCGGGTATGAAAGCGTCTTTCCTTGTCTTGCTAGCGATGCTTGCAGTTTCTGGAATATTCTCATTTGTAAGGGGGTCAGAGAACAGGCACGAACCTTCGATCGGAGTCTCCAATGAGAAATAGGTCAACGAACCACAAATATGAGGTATGCAAGCAAAGAGCCAGCTATGACGCCGGTATTCAAAAATGGAAGCCCCGGTGCAGGTTTCTTCACGTTTCCAAACATGAGATATAGCATCCCTACTATCCCGCCAAGGAGGGGCAAGATAAGGAAAGGAATGGAAAAACCAACACCCCTTCCATACACCCACGAGGCAACGACCATGATGCCTGGGAACGCTATATCTCCGAATCCTAATGCCATCGCGCTGTGCTCTTTAACTCCCTCGTCGGTCAGTTCAATTTTGACTTGGCCGGAAGTGGGTTCGGAAGGGAAAATGAAAAGCATGGGAAGGTCCAGGTCCAGCGCCATTTTGGCAAGGCCTACCATGTGCTTAGTTTTGTAAACCGAGACGTAGTCGTAAATTGCGAATACCGCCAGGAAGATAGCTGCCGCCCAGATACCGAGGAGTATTCCCAAAATGAATGCCATTCCTGCGCACAGGAAAAATCCAGCTATATCAATTACAAACCATCTGCCATACAAGACCAGAGCCAGGACCGTTATAACCGGAGCCAAGATGATCATAGCGTAATACTGGGGATACGTGCTGGCTAATTCCAGACCCAGGTAGCTCCATACGTAGAAAACCACTATGCCTATCATTGCGACAAAGAGCCATTTCAGGAAGTTCAATTTGTATTTTCTTCCAAGGAATAGCAGTAGAAAGGAAAATATCAATGCAACAGCAAGATAATAGAGAATGTAGTACGCACCAGTCGTCGTTGATTTTGGTGTTATCGATGGCTCGTAAGCTAGTGCTATACTAGCCAGGTATACGGCGAATATAGACGACAATATGAAAAGCATAAGGCTAACTATTTGCGGAAACAATGAGCTCTCTCTCACACTTGGCATCTCAGTCATCTGCAATGAAAGCATACTATTATTGTTTGCTCATGCTTCTTGGATGCTCCATTATTTGTGTTCTCTTTTTAGTCATTCATGTGATCCATTTTTTGTTGTGGAGAGGCTCCTTTGAAAACATTATTATAGAAGTGCAAAATTTCGAAAAGTGCCAGGCGTATCGTATTACAGGTCTCTGAAACAGTCACTTTCCGACTGCACCGAGCGTGTAAAAGCTATGCAGCAGACTTTGGTAGATAAGGAAAATGCCATAAAAGAACTGAAAGAACAGAACTTTAGGTTCGCAGCAGACCTTGATAACTTCCAGAAAAGGATGAAAGAGGAACAGGAGGCCCTTGCAGCATATGCCTCAGAGCGACTTATCAAGGAATTGCTGCCCGTCTTGGATTCAATGGAGAACGCAGCCGATGACGGGGTGAAAGCAATCAGGAAACAAATTGAGAGCGTATTGGAGAAAGAGGGGTTAAGCGCCATTGACGACAAGGAAATATTCGATCCAAACAAGCACGAAGTCGTAGGCGTTGAGGATGGGGGGAAAGCCAACGTGATAAACAAGGTAGTCAGAAAGGGATACATGCTCAGGGGGAAAGTAATACGACCTGAACTGGTGATTATTAACAAGGGTGATTAGCATGGAGAAGATAATAGGTATTGATCTCGGAACCAGCAACTCGCAGGCGGCCGTTATGATAGCCGGTAAGCCAGTTGTCCTGCCCAGCTCAGAGGGGACAACAATAGGCGGTAAGGCCTTCCCAAGTTATGTAGCTTTCACCAAGGACGGCCAGCTCCTTGTGGGAGAGCCGGCAAGAAGGCAGGCTCTCATGAATCCCGAAGGCACGGCCTATGCTTTTAAAAGGAGAATGGGTGAAAATTACAAGTTCAAGCTGCACGGGAAAGAGTACACCCCGCAACAGCTCTCTGCGTTCTTGCTTCAAAAGATAAGAGACGATGCGGAGAAGTATCTAGGAGAAAAGATAAGTAAGGCCGTTATAACCGTGCCAGCATATTTTAACGACAACCAGAGACAGGCAACAAAAGACGCAGGCGCTATAGCGGGGCTCGACGTGGTGAGGATCATAAATGAACCTACTGCAGCTGCCCTCGCATATGGAATAGACAAAACGGAGGGGGAACACAGAATAATGGTATTTGATCTAGGCGGGGGGACACTCGACGTCACGATAATGGAATTCAGTTCCGGCGTATATGAAGTTCTTTCAACTTCTGGGGACACCAAGCTGGGCGGAACGGACATGGATGAGGCTCTGCTGAACTATATTGCTGACAAGTTCCTTCAGGAAAACGGCATTGATCTAAAAAAAGACAGGAATGCGTACATAAGGCTAAGGGACGCATCAGAGAAAGCGAAGATAGAATTATCAACCTCCCTTTCCACTGAGATAAATCTTCCATACATAACGAGCGGAGCTGACGGACCAAAGCATCTTTTGATGAATGTTACGAGGGCTGACCTTGAGAACCTCGTAAGGCCAATCATTGAAAGGGCAAGAAAGCCTATGGAGGATGCAATAAGTGCTGCCAAGCTAACCAAGGGGGATATCACAAAGGTTATACTGGTCGGGGGGCCAACCAGGATGCCACTAGTCAGGAAATTCGTCGAAGATTTCATGGGAAGGAGCGTTGAGAGCGGGGTAGATCCAATGGAATGCGTAGCAATCGGAGCTTCCATTGAAGGCGCAGTACTCGCTGGTGACGTTAAGGGCATAGTTCTTCTTGATGTTACGCCACTTACACTAAGTATAGAAACCCTGGGAGGGGTTGCCACTCCATTGATTCCGGCCAATACCACTATACCAACCAAGAAATCACAGGTGTTCACGACCGCAGCTGATAATCAAACTGCGGTGGAGATAGTCATAGTACAAGGAGAGAGACCGCTTGCAAAGGACAATACATCGCTGGGTAGGTTCATGCTTGATGGTATACCTCCTGCACCGAGGGGCATACCGCAGATAGAGGTTACGTTTGACATAGATTCGAACGGAATCCTAAATGTCACTGCCAAGGATCTGGCCACAAATAAGCAGAGGGGAATAACAATAACATCAAGCACTAAGCTGAGCAAGGAAGATATAGAGAGAATGAAGCAGGAAGCAAAGAAGTACGAAGAAGAGGACAAGAAAAAGAAGGAGGAAATAGAAACACTGAACAGTGCTGAGTCACTTGCATATTCCACAGAAAGGACTCTCAACGAATACGCGGACAAAATACCTCAAGACGTTAAGGACGGCATCAACTCAAAGCTGAAGGATCTCAAGGAGTCGATCGAGAAGAAGGACACGCAAGCCATAAAGGAACGCATGGAGTCCCTATCCAAGGAAATTCAGAAGATAGGGGAGCACATATACAAGAACGTCAACGAGGGACAGGCGACAGGTCAGGCGTCGCAAGGTTCAGGCACGAATGAAAATGAGAGAGAGATTCACGAAGATAAAGAAAATAAGGGACAATGAACTGCTGGTTTAAATGGCGAAGGACTACTATGCCATCCTAGGTGTTAACAGGAACGCGTCGAAAGATGAGATAAAGAAGGCTTACAGGGAGCTAGCTAAGAAGTATCATCCAGATTTGAATCCGAATAATAAAAAAGAAGCAGAAGAAAAGTTCAAGGAAATATCAGAGGCATACGAAGTTCTAATGGATGATCAGAAGAGAGCGCGATATGATCAGTACGGGGAAGAGGGAGTAAAGTTCCAGGGCGGGTTTGACTGGAGTCAATTCCATCATTATCAGGATATAGAGGATATCATCGGTGACCTGTTTTCGCAGTTTGGTTTTGGCCGGAATTTCGGAGGTTTCGGTGGATTCACCCACCAACAAATGGAATCAAGGGGAAACGACGTCTACATAGAAATACCGATAGACATAAGAAGAATTGCCAGAAACGAGAAGATCGAGGCATCATACTATAGGGAAGTTAGATGCGAGACGTGCAAGGGTACGGGTTCTGCCACTGGAAAACTTTTAACATGTCCAACCTGTAGAGGACGGGGATACGTAGAGAGGACGTCAAACCAAGGATTTATAATGTTCAGGACTACTGAGGTGTGTCCGACTTGCAGGGGTACCGGTAAGGTGCCTGAGAAAATATGTAATGACTGCCAAGGCCTAGGATTTGTGAGGAGGAAGGACAAGATCGAAATTTTCCCTCCGCCTGGGGTAAACGAGGAAGAATTATACATTCTTCGTGACAAAGGAAATTACAGGAGGGGGGGCTCTGGAGATCTAAGGATAAAATTCAATATCGATTACATGGAATTTACCCGGGAGGGGGACAATCTCCTCAAGGAAATATCCGTAGACTTCACAGATGCAATATTGGGAAGCAAGGTCAAGGTATCTTTGTTGAGAGGCGAGAAGGAAGTAGAAATACCTGCTGGTACGCAGCCGAACGACAGGGTTGTACTAAAAGGCGAAGGAATACCAAAGAAATCAGGGAAAGGGAATGCAGACATCATCCTCATCGTTAAGATCATGATCCCAAAGAGGGTATCCAAGAAACAAAGGGAGCTGCTGGAACAGTTCAAGAATGAGAAAGGTTTCTTTTCACAGTTTCATCTATGAACGTCGAAATACATTCTCTTATTGTTTTTTCCCTTGTTTTCTGTCTTGTAAATTTCTATTGTTCCAACTTCTGATGTATTCCTGACATGAGTGCCGCCGTCAGGTTGAATGTCAACGTCCCCTATCTTGACGACCCTAAGAATATCAGATTCTGGAATCAACCTAGGATCGACTTTTACCGACCCTTCTATTCCTAAAACGTCATCCCTTTTCATCATGAACCACTCCACAGGTTGATTCTTCTTCAGCTCCTCATTGGCTCTTTCCTGAAGTTTCTTTGTTATTTCAGGATTCCATTCTCTAAAATTGAAATCTATCCTAGCATACTCAAAATATATCTGGTTTCCTGTTATCATAGCGTTGAACTCCTTCATAGCTATTGCAGACACCACATGAATGGCAGTATGGAGTCTCATGTGCTTGTATCTCTTGTCCCAGTCGATTTGCAACTTCACTCTTTCATCGATATCAGGAACTGGCTGGGCGATATGAAATATTTCATCCCTTTTTACAACATCCTTTATCTCGTATCTTCCTCTCCCTTCCATCCATCCAGTGTCTGAAGGCTGCCCGCCTGACGCCGCATAAAATATAGTCCTATCGAGTACGACCCCGTCGTTGACGGCGATCACAGTGGCATCAATCTCCTTCATGTATGGGTCGATAAGATAAACTTGCTCAGTTTTCATTTTATCACACCGAAAAACGGAATCAATAACGAGAATATAGCAACTGCGATAAAGAAGGACCCAATGAATGCATTCGTAGAGGCAAATAATTTCATAATTCTCTTTTCTGTCGAGAGAAAGGCTCTAAGATATGATAAAAGTATGTAGATGCCTAGGGCGGCAAAAACAGTGAGAACGGCAATACCTAAGCCTAGATTAAAATAAGTCATCATTTCTAAACCTGTCAAAATAGAAACAATTGTTACCATAATGGATACCGGCAGGAGGATCATCATGGTTTTTCTCTTACCGAACACAACGGGGAGCATTGGAACAGAGGCTCTTGAGTAGTCATCCATATATCTTATGGAGAGAGTCCATATATGTAGAGGAGTCCAAATTAATATGGCAGCAAAAAGCAATATTGCAACAGCATTGAACGTGTGAGAGAACGCATAGAACCCAGCTAGCAAGGGTGCCCCACCGGAGTATGCTCCAAGAATTATGTTCCAGTAGGTCTTTCTTTTAGTTAGAAAGGCATATATTATAGTGTAGTCGAAGACGCCTGTTGCCATGAACAGGAATGACAGCAGGCTTTGATACAGAGCCATAATCAACATCAAAATAATCAATATCAGCCCGCCGTAGAGGGCCACCTGTGGTTTCAACCTCCCGGATGGGAGTGGCCTGTTCATAGTCCTTTTCATGATCTTGTCTATAGGAAGATCAAAGTAATTTGAGACAGATTCGGCTCCCATCAGGCCAAGCGTTATGTATATTGCGACGAAAATGAATCCTAAAATGTCAAGCCTTCTTTGGACAGAGAGGGAAAAAACCTCTCCTGCTATTCCCGTGAGGAGCAAGAAGACCCAGACCCTTGGCTTCGTCATGACAAAAAATTCCCTGAGGAAGCCGCTCATGTGGGTTAATTGAGGATCAGTATATAGAGTGTTCAGTATATCTTTGGGAAACAATGTCAGGAAATCCGGAAACAGCTCACATATTCTCTTTTATTTCCTTAAAGTTAATCCAAAATGTTTCGGTAACAACAGTTGAGCAAATGATCTGATATTCAGGTGCTTGCACATATTACATACATGTGCCCAGCTATAGACTGGGAAGCGTCGCTTAAGCATATCCCTGTGTGCTCACAAGGCTCACTTTCAGCAAAAGACCCCAGGGATCCGTAGGAATTAAAGAAGTTCTTTGTCAGAAACTCCCTGAATTTCCCCCTACACATAATATATAGCGAGATATTTCAACAACTTAATTTTGGATAGCCGCTAATCAACTCGAATAGTTAATGTATTTATGGGCTAGGAAAACTAGAAACAACTCAAACGAAACTTATTTTCGAAACCGCAATGAGAATTGTTTTATATTTGAGTGAAGTAAGAGGCAGGGGCCGGTAGATCAGCGGAAGATCGCCTCCTTGGCATGGAGGAGGCCCGGGGTTCAAATCCCCGCCGGTCCATCGACAATGCTACAGGGTGGAGGGGATTTGAACCTTTTACCGTTTTCAAAAAAACTAGGCTTCTTCCTACGGATCTCGTCCAGAGCCTCTTCCTGGTCCTTCAGTGCGTAGATCTGTGTTGTTTGCAACCTCTCGTGACCTAGCATTAGCCTTAGGGTTTCGAGATCTATTCCGTCCCTTACCATCGATTTTGCGTAGGTGTGACGTGCCCTATGCCATGAGAATCGGATCCCTGCCTTCCTTGAAATATCATGGGCAATAGAACCCATATAGGCATTCGTTATCTTGCCTTTCCTGGATATGTACGGAGATTCCCCAAGGATCCTCACCCTTAGGTAATTGTCTAGGGTCTCCTTGGTATCGAGAGGGAGATATACGTCTCTCCTATTGGATCATTTCCCTATTAGCGATCTGTAGTCGTCATGAATATCCTCAATTATCAGATTGCATATCTCACCTCCCCTCAGTGCTCGTGTTAAAATTATATTGATAATTCAATCAGAAAATTTCCTCTTGATGTTCTTAAGTTTACTCAGCAAATGCATTCGTATAGAAACCTATAAACCTTTACATACAGGCAAATTTCGCCTATTCCGAAAGAATCAAAGGAAATTATACAAATAAAGTTTCTGCGTATTCGTAAGTTATATAAATTGCAGCCTACTAAATTTCAAAGAGAAGGAAGAGGAAAACTAAGGTAATAGAAAAAATATTTGCTTTTCATTACACTACTACATTATGTTTAAGACTCTTGGAAATTTAATAAGAAAGGAGAATAGTGCGATTATCGTATGGGACGTGCAGGAAGCGCTTGTATCTAGCATATTTAACAAGCAGGAATTCCTAAGTAATTTGAGGGAAGTAATAGAGAAAGCACGTACGGTTAAGATACCTATTTTTTACACGAAGATAACCCTGCTTCCATCGCAATTCGAGTCACCCCTGCGAAAGGTTGCCGGGTACGGAAAATTCGAACCGGGTGATATCGTGAAAGAGGTCTACCCTACGAGCAGCGATATCGTAATAAACAAAAACACTGCCAGCATCTTTATAGGGACCAACTTTGAACTCATGGTCAGAAATGCGGGCATCAATTCTTTGTTCTTTACGGGTATAGCGACTGAGATTGGCATTGAAACGTCCGTTAGGCACGCCCAGAATTTAGGTTTTATACCTCTTGTCGTAAGGGATGCCGTGTCGTCACGAGACAAGGACGCACATGAGAGAAGTTTAAAAAATATGTCCCTGCTCCTACCAGTCATTTCGACTTCAGATTTCTTGTCAATGTTTTGAAGTAAATACTTAGTTTTAACACATTTATTTAATAATTTTCTCTTTTTTCAAAATCCCCAAAACTTCAGTGAAATTGTGGACCACATAATCTGCAACAGTTTCTCCAGAATGATCTTCCATCTTGATCACGATAAAACCCATTTTCTTGGCCCCTTTTATATCTCTTCTCTCTGAATCGCCGATGTAAATTAGGATTTCTGGATTTCCAGCTTTTCTCAACGCCTCCTGAAAGATCCTACTGTCGGGTTTCGGAGCTTTCACGTCCTCTGCCGTAACGATGAAATCAAATATCTCGTAGATTCCGAGTGACGACATTGTTCTCTTCGTATAAATATCATCTGCGTCTGTCACGACAACCGTGACAAATTCATTCCTTATTGCATCGAAGAAATTAAGGAAATCTGGTCTTAACCTGAGGTATTTTTCATGAAATTTGTAATAATCATCCTCGAATATGTCTTCAATTCCATAAAGTTCCTTCAGGACTTCTCTATTTATCTCCATGAAGGTCTCGAATTTTTTCTCTCTTTCAACCAGCTTTTCAAGTCGTCTCTTCACAAATTTCTCATAAACATCACCGGTTAAGTGATACTTCTCCGTGATAAATGACAACCACGCCTTAATGGAAAGATTCTCTGACTCCACCGTGGTTATAGTATTGGAAAAGTCAAGAAACATCCCCTTGTTTTTTCTCACTTTTCGTAATACATAATAACGGTAAATATTTTTAGCGCGTTGTGCCTTGGGATTTGTGGCCGGGATGGGGTAGCGGTTTATCCTTGGGGACTGTGGATCCCCGGACCCGGGTTCGATTCCCGGTCCCGGCCTAAGCCAATATACTTGTATCATTACCTCGACTATATTGGAATGCAGAGAATATTTTAAAAGGGAAGTTATGCTTGGGTGAAGGCCGGTTTGTTAAGTGGAGAGTTAAGGAGAGAATCAAAATGAATGTAGAGCTACTTCATGTTTCCCTTAAAAAAGGAGACGAACCACTGGTTTCGGGGCATCAGAACAACGATTATGCTGCTGTTTCAATAATAATAGTTGAGGAAAGTATCGTTATCGAAAAGAGGGCGTCAAGTTCAATTGATCCATGGTCCGGTCAATATTGCCTTCCAGGAGGCAAATATGAGCTTGAGGATTCAACACTCAAGAAAACAGCCATGAGGGAAACCTTGGAAGAGACTGGAATTGACCTGGGGGACCAGGAATATTTCGGTTTCTTCGGTCCATACTCGCCTCTGAATCGGCCAAACATGAGGGTCTATTCCTATGTGTTCAGATTGGATCATAAACCTGATTTTAAAAAATCTGATGAGATCGATTCTATCTTCCTAGTGCAGCTGGGCAAATTTAACTCCAAAGGGAAAGAATTCGTCTTTGACGATGTCAGAATATGGGGTCTTACGGCTAGGATACTCTCAAAATTTTGCGAAATTCTCGGACTGTGATAGAAAATTATTAGACAAGGCGGTCATTAACAGAATGTGAAAAATAAGAGAATAATTGTCACAGGCGCAGCGGGCTTTATAGGATCTAATCTTGTTGAGTTCTTGTTGAAGGATAATTACGTGATAGGCGTAGATAATTTTTCAAATGGTAAAGAGGAAAACGTAAATGAATTTCTTGGAAACAAGAGCTTCAGACTGGAAAGAGTCGACGTAAAGGACAAAGAAATGCTAAAGAAAACTATGAAAGACGTGGATGTGGTATTCCATTTAAGCGCTAATGCAGATGTGAGGAGAGGATATGGCAATCCAGAAGTTGATTTCCAGGAGAACGCATACGCCACCAAGATTTTGCTGCAGGCTATGAGGGAAAGCGATGTAGGAGAGTTAGTATTTTCATCAACAAGTTCTGTTTATGGAAATGCTGATTTGCTCCCGACTCCGGAATCTTATGGACCGTTGAAGCCAATATCACACTATGGGGCATCAAAGTTGGCGGCAGAGGCCTTTATATTCAGCTTTTCTAGTAACTACGGCTTTAAGTCATCGGTGTTTAGATTTGCGAATGTAGTTGGAAAGAGAGGAACTCACGGTGCCATTTTCGATTTTATAGAAAAATTGAAGAAAAATAAAGATGAACTAGAAGTCCTTGGAGATGGAACTCAAACGAAGTCATACATTTATGTAGACGACTGCGTGGCAGGGATGGTATACCTACATGGAAAGGCAGACGGGCTGTTTAACCTAGGTACTAAGGGACAAACATCGGTTTCAGAGATTGCGGAAATGACAGTGAGAAAGTTTTCTCCTCAGGCTCGGATAAAATTCGTAGGTGGCCCTGGTGGTGCCGGCTGGATAGGGGACGTTAAGAAGATGAGCTTGGACATAACAAAAGCACTTAACAACGGCTGGAGGTATAGGTGGGAGAGTACGGAAGCGGTTAAGAAGACAATTGAGGGTGCCCGAGGATGAGGGTTCCAACATTCGTACCATCATTCGATACGATTTCAAAAGGCGGAGTCCCAGAAGGGAGTTCGGTGCTTCTTTTGGGTCAGCCTGGAGCAGGCAATCTGGAATTTTGCCTTAGTTCTGCAGCTAACCTTTCTCAGGCCTTGAGGGGGAAAGCATTCAGAGAGCTTGATGGTTTCGAGGTGAAAATACTGGGAGGGATAGTATATGTATCATTTTCGAAGCCAAAGAAAGAAGTATTTAGAATTATATCTCTTTCGCTAGAAAATAGGCTTGCATCAGACCTGATAAGTACGATAAATGTCCTTGATTATTCCAGACTTTTTTATCAGCAGACCCAAGTACCGCTTTCTTGGGTTGGGGAGTATTCGACTTTGAGAGACAGAGAGAATCTCGTTTCGACATTTATCAGGGATATAGAAAAGGTAGGAAGGGACAGGTTGATAATAGTAGATTCATTGACGGATTTGCTGACGAGCAAGTACTCTGACGAAAACACAATATTTGATCTTGCGAGGGGTCTGTCCAGAGCGGCAAAGATGTGGAATTCCGTTATATACGTTCTCATGACTTCAGGAATAGTAGAAAGAAGGTCTGAGAACATTCTTATGGAAATATTCGATGGAACTATGCTGTTTGAGTGGGGGGCATCTGAAAGAACAAGCAGAAGAAAGAGGTTCATGACAATACCAAGGTTCATCGGGGTCCTTCCGATGATAGAAGCGGAAAAGATAGAAAGATTCGACACGGAATTTGAATATGCATCTGGCATGGTCGTTCTAAATACGATGAAGGTGAGGTGATGAATCTTATAGACACAGGAATCGATGGATTGAATGACATGTTGGGAGGGGGTATTCCAGAGGGATCGTCTGTCTTAGTTCTTGGTAGCTACGGGGCTGGGAAAACAACACTCGGTATACACTTCGCACATAGGGGCGCGGTAAAGGGCGACGTAGTTGCATATTTTACCCTGGAGGAGCGAAAGGAAAGTATCGTGGCAGCTTCTATCTCTTATGGCCTAGATTTTTCACCCTATCTAGGCAGTAAGATATATCTGATAAACCCCGACGTCCTGGAATTTGTTGAAATGTTGAAAAATGGAGATAATTTTCGTGCTAATTTGGCCGCAATGAAGCCAAAGAGAGTTATAATAGACAGCATCTCCCTTCTCCTGCTGGTTGCTGATGGCGAAGCGATGAAGAGGAATATAATTATGAATCTTTCAAATGCACTCAGGGACACAGGAGTCACGTCGCTGCTGCTTGCTGAATCCAATTTGTCTATACCTTATTCCAGCAGGGAAGGGCTCGCAGAATTTGTGTCAGATGGCGTAATCTCCCTCCTTAATAGATACGACGACAACGTCGGCACGACTACAAGCATCATGAGGGTATTGAAGATGAGAATGATGAACCACGACAGGAAGGCAAGACCCTACAGCATCGGGCCCAAGGGCATAGCAGTGTTGTCTAAATCTGAACTGTTTCAATGACTAAAACAAACCGAACTCAATGGTCTTTCCAGGATTTCTGATCCAGTAATCTCCTATCTCCTTTGTATTTCGTACGTGAGTTCCCGCGCACGCGCAGACGTCGATTCCATCAATTTCAACGATTGAAAGAACGTCGAGAGACTTTGGCAATTTTTCCAGATTGCATCTTGCCAACAATTCTCTGTCAAGTTCCTCCTTCTTTAGGTTGTACCTTTTTAGGCTGCGTGCATTTTTACTTATCTCATATATTTCAGGAGAGAAGGAAGGCGTCCTGTCCACTATTATATATCCATGCCCTGGAAACACTTCCGTAATCAAGGATCTAATCCCCTGCTTGAATATTATAGCAGATATCGCGTGCTGCAGCGTGTGCATTTTCATTATTTTGTATCTCCTTTCCCAGTCAACTGCCAGTTTCCCTTCTCGAATATCCGCCTTGACGTTCGAAAGGTGTAGAATTTTCCGTTTGTCTTTAACAACATTGTATATAGGTATCTTCCCTTTATCAGTCAAAATGTATCCTCTGTCTCCCGGCTGACCCCCTCCTTGATAATGCATTATCGTCTTGTCTAAGACGTATCCCCCGTTTTCATATCCTAGAACGGTAACGTCTATTTCCTTGAGATAAGAGCCCTCTATCCCGTCGAGGTAAAGGAGAGCGTTGTGCTCAGGCAATAAATGTTTCACCTTTCTTATAGTTCTTCTTTATCTCCTCTATTATTACGTTTCTGTCTCTTCTCAACTGACTCTCATACCATTTAGTAAGCACGTCCAGAAGAACGTTCTCTACCTCATCAATTTTTGCCGTCTTCAGTGAAGATTCGTAAAGGAGATACTGTGTGAAATATCTGTGCCACCCTGTGTATCTATCGTATTTTTCTCCTTCAGAAAACTCAAAAAGGATCGTAATGCCTTCGTTTTCCTCCTTCCTATATATAACTTTTAGAGAATCGCCCACACGTTCTCTGTCCCCTGCAGTATCACGGAAGGTTATATTGCTAACATTCTCAAAAAGAAAATCACCGCTCAGCTGGAACTTTTCTGGATAGCTAGTGAACTCCAGCCATTTATTGGGTGGGGGATCAATGGTAAAATGAATATTCTGTCTGTTAAATCTCACCCAGGTTTGCCACAGATCTGATAGGATCTTCCTATTAAATTCAGACTTTTTTCCTGTGGTGAGTGAGCTGTCTTTTAGTACTTCTTTCTCTTTCCTGGCAAGTTGTTCGTCAAGCTTAGAAAACCAGTCTTTCTCTTCGGTCCCGGGCATTTGTATCAGGAGAGTATAATTTTTGAAATATTAAATCTTTGAGCTTAGATTAGCTTAAATGGGAGAAAGGACTCCAACGCATAAAAAATCATCAGAGCTGAAAATGCTACCAAGACAATAAATGACAGCAGTTTAACTAATCCAGCGTATTCTTTGCCCAGGCGGTTCACCGCAAGTGGAAAAACCGTAATCCATGTTACAATCCCCAAGAAGAAAAACAAAACAGAAATCATTGTCAACTTCTCAATTAGGAAAAGACCCACGGTGATCCACCAGACTATCTGAAATGGGTTAGTTATTCCTATCGATATGCCTACTAGATAGTTTCCCTTCTGTGACCTTGAAGGCATCTTTGATTTTAGTACGGATACCGAAAGGTAGAGCATATACGCTGCTCCGAGAATATAAAGATACTCGAATATCCAATGTGGGATTGTGCTTCTAACAAAATATAGGATGGCCAGAAATATTGCGTCAGCTGTCATGGCCCCGGCACCCACGCTTGCGCCATGTAGTGCGGATTTTGAGGATTCATTCATCATAATTGCGTTTACTGGCCCTGGGGGTGCAGATAGGGAAAGGCCAAGGAGATACCCTGCCAGTGATACATAAAGATCTGTATGCATTGCATTTTCATATATCGTGATTATTAATCTTTTGTCAGGGTATGAATAATTATCCCTGTAAGCGATTATCCTAGGTGATCGACGTTCTAGAACTCATGAACGAGTCCTTCATACCAATGGCACTCATAACGGGCGTAGCTCTGATAATACTGGGGGCTAATGAAAGGTATTCAAGTGTCATGAATAGAATCAGGAACATGCACAGAGAAATATTTCTTGGAGAGATAAACGAGAATCTTGTTTCCTCTTACAGGAGACAGATATCCACCCTTATCCTAATGGCCAAGATTCTAAGGAACGGTCTCCTATCACTCTATTTTTCGGTGTTCTTTGCCGTAGTATCAAGCATTTCCATCGTCATCTCATTTTTGTACAGCGTCAATGTAGAAGGAGTTGTTCTCATAAATATGATCCTTTCGCTCATTTCAGTATTTCTGGGTGCGATATTCATAATACTGCACATAATCTTGTCTCTCAGGGCTTTGGAGATTGACTTAAAATCCATGTAAATAATGCTCCGGCCGGGATTTGGACCCGGGTCGTCGGCTCGAAAGGCCGATATGCTTGGCCGGACTACACCACCGGAGCGTGACCATACGATAAAGACAATTGTTATAAATCCTTAGCGTTTGCTATCTGTCCCAGTCAGATGATGCGTTTTATTGAGCCACAGATGCAATCGGGAGTAGCGCAACGCTTTTCCCTACGATTCACGTCTGTGTCCTTACCAGACGCGGATTATTTACTGCCTCCTTTACTGCAATCTTGTAGCCTATCAGCCCTATGACGACAACAACCACTATAACGATAAAGAATCCAACGCCCAGGTCATGAAGATTGTGAACCTTCAGAGGAGTGATTATTCCAAAGTTGAGTATTTGTGGGAACGCAAGTATTGCCGCCCCAGCAATAATGAAAGCCGCACCGCCGTATTCTAGTACATATGTTGAAATCGTCTTTCCCACGAACGCAACACCTTCCTTCGTTAGTCTTTTCATCTTGCTGAGCCAGGTTCCAAATACGGTGCCAAAAGCGATCTGCATCGTCATGGTGCCCAACCCAAAGAGCAGGCCGGGAAGAAAGCCGAGATAAACTGACGGCATTGATGGTGCCAATACAGTGTATATGATCAATGCGAATGCTCCAAAACCGAATCCAGCTATGAATCCGTGTATCAGCGCTAGCTTTACCGGAACGGGCCTAACATCTACCGAATCACCCATTACATATGCAGGATTTATTTTGTGCTGCAGCTCCTCCTTCTGCGCCTCACTCTTCTTGCCGTGGATTCTGAATAAAATACCAAGTTTTTCTTCCAAGAAATGCCAATGCGGATATTTCCCCCTCCTGGCTATGTAAATGCCGGCCAGGGCCATCGCTAAACCTACGAAGATATACGTGACACCAAATGCTTCAGCCGTCATGAAAACGCCTGCTAAAGCAAGGTAGCTTAATTCTGACAATATTGCCCTCTGAGCGGTAAAGCCAGAGCTGAAAACAAGCCCTGTTTTAGCACCCCCCTTCGAACTAAAGGTTCCAACCGAGTAGCTGAAAGTAATGGGCCACGTATGTTCATCAGGTGTTATTCCATGGACTATTCCTAGAAGATACGATATTATTACAGTGCTGATAAAAGGTACGTTTTGGGGATTCCACAAGTTTATGTATACCATACGCAGGCCTCCTAACTCTCAACTATCTTGAGTCCGTGGGGGCACTTTTCAGGGTTGCCCAATTTTTTCAATATTTTGATGGCGCTTCCCTTGTCCAGGAGGTAGTCAAATACGCTTACCTGTTTGCATGCCGTGTCCGGGTCCACGCCGCAACCTGTTAGAAATGTTTCCATTGCCCTGTGCTTCATCATGGTTTCCAGATAATATTTCATTCCTGCGTCTGACAAGATAACCAAGCCACCGCTTTTCTGTACAAGATTTTTCAATACCAGCTTTTCAACAATCTCCTCCGCGGTAGGCGTTCTTATGTTCAGCTGCTTTGCCAATGAAGAAATCCTTATCGGGAACTTGTTTTCCTTATTTCTTCCAATGATCACCAGGGCGTCCCTTTCCCTCTTGGTGATATGATTAATATATCCCTTCATTAGTTAGGTAAGCACTAACAATTATAAAAAAGCTCCGCAAAAAAGGGCCTGGAATTAATCGGTTGGCTATATCATTCCCGATGAAGCCGGAAACGCCCGCCTTCAGCGAAGTAATTTCAATCATAATTCAGCTGCAGGTAACCCAGACTAGATCATTTTAAAGACCGCAATGGATAAAAGAGATGATATAGGGATAGAGTGAAGTTTTTCAGTGTGATATTTTACTAGGAAAACTTTTAAGACTGAAACAAATACCCTAAGAATGGAATACAAGTGGACTGTGCTGACAAACACAACGCTTGGCGGCCTGATGTCTTCTATAAACATGACAATCGTTATGATTTCCTTACCGGCGATTTTCAGGGGATTGGGCATTGACCCGTTCGCTTCGGGAGAGCTGGTAATGCTATTGTGGGTTCTAATGGGATACAGCATAGTCGTTGCAACGCTGCTTGTCACTTTTGGTAGAATATCCGACCTATTCGGAAGAACCAGGTTTTACACAATAGGTTTTATAATATTCACGATCGGTTCCATAATCCTATCGGTCGTACCAAGCGGATCAGGGAACCTAGGCGCTGAAATGCTCATAGGATTCAGGATGGTTCAAGCAGTGGGAGGCGGACTTCTTATGGTTAACAGTACTGCTCTCCTGACTGATGCTTTTGGCCCGAACGAAAGGGGAAAGGCACTCGGAATTAACCAAATATCGTTTATGGCAGGCTCACTGATCGGTCTGGTTGCTGGAGGGCTTTTGGCATCTGTGGACTGGCATTTAGTCTTTATAGTCAACGTCCCCTTCGCCGTAGCAGGCTCAATTTGGTCTGTTTTCAAGCTTAAACAGACTTCAAAGAGGGTTAAGG
The DNA here is from genome assembly GCA_038729485.1 of Thermoplasmatales archaeon. Classification (GTDB taxonomy): domain Archaea; phylum Thermoplasmatota; class Thermoplasmata; order Thermoplasmatales. The sequence goes on along the minus strand of JAVYRX010000001.1, from coordinate 89,476 downwards.
TGCCAGTTGACGTGGGAGGAAATATAGCTCTTGGAGGCGGACTGGTATTGGTCAGCTTGGGATTCACGTACGGCCTGATACCTTACAAGAACCTTGCCATGGGGTGGTCTGATCCAAAGGTAATTGCATTCTTCCTAGTAGGCATAGTCTTATTGGTACTGTTCGTGTTAATTGAGAGAAGGGTCAAATATCCTATGTTCAACCTTAATCTATTCAGGATCAAACCGTTTACATACGGAAGCCTCGCCGCTTTTTTGATGTCTCTAGGAAGAGGTGCCGTGATGTTTCTCGTAGTGATTTGGCTACAGGGTATATATCTGCCGCTTCATGGTGTGAGCTATGTCAACACCCCCTTCGTGGCCGGCATTTACATGCTGCCGATGATGGTCGGATTTATAATTCTCGGTCCGATAGGAGGGATACTTACCGATAGATACGGTGCCAGGATATTTGCAACTGCTGGGATGCTCATAATAGCTCTTTCCCTCTATTTGCTTACGCTTCTTCCTTATAACTTCAATGTTTGGGAATTTGAGCTTATCATGTTGATGAATGGTCTAGGAGGCGGACTCTTCGCCGCGCCAAACACAACTGCAATAATGAACTCCTTGCCCGAGCAGAACAGAGGGGCTGGAAACGGCATGAGGACAACTTTTAACAATATAGGGCAGACGATTAGCATGGCAGCATTCTTTACAATACTTATAGCTGTATTTTCCGGAAGCCTCCCGTCTTCCCTCTACAATACATCTATCTCCATCGGCCTTCCATCGGAAGTCGCTTATTCGTTATCGCGAGTAAATCCGGAAGGGATGTTATTTGCTGCTTTCCTCGGAATAAATCCAGCTAGCTCGCTACCATCCTCCATGCTGTCGATTATACCTCCAACAGCATTGAAGGCGCTCGAATCGCTAACATTCATGCCCAATGCCATTGGGCCCTCCTTCAAGGTAGGCTTATCGGAATCTCTTTACTTTGCCATAGCCCTGACATTGATCGGTGCACTCCTTTCAGCGCTAAGGGGTGGGAAATACATACACGAAGAAAAGCCAGAAAAGAGGCAGTTGTCTGGGGAAGCAAGCGCCGATGACATGCATCAACGAGGCCAGCAATCCAACGATTCATCTTTGATAATTCACGGTGTAAAGAAATGATGGACGACTACTACGATCTTCTTGAAAAGCTAGCTTCCATCAGGAAGTTAAGGATAAAAGTGATAAACGAAATAAATTCTCGCCTCAAGGGCGTTAACTCAATGGATATACTTGTCATAAATGCGATTCGTAAAGGCAAGGGAGAATACACAATGAGCGATCTTTCAGAAATCACGGGGTTCTCGAATGCTACTATTACATCGGCAGTCGATAGCCTTGAACAGAGGGGTTTGGCAGAAAGGACTAAAGGGAGAGATAGAAGAAGATATATAATTACCCTCACAAAAAAAGGCGCTCAAAAGGCAGCGGAAATTGACAAACTCAAGAGGGAGATATTCGCGGATTTCCTAAATAAAATGACGAAGGAAGATCTTTCAAAGCTGAGTGAAACACTGGCAAAATTTAACGAGATCATGGATAAATACGTATAGCAGGGATGTATTTCTTTTCACCCTATTAACAGCCTCCTTCCAGCTTCCACCAACAGTTAATGCGCTTGGTATTTCTCAAGGCTAGATCATTTTTCATTAATCAACGAAACCTACCACCTCGCCCAATATACCCTTGTTTTAAAAAAAATAATTCGCCCAACTGTCTCATTAAGCGAAATAAAAAAAGTTCTGAAAGAAGAGAGGCATCCGTTTTTGATGCCTAAGCCGAAAGATGCTAGAAAGGCCCTAGTATTTCCATTCCAACGTATGTTTACGAGCATAGATGGGGTACCGGATTACTTCACTTAGAAAGAGGCAATAGTAATATCCTGAGAAAATAGGGCAGGCAAGACATTCAAGTACGGGAATCTCGTTGCAGGAAATGTTCAGGATTAAAGCATGAGTTTCTACTTTTATATGGCATAAAGATATGAACGGCGGTAAATGGGGCGGGAGCATACAATTTGACTATGGTCAAAATCAATTAAAATCAGCTTCTTAATAAAACGTAAAAATTTCGTAAAGATAAACGAGCTTTATAAAGGCGCAAGATAGGGGTATAGAAGGGCATGCGTGACCTTCCTTTGAAGCTATAAATATAGAACGCATCTCCGTGATGTTAAATAGTAAAAATGATAAAGTTAAAGTAATCTGAATTCCTATCATTCAGAAACCTCAGAGGGTAGTGAGATGAATTTCACCGTAGAATCATATATGACAAAAAAGCCCTATACCCTGAAACTTCCAGCCGCTGTCTCGGAAGCAATGAAAATTATGGCTACTAAGGATGTTGCGGCTGTTCCCATGGTAGACGCGAAGGGGAATTATCTAGGTATAGTTTCCAGGAGAGACATTCTTGAACATCCGAAGGAAGACGAGTTATCCCTTCTGATGAGAAAAGATTTCCCTACTCTAAGTCCGAAGGATCCCCTTGAAAAGGCTGTTAAGATATTTGCAGAAACATACAGGAGGCATCTAACTGTCCTGGAAAACAAGAAGGTAGTGGGGATAATTACTCCGTATGATATCCTAGATGCCGTCATAGTAAGTAAGGTGGAAATGCAGATATCAAAACTTCTCACAAGGACGGCAATACCTATACATATAAAGTCTACGGCAAAGATGGTAGAGAAGGCAATCCGTCTCACTCACGTTACCGCATTCCCCGTATTGGACGATAACGGGAATCTTGTTGGAATAGTAACGGAACGCGACCTACTTAGCGGAGCAAATCTTGATTCTAAGACTGTTTCTTCGCAGCTTGGGATCGGCGAGGATGACGACGCTTGGAGCTGGGAAAGCTTGCGAGACATATTCACTTTTTACTATACTATAAGGGATCTCGAGCTTCCAAACGTTGAGGCTGAAAAGATCATGGTAAAATCGCCGGTGACGATCTTTGAAGGTGCAAGTGCGTACGATGCTGCCAGAATTATGAAGAAGAACAAGTTTACTCAGTTGCCAGTAAGGGACGTTGACGATGAACTCATAGGAATGGTTTATGACTTTGACGTCATCTCCTCGTTGATAAAATGAAGGATGTGGATCAGGAAGAAGTATCAAGGAGACGAGGCATTTACTTCCAATCTTTCGGCATATATGGAGGTCTTTCTGGATTATACGATTACGGTCCAGTAGGGGCAAGGATAAAGGACAATGTCGCCAGGATATGGAAGGAAATGATGCTATCAGAAGGCGTCGTAGCCGAGTTTGATGGCACAGCGCTCACGCATGAAAGCGTTCTGAAGGCCTCTGGTCATTACGATAGATTCTTTGATTTCTACGTGGAATGCAGGAATTGCCATACTAGGTACAGGATTGACGAACTGATCGAAGACAGGGGAATCGCTCCCGTTCTCGATAAGGACTGGTTGCAGAGCAAGGTTAGGGAATTAAATCTGAAATGCTTGAAATGCGGTGGAGACTTTGGAGACGTGATGGTGCAGAAGCTCATGTTTCAAGTTGAACAAGGAAGCGATCTTCCGGAGTTATTCCTCAGGCCAGAAACTGCCCAAGGAATATTCATAAATTTCAAGGAATATTACAGGTTTTTCAGGGAGAAGCTCCCATTCGCAATAGTAACCATTGGAAGAGGTTACAGGAATGAGATATCCCCAAGGAGGGCTCTTTACAGGCTCAGGGAATTTAACATGATGGAATGCGAATCATTTTATGACCCGATGGACGAGAATTGGATAACCAGCCCAGACGGTTCAATTAAGGTGCAATTCATTACAAATGACGGTAAGGAATTCTACATTACGCCAAAGGAGGCATATGAAAAAAACATAATCAGAAGTCAGCCTATTGCCTACTTTATAGGCTTTGCATCAAGATTCTTTTCCCGTATAGGGATAGATATAAAGAGGGTGAGATTCAGGCAACACCGCAAGGAGGAGCTCAGTCATTATTCGTCAGATACCTGGGATGCAGAGGCACTGACGGACATTGGATGGATAGAAATAACAGGCATAGCACATCGTGGAACATTTGATTTGGGAAACCATATTAAGTATTCAGGTAAAGATCTCTATGCGCAAAGGACAGTGCCAAAGAGGGAGGAGACAAGACAGAGAAAAGAGATAAACTATGATCTCCTGAAGAGGGAGAATCCTGGAAATTACAAAAGAATAATTGAGGCCATAACGGAAGGGAAGGGTAGCATTGAGCTTGACGGAACCATGATACAGCTTGAGAGGTATTTGAGGAACGTCGAAGAGAAGGTAGTGATAGATCGTGAAAATTTCATACCTGAGGTGATAGAACCGTCTTTCGGTCTAGACAGAATATTGTATGCTCTGTTGGATCACAATCTTTCAGTTAGGGAGGAGTCTGGATACGTTTATCTAAGCATACCTCGCGAAGTTTCTCCCTACGATGCTGCCGTTCTTCCGCTTATGAACAAGGACGGATTGCCCGAAAAAGCTGAGAGCGTATTCAAGGATCTGCTTCGCAACGGTCTGACTGTTGTGTATGACGATTCCGGCTCGATAGGAAAAAGGTATGCCAGATACGACGAGATCGGGATCACTTATTGCGTAACTGTAGATTACGACACATTAAAGGACGATTCGGTAACGATAAGACACAGAGATTCAATGAAGCAAATAAGAGTTGATTCGAAGAAACTGTGGGAATTCTTCAAGGTTAATCCATGGAATGGGAAGGAGAGCTAAAGGGGGCTCTTGTTTCCTCTGCAGGAAATTTGCCGCCAAATGGGGTCGTTCTGTTTTCAGGCGGACTTGACAGCTCACTGATTGCGTTACTTGCCAGGAATCTGGGGAAGAAAATTTCCCTTTTCTCTTCTGGCATCAGGGGATCCCACGATTATTACTGGTCAAGAGAAGCCGCTTCGATCCTCAAAATGCCTCTCAAGTTCCTAGAACAAGGGGAAAAGGATGTAATAGAAGGGCTAAGGGATGTTAAGCGAGTTACCGGAGAAAACAATGCGATGACTCTGCTCATAGAGCTTCCCCTCTATTTCTCATGTAAAAACTCCGAAGAAGATGTTATGATATCGGGTCAGGGAGCTGACGAACTTTTCCAGGGGTACAAGAAATACGAAACCATCGATTCATCAGAGATTGACTTAAACACTGTGATCAACAAGATGACTAGGTTAGATGCCCTAATAGCAGAAAAGTTTGGAAAGGAGGTAACGTATCCCTATCTGGAATCGAGGGTAGTATCAGTCGCAAGGGCCATTCCAAGGGATCTTAAGATAAGAGAAGGGCAGAGGAAATTCATATTAAGGACCGTTGCAGAGAACATTGGCTTGGATAGCAGGATAGCATGGAAACCCAAAAAAGCCGCACAATATTCCACTGGTTTCAAAAAGATTGTAGAAGGAATTTCAAAGAGATCGGGAATGGAAGTGCATCAATTTATAAGCTCCTTATAGCGCTCAAAAATTATCCGATTCTCTTCTAAAATCTCCTCAATATCGGCTCGGACGAACTTCCCGTCAGAATATAATAGGTTCCCATTTACTATGGTTTGCTTCACGTCCCTCCCGTTTGAAGAATAAAGAAGGATGCTTTCGGCATAGTTCGGATCAAATGGTGCGTATCCAATACCACCGCGTATCACGGTGACATCCGCAACGCCGCCTTCCCTTAGGACGCCGCCATTCCCCAGCACCTTCCACGGATTCTTCGTCAGGAAATCTATGATCTGAGACGGAGGAAGAACTTCTGCCTGCTCTCTGTAGTTCTTCTGAATGAGCGATGAAAGTTTTGCATTTTCCAGCATATCTAAGGAATTCCCTGTCGTTGCAGAATCAGTTCCAATAGTCACATTGACGCCATTCTGAACCATTTCAATTATCGGCATGAAATTGCCGTTTCCAAGCTTCATGTTACTGACGGGATTATTTACTACCGTCACCTCGTTTCTTCCCAGGATCTTTATTTCGTTGAGGGTGAGGTAGAGCGCATGTGCCGCTATTAACCTCTTCCCAAGGAAACCGATGTCTTGAAGATATTCCACAGGTCTTTTCTTTTCCTTTTTAACTAAGTCATAGACCTCTTTCCTGGTTTCACTCACATGAATTGAATACGGCACGTTGTATCTATCTGCGATCTCTTTAGACGCAATCAGGTCTTCCCTGTCGCATGAATATATGCCGTGTGGTGCGGGAAACGGAGTAACGATCCCTTTACCTAGATGCTCTCTTATGAAGCTTTCAGCGTTTTTTAGCGGATCGCCCTTCTGCGTAGTTAAATTCCTGTTTACGACGCTCCATCCCAGAAATGCCCTAATTCCCATTTCCTCACTAGCCTTCGCGACCATATCTTCGCCGTAATACATATCCACGAATGTTGTTATTCCCCTTGACAGCATCTCGGCTATTCCAAGCTTGCTTCCATAATATATTTCTTCAGGGCTTCTCTCGGAATCTATCTTGAAGCTCTTATCGAGGAATTCTTTAAATGGTAGATCGTCAAAAAGGGAGCGCATATTTGTCATGGCAACGTGAGTATGCATATTGACAAATCCTGGAGAAACTATGGAGTCTCTGCAGTCGATTATGTATTCTGCCTCCGTATTGATCTTATCGGAAATTTGGGAGATCACGTTCCCATCAATCAACAGGTCCTTTACCTTGGGCCTGTGATCCTCTGTGATCAGGACGCCTCCCTTAAGGAGAATCTGCATGCATTGAAATAGCTTCTTCCTATAAATTTAATTCTGGTCTGCCGTAAAATATTGATTTTCACCTGTTACCTATCTCGTGACAAGAAGAAGAACCGGTACAGCCAACGCTGCGGTAACCAATAGGAATATGAATGAAAACTTATTGAACCTAAAGAAGTTTTTTCCGGATAAATTTCTCAATGCAATTATATTTGCCAGCGAAGCAATCACCGTTCCATTACCACCAACGTTCACTCCGTATGAAAGGGCAACCCAAGAGAATACCTTTCCGAACAGAACGGTGGCAGGGACATTTGATATGAACTGTGAAAATATGAGGGAGAGAAAGAAGATCTCAATTGGATTATTTCCTGGCGAGAAAGATACCAACTGCCTAAGCGAATTCATGACCAGGAATATCAATACGAACACGACTATCAGAACGTAGTCCACCTTCAATATTGTCGTGGGCTCCAAAAGCAGCAAGAACACCATGGTGATCACAATGATTGCGAGGAAAAGGTAGGTTGATTGGTCAGTTAGCATGGAGATAATCACTATTATTAGTATTGCAATAAATATTGCAAAATAAAGAAAATTGGGCTTTCCTGGGGAAGCAACCGCACCAACCTTGGCGTTCTTCACTATTAGAGAAAAAGAGAGGAGGATCCCAAGAGAAATTAGAAACATTGGGAGCATAGAAAGAAGGAACTGGCTGAAATTGAGGTCAAAAGTTCTGAACATAATGATATTCTGGGGGTTTCCAAATGGCATGAGCATAGAACCCACGTTTGCTGCCATGGCCTGGAAAATTATTATGTCATCCATACTTTTCTTTGAGAATTTCCCGATTGATAGGGTGATTGGTATTAAGACCAAAAGGGCCACGTCGTTCGTCAGGAACATGGAAAGAAGTGCGGTCAATGATATTGAAACGAACAGCAGTTCCCTCTGACTCTTTGTAATCTTCATCAAGTTGTAAGAGATGAAATCAAGCCCGCCAGATCGCATCAAGCCAGTGTTTACAATTATCAGTGAAGCCAGAATTGAGATGGTGTTCCAATCAACCAGACCTGGAGAATATGCAACTTTCCTTATTGCAACTATAATTACGTACGCTATTCCCAGCACAATAAGGAGAATGGCATTTACTGTTAGCTTCATCTAAAGCGTGTTCTTCAAAATGCTATCTATCTCCGGCCCCAGAGACTTCACGATCACTTTTACAAGCTCTTCTCTGAATGAATCTGGCATTGAAATAAGGCCAAGCTCAGCTACGACTTTTAGGATCTTGCCCTGAGCAGCGGCCTCAAGAAGCTTTCCCTTCGTGTAGTCCCTTATGGCGTCCTTTAGTTCATTCTCTAGTCTGGGGTTCTCGTGCAGTCTCTTCTTTATAATTTCCTTGATTTCATCGCTGTATATCTCCTGGACTGCCTTAATGATGACTTCGTCACTGATCAGAATTTTCTTGGTATCGTCGAAAATGAAATTATCTTCCTTTGCCATACTAAGGTTATGAGTTACTTATATAATACCTATAGGGAAATAGAATAGTGCGGGAAACACTATTTGTGGAAGCAACACTCTATATATCAAGGGTAACTTCAATTACAGGAGGATCCCTAGAAACAAGAAGCCTATCGTACGTAGCCGCTTTAACAAGTATACCGTAGTCCTTTTTGCTGGAAATTTTTTCCCCCACATACTCTATTAATGCCCTGTGATCGCATAGAGAAATACGCTTTATTCTGCCCGCGGTATCAGAGGATTCCGAAATGAACAACGCTTCATTTATTGCCTTAGGAACAAGGTCCGTAACGTCCTCGAATTCTATCGTGGAGGTGTGGACAAAGTCAAACCTCACAACTTTCCCATAAATAAGTTCAAGAACATAATTCATCAGTTCGAGCAAGGCCGATTGAAACGAATGACCCCTTGCCCTCAATCTTATGTCTGATGGATGTTCCAAAACGGAGATTGGCACGCTTCAACATGTCGTCTTAAGATATAAAACAGCTACTGAGACGGTTTCCTTAGCTCTTCCTTGGCGTATCTTATTATGCTCCTTGGGTCGATCATGGATATTATGCTCATCACTTCTTCTCTCGAAAGTGCACGGAATATGACTAGGAATAGGATGTATACAAGAGCATACGCTATAAAGAGGGCGAGAAGGTCATACGATGGCATTCTGACCCTTTGCCCAAATCCAAGGTAAAACGGCACTCCCATAAGGATCGATATTAGAATACCCTTAATCACTTCGAAAGGAATCCTTATCTTAATTCTTCCTTTGAGCATCGCAAAGGAACTCGCCAGGAGGACAATCCCGGAAGCAAGGGACGCGTAAGCTGCACCACTCACTCCATAACCCAGGAATCTAACGCCGAAGAGCAATTTTGGGATAAGGACAACGTCCAGTATTATGACGACTAGGTAAGAAATTATATTCAGACCGCCGGATATCTTCGTTTCTCCCGTTGCGTTGAAGTGCGTCCAGAATGGTATGGATACCGTGGAGAACCAAGACCCAAGAAGGAGGATTTTGAGAGAAAAGGAAAATGGTATAAGTTGACTGCTCCAAAGGTTCAGTATAGGTGATGCGAATATTATTGCAAATACCGTAATCGGCGTCACGAAAATTACGAGATATTTCATCATCAGTTCAACCGTTCTGCCGTACTCCTCCTTATTGCCTGAATGTGATGTAAGCACGGGAAGTATAAGGACGGTGACAGATGTCGTGAGGCTCGTTACGATCGCTATTATCCGTAAATCCCCTGCATATCCCCCTACATCGAATGAACCGACTGCAAACTGGATAATAATCTGTGCGATGTTAGCTCCGATCGCAGCCAGTACCGCAACGGCCATCAGAGGATACGAATACCTAAGATATTCCTTCATCGTACTTTTTTTAGGCCTCTTTAAGTTCCACGGTCTCCCAAATGCAAACCCTGAAATCGCATATGCTATATACGATAGAGAATAAGATAGAGCTATGAGCAGGGCCATTTCCGGCAAATTCTCTATTCTGAATGCGTTGAATCTTATGAAGACAAGTATGGAAATTAGCCTTACTGTTGATTCAATTATAGCAGGAAGAGACATTTTGGCTGCTTCCATCGTACCTGTGAAAAATGCCCTGTTCGCCTGAACGTAAGGCAGACTGACAAAATACGGAATGAGGACAAGTATTGAAAGATACTCGTACTTTGATTCAAATCCGTGATGAAGTACGCTCGTCCAAACGAAAACGGACAGAAGAATCACGGAAACATATATTGCAGTCAGGATGAACTTGATGAATAGAAGAGCGTTGTTGTATTCATTTCTATCCCTTCCAGCAGCTATCATTCTTACATGGGCTGTATTTATCCCCAAATCGGAAATGAAAGAGAACACAAGCCCAAAGGAAAGGGAAAATGAAAATATACCGAAAGCCGTGACGCCAGCATGTCTGAATATCATAAAGTACGTGACGTATCCTATAATGAATCCGTAGAGATTTTGAATCAGAATCCAAGTTGGCTTGGCTCTTTCCATTTTCCTTGGCCGAATAGGTGAGAATAGAAAAACCTTAGCCATGGTTGCGGAAACAGTTATATTGTTCCTGAAACTTTGCTCCGATGATTCCTTCCTTCATCACGTCTCTAGTACTGTTCATTCCTGCCTTCATAGCGAATCCAAGCGCCGTCTTGACGGGAGGAAGATTTGTAATAGACGGAGGCAAGAGCTGGAGGGGGAAGAGGATATTCGGCGATCACAAGACTTGGTCGGGATTTCTTGGAGGGGCGGCAGTTGGAATATTATCCGGCATCATCATCAATTATTTATTCCTCCTTCTTGGCATTAGAGAACTTACATTTTCCGCCGATTTCTTGTTGGCGTTCCCAATGGTCTCTACGCTGTCTTTTTTCTCCATGTTCGGGGATCTGGCGGGTTCCTTCATTAAGAGGAGGATAGGAAAGGCTCCAGGCTCTGAAAGCTTGTTCCTGGATCAGTACCCTTTTGCCCTATTTGCTCTAGGCTTCTTTTACCTGATCTTCTACCCAGAGTCTGTAAGGATATTCACATGGGAGGGGGCGATTTCTATACTCGTGGTAACGCCGTTGATACACAGGGCGGTAAATATAATCGGGTACAAGATGAAGGTGAAAAGCGTTCCCTACTGACCAAGGAAGGCGTTTACTTCTTCCACAACGTCGTCTGCCAAATATAGGTTAGGGAGGCTCGCCTTGAATTTTCGAGCTCTCGAATCGAGTATCACTGCTGCGCCCCTGTCAGTTGGACCCCTTATGATTCTGCCAATTGCCTGCCTTATCCTTGTGGAGGCTACCGCTTCATATGCATATTCCCAGCCCCTCTTGAATTTCATTTCAAAGAAAAGCTCGAGTGCAGATGTTTCAGGCGACGGCGGAGGGTACGGTATTCCTGCGACAACTGCAACCTCAACCAGCTTTCCTGGAAGGTCAATGCCTTCTGAAAGCCTGCCGTTTATAACTGCAAAGAGGTTCCCTCCCTTCGAACGGAAGTCAGAAATGAGATGTTGAAACTCCTCGTTTCCCATACCCTTCCGCTCGAAATAGATCTTCCCCCTCATCTCCAGCTCAAGGAAGGAATTGAGCTGTTCGTAGGAAGTGCAGAATATTATCTTGTTCCTGTGTACTCTCTCCACCAAATCCTTCACGTACGATTTCATCCGCTCCAAAGCCTCGTCCTTCATAGTGAACTTTGAGGTTACGTCCCTTACGAAAAATACCTTCAGGTTCCTCTCTAGATAATCGGCTCTGACAGTTATTTCCCCGGGACTGTGAAGTCCAACTTCGTCAATGAATTTGCTAAAGGGAGTTAGCGTTCCAGACATGAAATACGATCTGAATGATTTGCTGAAAAAGTCCAGCAGTTTGTATGTCTCAAGGTTCGTCAACACGAGGGATGAGGGCTCTTCCGTATGGGATATTATTACACTGTATTCCTCTGCTCCCTCCATCATGCTTAGGGCCAGGAGGGCGGTATTGTAGACGTGACTTCTAGGCAGTTTTCCGTCATTCTCCTTCTGTTCGCGTATCGATAGGCCATATCCGGCAAGGAGGTTTAGGAGGTTTTTTATATCGTTTGATTTCATCTGGAATGCTTCCATGTAGGCCTCGCTAACCTCAGACTGAGTTATTATCCTGTCCCCCTCGCCGAGTAGAATCTCCATTGCCTCTTCAAGAGAGTCCATGATGAACGAAGTGCTGACCTTGTTAAGTTGAAAGTCGCCAAACTGCTCCACCTCCTTTCTGCAGTTGCTTATAGAGGCATGGCTTAGCTTCATGGACATAAGATTCCTCGTGAGATCTGGAACATTATGCGCCTCATCAGCTATCACGATGATATCGTCTAATTCTGCTTCCATCCAGCTAAGGAACCTGCTCCTTATAAAAGGATTCAGGAAAAAGGAATAACTTGTCGCTATCACCGTTGCGTCCCTGGCTAAATTTTTTTGGGCATAATACGGGCAAATCCTATCCCGCCCAAGCTCCAGGAAACATTGTTGAGACATGATATTTTCAGGCCATTCTTCCGGACCGTCAGTTCTGTAAGGGCATCCTCCAAGGCCCTTGCTATTTCTCTCAACAAGGATCCTGCAGTAATTGCTCTGTTCTTCCGGCGTTCCTTGGATCATATCCGGTGCTTCTGTTCTAAAAAGACACATCTCCCCCCTTCCGAAAAAGGTCATCACTTTGTCAATTCCAAGATTTCTGGCCTCCCTCAGTACATTTTCAACCTGCGAGTTGGTTCTTGTGAGGAAAACTATCTTTTTATCTGGGAATCTTGTGGATACTGCATACAGGACGGCGGCTGTTTTTCCGGAACCGGTTGGGCTATCTATCATGATGCTCTGTCTGTCGTCTCTCTTTATCTGATCGATTATGTAGCTCTGCCAGGGATACGGTTCATACGGAAACCGTGGGACATTTCTCAAGGAAGAGATCAACCCCCTTTTCAACAGGAAATCCAAATCTGGAAATTTGGTCAATTGCGTCTTTCCTGTCCATCTCGTTGGTGAATTCATATGATTTAAGGCTCTTCTCTACGTCGGAGATCCTTACTCCCAATATCGAGGCAAGCGAACTGCATACGACCCTTCTTTCCTTGCAATCCGCCCCTTCTCTCAAACTCAAAAAATAGCTGTTGAGAAATTCTTTCATTGCCTTCGAAGTAGCCTTATTGGAAAATATGCAGCAGCAGACATCCTCAGGCTTGGCCGAAATGCCACCCTCCATGGAGAGAAAAGGTTCCCATATTGACGCTGCATCTATCTGATCATCTCTGTATGCCTTCAATATTTCTTCAACGCTTCTGAAGTAAGCTCTCCTGTATCTCTCAGCCTTCATGGACTCCCTATCCATGGAAGAGAGAGGCGTCGTTCCAATCAGACCAGAATCCCTCTTGAATATTATGCCGGATCCCCCTCTAGCGACTGCAGCCAGCGGTTTAACGTTGCCATCTATCAAATGGAAAAAGTATCCGGACACCAGGGGACTCGTAACCAAATCCTCCGCACCTAACAGCAGGTTTTTGAGCGCTTCCAGGCTGTTGTCATAAACCTTTATCCTCACGAGAAGCTCCTTTTCGAGAGCCAGCATGGCAGCAACCACGTGAAAATATTCTGAACTTCTAAGTATACCGATCCTCAGCGTCTTATCAGGATCAAGTGAGACATATACAGTTCTTCCACCTACTCTATGCCTCCTCACGAAACCCTTTAATTCGAGATCTTTCAGTACTTCTGAAACTCTGGATCTGGAGGCATGAGAAACTGAAGTTATCTCCCTCTGGCTCATCTGTCCCGAGAATAGTATCTCCACTATTCTATCCCTTACATGAGAGTCAGATTTCAAACTCCTCTCCGTTTTTGGGGAGTATAACCTGCGTTTTGGTAAGGTCCTTCGCAAGATCCTCCCTCTTTTCTCCATGCATCAGTACCACCTTATCCGGTCTGCAGCCTTCTATGAACTCAACGAGTTCCCTGTGGCCAGAATGCGCGGAGAAATCGAAGAATTTAACGTCCATGCTGACCTTGGTGCCTACTCCAGCAAGGTCTATGCTCCCCGTTTCTAGCAGCATCCTGCCATTTGTATCTTCAACCTGGTATCCGGTCAGGAATAGACCATTCTTCGGCTCATTCAGCTGTGATATGTAATTCAGAACAGGGCCCCCATCAAGCATTCCGCTTGTAGTTATGATCACGTTTCCTCTGAGGGCCCTGTCCCTGTCAGATTTTGATCTTACCATTCTCACTCTCCTAAGCATCTTTCTGTATCTCTGATAATTTTTAATGTACCTTGGAAAGCTGAGGAGAACATTCGACACTGTTCTCGCCATTCCGTCCAGCCAGATCTCGTAATCGGTATTTTCAAGAACCATCAGGAGTTCCTGTGCCCTTCCAGTTGCAAATGCAGGAACGACTGCAACTCCTCCCCCCTCAACGACTTTATTTATGGATGAGAGGAAGTTTTCCTCCACGCTTTGTCTAGGCGGATGCTCTTTCCCAGCGTAAGTGCTCTCGACTATAAGGATGTCAGTATCCACTGGCTTTATGCCGAAAAGAAGGTGAGTGTCTATGCTTTGTATGTCTCCAGTGAAAAGAATTTTTCTGTCGTTTTCAATGAGGTACATACTGCTGCCTATGAGATGCCCTGTCGAATGAGACGAAATTTCGTTATCCTTGAATTCCATCTTTTCTCCGTAGTTTATGGCAGTGAAAGATTCTATGATGCTGTCAACATCCTCCTCCTCATAAGGAAGCTTGTTTCCTTCTATGTTGGCTATTTTCACAGCGTCATACAGCAATATCGGTATGACGGATAGTGTTGGCGGGGTTGCGTATATGTTCGCACCGCCTACCTTATTTATCCACGGAAGCATGCCTACGTGGTCAAGATGGGAGTGGGTGACGAAAACAGCATCGACCTTTGGAGACAGCATCGGAAAAGAGGGCGGTTTTGTCGGATTCATTCCATAGTCAAACAGGAACTGATATCTTCCTGTCGAGAGCGTCATTCCAAGCCTGCCGACTTCGTTTCCTCCGCCGAGAAATTTCGCCTTCAAAGCCCTGCCTCCTTCAATACAAGGCCGCAGCTACATCCCCTATTCTCCGGTATGGATGCAACACCCCTCTTTACGACGTTCATCACATTTTCTTCATTTTCCTTCATGACCTTCATTACCTCTAAGGAGTTTACAGGTATGTCAGCCCAGACATCATAATCCGTGACCGTTGCAAGCGTCAAGTAGCACATCTCCTTTTCCCTTGCCAGGTTTATCTCCGGTACGAGCGTCATTCCGATTATATCCCCGACTCCTCTAAAAAACTTGCTTTCCGCCCTCGTTGAAAACCTCGGTCCTTCTATGCAGACGTAAGTCCCCCCCTTTCTTGATTTTATCTTCATGTCTATCAGAACCTTGTGGAATGTTTCTGCGAGCTCCGGGCAGAAAGGATCCGCCGAAGATATGTGCATAACATTTGGGCCGTCGAAGAACGTATAATTCCTGCCCTTAGTATAGTCAAAAAACTGATCCGGTATAACAATCGTTCCAGGCTCTATGTCCTTCTGAAGGGATCCAACTGCTGAAATTGCAATAATTCTCTCCACTCCCAGCTCCTTTAGCGCATATATATTGGCCCTATAATTTACCTTGTGCGGAGGAATGGTATGTCCTATCCCGTGCCTGTAGAGCAACGCAACTTCTTTTCCTTCAATTTTTCCTATCTCAATAGGAGAAGAAGTCTCGCCATAAGGCGTAGTAACGTTAACCTGCTCAGACTTCTCAAGAAGTCTGCCGGTTACGGAACCGCCTATTAGTCCTATCTTTGCCATTGCTTCAGTATACGGTTTTTCCTAAAAATGTATTGCATAGCTTAATTCCCGTGCACTCACAATTATATACGAGGTACGAATGTGGGCACATGGATGGAAAGCTTCGCCCCCTGAACATACTGGGCAGCAGTCTCAATCAGTATGTCTTAGTCAAAGTAAAGTGGAATAGGGAATACAGGGGTATCCTAGATGGTTACGATCAGCATCTTAACCTGGTTATAAAGAACGCTGAAGAGGTAGTAGAAAATAAAAGTAACGGGACATTTCCGCTCATGATAGTTAGAGGGGACGTAGTGGTTTACATCTCACCGTCGGAGGCGATATAGATGAGAGGAACACCCTCTATGGGAAAGATGGGAAGGATAAAAGTTCACATAAAGTGCAGAAGATGTGGTCACCACTCTTATAACGTAACAGAGAAAAGGTGCTCGCACTGTGGATATCCAGACCCAAGGATCAGAAGCTACAACTGGGCAAAGACCAGGTGAGTTCTGCGGGATAGTGGCCCTAGCAGAACGTGTTCCCGTAGGTTACAGGCTGATCCAGTCTCTCAGAATCATACAACACAGGGGCCAAGAATCGGCCGGAATATCACTGATCCTGAATGGAAAGGCAAAGACAATTAAAGGAATGGGCTTGGTAAATGAGGTATTTTCCGGTATCAAGCTTGAAAGAGACGATGGTCTTGGAATAGGGCACATAAGATATAGCACTTCCGGTTCTTCTGTGATAGAAAATGCTCAGCCTCTTTATGCGAACATAGGAAAATATGAGATCTCTATTGGGCATAATGGAGAGATTGTAAACGCGCCCGAAATTCGGGAAAAGCTTGAAAGCAAGGGTTATTCATTCTCCACAAATTCAGACACAGAGGTAATACTCAAGCTCCTTTCAATAGAGCTATCTAGATCTTCAGATCCCATAAAGGCCATCAGTGCATCTTTCAAGAAGCTCATTGGGGCATATTCCCTAGACATCATGATAAACGGCAGGGTATTCGTCGCGAGGGATCCGAACGGCATAAGGCCGCTTGTCATCGGTACAACCGAATATGGATACGGTGGAGCCTCTGAAAGTGTTGTTTTTGACCAGCTCGGCGGAAAGATGTTGAGAGATGTGCTGCCCGGCGAAATCGTTGAAATAACTAAAGGCGGATTCAAGTCTTACCGTTTCGCAGACGAGGCGAAGGACGCTCACTGCATGTTTGAATACGTATACTTTGCAAGACCAGACAGCATCATGGACGGGAGGAACGTGTTTGCAGTAAGGTACGAACTGGGCAAGATGCTTGCGAGGGAGAGCAATGTTGAGGCGGACTATGTGATACCGGTTCCAGACTCAGGCAGGTCTCATGCGATGGGCTATGCGGAAGAGTCAGGCATTCCATTCACGGAAGGGTTGATAAAGAATAGGTACATCGATAGGACGTTCATAATGCCCGAGCAGAGTGGAAGGGAACATGAAATATACATAAAGTTGAATCCCGTGAGGGAGCTCATAGAGGGAAAGAGAGTGGTATTGGTAGATGACAGCATTATACGTGGAAACACAATGAGGAGGATCGTCAAGTTACTGAAAGATAACGGCGCAAAGGAGGTTCACGTGAGGGTAGCTTCCCCGCCTGTCAGATATCCGTGCTATCTCGGTATTGATATGAAGACAAAGGCGCAGTTCATAGCATCGAATAGGACTGAGGAAGAGGTATGCGAAAGCATAGGAGCAGACAGTCTAAGGTATCTCTCCCTGGACGGTCTAGTCAAGGCGATAGGTCTCGGAAAGGGAAAACTTTGCCTGGGCTGTCTTACGGGAAGGTATCCTGTCAGGATTCACGGAGATCACTTCTGACCTTTTTCCAGGAACTTCACCGCATTGTAAAGCAAGGAATTAATCGGCATGTTTATGCCAAACCTATCTGCCAGCCTAAGAATTTCCCCCGTTATAGAATCTATCTCCGTTTTTCTTCCCATCATTATGTCTTGAAGTGTACTGCTCAGGTTTCTTCCCGTGACTGAGCAAGTTTCCTCAACGTCCCTTTTTATATCAAATTCATATCCCATTTTGTTAAAGAGATCGGAGAGCTCCCTAATCCCAAGCGTTGAAATTTCTCTGATGTTAGGGTCCTCAACGACAAATCTATTTTCCACCCTGAATATCGCAGTCAGGGGATTGATGATTGCGTTTATTGCCGCCTTCCTGTAAATCTCCTTTTTTATGTCGCTTTCCCATTCCGCATCAATTCCGCTACCGTCTAAGAAGGAAAGTTCCATCATTTTTTGGCCTCCAACCTTGAAGTAACCGACACCCGTTATCTCAGAAACCCATTCAGATATTCTCCTAGCACCTATCGTGGTAACCGCATAGAAGATATTCATGCCGGGCTTAGAAAGTTCAAGATGGGAGAGTCCATTCTGAATTAGGAGAACGTTGCCTCCTATCTCGTATTCCTGAAAAACGGATTCTAGATCATATGATTTTACCGCTATTATAGTCAGGTCTCCCTTCTCCAAATGGTCTGATACGTGAGCGTTTACCTCATGCCTTTCTCCTTTGAAAATGACGTACAGGCCTGAAAATAGTTCAGTCTTACCCTTTTTCACAGTAAGATAAACTTCGTTTCTCTTCCCTAAAAAATACGCTAGCGCAATTCCCATTGCGCCGGCCCCTATTATGCTTATCTTCATGCGATCGTTTGTTGGCCTATGGATATGAGACCCTTTCCGGCCTCAAATGCCCTTACATTAACGTCCCAGTATTTGCTGTTCAGAGACTCCTTAATTGATGCTTTTATTGACTCCTCCTTTAGGCCCAGGATCCCTGTTGAGTAGAGTACTCCGCTCATAATTGTGTTAACGACTCTCTTGTTTCCTAGTTCCAGTGCAAGTGAATCAGCCTCTATGAAATAGGCACCTCTCCTCTCCAGCTCTTTCAGCGATTCCTCAGGATAGTTGTTGACACCCACTATCATAGGCAAAGGATGTATCCTTCTTTTATTAACTATTATTATTCCGCCTTCTCTTATCTTGTACAAATTTCTGGCAGCTTCAAGCTCCTCGAATCCCAGAAGGACGTCGCCCCTGCCCGAAGGTATAATGGCGCTCCTAAAGTCTCCAATTCTCAACTCGACCAATATCCTTCCCCCTCTCTGCGCCATTCCGTGTAGCTCTGTCATCAGGACATTCTTCCCTTCCTTCACTGCGGCCATCCCCATCACGTTCGCGACAGTTATGACCCCCTGGCCTCCGACCCCGCTCAGGACAATTGAAACCATTAAGCGCTCACCTCTATTGCATTAAACGGGCAAACAAGATCCTCTGCGCAAACACCGCAACCGTCACATAGTTCTGGATCTATGTACACTCTCTTGTCCTTAATGTAGAACGCAGCACAGGAAAAGTTCCTAACGCAGTTGTAGCATAGGTTGCATTTATCTTGGTTAACTTGGAAAAATCTCATTTCTGAAGGTGCCTTCTTTCTATCTGCTTCGAGAGCGCATTCTCTCCTGCTTATGATTACGGCAACGTCTTTACTATCCAGGGCCCTCTTGAATGTGTCCAGAGAGGTCCGAATGTCGTAAGGATCAATTATGAAAACGTTTTCTATGCCAATTCCTTTCACTACCTTCTCTATGTCAACGCTCCTGAATCTGTCAGATGTTTCTGGCGTCGGCTGTCCTCCTGTCATTGCCGTCGTGGAATTGTCTAGTATGACCAACAGAAGGTTGTGCCTGTTATGATACGCATTGATCAATGCCGGTATTCCCGCGTGGAAAAATGTGCTGTCTCCTATGAACGAAACTACCTTTTCCCCGGCAGCTAGGCTAAATCCATTTGCAGTTCCTATGGATGAACCCATTGAAAGGAGAAAATCACCCATGGAATACGGCTGATAATAGCCGAGCGTATAGCATCCTATATCAGTGGGCATCACGGCATTCTTAATTCCCTTCTGGCGCATCGCAAGTTTCGCTACATAATATGTAGCTCTGTGGGGACAGCCGGGACAAAGAACGGGTGGTCTAGGGGCAGTTTGTGATGCCTCTACAGAGTGAAACTCTACCCCAAATATCTTTGACAAACTTGAGGCGACCCTGTCTACATCCATCTCGTATTCGTACGGTATCGATTTGTTTATCTTACCATAGAATTTCTTGTTTATGCCCTCCAGGGCTGAATAAGCAAGCACCTGCTCCTCGATGAACGGGCCTCCCTCCTCCACGAATATGACCCTCTCGGCCTTTCTAACCTCGCCCATAATGAAATCAAGATCAAGGGGATAGCTCATGCCTATCTTAATAATCCGTGCATCGAGACCCAGAATATCAAGGGCCTCTCCGATGTAGTTATAGGAAGCTCCTGACGTTATTATAAGGGTACCAGAGTTTCCACTGGCATTATTTAGGAATGAGGTGAACTCATTCTTCAATGCCATGGATATTCTCGTTTCCACTTTGGTCTCTGCAGAAACAGCGTTCTCTGGAAGAAGCACAAACGATTTTCTTTTATTGAACCCCCACTCCTTCCTGCTTGACACCCTGCCTAGCGTCACCGGTGCTCTTATGTGAGATACCCTCGTTACGCTTCTCACGAGCACAGGCTGTCCTGTTTCCTCTGATATCTCAAATGCCTTGAGAACGAAATCTTTAAGCTCCTGCGGATTGGACGGTTCAATGACAGGCATCCTTGCGAACTTACCTAAGAATCTGTTGTCCTGTTCGTTTTGGGAAGAGTGCATGGAAGGATCGTCTGCAGTAAGTATTACCATTCCGCCATTTACTCCAGCCATTGCCAGGGAGACGAAAGAATCCATGGCTACATTCAGGCCAACGTGTTTCATAAAAACTATTGATCTTAAGCCTCCAGATGAGGCAGCTGCAGCTATCTCAAGCGCAACCTTTTCATTCACTGCAAATTCAAACTTTATTCCCAATTCTTCTGAGATAGAGAAAAGTGCGTCTCCTATCTCTGAACTTGGCGTTCCAGGATAGGTTGATGCAACGGAGACTCCTGCTTCATATATGGCCCTTGCTACCGCCTCGTTTCCAAGGAGAAATTCAACGCTACCCTCCGGACCCATTAATGAGTTGTATGTCATTGTTTCTCCCTTTTCAGAAGATCCTCCCAACGCTGATCAACGGCCATTTGAATTTCCGCAATCTCATCCTCATTTAGGTGTGCGAATCTTCCCTGCAGGCTGAGGTATTCCTTCACTGGAAGAATCTTTGAGGGTTTGAACACTTTTAACTTCCCCTGAATGGATTCGTACAGAGGGAAAACCTTCGTCTCTACTGCGAGTCTTGAAACCTTTACCGTATCTGCTGAATTGTAATACCAGCCTGGAGGACAAGGCGAAAGAATTTGCATGAACTTTGGTCCAGTTATAGATTTTGCTATAGAAATCTTCCTTTCGAGGTCTTCTGGATAAGCAACCGTTGCGGTGGCCACATACGGAACACCCTGGGCTATCATTATATCAGACACGCTTTTCTTATTCTGTCTCTTGTAATTCCTCTTGGAACCCACAGGTGTAGTAGTGGTCCAGGCCCCGAAAGGCGTGCTTCCGCTTCTCTGTATGCCGGTATTCATGTATGCTTCATTGTCGTACATAATGTAAAGCACGTTGTGCCCCCTTTCCATAGCGGCGCTCAGCGACTGCAATCCTATATCGGCAGTGCCCCCGTCCCCGGCAAAGCCTACGACATTGTAGTCTTCCTTTCCTTGGCTGTCCAGCCCTTCCCTTATTCCGGAAATAGTTGCGCCAGTAGAGGCAAACGTGGTGTAAACAAGGGGAACATCAAGAGAAATGCTTGGATATTCTCCGGGTATCACGGCCCAGCAGGATGCCGGTATTGTCACCACACTTTTGGGGCCAAGTGCCTTGAGGACGTAGCGCATGGTCAATGCAGCACCGCATCCGGCGCACGCCGTATGCCCCTTTTCCATAAACTCTTCCCTAGGAATGCTGAGTGGCATCTATACCGCCTCCGAATTTACCCATTTTATGCCACTGTCTTCATTTTTAAGATCGTCGAACATGAACTCAAAGTCGTTGACTCTCACGTCCCTCCCCCCAAGTCCCACCACATAATTCTTGAAGTGTACGTCAGTTCTACCATAAGCCGCAGAAACGACGTCTTGGAAAGTGGCGCCTTTGTATCCGAATGAACTGTTCCTCTCAACTATTCCAACTCCCTTCATGCCGGAGATCGCCCTTATCACTTCATCACCGGGGAATGGCCTGTAGAAATACAATCTTATGAGGCCTACCTTCTTTCCCATATTCCTCAGTTTCCTGACAGTATACTTTCCGGTTGACGAGATTGCTCCCGTCGTTATCAGTGCGTAATCCGCGTCCTCAGTCATGAACTCCTCGATCAATCCGGGTATTCTCCCTCCGACTACTTCATTGAACTCGCCTATCGTGGCTTTAATCGTATCAAGATTGTACATGCTTTCCCTTATGTCCCTCTTCATTTCCATAAACGGGCCGTTTGGGGAGACGAGGGATCCATACCCCATGGGATTTTTTAGATCTATTCTGAAGTCTAGATTTAGCTCGCCAAGAAAGTCACTCACGATCCTTCCATCTCTTATTTCCACAGGCTCTGACGTATGAGAGAGGGTAAATGCGTCAAGCATATTCATCAACGGGAGCAATATTTTCTTGTTTTCCGCTATTTTATATCCCAGGATGATGCTGTCAAGTGCTTCCTGGTTTGATTCGCAGTAAATCTGAAGCCATCCTGTATCTCTCTGATTAAAGGTATCAGTCTGTTCGCTCCATATGTTCCACGGGGGACCTATGGCTCTGTTTACTACGGACATAACAATCGGGAGCCTCATACCAGCAGCCCAGTGTAAAGCTTCGTGCATGTAGAGGATACCATGGGACGATGATGCGGTGTAAGATCTTGTACCTGTAAGTTCCCCTCCTATAACCGATGACATTGCACTGTGCTCGCTCTCCACTTCTATAAATTTCGAATCTATTTCTCCGTTAGAAACCATTTCTGCCAGCTTTTCTACTATTGTAGTTTGAGGTGTTATCGGGTAGGCAGATATGAGGCCAACTCTAGATAGTCTAACACCCTCTGCCACAGCCTCATTCCCCGTCATTATTTTCATTATTGAATTTGCGGACTGCATGATTATTCCTCCCTCACCATCTCTATAGCTCCGAATGGGCATTCCGTGGCGCATATCCCACACCCCTTGCAGTGATCATAATCAATGGATGGGGCCTCAAGAGCCTTGAATTTTTGGTTAGCGACTGGGAGGTCGTTCCCTGATACGAGGTCAATGGCAACATCCGGGCAAAACTTCCAGCATATCTCGCATCTTGTGCACTTGCCGTAATCTATTACAGGTTTGGATGTCCTCCAGGAAGACATGATATTCGAGTTTGATGGTACATAGGCAAGCGGCGCTAACGGCATTTCAGCTCACCTCCGTCTCTTCGTATGCTTCCTGTATAGCCCTTACGTTTTCGGCCTTCCTTGATGGAACCATGTCGTATGTTGCTTTTTTTATTGATTCAATGGAAACAACGCCGCTGGCTTTTGCAAAGGAACCGAGTATCGCTGTATTTACTATTGGATGTGAAGGGTCTCCGAGTCCATTCCTTAGGGCAATGCTTGTAGCATCCACATATCCTATCCGGAACTTGCCAGAATCCTTGACGTCCGTGTTCTTCCCATTGACTACTATGACTCCATCGCTCTTCAGTCCGCTTGTGACATTCACTACGTCCATTAGGGACTTGTCAAGGACAACGACTGCATCAGGTTCATATATTTGACTCCTCAGCTCGATTCTGCTTTCGTCAATTCTGGTAAAGGCAGTGACAGGAGCCCCCCTGCGCTCAGTCCCGAAGAATGGAAAGGAGGTCACCCATTTGTTTTCAAAAAAAGCAGCCGTAGCTAATATTTTTGAAGCTGTAACCGCTCCCTGTCCACCTCTTCCGTGGAATCTTATTTCATACATATCCCTGCACTATCCAAAATTGCAAGATTCTATAAAAGGATGCTGAACCAAAATTGCGAGACTCTATAAAGGGATGCTAAAATTTGGGGGGTGTGCAAATTTCCCTGTTATTTAATGAAAACGATAATATCCATAAAAGCATAAGAAGCTGTGGACATAAAAGTAATTATCGACGACATGGTTCAAAAGATGGGTTATAGAACTTATCCTGGCTTCCCCCAGGACTACATCTGGGTTGATCACGGCGACGGTTCGGGGGAGGTAATCCTGCTACTGGAGCACAACGACATAGAGAAGGTGAGAGAATTTCAATCGTCCACCTCTTCCTTCTCCGGGGAAAGGTTCGTTTTTATCCTGGTTAAGGACGTGAACCAGGAAATAATTTCATACTGCAAGTACCATAAGATTACTGCGGTAAAGGATGACGAGGTAGCCAAGATTCTAGGGAGGGCGGTTATAGAAATGTATTTAGAGTCTAGGAAGGAAGAGACCACTGCAAACGATAGAGAACAACAGGAAGGGGGGAAAGGGTACATCTTAGTGTATCTCGAAGAGGGGCAAAATCCCAGATACATTAAACCGACAATCGATGCGAACGATGTCGTAAAAACGGTAGGCCTGAAGCCGGAGCTCATATTCGTTCCGTATCATTTCTTCTCTTATTCACTGAAGGTAATGGAGGGGGAGATCGTCGGCACCAGGGAGGGAACATTGATGGTAAATGCAGTTAACGGGAAGGTCTACAGGTCTATAAATGGGTTTGAATTACTTGATGTCTGGCCCACTGATCACAGGGAGATGGAAATAAAGTGGGAACCTCTGCCTTCTCTTGAAAGAGCGAAAAAATGGTTAGAAGATACAACAGAGACTGAGATAGTAGAAAAGAAGGAAACGCAGTCATTCATAATTTACACCAGAAAATCAGTGAAGCCGATAGCCGATACTATAAAGGTGACCTTCCTGAACACGTGCTTCTATCCAATTTATTCGTCATCTGCAATCGCAATGGATGGCTTCACGAGTGAGATCATATCTATTTCTGATGTATTCTGACGTTTCTACAAGCTCAAAGACTCATCAAAACTGAAGTTTATGAAGCAATCATAGTCCAAAGATCGTAAGGAATTCAGAATGAAAAGGGATAATAATAAGTAATTTATATTGAATCCGATATTAATGCAGGAAGCAACTGGTGCTGACTTGAGGTTTGTGTTCGAGTATGTGAAGCAGAGGAGGGGTATGAATGGTGTCAGGACCATG
Organism: Thermoplasmatales archaeon; assembly: GCA_038729485.1. GTDB lineage: Archaea > Thermoplasmatota > Thermoplasmata > Thermoplasmatales. The sequence continues at coordinate 64,646 of JAVYRX010000001.1, read as the reverse complement.
CTCGCGATGCTGAATAGACCTTCAATAGTTTTCGGAGGCATCGGAGAGATAAGCAGGTCGCAGCTGTATCCTGAGGCCATATACAAGAAAGTAATTGAAACGGCAGCCAACGTCCTTGGCGGAGATCCAAAAACAAGACTGAATCAAATAGGATATGCACTCGGAGACAGGGCAAAGATGACCAAGTTCATAGCGAAATTCTCGACGCAGAGGCAACTGGTGAGGCTCATAGAGGATGCCGTGATAACGGATGTTCCGTACGTGAAAACCGCATTGAAGGATGCTTCCAAACACATCATAATATTAACTGTATCGGCCAGAAAGGACGGAAACGCATTTCTCGATGTTGCTGATGGTTATATAACGGCACTTCTTGATCAATCAAATAGGGTGATAGCTCCTTCCGAAAAGAAAGTTGGTGAGGAAGAGATATCGTACAAGTTCGTTGTAACGTGAAGGTAATTAATTTGCGACCCGTATCTGTTTATAAGAAGGACGGATATGCCATAATTGCTCTGAACAGGCCGGAAAAGAAAAATGCACTATCTCCTGACATCCTCTTGGAGATAGAAAGGGAGCTTGACTCACTAAAAGGAAGTTCAGCGGTAATTTTTTCAGGTTCAGGCAGTTTTTTTTCAGCCGGCGGAGACCTTTCTGTAATGTATTCCGCTAACAAGGAGCAAGGGAAGGAATTTTCAAGAATCGGAAACGAAATAATGGATAGAATAGAAAAGTTCGAGGGAGTAACAATCGCTGCCATAGAAGGAGGCGCATACGGCGGTGGTCTGGAGCTAGCACTTAGCTGCGACATCCGGATCGCCTCTCAAGCTGCAAAGATGGGGTTAACGGAGGTAAATCTTGGATTATTTCCCGGATGGGGCGGATTGAAGAGGCTTCAAAAGGCCGTGGGTCAAGGAATGGCAAAATATCTAGCCTTGACTGGCACGGTACTGACGGGCGCCGAAGCTTTCAGAATAGGACTGGTAAATGTTCTCTGCGATCAGCCTGTTAGCTGCGCGGAAGACCTTGCTGCAAGCATTTCCTCAAAATCGTCAGAAAGCGTGAAATCTATAAAACACCTGATATCCAATGATCCTTATGATTCTCAGGAAGAGTCGAGACTGTTCGGAGAAATCCTCTGGTCCGACAAGGCCAGGGATGCTCTCTCAAAATTCCTTAAAATAAAATGATAGAGGGCCTTCCGGGCAGAGCTTTCCTGTCTCCCTCTTCCGTTATAATTATTTTTATGTTCAAAAGCCTCTCGAGGTCTTCCTTATATGTTTCTATCACTTCCCTCTCATTCCTGATCTTCGGGTCCAACCCCTTTCTCTTCATCAATGAAACGAGAAATTCCCTCTTCTCCCCTTCCGTGTTTTTAATCATATTTCTAATGTCTTCATTCTTGGCTCTATTAAACAGCTCCCACTTCCACTCTTCCGCGAGAGACACCTTCATTCCTGTCGGTTTCACGCGAGACACCTTCATTATGTTTCTAAAGTCATCCACCAGAGACTCGATGAAGTTCCACTGTTCCTCTATCTCCTTGAATTCATTCTCGATTTTGGGAAAAGTCTGCAAGGAAGCCAAACCCCGGCCACCATAAGTGTAATAAATTTCCTCTGCCATGAATGGCATTATTGGTGCCAATGCCAAAGCCCATTCCTTTGCGAATTTTCTAACGGCCCTCAGCATCCTTTCTTTCCCGGCAAAGTTCTCTAGATCCCTCACGTCGTTAAGAGAATTGAAGAATAGGTCTACTGCAGCGTCCCTGATTCTCATGGATTCGTAATTCTCTGAAGCAGTTCTGATTCTGTCCGCCATCCTTGATATGATCCAACAATCTCTTTCCTCCGGTTCACCGGTCTCCGCCGAAGCTTCCATGAGAATACTGTACAACCTAGATAATTTTTTGGAGTAGTTTTCGACCTCGCTCGTTCTCCAATCAACATCGTACCATACGTCCGCATTAGATGCAAGGTACATTCTGAATAAGTCTGCGCCGTATTTCCTCTTTATGGTTAGCAATGGATAAACGTTGCCTTTGCTCTTAGACATTTTCTGGCCCTCAGAGATGACCATTCCACCAGTTGATATGCCTACGGGCCAGAATCTTTCGGGAAAAATAGCAACGTGGTTGAAAAGATAGAAGGTCAGATGGTTTGTTATGTGCGGATAGCTCGTGTGTCTTAGATCCACTGGGTACCAATATTCGAATTCCTTTCTAGCGAGCCTCACAAGGCCCGCGGCCTCTTCATCCAGATTGCTTATATCTCCATTCCCTAGGAAGATATAATTGAAAATTTGACTCCCTATCTTCTCGACACCTATTTTCCTTAGGTAGGGCATAACTGTATAAACAGCTGTATATATTGTTGAATCGCTTAGGCTCTCTATCACCCAATCCCTATCCATTGGAAGGCGTGTCCCCAGTCCCCTTCTTCTAGCGCAGGGCCTTTCCCTGACCCAATCAATAGCTTGGATAAACTGGCCCCTCAAGTTATCTGGTCTGAGTATCATCCTTAAGACGAGTTCCCGGACTTTCTCTTTCCACTCCTCCTGAGAATAATCAATGAACCATTGGTCCTTTATTACTGCGACTATGACTTTATTTCCTTCCCTGGTCTCTGCCTTCCTAGAGGTGTCATAAACAGGGATAGCATAGCCACGTGATATCAAATCTAAAACAATGTCGTCCTTCACGTCCCTTACGTAGGAACCGCTATATTCCCCTCTGATAATCTTCCCATGGTAGAATTCCTGTTCGTAGACGTATTTTGTTGCTTCATCCAGCCTTTCCCTGTCAGAAAGACCACGTATAGAATATTTCTTCCTCAGTTCCTCTATGTCAATCGGAGAGGCGTCAATTTCTATCACCCTTATGTATTCTGGTTTCATGCCCAATTCCAGCAAGGCAACGTGATCCCAGATCGAATGCGATGGAACAGAATAATCAATTCCGGTACCTATATCCGGATCAACAAATCTAGCCTCATATATCGGAATCTTTCTAGAGTGAAGCGGCTCAATGGCCTCCATCTTAACGATCTCTTTCGGATCTACATCTGAAAGGCGCTCCAAATTCCTCTGGTGCTTCAATTTCAGGAATGCCTCTTCGCTTACTATGAACGTCCTTCCATCCATCTTTATCCTGACGTACCTTCCTTCCGGGTTTATAAAAAGATTTGTCACCCCTTCAAGGGTTTCAGGTCTAAGAGTCGAAGCGATAAGAATGTCTTCTCCTACCCTGAAAAAAACTCCGGTAAATTGTGTTATGGAGACCTTATCTGTATCGCCTTCCAGAATGTCGTCTTCTCCAACGGGATTTCCTTCATTTGGGTCATAAAGGATCGGGTAGTCACCCCTCTTTATAAGGCCCTTCTCAAGAAGCAGAGAAAACTGCCATTCCACAAATTTATTGTATATTGGTTCTCCGGATGAGAATTTTCTCGTCCAGTCTATTGAGAAGCCCATGTTGGTAAAATCGTTTATTATCTTATCAGAGAAATACGCAGCAATCCGAGTAGGTTCTGAAAACTCCTTTACTCTGTCCGGGTTGTCCCCGTAAAGTTCTAGGTAGCTCCTGTAGAGATTCACAGTCTGTTCGTCACCCTTTTCTATTTTCTTGCTAAATGCCAGTATCGGCGTGCCAGAAATGTGAAAGCCCATTGGGTAGAGAACATTGTAACCTGTCATCCTTTTGAATCTTGCAACTATGTCTCCAATTGTATAAGTTCTCCCATGGCCAATGTGCAGAGCGCCATTGCAATATGGCCAAGGCACAGTGATCATGAACTTTCTTCCGTCAATTCTAGGTTCAAAAGCATGTTCTTCTTCCCATTTTCTCTTCCACTTCTCTTCAACGGAATTAAAATCGTAGTTCATTAAGGCACCTCAGTCCAATATCATCACAGCAGCTGCAACCACGGTAGTCCATTCGTCCTTGCGTTTCACTGTGGATGATGACGTTACGTTAGTCGTAAGAAGAATCGCGTCGTTAAGCCTATACTCACCTTTATCACCTAGCTGGTAGGATTCAAGGCCCATAGTGCTCGCAAGCATCTCCGCTGCGAGCTCCTCTGCAAATTTTCCAGCAGTCTCTGGTGTCTCACCGAAACTGTGGTGTTCACTTAGATATCCGTACATAGTCCTATTCCTCGGTATCGCTAGACCTATTGAGGCGGTTATCAACCTGTTGAGTTCATTCGAACTATTTCTTGCAAGAACCAGGAATAAAATCTGTCCTGCCTTTAGCTGCTTAAGGCCCTCTTCCCTATCTATGAGCTCCGCATACGGAGGGAATATGGAACTAACCTCAACGAGATTGTACATGGCTATGCCTGCGCTTCTTAGTGCATTTTCGAATGAACCCAGCTGGCTTCTGTGCGTCCCTACCCCACTTACGAAGAAAACCTTTCGTGGAATCATCTGTGGCATTTCATAGGTGAATTACAACTCTTCTTAATCCTTTTTTCTAATATTGGGTTGAAGAGGTTCCCTCGATTCACAATGTTTAATAATGTTAGTGCAATACTAACGAATGGAATATGCAGCTAATGAAATCACGAAGAGAGAAAGAGATTGTCTAGTGGTACTTGCCGAGAACCCTGATAGTGAGTTCCCTCTCCGCTTGCATGAGATAGCTTCTATGCTAGGTATAAAGCCTCCCACCGCTCTTGGAATAGTGAGAAGACTTGAAAGAAAGGGACTGACAGAATCTAAGGATGGAATGGTTCATTTGACAAGGAAAGGAACAAGAGAAGTCTCGGACATACTGCTCATACACAGGACCATAGAGACGCTTCTGTGCCAGAGCGGTATGGAGAAGAATGCAGCCTGCGGTGAGGCCGCCAAAGTTGACTTCCTTCTCAGCGAAAAGGACGCCGAGCTAATTTTAAACAAAATAGGGCAGCCAAAAAACTGCCCCCACGGTAAGCCAATACGAGTGGAGATGTGAAAGTGTTCGGAATTTCCTTCTTACTGAATCCACCAGCGGGACTTTCTGCCTTCATCATTCTCATAATAGCACTCATACTAGGCATGCTTCACGGGATTACGCCTGACGAACATACGTGGCCAATAACGTTCAGTTATTCCGTTGGTAGCTACAGTACAAAAGGTGGTATGAGGGCCGGGTTCACGTTCTCCGCTGGATTCACTGCTCAAAGAGCGATTCTCACAATCCTGGGATTTGCCGGGTTTGCAACCATATATGAGAGGTATAACCTTGACGGATACATTTACATAGTGGTTGGAGTGGTTATGCTTGTAGTTGGCTATTACCTGATAAGAGGCACAGATCTGCATATCCCGCTCGACAGGCTCTTCGGCGGTTCATTGCATCATACAACGAGGGCAGAAAGAGTTCCCATGAGGGAAGTCGAAAATACTGCGAGGCCAATCCCGTTGAAGATGGCGCTTGTGCATGGATTCATTGCGGGATGGGGTTTCGGGGGGTTCGCAACAATAATAACATTTATCCTTGCCCCCCAGATGCCTAATATATACTATGCGGCGCTTGTAGGCGTAATGTTTGGCATTGGGACCATGATAATGCAGGTCGTTATCGGCGCTCTATTTGCCAACATCATGAGAATGAAGAAGCTGAGCGTCGATCAGATAAAATACGTGGGAAGATCTACGTCTGCAAAAACCCTGTACTACGGCGGAATAGCATTTGCGCTCATCGGGGTAGCAATCGCGGCCTTTCCCTCCATTGAAGATTATGCCATAAGCACTGGAAATCCCATACCTAATCTTAACTCGCTCGGGGTTGCCACTTTCCTGGTGATACTAGTCGTTGGGGTCATCGGAATAGGGAGCATGTACAAGAGCTACAGACAAATCTCCTCTAGGAATAGAAATCTCCAACATGTTTCAAAATGATTTAAAGGAGGCTTGAGAGAAACATTTTATAGGGGTTACAATTGAAAGCCGCATGCGGGGTATACCCAACATATCGAAAATCCTTGTCATAGGCCCAAGGGGAGCAGGGAAGACAAGCCTAATATGTAGGATAGTTTTTGACTCCCTGGAGGAATGCACACAGGTTCCGGGCCAATTCATGAGATACAGTTATGTCACTGAAGACGGCAGCAGCATTCAATTCCTTTTCAAAGAAGTTAATTACCTCCCAGCTCCAGAAAAGAAAGCCGGGTATATTCTGGCTCTTGATTCGAACAACAGGGGCGATTTGGACTCTCTTCCAAAGACGTTAGAGATGATTTCTGATAAGACGTTCATAGTAGCACTGTGCAAATCCGACCTTCACTACTCCGCGGCATTTTGGACGGAGGACGTCAAGAAGATAGTCGGTGGAAAAGTTGAAGTAGTGCCCGTTTCGGCAGTCACAGGCGAAAACATAAAGCTTCTGATCGAGAAGCTCACTGTGATGGTGTCTTCCTGAATGATCGTCGGCCTCTTTAGAAGAAACAGGGTTGTCATTGAGGACGAAAAGTCGGCCTCTAGATTAAGGAACAGGGGATTCAAAGGAAGAGACATTGGCACAAAGCTTTCCCTCAGTCTTCCTGTATCATACTATCTTGTCAGATCAGGAAGACTTGAAGTCTTAAGGGGAACGAAGAAGGTGGAAGGAGAAGAGTTATTCAACGTGATGGACGAAGACAAGAAAAGGATGGCAAACGCCTACCTATTCCTCAGGCTTGGCGGGAAGAATCCATATTTTTATGGTGGGAAGCTGAGGTGGAATAGGATACCAATTGAGGTATGTGGCGAGGGTGAAAGGGTTCAATTCAAAAAATTCGGCAAAAGAACATATTTGTGCATAACTTACGAGGACGGTTGCCTTTTGTATCTCTCCGAGATTTTTCTCTATAAAAAGCAGGGAAATGAGAGCCTGAAAAATGTCCTGCAGGATAGTGGATACAGGGTTGAAACGGGCATCAAATATGGCTGCGATTACAGACTGTACGAAAAATCTCCCCACGCCAGTTTTTTAGTCACATTAGATGATGAACCGCTCGCAAGAGATCTGGTAGGAAGGATCAGGATAGCTCATTCCGTTAGGAAAACATATGTTCACGCTGCCAAGAAAGACGGAAGCTTAATACTTTACAAATTCAGGTGGATCAGATAACTTCTTTTTCTTCTTGGGATATTTTCTAATCTCGCTTCCGCAGTAAGGGCACTCTTTAACCCTAATTGAAAATTTTCTTCCGCAGCCAACGCATCTGTATCCCCATTCTATCTCATTCTTAATATTCTTACTTTTGAACGAATCGTATCTCAATCCAATCAATCTGCAAACGTTTTGTATTGCCAGGTCGTTCGTGATTAACGTAGCGTTTTTATCAACGGCAAGAGCCAGAACATCTATGTCAGTTGAGCTCAGTTCAGAAATGTCTCCCGTCTCCGTTGCCTTTTCACTAACTAGGGACTTCGAAGCTTCCGTAGGTTCAACTACCTCTAAAAAATTGGCTCTCATCTCAATGCTTCTCCTCATTCCCTTCCCCTTTATTTCTTCAAGAACGGATCTGGTCGTAAAGTACTCATTCGATCCGTCCGGCAGGAAACCGTTAAAAAAAGATGAGGTGTCAACGACTATTTTCATGTCTCTTCCAATATTTACACACGTACTTAAGTGTGCACAGATCGCATTTAGGCCTCACCGGTTTGCATATCGTTTTTCCGAAAGAAACGAAGTAAGTGTTTATCTCATTCCATCTTTCCTCGCTTATCTTTCTTTTCAATGTTTTCTCTGTCTTCACTGGGTCTCGGGAGTTCGTCAATCCGAGCCTATAGGACACCCTTTGTACGTGAGTATCTACTGCTATCGCATTTTCACCTAAACCGTAGGAGAGAACTATGCTTGCCACCTTCCTTCCAACGCCTGGGATTTCGAGTAAATGTTCCATTTTGTCAGGAACACTTCCGTGATATTTCCTCTCAATAATTTTTGCTGCTTCTACAACAGCCTTCGCCTTTGATTTGTAGAAACCCACGGGTTTTATCAATTCCCTTACTTGATCGACGGAAGCGGATGAAATCTCCTCGACTGTTGGAAACCGGCAGAACAACCTCAGGCTAGCCCTGTCAGTTACTTCATCCTTTGTTCTTGTGGACAAAATTGCCGTTATGAGGATTCTGAAAGGATCTTCCCATATCCCCTTGTGTGGTCTGACCATTCTTTCAATTTGGTCCAATATCAAATCCGGCTTCATCTCTTACATACGTTCAGTGCATGAGTTATTAAAGTTTTAGCGAAAGAAAAGAAATCACTTTTATACAATTAGGAGTTATCTTTCTCCATGGACAAGAGGTCCATGGGAATACTTCCCATTTCAAAAATAATCGTAGCAATAGATGGAACTAAGCCCTCCATGCGAGCTCTCGATATGGGCATCTCTCTGGCAAAGCTGGGCAGCAATATAGAACTGAATATAGTTATGGTTATACCGTATCCCGTACAATATGTAACAGGAGAAAACCCTACCGGGGATTTGACGATAGTGGAAAGGCTCGCCACGCTCAAGGAAAGGGGAGAAACAATATTAAATCACGCAAAAGATTATGCCATTTCTAATGGAGTGATGAACGTGAAAATATACCTGAAGCAGGGGGATCCTGCAAAGGAAATCTTGGAACTTGCAGACTTAATGAAACCGGATATGATAGTGATTGGGAATAGGCGCAGGGGGTTCCTCAGAGGTGTTTTCTTTGGTTCAGTCAGTCAGCGTGTAGCTGCAAACTCAAAATGTGCAGTTCTTGTCGTAAAGTGAGGTGTTATCGTGAAGGAATTTCACAATTTTAGTCTGAAAGAGGGTTCAAGGGTAAAAGTGATCCTTAGAGCGGGGAATGAAAGCATTACCGTGGAGGGGGAATTCAAGGGTCTTTCTGATACGTTTCAGCCGCTTTTTTACGTTTCGAACGGTAAGGAAAATTTCCTTATCAATATGCTTGACATAATATACATAGAAACGCAGGATGAATTAGAAGAAGTGGAGAGCAAGAAGAAGACGGATTATCTCTTTTGACTTTTTTATAGAAGCTGATATTTTTGAAGTTTCATGGACTTAACGGATCTGAAGGAGCCCATAAAAGAATTCCGCCTCCGCATAAATTTTCAGGGAAGGATTTTAACGCAAAATATTTTTATGAATTTTGCATGTGAAGGCATTGAAGGTAGGCGTCCTCACAAAAGACTTTAGGATATATAACAGGCTGATGTGTCTGTTGAAAAACATCGGACAGCCATTTGTATCTCTGAGGGAGAGCGACCGATATTCAAGTTTTGACCTTGTATTGACTGACATGGACTTAAGCGGGGGCAATGTTTACAAAACAGACGGACTAGATGAATTCAGGATAAGGCAGCTGGTCAAGTCGGGCGATAGCCATGAGATAGTGGTGGGCATAGACCCTGGTCCGATGCCCGGTATTGCTACTTTAGCAAATAACATCGTCATAGACAGAAGAAGCATTTATGACGTCAGAGAAATAAGGAATTATGTTCTGAGAGTGAACAATGAGTGCAGTCATAAAGATCTCATAGTGAAGATAGGTGACGGCGACAGGAGATACAGGAATCAAATAATCAGGAGCCTTTACGGATTTCATCTTCAAATCGTCGATGAAAAGGGCAGCTCCAGGACGTCAAAGAGGGGGGACGACTCTAGATCAGCGGTAAATATAGCTCTGAGCGACCACATACTTTGAATTCACTTCTTCCACTTGGGCTTCCTCTTCCTCGCGTAGTAACCGGATATTAGAATTACTGTTACTATTATAATCAGGAATGCGGCAATGCCTATGTAGATGTACGAAACGAACGGGTTTCCAGCCTGAACCCTGAAGCTGTAACTTCCTCCTCCCTCAAGCTGAAGTAGAGTGCTGTTCAGCCCAACGGTTACTGTATATATGCCTGTTGGAAGGTTTCCGGAAATCCATTCATAAGTGACATTCTTTGTCGAATTTTTAGATATATTGACTACATCGCTACCCACATACTTCCCGTTTACGCTAAAGGTGACGTTCACTGCAGTCAAGTTAAAGTCTGTTGGATTCTTTACCGTCGCAGTGAGGACGGTTACAGTATTGACTTTCACAACTGACGATAAGTTGTAGTAATACAGCTTTCCCCTCAGGTCAGCAGCAACCTGAAAGAAGAGAAACAGCGTCGTTGGGGTTGCAGGCGATTTAATGGTGAAAACTGCCGGTCCTGACGTAATATCCTTATCGTAGCTTGGTGATATCGGGGAAGCGCCTGTGAGGTTGTATCCCGACATTATCATAGTCACAGAATAGTTTGTAAATATCTCCTGGACGTTAACGGAATAGTTGAACGATGAATTTACAGCTACCGAAGATGGACCGACCACTGTTACAGGTCCAACGGAAGCATTTCCAGAAGAGGACGGCACGAACAAAATGGTAACTGCGATTATGAGAAGCAGTGCTAGGATTGCCTTCAAGTTCTCTGCCTCCTTCTAAACGCAACCATAGCAATGACCATTGCAACCAGGATGAATGCAGTTAGCCCGTATATGTAATACTGCTGCTCAGACTGAGAATACGGAGAAAGTCCTTTACCCTCGCCCTTGCCTTTCATGATTGAAACGGACGGAGCGTGAATTGTCGTGGACAGAATGAAGGTGCCGTTCTGGTAGGAGAGGGATATGAGTATCTGCCTTCCGTAGATCTTGCTTCCCTGTGAGGAGTTAATGGTGATGTAAGTTGTATTATTTGTGAATGAGTATAAGGTTCCGCTGTAGGTCTTTGAACCGTTGAAAGTCACATTCATTCCGAGCGCCTTGAGCTGTGCGTCATTTATGATGGTGCCGTTAACCACAGTGTTCGTGTTACCATTGTTCCTTATTACCAGGGGAATCTCTATAGTGTTTCCAACAACCTTTCCAGTTGTGTTTATTATCTTTGCAGTTATGTTGTATATCTTTGGAACAGTCACGTTAACTGTTATCTCCCTGTAAGTCGTCCCGTAGTAAGCCCTCAAATTCACTGCATTTAATCCAGACGGTTCCCCTTTAGGTACCGTAATTGTAACATTGATCATCCCCGTGGAATAAGGGAGGAGGTTCAATATGCTTCCTGACACTTTAAACGTGGAAGTCCCTTCAACAGAGAAATTCAGCGGAATGTTGGATGCGCTTGTTATCAGCATTGGGAACGTATACGATTGGTTTGCCTTAAGCGTTGGAGATCCAGCTTCTGGGAAGAAGGATACGCTTATGACCTTCACTATTTTGAACGTGAGCGTGGCTGAACTGATTCCAGAAACGTTCACTGTTTGGTTAAGAACAAATCTGTCGGAGAAGCCGTAGTAAACGTACTGAGTGGTTGCGTAAAACTGGTACGAACCATTGGGCAGGTATATGATGCCCTTCGGATTTATGTAATAGTTCGTTCCAATCCTTATCAAACCAGAATAAGAAGTATTGTTGAGATAAGTACCGTAATTGAGGGGGTAGGCTTTCTTAAGCGTTACGTTTAGGTATGTGGACGGCGAAGAGACGTTTAAGTCTCCGAAGTACGCCTCATTCCCAGATCTGACGTAGATTGAATATTGGCCGTATGGAACAGTAATTGGCGTTCCGAGGATTCCAGTCTCATTTCTCGGCCCCATGACCGTAAATATGCCGTAGGCGCCGTTTGAATTTACGTAGAGATTGGAGGACAACATGCGCAGAGATGTATTCAGAACAATGTTCTGCTGCGAAGATATGAACATGGTACTAGAGGCATAATACACATAAGTCTCGTTTACCCTTCTCTCAAGGGTAAAGGTGTAGTTGCCCTTCGGAAGAACTATGTTCCCTGACCAGGTGATGCTTCCGAATTTGCCGGATATCGTTACATTTGATTGGAGGCTTACGTTAAACCCTAATGAAAGGGAAGGTTCAAAAGTCTGATTCTTCCTGAGATCGATGGTACCGACGAAGGCTTGATTTCCAGAATAAGAGTAAATGGTGTAATTGCCCAGTTCCAATGTGGAATTTAGCGTGTTAGATACCAACGTTGAGTTTCTGAATACAAACGCATTTTGAGCAAAAACCTGCAATTCTGCAATTAGAGTGGCATTTACGGAGAACGTCTGGATGCCAATTCCAGGCTCGACATTTATAACAGTTTTAGAAATTGAAACTACAGCACCTGGTCTTGCCAGGGAGATCTCGTATGTCCCAGGTGCCAGCGATAGATTAAACTGATGCGTACCGTTAACAGAATAGCTCTTTGAACCAACAGCTTCCAACGTCATAAGATAGTTCCCGGAGTAATTAGCAAAAACGTTGACAGTTACATTAAGCTGTCTGAGGGAAATTGACGAAAGGCTGGAAGAGGTAACTGCATATCCAGGAGACACGAAGGACTGACCGCTAGGGGACAGTCCCTTTGGAACATAAATGGCATAACTTCCGTTGTTAACCATAGTGTAGTAATATGGCCTGCCGTTAACCGTGGTAGTGAGAAGACCAGCGATCCCGGATCCTTCGTATGTTGCATTTCCCGTTATTTTGGCACCGGGCATTCCGTTAAGTGGAAGATTGAGGCTTCTTCCGGAAACAGTGAATTGAAGCATCGAAACGTATAGACTGGAGTTAACGGTCGTTTGAGCGACTGCTGTATATTGCCCGTATGGAAGATAGACTGAGAAGTAACCGCTAGAACTGGTGTAGTAATTTAGTAGCGTATTGTTCCCCGTTATCGTAAGCTGAGAGCCATCCTGAGGTATACCATTGACGCTGAAAGTGCCAGTAACGAGATATGAAGGTTCAAGATTGAGAGAATAATTCTCATTTCCAGAGACGTTAAGTATGCCCGTAGCTGCATAATGAGTTCCGTCGTAGTAAGCAGAGGCATAAACCGAATATACGGATATAGCCACGCTCGCCTTTCCAGAGCCATTCGTGCTAAAGATGCTTAAGTATTTTCCGCTGCTGTCCATCAATTGTAAAGAAGCGCTCACAGGCGTATTTCCGACGTAAGTGAGGAAATTGGCAGTATAGTATTTTGAGAAATCAAGCCCAAGCTTGGTCGTTGTGTTGTACGTTAACTGGACAGTAAAGTTATCCCACATTCCCCCGCTCTGGGCTGAAACATTGAAAATACCGACAGGTAGATTTATTCTCTGGTTAGGTTGAGTAAGGTTGTATGAGATGTTGTATTTTCCCCTGCTGAACGTTATGGTGCTTCCTGGCGAAAGCGTTGCTCCCACTGCCAAAGTGGCGTTTACAATCCCGAACTGGATAGGGACGTCAAGGGAAGTCGCATTATTGGAAATGGTAACGGACGTAACATTATAGTACCACTGACCCAATACAAATGCTGAAACGTTGTAATTGTAAGGTTTCAGGTTGTATATGCCATAACTTCCGTTCTGTGTTGTGTTCGTTATGTATTGGGCCCCGTAGGTCGAATTATAGTATTTTACTATTCCTGAAATGGAAACGTCAGTATTTGGAATGTAAACATTGCTATTGACTAAATTGAGGAAAAGGACCCCGTTTACCCTATCTGACGGGAGGACAAGATTGTGAGTTATGTTCCAGGTAGGTTGTCCGTACGGGGTGTAGCTCTCCCTATTTGCCTGTGCCTCGGATATAGTAACGTTAAATGTACTCAATGTTTTGTTACCCGCCATGCTCAAAGAGTTGTATTTCCCCGTGGAAAAGACAACAGTATCGTTACCGGCAACGGCGTACACGGAATAATAACCGGAAGAATTCGTAAGGACAGTCATGTGAGGAATTCCGTATTGATCATCTAGAGTTACCCTTATTCCTTCTATCGGTTGACCTAGGGAATTAGTCACTCTTCCTTGAATGATTGCCCCTGGATAATATTCAAGGGCAACGACCTCGTTTTCCAGAATCTGTGCGGGCGGGTACAGATCGACGGTGCCGTCGTGGTTCTTAAGGTAGTAATATCCCTGCTCTAGGCTGACCGTCCGCCACGCTGTTGTGTGGTTTTGGTAATCAGTATAAGGGTTCCATAGAACGGTATCGTATACGAGTTCAAAATTGGGCATTCCCCAGCCCGGCATAGTCGGATATGATGAGAGGTTGGAACTTATTCCGGGGATTCCTGATGTAGCTCCTACAGCGGTGGGTGGATAACCTATTAGCCCGCGATATATTGTGGTATTATAGAAGGCCGGGGTGTAATTTATGTTGTAGCTGACAGCCGTATCACCTGGCGGAAAATCCTGCAGTGGATACGTATTTCCAGATGTATCAGTTGCCGTGATGTTGTAGAATGCAACAGGTATTATCTCGCCAGAGGCGTTTACCCACGGGAAGTCTCCAAGATAGGATGGTGCATAAAATATTCCAGTATTCGTCCCATTGAATGGGAATAGGCCTGAATCTATGCCTATGTATGCCATGTACTGATTCATTTTCTGCTCTATCGCCTGATAGAGATTTACCAAAGTCCCAAGGGGATATTTGTTTGCTAGGTAATGCTCCACCAAGATGTACATTGCATCTCCGCCCTGGACCTTTTCATAGTTGCCGAAGAAGGATGGGTCCGAATATATCTGAGAAATGTATCTGCTGGGATTAATTTCATAATTGATTACAGTACTTGCTCCAGTGCTGCCGAGATATTGATTCAGGATAAGATTAATGCCTGAGGAGTTAAAGCTGGTAGTTAATGAAAAATTGTACAGCATCCTGGCAATCATGACTCCAAGGATCTGGCTCTCGTTCTGGGCCAGCAAAATCTGTGCTGCTGGATATATGCCATCTTGGAAGTTATCTGCCATGACTGGATGTGCACCTTGTTCTATTGTCTGGAAACCATAGTCCCACCACGACATAAACGCTGGTCTCTGATTAAAAGGCAGCTGGGTATCTTGGTTCTGGAACCAGGATTCGAACGTATTGAGTGCCTGGTTCGGAGTGGCAAGATCTGGTCCGAACGCACCAAGGTAATAGAGGGAGTTGTTCGTGTAATTGGCAGGTTTAAGGAAAGAAGGGGTATCGTTGTACAGCTGCCTGTCGTATACCGTTTTATTGTTGTAAGGAATGGCAGAATCTACGGCATAGAACGTTGTTGGCACAACCAGAAGGAACACAACTATGAGTATGGCAACGTAATGAGCGAACTTGAACTCCTTCCTCAGGGCCGTCCTGACGGTCCTTCCCTTTGCCTTTTCAATAGTCTGCTTGAATTGAAGCAAATCAAAAGATTTTACCAATATGTACCCCGTCAAAACAGATGCTGCGACGGCGCCGAAATAAAGGAATTTGGAAGCTATCATGCTTATTATTATTATGCCTCCGAAATAAAAGAGTGCAAGGGTCATGTTGAACGTAGCAGTCTTTATCCAGCGGTAGACAAGATAGGCCAATCCAATAAATGAAGCGAAGAAAGGTATGGCCCCATATTCCATCATATCCTCCCCTAAGGGAAGAGCCTGAGCCTCTGCAATGGTATCATAAATTTTGTTTTTGATGAAATAGTGCTGGCCCGACAGTATTGAGTATATTAGATTTTTATCAACTTTGTAAAGTGCAGCTACTGCCAGTATGCCGATTAAAACGAATGCACCAACAGAAACAAGCCAAGGCCTCTTTTCAAGCAGTATGAAATATACGGAAACAACGAGAAGTGCAAGCCACAATATCAGAGGGTATTCGAATCTAACGGGTATAAAATGCGCAACATAATACCAAGGAAATGCGACTATAAATCCAAATCCGAAGAAAAGGTTTGCAACAAATACGGGCAGTGCGCTCTTCCTCTTGAGAGAAAATATTATCAATTGTATGACTGCCGCGCCAACTAGAATCAACACGAGCGAGATTGATCCGACCCAGGTGAGCATCGATGCGGCCAAAGAAACCGCAGCAAGTAGGGAATAAGTGACAGAAAGTGGGTTCTTTCCTATGGCCGTCAGCACGTCCCTAATGGACGAAACCTGGCCTTCGTATTTGAATGTGTTAACGGATCTTAAGAAATAATATATGAACATCACGCCGAACAGTGCCGTGAAAATATCGAAAAGTCCAATCGTTGCTATGCTTTTCATCAGCGTGAGAGGAGACATCGCAACCAGGAGCGATGCAACTATCCCGACTTTCCTGTCAAATATCTCCTTCCCAATAAAATATGTGGGAAATATTATCATTGCTCCGCCTATTGCGGTGCTTTCAAGGAACATAGTCATAGTTGAACTATAGACTCCCCCTAGAAACGGGGAGAAGGCGTAGCCTAGCATGACTGCAAGCCACATGAAGAAAGGAGGTCTTGGATTTTCAAGGCCTACAGGATAATTGAGTCCCGCATCGAAAAGCAGTTGATGATGGGTAGAAAGGATGTATTGAACAATTCTCATGTTGTAATAAGCATCGGAACCACCAGAGACTGCATAGTCAGCCCTAACGGCAGGGCCAATCACGAAGAACGTGCTAAGAAAGACGGAAAAGAAGAAGATCAAGGTCAATAATAGACCTGTCTTTGTCTCCGTGCTCGTTCCCCTTATTATGTCAACAAGGCTTTCCTTCCTGCTTTCCGAATCCATCAACTCCACCAATTGTTCCGCCTAATTAGAATCCCCAATTAAAATCTTTGCAGTTAATCTGAAGGGGCATCAGAGTGTTCTGTCCCTTCTCTGCTGATCCTCGGCCCTCTGATCATACGGGTACGTTATCTCTATAGCGCTTGCTTTATTCAAACGGTCTACCTGATCGATGGTCAAGTGCCACTCTGTTGCACCGAGATTTTCCAATAGCTGCTCAATATTCCTTGCCCCGATTATGGGTGAAGTCACTGCAGGATTGCTGATTAGCCAGTTTAGAGCAATCTGACTTTTCGTCTTTCCCGTTTCCTCTGAAATGATGCCTAAGGTTTTTAAAATGAGCCTGGTCCGGTCATTCTCCAGCCTAGCGTAGTATTCCTTGTTGTTGGAATCTCCGATCCTAGTTCCCTTTGGAGCCGACGAGATGCCGCTTTCGTATTTTCCAGTTAGAACTCCTCCCGCGAGGGGGCTCCAGGGCAAAACAGCCAGCTCATTGAAAGAAGCCACCGGCAGTATTTCATACTCTGTTGCCCTAGCTATGAGGTTATATTGGGGTTGTATGCTCACGGGTTTCTCCCAATCTCTTTCCGTGCAAATGTCCACAGCCTTCTGAAGCTGCCACCCCCTGAAGTTGCTTATGCCGACGTATCTAATGAGGCCCTCTTGAACAAGATAATTCATCGTGCTTAAGGTCTCTTCAAGAGGGGTGAGGGGGTCCCAGGCATGGAGTTGAAGAATGTCGATATAATCCGTTTCGAGTCTTTTGAGGCTTTCCCTTACGGAATGTAGGATGTGTTTTCTTGACAGGCCAACAGAATTCAGGCCTTTGCCGGTTCTGAATCGAACCTTTGTCGCCACCACGAAATTTTCCCTATTTCTTCCCTTGAGCCACTTTCCAACTATTTCCTCGGACTTTCCATCGGAATAAACGTTTGCCGTGTCTATAAAATTTCCATCGTTTTCTTCGAATTTGTTCATTATATCAAAGCTGGTAGTCTCGTCGGCCTGCCAGCCAAACGTCATCGTGCCTAAACAGAGATCACTTATAAGGACACCTGACCATCCAAGTTTCTTGTATTTCATAATGTTCTATCCTAAAATAGAATAAAATGATTTCCCGTTAATTACCTCAAAACCGATGATATTGCGCCCGCGATACTTATCAGGAAAGAAAGGAACATGACTTCCCTAAACCCTGTTAGGAAGCTTTGAAAGTATGATTGTCCGATTGAAACATACACGCCTGAGAAAATACCTATCATTATATTTCTAGGTATTGCAAAGGAGAACATAGTCGTCGCGAGGATGATGCTTAGAAGCTGCCCAATGAACCTCATTGTTCCCAGAAAGCCAGATCCGAATCCTGAAAATTCAATTTTTATTGAGCCCATTACAGAATTCGTATTGGGCGCGGAAAACAGACCAAATCCCAATCCCAGAATTCCCAGGATTAGTAAAATTTCCCTGACGTTTGGAGTTCTCAGCAGGAAAAATGAGAGGAAAGACATGCCTATTACAAGCATCCCGAGGGATGCAATCCTCCTTGAGCCCACCCTATCAGAAAGACGGCCGGCCAAAGGGGAAACAAGAACCATTATGGCCGGCTCTGGGAGTATATATAAGCCTGAAAGGAAAGGGGAAATTCTAAGGGTTACCTGCAGATAAATTGAAAATACGAATACGACCGAAAAAGTTCCGAGGTAATTAAGAAGTGCAGCTATGTTAGAAGCTATGAAGCTCCTCCTCATCTTCATCATTCTTGCAGATATTAACGGGTTGGAAGAATAGAGCTCCTCAATAACGAAAACAGCAAAGAAGACAATTGAGGAATAAAGAATCGGGGAAAGGCTCTCGAAGCCATAGACATAACCAAAAGAGAGATATACAGAGAGGGAAGCTAGAAAAAGGGCAAAGATCACAGATCCTTTAATTCCTATTTTCCTCTTATCAGTTATTTCGGTACGGAGCGCCAGGAAAGAGATTGAAAGGCTAATTATAGAAAGGGGAATGACAACGAGAAAAAGGAACTGCCAGCTAAAAAATTCTGCTATAACACCGCTTGCAAATGGAGCAATGGTCAATCCGAGATACACCGACATCGCATTGATGCCAAGTGCAAAGCCCCTATTTTCGAAGAAAGTTGAGCTCACAATTGCAGTGGAATTCGCACTTATTATTGAAGCTCCTATGCCGATGACCAAAAGGGACGATATTAGAGCGTCATAGCTCTTTGAAAAAAAGGAAAACGTTGAACCGACAGTAAATATTACGAGGCCAATCCTGAATAAGGCAACCCTTCCTACCTGATCTGAAAGCCTGCCGAAAAGGAGCATAAATGACGCTAGCGGTATGAGGATTATTAGAGGGAGCATTGCAGCCTGGTAGAATGACAGGTTAAGATCCTCCCCTACCTTCGGTACAAGAAATGAGAGCGAACTTGATATAAAAGGCGTGAGAAAAGCTGCAAGTGAAGTGGTAAGAAGGATCGTGGAATTTTTCATAACGTCTCTCTATTTACGGGAAAGATAAGGACTTTTACGACATACCTCTGTGAGGTATGCTTTGTTCTAGCCAAAGAAGCATCTGAATTTCAACATGCAAGGATCTGAGGAGGAATGGGGAAAACTGATGGACGTATTGACATTGAACGCTGGTTATGCGAAAGTATTTGACCGCATTATAAATAAAGCCTCAATAAAGGTGCTGATGTAAATGTCGAATGGGCCCTCATATCCATTTTCCCTTGTGAATGAAAAGAATACATTCTTCTTTCACAAGGGAATCCTCATGCTTAGACGATTGTTCCTAGTCACGTTTATAGTCGAGATGGCTCTGTTCGCCGTGCTGTCGTCTATAAATTTTCATAGCCAGATTCTAGAGCAGAGTATCACGACAGAACGATCTAGCATAGTATCGGGCAACATATTCTCCATGATACTTGCCATATTTCCTCACAATCTTCTTATAGCAACTATAGAATTTGTTCCTATAGTCGGTCCGCTTCTCTTCTCTGTGTCTACGGCGGTTACATCGCTCACGGTAGCGACAGAAGCATTCTATTCGCACATAAACGGATTTTTCATATTTTTATCCTTGGCGGCTCTGCCGCACACGTGGCTTGAATTGCCCTCATATGCGATTGCAGTCTCCGCCAGCATTTACCTCATATATTTACTCAGCAGGAGGGAACTCCTGAGGCCAAAGTGGTACAAGGTTCCGTACATGTATCTTTTTGTAATCATTGAGCTTGCGGTGGCGGCGACGTTTGAGTCGGCTGAAATAATCCTCGAGTCGAGGGGTCTAGTGGTGCTTCTTACCTGGATCGCTGCAGTTCCAGTGATCTATTTCCTGATTTTACTATTCAGAAAAATAAACGAGGATGAGTATTGGAAATGAAAAGAATCAGGACGGACGACGCGGAAGGTTCTGTTCTTGCCTACGATACAACTATTGTGACCAAGACTAGCTCTGAAACGCTGTTCCAAAAGGGCCACAAAATAGGGAAGAAAGACATTCCTAAATTGAAAGACTCAGGGGTTTACTACGTCTGGGTCGAGGATGGTAAAGATGGAATAGGGGAGGAGGAGATATCGTTCAATGTTGCATCTAGAATTGCAGGCGAGAGCGTGGAAATTAGGAAAGAAAGGCACGGAATGTGCAGTCTGATAGCGGAAAGCCCCGGAATCGTCTCTCTATCTGCCACAGTATTGAGAAATGTAAACGAGAAGGGTATTGCGCTAGTAATTTCCCGAGCAGACGGCAGCGCTGTCGGTAGGGGAGACATTGTGGCCGTGGTCGATTCAATTCCACTTTCCATCTCTGAGAGCAGCATGAGGAAATTTTTGAACATTTGTGATAGAGCAATATCTGTCAAGGAATTCTCAAGAAAGAAAGTTGGTTTAGTGGTGACTGGTACGGAAATATATGAGGGGAGAAAGAAGGACAAATACAGGGCTGTCATAATGAAGAAATGTCACAGATACGGGTGGGGTATCTCATTCAGCACTGTTGTAAAGGATAATGAAAAAGAAATAGCTCAAGCAGTTAGAGCAGCCTTAAAATCTGGCGCCGAGGGAATTATAATCACAGGAGGGATGTCTGTCGATCCAACGGACAGGACCCCTTTAGCCGTGAAGGAACTTGGCGCAAGGATTATTTCGTACGGCATCCCGGTGAAACCTACCACTATGACCATGATAGCTGAGCTGAAAGGTATACCGATTTTTGCAATATCGGCTGGGGGGATTCATTATAGCAAATTCAATTCTATAGACATGATATTCACGAAAATGATGGCCAACGAATTACCAGACAAGAGAAAGATAGCAGAATTAGGCAATGGAGGCTTAACGGACTATTATCTCTCAACGATCAGATCTATGAGATCTGCGCACTGATATGATCTCTCCAATAATGCTAATAGCTATTTCCTGTGGCGTTATCGCGCCTATGTCCAGGCCTATTGGTGCGTGCAAAGATTTGATGAAATTTTCTCCGACCTTTCCATTGAGCAGTGATATGTCCGTCTCGACTCTCTTCCTGCTGGCTAGAAGACCAACGTAGCTTGTCTCCTTCCTTGAAAGGGTTTCTAGTACCTCTATGTCCTTCCTTCCTTTGGTCAAGACGACAACGTAGTCGGAATTTGAAAAGGGGAAATCGTCGATCTTTTTTGCAACAGGATCGTAAGTCAAGTCCGGCTGTTCTTCTGTTTGTGGATTTGGATCGATCAAAACTACAGTCATGCCGATTCCCTTCCCCAGCTTAATGAGAAAATCCACGATCTCGTCCCTTCCTCCCTGTCCGATTATCACCAATCTTTCAGGTCTTTTCACAGGATCCAAGAAAATTTCCATCGAGCCACCGCAGAAGGTTTCAACATGAATTTCGTCATCTGATGCCCTTTGCATTCCCAGCATGGCATCTTTTGAATTTTCCAAAAATACAGTAATCTTCTTCCCCTTGCCTGTATTCAGAACTTCCTTTGCCTTCTCAACTATCACCGAATCTGGACATGCACCTCCAAGGGTCCCATAAAGTATCTCTCCCTCTTCTGATATTATTTCCTTAAAACCCGGCTTACCTATTGATGAGCCGGAGGTGCTTATTATCGTCGCAATCACAAAATTCCTTCCCTTCTTGGTTGCATCGTATATGGCATCTGCAAATTCCCTTGTCATTACTTACTGGGAACGAGAGAACGTATAAAGC
Source organism: Thermoplasmatales archaeon (assembly GCA_038729485.1). GTDB lineage: Archaea > Thermoplasmatota > Thermoplasmata > Thermoplasmatales. The sequence goes on along the minus strand of JAVYRX010000001.1, from coordinate 42,943 downwards.
AGTTGCTAACAATATATATTCCTTAGCAATTAGGCATCATGGAACTTAGCGGAGAGTTTGAAGTGTCGTCAAAGAGGGATGACGTAGTTTCCTATCTAAAGGACATTGAAAAAGTAATATCGACCATACCTGAAGTTATTTCTTCGGAGATCGTTGACAAAAATAATGCAAAAATAAGGGTGAAGGCTGGCATTTCGGCAATCAAAGGGAAATTTCTCGCGACGCTCCAGATTCAAGAAAACGAAAATGGCATATATATAACTGCTAAGGGGAGCAGCTCATCTGGCTCCATAGATCTGAAAGCGCTGTTTATCCCAAGGGATGACGGCGGCATGACCAATGTTTCGTGGAATGTTCAAATGACAGTGGGGGGAATGATTGCGACCATGGGGTCCAGGGTCATAGATAGTGCCCTGCAGAAATATATTAAAATACTGACGGAATCTTTTAAACAAAGAATAGAGGGAAAATGAAAATAGCGGGAGTCCTTCTGGCAGCCGGGAAATCCGAAAGGTTCCGAGGGCAGAAGTTGCTCAGCGAGGTCGCAGGAAAGAAGCTCATAGAATGGAGCATAAAATCGCTCCAAGGGTCTGGCCTAGATGCTCTCATTGCCGTCGTTTCGCCTTCGCTCAGGGTGACGATACCCTACGATTTTGCCGTGGTCGTCAACGGCGAGCCTGAACTTGGCATCTCACATTCAATATCCCTTTCTCTTTCTTTCGTTGAAGAAATGGACGGTGTTCTGTTCCATTTGGCAGATCAACCGTTTGTCGATGAGGGCCTTATGAAAGAGATGGTTTCTTCGTTCAGAAAGGACGGAGAAAAAATAGTGGCTGCCTCCGTTAATCGCGATCCAAGGAATCCGATGATATTTCCGAGGAAATACTACCAGGAGCTACGTTCCCTCAGTGGGGATCACGGTGCAAAATCGGTTGCACTGCATCATCCAGACCAACTTGCAACGATAGAAGTGCAGGAAGAGATTCTTCTGGATGTAGATACTCTGTCCGATCTGGAAGATGCACGCAAGTTTATGGAATAATCTCCTCGGGCTTGACTGGCGTTTTCCTTAATCTCTTTCCTGACCCAACCTCAATTGCCCTTATAAGAGCAGGAGGCACCCCTATTGTCGGGGATTCTCCGAGTCCCTTCGCCCCGTGAGGCTCGCTTGACCTGTTCTCTTCATACATAATATCAAAGTCAGGAAGCTGTTCCGCTAGAGGCACTCCAGCATCTGAAATGCTGCTCGTTATCAGCTGACCATCTTCGTTGTAAATTACGCTCTCATGCAGAACTTGTCCGATTCCCTGTGCCATTCCGCCCCTGATCTGTCCTATAACCATGTCCTTGTTTAGAGCTCTCCCGACGTCGTAGTACGCCTTGCACTCGCTTATCTTGACACCGCCGAATTCATCAATGGATACAGCTGCCAGGTTTGCTCCAAATGAATTTAGCTGCTTCCTTCTCTCTTCCTTCACGTATTGATCCCATTCCCCTGACAGCAGAAGAGATGGAGTGTACTCCCCATATTTTTTTATGACGTCTTCCTTGATCTTCCGGCACGCTGAAACAAGGGCTGCTCCTCCTACTATTGCTGACCTTGATCCCCAGGTACCAACCCCTTCCTTTATCATCCCGCTGTCCCCTCGGTACAGGAAGACAACATCCTCTGGAATGCCCAGCTCCTCACTCACTAAAGTCCTGACCCAAAGCTCGTGACCCTGGCCATGACTGTTGCCCCCAAGCCAGACACTAACCTTACCGTCCCTTACTATGACCCTTGAGGTCTCCCCAGGATAGACGGCCGGCACCAGGACAAAGACGGAAAAACCTACATTCGCGTATTTTTTTGAAATCTCTCTGTATTTCAGATTTTTTAAAGCTCTTTCCATGAAGGACTTCGATGCGTCTATTTCCAACCCCACGGGAGAAACAAATGGTTTTTCCGATGCATTGAGAAGTCTTATGTCAACGGGGTCCATTGCAAGCTCGTCAGCCAATAGGTCAATCATCCTCTCAATGAAGAATGCCGCCTCCGGTCTCCCCGCACCTCTGTACGGACCAAGGGGCACTTTGTTCGTCAGAACAGTCTTATAGTCAATGAAAGCGTTATCTATTGAATACGGTCCAGTGACCATGGATGAAATGTACCTTGACGCAAATATGCCTATTCCTGTCCCGTATGCCCCAGAGTCCACAATAATCTCGCCCTTAAGGCCCTTTATTCTTCCGGTTCTATCAGAGAATATTTTCATTTTCCCCATGGCGCCTCTTCCCTGGTTTGTGGACGAAAGGTGCTCCCTCCTAGTCTCAATCCATTTAACTGGCCTTCTGTATTTTATGGAGGCATAGGAAGCTATGACATACTCGGGATAAAGACCGCCTTTGGAGCCGAATGCACCGCCGGTATCCATTTGCATTACTCTTATCTTGTTCATATCCAGGCCAAGAACCTGGGTCAGGCCAGATTTTATGCTGTATACGGATTGCGTGGATATGTACACATTTAAATTAGACCCGTCGAAATTGGCAACTACGCCCCTGGGCTCTATGGGATTTGTTGCAATTCTTTCGTTCACAAGAGTATCTTCCAGGACCACTCCATCCGGGTCTTTGAAGTCCTTACCGAGAGATCCGGAGGATATTATGTTGCTCTTCATTCCTGCATGAATAGGTTCAGAGGAAAGGGACTGGTCAATTGTGACGACTGGCTTCAACAGTTCGTATTCTACATCCACAGACTCAATCAGGTCCTCAGCCTTGTACCTGTCTTCGGCAAAAACAGCAGCCACCGGCTCGCCGACGTAATTTACGTAGCCTGTTGCCAGAACGGGCTGAACTGCATTGTAAGCACCAGGGGTAGCACCTTCGCCAACCGATGCCATCTTCCTGTTAAGCTCGCTTGAATTTAGCCCGCCATTTATCTTCAATATTTTAGCCCTGGCATACGGACTTCTTACCACTGACATGAACATCATTCCAGGAAGCTTTATGTCGTCTACAAAATGGCCTCTGCCTGTAACGAAGGTTTCTGCATTGTAGATCCTCTCTTCATCTTTGAGCATCATCTTCTCACCATGGCCTCCTGTTCACCCTTCATCAGTCTTGCGGCAAGCCGAACTGATTCAACAATTCCCTGATATCCCGTGCACCTGCATAGATTTCCTGAAAGGTATTTCCTGATTTCATCCTCCTTGGGGTCCTCGTTGTTTTTCAACAGCCATAAGGACGTCATGATCATTCCCGAGGTACAATAACCGCACTGCAAACCATGCTTTTCAAGGAAGGCCTTCTGCAGGGGATGCAGCTTTCCATTGCTTGAAATGCCCTCTATCGTCGTAATTTCCTTTCCTTCGGCCTGCACAGCAAATATTGTGCAGGATTTCACGGCCTTTCCATCGATAAGAATGGTACAGGCACCGCAGTTTGAGGTATCACATCCAATGTGCGTTCCGGTAAGGTTCAGGTCTTCCCTCAAGAAATGAACAAGTAGTTTTCTCGGTTCGATGTCCTTCTCAACTTCATTGCCATTCACTTTCATTTTCACTTTCAATTACCTCACCCCCGCCCTTTGCCTAGAATTAAGCAATGACCTCTTTGCAACCCTCCACAGAACCTTTTTCTTGTATTCTGAAGTTCCGTAGAAATCATCCGGGGGCTCCGACTCCTCAACAACAAGATCGCAAGCTTCTTCAACCACTGAGTCCCCAAGGCTCTTCCCGACAATGAACTTTTCTGCCTTTTCAGCCCTTTTTGGTATAGGAGAAACCGATGTCATTCCAATACCGGCATATTTAACCGTGCCAGAGGCATCGAATGAAAGGTAGGTTGCGACTGCTGCCACTGAGAAATCGCCTGCATTCTTCTTCTGCTTAACGTAGCTGCCTCCGACTCTCCTGTCGAATTCCTCAATTGTAATATCTGTCAGAATTTCCCCCTCCTCCAAGGCGGTCGTGTAGGGGTCTGTTATGAACCTGTCTGCTGGAACAACTCTGTTTCCGTTCGGTCCTGATAGGGTTAATCTTGCCCTCATAGCAATCATCACTGCAGGCATGTCGTTGGACGGGTCCCCATGCGATAGATTTCCTCCAATTGTGCCCATGTTGCGCACTGGAGGATCTGCGATCTGGGACGCTGCCTCCTTTATTATTTCAATACCCGTGCTCTCTTCTCTTTCTAATTCTCCTACCGTTACTACGGAGCCTATTTTCACAGTTGGACCAACTTCCAGATATTTAAGGCTCTGTATTCTAGTGATGTCAATCAAATGGGGAAATGACGCCAACCTAAGTTTCATCAGCGGTATCAGGCTCTGTCCTCCAGCAAGTATCTTCCCCTCCGGAAATTTTTCAAGAAGATCAACGGCCTCGTCCACACTATTAGGTGCATGATATTCAAATGGAAGTGGTTGCATCGTTACAGAATAGAAATTGATATTTAAGAATTGATAGATCTAATATGCTATACAAGAGTTGCTGTGCAAGATTGTTGAAGGATATTCTGTCTAATCGAGCTACTCGCGTTTCACTATTTCATATCCGTAATTTTCTAAACTCTTCATTGACTCAATGTAATTCGAAACGTGGTGCTTGTATTTCAGAATGCCTGCCAAGAGGTTTCCCGCCCCGGATTCAAGCTCATCAACGATAAATGAGGAAATGCTTCCATCCTCTGCCTCTACATCGGCCAGTCCTACGTTAGCGCCGGGAAAAAGGAACCTAGCCTACTTGATTAAATCAAGCGATTCCTTGACTGAAGCACCGCTCCCTACCTCCCAAGGCGTGTCTGGGGAAGGTATAAATGTAGATACATACAGGTATCTTACAGGGCCGAATCTCTTGAGATATTTCAAATAAGCGAGGGCAGAATATACATCTCCGATGCCATTCATCAATACGGTTCCAGCGTCAGGGTCCAACATTGCCTGCTTCTTCAAAAAGTCGTATTCTCATATCCAAGGAGTCTCCGGGCTTTGACATTCTGAAAAGATCACCGTTGGATGTCTCCATAGAGTAATATACCGCTACAACCCCTTCTTCCTCCATCGCCAGGAGCGCTTCCTTCAAGATAGGTGCTCCAACGTCTATCATTATGTCCATTTCGGTAATTTTCCTTGCAGTTCTCAGTATTTTCAGAAGGGTAGAATCCTGACCTGAGAGGGTGGAGCCTTAGACCGAGGTGAGGTATGATATCTCACTGAAAGAAAAGGCATATTTTGCCGCCTCAATAAATTCTTTTTCTGTGAGCACATCTCTCTTGGATCTGACATTCCCATAGACGCTTGGTAGCGAACAGTAGTTGTACTTAGGAAATAAATTGCACTGCGTTATCATATGGATGTGCGCAGTGAGTTTTATTTTTTTCCGGGATTCATGCCCCTGATCAGCTTGGGATTTTTTTTACGTTATGTATTACCTGAAATATGTGAATTCTGCGTAATTACTTTTCCTCCGGCTCGCTCATTATGGCGTATTTCTCTGCATCGAAATAAAACTTTCTTCCCGGATACTTGGCTTCCAGTTCCACGATTATGTTCAGTATGTCTGAAACCTTCGTATTGCTGTTCCTCTCGAATTTAATGTGAACCATTAGGTCCTTTGTCGTAATTCACGATTAGGAGGTCATTAAAATCATTTTTCCCATTTCCCTCCTGTGAAAGGTATAATCACAGTGATCATCTCGCACCCGCCAGATAATCTGGGACTATTATTTCTTCCGGTTCCCAGTCTTGAAGGAGACCTTTGTTGAAGTCGTTGTAGGCGCTCAGGTCAAGGAGGCCATGGCCACAGTTGTTGAAGAGTATGGTTTTCGACTCACCGCTTTTCTTGCATCTGAGTGCCTCCTCTATGGCATAACTCAATCCATGAGCGGATTCTGGTGCGGGAAATATTCCCTCCGTTTGAGCAAATATTTTTGCGGACTCGAAAACTTTTGTTTGGGCGTACGCCACTGATCTGACAACTCCTTCGTTTATTAGAAGGGAAAGACTCGGCGCCTTTCCATGGTATCTTAACCCTCCGGCGTGAATCGGCGGATTATAGAATAGGTGGCCTGTTGTATACATCTTTACTAGTGGTGTTTTTTCTGCTGTATCTGCATAATCGTATGTGTACCTTCCTCTCGTTGTGGACGGGACAGCAGAAGGTTCCACTGCAACGAAATCAGTAGTTCTCTCTCCCTTAAGTTGGTGTCTTAGAATTGGGTATATGAACCCAGAATAGTTTGAACCACCTCCTATCGCTCCCGTCATAACATCTGGTTCAAGGTCAAGGAGCTCAAGCTGCTTTTCAACTTCCAGTCCTATCATCGTTTGATGAGCAAGTGCGTAATTGAACGAGGAAGCAAGCAGATATCTGGCATTTTCGTTGGATAAAACGTCGTCCACAGCCTCGCTTATGGCAACTCCCAGTGAACCCGGATGTTCTGGATCTTCATTTAAGTATTTTCTCCCAGTCTCAGTATTTCCGCTTGGCGATTCAAGCACCTCCGCACCATAAGTTTCCATCATCACTTTCCTGCCTGGTTTCTGCCTGGCACTAACTCTAACCATGTATATTCTCGCCTTAAGATCGAAAATGGAGCAGGCCATGGCTAGAGCAGAGCCCCATTGGCCAGCTCCAGTTTCAGATATTGCAATTTCTATCCCCTGCTTCTTTGCATAGTAAGCCTGCGGAATTGCAGTGTTTGGCTTCATGCTTCCGACCGGAGAAACGTGTTCTGCTTTGTAGAAAATCTTGGCAGGCGTATGAAGGTATGCCTCAAGCCTCCTTGCCCTAACAAGCGGCGTCGGCCTAGGAAGCCTTAGATAGGCATCCAGAACCTCCTCGGGTATGTCGAACCACCTCTCTTCAGAAAATTGTTGCCTTACTATCTCCTTTGGAAATAGCCTCTCCATTTCCTCCCTCTTCACCGGCTCCTTCGTGACCGGATTTAGCATTGGATCGAGCTTCCTGGGAAGGTCTGGCACGATATTGTACCATTTTCTAGGTATTTCCTCAGGCTCCAGGTAAACTCCATAGTTTCTGTCAACAAATCCTTTCGTCATCTAATCATCCTCCTCACGCGTTATTCCAAGTTCCATTTTTCTTTCCCTCTTTTCAATTCTCAAAACGTCCGGGTCGACGAGAGATTTCATCAATCTGTATTCCTTCTGTGGGATCCAGGCAATGAATATGGCAGCGAATATCAAGGCGACTATGCTCCACGCAATTGTCACTCCTAGGGGGCCTTCAAAATACCCTATGATGAGAGGCAGAAGGAAGGCGCCTCCTCCAGTTCCGAAACCTTCGAAATATGCCGCCGCTGCACCGACGAGAAGCACTCCGTATCTGTCTCCTAGAAGTGCAAATATCGGCCCTGCGATCAGGAACGGAATTCCCGTGGATACTGTTATTAAATATATTAAGGAGAGAGGAAGCGGGTGAACAATTGTCGTGAATACCACGCCTACCATTGAAAGGGCTGCCCCGCCCAATCCTATCTTCACGAAAGTGACTCTCTTTCCTATCCTGTCGCTCAAGTGGCCGAAGAGAAGAATTAAAATGCCCTGAATGCCACCCCATACGGTTCCAAGAATGCCTATGGTGGAAATCGGGATGCGCTGAATTTCAGGAAGAACTTGTTGGAGATATATTCCAGACACAACGTTTGCCCCCCCGATAACGACTAGACCGGAAAGTATGGCTAGGATCATCCACCTTTGGCTGAATAGGGCCTTGGCACTTGCGATGACTTTTGTTCCCCTCACTGGAGAGACATCCCCCCACTCTATCAAGGGAAGCCCCACCATAGGGCCGTATGGTTTTGCCATTAGGAACGTAAGTCCACCGGCAGTTATGCCAATAACCCCGACAATCTCTGCCCAAAGCGCCCAGGAGAACGCCGTCGCAACCCTTATGCCGAGCAGAAGATCTACCGAGATCGCCCAACTGTAGATTGCAACGAATATGCTGATGTATCTTGATCTTTTTTCAATCGGAAACCAGAGCTGTACAGTCTTTACGAGACCGGACCAGGCGGCGCCGTTGAATACGCCCTCCAAAGCCCGTAGGAGCAGCATTTCGTCTATGTTCGATGCATATCTGAACAGGAACGTGGAAATGCCAGCCATGACCAAGCCTATGGTCACAATCCTGTTTGGCCAATATCTGTCATTGAGATGACCCCACAGGAAGTTGGTTAGAATGAAGGAACCCCCGAAAGTGGATATGAGAAGACCCACGTAAAAGACGTCCAGTGAGAACTGTGATGCTATGAATGAATCGACAGAGGGAAGCCAATACCAGATGAGCGCATACGAGAACGAAGCTATGATGCTCCATACTACAATAATCTGCTGCTGGTGGGACAATCTTCTCCTTTCGTCTTTTCCCAGTTCTGCATACGCCTTCTTAGGTGCGTCGGGGAAAGCCTCCTCAGGAACTCCTTTCTTCACTTCTATGTCACCTTCGCCATTAATGTTCTAACAAAAACATTAATGCTACAATTTGGACATTAATGTATATTATTTAAATTTTTTTGAACTTTTGCCCCTCCCCTGAAGCTCTGGCCAAAGAGGAAAAGCAGGATTACTCCAGTCAGGGCCATAGCGCCTGCAATCATCCCGACGAAGGCTATCCCTTTTCCCAAGAATACAAAGGAAACGGAGGCTATGAGCGGGGAGAAACCACCGATGATCCTGCCAGTGAAAAACACAATATTCGTTGCAGTTACACGGTATTCAGCGGGATAATTTTCGCTCACCCATATACCGGAGAAAGAGAAAAAGCCGGAAGAGGCATACATAAATGCAATTATAAACAAGGAATATAGTGGCACTTTCTCTACGAACAGAAGGGTTCCGGACAGAATGCAGAGCGACGAGAATATGGCCGCCACCGCTCCCCTGCCAACCCTGTCAGAGAGGTAGCCAGAAATTATGAAAAACGACAATCCAATCAGGGAGAAAAAAACGATCGTGGTGGATGAGGCGTCTATTTCTCGAAGGTAAGTCGGTACTACGCCCATAAGCGGAACGCTGAACATGAAGGCGCCGGCGACAACTGCCGAAAAGGCGACAGTATAAACTGCCAGTTTCCCCCTCATTGAGCGGATGCTATATCTTATTAGACCGCCCTTACGGGTCTCTCTAATCGCAATTGAGAATGCGATTGAAGGTACGAGAGCAATTATTCCGCAAGCGATCAGGAACGTCCTCCAGTAAGGGAAGGCGATTGAGGCAAGCGAATCAAGGAGGAAACCTGCGAAGTAGAGGCTCTGGAGTAGGCCTCCCATCGTTCCCGTTGAATGCTGCAACGTCTCTACAACAACTGGATATGAGACTCCATTCTGTGCATTCACCCCGAAACCAATAACAAACCAAAGTGCAAATATTTCGATAAGGTTAGTTGAAATGGCCGCAAGGAAAAGGGGAGCTGAAAACAGGATTATAGCTATGAGCATCACCGGTTTCCTCCCCATTCTGTCTGCCACGTATCCAAGTACGAGCCCTCCTATTGCGCCTCCTATAAAATCTATTGGAATTGCAGCAAATATAACAGAGATCGGAACGCGAAGGAATATTGATAGGGGCTGTACTATCATAGAAATTGAAAAGACGGAAAATGAGGACAGGGCGAATGGAATCATGATGCCAGCAAGATTCATCGCCTTCCAGCGTTCCATTTTTTGCTATGGTAATTATGTATAGAAATATGATGCAATTACTTATTTTGAAATCGACGGCGATATGGTCTTCTCCAAATTCCTAGAAACGGCATTCCTAAGTAATCTCGAGAAAATAATCAGAGCAACTGCAGCAATCATTACCACTGGTGCCACGACAAAGAATGGTATGGACAAGCCTAACGACTGCCCTATATAGCCCGCTAGAATGGGTGCGATAGCGGCCCCCGCCCAACGCAGAAAGTTGTATGTGGCTGAGGATACAGACCTAGAAAATGGGGAAACCTCCATTGCAAGGGAGGTAAACGAAGCGTTTGCTATGCCGCACAGGAAACCAGATACAACGACTATTTCCAGTTTATAAATTGGAAACTCGCCCATCAGGATAAAGAGGAAGGCGAAGGCGAACAACGTGATCTGGAGCAGCAAAAATCTGTCTATCCTTCTTATGAGCCTAGGGACGACGACTACCGATGACAGTGCCACAAGAACCCCCCAGAGGAAATATACTATTCCCAGCTCAATCGTTGTGAGTCCTGAAAGGGTTAGAGGCGTGTATGCAAGAATCGTAAAAAAACCAAAATTGTATCCAAGGGCAATTATGGCATTTAGAAAGACGCTCCTGTTCCGCAATGCCTCTATTATTTCAACTGGCGTCCTTTTCTTCTCAGCTTTTGGCGGCTCTTTAACAAAGACATATGTTGAAATGAAGCCCACAGCCATCAGGGTTGCCGTTCCAAAGAAAGGATAGCGCCAGTAATATGAGCCAAGAAATCCTCCCAATAGGGGACCAGATGCTATTCCTAGACCAAGCGCGGCTTCATATACTGTTATCGCTCTCTCTATAGATCCCGTTGAGCCTGCTGAAATTCCAACTATGATTGAGAGTGCTGTCGAAGTGAAGAAAGCATTGCCTAGCCCCCAGCCACCCCTAAAAACGGCGAATATACTTATGGTTGGAGAGAGGCCAGAGAGCGTGGAAAAAAATACGACTGTAGCTAGCCCAATCAGGAGAGTTCTCTTCCCACCGAACCTAGTGGAGAAATAGCCTGAGATGAACATGGAAAGAGACATAACTGCAATGTAGCTGGTAAAGAGCCATTCTATTTGGAATGGTGTTGCACCCATGTCCTTCCCTATGAGGGGGAGCAGCGGATCAACGATCCCTATGCCCATAAAGGCTATGAACGTCGAGAACGTAATAGCAAATATGCCTCTACTTCCGTACCCATCGGGCATGCGAAATGAATCAAACGATCATATTTAATTACTTTCAGCTATGTTTCCAGCAACTGAGGCCAACTTTTCAAGGGCAAGTGTACCTTGGGATTTCGGCATGAGGAACCATATTTCGTGACCAAACCTGTAAATGTATCTTATTTCAACCCCGTGTGACTCTAGAATGGATATTATTAGTACTGTTATTCCGGGCACCTCGTTGAATCTCTCCTTCATCTTGATCTTCAGCAGGGCAAGACCCTCCTTCTCCTGATCCTTGTATAGGATATCGTACCCGCTTTCTGTCCTAAAAGCTATCAGGAAATTATCACCATCAGGCCGTATTGAATCCACCTTCTTCCTTATTAGGCCATATTCCAACGATATTTCAAGCTGGGACAATGCATCGTACGGCTCTGCCACGTTTTTCACTTCCTTGACTCTAGTCAAAGCCTTGACGATCGTATTCAGGGGTATGTCCTTACCCGCAATTTTATCAACAGATTTCTTCATCTTCTTTGCAAGCGAAGAATAGTTTACTATGCCTCTCGCGATAGCCATTCTGTACACGATGTCCTGTTTCACTAGGCTGTTTATAATCAGAGACACGTCACCTTTTTCCATGATGATGAATCAGTCCGTAGGATATGTATTTTGTCTAATCGAGGTCGAACCGTCATAAATATGATATATTGTCATAAATGTTTTATACTTGTCCGATATCATTAATAGAAGTCCTATGACAGAAAACGAAATAGATCTGACTAAGGAAAAAACGTATGTCAGGGACAAGAAATTATTCTGGAAAGCGGTTTATGCACTACTAAGTCTTGCTGTTGCCTTTTTAATAACGGGAATAATAATGCAAGTAGCATTTCATCAAACCAAGGCGCCTCTCTGGCTAGGTTTGCTTGTGGCACTTCCTCTCGCTATACCGCTGGAACTATGGAACTTTACTGATCCTGACACGTTATGGAGGGTAATGGCCTTCCAGGACAGGTTCTTGATGGTCTGTTTTGGATTTGCGATTGGCGTTGGTTCCATTCTCCTTTACGGTCTGGCTATCTTTACGCATCCCAATTTCGGGATCAAAGATTTTTTTGTCCCGGGGATAGTAATCGGAGGATTGATTTTCGGACTTGGAGTGGGTCTTGCGGGATACTACCCGGGAACCATATGGATCGCGCTGGGTCAGGGCAGAAGGGACGCCATTTATGCTGCATTAGGCGGTCTTCTTGGTGCATTTACATGGTCCGCCATATTCGGGAGCGTCAGGGGTTTCTTCTGGAACACGTTAAACTTCGGTCCAATTACATGGGCATCTGTGCTGGGAATAACTTCCAAGGTCGGCATATTCTTGGTGAGCATAGTCTTTGGAGTCCTGCTTATCCTGCTGTTTCTCCTTTTGCCGAGGTATCCTAAAGCAAGAATCAAAAACTCGTGTGGCGCACATATGCTCGGATACAACAAACAGACAACGCAGTTTACTTCAGTAGTAAAAGAAGATCTGGAGAAATATCCAAATTCAAATAAATATGTCACGAAGATCATTAACGAGAGTAGCGTGGAAAATGCGAGGATGACTATTCCTCTGGGCCTTGCCTTCACGATAACAGCGGTTGCCGTAATAATCCTTCACCAGATATTCGGTGAATCTACAACCTATTCCTGGATAGGTGCGCAGCTGTCGTACTTTGCCAACCCCACATGGGCAGCATCCAATGCTTACTTTCAATTGTTTGGGGGCCTACACATAGTCAACGGAATTCCCGTGAACAAGCCTTTCAGCGAAATTGGATGGGAGCCCTTCACTGACCTGAGCTCATTACTTGGTGGCCTTATTTCAGCGACTTTGATATCGAGAAGGTTCATGGGTTTCAAGTCTCAGGTGCCAAAGATATGGCTTCATTCCCACAACGCGAAATTGAGGCCCCTTGGTTCATTTATCGGAGCTTTCATGGTTCTATTTGGCGCAAGGATGGCAAATGGCTGTGCATCCGGCCACATACTCAGCGGAGACATACAAATGGCAATATCAAGCTTCGTTTTCATGATATTCGTCCTGCTGGGCAGCTGGGCGATGCTGTATCTGTTCATGCACCTAAAGATTAACTCCTGGGGCTATACGAGGTAAAGGGGAAAATGTCTATCTCTAAGACTTTTATCTCAAACTGCGCTTCAATCATGAGGGGAATCAACGTGTCCTTAGAGAAAGAGAGGTCTCATGGAAATTTTATCTATGCTTTCAAGAATGTTTTCATCTCTTTTTTTCTAATTTTTTCGATTGGAGATAGAACGGAACTGAGGCGACTTGAAATGCTTTGGAAAAGCAGGGAGGGGCTGATATGCTTGCTATCATCCAGTTGATTTTTTCTGTGATCTCTGGAATCTTGGTAGGATTTTCCTTGGGTCTAATAGGTGGCGGCGGATCCATCCTAGCAATACCTCTTCTCATCTACTTTGTTGGCTATCATCATCCGCATCTTGCGATCGGGACGACTGCCCTAGCCGTCGGCGTAAACGCATATCTGAACCTCATACCTCACGCCCTCAAAAGGAACGTGAAGTACAGGGAGGGCGTTCTATTTACAATACCAGGAATAATAGGAGTCCTCGCAGGATCAGAGCTTGGGCTTCTGACGCCAGGCAATTTTCTTCTGTTCTTCTTCGGTTTCTTGATGATTGCCATTGCAGTTTATATGCTCATAAGAAAATCTGGCCAGGATGACAAATCTCAGGGCAAGCTCTCCTACAAGAAACTTCTACCTGTAGGTCTGATAGTAGGCTTTGCATCCGGCTATTTCGGTATTGGTGGCGGATTCCTTATAGTCCCTGGCCTCCTGTTTGGAGGGGGTTTAAACATAACTCAAGCCGTTGGAACTTCTCTTATATCTGTGGGAACATTCGGCGTAACCACGGCTATAAGGTATGCGTTCAGCGGTGAGCTAAACATAATACTGAGCGCATTCTTCATATTGGGAGGTATTGCAGGGGGTTGGGCAGGGGCAAGGATAGCAAACAGGCTCCCTAAGAGAATCCTAACGGAGATTTTCGCTGCGATAGTAATAATAGTCGCGATTTACATAATAATAGAGAACGTATCTGTGGTCTACCATCTGTGACTTCATTCCGAAATGAGCACTAGAAGAATGGTGAACCCTATTGCCGAGACTGCGTTGATTGCCAGAAATGGCAATGCAACGTCCGACCCATATCTGTATGCGAAAATGATGCTGGCGGATACGACTAAGATAGAATAGAGCAGCATAACACCAGAGAATATCGATAGGGTCTTAGTGAAACCCGTATGCGTTCTTGCGTAGCTTCGAGCTGTAGACCCAATGATCATGATGAAAATTATGATTTCTGCAATTCCGATGACAATATTTCCTATCCAGTAGACTCCAATCATGGAAGCCCTCCCATCTTTCTTAGAAATTCAACGGAAGAATAAAGATACTCCCTCATCCCATCATTTATATAAAATAGAGAGTTGTATTTTCTGAAGTCCCCATCCAGAACTTTGTTTTTTATGAGGACTGAAATGTGGTGTTCAACTGTTCTGTAGTTAACGTTCAATCCCGTGCTCAGCTCATTCTTGTTCATGGGTCTCTCCATAAGCATCAGGACGATTCTGCTCCTCAATACCGCCCCTCTGGAATAGACGAATAGATAATAGAAAAGTCTTCTGACTTCCTTGTCCTTGATATCCAGTTCCGGAAATGAATCCCCGGGGGCTCTCATTGGACCTAATATCTGACACCTCTATTAAAATGTAAATAAAAAAATTAAGAAAAAGTTGTTGCCTGAGAAAGCGGGCCGCTTTTCACATTGTCGAACGTTTCGTAAGTTATCAGGTATCCTCCGTTTTCAAGGGAGAAATGTATTGTGTATACGACGTCTATGTAGCTGAACTGAGATGAATTCAATGCGTTCTGAACCACGAACTGTACGTCTGCAGTAACTACGCCCTGAGTGATCATTCCGTTTGAAACAGTCACGTTGACAACAGGTGGCGCTTCAGAGTAGAACCACATGGCACTCCAAAGGCCGAAGAATTTTTCCCATGTATGTTCGATTTCTGTGGAGTTGGCGTAGTTTCCAGCTAGCTTCCCCCCTATCCATTGAAGCGTAGAGTTGTTGGAATACTGCTTCATGACGAGAGAAACGTTCTCTATGGCTATGTCATTCCAGTGTGTAAAGGCTGCATTTTCGATTGACTGCGCCTGAAGACTTTCAACGCTCCCTGCACTATACGATATAGTTGACGCAGAAATTATGTGCCATGTTTCGGAAACTATCTGAGGGGTCTGATTGATGCGATATTCCAGAGAGTAGTTAGTAACTATGTCGTTCACCTGCATTTGCGCTGATACTGGCGTGAGAACCCACTGAACAGTGGCATTTATGAAGTAACCATTAGGTGATGAAGATATGGTTGGTGGAGACTCTGTGTAAAACCATACAGCTGACCAAAGTCCTGTGAATTTCTTCCATACTGTCGGTATCTGACTGTAATTATATGTTCCTGAAAGGGGCCCACCTATCCAGTTGAGTTTTGCCTGATTTGAATACTGGCTTAGAATTCCAGAGACGTTCTCTATGGCTATGCTGTTCCAGTGCGAAAAAGCGTAATTCAGAACCGTTCCTTCGGTAAGCGTCCCCACTTCGGAAGCAGAGTATGAAATCAGCCCTGTGGACACTATGTACCATCCCTCATGCTGTATGAGCCAAAGATTACCTGACTTGACATATTCAAGACTGTAGGATATATTAAGGAACTGTACTTGCATTGGCTCCTTTGAGGGCGTTACAACGAATTGAACCCTTGAATTAACCACGTAGTTGGAACCTTGCATAATTATGCTCGGTGGTGACGGTGTATAGAACCATACTGCGCTCCAAAGATTGAAGAACTTGCTCCACGTCCCCTCTATTGCTGAGATGCCCGTGTAGTTTCCAGAAAGCGGCCCCCCTATCCATGTGAGGGTAGCATTGGAGAGATATTGGCTTGCAAGGAGAGATTGGTTTTCTATGGATATGTAGTCCCAATGAGAATATGCGCTCTGTAAAACTGAGTAATATGTCGCGTTCTTGAGTTCCGCAGAAAGCAGCTTACTGTTGTTTTGGTAGCTTAGAAGTTCGCTGTTAAGTGAGCTTATGTTCTGCTGTTCCTGATTGATCCTCGTCGTCAGGTTGGATACCTTGAAATTTTCAGATGCGAGACTTACAGACGCACTTCCGTATCCGTAAGCCAGACCGCCAGCCACTGCGACGAGGATTACTATTATTGCAATCGTCACAGTTTTGTTCATGCTTCATGATGTTCACCATTTAGAAACTGGTTTTTCAAATTCATGTGCAAATTTGTTGCAAATTATGCAGATGTGTATCCGCCGTCCACCACAAATTCAGAGCCGGTTACGAAGGAAGCCCTTTTAGATAGGAGAAATAGGATAGCCTGGGCAATCTCTTTTGGTTCTGCCAGTCGCCCGATAGGGTGTTTCTTTGTCAGATTGTCGTAATATAAAGAAGGATCCCCCGAACTCATCGACGCCTTCTCTATCAACGGTGTTTTAGCGTACCCGGGAACAACAGCATTCACCCTTATGTTATGGGACGAATACGTTATGGCATCCGCTTTGGTCAGACCCAATATTGCAGCTTTGGAAGCTGCATAAACCGCAGAGTTCTTTGATCCTACGACACCTATTACGGATGACACGTTGACAATTGAGCCATGACCAGCCTCTTTCATCTGCTTTATTGCATATTTGTTGCAGTACATCACTCCGAAAACGTTCACGCTGAAAGTTCTCAAGATCTCGTCAGCATTCACATCCTCTGAAGGAACTGCCTTAGGGGAGATTCCAGCATTGTTAACTAGTGCGGTCACTGGCCCAATCTCTTTTTCTATTCTTTCAAAAGCATCCGCAACCTGTTCCTCATAAGAAACATCGACCTTGTAAAAAATTCCTCCCTTATTCGATTTGGGCTTTTCAAGATCCAGGATCACAACCTTAGCATTTTCTTCGATGCAAAGCTCTGCTGTGGCATCGCCTATGCCGCTTGAACCGCCCGTAATAACAACAACTTCCCCTTTGAGCTCGTCTGCCATGATCAGGAATAATTTGTCATATTTTACCGTTGACTTCTTAGTTTTCTCGCCCTGGGGGAGATATAAATTTTACCTAATGGGGACCATACACCTTTACCGATCTTAAACAGAGGGCCTTTCTCATCATTTACTGTTACCTTTACGTCAAAGTTGGAGAGCACCTTCGCTATTTTGCTGGCCGATTTAAGCGATTTGATGGAAAGAGGTAAGCCAGTTACAAAGGAAGAGATATCGCTTGCTTTTCCAGTGATCTCAAATGAGCGTTCTGAAATTTTCACCTCAAATTTCTTTCTGTCAAATGTGAAGTATATCCTTCCCTCTGCTTTGGGAAAGTTAGTCCTTGTCCCTGTCATGAATGGGCCTGGCCGTTATCGTCACCTTTCCTGTTATCACCACGGCAAGGTTCCCTGACAGCTTAATGGTCAAGCTGTCAAAGTTAAACTCTGCGGAGCTCTGGGTTCCTTCTATAGCTTTTATGAAGCTTTCTATAATGGATTCTTCTTCTGCCATATAGTTTCATGATACTTTTATATATTATCTTTCCCTAAATCTGACGATCAATTCCCAGAAATCCAGATGATCGATAAGAAATCGGAAAAGGGAAAAATAAAAGTTGTCTATTTGCGCATAACGTCATCGCCAAGGATCCAACTATTTAAACAAGGAAAGGCCTGGATCTGAATTAGAACTATGCGATCCTCAAAGTTACACAGAATCTTTTTGTAACAGCTGTGATTGACATTTATGGAGGCAAAATGCTCTAACTGCGGGACGCCAATGGAGTACAAGGGAGAAATGAAGTTTAGAATAGACGGTTATACAGGTGTGGAAGGGCTGTTTCTCGGAGGATGGAATCAACTTACCGAGGATACAAAGACGTTCCTGATGTACAGGTGCGAAAAATGCGGAAAAGTCGATTTTTACGACAGTGAAAAGAGACCGTGAATTGACAGTATTCCGATAAGAGGCAAATGTTTCCGATCGTAGCTCCCCTGATTTTCACGCTGCTGGTGTTGCTTGCATATGTGTTCTTCATACTCGTACTTGTATCCCTACCGGTCTATCTAGCCTCCAAGATCATTGTACCTCAGAGGTCGGAGATGTTGCGTGCCGTGGCAGCGACATTCCTAATCACCATAGTCTTCATTTTTCTGCTGTTTCTTTTCAGCCCCATTCTTGCCCCTTTGGGATTTGTAGTAGGATTTCTTGTCATACTGCTTATACTTAGTATGATTTATCACACAGGTTTTTTAAAAACGTTCGGGCTCTCACTAATTGCGTTTATTTTTGTCCTTATTTTCCTTCTTATTCTATCGTTGCTTGGGATTTCAATATTTATCTTCTCCGTCTAACTTAGGATGCCAAATGGCAATCTACCGAAAGTGGTGATTCATAAGAGGTCCTTTGTGAGATAGGGCTGGCTTTGCTGCTGTTCATAAATCCAGGATTATAATTATTGCAGGGCCCATTTAGCGAGATCTCGTTCAGGAGTACATAGGAGTTTTCTAACCGGGGTTTGAGAATGAACCTGGAATCCATCCAAGAACTGTTCAAAGCCTAGTTTAATGACCTATTAGCTTTCCTCCTCACGTTTTTTCTTTTATTTCAAAAATTTCATGATTGCCGGGTTAACTTATCTCTGTATCAACCGTTTCATAATCCTTTAAACCAGTTATGCAAACCATATTTGTGGAGCCCTGCAGCAAAAGTATAATGAGGTTTTTAACATCAGTGGTAATGCCATAAAAATAAGCTATAAGTGCCGGGGCCGGGAATCGAACCCGGGGCCTTCGGATTTCTCAGATCTATCCCTATGAGTCCGACGCTCTACCGACTAAGCCACCCCGGCTTCTATTTCTTCCGGCTGTGTCCCGGAGATCTTTCCCTCCTCTTTACCCCCTACGACTTCTGACTTTCTAATTTCTATTTTCCTTGTTGGATATATGGTTTTAATTTGATCGACTATGTCTTGAATTATCTGGGGGGAAATCATGTATACTACGAACTGATTTAGGGGGAGTGAGGAGATTTTGCCTTTTAGGAATTCAGATATCTTGTTCCTGATTCCTGTCTCCACATTGTTTATTACCTTCCTGTCAAGAACGACGAGGGGCTTAATCCTTAGTTTAACACCATCTGAGGTGTTTCCGTCAACGACAATATCAATTCTGGTTTTTCTTCTTCTTATAAGTCGCCTTATGTAGTCCTGGTTTATTTCGTGCCCCTCAAACTCAGTAAAGGCCTTATTGCCTTCAACCTTCGTCACGCGGAAAAATAATTTGACATGCGATAATTTATAATCTCCCGTTATGTCAGATAGCGCCACCTCTGAAATTCTTCCTATCATATCGTCAGGAGAGGCAGCCGGTGACGACCCAATTTCCTTCATCCCGAACGACTCGTTGGTCACTAACGTATACCAGGCCTTGGACTTCCATTTGTCCTTTACCTTTCTTGCCGCAATCCTTCCTGCCTTTTCCTTACTCAATTAAACATCCCTTCTGCCCTTAAGCACTGAGTTAATAAATACTTTATTGAATGCCTTAGCTATAAATACGGAATAATTATGCACTACAGAATGGTGCTTGTGCGTTTTGACCTTGCTAAGATGGAATCTTTCTCATCACTCACTAAGGAAGATATCATTGCAACTCCATGGCTTCTGGGAGGAGAGGCAAGGGCAGAAGAGGATAAGGTTGTGATGGAATTCAATCCTGATAGGCCTGATCTTTATTCAATTCAAGGAGCAACGCGGGCCATACGTCAGTATCTAGGGAAGGAAGCTTTCACAAGATTAAGAGTTGAAGATTCAGGACTTGAAATTCTTCTTGACGCACCGCGAGACAGGCCTTTTTTTGCAGCCTGCATAGTAAAGGGTATAGTGGTAAGAGGGCTGCTTGAATACATCATAGACTATCAGGAAAAACTTCACCTGACGATGGGAAGAAATAGGAAGAAATCCGCAATAGGTCTTCATGATTTGAAAAAAGTTAAATTTCCTTTAAAGTACACCCATGTTGATCGGAACATTGATTTTTATCCCCTAGGCTCAAGTGAGAGCACAAAGATTTCAAGCTTCATGGAGATTAATGAGAAGGCAAGAGAATTCGGCCACCTTGTATCTGGCAGACTGCCTGCAATTTTGGATTCTGAGGGCGAAATAATATCTCTCCCCCCCATTCTAAACTCCTCGATCACCACAGTGGATGAGAATACCACGGACATTTTCATAGACGTTACAGGCATAGACAGGAATACTGTTTTGAAGACGCTTATTCTGATGGCAACTGCACTTTCCTATCCGGCAGGAGGGCTTAGTACTGTTGTTGTGAACGGCGAGAAAGTGCCTGAACTAAGGGAAGAAACTTTCGAGATACCAACTGCGGGTATAAAGAGAATAGTCGGATATGAAGTGGGGGAAGATCTGATAAGGGAAGCACTTGAAAAAATGGGATACCTGGTAGATGAAAGAGTTACCGTTCCACCGTACAGAGTGGACATTCTTGGAGAGGTAGACATAGTAGAAGACGTATTAAAAGGAATTGGATTTCAGAATGTAAAGGGGCGCAGAAACGGATTTCAGCGCTATGGGGAGGAAAACAAGCTGAGAAAAATGGAAGAAAGACTGAGGAGGCTTTTGATAGGATATGACCTTTCAGAAACAGTAAGTAGCGTGCTGGTAAACACCACTTTTAACAGAATGTATGAGATAGGAGAACCTGTAAAGAGGATAATTAATCCGATTAGTCAGGAACAGGACTCAATAAGGAAGATGATTACCCCGTCCCTATTTCAGACTTTTCTCAATAATTTCAGAAATCCCTACCCTCAGAGGATATTTGAGATTGGAACCATTTACGATGAGGATGGAGAAAGCGATGTTCTGGGTATAGGCATAGCTGACAAGGACGCCTCATTTTCGGAGATAAAAGGTCTGGTGATAGGAATTCTGGAAGACCTGGGGGTTGAGGACTATTCCATCGAAAGGGGGGATAAAGGTTTTTACATTCCGGGCAGAGTTGGAAGAATCATTGCTTACGGAAGGACTATTGGTTTTTTCGGGGAAATGCATCCTAGAATTCTAAGACAACTGGGAATTAAGATGCCTGTTGCAACCGCCGAACTGAAGTTGGAGTTGATTGGAAAGTGATACCTGAGAAGCTGCCTGCCGTTCCCGTGTCTAGCGACATTATTGACAGGTCGTTCAAGGCCACGAAGAACATCCAGGATTTTTACATGCCACGATTCCTGGACAAGATAAAGGCGGTTTCCATAGAGAAGATCAAGGCAATGGAAAACGTTTCTTTCCGTGCTCTATCTAAAGTCACGTCTGGTTTTCCGGGACTTGACGATATGGATCAGTTCGAACGAAACCTATTCTTCGTCTTGGCTGACGCTAGGGAGTATGATAGGGCGCTTGGAAGAATAAGGTGGAGCGAAAACAAGATAAGGGAAATCGCTACATCTTCTATAAGGAACATCAAGAAAGGAAGAAGTGTTGACGAAATATCGAGAGCAAGATCTGCATTTTATGGAAGGTTTTCCTCTATAGTGGAGGATTTGGAAGATTCTTTTTCAGTGATCAGAGAAGCCCGGACTGCTTTGAAAAAGATCCCCGGGATAAATAGGGAAGAAAGGGTGGTGGTTATAGCCGGATTTCCAAACGTTGGGAAGTCATCGCTGATATCTATGCTTACGAACCTTAAACCTGAGATTGCCGCATATCCATTTACCACGAAGGAGATAAACGTAGGCATCCTTGTTCTTGGAAGTAACAGGTACCAGATTCTTGACGTACCGGGACTTCTCAATAGAAAGAATCACAATTCAATAGAAAGGGTTGCCCTAGCTGCTTTGAATACGCTCGGAGACCTAATAATTTGTTTGACTGATCCATCTGAGGGATGCGGTTACTCTTTGGAGGAGCAGAGGAAACTCTGCAAATCGCTGAAGCGGGGTGAAAAGAAGGTAATAGAGGTAGAAAACAAGCTGGACATAGTCAACTCTGGAAGTAATAATCTGAAGATTTCCTGTAAATCTGGGGAGGGAATCGAAGACTTAAAGAAAAAAATGGAGGAGGCATTGAATGAGGGAAAAGATAAAGGCGTTGGCCTGCTTCAACGCGATTCAGCATGACGGCAAGGCAGAGCTCAATGCCGTAATCTCGAGAGTTATTTCACTTTATCCGCAGGAAAAGAAAAACCTGAAGGAATTGATTCCAGTGATAAAAGGGGTGATAGAGGAGGTCAACGCTCTTTCTGAGGAGGAAATGATGAACATAGTGAAAGCAGAAACGCCGGAGCTCCTTGAGCCCCAGCAGAGGGAGGAAAAGAAGCTGCCTGACCTGCCGGAAGTTGGACCCAATGGCGTTGTGATGAGGTTGGCTCCCTCTCCATCCGGGCCTCTTCATATAGGCCATGCTAGGATGGCAATATTAAATGACGAATATTTCAGGAGATACGGTGGAAGGCTGATTCTTAGGATAGAAGACACTAATCCAGCAAACATAGATCCGGAGGCCTATAGTCTGATAAAGGAGGACGTTAAATGGCTGGACGTAAATTACACAGACCTCGTAATACAGTCTGACCGTTTCTCCATTTACTACGGGGAGATGAAGAAGTTAATAGAAATTGGCATGGCATACGTTGCTACGACGCCGTCTGAAGAATTTAAGTTAAAGAAACAGCAGGGATTTTCCATCAGGGAACGTGAAGAAAGCCCGGAAGAAAATCTGGAGAGATGGGACAGGATGATCGATGGTTTTTACAGAAAGGGGGAAGCATATGCTGTCGTTAAAACTGACCTGAACCATCCCAACCCCGCCGTCAGAGATTTTATCGCATTCAGAATTGTCGACACTCCGCATCCGTTGAAGGGAGATAAATACAGGGTATATCCTATGATGAATTTTTCAGTAGCAGTAGACGATCACGATCTGGGTCTCACTCACGTGATCAGGGGGAAGGACCACATTGCCAATACCGAAAAGCAGCGCTACATTTTCTCCTATCTGGGCTGGAAACAGCCTTATTATATTCATTACGGGAAAGTCTCTATAGAACATTCTATCCTCAAGACGTCCCTGATAAAGAAAGGCATAAAGAATGGCGAATTTTCCGGTTGGGACGATCCAAGGCTAGGCACTCTTTTAGCACTGAGGAAGAGGGGTTTCAATCCGGATGCGATAAGAAAGTACTATGTTGAGTCAGGGATAGGGGAGGTGGATACCACTTTTTCTTGGGAGATATTCTATTCCTTCAACAGGAAGATCATAGATCCGGTTAGCCCGAGACATTTCTTTGTAAAGGATCCTGTTCGTCTCAGGTTTAAATTCGACGGAAAACTGAAAGCCAAGATACCCTTATTTCCGCAGAAGTCAAATACGATGTACAGGGAATATGAGGTTGGGGATGGGGAAATTGCGATATCCGGGGACGATTATTCTAAGCTCCTGGGCAAGAGGGTAAGGCTGAAAGATCTCGGCCTTTTTAGTATAGGAAAGGAAGACATAGAGTACTTGGGTGACTCAATGGAGAAAGGAGTCCAGATAATCCACTGGCTCTCCGGGAACTATGTGGAATTTTGTGTGAAGAAACCGGACGGATCTTTGGATTCTGGAATAATTGAAAAGGATGCACTCAACTACATCGGAAGGGTAAATCAGTTAGAGAGATACGGCTACGTAAATATAATAAATGAAAAAGAAGGGTATTTCACCCATCCGTAATCTATTCAGACGGTGAAACAGAGACGAACGTTGGGAACCGTTTGAGTATTATAACGTCCCCCACTGCCCTTACCCATCTATAGGGCACTAATACCGGGACGCCGTCTTCTACAAGACCATCGTTGGTTTTTTCAACATAAAGACCGTATATGACCTGTGAATCGAAGTCTACCATGACATCGGTAACATTGCCTAGCCTGTAACCTTTGTCACTGAATATCTCTACGCCAATGAGATTCGTGGCTTCCGTCTCCATGTTTTTTATATATACAGCGAGTATTTAATCTTTATATCTCATTTCGGCGTCTTCTTTATAGCTAGGAACCAGTCCTTTACCTGAACGTTCTTATCCTTTAGTCTATCTTTGGCACCCTGAACAGTTGACGGCTGCGGGACGATTACGTCATCCCCCGGTTTCCAGTTGGCTGGCGTTGCAATCATGAAGGAATCCACATATATCAGTGAATCAAGAACCCTCAGCACCTCATCTATATTCCTTCCAGTGCTTGCAGGATAATATATGAGCGCCCTGACCGTTCCCTCAGGATCTATGAAGAAAACAGCTCTGACGGTGCTTGTAGCGCTTGCGTGTTCGTGTATGAGGCCATATAAATTGGCGACGTGCATATCAAGATCCGCGATGACTGGGAATTTAACCTCGACCCCGGATATTTTCTCTATCTGAAGAAGCCAGGCTATATGTGAATACACGGAGTCTATGCTAAGACCTATTAGCTGTGCATTGCGTTTCTCGAATTCTTCGTACCTCTTTGCGAATTCTATAAATTCCGTGGTGCATACTGGCGTAAAATCAGCGGGATGCGAGAACAATATCACCCATTTCCCCCTGAAGTCCTTCAGAGATATAACGCCCTTGGACGAATTTGCTTGGAACTCTGGAGCTTTTTCCCCTATCTTAGGGATGTGAGACCCAACAATCGTTGCTTCTGTCATGTTTATCAATGTACGGTGTAGTAAAAACGTTTTTGTAACGTAACGCGCGAATATTTTTCATTCCCATGAGAACTCACAGGCTTCATTATCGAATTTCATTACTATCAGTTCTGGGGGAATCTTGGCATTCTATCCAACAGCATCTGAAGCCATGACGATCTTCGCTGTTCCTAAAGATATGTGTCAATTCTGCATGGAGCATTTTTTATCCATCTGATAAGCTGGAATGCGCAAACAAAACTGGCATTCCTTCTCTAGCGGATATCTAATCACGTTGAATGCGACAACATTTGTTGCGAAATGAAAGACATCTTCGTTCCTTCCCTTTAAAAACAGCTTTTGGAGTATGGTTGTGCTGAAGGAGGTGTTGTTCAAAAGCGGTTAAGAAAGGACTGTATTTGGGCCATAAAGCGTGAATTTTAAGGTGACAGTCATATCATCCTGGATGAGAAGGCTAATGTCAGCAGACCATTGCTGTGATCTGCCCGATTGTAAGTTCTTTTGTTACTTCTGGAAGATGATGGGCTGCAGAGCCATACTTATTGTGATGAAAACTGTTTCTGTAAGCCTTCAAGACTGGTGAAACTCTTTGGACACAAACAGAATTAAATCGTTCAGGAAAGAGTTTCAGGAACAGCGGATGCTCAAAGGAGATATTGAAAAATGCTTTTGTCAGCCTCCAGATTTGCTTCTCAATGGGGATGGTACATCGATTGCATTCCTTAATGTCCTGCACTAGGAAGAGAGACTGCACCCAAAGAACTATTTCTGATAGGCAGAAAAGATGCGTTTTAGCAAGCCTTAAAGGATTGATACTTCCAAGTTTTGACAATCTGGTTTGGAGATGGAATCAAGTTGCATTTTTTTGTTTCTCATTTGAAAATGTGAGCTTTGGGATGATTAACAATGTGGACAATGGAAACATTAACATGCCTTTTTCTTTAGCGCTCGAACTTATTTACTTCTTGAGCCTAGAATCGAACGTCGCCTCCTTTCCAAAACCATGCGAGTGCCGGGATTCGAACCCGGGTTAAAAGCTTGGGAAGCTTTTGTGCTACCGCTACACTACACTCGCCTAGTTCTTTAAGAGGTCACACATATTTTTACTTATTGCTGTTTGGCGTTTACGTGCTATTGTTTGCTTACCTCTTGGGGTCTTTCGGGAATTAAAACTATTATTTTAAAATTGTACCTAAAATGATACGGGAAGTAACAGATTTTTCAGCACGGCACAGCATTTCATAATGCATTTTTGGCAAAACTCTTTTATCTCATTGGTCATACAGCGGTGATAGTAATGGTTACAACAACTGATGCTCTTTTTGCCATTGCTGCTTCAATTGCGATGGCTGGCGGTCTGATAGGTACGGGCGTAGCTCAGAGCGGAATAGGAGCTTCTGGCATGGGCATAATTGCTGAGAAACCCGAGAAGTTTGGCCAAGTACTGTTCTTTTTTGTTATTCCTGAGACTCTTTGGATAATCGGGTTTGTTCTTGGGCTTCTGCTGCTCTTGCACATATTTTAAACATATGGAAAGGACGACCTATGGGACTGGATGAAATAATAGCAAGAATAGGGGCTGAAACTAAAACAAAGACTGATGAAATTATAGCGGATGCTAACGAGCAGGCGAAAAAGATTCTGGACGAAGCAAACAAGAATGCCGAGCTAACACTAGAGCAATATCAGAAGAAAGCAAAGGATGAGGGGGAGATCCTGAGTAGGCAGATGATATCTACCGCAACGCTAGAAGGAAGAATGATGTTCGAGAAGGCGCTTGAAGGGGTAGAGAAAAAATACTTTGACGCAGTTGTTTCCAGGATTAAGAGTTTCACGAATGAACAAGAATATGTGCAATTTCTTGATAGAAAGATATCAGAAGTATCCTCTCAGCTGGGAGAAGGATTCGTGTGTCACCTCAGGAAGGAGGATGCCGCTAGGCTTCGTTCTTTGAATAGACAACTAAGAATAGTGGAGGAGGAGATAGATCCGTTAGGCGGGGTGATAGTTACTTCTGCAGACGGGAAAGTCATTGCTGACTTCACTTTTTCTCAAATGCTAAGGGACAGGATGGACGAACTATCCTCCACGGTGAGGTCCCACATTAGGTGATGTCCTTGCAGAATGTATACGGCCTTCCATATGGAACGCTGAAAGTCAAGCGAAACGATCTCCTAACGAGGCAGGACTATGAGGAACTCATGAGGCTCATCAGTCCGTCGGATTTTCTTTCGTATCTTTCTAATCACGGATATGATGCCGATATCTCAGTGAACTCGTCTCAATATTCGGGCTACAATTTAATAGAAGCAGCAACGAACACTCACCTCGCTAAACTGAACAAACTGGCTCTCTCATTGACGCCCAAGGAGGGAAGGGACCTGGTTGCGTCGTACCTCACGAAATGGGACATAATGAATATTAAGACCGTAATGGTGGCAAAAAATCTCAACTATAAAGTGGAAGATACGGAGATGCATCTTGTTTCTGAAAATATGACTGCACTGGGTATATTTGCAGGGCTGCTCGGTCATTCGGATTATAAGAACCTGCTCTCAATGGGAAGCATTGAGGACATAATTTCCTATCTCCTGAGATTTGGATATGGGAAAGCCCTGCTCTCATACTTGGACGACTACAGGAAAACAAATGACATATCTTCGCTCCTCCTTTCCCTTGACCTTTACTACTACTCGATGATGAGAGAGAAATTCA
The DNA here is from genome assembly GCA_038729485.1 of Thermoplasmatales archaeon. GTDB lineage: Archaea > Thermoplasmatota > Thermoplasmata > Thermoplasmatales. The sequence goes on along the minus strand of JAVYRX010000001.1, from coordinate 15,545 downwards.
GATTTTACACCGGTACAGAGGGCCCTATCTATAGATTCATAAAAGGGACCATCGACATTAGAAACGTAATGACGATCATGAAATTCAAGGAATTCAATAGCGAACAGAACATAGTGAATTACCTACTTCAGGGCGGGAGCCTATCTGACCAGGTGTTGGACGATCTCATGAAGAGTGCCTCTGTTGAAGAAGTTGCGCAGAAGATCAGGCAGTTCTCTGATCTTACTAAGAGTCTAGAATTTTACAAGAGGAGGGGATCCCTGATAGGTTTCGAAGGAGAGCTTTATCGAAATCTGTATTGGAGCTTTATCGAAATCCTGGAGATGAGCCCCCTGTCAATCAATAACATATTGGCTTATCTTCTAAGAGTGGAGGCTGAATGGAAGGACGTGAGGAATATTTTCCTGAGCAGGTATTATAAGATTGATGACGAGACCGTTAGGATGGTCTCGATAAATATAGGGTGATGAAACATGGATTCATCCAGCAGGTTTGGAAGGATCGCTTTTGTTGGAGAAAGGGAGCTTTCAATAGGATTCAAGCTGGTTGGCGTTGGGGACGTCTTCATAGCAGACGAGAAAACGTTCGCAGAGAAATTGCGGGAGCTTTATTACTCCGGTAATTTCGGTCTGATTCTTGCATCAAATACCTACATTGGGACATTAGACAGAAAATTTTTGAACGCAGTAACAACGAGCGTTATGCCTCTTGTCGTTTTTGTTCCTGTTTCGCCTGTAGGAGAAGAGGAAAAGATCTCAGACATGGCAAGGAGAGTTCTTGGTATTAAAATAGATTTAGGAGGAATTTGAATATGGGAAAAATTGTTAGAATAGCGGGACCGGTTGTAATCGCAGAAGATATTGAACAGGCTAAGATGTACGATGTAGTAAGAGTGGGAGACCTTGGTCTGGTCGGAGAGATTATTCGTATGGAAGGGAACACCGCAACGATCCAGGTGTATGAAGATACCAGTGGTATAAAGCCTGGGGAAAAGGTGGATTCCACACATAAACCACTCTCCGTTTTTCTGTCCCCGGGCATCATGGGTTCCATATACGATGGAATTCAGAGGCCTCTAGATGTGATCAGAAATCAGGGTGGGGATTTCATAAAGAGGGGCCTTTATCCGGACCCGGTAGACATGAAGAAGGAATGGGAATTTGTACCAGTTGCAAGAAAAGGGGATGAAGTCTCTGATGGGGACATACTTGGTACAGTTCAGGAAACTTCAATCTTAGAGCACAGAATAATGGTTCCGCCAGGGTTGAGGGGAAAGATAGAGGAGATCGCTCAAGGCAAGATGAACGTGAAGGCCACCGTGGCATACATAAGAACGAACAATTCATTGGTAGAAGTTAAAATGGGACAGTACTGGCCCGTAAGGTCACCAAGGCCTGTCAGAAGCAAGCTCCCGCCGGAGATTCCCCTCGTAACAGGACAGAGGGTCATAGATACATTCTTCCCAGTCGCGAAAGGGGGGACTGTGGCAGTACCTGGTCCATTTGGTTCAGGGAAATGCGTTACTGGAGACACTCCTGTGCTTCTAGGCGACGGCAGCATCGTATCCATTGAGTCTATCTACAAGAAATACAGGAATTCCTCGTTAATGATTCAAGGTGACGGTGAATATCTCTATCTTCCGCAAAGGCTGGAACTATTTTCAATGGTCGACGGGAAATTGGTAAGAAGCAGTTCAAATATCATATACCACGGAAAGAGCGGTTCTGTAGTGAGAGTTCAAACGGAATCCGGAAGGGAGGTCAGGGTAACGCCGGTGCACAAGCTATTTGCATGGCATGACGGTCGCATAGAGCAAGTTATGGCTATGAATCTTAGAGTCGGCGATGGCATAATTGCAGTGCTCAGGACTCCGGTGAAGGGAAGGGATTCTTGTTTCAAGATACGTGCAGCTGAAAGCAAGAAAGAGATTTTATCGGAAAATAATGATTCTTATACCTTAGAAAAGCATTCGCTGACGAATCTTTCCACTTCTTCAAGTGGATTTAATGGGGCAAATATAAAAGTGCCCAAGAGATGCAATGCTGATTTCGGGCGATTCCTTGCATACCTTGCAGCTTCAGGAAACGTCAATGGAAACGAATTGAGAATATCGCTCAGGCAGAAAGGGGATGAGGAATTGCTGAAACTACTTTCCAAATTGTTTGGTCTTCATCCGGAACTGTCAGGTGACCAGTTAGCTGTCAGAAGCTCTGACTTGGTGTTATTCCTAGAATCAAACGAAATGCTCGTAGACGGGAAAATCAGGATACCATCAACATTGATGAGGGCGAGCGATCGAACAATAAGGGCGTTCGTCGATACGATTCTTTCATTGGGCGTTCCCATTAGAAACGACATCAAGAAGGAAGTGCTGTACATATTCAACAGGCTCGGAATACCGTTCAAAGTGGCCGGGTCGTCTGATTCATTCGAAATTTCATGTGGGGAGAGCGCAGAGCTAAATAGCATATATCAAGGAAGCGGGGGATCGGGCGAATCTTTGCAGAGCACGGCTTTAAGCCTGTCATCAGACATATTCGTGGATAGAATAAGGAACATTGAATTTGAGCCAGGGGAGGTGGACGTATACGATCTTTCTGTTCCAGATTTCGGAGAGAATTTTGTAGGGGGGTCAGGAGGCATAATACTTCACAATACAGTTGTGCAACATCAGCTTGCTAAATGGGCTGACTCGGAAGTTGTTGTTTACGTAGGGTGTGGTGAAAGAGGAAACGAGATGACTGAAATACTTACTACTTTTCCGGAGCTGAAGGATCCGAAGTCTGGAAAGCCTTTAATGGAAAGGACAACCCTCATCGCAAACACTTCCAACATGCCAGTTGCAGCTAGGGAAGCGTCAATATATACTGGCGTGACGCTTGCTGAATATTTCAGGGACATGGGTTACAACGTTGCCCTAATGGCCGATAGTACTTCCAGATGGGCCGAGGCACTTAGGGAGATTTCGGGCAGATTGGAGGAGATGCCGGGTGAAGAGGGCTATCCAGCATACCTTGGGAGAAGGCTAGCAGAATTCTACGAAAGGGCAGGGAACGTGGTAACACTTTCCTCAGGTAGGAGGCTCGGTTCCGTTACGATAATTGGTGCAGTTTCTCCGCCTGGAGGAGATACGTCAGAACCCGTCTCCCAGAATACGCTTAGAGTTACAAGGGTCTTCTGGGGGCTGGATGCATCCCTTGCACAGAGAAGGCATTTTCCGTCAATCAACTGGCTCACGAGTTATTCCCTGTACTCTGATGAACTGGGAAGATGGTTTGAAGGCAACGTAGAGAAACAATGGAAGAAAAGTACAACCCGAGCCATGGAAATACTTCAGGAAGAGAGCGAACTTCAAGAAGTGGCGCAGCTGGTGGGGTACGATGCGCTGCCTGAAAATGAAAAAGAGGTTCTTGACATAGCGAGATCGATAAGGGAGGATTTCCTGCAACAGAGTGCTTTTGACGAAGTTGATACCTACTGTTCGCTCAAGAAACAGTTCCTGATGCTTCAGGCTATATTGAAGATGGACGAATTTGAGAAGTATGGCGTTTCAAAGGGAATTTCCGTCTCAGAGATGAGTTCTATGCCGTTTAGGGAGAAGGTTTCAAGATTCAAGGAAGTGAGGGAGAACGAAGTAGAATCTTATTTCACGGAGCTGATAGAGGAGATGGGTATGGAGATAAAAGGGAGGGCTGATAGAATATGAGTAATATGCGATACAAAACTGTTACCAGAATAGCCGGTCCTCTGATGTTCGTGGAAAAGGTCGACAATGTGGGTTACAACGAGCTCGTGGAGATCCAGCTTCCAGATGGAGAAAGAAGGATGGGGCAGGTACTTGAATCAGCAAAGGGTATAGCGATCGTCCAGGTTTTCGGGCAGACTACAGGCCTCGACGTTGAGGGTACCTCTGTAAGGTTTCTAGGAGAAACAGCCAGAATTCCTGTTTCCGATGAGATGGTGGGTAGGGTATTCAACGGCCTAGGGGAACCGAGGGATGGAATGGAACCGGTGATTTCATCTGAGAAGGTCGAGGTGGTAGGAAGTGCCATTAATCCATATTCCAGAGAGGAGCCTTCTGAATTCATTCAAACGGGAATATCAACCATAGACGGAATGAATACCCTCGTCAGGGGGCAGAAGCTTCCTCTGTTTTCGGGCTCTGGTCTTCCGCATAACAGACTGGCTGCCCAGATAGCCAGACAGGCAAAGGTTCTGTCATCGTCAGAAAGCTTCTCCCTCGTCTTTGGCGCCATGGGCATAACATCTGAGGAGGCTAATTTCTTCATTGAGGAATTTAGGAAGACTGGGGCGCTTCTTAGATCAGTTCTGTTTCTGAACCTTGCATCTGATCCTTCAATGGAGAGAATTCTACTTCCCAGGGTTGCACTAACTGCGGCAGAATTTCTTGCATATGAAAGGGAGATGCACGTCCTCGTGATTCTGACAGATATGTCATCTTATGCAGAGGCGTTGAGGGAGGTTTCGGCTGCTAGGGAAGAAGTACCTGGGAGAAGAGGCTATCCCGGTTATCTGTATACCGATCTTTCAACGATATACGAGAGAGCAGGAAAAATCAGGGGAAGAAAAGGCTCGATAACGCAGCTGCCGATACTTACAATGCCTTCAGACGATATGACACATCCAATACCCGATCTCACTGGTTACATAACCGAAGGCCAGATATTTCTAAGCAGGGACATACATAGAAAGGGTGTGTATCCACCCATAAATGTGCTGCCTTCTCTGTCGAGGCTCATGAATCAGGGAATTGGAAAAGGCAGGACCAGGGACGATCACAGGGGAGTTGCAGATCAACTGTATTCAGCCTACGGGAGAGGTATGGATCTCAGAAGTCTGAGCGCAATAGTCGGAAGAGAAGCTCTGGGCAGGGAAGATCAGCAGTACCTGGAGTTCGCAAATACGTTTGAAGAGAAGTTCGTTAATCAGGGATACGACGAAGACAGACCAATAGAAAAGACGCTTGATTTGGGCTGGGAGCTACTCTCAAGCCTGCCCGAAAGAGACATGAAGAGGGTTAAGAGAGAGCAGATTGAAAAATACGGGAAATGGAGGAAATAGATGGCGGACGTTTCCAACGTTAGACCTACTAGGATGGAGCTGCTAAAAACCAAGAGCAGAATCAGGCTAGCTGTAAGGGGATTGGAGCTTCTGAAGCTTAAAAGATCGGCCTTAATAATGGAATTCTTCAAGCTGGCAAAGGACGTCAGAGGAATGAGGGAAGACCTCGCAAAGGTGGTTCAGAAGGCAATGATGACAGAGAGACTCTCTGAGATGATGGCCGGTCAGCTAGTAATAGAAAACACGGCTTTTTTCCAGCCCGGGGTTAGAGTTGGAGTAAAAGCCAAGAACGTCATGGGAGTCAAGATACCTGAAGTGAACGTCGAAAGCCAGGAATCTTTCATGAACAAGCTGTATGAGATAATTTCGCTCCCCACAGCCCTCATGGAATCCAGGGAGGACTTCAAATCTCTTCTCAATTCCTTGCTTGTTATAGCCGAAAAGGAAATTTCACTTAGGAAATTGCTTCAGGAAATAGACAGGACGAAGAGGAGGACAAATTCCATTGAAAACATACTGATACCGAGATTAAACGAAACGGCAGCCTACATACGCCTTAGGCTGGACGAAATGGACAGGGAGACATTCATCACTTTGAAGATGATAAAGGAAAAGATGGAGGCCAGCGAGAATGAATAGCTATCTTTTCAAAAACAGGAGCATGGTAAAATTTTACCTGATCTTTACTGGAATGATGATAGCGAACGTTGTTGCTGCAGCCTTGGCCATATTATACTTCTGGGGTGAAATATGACGCAGGATATTGAAGTTCTGAAGAAGATAAAAGAGAAGGAAGATGAGTCGAGAAGGGATGTGGAAGATGCAAGGAAGAAAGCTGAACAGATAATAAACAACGCAAGGGCAGAGGCAGAAAGGATTTCACGAGAAGCTGAGATAAGGGGATCCACTCTCTACAAGGATTACATAAAAAGTAAGACGGCGGAAGCCACCGAGGAAGCAGCCAGAATAAAGAAAGAGTATGAGAAAAAGGTTGCAAATATCAAGAAGAATGTGTCGCAGGAAGTCGTTGAGAATATGTTCAAGATAGTAGTGAGGTAGAATGCTAGAACCAATGAAGATGACAAGGATCAGGATCATATCGACGATGAGAAATGAAGAGACGATACTCTCTGTCCTTCATGACTTGGGCATTATGCAGATAGAGCCGGTTACCGTCACGTCGGAAATGCTTTCAAATCTCAAACCAGGTGAATCCTTCCAGAAGCTATCTGACATTTCAAGAAAGATTAAGGGTCTGGAAAGTGCACTTTATCCCGTTGGAGGGGAGGAAAAATTTTCATTCAGGGATGCCAAAGAGCTGGTTAAAAGAGCGGAAGAAATAGAAATATACGATGAAGTTAAAAGGTTAAAAGACAGGGAAATAGAGCTGGAATCAAGAAAGAAGATGATTGGCGACGAATTAAATACGCTTCACAGCATTTCTTTTTACGGCGGCGATCTGGATTACCTCAACGGGGACAAAATTGCATCCTTCTATGTTGAAAAGGGGGACAAGGAGAGGGACCCAGCGAAGGTGATAGAGGGCATTAACAATTCAATGATAATTAACGGGGAGAAGGGCATAATTGCAGTAATTCCAAAGGAAGAGGAAATTGAATTCGGCGAGAAGGTCAGAAATTTCGAAAAGATGGTTGTTAGAATTCCAAGAGGCAAGGGAAGCGTGTCAGTCATCACGGAGGAGAAGGAGAAGGAGCTGAAAGACACAGAGAAGGAAATCAGCGAAATAAGGAGCAGGATTAAGGAAATATCTGAGAAGTACTACGGCCTAGTGGCTGCAGTAAGGGAACAGCTAGATATTGAGCTGAAGAAGATTGACGTGGTGTCGAAGCTTTCGGGGACTGAAAATGTCCTTGTCCTTGAGGGCTGGATACCTGAAAAGGAATTGGTCGTAGTTAAGGAGGTTCTTTCCAAGGAGACGGGAGACGAGATCATCATAAGCGAGGTGAAGACTGACGAGGTACCGCCGACTGCCCTCAGCAATCCCAGACGGGTGAAGCTCTTTGAATTCTTCATAAGATTTTATTCTCTTCCACAATCCACAGAACTTGATCCTACACTGGTTTTCGCCCTCATCTTTCCGATTTTCTTCGGATTCATGATAGGAGACGTTGGATATGGCCTTGTAATACTGCTTATATCCCTTTGGATTATACACAGGGTAGACCATCCGCCCAAGGTTTCGAGAATACCGAAGGTTCTATCAAGGTTCATATTGAGTCTCATGAGCTTGAGATCACTGAAGGTCATAGCCAAGGCCATGATACCAGGTTCAATTATTGCGATTGCCATAGGCGTTTTCTTCGATACGTATTTCGGTTTCACCTTGCCCTATCCTCACTTCGACGTTCTCGGGAATTTTGGCATTGGAAAGCTGATGCTCTTCTCCGGATATGCAGGAGTAGCGATGGTATCTCTAGGCCTCATATTCGGTATAGTAGTCAATTACAGTCGCGGTGATAGAAGGGAGGCGGCAGGGAAGGCCGGTTGGCTCCTGCTTGCATACGGGATCGTGATCATAGGCCTAGAGCTTATCAGGACGCACAGCCTAAGTCTCCTGTCCAATCATCTTGATCTCATGGGTCTGGTGCTTCTTTTTGTCGGCCTAGGCGTGGTAATATATGCGGAAAGGGTTCAGGCCCTTTTGGAAATAACGACTATAATAAGCCACATACTTTCTTATACAAGGCTTGTCGGTATTCTTCTTTCATCCGTAATTCTGGCCGTCGTATTCGATCGCATATTTATGAGCACTCTGGGCCACAGCATAGCTTTCGTCATATTGGGAATAGTCATATTGATCGTAGGGCAAATGCTGAACCTGGTCATAGCAGTCTTTGAGCCAGGGATCCAGGGCGCAAGGCTCCTCTACGTTGAGTTCTTCAGTAAATTTTATACCGGTAACGGCAAGGAATTTCGTCCATTTTCCTCACCGAGAAGCCATACAATAAAGCAGTTCTCTCTGGAGCCGCTTGATGGCACCAACCGTAAGTGATTTAAGCTGATATCTATATGGATTAATGAAACGATACTATGCACCGTATTGAAAGCAATAGCCCCAGTGGCATGATAGGCCTGCTTGAGATACTTGAAGACTTAGGTAGTCCTACCGACATAGCAAAGCTTGACGACTCCCTTGACGAGGAAAGAACAACCCTAATGAATTTGCTTGACGACGCTGAAAGCCTTTTGATGATCAAAGTTTACAACGGTGATGTGGCATTAACCGAAACCGGTCGTCGTTTCTTAAACTCTTCCATTGAAGAGAGGAAGAAAGAGCTTAAAGAGCTTATTAAGAACGTTGAACCGTTCAACTCCCTAATTGGATATTATAAGGCAAAGAACGTTGCGGAATTGCCAAAGGAAGAAGTGAACAGCTTCCTCAACGAGACTTTTCCTCCAGGCGAGAACGACAATACATTCAGAATACTGCTCAACTGGGGAAGATACACAAAACTTCTAAGCTACGACAGCGACGAAGGGATCGTCAAATTAAGCGATTAGTCTGAGGACATGAGCTTTACGACGCTGTCCACCACAGCATAGAATTCATCGGTCCTAGTATTTCTTGGTCTATCAAGCTGCACCTTTATTTCACCAAGAACCCTTCCGGGTCTCGGAGAAAGAACGACTATCTTATCGCTCATCTGAACGGCCTCATCGACGTTATGAGTAACCATCAATATTGTGTCGGGTGGGAGATTTGGCGCTTCCCATAGATCCAAAAGCTCCTCCCTCAGACCCTGAGCGGTAAAAACGTCAAGAGCGGCAAACGGTTCGTCCAGGAGAAGAAGATCTGGGCCTGGAGCCAGCGCCCTCGCGATGGAAACCCTCTGTTTCATTCCACCTGAGAGCTCTCTCGGATATGCATCTTCGAATCCATCTATGCCCACTATCTTGATGAATTTTTTGGCCGTCTCTTTTATGTACTCCTTGTCCTTTGAAACAACTTCCAGTGCTATTTCAACATTCCTTAGAACATCTAGCCACGGAAATAGTGCAGCATTTTGGAATACTACGGAAATCTTTATGTCAGAAAGATCGAGCGGCTTGTTCTCTATCAGCACCGAACCGGACGTAGGTTTCAAGAGGCCAAGCAGAACCTTAATTATCGTGGATTTCCCGCAGCCTGATGGCCCGATTATTGATACGAACTCCCCTCTTTGTACGCTGAAAGATACCCTGTCCAGAGAGAGGAGACTCTTTCCGCTCGTTTCATATTCTACAACCAGATCCCTGAGTTCAAGGAAATCCATTGTCGCTTCAGAACATTTGATTATAAAGATTTGTCTTCTTAATTGGGAAAAGGATATCTAATACATTGACATCTCATGAGGAGCCATGTTAAGCCTCCCCTTGATAATACTTATTCTCGAGGCTACGGGAGTTACACTTCTGAGACTCTGGATTCTAATGGGGGCTTCAATATTCGTGGCCGTTATATTTGGCATAATCTCTGCAAGGGTAAAAGTAGCTGAATTGATAGTTCTTCCAATTGTGGATGTTCTCGAAGCTGTCCCTGTAGTTTCATTCTTTCCTATAGTTCTCGTGTTTTTCATAGTGGATATCGGGGGGCCAATAGGCACAGAGCTCGCAGTAGATGTCCTGATAATCACGGCGCTGGTATGGAATATAATCATTGGCGTATATCAGGCAGTTGCTCACATACCGCAGGAGATGATTGACACATCGTTAGCCTTCAAAATGTCTCTGTGGAAGAGGATAAGAAACCTTTACCTTCCTTCTAGTTACCAGAAAATCGTTGCGAACATCATGCCAAGCTTTGCAAGCGGTCTTTTTTACATAACCTTCAGCGAGGTCATATCGCTGGGTCCCCACAGCTACCATGTTTTTGGCATAGGGGACGTTGCTTTTCAGCTCACTGAACAGGGAAACATAGATGGGACATTGCTCCTGATAGCAGTATTGGTTGTAGCCATAGTGTTGAATTTTATCCTCATAATAAATCCCCTTGTGAACTGGTCAAGAAGATATACGTTTGAATTTGAATCATCCGAGCAAAGGCAAAGGAAGAGAACGGCAATTGTGAACTCTCTTTCCCAGAGAACCAACGGAATAATAAATGCGGTGGGAAAGATGTTCTCATCCGTTAGCACGGTAGCCGCGAGGCTTCCGTCCGCCAGAAGGGTGAAGAAGATAAGAGCTTCAACAAGAGCTATAAACATTGTGATAGGCTCAGTTCTAATACTCATATTATTAGTGAGCATATACCTGATCGCCCAATCAGGTTTTTCTAAAGCATTTACAGTTTATTTCACTCGCCCGTCTTTCCTCGCTGCTGCATCCATCGGGACGGCTTACGATCTTGCGAGGATCGCAATAGTATATGCGGTATCCGTACTGACCATGGTTCCTCTTGCCATAGTAGCAGGGAGGATGGGGCGTGAGGGGGATACGTTGAACGGTACCATGCAGGTCCTTTACTCTGTGCCGGCACCAATTTTCTACCCCTTGATTCTGAAATATTTGACGCCGTTTCTTATGAAAGGAATGAGCTTTGATATGGCTCTGAACGTGAACGTCCTTATAATCACCTACCTTTCAGCCGCATCATACATATTTTTCAACGTATTTACAGCTGTCAGGGGGATACCTGCAGAATTCGATATGGTGGCCAGGACCTTCAAACTAGGAAGACTTTCAAGGCTCAGATACGTGACTATTCCTGCAATAATACCAGCGTTCGTTACAGGCTCCATGTCTGCAGTAGGAAGCTACTGGGCGGGGCTAATGATAGGGGAATATCAGGCTCTTCCCTCAGGAACGTATGCAGTTTCCTTCGGTTTAATGAAGATGATAGATCAGGCAATAGACCAGGGAAATCTCCTGTATGCGGATGCAATTGACATATTCATGGTCATAATAATAATAGTAATGTCATATCTCCTTTGGATAAGACTTTTTGAGTATTCCAGAAAAAGATTTAGTTTTTAATTGAAAAAGAGAAAGAAACATTATAACTTGGAGGTACATCTCAATCCAATGAAGGGTGAAAATTTCGAAAGGAGTCCATATCTTGCAAGTCACAAGTCTGATCCCGTTGAGTGGAATCTCTGGAGCGAAGAGCTGTTCAGGAAGGCAAAGGAGATAGACAGACCTCTTTTCATAACAATAGGTTATTCCACCTGCCACTGGTGCCACGTTATGCAGGAGGAATCTTTCAGCGACAGCGAAATAGCGGAAGTCCTGAACACTCAATACTTGCCGGTCGTGGTTGATAGGGAAGAGAGGCCAGACGTGGATTCATTTTACATGGGAGTATCACAGCTAATGAATGGTAGCGGGGGGTGGCCGCTGAACGTAATTGCGATGCCTGACGGAAGGCCATTCCAAGTATTCACGTATCTTCCAGCCAGAGATTCAGGCGGTAACGGCCTTCTCAGTCTTTTGCGTGCGATATCAAGCATATGGAAAAATGAAAGGGGGAGAATTATTGAGGCTGCTGATCAGGTCTCTTCCATTGTGCTGCTAAAGAATAAGGAAGTGCAGGGAGATATAGATTTTGATGGGCTGACGGAGACTTTGAGAGCCATGTATGACAGAAGAAATGGAGGCTTTGGAGAACAGCCTAAATTTCCAAATTTTCCCTATCTCCTCTATCTCATCAGCTATATGAGATATAAGGGAAACAAGAGCTTCTCCTTCATGGTCGAGAAAACGCTGAAGGGGATAAGGAATGGAGGAATATATGACCAGGTGGGTTATGGAGTCCACAGATATTCGACGGATTCCGAATGGAAGATACCTCATTTTGAGAAGATGCTCTATGATCAGGCTATGGCCCTGGAAACTTACACGTCCTTTTACACGTTTACCGGGGAGCAGATTTACATCAAGGTAGCTGGGGAAATAAATGAATTCGTCCAGCGTCAGATGACAAGCGATGGTCTCCTGATCAGCGGCCTGGACGCGGATTTTGATGGAGAAGAGGGTCTTTATTACACATGGAGCGAAGGAGAGCTTAACGAATTTGGGAATGCGCAGATGGAAAGGATAAAGATGTGCTATTATCTGGAAAAAGATGCCACAGGTAGAATAATTCTGAGAAGGAGGGAAGTTGTACCCGAGTTCATAGAAGAAGTAAACAAGATTCTCAGGGATAAAAGGGAAAGCAGGGGCTCGCCCAAAAGGGACGACAAATGCATACTCGCGTGGAATTCTATGTATCTTTCCTCCCTGATGCATTACACAGCCTCAATTTCCGGAGACATGAATGCAGTTATACGCAGCGTTAAGAAAGTGCTGTCTTCGTTTTCCTCAGGAAACAGTTTATATAGGACGGTCAGAAATGGCATCAAGGGTGTACCGGCCCTTCTTGAAGATTATGCTTACCTTTCCCTTGCCCTAATTTCCGCTTTCGAGATGACAGGTGATGGGGAGTTTCTTTCAGAGGCCATAAGATGGATAGACCAGGTTCGAGCGACATTCTTCGACGAAAGGGAAGGTGGCTTTTTCTCAAGCTATGACTCTGGCGATAAATCAGTTTTAAGAGGAAAAGACAGGCTTGACATAATATATCCATCTGGGGAATCAATATTATTCTTCGTCCTAGAAAAGATCTACCTGCTCACAGGAGACCAAAAGTACAGAGAACTGAGTAGCTCAATTTCACACGGCAGGAAGAATGAGGCAATCCTGAACCCCCTCTCGTCTGTTTCATTCCTGACTTACATGCTCTTGTCCCGGCGCCTGATAAAAGTGGAAATCCCCCCGGAACTGAGAAATGAATTTCTTTCACTGTACTCGAAGATGTTTCTAGGAAATGTAGTATTGGCCCCTGGCCAATCAAAGATTGAAGTATGCAACTCGAACTCGTGTATTTTTGAAACTACCAACGTTGCTGATGCCTTGAAATACGTAGAAAATTATGCCGGAATCAGCGGTGATGTCAAAATCTGAGCCAAAATTGATCGGAGAAATCATGCAGTTAGCTATTCCCATAGCTAACCTGCCCTGTGCGGCTTCTTATTCACAGCTTGAAAAAAGATTAAAATAGAGAGGCACGTTATAATCTAGGTGAGAAATTTGAATGCGAAGGTATTTTTGGCAGTTGCAATCGTAGCCGTCTTGGCTATTTCCTCTTTGGGAATTGTCTCCGCGGCTAACCCAAGCAATAGCACCGTAACCATACAGCAAGCACAGGTGCCGGGTTTCAGAAACATCGGCCCTCTTCCCTCAAATCAGGTCATCCAGTTTGAGGTTTACGTCCCTCTGAAGAACATTGGTTTACTCTCCAGCGACGTTGCTGCAGTCTCCACCCCCGGATCGCCTACGTTCGATCACTTTATGACTGTTTCGCAGGTTGAAAACCTATTCACTAACGAGCAGCTTTACAGGAACGTTCTTAGCACTCTCAAGGCTTATGGGTTCAGCATTGAGCTCACGGCCCTGAATAGCGTCATACTTGCTTCGGGAACGGTCGGACAAATCAGAAATGATTTAGGAGTAGGAGTGAATTTATTCTCCAATGGATCATTCTCCTACTATTCCTCGTACGGAACATCTCTGATTCCTGGAGTCGAAGTGTTGGCTTCAAACTACAGTTCCATTCTGTTTGCTCATCCGTCGACCCTTGTAACACAATCGGTAATTAACCAAGAAAAACACATGGCCCAGCAAATAAACCAGACTTATTCCATATCAGCTTTTCCAGCAACTTACCTCCAGAGCGTTTATAATGAGACCGGTCTCTACTCAATGGGATCAATGGGTCAGAACGCAACCATTGGAATACTTGATTTCTATGGAAATCCGTACATAAAGGGAGAACTCCAATATTACGATCAGCTTCTAGGTTTGCCAGCCCCCCCTTCCTTTAAAATAGTACCGATAGGTCCGTATGATCCGAATATGGGTATAGTAACAGGCTGGGACGAGGAAATAAGCCTTGACGTGGAAATGTCGCACACGATGGCTCCGATGGCAAACATAACACTATACATCGCAAATGGGAACATTCCATTGGGTTCTGTAATAGCATACATAGTGCAGCAGGACGCAGTAAACACGCTGTCTCAGAGCTTCTCAATTCCGGAATCGACCATTTCAAATTTACCTCAGGCTGATTTTGTCGGCAACATTGTGCAGTCTGACATTTATTATGAGATGGGTGCTCTTGAAGGTATAACGTTTAGCGCGTCCACAGGGGATGCCGGTGGCAGCGGATACAGCGCCGGTCCTCTAGGCACTCCCGGTTTTCCCTCAACGTCACCATTTGTGGCAGCTCTTGGTGGCACTGAAACCTACATCAATTATGCGGCAAATGGAAGCTTCCTTTCTGCAATGCAGACCGCTTGGTCAAACTATGGTTTCGTTCCCTACAACGTGAATTACGGCGGAGGAACTGGTGGTGTTAGCGTGATGGAACCGCTTCCATTCTACCAGTCTCAATTAGCTACCAAAATCCCATCTTCCTTCCCCAATGGGAGATTGGTTCCAGATGTTTCTCTGAACGCAGGAATATTCCCTGGCGTTTATGTAGTGATTGGGCAAAACGTGACGTCCCTTTCCGGAGGAACTAGCGAATCGAGTCCTTTGTTTGCCGGAATGATGGCCGTTGCAGTTAGCTCGCTTCACCATTCTCTCGGTCTGGTAAACCCTGAGCTTTACCAGCTTGGTCTCTCTTCTTTGAGTAGCAAGGTCTTCTATCCAATAACGTTTGGCTACACAATACCGTGGCAGGTCACTCCCGGATACAACCTTGTCACTGGTCTGGGTAGCCTAAACCTTGGTGCGTTCGTCTATTACTACAACGAATCTCAGACGTCTAGTTCTTCAAAAACACTGGATATAAATGTGACTGAATCAGCCCCATTGAGTAATACCACGTACTATCCCGAATTCCCTGACGGCCAAAACGTCTCCATTTCCGCATCGATAACCTTTAATGGAACGAGCGTCTCTTCAGGGAATTTCACGGCCTCGATATCTACCCTTTCTGGAGAGGCATCGGTACCGTTGAATTACAATGCAACTTCAGGTAAATGGGCTGCCACGTATTACGTGAGTGACGGGACACAAGGGCTGGCAGACATTCATGTTTCGGGCTCTTCAGGAGGCATCTCAGGAACCAATTACACCAGGGTCTTCTTCGGGTACTATGCCTTTACAGGCATTCCTTCAATGCTCCCATACGCGTTGGTATACGGTTTCCCACTCAGTGGCTTTGTAACCTGGCTTAACGGGACGCCAGTTACAACAAACATAACAATATCTACTTCCCAATATTCCATACTTTCTAACGAATATACAACAATTAACTCAACAACAGTTAGTGTGACAGATGGTTCATTTGTTCTGTTGCTTCCAGAGACGCCCACGACAGGAGTTACAACTGTTTCAGCTGGAAATGCCTACTTCTTCCTCCCATTCTATAACGGTGTTCTCCTGCAGGAGAGCGTCATATTGGGCCCCGTGGTATCAGA